>JANQNK010000015.1 GCA_028279595.1 Thermoplasmatota archaeon
CAAAGGATATCAGGAGAGCCCAACTACGGACGAGTCTTCTGCCGTTGCGAACACGCAAGCCAGGCGGAGATACAGGCTGCGCTCGAGAACCCTCTGGGAGCGACATCACTGAACGCCATCAAGTACCGCACGCGTGCGATGATGGGACGCTGCCAGGGCGGATACTGCAGTCCCAGGATCGCCAACATGATGGTATCGAGAGGGACGGACCCGACCGAGATCAGGACCGGGCGTGCAGGCTCCGAGGTCTTCGTCGGAAGGGTCAAGGACGAGGTGGTCGAATGATCAACGAGCATTCCGTCGACCTCGCCGTCATCGGGGCCGGCGCTGCCGGGCTCGCTGCTGCCGTCGCCGCAAAGCAGGCCGGTGTGGAGAACATCATTGTCATCGACCGCGAGCACTCCCCCGGTGGGATCCTGAAGCAATGCATCCATCCCGGCTTCGGGCTCTACCGTTACGAGGAGGAGTTGACTGGTCCTGAATACTTCCAGCGTCACGCCATGGACGTCATCCATCAGGGGATCAAGGTCATGTCCGACACGATGGTCCTCGACATGACGGCAGAGAAGGAACTGATACTGTCGAACACAGACGGTATCGGGATCCTCAAAGCCAAGGCGATAATCCTCGCAATGGGATGCCGCGAGAGGACCAGGGACAACATCCTCATTCCGGGAACCAGACCTGCAGGGATATTCACAGCAGGTACTGCCCAGCAGATGATGAACGTCAGGAACCTTATGGTCGGGAAGAAGGTCGTCGTTCTCGGTTCTGGAGACATAGGGCTGATAATGGCCCGAAGACTTGTGCTCGAGGGCGCCGAGGTCCCTACTGTCCTGGAGATCATGTCCTTCCCTGGAGGACTCCAGCGAAACATCACCCAATGTCTGGATGACTTCGATATCCCGCTTCATCTGAGCACGACAATTATCGAGATCAAAGGCAAGGGTCGGATATCTTCGGTCGTCGTCGCGACCATCGGCAAGGACGGAAAACCGCTCGAGAGGACAGAGAAGGAGATCGAGTGCGACACGCTTCTGCTCTCTGTCGGATTGATCCCCGAGAACGAGCTATCTCGAGGCGCTGGGGTCGAGATCGACAACGTTACTAGCGGACCTATTGTCGACGCCAACTTCATGACCTCTATCCCAGGGATATTCTGCTGCGGTAACGCCCTCCACGTCCACGACGTCGTCGACTACGTCTCCGACGAGGCCGAGGAGACGGGTTACGCCGTCTCCAGATGGCTTAGGAACGACGTCGAGGAGTTCGACGTCGATGTCAAGGCCGGCGACGGGATCCAGTACGTCCTTCCTCACAGGATCGGACGTAGCAGTGCAACGCTCAAGATGAGAGTGACCGAGCCGGGACGCGATATCTCCATCGTCGGAAGGTCAGGTGAGGACGAGACATTCAGGAAGAATCTGCCGAGAGTAGCACCCTCAGAGATGATCATGATCGATGTTGGTAGAATTACTGGAGACGTACTCACTGTGGAGGTGGTCCGGTGACCAGGATGATCTGCATCGTCTGCCCCATCGGCTGCGAGATGGAAGTCACGATGGAGGGCGGGGTCGTCCTCGTTAAGGGGAACCAGTGTCCGAGGGGCATCGATTACGCTCAAGCCGAGATGACAGATCCGCGTAGAACATTGGCAACTACTGTCTACGTCCTCGGAGGAGCGAGACCTCTTGCGAGCGTCCGCGTCGACAACGTTCCCAAGGATGGAATGATGGAAGCGATGGCTGCCATAAGGAAGATCAATGTCCCCGCACCAGTGATAATGGGACAGGCCATCGCCGAGATCGAAGTGAGAGGGGAGATCTTCCCCGTTGTAGCTACATCGACTGTTCCCGGATATTATTTCGTCTGATCGGATGACATTCTAGAGGGATAGATTCAAAAAGGGTATGTCTCAGGGAACGTCATGGGCAGGACGTATGTTGAGATTGATCTCGAATTGAAGGAGATACTGTTGTCGATAGGATTGGAGGGAGAATCCATCAATGACATCATCTGGAGGATAGTTGACGATTCAGGTTACACTGAACTGATGGTAGACATGGAATGATCGATAGGGTCTCGCTCAATTCTGAGGCATCTCTGGTTTGACCATGATGCCAATTTCGGAGAGTTCGAGCGGCAACGGGTCCACCCGATGCTTGCTACCCCTCAGCTTGACGATCTGGATGCTCCTCATGTTGGAGTCGATATCGAGCATGATGATGCCGTCGGAGACGTTCATGAGGAGCTGACTCGGTTCAGGAGCGACGACGTATACCATGCATCCGAGCTTCGTCAACGTCGAGATGCTATTGATCAGGAACGGTCCGAAGTTCGGTCCGAGCATCGCCTCGAAGAGGCCGACGTCGTCGAAGCAGACGCGGTCGAACTGTCCAGTGCTCACGGTCTCCTGTAGCATGGAGACGATGTCCGCGTTCGGGTTGTTGACGACCTCTGCAACGTCGATGATCGTGAAGTCTCCCTTGTCCATCACTTCCTTGTCGTAGAATCCCATTCTCTCAAGGTAGGCGAGAGAAACTTCCATTGGTTCTCTCAACGGAGTGACGTAGAGTACCTTCTCCTGGTTCCTGCAGGCGAACATCAATGATTGTAATACGAAAGTGGTCTTGCCAGCGCTTTCATCTCCCGTGATGAGAAGAGTTGACGGTCTGTAGAAGCCACCACCAAGGGCCGAATCCAGGCCCGGAACCCCCGAATCGACGAGTTTGAGCATATTGTTAAAACAGGAGTGGATTATAAAAAGGTTGCATGGTGGTTTGCTTCTTGGTTGGATTTGGATTTCTACGGGCCAGAGTCCTTTCGGTTGGACTCTGCAGCAGCCCGGAAGGATTAAAAGGGTCATAACTAATTGTAATTGGGGATTAAATGAGAGGTGTCAATAAAATACTGCCAGCATTCATATTCATACTACTCATGTCCACACATACCTTTGTACTTGTAAGTGAGACAAATAATATTGAACATGAATCGCTTCCAATCGGAAGTCCGATATCTGAAGATTCGGATGGAGATGGGATACCGGATGATGAGGATCTAATTGACGACGGAAATGCGGTTCTAATATTCTCAATTGATTATTGTGAGATAGATCAAAATGCTGATGTTTGGTCAGACGGAGATCCCTATTTCAAGGTCTTTTTCGACCTTGATAATAATGGATCGTTTAATAGTGAAGAACAATGGAAATCCAAGATGTTTGAGAATGTAGTTGTAGTCGATGATGAAGGATTTGATGATCTTGGCGCTTGGTGGATCGAAATCGGAATTGAAGATGATATTGACGAGCTATATTTCTGGATCTATGCATACGATGATGATAACGATGGTAATTATGAAGTTGCGGATATCAATCCTAATGCGAGTAGAACTTCAGTAGATTTTATTTATGAGATCTCAGAATCGAATGATAATCCGGATAGGTATTACTTAGATGGGAGTGAAGATGGGCAATCGGAAATTGATGCATATATCGAATTTTCATTCCGTCTCAGGAAAGGTGTCACAATTGAAGAGATCTCTCCATCCAGTGGAGTTATATCAATGAATGAGGGTGAAACAACCTCACTCTCTATTGTTGATCCATTCATCCCATATTATCTTCCAGACACCTTTACCTATCTCTGGCTTTTCAATAACATATCAAGTAGTGATTGGATACCAATAAACGATACTGATTCGAACAATCAAACATTTGAATTGTTCGCAAACTACGGTTCTGCTGGAACTTATTTTATCGGTTGCATTATGTATTTCGAATCCTCACGCTACAATTACTGGTATTATGATATCTGTTTCTGGGAAGTGACAATTATCCATAATAATTCCGTTCCAGTAGCATCAATTACTATCGATTCAGATTATCTCCATCAGTTTGAGGACATTTCATTCTCGGGGCGGAATTCATTCGATCTAGATGGCGATGAATTGAATTACACATGGGATTTCGGCGATGGTTCAATCGGTTACGGAGTTGACGTTACGCACGTCTATACGATACCTGACGAATATTTCGTTAAATTGACAGTCGAAGATGACGAACTTGCCACGGATATTAAATTAAGGCCGGTGACGATCGAGCCGATCGATCTTTCTGCAGCAGAACATTGGGGCACAATTTCAAACGGGAGCACCGTTACCCTGAATACCGATTATAATAATTTCAATGTGGATATGGTATCTGAATCGGTATTGATGCCCTTACCATTCGGATATACACTATCGATAAGAACGGGCTTCAAATCGACCATGTTACTAGAACATACTGGCCGTTGTACCTATAGGCTGGAAATTAATGAGGATAAACGAGATGTGGAATTTGAAATACAATTGCTAAATAAGACTGATTATTACGAAATTTGGTATCGACCCTCCCTGCAATTCACAATATCGATAATCGATTCAAATGAACAAGAGACCGAATTATGGTCAAATGAAACCTCTATTCCGTTGATGAATAACAATCAAGGACTCGATAATGATGGAGAACCATTGATATCGATACCTACACTTTCACACGGAAGTGTAGACATATACACCTGGGACCAAATGAAACGAATCTACAAATCAAACGGTACAATATACAATCACATTGGATCAATTAATCTTGGTACGATACCGGTTAATATTGCTCAAGTTGACATCTTTCAATTCATCAAAGCCTTAACGGGTTCAAATCCAATTACTAACACAATAATCAACATCGGAAACTTCTTTACCAACGTCTATATCGAGTCAGACCTTCTACTTGACACACAAATTCAGGACAGATTGGGTTTTTACATTCAGTCAACTGGGGACTCAAATTTAGAGAACGATTTTGTTTGGTGTGATAGCATTTCATCACATCCATCGTTCACTGTTTCCGGATCGAAAACTGATTCAAAGTTCTATGGGATTATGAAGACTAAGTCCGAAGCTTCTCTTTCGCTCGGAGTATACTTCCATCTCAATCTTACTGAGAGTGGAAAAACAGCATACGGATTTTACTCAACAATACAGGATAAAGGATTGATAATAGGTCTTCTCGATACTTTGCTAGAGGTCATTGAGACTGGATCTCTACCAAAGAAGGATTTCGTGATCAGAGAACCTCTCTGGGAATCCGGAGAAATTCAATCACTTCAGGATAGCACAGTATGGTATTGGGATTACCTCGATTATTCACACGAATTCATAAATCATGCACCGGTTATCACAGTTTCTTCACCGTCCGAAGCAGTCTACGAGTTAAATGATACAATTCTTCTTGATTGGGACTCGTCTGACGAGGACGGAGACACAATCGCTTATGAGGTATATTTAGATACCAACGAGAATCCCACGACTATAGTCGCGCAGGGTTCATCCATTGACTCATATGAAACTACAGATCTAGAACCGGGAACATACTATTGGAAGGTAGTCGCGGATGATGGGGAATCTAGAACAGAATCAGAAATATATTCCTTCCAGATTCAAGGTGAATCCGCAAATAAAGATAAATCCTCGGGTACACCAGGATTCGGTATAATAACCGTAGCCCTAGCTATGTCGCTATTAGTTATCGTCCAAAGAAGGAAATTCCGAAACAGATGAGAGATGGTGGTAACCAAGGCAGCCTTATAAAGAAAAACCTCAGATGGAAAATTGGTTGCGGGGACCCGAATCGCAAATGCGAATGCAACTCTCGAGACTCGCAACCACCTTCTTCTTAGGTTGGGGTTATAACCGGTGTATCTTGGTTTCCACCAAATTACGTATATAACCACGAAAGGGATTGTAGAAATTGGTTGCGGAGTCGACACGCAGATACGTGGCTATTACCTCTCCGCAACTATCTTCTTTTTCTTGTTTCCGGAAGGATTAAGTGTCGAAGGTTCAATCCTTGAAATGGGACCATCATTGGCAACCAAAGCTGAATATTGGGTTCGTTCAGGTGGTATCTCCTTACGAGGGAATGGATATGGAAGAACGGGCAAAATCGCTAATCGAGGAACATCAATTGGACAAGGACCTTTCAGGAATGGATTTGTCAGGTTGGGATTTCTCTGGAGCCGATCTGAGTGAGTGGAATCTGTCGAAATGTAAGTTCAATGGGGCAATTTTCTACGATCAGAGAGATCCGATCGATGACTCGCTAAAAACTGATCTTCGGAAGTCTAATCTTCAAGATGCCGAGTTCGAAGGAGCAGAAATGTCATATGCGGACCTCGGGGGAACAAACATCTTTCGAGCAGATTTCAAAGATTCTACATTGATCTATACTGCCTTCGATTTTTGTCAAGGACGATTGTCCCACTTCGAAAATGCAAACCTTGGTGGCGCAGACTTCACTCGTTCGAACCTTGAAGGATCTTTCTTTACTCGAGCTCATTTATCTGAATCCATATTCGATAAATCGAACTTAAATGAGGCAAATTTTGAGTATTCAAATTTAAAGGGCGCATCGTTAAACAAGGCGAAAATGAGGGATGCCAATTTACGATATACCGAGATGAATAGCAAGACCGAGGTGCAAGGTATTGACTGGTTCAATTGTGTCATTGATGGTTCAACTCTGTACTATACTAAGGTAGATGAAATTGTCGTCAATGAAAGGAAATTCAATCGCGGTAAGAAGAATAACGATCGAGATCAGATGATTGAGCAAGCCGGGGAAGCTCGTGAAGTCTATGTCAAATTGAAAAACCATTTCAAACAAGCAGGTCAATACGAAACTTCTGGCAAGTATTATTATCGCGAAAAGTTGATGGAGAGTCACGTCCACCGGTTCGCAAAGAATTGGACGAATTGGTTATGGAATAGTATCTATCGTTATAGTGCTGGATACGGTGAGAAACCCCACTATATACTTGCCTGGTGGGCAATTATCATCACACTCTTTGGTACAATTTACTGGCTATCGGGCGGATTACATCGAGCTGGAGAGTCAGTAAGTATCCTGGATTCATATTACTTCAGTGTCGTCACTTTCACGACCCTCGGGTTCGGTGATATCCAACCTGCAGCCTCCATGGATTACATTAAGGTCTGCGCAATGACCGAAGCGCTCCTCGGAACTATGCTGATGGCACTATTCATTCTTACCTTTGGTCGAAAAATGATGAGATAATTCATCAAATGTCAATCGGACTTCCATATTCAGGAATGATAATGTCGACCTGACTGCCGTCTTCCGATTGGATCTCTCGCGCAATGACTTCAAACTCCTCTGGATGTTCCGTATGGATCGGAATGAGTTTTTCGGGAGCGAGGAGCTCGATCAGTCTCTTGAGCTCCGGTCTTGACGCGTGTCCGGAGACGTGGGCTCTGTCCACGCACGGATAATCCTTCTCTTCGTCGCGATCGTATCCGATCCCGAACTTGTCGAGCCAATTGATCAGACGTTTCTCGTCGATCTCCATCTCGTCCGAGAAAGGTTCACACTGTGCCTTGATGAAGAATGAACCCGGTATATTCCCCTCTTCGTCGGCGAAGTCGAAGATCTGACCCAGGTCGAAGAATGATAGCATCATGACGTACTTGGACGGTTCTGCCACGATCTGACTTGCGATGATGCCGTTCTCGTAATGTTCAAGGTCCGGCTCATTGTTCTTCCAGTCTATCTCGTATCCAACTTCATGCTTGTAGCCCGTGTAATCCGCAGGAGAATACAGACAGGATCCCTTCCTCTTCAGGAAGACCTTCACATCCTCGGGCAACTCCTCCCCGAGCTTGTTGAGAAGGTAAGCGAGTCGCGAGTTGATGACGAAAGTGCGTCCTCTTGCATCATTCCTGACGGCTTCCAGGATGGTCTCGTACCTGGTGGTGTCCTTCCAGGCGAAGTCGACAAAGACGATACCTTCCGTCTCCGAGATCTTGTTCGAAATGGATTCGCAGATGTCCTTTTCTGTAATCTGCTTGTTCGAGTCGACACGGGTGCCTTCACAGAGCATGACGTCGATCGCTCCGACCTTCTCCACGTACTCTTCTATCGTCATCCCTTTGTTGCCGTGGAAACGGATGTCGCCAGTGTAGAGTATCCTCTTTCCTTCCGCTTCCACCACGAACGAGGCTGCTCCCGGGACGGAGTGGTCCACTTCTATCAGTTTGACCTTGACGTCGCCCAGGGAGACGGTCTCTCCGTCCTCCATTGTGTTTACTTCCCTTTCCACGGATTCCTTCTTCAGTTTGAGAGCTCCGGGGAAGGTGGAGCGGTCTCCACTGGTGGTGACTTCTACCAATTCGGAAGTGATCGCTTTCGTTCTGAAAGTGGTGACGTCGTCTATGGCTCTGACGAGTGTTTCCGTTACTTCCGAGCAGTACAATGGTATCTGGTGGTGGAGGTAGCCGATGGCTCCGGTGTGGTCGAGATGAGCGTGGCTGAGGAAGATCGCGTCGACGAAGGGTTTTCCATGTTTGTTGGAGTAGTCTTCCGCTGAGATGATTTCAGAGTTGACGAGGGGGGAGTCTGAGGTGAGGGTGCGGGAGGATGTTGGAGAGACCTCATCTATGCCTCTGGGGCGGATGAGGCCTTCACGGTAGATACCGTCAATGTGGGGGAGGACTCCGATGGTTAATTTGTCGGGGAGGTCGGTGTTCGTGCGGATGCCGAGGAATTCGGCGAAGTACTGGGACTCGTAGCCCATGCGGGAACCGAAGTCGAGGAGGATTCTAGTTTGAGCTGTTTCAATTAGGGGTTTATTACCCCCAATTTCAGAAATTCCTCCGAACATACTAATCGACATCAAATTACTACCAATTATGGAATTACTCATAGTAATATAGGTTTAATGGTACTAGTTATTCATTCAGGATAGTCTTAATAATGGGATCCGAACAATTACTCAAATTTACATTTACATTAGATATCAACAGAACGTATAGGAATATCTTTAATGGGTAAATGGAATTAAATGTCATGATAGATCCTGCGGTTTCCGCAATAATTGGTGTTGTTATCGGATTCACTCTACATGAAATCGCAAGGTCTTTCCGAGAACATCGGAAGTTCCAAGAAGAACGTAATGCTGCGCGGATCCTAGTGAATCTTGAGGTTAAACGTAATATACGACTTTTACAATTATTTTGGAATGACATTGCTGCATATGACGAACCTCAATGGTATCCAAAGATACATGGTTCATTACCGAATTGGAGTTGGGAGGTTTGGAATAGTCAGTTGAAGATTGCTCCTAAGATCTTTAATAGGTCGGAATTAGAGCGATTATATGTTCATTATGGGGATTTAGAGAGAATTCGAGATTGTTTATTAGATTTGAGTATTACTGAACCGGGGGGAGAAATGGTTCTCCCTAATGTTGCAGATAGTGCAGGGGCTATTAAATTCCAAGGAACTATCCGGGGGGGGCTTCATAGTTGGGATGAATGTAGGTTTATTATAAGACGACTTTTAAAGAATAAAAGAGGTGTACTATCGATACAATGATTACATTTCACCATCCAATAAGGTTAGTTATAAGACCTAATAACTTGATAATATTACAGGATAATGCTGATAATGAATTAAAATTGTTGGAGGTATGCAATTGGACTTTGAAGAGAAGTTGTTTAGAGAACAAAGTTTGAGTAATCAAATACAAACAAAAAAGCAAGAGAGTCAAACAGCAATCGCTTGTGAAACGATGCGACAAGAAACAGAAAAAATAAGACTAGAAATCGAGAAGGAAAAATTACTACAGGAAAGGGATAAATTTAAACTTGAGCTGACTAAAAGTAAATTAGATTCATTTCCTATGACAATATTAGGGCGGATATTAATGGTTTTAGGTGTTGGAATGATTACTTCTTCAATAGCATTATCGGGGGTGGTTTCTCAATTTAATAGTAATCTTGTTCAGGTAATTTTTATTGCTGCCGTGGTTATTCTTATTGGAACTCTTGTCTTTTTAAAAGGGTATTTTATGATGAATCGCGATGAGACTGAACTTAAGGAGATGTATAAGAAGAAAATGAAAAAATTCTAAATTAGATGTCGATTAATCGAAGTTATACAATGATCAAATAATTTCTATTATCGAAAATACATTCCGGGATGACCATTTGTAGATATGGAACTTTCACTACCTTTACAGTACAAACAGAATCTCATATGGATGGGATTCTCTGCTCCCATTGTTCATACTCACTAGAATAGTGAAGAATAGCACGTATGTATTTATACATTTTATTCTATTGATTAATGTGCCATCAGATATTGAAATTAAAAAGATGCTACCATCATGCAATATAAACAAAGGAATGATTAGGGAAATTGAGAGTTTATTAAATGATAAAATTCAAGACGAGATAATTGGAGATAGAAATCCTGAAAGATTAAATATCTCACAAAGTATATACATATACGATAATTTTGGCACTGAAGAAATGGATAGCATAGATGATTATTCATTATTACGCTTTTCAGACAATACTAGATCAATTAGTATTCATTACGAAATATGGGATAGTGATCAATCGTTATTTCTCGGGACAATTAAAATTCATTTTAGTACGTGGAAATCAGGTACATATGTAGATATTCGATGTTATTCAGAGAGACCACGCCGGAAAGCCAGCAACATATTCCAGATGATAAAAGAATTAACTGAAAAACATCGAAATGATCATTATAGATGGCACGAGGATACTGATTCTGGATCTGTAGTGTGGTTCTTAGCCTATGTCTCCTTTTTACTTTCAATAATCCTGTTGATAAATCGTTCGTATGTTTTAGGAATTTTATTCATTCTTATAGCTGTTACCTATTATTTGTTCCAACGGAATGGTAAGCAATTACATCCATACTCAATGTTTGATAATCCAATTAATCACGAGAAATTAAAATTACACGAGATCAGAAGACAAATTGAAATTGGAATTATTTTTTGTCTACTTGGAATAATTGGCGCGGTAATCATTATGGAATTCGTTTATAGTTAAAAATCCTAATTTGAGATTAATTAGTTTTTACCACAGACACCTTATATAATGTACGCAAGATTGCGGTTATATAAATGATTAGGTATAATCAGATATTCCCCAATCCTCTTAAAGACATGCAATAATCATGGTTTGGTGATGAAATCCGGCTCTACTCTGGTTCTACAGAACAGTTGATAGCTGATACAGTTCAAAATCAAATCGCTGATAAACTGAAATCATCTTTCTTTCATCATTTTAGATATTATCCATCTCCCTCAGAGATCAATTCATGGAGAAATTCAATACGTGCAATTTCAATGGTATTTCGAGAAGCTGAATTAACTGACCACGGTGTCATTCTTGAGCAACAACTTCCACTTACATCAAAAAGGCTCGACTGTCTCATTTGCGGTCGAGATAGTGATCAATCTGATTATGCTATAATTATTGAATTGAAACAATGGGAACGATGTAAATCAGCAATGGGTGATAATGAAGTTCTAACGTTCATTGGCGGTGGGGAACGGGAAGTTCTTCATCCATCGGCTCAAGTTGGTCAGTATCAGATGTACCTCGAGGATACTCATACTGCATTCTATGAAGGTAACTCTCCAGTCCAGCTCAAGTCTTGTAGTTACTTACATAATTACCAACGTTTTGGTGCTGATCACCTCTTTGATCCGAAATTTGATGCAATTCTCGAACGATTCCCATTGTTTACCGGTGATGACGTTCCAAGATTGATGAGTTATCTCAGATCAAGCCTTGATTCAGGGGCTGGATTAGAGGTTCTGAAACGAATCGAAGAAAGTAAATATCGTCCAAGTAAAAAGCTGATGGACCATGTTGGTCAGATAATTAAAGGAAATCCTGAGTATATTCTGATAGATGAGCAGCTTGTCGTATACGATAAGGTCCTATCAATTGCACGGAGCGGTTTTCACGATAGAAAAAAATCTGTTCTAATAATCAAAGGAGGCCCTGGGACCGGGAAATCAGTAATCGCTATCAATCTTATGGCCGATCTTTTACTCAAGGGTTATAATGCTCATTATGCAACTGGATCTCGTGCGTTCACTCAAACGCTCCGAAAAATAATCGGAACCCGGGGTGCGGTTCAATTCAAGTATTTCAACAGCTACAAGGATGCTGATTATAATTCTGTAGATGTCCTGATTTCGGATGAAGCTCATAGAATTCGAGAATTCAGTCATAGTAGATTCACAAAGAAGAAGGACCGAACGAATGTACCACAGATACAGGAATTAATCGACGCAGCAAAAGTATCTGTTTTCTTCATTGATGATAAGCAGATCGTCCGTCCAAATGAAATTGGTTCGGTAGATTTGATACGAGAGTATGCCGAGAAGAATGAATGCGAATTATCAGAATATCAGCTGGAAGCACAATTTCGATGTGCTGGATCCGACGCATTCGTGAACTGGATTAACAACACACTGGGAATAGAAAGAACAGCAAACGTATTATGGGATTCAGCTGATGAATTTGAGTTTAAGATTTTCGATTCACCACTCGATCTTGAAAATGCAATCATGGAGAAGCATAATCAGAATTTCACAGCCCGTATGTCAGCTGGTTTCTGTTGGAAATGGTCGACAAAAGCAAAACCTGATGGAACTCTTCAAGATGATATCGTCATTGGAGATTATAAACGACCATGGGATGCTCGTCCTGAAACAAAGGGTTTGAATCTGAATATTCCTCCTGCAGACCTGTGGGCATATGATCCGAATGGGATCAATCAAATCTGATGTGTCTATACAGCTCAAGGATTTGAGTTTGACTATATTGGAGTGATATGGGGTCTAGATCTCCAGTATAACTTTAAGACACAAACATGGGAAGGTCATAAAAATGAATCTCATGATACGATGGTAAAACGTAGCAAGGATAAGTTTACTGACCTAGTTAAGAACACATATCGGGTTCTCCTCAGTCGAGGATTAAAAGGCTGCTATGTACATTTTCTTGATGAAGATACCGAGAAGTTTATCAGAACCAGGATAGAATGATAATAAAATTCATCGACGATTATACTTAGTTGCATTACCTTTGGACAGCGCTATGGGATACTTTACTTCATTCAATTGAAGTTTCTCTTCAACTGCCATCTCGATGTCGATATCAAGTTTGTCTGATAACCTGAGTAAGTATATCATTATGTCACCCAGTTCTTGAGTCACATGGGACATATCCTCCTCTGAGAGATTAGTGGACTGCTCTGCGGTTAACCACTGAAATAACTCAAGAAGCTCTCCAGCTTCTCCGGATAATGCCATTGCAAGATTTTTAGGTGTATGGAATTGATCCCAATCGCGACTCTTTGCGAACTCATCGAGTTTCTGCTGATAATGATTTAAGTCCATATATGTCCCATTATTATAACGACACATCTACAAAGATTTATCGTTCAAAGCCATGAATTCTACGATGTTCTCGTAGATAGAGTGGATCAGGTTGATATCTTTCGTCATCATTTTTCCTTAACTTATTTCCCTCAAATCGAGTAATTTCGTCATAATTCGGGTCACCACGAATCCAATCTTTAATGATTATTGATAGGTCATCTTTAATGGCGAAGAGCCCGCCATCAAGGGCCCAATGATGAAGTCTACATAGAGCAATCCCGTTGCGTAAATCATCAGCGCCATTCTTTGATTTCGGATATATGTGAGCTGATTCTACTTCTGGATGACCCGCATTAGTAAATCGAGATATACCACATACAGCACATTGGTTTTGGTAAATTTCCTTGATCCCTCGCCCGAATGCATAGCTTCTTGCTTTTCTCTTGGAAGACGTCATTGCCGACGGTTCTTCAAGAATTGGGGGAGTATCATCATGCATTAATTGCTCGTATTGCTGATAACTTTCATCTGGACTTAATGCATCGAACTTTAAAGCGAACTCGTACACCATGAATTGATCTTTTCTCACATATTCCCAATTAAGTACAGTTAAAATTCCGAGGTATTTATAGAAACCACCTTTATCATCTTCTCTAAATCCAAATATCGGTGTGCTCCGCTCATTCGCTAACATTAGACCACGATTGGCTGCCGTTTCAATTTGATCCTTGTTTTGACCTTCACCGTCGTAATAAAGAATATCACCTTCAATGCGATCAGAATATGGTCCATGTGCTCGGGAGAAAAGGATAATATATTGAGTTCCGTCCGACCATCGTCTTTGTGTTATTCCCTTTATTCTACTTCCGAATTGTGTCTTGAATATATTCTCAATATCATCTTTATTGTATTCGGATCCAACTGATAAATCCACTTGAATCATTTAATCCCCGTCATATAGTATTCCGCCTTGATATGTAATTATTGGTCAATAATTATCACAGTGGCGCAACCTATTTATAAAATCATTAAAATCGAAGTATATGTCCATTATCAATGCTCAGTTGTCTGCTGTCGCAGTGGCATTCATCATGCTCATGACAGTCCCGACCATCGCTGGGATCGATATGAACTCATCCGAGATCGGATCAGATATCCAATCCGATGACCGAACCTGGACCTCCGAAATCCCTCTCCAAACACCGAAACCAGCACCCACAACCCAACCCTGGTGGGAACGCACCTCCCGCGACTCTAACCGCAACAGCATCGTCGACTCACTCGAATCCCTCACGGATGACACCGAGGAACCGCTCATCATCTCCTACTCACGAAAAATTACACCGACCGACCTCGATTCCCTCGCGGAGCTGGGGATCGAGGGAGGCTACATAGTCAAATCAATTGACGCAATCAGCGTCGGACTCAGACCTATCTCAATCATCCCTCAACTGACAAACCTCGACGGAGTAGTAATGATAGAACGCTCCGGTATGGTCCATCTCTACTCCGACGTGGCCACAAGGAATCTCAAAGCACGTGGCTCGGAAGAATACTCACCGTACAGCGCCTGGGAACAGTTCAACTACACCGGTTACGGCATCAACGTCGCCGTCACCGACACGGGCATTGACGACATGCACCCGTCACTAGAATACAAACAGGTAGCAGGATACGACGCAGTCGCACCCGAATCCAACGAGGACGGCACCACGGATCCCGACGACAGGAACGGTCACGGTACGTCCTGTTCCGGGATGGCAACGGGTACCAGCAAGGGAGATCCGGACCTCGCCTACATGGGTTCTGCACCCGGAGCCACCCTCGTCGACGTACAGATAGGAACGGATATCGGCGCAGGTCCCTTCGAGAACTATCTGCTTCCGACGACCTACTACGATTCCGCCCTGCGCGGGATGGAATGGGTCCGTGACAATGCCGACACGGAATGGAGCTGGGTCGAGGAGGAGCACTACGGTATCGATATTCAGTCGCTCTCATGGGGCATCACCTCTCACGAGGACGGCGGTTCCGACGGTTCGGACCCGTTCTCCCGGCTCATAGATGAGATAGTCGAGGAGGGCGTCGTGTGCGTCGGAGCTGCCGGCAACGACGGTCCGAACAACGACGGGTTCTCGGGCATGTCCGCAACGAGCGAGGGCATCGTCGTCGGCGCGACCGACGACCTGAACACGGTCACCAGGGACGACGACATCATTGCGGGATACTCGAGCCGGGGTCCGCGCAGGGACGACGGCGACGGCTACCCCTACGACGAGCTCAAGCCCGACGTTTCAGCTCCTGGAACTTCGATCTGGAACACTGAACCGTGCGTCGATTCCAACCTCTGCTACGGTGACGCGGAAGGCAATGGTTACGAGAACAGGGGCTCCGGCACGTCCTATGCGACCCCCGCTGCCGCGGGCGTCGTGGCGTTGATGATGGAGGCGAACCCTGAGCTGGAACCGGCCCACATCAAGCAGATCCTTCACATGACGTCTGAAAGGCGTGGTGAAGCCACCCTTCCGGACATAGATCCGTTCTGGAACAGGGACTTCGGCTACGGGATAGTGGACGCCTACGAGGCGGTGAAGGTCTCCGTGGAGCTCCAGGGACAGGACCTCCGGTCGTTGGACGTCGAACTGCAGGCCTACATCGTGAACATAACCGAGACGAAGAAGGGCGCCGTGATCGAGGGACTGGCGTGGGCGAAGGTCGACGAAGTGGAGATGATCGAAGTCAGTATCGACGGGAAGGACTGGGTCGAGGTGGAGTACGCGGAGGACACATACGGCACCGGCGAGTTCATCGACTGGCGCTACGAGGTCAAGAAGTCCAAGCTCGGATTCACCGGGAACCACACGGTCCACGTCCGCGCGGTCAACGGTAACGATCACTCGATACCTCACTCTGAGGACTTCTACGCGAAGGGAAGCAGCGGAAGCGGGGAGGACGATGGTGACGGACTCCTCGGACTCGGTTCCGGGTCAGATTCGATCCTCGGATTGCTGATCGGCGTTGTGATTCTCGTCGGGGTCTTCTATTTCGTCTACAAGAAGCCGAAGAAGACGACACAGAACGGCCAGTGAGGTCCGACCCAGAATCCATTTATAAGCGTACCATGATGTCAGCGACGGTGCTGTTGATGAAGATGGTCCCTTTCATGCTGATGCTCGTTGTAATGGCTGTCATGTCGATATCCCTGAGGGGTGCTGATGGGGTCGTCGTCGATGACGATGGAGGGTCCTGGGCGGATTACACATCGATCCAGGAGGCCATCAATGCGTCGTCCAACGGCGACACGATCGTCGTTTACAACGGGACCTACTACGAGAACGTGACCGTCAACCGTATCGTGAACCTGACCGGGAACGGGTCATCCGACACCATAATCGACGGACAGGACACCGAAGACGTCGTCCGGACGGTCGTCAACTGGGTCAACATCTCGGGATTCCTCGTCCGGAACGCAGATGGTCAATCGGCTGTGAATGTCGGAGGAAAGAACACAGCCATCGACAACTGCACCATCGAGATGGCGGACATTGGAGTGGACGCTCGATGGGCGGAATCCCTAACCTGCGACAACCTCACTGTATCGGACTGTACCAGGGGCATCTATCTCGCCTACTCACATGAATCGACCGTCAAATGGTCCGAATTATCGGATTGCTCGAGGTCGGGCATCGACACCATCAACAGTCACACGCTGGACCTGAACAACCTGTCGTTGCTCGGCTGCGGTCTGTCGCTAGACGACCAGAACGTCGACACGCACGTCATCGACAACTGCACGGTGAACGGACAACCGGTGCACTACTACGTGCTCGTTGACGATCTGGTCCTGGATGGCCTCGAAGGCGACCTGATAGTCGGATCCTGCGACAACATCGTCGTATCCAACTTCACCAGCTCGAACTCGTCGACCGGGCTGAGCCTTGCCCAGGTCAACGGGTTCACTTTAAGCAACTCCTACTTCAATGGTCATTACAGGTCGATACTGGTCGAGGGTTCGACGGGGTCGATCTCCAACGTCACCATAGAGAACTCGACCTCTGACTACATTGCCCTCTACACATGGCATGTGGACATCGATGATGTCCATCTTTCAGGCCTAGGTCCCGGCGAAGGCATCTACTTCGGAAGCCAGTGCCACAACATCACGGTGACCAACAGCACGATCGATCATCTCAGCACGGGGATACGGATCAGGGGCGAGAACATCACGGTCGACAACGTCACCGCATATGGTCCCGTCTGCGTGTGGGCCGACGGCCTCCGGTACTCGGCCTTCAACAACTGTTCCTTTGAAGGTTCGGGCCTTTACATCTATGATAGCCACAATATCACGGTAACGAATTGCAGCATGTACGACGGATCGAAAGGCGTTTACATCGACGATACAAACCACGTGACCGTGACCTACTGCGAGATCTTCGACCACTCGAACTTCTGCATTCAGCTCGCGGGCGACTCGCGCGACAACCTCTTCCATCACAACAACATCGCCGACGGTGTCGTAGCCAACGCGTACGACGATACTGGCGACAACACGTGGGACGATGGGATATCCGAGGGAAATTGGTGGGATGACTGGAACGGCAGCGGACCCTATACGGTCGACGGAGGAGCCGAGGACGCATATCCTCTTTCCGACCCGGTCGAGACCACAGCCCCCGAGAAGGTTCCCGAGTTCGGGCTCCTCCTGACGGTAACGATGATCCTCGCGCTGATGGTGATTATCCGCAGGAGACGATAGAACTCTCGCATCCGGCGTAACGCCTATTGGAAATCACTAAATAACAACATCGGTATCAACTCCCGGTGCGACGAATGATGAGGTGGCTATTTTCAACGTTAGTACTAGCGATGGCGCTCTTTACGATCGCCGGAATTGCTGCAGCGGATGTGTACGTGGACGACTCCAATTCAGGGGATCCGTCGATGGACGGTACCGAGGACCATCCGTGGGATAAGATCCGGAAGGGCGTCGACGATGCTCAGGAGGGAGAGACCGTTTACGTGTGGGCCGGTACTTACCGGGAGAACCTCGAGATCGACATGCCCGTGACCCTTCAGGGGAACGGCACGAGCGCGACCTATTTGAACGGCATGGGAGGAGTGGCGATCAACATATCCTACCGGCACGTCGTCATCAAGGGGATCGCATTCCACAACTGCTCGAACGCGATCGAGACATCGGCGCCGGGCTTCGACATCGACTCTAACCTGTTCGAGGAGATCGACGAGGATTGCATAGCGATCTGGATCAACGGAACCGGCTCAAGCCTCAATATGACGAACCAGTTCCTGGCATTCCCCTCGAACGTTACATGGAACGATATGGACTGCGAGAAGTCCGGCATCTCGGTGAACTTCACGCACATCGGGAGCTACCTCACGGACAGTGCGAGCGTGGATATCGGCGCCTTCAACTTCAACAACAACACCATCGTCGCGAAGCGCGGTGTCAACATCAACAAGGTGAGGTACCTTGGACATTCGAACACGGGTTCGACATCGTTCACCTGGGGCGGGTTCAGGATCGTTGACAACGACATCAACGCGACGATCGGCGGTGTCAGCACGCACTGGCAGATGCAGGCCAGGTTCTGGGGCGAAACACTGAACGGAAGTGCGCGGGTGATCCTCGGAAGCCTCGATATGAGCAACAACGTGATCGAAGCCGGGCACGAGGGGATACACTTCCCGATGATCCGCGACGTCGGGAACAACCTGTACGGCACCTCCAATGTGACCATGGGCGACGTCAGGTTCGATGACAACGACATCCTTGTCTGGAACAAGACCGACGGCGAGGCCGGGATCGAGCTCAGGGACATCGCATACTTCGGCGAGTACATGTACGACTCCGCATCCGTCCGGATGGGCGACATCAGCTTCAGCGGGAACACGATCAACTCCACGGGCGACGGCATATACCAGGACGATTTCGACTACTGGGGCACCAGGATGTGGGACAACACCACCTGCCTCGTGGGGAACACGACCTTCAACTGGAACAACATCACCGCCGGGGAAGAGGGGATATACTTCGGCGAGTACGAGTACCACGGCTATAACCTCTATGATGACGCATACGTCAGGGTCGGCAACGCTGAGTTCAACCACAACAACATCACGTCCGGTAGCAACGGCATGGACGTGGACGACTGGGACTCGTGGGGACAGTACTGCTACAACAGGTCGGTCGTCAAGCACGGATACATGCAGGTCAACTACAACACTATCGTCGCCGGGATCGACGGTATCGAGACGAACAGCCACGGGCGGAATGCCAACGACCTCCGGGGAAGCGCCTCCGTGACGATCGGTTCCACCAGCATCGACGGGAACGTCATCGATGCCGGGTTCGCGGGGATCGACGCGGACCGCTGGGAGTATCGCGGTTGTTATCTTTACAACGACACCGTTGCCGTCCTGGGAGACCTATCCATCAGCGACAACGTGATAACGGCCGTCTTCGACGGCATCGAGCACGAGGAATGGGCGAACTACGGCAGGAACCTTTACGGTCGCGCCAACGTGACGGTCGGAGATATCCGCCTCGACAACAACACCGTGACCGCAGGAGGCCATGGTATCGAGTTAGATGACTTCGACAACTACGGTTATTACATGTACAACGATTCGTCGTTCCGGATGGGTGACCTGACGACCAGCAACAACACGGTCGTGGCGAACATGACGGGCATCGAGCATCCAGAGTGCGAGTACCACGGATATCATATCTATCACAATTCGAAGGTCACCATGGGTTCGATACACCTCGACTGGAACAACGTCACGGCGAACGGGACCGGGTTCTTCATGGACGACTTCGGGTACTACGGCTACAACGTCCACGACGCGTCCTCCTTCACGATGGGCGATTTCACGTTCAACGACAACACCATCGTCGCAGGCGAGGAGGGCGTGTACCAGAGCGACTTCTCATACATTGGCCAGCATGTTCGTGGGGACTCCCATGTGACCATTGGGAATCACGAGTACAACCGCAACAACATCACATCGAGATACAACGGCTTGATCATCGAGGACCACTACCACTGGGGCAGGAACATGAACGGGACGTCCACGTTCACTAGGGTAGACCTGTCCATCGTCGACAACAGGATCAGGACCTCGAACGGATCCGCATCCCATAGGTCCAGCGGATTGGAGTTCAGATGGCTCAACAGCTGGGGCAGAGGGCTCTCCGACGACGCTGAGGTGACCCACGGGTCGGTGTACGTCGTCGGGAACGACATCGAGGCGGAGGACGCCGCAATCAACTTCACGGAACAGTCCAATTTCGACTACTTCGGCTCACAGATGAGCGGGAACGCGATCACGACCATCGGTCATGTGTACATCCAGAACAACACTCTGACTGGCAACTACACGATCCACGTGGACGACCCCGACGTCATTGGAGTAGAGAACGTCAACAACTCCGTCTTCAACTTCGGAGGGATCGTGATCTCCGGCAACACCATCAGCTCGCGTCAGAGGGGCATATCGATCTATGACCTCCCGAAGATCTGGTCGAATCGGACAGGATCACAGAACCTCTCGTTCTTCAGGGTCCTCGACAACCGTATCAACTCCGGAAGGGTAGGCATCTGGCTTCAGGATGCATTCCAGACCGAGATCGCCTTCAACAACTGCACTGTGGACAAGTACGGGATATTCCTGGACTCCAGCAACCTCAACGACGTCCACGACAACGAGATAGATGGAAGCGACTACGGCATGTGGCTCTGGTCCGCCGACCGCAGTGTGATCTGGAACAATTCGATACGCTACTGTGGCGTGGGAGTATGGGACAGGTCGAACGATTACATGGACTTCCACGGGAACGAGATCGACAACAGCACCATGTTCGGCATCAGGGGAAGGGACCCTGAATGGTGCAACTACTGGGACAACGTCATCACGGGTTCCGGAGACGACGCCTTCGCAATGAACAACTCGAACAATTGCACGATCTACAACAACACGATCTGGCGCAACGATATGGACGGCATCTACCTCTGGAGCGGGTGCGAGAACGTCACCATCTTCAACAACTCGATCAAATGGAACGGCGAGCGAGGGATCTACATCCGGGACACCAATCACTCGATGATCGAGAACAACACGATCGGGTTCAACGACGTCGGGATCAGGTGCAACGAGGGCACGAACTTCCTGAACTTCACGTACAACGAGATCTTCTGGAACGACGGCTACGGCATTTACCTCGAGAGCAACAACTGCACTGTCCATCACAACAACTTCGACAACAATACGGCATCACCACAGTGCTCTGACGAAGGGATCGGGAACATGTGGGACGACGGCGTCTCGGAGGGGAATTGGTGGAACGACTGGAACGGCACCGGAAACTACACCATAGGTGGGTCGCCCGGCAATGTCGACAGGTATCCGCTCGGGAACAAGACAACCACCAACGCTCCGGAGAAGGTTCCCGAGTTCGGGCTACTGCTCATGGTCACAGCCCTCGTCTTCATCGCTATCGTGATCCGAAGGCGAAGGAAGTGAGCGCGGACCTTCGGATGGACGCCATCGTCCGATGGTCAACATATCGCTTAAATAATCAGGACGATATCCGGAAACGGTGACCTGTATGCGTATCTTGCTGTTCGCAGGATTGTTCATGTACGTAGCCCTGTTAGCGATCGTTTCCTCAGCCGAGGGCCTTTCGTTCGTAGTCGACGACGACAACGGGACCTGGGCGGATTACGGTTCGATAACCGAGGCGATCAACCATGCTCCGGAATTCAACACGATCTACATCTACAACGGTACCTACAACGAGGAGTTCAACTGTCCGTACACGTTCACGTTCATCGGGAACGGCTCGGACGTAACGACCGTGGATGCAGACGAGGCCGACGACGTCATGGTGCTCCAGGCTCCGTGGATCAACGTCAGCGGACTGAAGCTGATGGGCCCCGGAAGCGGCGACAGCTATCTCGGGATCAACGACGAGAACGTGACCGTCGAGGACTGCGACTTCGGGGACCCGACCGACAACATCGGGAAGGCGTTCAGGATGTGGCGGAACAGCAACGTCACCATCAGGAACTGTTCCTGGTCCCTCATGAGGTGGGGAGTGCTTCTGAGGGAGTGCAACGACACGCTGTTCGAGAACTGCAACTTCTCTTCCAGCGCCTACGGGATGCTGATAGATACATCCTGGAGGATCACGATCCGCGACTGCGAGTTCTACAACAACAGCTTCGGACTCAACATCACCGACGGATCGTACGACATCGTCGTCGAGAACAGCACCTTCCTTGCGAACGACGGGAACGTGATCGTGGAGGAAGACTCCCATGACGTCCTGATCGGGAACTGCACCGTGAAGAGGTCGGACAAGCACGGTATCCTCGTCAACTGGTCCAACGAGGTCGATGTCATCGGCTGTACCATCTCGGATAACGGCGATCACTCTAAGGGCGATGAGATTAGGATCCAATGGGCGGACGATTGCAGGATCATCGACAACGACATCGATATTGGCTACAACTATGGGATCTTACTGTCGTACTGCGATGACAGCGAGGTCCGGGGAAACACGATTACAGGGGGGGGCCCAGGGATCCGCATAAGCACCTCTCACCTTTGTATCATCGAGGACAACTGGGTCCACAATATTTCCAGCGGTAGGGGTTTGCATCTACTCGATTCGAATCACACCGATATCCACAAGAACGTCTTCCTTGACAACCATGGGAATGAGATTATAGAGATCGTCTATTGCTATGATGTCAACATTACCTTCAACAACATCTCGAGGGACACCGATGCCACTGGTATTTCCTTTAGTAACACTGACAATGTCACGGTCTTCAACAACACCATCTCGTGGACCGAGATCGGCATCTATTCGACGGACTGCGACTATCTCGAAATCGCCTACAACGAGCTCTTGAACAACACCTACTGGGGCGTGACCCTATCTTCAAGGACGACGAACAGTCTCGTGCATCACAACAACTTCTACGGCAACTACAACAACGACGAACAGGCCTACGACTCCCAGACCAACGACTGGGACAACGGGACCGAGGGTAACTGGTGGTCCGACTGGGACGGCAACGGGACCTATGAGATTGGGGGTTCATCGTTAGCCGAGGACAATTACCCGCTCGGTTCTCCCGTCGTGACCTCGGCTCCAGAACGGGTGCCCGAGGTCGGACTGCTCCTCACGGTCGCAGCCCTCACATTCATCGCTATCGTGATCCGAAGGCGCAGGAAGTGAGAGCGGACCCACACCGATAATACCGATAGTCCAATGATTTACATATCGCTTAAGTAATTCGGATTCCATCGAAACGTGGTGCCAAGCATGCGTATCTGGATATTCGTAGGATTCCTGTTCCTTGCCCTTATCGCGATCATTTCTTCCGTCGAAGGAGTCTCCTTCGTCGTCGACGATGACAACGGAACCTGGGCCGATTACGGATCAATATCGGAGGCCCTCAACGATGCTCCCGAGGGCAGCACGATCTACATCTACAACGGGACCTACGAGGAGGAGATCAACACCGGCAAGGAGTTCACCATCATCGGGAACGGTTCCAGCGACACGAAGGTCGACGCCAATGGATCGGATGTAGTCATGACCCTTAACGGGAACGGAACATTCGTTAGCGGACTCCATCTCAAGGGGCCGGCCGAGGGTGACGAGGTCGTCAGCGTATCGGCCGAGAACGTTACGATAGAGGATTGCGTCTTCGGTTCCAATTCCGATCCCTCGAGCAGCGGTCTGATGGGCCACGGATCGCACAATCTGACCATTCGTAGATGCACATGGAAGGACAGGGAGAGGGGCGTCAAGGTCCGCGATGCGGTCAACATCCTCATCGAGGACTGCAATGGCTCCTCGAACGACAAGGGTATCATCTTCGATAACGTGCAGAACGCCACGATATCCAACAACGACCTCTGGAGGAACGAATACGGCATCTGGTTGAGGGACGGATGCAGTGACGTGACGATCGAGGACAACAACGTGGATGACAGCGGTGAGAACGGCATCGAGATCAGGATGGACTGCAACAACATCACGATCTTCGACAACGATCTGCTCAGGGCGGACCGTATTGCCATCAATCTAACTGATACCGGTGATGTCCTGGTCGAGGACAATTACATATTCGATGATCATACCGACAACATGAACGGTGTTCGTCTCGTCAGGTCCGAGGACTGCACGATCCACAACAATACCATCGAAGCGGGAAACGCCGCCACGGCTGTCCTGCTGGAGAAATACTCTCACAGATGCAACATCAGCGATAACGTCATATATTCGGGAAGGCACGCCATCCGCGTCAACGTTTCCAACGGCTGCTTGATCGAGGACAACTGGATACACAACAACTCGGGAATAGGTCTCCACATCGAACGGTCGAACCGGACCGATGTCCATGGGAATGTGATCGCCGACGGGACCAGCAGCAGGGAGCTCATGATGATCGAGAACTGCTACGACCTGAACATCACCAAGAACAACTTATCCCGGAACGAGGACCGGGTCGCCATCTATATCGATGAGACCGATGACGTGTGGTTCGAGAACAACACGGTCGCGTGGAGCCAGCAGGGACTATATGCCAGGTCATCGGACAACATCACGATAGTCTACAATGAGTTCATCAACAATACCTACTATGGCGTCTCGTTTTCAGGAAGTACCACCAACTGTCTGGTCCACCACAACAATTTCTATGGAAACTATGACAACGACGGCCAGGCATACGACAGCGCCTCGAACGATTGGGACGACGGGTCCGAAGGGAACTGGTGGTCGGACTGGGACGGTAACGGAACCTACGAGATCGATGGTTCCGGACAGGAGGACGGTTCTCCCTTTGCGGAGCCCGTCGAAACCGGTGCGCCCGAAAAGGTTCCCGAGATCGGGCTGCTCCTCACGGTCGCATCCCTCGCCTTCCTCGCCGTTTTCATCCGACGGAGATACATCTGAGACCGTCCCCCAATCCTCTTAAACCCGCCATCGCATTCATGTACTGGTGGACGAAATGAGGATGCTTCAGTTCGTGTTAGTGCTGGGAATTCTGCTTGCCATATCGATTACCGTCAGCGGAGACCTCGTCGTCGACGACGACACGGGCACCTGGATGAATTACGACAACATCCAGGACGCCATCGACAACGCCGCAGACAACGAGACGATTTACGTCTACGACGGCGTCTACTACGAGAACGTCATAGTCAACCAGACGGTCAACATCGTAGGTAATGGCACCAACGACGTGATGGTCTACAGTCCGAACGACGACAGCACGTTCAACGTCTCCGCGGACTACGTCAACATCACCTACCTCACGGTCGAATCGAACATGACCATGGACCCGAAGGCCGCCGGGATATTCATTGAATGGGCCGATCACGTCCGCATCGCATACTGCAGGGTCAACGACACCGAGATCGGCATCTTCGGATACTACGCCAACGACGCTGTCATCGAGTTCACCGGCGTCTACAACTGCAGCGACGACGGACTGTACATAACCCATTCACAGGACGTGACAATGTACCAGGTCAGGGTCGAGAACTGCGACAGATCCGGCATCGAGGGATGGCACAGCGACGGCATGACCATCAACTACGCCGACGTGTACGACTGCAACACGGACGACGGTGCTGACGACGGCGGCTTCACGTTCCACTACTGCGACGACCTCACCCTGGGCTACAGCCAGGGAGACACCAACAAGCGGTTCGGCGTCCTTCAGAGGTACGCCGAGGACACGTTCTACTACAGGAACACGATGGAGGACACCATCGGAGGAGAGGGGTTCTACATCAGCAGCGCTGTGAGAGTGCTGTTCCGGTGGAATGACGCCTACCAGAACGACGGTATCGGCTTCTGGTTCACCTCCGCCAACGATGGTGAGATCAGCAACAACACCGCGGAGGACAACGGCGAGCACGGCTTCCATGTCAACGGAAGGGGGACCTTGTTCGCCGACAACAACGCCACGGAGAACGGATGGACAGGCTTCTATCTCACGACGTTCTCGGGGTCCGACATCGTCCGGTGCTGGGCCGTGAACAACACTAGTGCGTCATATGACGGTTTCCACATCGAGTACTCCAGGCATGTCAACATCACGGAGTGCGTATCGAAGGGGAACGGGCGCGATGGATTCCAGTTCCTCCTCTACTACGGGATCAACATGACCAACACGACCATGGCGGACAACGGTCGATATGGACTCTATCTCTGGGCCCTCAACGGGGGCGTCTTCGAGTACAACGAGATATTCGACAACACCAATTACGGCCTATACTCCAGTGCCTCTCCCAGGAACATCACGGTACGCTACAACAACTTCGCCAACAACGGCGGCTCCTCGTCGCAGGCATACTGCGGTAAGGACGAGAACAACACCTTCAACGGAACCGGCGAGGGCAATTACTGGTCGGACTGGAACGGAACGGGCAATTACAGCATCGACGGGTCCGCGGGACTCGCCGATGAGCATCCCCAGGGGAGCATCATCCCTACGTCAGCGCCGGAGAGGGTGCCGGAGTTCGCATTCCTGCTCGTACTCACGATGATGTTCATAATGGCAATCGTTTACCGCAGACGGGAACAGTGAGCCATCTGCTCCACAAAATCCTTAAGTAGTCACCGACAGGTCGACACGGTGTGCAAATGACAAGTCGACTGTCGGCAGTTATCCACAAGGAAGGGAACTGGTTCGTATCGCTCTGTCCCGAGATCGATGTCGCCAGCCAGGGCAGCACCGTCGAGGAGTCGATCGACAACCTGCGCGAGGCCGTCCAGCTCTATCTCGAGGACGAGGATGTCGTCCTCCCTGACGGCGAAGCGATCGTCACGACATTCGATGTAAACAAGAGACCGTAGCAAGGAACGCAGACGCCGTTCCGGCTAAATAAAGAACTCAGGGACGTGTACCGTTCTCCATCCTGTACACGTAGATCCTGTCGTGGACGTTCGAGAGATCGTAATCCGAGGCCATTCCCTTCTCGGAATAATACTTCAGTATCTTCCGGGTGCTTTTGATCGACTCCGTCGTGAGCGCACGGTAGAAACCGTTCTCCCTGTCGACGAGATGCTCCTCGAACAGCTGCGTCTCGATGTCGTCCGAGGTACCGATGAACCATTCCTCGTAACCGGAGCTGTGGTTCACGACGAAGAGGCTGATCCTCTGCTTGATGGCCTTCTCCGGCATGGGGATCCTGCGGATGTCGAACGGAACTGTGAAGTCGTTCAACGCTGCGACCTGGTCCTCCGCTATCATGTAGTCTCCCTCGGATGTCTGCCTCTTAGCGAGTCGCTTTACTACCACTTATTACTTCCGGACGGTGCAACCCACGTCAGAGCATTCGCTGTGTTCTCTACTTATAGCAACTGGTAAACCCGTTACATCGGGTCCCGGCTACGCGAACATCGCTTCCGTACCTGGGTCCATGAACGGATCGTAGACGATCTTCTCCGGAGTGGCCTCCTCGGAGATCTCCCAGTATATGTACCACGATACTGACTCGCTCGGTTCGACCTGGTCCGGTTTGGCGTCGTCCTCACCGTCGTAATATTCGTGGATCGGGTCCCCGACGAGGTAGAGGTCGAAGTAACCGCCACCCGTGGTGAAGTTGTTCATGGTCTCCCCCGTGTTCTCGAGGGTTATGTTCGCGTACAGGAACGTGTGGTTGGCCGACGCGTTCAGTCCGTCGTCGTCCTGCTGGGCGTAGTGGTAGCTGTCGATGGTCAGTACGACGTAGGTAGGATTGTGTATCCCGTCCACGATGTTGACCAGGTTCGCCTCGGCCCCGAAGAAGAGCTGGGTGTAGGTCAGCTTCCACGAGGTCGACACGGTCTCGTTGTCGGGAACCTCGAACCCGACGAAGAAATCGCCGGACTCTCCCTTCTCGAGCTCGGTGTCAGCGTCGCCACCCAGAAGGCTCCATTCCGCGTAGTGGCTCCAACCGCCCGGATGCTCGAGCGCGAACCAGAGGGCCGATATATAGATTGTCGAGTCAACCCCGTTCTTGATGGTGAACTCGACAACGATGAACGTGTGATTGTCATCGGGCTCCATTCCATAACCGTCTATCGTACGCTTCTCCACGCGTGTCACAGTGATCGTGACCTTCTCGTCATCATCCCCTCCGCTCTCGGAGGTACATCCGACCAGTGAGATCAACAGTACCGCCATCAAACATATCGCTATGGTCCCGTTCTTCATTTTCATCATCACTCCGATACTGCCATCGGCGCGTCACCGGGTACCCAGTCGGTCCTGCAGGGCCCCGGACCGGTGGCCAGGCCCCCATGTCATCTTGCATATTTAACGATATCCCGTCCGCCTCTCCCCTTTGGTTCCCGTTGGGAATATATAAATACCAAACAGTGGATTTAGAATCAGTCGGGAGATGGGAAGATGCGACTCTGGATACTTGGTCTGGTGGTCATCGCAGCGTTGGCCATCATTGGGACAGCGGAAGCGGATGTTGTAGTGGACGACAACAACGGTACGTGGGCGGATTACGGCACCATAGGAGAGGCCCTTGCGGACGTCGGTTCCGGTGAGTACATCAACGTCTATGCAGGCACGTACAACGAGAACCTCGTCGTGAACAAGACGGTATCGATATGGGGCAACAGCTCCTCGACGGTCATCGTCAACGGCGGAAGCGGCTTCGTGACGTTCAACGTCTCCGCTGCGAACGTGACGCTCGGCAACATGAACATCACGAGCTCCAGCTTCGGGATCCACCTTCAATGGGCGAACGACAGCGCCGTCTACCAGTGCATGGTCACCGACAACTATCGCATCGGGATCTACATCAACGACAGCAAGCGGGTCGGCGTCGTCGGATGCAATGTCAGCCACAACGGCGACGGGATATTCATCCGGAACTCGACCCACGTCGAGGTGAACGAGAGCTCGATCTGCAGGAACATGCGTGGTGGCGGCACCTGGAACGACGGGATCAGGTTCGACTCGCTTGTCGAGAACTCCACTATCTGGGGGAACGACATCTACCGGAACGAATACGGCATCGATCTGGACGACCCCTACAACAACGAGCACTACTGGGACATCCTGTTCTCGAACAACACCATCGTCGGCTCCAGCAGCAACAACATCTTCGTCGACAAGCTGAACCGTTCCGTCTTCAACCACAACTACGTGATCAAGTCCGGAAGCTACGGGGTATCGATATCCAACAGCAGGGTGCTCTCCTTCGGATGGAACAACATCAGGTACTGCACCAACTACGGCCTCCAGTCCATGGACTGCAGGAACGTCACCTTCGAGAACAACTCGGTGTTCTACAACTACGGCTCCGGGGTCAACCTCATAAGGGACGACAACTGGTCGATCGTGAGGAACGAGTTCAGGGGCAACGACGACTACGGCCTCAGGATCAACTCCCCGAAGGTCAACTACGTCTATTACAACAATTTCAAGGAGAACAACGGCGTCGGGGTCCAGGGATACAATGCGGACGTCGCGAGCGTTTGGGACGACGGCGTGTCTGAGGGCAACTACTGGCACAACTCCACCGCCGACCCGTACGAGATGGACGGGAACGCGGACGCCGAGGACAGGTACCCGCTCTCGAAACCGGTCGGCACGAGTGCGCCGGAGAAGGTAGCGGAGTTCGGACTGCTCCTGGCAGTGTCCATCGTGGCCTTCATGGCGATAGCCATTAGGCGCAAACGTAGGTGAACGTTCCACGGAACGTATAAGAACGGGCCATTGCATTCGTTACCCAAAGGGGTGACTAGAATGAGGATATCGATCGTAATGATGATGGTAGTTGTGGCCTGTTCCCTTGCATTCACCACGGGAACGGTCGTCGGCGAGCTGATCGTCGACGATGACGACGTCTCTTTGAAATGGGCTGATCACAACAACATAACGGCGGCGATGGATGCCTCGACCGAGGGGGAGGTAATCTACGTCTATGCCGGGTCATACAACGAGACGGTCCTCGTGAACAAGACGGTTAGCATCATCGGGAACGGGTCCGCGGACACCTTCGTGTTCTATGACACGTTAAGCGACATCATCCACATCGAATCCGACTGGGTGAACATCACCGGGCTCAATGTCTCGGGCTCCGAGGACAGTTCCGGGATCGACATCCGGGGACAGTACTCCACGGTGGACAACTGCACGATCCATGACAGCGATGAGGGTATCAGACCTGCAGCGAGCTACGTCACCATAGACAACTGCACGATATACGATTGTGGTTACGGAACATTCAGCGCATACACTCCATATGTCACGATCAATTGGTGCACATTCTGGGATATACCCAGCTACGAGGCGATCAATGGCTACAGGAGCAGTTCCATGACCCTGTTGAACAACACCTTCATCGACTCCTCCATAGATCTCGGGGGTTGGCTCCCCAGTGACTACGACAGCCACGAGATATGGGATTGCACGGTGAACGGCGATCCGGTCTACTACCTAGCGAACACCAACGGCCACACCGTACCATCCGGTACCTACGGTCAGGTCATCCTCGGGGACTGCGACGACGTCAGGATGGACGACGTGACGATATCCGATGCCGGGAACGGCATGTTGATCGCCTTCTGCAACGATGCCCATCTCAGCAATGTCACCCTTCGGAACCTTAGCCAGGGAATGTACCTGCGATATTCGGACGGATCCCTCATCGAGGACTTCACGATAGACGGTATCTGGGAGAACGGAATGTACATCGACTACTGCGAGGACATCGAGATCGCGAGGATCAACGGGACCAACACCGGCAATGACCGCTGTCTGTACATACTCGCGAACAACCAGGATGTCCTGATCAGGGACTCCGTTTTCACGGGATTCTCGTACGCCATCTACTCGTTCGCCACGAACCACACCTACAGGAACATAACGTTCAAGGACAACAACCTGGCAATATACCTCAGGAACTCGCTCCTTGTCAACATATCCATGTGCCTGTTCTCGGGCGACAACGGCGACATCTACTTCCGCGATTCGGACACGGCGACCATATTCAACAATACGATGAAGAACGCCACTGGTTATTCCGTCCGACTGGAGAGCAGCTGGAACATAACACTGACCCACAACGAGATGATGGGCGCGGACTCCTATGCCATCCGGATGGACGGGACCTCGGGGAACAACTCGGTCCACCACAACAACTTCCTCGATAACTCCGGATCATCATCGCAGTGCTATGACATGAACGGGAACAGCTCGTGGGACGACGGTGCCGAGGGGAACTGGTGGTCCGACTGGGGCGGATCAGGCAACTACACCATCGACGGGTCCACTGCGGCTGACGAGTACCCCCTTGACGATCCTGTGGCTACCAGCGCCCCGGAGAAGGTTCCCGAGCTCGGACTGCTCGTCGCATTGTCGATGGTCGCGTTCATGGTCATCGCCATCAGGCGCCGGCGCCGCTGAACCCATCACGGAACCTATAATAACTGGCCAGTACATTCGGTCACCAAGGGTGACGTGAATGAGGGTAGCGACCGTACTGATGATGATAGTGATAGCCTGTGCGTTGACAGTCATGGCGGGATCCGCTTCGGCGGCAGACATAATCGTCGACGATGACTGGGGGGGCGCCGACCACTCCGACATCCAGGACGCGATCGACGCTGCGACGGCCGGGGACAACATACTGATATACGAGGGCCAGTACAACGAGCACGTCCTGGTGAACAAGTCCGTGAACCTGGTGGGCAACGGGACCGACGAATCCGTCGTGTACGGATTCTACAGCTTCGGGGACACCATCCGGGTCACTGAGAGCTATGTGAACATATCTGGCCTGAACATCACCGCCAGCGGGACGGACTCCTGGGACGCGGGCATCGAGGTGTACTACTCCGAATACGTGAACGTATGGGACTGCCTCTTCTACGACGACTACTGGTCCGTCCTTCTGACACTTTCCAACTTCGTGAACATCACGGACTGTGACATGTTCAACAATTCCGACGGGATGCGCGTCTACGGGTCTACGAACGTCACCGTCAAGGGATGCAACATCACAGGGAACGATTACTACGGGATCTATGTCTATCAGGGTTCCGAGCATTGCGTCTTCGCCGACAACGACCTCAGTCTCAACAACAGGATAAAGGGGTACAGCTACGATGGGTTCAGGATCCATGCGAGCTCCAACATCACGGTCAGGAACAACCGGATGAACAGGACCCACATGCACCTTCTCCGGATAACTGCGAGCCGTGAGTGTCACGTGTACGATAACTACTTCATCAAAGCGCGCGGAAAGAACGACGACCACGCAGCGGTCGAGATCAAGAGGTCCAACAATGGAACGTTCTACTACAACAACATCTCGGAATGCGTCAAGCAGGGACTGCGGATGGAGAGGTGCGACCATTACTACGTCTACATCAACACCGTCATGGATGCCTATGAATTGCCCTTCTACATCTTCGACTCGGTCGACGTCTCCGTGTCGGCCAACTGGGTCTCGGACAACTACCGGGCCGGCATAACCCTCGTCAATGTCACAGAGCTGGACGTCATTGCGAACACTGTCAAGCGGAACAACGGCAACGGTCTCACGGTGAGGATGTCGGATGATGCACTGGTGCAATGGAACGAGGTGCACCACAATTACGTGTCTGGGATCCTCCTGTGGCAGGCCAACAACTCGACCGTACTGAAGAACAACGCCACGTACAACAACCAATACGCTCTTTTGCAGGCGAACAACGCCGGGATAACGCTCCGCAATTCCACCTGGAACAACGTCTCGGGCAACTACGTGAGCAACAATCCGAAACAGGGCGTCTATCTCTTCCAGGGTGCCGAGAACAACACCCTGTACAACAACGACGTCGTCTTCAATTGCGGTGGGGACGCCGGCATCTTCGTGAACTGGTGTCCGAACACCACGATCATGAACAACAACGTCTCCAACAGCACTGGCGACGGGATCCAGCTCTTCGGCTCCGAGTACAGCACGATCACCGGGAACACGATCAACGGCAACAACATGAACGCCACGCAGACCGCTGGAATGGTCGTCACGAACAGCGACTACGTCTACGTCGCCGACAACGAGATCTCCTGGAACAGCGGCCGGGGATTCACCATCGAGACGAGCGACATGGCCAACGTCTCCCGCAACGAGATACACAACAACACCGAGCGGGGTCTCTATCTCTACTTCAGCGACAACATCACGGCCGTGGACAATAACATCACGGGCAACGGTTACGAAGGGATCTACGTGGTCGAGTGCATGTCAGCAGAGGTCTTCGGGAACGATATCGTCCTTAACAACCAGGACGATGCGGCTCCATGGAGCCACGCCGGCCTCTACCTCTACGACACCGACTACGTGAACGTCTCCAAGAACTACGTCCGCGGCAATCCCTACTACGGTGTCCGTGTCAACAACGCCTACCACAACGAATTCTTCAATAATACCATAGTCTTCAACTGCGGAGGTCACTCCGGGATATACCTCTTCACCGCTGATTACACGGAGATCTGGTACAACAACATCTCCAACAACACCGGGGACGGGATCGAGATCAGTACGTCCGACCACCTGGAGATACACAGGAACAGGATCAACGGGAACAACAGGGGAGGGGACGGTTCAGGCGGTATCATGGTAAGCAATTGCGACCGCGTCAGCATCTTCTACAACGAGATATCGGACAATTACGAGAACGGGGTGAGGACGTCTTCTGCCGACAACGTTAACCTCCGTCACAATGAGATACACAACAATGAGTGGACTGGCGTCTACGGTTGGTACTCCGACTATCTGTGGGTGGTGTTCTGCAACATCACCGGCCACAACGAATCGGGACTCTACCTGGGTCACTGCGACTCCCCATACATCGCGGACAATCACGTGGCCGACAACAACAATGGGCCGACCCCCGAGGACCATGCGGGGATATACATCGAGGACGGCAGCGATGGCCACTACGGCGGGAACGATCTCTACAGGAACATGGAGTACGGCTTCTACATCACCGAGACCGACAACGCCTCGGCCAACAACAACATCGTCAAGTATACCAACGGCAGCGGAGCCGGTGTCTACCTGAATGAGAACGACAACCTCACGGTATCCTGGAACGTCATAAAGCTCAACAGGATCCACGGAATAAGAATTGAGGAGGGAAAGTTCTGTCGCTATCACAACAACACGATCGACGAGAACGGCCGTCCCGGGTGGTGGTATGCCGGCGTCTCGACCAGTAGGTGCAACAACGCGACATGGGAGAACAATACGATCATCAACAATCACGGGAATGCACTCAACTTCTCCCCTGGATTCTATATCACGATCGAGAACAACATACTCACCGACAACACCCATTACGGAATAATCTACAGCGAGAGCGACGTCTTCGTCATCTCGAACAATACGATCGCGAGGAATGGATGGAGCATCCGTTTGTATAAATCCAACAATTCGGTCATAACATACAACGAGATCTTCTACAATGAAAATCACGGCGTTTACATACGCAGTGGCAGCTGGAACTACGTCCACCACAACAACTTCTACGGTAACGGGAACTTCACATCCCAGGGCTACGACAATGGAACGAACAACATATGGGACAACGGCATCGACGAGGGCAATTACTGGGACGACTGGAGCGGCAACGGGACCTATCCGATCGACGGGAGTGCTGGAGCCGAGGACAGGTATCCGCTCGGGAACGCGACTAACAACAACGCTCCGGAAAAGGTACCGGAACTCGGACTGCTCCTATCGATCTCGATGATCCTGGTAGCAGCCGTGATCGTACGCAGACGTTTCTAGGGCGAACACTGGGGCATCGCTGAGTCAGCACGAGTGGTATAGCTTTACCCAAATACCTTAATATCACGGATGACATTCGAAAACGGTGCTCTACATGCTGCGGGGAATCATATATGGAATGGTAATGCTGGCAGTCGTCACGTTGGTCCTCGGCCCTGTCCATGGGGATGACTGGATCGTCGACGACGACGCCGGGACATGGAGAACGCATCACACGATCCAGGACGCCATCAACCAGTCCTCGGCAGGGGACAACATAAGCGTCTATGCCGGCACGTACAACGAGGACGTCGTCGTGAACCAGACCGTCAGGATCATCGGGAACGGGTCCGGAGAGACGGTCATCAACGGATCTGCATGGGCGACCGCTGTCTTGATATCCGTCAATCATGTCAACATCACGGGCGTATCCATCAACGCGACCCCGTTCACGTACGGGATCGATGTCGACGGCCACTACGTCACCGTGGACAACGGCAGCATCACGAACTGCAGCACCGGCATCCACTCCTCGGCGATCTACGGGCGGTTCGACAACCTCACCATCTCCGATTGCGAATACGGAGCCTATTACGATTTCCTGTCGGGATGGCATTACATGCGGGAGTGCACCTTTGACAACATGTTGACGGCCAGTATCAGTATGTACTACTCGGAGAACAACATCTTCCGCGAGTGCGTGTTCGCCGAGAAGGGGGTCGAGATAGGCGGGGGTTCCGTGGATTACTTCGAGCATCACACGATCCACAATTGCAGGATTGCCGGTCCTGGATGGAAGGCCGTCGTCTACGACGATATGGGCGATAACTTCACGTTCCAGCGCGACGACAACATTGGTCAGCTCATTCTTGTGAACGTCGACAACGTGACCATCGAGAACACCGATTTCGAGACGGGAGGATGGCCGATCGTCCTGGCCTACAGCAAGAACATCGAGATCAGGAACATGACGATTACCAACGCCACCAATGGCTACACCATAATGAACTCCAACAATGTCACCTTTCAGAACGTGAGCATCTCGGGGATGTCGGGTTCATCGATCTATGCCGAGGGATCACCGAACTGCGTACTAGATGGAGTTAACGTGACCGACTGTGAATACGGGTTCTGGACCACGAACGGTGGCGGTTACTCAACGTTGTCGTACTTCAACGTCACCGACACCTATCGGCCAATCCATTGCTTCGATCCATATGTCACGGTCGAGAACTCCACGTTCACCGATTGTCAGAGTCCGGTATACGTCTATGACCACAACTTCACCATGCGGCACTGTCTCATCAACGGAACCAGTTCGTCGGGGTGCTATCTCCGGTCGAGCTACTCCCTTTACGAGAACAACACGTTCCGCGATATCGGGACCTATGGCTTCTTCATGACCGATCCGGTCACCCGTGGGAACGTCATCATCTACAACGAGATCTTCAACACCAACAATTACGCGATATGGATGCGGTCCGGCGCCAACAACAACACGGTCCATCACAACAACTTCGCGAACAACGACCGGGACCCGCAGTGCAGCGATGACGGCGTCGACAACATGTGGGACGACGGAGCGGAAGGAAACTACTGGGACGACTGGAACGGGACCGGCAACTACACACTGGACGGCTCGGCCAAGAGTGCGGACGAGCATCCGCTCGGTGATCCCGAGGACACCAGTGCTCCGGAAAAGGTACCGGAACTACACGTGATGGCATCTATGATTGGCCTCCTCGGCGCCGTCTTCATCCTCCGGAGACGTCGCTGACCTCCCAATATCGCTAAATATCGGCATGCCGTTGCCGCTACCAGTGGTGCAAATGTTCAGGCTACTGGCGATCATCGGGATCATCGCAACGATCATCGTTCTCATCGCTCCAGCGGGAGCCAAGGTCTACACGGTCGACGACGACTGGGCGGGCGCGGACTTCTCTTCTGTCTGGGGTGCCGTTGACTACGTCAATACACAGGAGGAGAACAACGTCACCCTCCGGGTCCACGCCGGTTGGTACAACGAGACCTCCGTCGTGGAATGGCCCATGTCGATAATCGGCAACGGTTCCGACGAGACGATCGTGAGGGGATACGACAACGACGCGACCTTCGATGTGGACGCCGACGAGGTAAGGATCGAACACATGAACGTCTCGAGGATGGACGACGACGAGGTGGCCCTGCAGCTGCGTGGTCAGGGGATCAATGTCACCAACTGTTCGATCTCGGGCAAGGACGATGAGATAGTGAACTGCTGGGGCGTCGATTACCTCACGATGGACAACTGCACCTTCGATCACGGCGAGGAGGGGATCCGGCTGTGGAGGTCGAAGGAGGTAGCCATCAAGGAATGTTCCTTCGTGAACATCTCGAGGGCGGGCATCCGGCTTTTCGAGGTCCGCAGGTCACACTTCCTCAACTCCACTTTCGACGGTAACGGGTTCATGATACACGGTACTGAACCGTCGCATCACCGGTCCCACGTGATCGACAACTGCACCATCGACGGCGATCCGATAGTGTACCATGCAAGGAAGCATGGGATCACGGTCCTCGGGTCGGCCGGACAGCTCATCCTGGGGGACTGCACCGACGTGACCGTTGACGGATTCAGCTCCGACGCCGGTTCCATCGGGATCATGGTCTCCGGCTGCACCAATACCTCGATCGTCGATTCCAGTATCACCGCTTCCTACACCGACGTCTACATCTCGGATTCGACGTGGTGCAACGTCAGCGAGAGTCAAATGACATCCGCATCGATCGGAGTGACCATCAGGGACAGCCACAACTGCACGGTCCAGAACATCACCCTGAACGGGACCATATGGGGGACCGGCGTTTACATCCTCGAGCATTGCTGGAACAATGTGATCGCTGACTCGACGTTCGCATCCGTCTACTCGGGCGTCGACACAAACGGAAACGGTACGCTCGTCCGGAACTGCTCCGTCGCATGGGGCAGGTACGGTGTCAGGATCGAGGAGACCCGCGGCGCACTGGTGACGGGATGCAACATCAGCAGGGTCGACCGCGGGATCAGGATCGACGAGTCCCGGCTCAATCGGATCGAGAACTGCAGCGTCCATCACTGTTCCGAATACGGTATCGGCGTGGACGATTCCGACAACACCACGATAGTCTACAACGAGTTCTTCATGAACGACGGTCCGAGCGTTTACATCAACTACCCGCTCGGAATGCATTTCATCCACCACAACAACTTCCACAACGGCAGCGGTTCAGGGAACATGACACACGACGAGACCTCGTATTCCGTATGGGACGATGGTGTGTCCGAGGGCAACCACTTCTCGGACTGGAACGGTTCCGGACCGTACACGATCGGCGGGCCAGGGGGAAGGGAGGACAGGTATCCCTTGGGGAGTCCGGTCGACAATGACGCTCCGGAGAAGGTCCCGGAGTTCGGAGTGCTCATCTCGGTCTGTCTGGTCGCATTCGCGGTGTTGCTCATCCGTAGGCGAAGGGTCCGCTGATCCTCGGAAGCGAGAACTCTCCCAAAAAGGATAAATAATCTCATCCCATTCGATAGGCGGGTGTGACCATGCGGGGGCATATGCGAATATTTGTAATCGGCATGATAGCATTGGCGATCTTCATGACGTTGATTGGGACCGTCGAATCCACAGATTGGATAGTCGACGACGATCCCCATTCGAACAGGGATTTCAGGTACATACAGGATGCGATCAATGCATCCTCGAGCGGTGACAACATCAAGATATACAACGGGACGTACAGGGAGCATCTCACTGTGAACACCAGGGTGTACATCCAGGGGAACGGAACGGACCAGACCTTCATCATCGGCAGGGGTGATGCCGATGCGATCATAGTGACGGCGGACGAGTGCGTGTTCTGGATGCTGAACATCACCCCCGGGAGCGGACTCAATCTGACCGGTATCTACGTCTACAGGTCGGATGACGTCGAGATACTGGACTGCTCGATACATCATTGCATGATGGGGGTCTACTACTACGAGTCCTCGCACCCGTGGACGGAGGACCTCGTTCTCTACGACAATTCCGGTGATGGGATCAAGATCCACTACAGCCCGTATTGGTTTGTGGATTCCGCATCCATCTGGGACAACGGCGGGTTCGGTGCCTATTCCGCCGGCAGTTCCAACGGGACGATGGTCAACACCGATTTCGTGCGCGACGGCTTGTACATCGACGGGAATATCAACGACACAACATCACACTGGATCGAGGACAACACAGTCAACGGCCGGCCTCTATACTTCATCAACAACACCCAACAAGCGAGTATACCCAAGAACCAGGGCCAGTATATACTCGCAAACGCCGATTTTGATTACATCGTTGACACCGTGATAACAGACACCGACGTCGGGATCCTTCTCATCCACTCGTCCAGGATCGGGATCAGACGAGTTGAGATATTCAATGTGATGACCGGAGTGATCTTCGACAGGACCACGGAGTCGAATATAACCAACTCCGGGATCAATGACACCACCGATTGCGGGATCAAGGTCCTTGCCTCTACCCATTGCTTCATCGAGAACACCACCATCAACGACACGACCGACGGGATCAAGGTGGACGGTGAGACCTTCACCGAGGTTTTGAACAGGACATCGGGATACTCCATCTACTACGAAGGCCATCACCTCCTCATCAACGACTGCCACATATTCAATCTGTCCGACGACGGCATCGATGTCCACACTATGAACTACACGCTCATCAACTACACGAGGATCAACAACACATACGGGAACGGTATCCTCATACACGAGAACACCCACAATTCCTCGATCTATCGGTGCGCCATCCTCAACGTGAGCGATGACGGGATCCTGTTATTCAACGAAGTGAGCAACAACACCGTGGCCCGCTGTGACGTCTCCAACTGTTCCGGCAGGGGGATCGTGATGACGACCGATGCCAACAGCAACAACATCACGAATTGTTCCGTCCACAACAACACTAATCCCGGGATAATGGTCCTTTCCTCGGATTACAACAACATCACCTACAACAACATCTGGGGCAACGGGAACTATGGTGTTAGCCTTCTCGGGGCCTTCGGGACCCGGGTCCATCACAACAACTTCGACGCAAACGGTGCAGGGACCTCTCAGGGCAACGATAACAACGGTCTGAACCATTGGGACCAGGGCGGGGAGGGCAACTACTGGGACGACTATGGAGGCACAGATGGTAATGGAGATGGGATCGGTGACACGGCCTATGACATCGACGGCGCCGGTAATGACACTGACGACTATCCATTGATGGACCCTGGCGACACCTCCGCGCCGAGGAAGATCGCCGAGTTCACGATACTCGTCACCATATCCATTACCCTCTTCGCCCTCCTAGCCATCGGAAAACGAACGAGGTGACGCCGAGGCTGGGAAGGGAGCTTCATGCGACCCTTCCAGAGGCTGTCCAGAAGGACCCCCAGACAGAATGATCAACCCTATCCCCACTCGTAATGTTAACCTCCGCAAACATTTTAATAGATGATAGCATTGCACGATTTGGAGGAGGAAGAGGTAATAGCTGCTCCGGTACTCGACAGGGGACTAGGGTTGTGGAGTGGTGGATGAATTAAAAACCGACCAGCCTTACCTCGGTCTGTGCACGCCCTTCAAAGGGCATGTCTTCTTGTCGTCGTTTCCGGCCACCCCGACGTGTGTCGATAGAGGCCTTCGAAGAAGAAAAGAGGGGGAGCATGGATGGAAGCCAACGATGACGCGACGTCCGACGATCGGACCACCCAACGCACACGGATAGGCCAGTCCGTCCATTCTCTCAGATCCTGCCTCGACCGCATCGACGACTGTTTCCGACCGGAGTCCGGGAGCCAGATACGCAACCTTCATCTCCAGAGGTTACATCCTGGACACCACCCCGCGGAGCAGCCGGATGACCTGAACGAACGCCAACCTTCATCGGCCGGGGCAGGATCAATGACACACGAAGAGGAGCCCTGAGAAAAGCTCTCATCTTTTCGGGTCTTTCCTTAAGTTTTTCTCGTTTGAAGCGTTCGACAACGCTTTTATACCTCAAACCAATCCAGACAACGGAGGAGGTAGAGGTAATGGCCACTTCGATACTCGATAGTAGGGGGATCGTATGTGGAGTGGTGATAGAGTAACACTAACAGCCAGACCTCTAGCCCTAGCCACGTACCGGACGATGCCGGTGGATGGACATCGTTCGATGATTTGTGTGTCGACGCAACCGAGCCCATAGCAGAAAGGGGGAGCGTGAAATGGACAGGAAGCAGAAATTGGTCGTTGCGTTCGCATTGGGCATTCTGATAGGGACGGGTTTCCTATCGATGTTCGTGGCGGACGGGAGCAGGAATTCGCTGGACGACGCCCACGTCGTGGACACGGTCTCGTTCAAGACCCCGGTCGTCCGGCAGCCAGGATCGCCCACGGTGCCGATGTTCTATCTATTCGAGACGGACAACGGCGTATTGCTGGACTACCGGCAGGCCGTGATGATGGGACTGTCCCGCAAGGACGTCTGGGTGCAGGACCGCGAGGGCGATCCATTGGGAAGGTACAGGATCGAGGAGCGAGATGACGGCACGTACGACCTCGACATATGGGTCGAGGACGACGCGAGGATCGAGATGGTCGGCATGGCCGAGAGGCCGGACGACCTCCTGGTGCGCATCGACTCCGAGATCAGCCCCGCGCAGCGGGAATGGTACAGCCTGTTCCGCGACCTGGGCGTGGAGAAGCAGTTCGACGAGCACGAGCACTTCGTCACAGACGTGGTGTACGTTGATCCCGTCGAGATGGACCGGGCGACACTGACGCTCCCCCTGAAGGGCGAGCCCGGTTCCATCTGGTTCTCCGAGGACTTCGACCTCATGACGTTCTCGGGACCGGACTGGGAGGCGACGCGGACCCCGTTCACCGTCGATAACGGCTTCGTTACGTTCGAGGTGGACGGGTTCAGCGCATATGCGGTGTCTGACAGGCCGATGCCCGAGGACCCGCGACCGGAGCACTGGACCGACGAGCCATATCCTGATGGTACCGATGTGGATACGACGACAGAGCCGAGCGACGTCGACGCGGACAGGTCGGTCCGCCTGATAGGACCCGACGGCGAGGTCCTGGCCGACAGCGCCGACAACGACGGCGGACCTCTGTTCGTCGCACCCGACGAGACCCTGATGGGCTCCGGGACCATCGAGGACGACGTCGTCGTGGACGGCGTCTTCAGCCCGGGGAATTCCCCCGGTATCGTAACGATCCAGGGAGCGCTGACGATCTCGAGCGGGGATTCCGACACGATAGATGACTCCTACACCCCACCGACCGGCTCGGGGGACACCGTAGGAACCCTGCACATCGAGGTCGGCGGACCGGACCCTGGACCCGGCACACCTACCGACAACGGCTACGACCAGATCAAGGTCCAGGGGAACATCAACCTCGGCGGGAAGCTGAAGGTCGACATCATCAACGACTACGACCCGGCGGTCGGGACCAAGTTCGACATCCTGCTGGTGGATTCGGGGTACACCGGGGTCCTATCGGACGACGATTTCGCGTCCTCCGAGGGGCTCTTCGGCGAACTGCCCGGGGACAAGTACTTCGAGATAGTGAAGGACACGACCAACAAGAAGGTCTACCTCGAGGTGAAGCAGATCGGCGGAGGAGGGTTCCAGCTGAAGGCGCTGGGGACCCATGCCATCGGGATCGCAAAGGTCCTTACTGATTACTTCGACGACACCACCTATACAGGCGAGCTCGACAACATCGACGTCCTAGGACTGGTCCACGGGAGCGCCGACTTCACGATCACCAAGGAGGAGGTCGACATCGACATCGACGGGTCCACCGGAACGACGGACGACCAGTACGACGACGCCACCCTCATAACCGTATGGCTGAGCGACCTCATGCTATACATCGGTAAGGGCACCATCGGACTCTACGTCACGAGCGGGAAGGTCGGCATAGCCAGCCTCAAGGAGTCGGGAGGCAAGTCGTGGCTGGCCCTCGTCGTGGACGATGTCGGCGGAACGATCACGATCAAAGGGGTCAAGGGCGACTTCGCGGACATCACCGTGAAGCTCAACAAGGCGAAGGGCGGCGCCTCCGCGCTGAACTGGACCCAGTCCCTGAACCTCGACGAGGACTCGGACTATGGTGACGGCGACGGCGACCTCGTCGACTTCGACGGCAGCGGCACCACAACGGACGACCGTGTCACGTACACCACCGAGTACCTGGAGGTCTCGGGGGACATCACCGACCTTGACGTGCTCAAGATAGTCACCGGAAGCGCCAGTTTCGCGTTCGAGCAGCAGCCGGTGGACGTTAACACCGACGGCGACGCGGACTTCGAGGTGACGACCGGCGACGACCTCGACGACGCCACACTCATGATGATATCGTTCGGGATAACCGACGTCTTCGTCGGGGTGCCGGACGGCGCGGGATTCAAGCTCACATCCGGTTCACTGGCCCTGGCGACCATCAAGCCGGACGACGACACCGACGACCGCTCATGGATGTCCCTGAGCGCTTCCATCGGGAGCGCCTCCCTCACCGGGATAGAGGGTCTCTCGGCCAGCGGCAGCCTGGCCGTCGAGATCAACAGGGCGTTCGACGGATCGGTGGTCGCGACGGGAGACGCCATCGACTGGGGCGAGGACATCAATCCCGACGCAAACTCGACCGACGGCGACACCTTCAGCGGTGATACCGTCGACATCGGCGGTCACACCATGGAGCTCGACGGCGACTTCCTGCAGGCTTCAGGCTCCCTGACCATCGACCTCTTCGGATTCGTGTCTGGGACGGCCGGGTTCACCTTCCAGCAGCAGCTCGTCGACGTCAACCTCGACGGCAACACCACCTTCGACTCCGCCGACGACCTAGACGACGCCGACCTCGTGATGCTGAAGTTCGACGTCACTAGCGTCAAGATCGGAGTCGAGAACGGCGCCGGCTTCTCCCTCGCCAGCGGAATGCTGGCCATGGCATTCATCACTCCATCGGACACGGGAACGGACAACAGGTCGTGGATGGCCATGAGCGCCGCCATCGGTACGGCGTCCCTTACCGGCATCGAGGGGCTCAGCGCGAGCGGCAGTTTCGATCTCGAGATCAACAGGGCGTTCGCGGGAACGGCCGTCTCGGCGGGCGACGCGCTCGACTGGGAGTCGGACGTCAACACGGCCGCCGATTCGGTGGACACCGAGACCTTCTCATCCACCACTGTCAGCATAGGAGGGCACAACGTCACTCTCGACGGCGACTGGCTCCAGGCGGACGGCACCCTCACGATAGACCTCTTCGGGTTCGTCAAGGGAACGGCAGGCTTCATCTTCCAGCAGCAGCCGGCGGACGTCAACCTGGATGGCAATACCACCTTTGACACCGCCGACGACCTGGACGACGCCGACCTCGTGCTCCTCAAGTTCAACGTGAGCGACGTCTTCGTCGGGGTCCCCGACTCCGTCGGCTTCTCCCTGGACAGCGGGATGCTCGCGATGGCCGTCATCACGCCGGCCGACACGACGTCCGACGACAGGTCATGGCTCGCGATGAGCGCCGAGATCACCGCGGCGTCCCTCACGGGCATAGAAGGACTGATCGCCACCGGCGGGTTCGACATCGAGATCAACAGGGCCTTCGACGGGTCGGACGTCGCCACCGGCGACGCTCTCGACTGGGAGGAGGATGTGAACACCGAGGCCGATTCAGTCGACACGGAGACCTTCGACGCCACAGCGGTGAGCATCGGCGGTCACGACATCACGCTCGACGGTGACTGGCTCCAGCTCAGGGGCAACCTCACGCTGGACCTGTTCGGCTTCGTCAAGGGCACCAGCGAGTTCATCTTCCAGCAGCAGCTGGTGGATGTGGACGCGGACGACTCGGGCGACTTCGACACCGGCGACGGCGACCTCGAGGACGCCGACCTGGTGCTCCTCAGGCTGGACATCACCGACGTGTTCGTCGGTGTCCCGGACAGCATCGGATTCTCGCTGGACAGCGGAATGCTCGCGATGGCCGTAGTCAAACCGTCGGACACCACGTCGGACGACAGGTCGTGGGTCGCCATGAGCGCCTCGATCACCACGGCGTCCCTCACAGGCATCGAGGGGCTGACCGCCGACGGTGACCTAAACGTCAAGATCAATCGCGGCTTCTCCGGCACTTCGGTCGTTGCCGGAAGCGCCCTGGACTGGAGCGACAACATCGACATCGATCCAGGCACGCCCGCGGTGTTCACCCCGTCCACCGTGAGCATCGGCGGACACACGATATCCCTGGTGGGCGATTACCTGGAGGCGTCGGGCGAGCTCGTCATCGACCTCTTCGGGTTCGTCTCGGGGACGGTAGGCTTCACATTCATACAGACGCAGGTCGACGTGGATGTCGACGGCGGCGACTTCGAGCCGACCTACGGTAACGACATCGACGACGCCGACCTCGTGATGCTCGACCTGACCGCCTCCGACGTGTTCATCGGCATTCCCGGAAGCATCGGTTTCAAGATGGAGAGCGGCGGCCTGGCGTTCGCCATCATCAAATCCGCGGACACCGGCGACGATCGCAGCTTCATGACGATGTCGGCCTCCGTCACCAACGCCGAGCTTGATGGCATCGAGGGCCTCACCCTCGAGGCGGAATCCCTCGTCCTCAAGATCAACAGGGCGTACGACGGCACGACCGTCGACGAAGGCGCGGCCCTCGATTGGACATCCGACGTCGACATCGAGGCGAACGCTACAGAGGGCTCGCCGCTCGTCCCGGACGAAATCGAAGTGGGGACCACGACGCTGACCCTCGACACGGACTTCCTCCTCGTATCTGCCTCGGGGACGATAGACATATTCGGTTTCTTCTACGCCGACGCCTCGTTCGCATTCGAGAAGTCCGATACCACCGTCACGGTCACCGACGGGTCGGACACCGACACCGTCGACGTGGATTACATGACGGTCGGTGTCGAGATCGACAACGCCTTCGCCGGCGTGAACGGTCCCTACTGGACCGACGACGGCGACGGCGTCATGCAGGACGCCGAGCTGAACACCACCTCGATGGGCCTTTCGCTCACCGGGGTCGAGTTCGCGCTCGTCCTGATGTCGGTCCAGACCGACGACCCGGACAACGAGAAGGACCTGAGGACATGGACCGCCATGTCAGCGGTCGTTGACGAGGTCGCGTTCGTCGGCATCGACAACGTCGTGGTCGAGGGCGGCGCATACGTCAGGATCAACGAGTGCGGCGGAGGCATCCTCGAGAACGTGGGAGATCCCGATCTCGACGAGGTCAATGACAAGGTCGTGGACTTCCCCGACAGCTTCACGGGAAGCGGCATGGAGGTCGACACTGGAGACGGTACCCCCATCGTCATCGATTTCGACACCAAGTACCTGAACGTGGGCGGCTGGCTCCAGGTATCCCTGGACGGCTTCTTCTACTTCGACGGCTCGTTCGCCTTCGAGAGCTCATCCGAAGAGGTCGATCTCGTTAGGAAAGATACCAACGGTACAGTGGTCGAGAGCGAGACCGATGTACTTGTGGAGACCCTCACGGTCGGAGCCGAGGTCAAGCACGCCTTCGTTGGCACCGACGGTCCGTACTGGACCGGCGACGCCGACGAGGACGAGGAGATCGACGATCCGGGCGAGGTCAACACGAACGCGACCGGGCTCTCCCTCAGCATGTTCGAGTTCGCCCTGGTCCTGATGAAGGTCAAGGGCTCGGACCCGGACACGCAGACCGACCTCAGGAACTGGACGGCGGTCACCGCGTCGGTCGACGACATTTCTCTGGTCGGCCTTCCCAACCTTAGCATCTCGGGCAGCGCGGCCTTCAAGATCAACACAGGCGGCGGAGGGACCCTGGCGACCGTAGGGGACGATGTCTACGACGAGGAGAACGACATGGTCGTCGACTTCCCGTCCAGCTTCGTGAACCCGTCCCCGCCCCACGGCATGCCCGTCGACACGGGCGATGGCACGCCCATCCTGATAGACTTCGATAACACCTATCTCTTCGTGGACGTACAGGGCACCCTGACGGTCGGAGGCCTGGAGCTTGTGGGCGGGTTCGCCTTCGAGCAGGATGGCGCGGACATCGGTGTCGCCGCCAACTTCTCCATCGAGTTCGAGTCCGGCGGCGAGGTCGTCTTCGGCTTCTCAGTGGACGGCAAGGTCCTCATCAAGGGGGACGGCGCGGCGATGCAGCTCAGCATGTCCATAGACGTCGGGACCTCGACCGGTCCCTTCGAGTTCGATGGCGCAGGCACCTTCTACATGAACACAACCGGTGATGATGTCACAACGATAGCCGGAAAGGCCGTCGACCTCGAGATACCTGACGGGAAGACCAGGGTCCTCAAGGTGTCAGTACCGATATTCAAGGTCAGGATCGGCGATTACGTCACGTTCGAGGCGGGCGACATCGTTCTCGACCTGACGGCAACCGGCACCGAGCACCTCATCGTGTTCGGCGACGCCGGTCTGTCGATCAAGTTCGGCTCCGGCATATCGTTCCTCGACGGAATGGGCGGAAGTGTGAGCAACTTCGCCGTAAGGGCGGACTTCCTGCCGATCCTCCAGCCGAACTTCGCCGCGTCGCTCACGTTCGGCGACGTTTCCACCACCGACTTCGACCTTCCCATCCCCATCAAATTGACGGAGATCGGCGTCAGGTTCAAGGACGATGCGATCACCACGGAAGGGGTTCTGGAGAAGCCCTGGCTGTTCGTCCTCACCCTCTCGGGAGGTCTCGACGGCTCGGGCGGATTCCCCATAACCGCCCTCGTCGACGGCCTCGAGGTCGACATAGGCCTGCTCGTCGAGGGCAAGTTCCCGTTCACGAAGATCGACGGGGTCCAGTTCGGCATCGACGACATGAGCCTCGGCCCTGTGAAGGTCGGGGGGATGTTCACGTTCGGCATCGTCGAGATAACCGATCCCGCCGACAGTTCCAAGAAGAAGACGGCGTTCTACGGAGGCATCGAGGGCTCGTTCAAGTACAGCGGCATCGGCGGCGGTTTCAAGCTCTACGTCTGCGAGCGCGGACCCCTCGTGGCGACGCTCTCCGTCGGCGGTCTCGTCCTCGGACCGACCGGGTTCGTACTCGGCGTCGAGGACGGCGGCTTCGCCTTCGGCGGGTCCCAGTGGCCCTCGCCGGACGGTCCCGAGGACCTGTTGACCAATCCGGTGTTCCAGGACCCGTTCGACACCTCGCTGCCGGCGATCAAGAAGCGGGTGGAGGAGGTCCTCGCCCTGCCGGGCATCGGCACCACGTTCAACGAATCGTTCACCATGGCGGCCACCGGGACCATAACGAACCTGTACGTCCAGGGTATGATCTCCGGAAATGTCACTGTCGCGATGAACATCGGATGGCCCGATTCCATCTCGGACCCGGTCCCCGATGTCAAACTCCTCATCAACGGGACCATCGACCTCCTCGGAATGCCCTTCGGCTACGCCGGGTTCATGATAGACCTCTCCGACCCGCTGGTGCCGATGTTCGACTTCGCATTCCAGGTGCCCGCGCCGGGGAATCCCCTCAGCTTCCTGTTCCCCTCGAAGACGACCATCCTTGCAAGACTGGACACATCGGGGATAATCGAGATGCCCGTCGTGGGCTTCTCCACATTCCTCAGCAGCACAATAGAGGGCGCTCTCGAGCTCTTGCTCGAGGGCCTCGCCGAGGAGCTGGAGAGGAACCACGCCAGTACGCTCTCGAAGCTGATACTCGACGCCGACCACGACGGAACCGTGGACACGGCCGAGGACATGGAGGTCATAGATGCCGAGTTCCTAGTGGACCGTCTCATCGGTAACGACGATCCTGTCGTCAAGGGGATACTGCCGACGTCATTCGAGGATCTCGAGGATCTCACGTTCGACGACCTCGTCATAGCAGTGGAAACTATCATCGAACTCGTTCCCGCACTCATCTCCCAGGCCACCCTGCTGGCGAACGACCCCGAGGAGAGCTTCGATCTCGGCGAGTTCCTGCTAGACCTCGTCGATGTCCTGATAGATGCGGCCATCGACGGTCTCGAAGCCGGGTGGGAGACCTTCGACCCCTCGCTCGAGATCACTGCCCAGATCCAGCCCATGATCTTCGGGATGCCACTGGGACAACCGGACGTGGACGTCACCCTCCGCCTGGACAAGACAGCGCTCTCGTTCGAGTTCGCAGGTTCGATACGTGATCTGCTCCTGCAGACGGTCTTCTCCCAGTTCGGCGGACAGATCCTCACGATGCTCCCCGCAGGCCTCGACGGGATCACCGACTCTTCCTACTTCTACTTCAAGCTAGACATGCCCACAGGGCTCATCGACGCGATAATCTCGGGCCTCGCCGACCCGGATGACTCGAACTCCCAGAAGCTGATAGACATCTTCGTCGACATCATCAATCCCTTCACCGGGTGGGAGGTGCTGTTCGCCAGCACCATAACGTTCTTCGGATTCAAGCTCGGCTCGGTGTCTGGCTTCATGTTCGGACCACAGGACACCACCGATCCCGACTTCGATGAGACGACGTTCGGACAGCGCGTGGTGAACCTCGACCCCGACGACGACGGCGAGCCCAACGAGGATCTCGTCGAGTACTACACAGACGTCGTGAACATCATCCCCGTCAACTCTAACGACCATTACGAGGACATCGTCGAATACGGCGGACTGCTCCTCACGGGCCAGCTCTACATGCCGGACATCATCGCAGATCCCGTCTCGGTCATCACAACGAAGCCCGAATGGGCGTCGGCCACCGTCGAACTTACGAGCGGAGAGTTCCTGACCATAACCGCGACGGAGCCGGGAACGAACTACAACAACGTCAGCATCCGCTTCGTCGACGAGGAGGGCATCGCGGGCAGCGAGGTTGCCGAGTACAACGATTCGAATATCGCCGACAAGCGTCTCAAGATAACTGTGGAGGATGGGGTCAGCACGGCTGAGGACATCATCGCTGCCATCGACGCCGAGGGAACCTTCACGGCATCGACCCCGAGCATGTCCAGCGTGATCGACATGGCCACCGTGACCACGGTCGATACCTCCGGGGGCTCCTCCGGGAAGGCCAACACGACCTTCGGCTCCACCACGAACGATTTCGAGCTGTATATCGAGGCAGCCTCGTCCGGAACACAGTACGACGATGTCGAGATCGTGTTCGACGACTCCGTCGATGCCGGGGACGAGGTCGCTGTCTACGACGACTCCGGAACCCCGAAGACACTTACCATCAGCGTCGAGGACGGAGTGAGCACTGCCGCCCAGATAGTGACCGCGATCAACACTGAAGGGACCTTCACTGCCACGACGCCCGACACCAGCACGGTGATCGACCTAGCGTCTTTGACGGTCAACGTCACCGCCGGGGGCGTGAACGGCATCGACTGGACGCTTCCCGAGATCACTTGGGAGCTCAGCGAGATCATGAACAACTTCAACAAGGTCAAAGACTACATCGTGCAGATCGTGGACGGCCTGACCCGCCAGAGCGAGTGGGCCAAGCTCCAGATGTACATCGCATCACCAGCCAAGCTCTTCAGCGTCGCGACCGACATCCTGGACACCGGGTCCGAACAGGCCTCCGCAATGGTCACCTCGACCGCCGACGGGACCTTCGAGCTGTTCATCCAGGCCCGGGAGTACGGTCCGGACTTCAACGACGTTGACATCGTCTTCCTGGACGGTGTCACCGCGGGTTCCGAGACCGTCGTCTACGACGAGACCCTCGGGACCCTGACCATCACCATCGACGATGGCGTCACCAACTCCAGCGAGGTGGCGAGGGCGATCAACAAGGAGGGTACCTTCTCAGCCGTCGTGTCGGACAATCTGCTCGATATGACGATATCCGAACTGTCGAGCGAGACGACCGATGGCGGCATCATCAAGGACCTGGTGGAACCCGTGAACCCCTCCGCGCTCGGACAGGCGGCCCTTGACGAGCTCACGGCCATACTCGGCGCCGGTTTCATAGAGGGCTACAGCAACCTGAAGCTCTTCGGCATCGAGCTGGGCAACACCTTCATTGAGGGTACGATACACGGCATCCGCGCGGAGGCCGAGATCCCGTGGCTCGCCGGACTCACGGCAAGCCTGGAGACCGGATGGAAGCAGACGAGCATCAACCAGATATTCTACGACATCGTCACATCCCCGCTCGCGTTCACCGTCACGGACGCACTGGGACTGCCGAACGATCCGGCAGAGGACTTCGCATTCCTTCTCGATCCGGACACACCGGACGTCCCGATATCATTCCCCGTGGGCGCCTTCGAAGCAATGATGTCGTCCGAGAACTTCCTCGAATGGCTCGCGACGAACTTCGGTCTCCCTGAGGAGATCGTGACGATCTCCGAGTCCGTTGCCTCGTACGAGTTCTTCTTCGGCGTCTACACGCCTGGCTACGGCGACGAGGACGACAGCGGGGTCAAGAGGAACGGTGGATTCCGCCTCTCGGCCGACGTCAACATCGAGGAGTTCGTGGAGGACGCGCACTTCGAGTTCGAGATCGAGTTCTGGAACCCGCTAAGTTACACGGACATCTCGACCGCCCTCATACCGAACTTCGTCGCCAGGGCATCGGTCGCCCACATGACGGTACCGCTACTATTCACCGACACCGACCTCTTCACCCTCGACGACTTCTTCCTGGAGATCATGAAGGACGAGGTCGATGGACTCTCGTTCACACTCAGGGGCAGCGCGAACCTCCTTGGTCAGAGGTTCACCTGCGACAGCGAGCTCCACTTCGGCGACGACGGCCTCTACGGAGGGATCCTGCTGCAGGCGATGACGGGGGTCGAGGGCCTGACCAGCGGAGGCACCGACAGCGAGGGCGCCAGACTCGAGGTCCGTCCCAGCGGCAGCGATAACGACTTCCGTATCGACAGCGTCCTGACGAAGGCGACGGCGACGGTGCTGTCCACCTACAACGACTTCGAGATGTCCCTCGAGGCGGTGGAGGGCGGGGCACACCTCAATGACGTCGAGGTCCGTTTCGTAGACCTGGTTGAGGCCGGCGAAGAGGAAGCCTCCATGGCATGGACGCCTTGGGGATACTACCTGATGATCTATGTCGAGGACGGTGAGACCATCGCGTCCCAGGTCGAGACCGCCCTGGCGACCCATGGCGTGTTCACCGGAACAGCGACCAACGACAACGCCGTGGTCTACGTCGACTCGCTCAATGCGGCGAGATCGACCGGAGGAACGAACACCTCCCATGCCACCGCAACGGTCGAATCGGCAGGGAGCGACTTCGAGGTGGAGATCACCGCGGTCGGAACAGGCTACGGGTACGACCATGTCGAGGTGCAGTTCTACGACTCCGTCGTTCAGGGTGAGGAGGTCGCGTACTATGACGATTCCGACACCCGGCGCAAGTTGCTGGTCGTCTACGTCGAGGACGGCGCGTCCACCGCGGGCGATGTGGTCGCCGCCATCGATGCGGAGGGGACCTTCGACGCCTCGACCGACGATGATACCGAGGTCATCGACCTCGAGTACCTCGCCCCGTGGCGCACGTCCGGCGGGACCTCCGGTTCCCCGTACAACAACGTCAGAGTACTGATAGAGGAGGACACGAACATTACCGACGGCACTGCAACGGCAGTGTACGAGGACAGGCAGATCACGATAGGCATCGAGGAGGGCGTGACCCCGAGGAGCGAGGTCATCGCGGCAGTCAACCTGCTGGACGAGTGGGACGTCGCGGAGGAGGAGCTGGACGACGGCTCCGACGACGGCGTCGTATCGGTCAGCAACGCCATGAGCGAGGACTTCGGATTCTACCTCAACGGGACCTTCTCCATGGAGATCAACACGTCCAACGAGACCCAGTACATCACGAGGAACGTCGAGGGCGTCGACACGACTGTCGAGATCGAGCGTCTCAAGTTCAAGGTGGTCCTGACGGGACTGACACCAACAGAAGCGGCGGAGATCGGAGTCACGATAGCGGGCTCCGATTACGGACTATCACTGAACCTGGCCTATCTCGAGATGCGCCACATCGTGGGCGAGGGTGTCGTCATGGAGGGCGGCATCTTCGGCATAGGCGTAACTATCGACAGCACCACCCACGAGTTCGGTTCGGCGGCGTTCCGCCTCAGCGATGATGGCATAGCCATCTACGCCAACCTCTCCCTCGACTTCGAGATCCCTGGTCTCGACACGGCGAGCACGGTCTCCTTCGAGGTCAACACCACCGGGAAGGACCAGACCATCGGCATCGAGCCGAACACCGTCTTCCTGCCCGCCGGGTCACAGGCGTACTTCAAGTTCAGCATCAGCGGATACCTCCAGATATCCGATCCCTGGGGCAACTCCCTGTTCCGGATATCGGGAGAGATCGAGGTGAGCGTCTACCTGTCGGGACCGACCGCCACCACGAGCGGCGGCGACACCGACACCGAAGCATCGGTCACCCTCGACCTGGTGGGCGACAACAACGACCTTGTGATCACGGCCAACGACGCGGGCGAGGACTACAATGACGTCGAGATAATCTTCATGGACGACCCGGGGGACGTCGAGGTCTCGTACACGGAGGGGACCGGAGGCGACGCCAGCACGATCACGATCAAGCTCCAGGAGGGTATCTCGAACGCCAATGACGTCGTTGGCGCGGACTGGTCGGGAACCCCATTCACCGCTGCGCTCACAGCGACAGACGACAACGGCACCAACCTGGGTACCGGTCCCATAGAGCTGCCGATGGGACGGGTCGAGTTCAGGATAACGGACGGCGAGATCTACCTTTGGCCGCTCGGGACCCTCACTGTGGACGGACTCATCATCGGATCGGAGGACGGACTCGTCGCTTCGTTCGACATAGGCAGCGTCGGTCTCGACACCCTCTCGGTCATCGGCTTCGAGATGGAGGGCACGTTCAGCCTCGAGATCAACACGACGGGAGCCGCGGTCGAGGGCATACAGCCCGGTCTTCGCGTGTCGTTCTACGCGTCGGTCGACATCTTCGGGATAGCCACCGCAACGGCCACTGGATTCATATCCATGGACGCCAACGGCGCCCAGCTCTATTTCGACGGCACCGTTACCATCGGGCCGCTCTACTTCGACATCGTGACATATGTCGGTGTCTCGCTCGACGGTGTGGTGATCAACGCCAGCGTGGACTTCGAGCTCAACATCCTGTCACTCTTCGACCTGGACCTCCATGGCAAGCTCATGGTGAACACGACGGACGAGGACGCCACCGGATTCCAGGGCATCGACGGATGGGTCTCGTTCAGCGACGTCAACAACGCGGCAGCGACCATCGACTCCAAATCATTCTATCTGGACCTCAGGGGAGAACTCCGTGTTCTGTGGGTGATCAAGCTATCGGGCAGGTTGACAGTAGATGCGGATGAGGACGGTTGGACCATCACCATACCGTCGAACAACAAGCTCTCCGCCGACCTTTTCGGGATGATCTGGATCCAGGGATGGGGCACGATCAGCTCCGATGGTACCTTCGACCTGCACTTCCGCGGCGGCGCCGGCCTTCCGTGGTACGGGGCCAGCACAGGCATCAGCGGTACGATCTGGCTCGACATGTCGTTCAACGGAACCACATTCTATTTCACGGCTGGAGGAAGCTTCAGCGCCAAGTTCGCTGGTGTCAACCTGGCCGGTGTCAGCGCCTGGATGAGTGCGTCCGGCGGACTCGGACAGAGGGTGAAGTTGAGCATCAACGTCTCGGGATCCGGATGGTTCTGGGAGACAGTGATGAAACTTGTTCGGGTAACCAGGGACTTCGCCGAGGACATGGGCTACGCCATCGTCAACTTCCTCGGGAACCTCGGATGTACCATCGCCAGCTGGTTCGGGCTGTGCGAGGAGTACGTCGAGATCGAGAAGCCCGTGCGTGAGAGGAACTACAGGACGAAGGCGTTCAGCATAGACCTGGCGACCATACAACTCCCGAGCAAGCTCGAAAGCTCGACACCGCCACCTCCGAACCTCGGGACGATGAACGGGACAACGCTCGAGCTCAACGTCGGTACGAGGGCCTCCAACAGGAACGTCTTCCCCGCGGAGACGAACGAGTCCTACGTCATCAAACACCTCGGCGGGAACCAGAACTCGGAGAAGGTCCAGGTATCCGCATGGGGGGTCTTCGAGGAGTTCGACGGCGTCCGGTCCATCGAGGGCGACTTCGGCTCGGGCAACGACACGCTCATCATCGACACCGGTGTCTACGCGGACGCGACGATCTACGGCGGGGCGGGAA
>JANQNK010000016.1 GCA_028279595.1 Thermoplasmatota archaeon
CCCGTGTCTCAGAAAAACGAACTCCTATGTAAGATCCTTGCATATAATATCACCGTGCTAATCCATGAGATGGTTGGGGAGCGGATTATGATAGAGTTACGTGATTATTAAAAGTCGTTCAAATTAAAAAAGCAAATTAACGCCATTCTAAAATAAACTTCTTCTTAACATTCCTGACAGAGTTTTGAATCTGAATACCAGTGTTTTCTGTAAACGGAACTTTTGTTGAGTCAGGAAGGTGAAAGCAGATTCGTAAATTAGTAGGAATGTTCTGTTCGACCTTAAGGTGATAACTTCGTTTAGGCACAACCTTCCGATGATTTTTTAAATCGATGATCTCCAGTTTACTGCCATGAATTTTCGAGAAGAACGATCCCGAAATCTTTCCAATCGAGTAAATGATCACATCTCCCCGTCCCGAAGATAATCGTACATCAAAACGATATTCACGAGTTCCGACGGCAGAATGATTCCGACGGCATTTTGGTTTAAAAGTAACCTTAAAGGTTTTACGTGTAGTATAAATATATAGTAATAGTGAGATTGTTCCCACAATGGCACCATATAATGCTAAAGGGTCGTTTTCCATTAATCCACCCGCCTAATTCTTATCAAATTTTGGTTTGCACGTATGATCTTCGTAATTGATGGTTAATTCCTCTTTTGAGAATTTAACCCTCTCTTTACCGAGACCATTCCGTTTTTCAAAGACACAGTATGTTTTTCCGTCATAATCTGTGATACAATCTACACTGGAATATTCTTCTCCATGAAGCGTTAGAATAAAGCGTTGTTTCTTGTTGTTATCGCCCATGGAACTCCCTTTCATATTGATTTATGAATATAAGTAGATTAGCATTGAATATGTGAATGATTCTACTTGAAATTAGTACATTCTCCCCTATTGTTTCACCTCAAACCTCATTGTACGATCAATATAAAGCGATATTGACCTTTTTTTTACACGCCGGTGACATCCGGCAATTTGAGGTATAAACCCAATTAACCTTATATCCTTGAAACCATTGTAATATGTTGATGCGGGAAACCGGATCAACAAAACGCATTGCGCTCGTGTTGTCTCCTATACTTCTGTTGTTATACTTCTTTTCCGGAGTCATTTCATGGTCTTTTGCTGTGTATTTAATATTCAATGAGGCCGATATCCTCCAAATCGTTGCTGCGGTCACGTTTGGAACCCTTTTTCTTGGAAAATCAGGAAAGATGATTCGGGACGAACTGTCTCCCCAGAATGCAATGTGATTCTGCACTTAAACTCCGAATCCTGCCCCTAAAGTACTCATCGAATGTGACTTTAAGGGCAAACCCGCCCACCACGGCCTTGCCCTATTATTAGGTACAATTGGAGGACTCTATTGAAAAAATGCGAATTTTTCTTGCAAAGTCCCGCAGATTATTTAAAGTTTGAAGTTGTGTGATATTTGTCACGTGGGGATTAACATGGTGTACGTATCAAGAATTCCGGGGGTGTGTGCCGGTTGTGGGAGCGGTCCGCTCATATTGTGTCGTTGGTGCATGTATTGTACCGAATGTAAGATCGACGAACTGTCTGGAGCGGGACGGAGATACCAGCCCACCGTCCACGACCTCATCATTCCGAGATATGATGACTCCATTCCAGATTATGACGACGATACCTCCCAGCTCTGAGCACGACCGCCGACCCTGATACGGCGACCGACCCATATCATCACCGATCCTCCCCGCGGGTCACCCCAACTTAATTCTGCACTCAAGGTCGTCAATAATAACACCTCGGGTGCAAGGCCGCCAACCCCCTCGATACCGATCCGCGAACCTATTAAGTATCCTTCATCTCTTCGGATAACTGGACACAAGGGGGACACTGCCATGAAGAAGGTAGCCATAATCCTGAGATCGTGCGATTACGAGAGCGCCATGTCAGCCTTCATGCTCGCGAATTCCTCCGCCATACTCGGCTCCGAGGTTCACATCTACATGATCTTCAGGGGCGTCAGGATCGCGAAGAAGGGCTTCAAACCGAAGTTTACACGTCCAATGGGGCCATTGACCAATGCGTTCGAGCGACGCATCAAGAAACAGGGATTCGACACCTTCCAGGAGCAGCTGGACGTTGCCCGCGAGCTCGGCGTGAAGCTCCACGTATGCGACCTCTGCGTAAGGATAGGGCTTCTCAAGAAGGAACAGCTCATCGACGGCGTCGACATAATAGGAATGCCCAGGTTCGCAGAACTCGCCGAAGAGAGCGACTCGCAGTTCTCGTTCTGATCCTGTCACGCTTTACGTAAAAGGATCCTAATATGGTCGCCTGCGTCCTCTACCGACAACAATTCGTTCTTCTGGACCTGGACGAAGACCCGCTGGATGGAAGGGGAGATATCTGGCTCACAGAGGACCTCCACAACTTGACCGCTCTCCATCGGCTTGATGACCTTGCGTACCTCCATCAACGGTTTGGTGCAGACCATCCCGCGGGCGTCGACGGTGCCGTGGACCTCGATATCGGACATATCGACAACCGATGTGATAGGGGGTAGAATAGGGTTTTTATCCGGGTCGGTCCGGGTCATGGAGAGGCAGGGTCTGTGGTCCTCCAGACGTGGCCCTTGTAGTGGCCTGTGACAGGACATCCGATGCACCTTCCGGCCTGCCAGCAGGAGCACTCGCCGCAGTCGATGTCGCAGGGTGCCTGAGAATCCTTTTCATATGTCAACTGTATCGGTGCGATGAACTCGCGGGCCACGGATACGACTATGCTGAGGTCCACGTCCGTCACGTCGGGCCGGGGGCGGACGTGGTGGTTCACGATGGCCTCCAGGGTGGCGTAGTCGTCGCAGGCCAGGAGGATGGTGAAGTTCTTCGAACCCGTGGTGTTGAACCCGTTGATGAAGAACGGGCACTCCCCCAGCATCTTGAGGATCCCGGCCGGGTCGGAGGTCGCGATGTCCACCTTCGCCAGATGTAGCCCGAGCCTCTTGACGTCGACGCCTGCGACTATGTTCAGGGCGCCCATGTCCTTCAACTTGCGGATCCTCTTGCTGACAGTCGGCTGGGATACTCCCAGGGCCTTGGCGATCTCTGCCTGCGAGGTGTCCGGCGCCTCCTTCATGAAGGTAAGTATATCGGCGTCGATGTCGTCCAGGAGCGGCATGTTGACCATATCATCACCTGTATCCCATTACTCGGTGGAATATTATATTCCGATGGAACACCCTCTAAGTATAAATCATTATCAGATGCGTTCGAGGGCCCGTAACTATTCGGTGATCTTCCTAGAATATTACCGATCTATCGGAGCTGGCGATCATTCCTACGAAGTCCGCCATGGTCCCCTTCCTGACCCCGTCGACGACCTCCTCCTCCGGGAGGTTCCGCTCCTTTGCGCAGGTCCCGCAGTACTTGATCTCGACGCCCGCCTCGATCACCTTGTCCAGCCACAGGAGCGGGTTGGCGAAATTGCCAGGGTCCTGCCCCTTCTTGGCGACGAAGATCCCGTCCTCGAAGAGGAAGACCTTCAGTTCATGTCCTTCCATTATGGCCGTGTGCATGAAGTTCAGCGCCGTGAAGGCACGCTCACTGGTATATGCTGGAGAACCAAGTCCGACTGCTATCGATACCATCTCGAACACCTCGTTTACGGTCTGACTCAATGAAGCCTTCGGGTTATCAGTATTGCCCCGAAGAGTGCGAGGGTCATGGTAAGGGCCTCGAATCCGGGGAGGCTCTCGGAACCGTCGTCCCCACCACCCTTACCGATGTGAATGACGTACTCGATGGTCTTGGTCTCGGCTCCCTCGGAGTCCTCGGCAACCACCCACATGTGGATGGAGTAGCCCTCCTTGAACTTCCCGATGTCCGCGGAGTAGGTCCCGCCATCGTTCGTCATCTGGATCACCTCCTCCCTGAGGCAGGTGTCCCCTGAGCAGGCCGCCACCTCGACGGTCACGTTCGCAACGTCCCCCTCCACCGGTACCGAGACGGTGATCCTCTCCCCGGCCCCCGGATGCACCGGTTCCCAGGATACGTTCCCCATCAAAAGGTCCGCATACGTCTCCGTGGACGCGGTCTGGAGGCCGTATCCGGTAAGCGAGTCGTAGACGGCTCCGATCACGATCAGGTTCGACAGGTCGCAGTCCGAGGCATCCCACGTGGTGCTCTCGCTCTGCTCGGTCTGGCTATAGAGCGTGATGTCCTTGTCGAAGGCGTAGTCCACGAATCCGTATGGAATAGATTCATTGTGGAGGTTCTTGTATCTCGAGATGGGTTCGACCATCGCGACCTTGAGGTTGACGTCCTGCCATGGCCACGTGGTCCCGGTGTAGGTGGCGCTGTAGCCGACCCGTACGTTCCCATCCCCTTCGTCCTCGAGCGAAACGGTAAGTGTTATCGGCGCTACGTTCCTCTCACCGCAGGCCTCGATGTGACCCTCGTATGAGTCAGGGTTCCCTGTCCGGTCCTCCCTGTAGTCGCCGTCGAATATTGCTGATGGATAAGAGTTGACCGCATAATCGTCGCCTCTGGCCTCGGCCTCGTCGTTGACGTCGGTGACCATTGACATGAAGTGGTAGTTCTGCTTATAGATCAGGTTGAGCCGGGCGGCCTCGACCTCGCCGTCGGGGCAGTACTGGCACCACGTCGTCACGAAGAGCTCCAGTACGACGGAGTGCGAGAAGTTGTCTCCGGGATCCTCGGGCTCGGCGGCCTGGGCCGGACTGACAAGGAGCAGACAGACGATCGCCATCATCAACAGAGCAAACCATCTCATGGTACTCACCCTACGAAATCACATTTCTCGGACTCTATAAGAATCTATTGATACGCTTTTCCCGAACCTCGGATGGGCCAGTGGTCTGTGCGGAATATGCCACAGTTACGACAATTTACCACAAAATATTAATCAGAGGGTCCGGATGGCCCAGGGAGGAATCGTTATGGCGAACGTTGTCGGCGTCAAGAAGAACCTGCTCCTGGTCAAGATGCTCAAGCACAAGGAGGTCCGCGATCTCCCCAGGGAGTTCCTCTTCTACCTGAGGGAGCAGATGAAGCACGAGAAGTTCGTGAAGATCGCCGTCGACCACCCGAGGTTCGGCAACATCGACCACACATACGTTCTAAACAGCCAGGTACCTCCCTATCCCAGTCCCGCTTTCACTCAGTTCCTGAAGGTCGGGAACAACGTCAGGAACGGGACCACGGCCCCGTCCTCGTGTCACATCGCCATAACCAACAGGTGCCCTTACGACTGCTGGCACTGCAGCAACGGCAACCGCGCCGAGTCGGACGACCTGGACATCGACCTCCTGAAGAGATCGATCGCCAAGCTCCAGGACATGGGGAACAGCCTCATCGGGATAACCGGCGGCGAACCCCTGGTCAGGGACGACCTCGAGGAGATCATATCAGCGATAGACGAGCGTTCAGTGGTCATGCTGTTCACGACCGGATACGGTCTGACGCCCGAGAGGGTCCAGAAGCTCAAGGAGGCCGGCCTGTTCTACGCGGTGGTCTCCGTCGACCACTTCAGACCGGAGGAGCACGACAAGCTGCGCGGATACGAGGGTTCGCACAAGATCGCCATCGACGCCATCAAGATGTTCAGGGAGGCTGGACTGTACACGGTCGCGTCCTCCGTTCCACCGATCCCGATGATCGACGCGGGCGAGATGTTCGAGTTCGTCGATTACCTGAAGGACCTGGGCGTCCACGAGATCCGCTTCCTCGCTCCGATCCCGACGGGCAAGATCGTCGGACAGCGCGACCTCCGCTGGAAGAGGGACCAGGCCAAGGTCATGGCAGAGGTCCACGAGAGATACAACGCAGACAAGGAATATCCACGCGTGACCGTGTTCGGTTACATCGAGAGCGAATCCTTCCTCGGATGCTGTGCAGGGACGTTCCACATGTTCATCGAGAACGACGGCACTGTCACACCGTGCGACATGATACCGCTCAACTTCGGCAACATCGAGTCATGCGGCGTCGAGAAGGCCTACAACAGGATGGCGGGCGTGTTCCGCAACCCGCGGTACGACTGCTTCCTCCGGGCCGCCGTAACCCTCGTCGGGAAGGCGTACGAGGAGGAGGGCACACTTCCGCTCAGCCGCGAGAAGTCGATGGAGATCGCCGACAGGGTCAAGAACACGCGCATGTCCGAGTGCTTCCAGCAGCTCAAGATGCCCTACACCTGGACCGAGCAGGAGATCAAGGGTGGAAAGGCCTCCTACGGCGATTCAGGCGGATGCATGGGCTCACTCAAGGACGAGGAGCCCGCCGGTACCGGCGGCGGCTGCATGGGCGCCATAGCCGATGACGACGAGGACGTCGGCGATTCCGGCGGCTGCATGGGTTCCCTCAAGGACGAGGAGTGAATCCACCGAATAACAGTTTCAGACCTTTTAGCTACGGCGCTCGACCGCGGACCGAAGGGGCGGTCAACGCGTATCGAATCCTATGCGATGGGCCTTCGATGTCCGAAAAAACTGCCGTCACTCAGTATGCTCTCGTCAGGATCGTCTCGACGGCCAGCTCGAGCCTGTCCCGGTATTCCGTCTCCGGAAGTCTGTGGAGTGCCTCGACGCACTTCTCGGCCAGGTCCTCGGCGTACTCGTATGCGTAGTCGACGGCCTTCGCCTTCTCGATGAGCTCGATGGCGCGGGCGATGTCCCTCTCGGAATGCTGTCTCGAGGTGAGTATCCTGACCAGCTCGTCGTGGTCCTCGCCCTGCAGCACCTCCATGGCCCGTATGGCGAGTATCGTCACCTGCCCCTCGCGGATGTCGGATCCCACCGGCTTTCCCGTCTTCCCGACGTCTCCCCTGATGTCGAGGATGTCGTCGGTGACCTGGAACACCTGGCCCACGAGGTCGCCGTACTCAACGATGGCGTCCAGCTGGTCCTCGTCAGCGTCGCCCAGCCATGCGCCCACCCTCAGGCTTCCCCTGATGAGCGCGGCGGTCTTCTTCTGGATGATCTCCTCGTACAGGTCCCTGCCCATGTGGACGTGGAACTTGTTCTCGTTCTGGATGACCTCGCCCATCGCCAGGTCTCCGCAGGCATCGGCGATCATCTGGATGACCTCCTGCGGATACCGCCCACCGATCTCGAAGGCCTTGACGAAGAGATAGTCGCCGGCTACGAGTGCCTTGATGTGGCCGTACTGACGGTTCGTCGTCAGTATCCCGCGCCGCATGTCGGCGCCGTCGTTTATGTCGTCGTGGATGAGCGATGCCGTATGGATGAACTCGATGGCAGCGGAGATCGGGACGACCTTGTCGATATTCTCCCCACCCACCGCCTTGAAGGCGACGATGAGGAGCGCCGGCCTGATCCGTTTTCCCCCGACCCTGATGAGGTAGGACGCTATCTCGTCGAGCTTGGAGTCCGATCCGATGTGCTCGAAGATCTCCTCCTCGACGACCTCGAGGTAGCCCTTGATCTCGTCATCGATGAACTGATGGAGGTCCTCCTCGACGTTTATCACCATTATGTGACCTCGAAAAGGGCCAGATTATTTAATCATATTGAAAACGGACGTTACGTTCGGTGGGAAAGATTTTATCGTTCCCGGGCGATGCGGTCGACATGAGGGGTCCCACCGGCATGATCATCGTGGCCGCGATAGGCCTGGCCATGACCTCTGCTGGATTCGTCCTTGTCAGCGGAGGGATCATCCTCCTAGGCCTCTGCGTCCTTCTGGCGGTATGCATCAAGGGAATGGACCAAGCGGTCGATCTCGATTCGATGGCCAGGCACCGCAGGATGGCCTATCCGCTGGCGATAGGTGTGCCGGTGATAACTGGGTATCTGGCCCTTCATCACGACCCGGTCTTCGGAATGGTCCTCGGTACAGCGATCGGACTGCTCATCGCCGGCAAGTGGGACCACCCGGCATTCTTCGTCGCCGGGATCGGGTTCATCCTGTTCATGCTCGCCTTTGTGTTGGTGGCCCAGGTTCCGATCGCCATCACATCGTACTACCTCATACCCATGGCTGCGGCAGGGAATTGGCTAGACGAGTTCTCCCACGAGAGGACAGCGGGCAAGGGGCTTCCGGGATCGGTGTTCCAGCACCGCCCGATCCTCAAGGTCGTCGGCCTGATGGCCGTCCTCATCGGCTTCGCGGAATGGATACATCTCGGCGGACTGCTCGCGTTCGACATATCGTATGACGCGATCGCGCTCACGTGGAGGGATTGAATGCCCATCGAATGGCACGAGGACGATGACCTGTATGCCGCGCTGGCCCCACTTTACTTCAACGAGGACAGGATAAGGCATGCCCGCAGGGAGGCAGGCCATGTGATAGACCTCCTCATGCTCGAGGGCGGGGCACGTGTGCTCGACCTGGCCTGCGGTATCGGAAGGCACTCCCTCGAACTGTCCCGCCGGGGATTCGAGGTCACGGCCCTCGACCGGACATCCCAGTACATCGACACGGCGAGGGAGATGGCCCTCGTCGAGGGCCTGGACTTCGAGTTCATAGTGGGCGACATGAGGACCTTCGAGAGGTCCGCGAGCTTCGACGCGATAATCAACATGCGTACATCCTTCGGCATGTTCGATGACCCGTCCGATGATCTTAAGGTGGCTCGGAATGTCTGCGCGAATCTCGTCGATGGAGGAGCACTGCTGATCGAGATGATAGGACGCGAGATCCTCGAACGCGGTTTCTCGGGCGATGACGAGATCACCATCGACGACGTGACCTACCGTGAATCACGGTCCCTGGCGGGCGACGGAGGGTCCATAGTGAACCGCCTGACCATCGAGGGTCCGGAAGGTCCGATCGAGATCGACTATTCCTACAGGCTGTACTCGAAGGATTCGATAACCAGACTTCTCAGGCACGTGGGATTCCGAGACGTGTCCGTCTTCGGCGGACTAGATGGAAGACCCTACGACGAGGGCGCCGTCAACCTGGTCGCCGTCGGAAGGAAATGATCGGGTTCAATCGCCCGTGTTCAGGTTCCAGCAGTACGGATTGGCTGCGAAGAAATCACCGGTGAACTTGTAGGCCTCTCCCCTGCAGCCTCCCTCGCAGACCGACCTGAGGTCGCACTCAGCGCATTCTGCTATCGTACCTGTCTTCACCCTGAAGCACCGGAACGACTCGGGATCGTTCCAGATCGAATCGAGTGGATCATCGTTGAGGTTCCCGACCCTGTATGCCTCCTCACCGTAGAAGAGGTAGCACGGGTAGACGTCACCGTCGGCGGTGGCGAAGCACTGCGCCCGCCCCGCGCTGCATCGGTAGTCGATATCGCCTGCAGGCACATCGCCCCTCTCGGTCCCGAGCCCGAACCTCGGGTTGAGGCGGATCTCGAGTCTGTCCCGGTACCTCGGTTCGACCTCATCCATCATTTCCCTGTAGAACTCACGATACTCGTCGGGGGTCAGCATCAGCTTCTCCATGTTCTGCAATCCCCTCCCGACGGGGAACTCGTCGATGACCTTGAGGATGGAAACGTCCAGTTCCACCAGCAGATCGATCAACGGCTCGAACTCCCGCCAGTTCAGCTTCGTTACCACTGCATTGACTATGATGTTCATCCCGAGGGACCTCGCCATCCTGATGTTCTCGATCACCTGTCGATGGCTCCCCTCGACGCCTCTCAACCGCTGGTAGGTCTCCGGGTCCGCGCTGTCGAGGCTGATGGTGAGATACTCGACTCCAAGGCCCTTCAACCGCTCCACGGTGGCCCGGTCGAGGAGCATGCCGTTCGTCGGGAACGAGATATCGATCCCACGGCGGTGGGTCTCCTCGAGGAGTTCCATGAAACGGGACTCTATGGTGGGTTCCCCTCCGAGGAAGTTGATCTGGACGACCCCCATGGATGATAGCGTATCAAGCACTCCCAAGCTGTATTCCCAGTCGAGCGTGTCGGAAGCGCCGTCCAACCTGGCCGAGGCGGTCGCGTAACAGTGAGAGCACCTCATGTTGCACTCTCGGGTGATCTCCCAGTGGAACTGGAGCGGTGCCGAATAATGGTCCATTTCCGGAAGGTCTGCCCATGCCTCTTCGAGGCGTCCGATGGTCGTCTGTAGGTCGATGTCCGCGACGGATGTGTCTTCCCCTCTCCGGACGAAACCGCGGTCCTCCATGGACGAGAGGAATTCCATGACGTCCACCCGAACCTCGGACTCTGGGCGGCCGTAGTGTGTCGATAAGACTTCAACGAGGTCCTCTGTTCGGGCTCCTCCTCCCCTTGCGACCTCGCAGACCAGGGTTCCGAACGGGTCGAGCTCTGCGAAATCGAACAGTTTCCTTCTGAATATGACGCTCCCGAAATGCTCCAGTCGCAGGTCGACGTCCTTCTCAAGATGGAACTCCTTCAATTCCGGCCCCCCTCGGATCACATCATCATTGACCGATCGGCTCTCGAACATCGAAGCCCACAACATCGGCGGCAATGACCCTAGCATTGGCCCCCTGCATCGTGGACTGCGTATCCGGATCCAGCCGTACGGTATCAGTATATGTTGTAGTAACCGCAGGGTTTACAGCTGTTCTCGGACTCCCTGAGCTTCGGTCTCTCGTATTCGGAGAGCTTCAATGCATCACCCCTTGGGACCGAGAACGGTTTCGCATTTATAGAGGCTGTCCCTGATTCCCTGAGGGTACATCTGTCCGGCTGGATCGCCGACAGGCTCCTTATTTCGACCATAAACTCTTTTAGAACCCACAGGACATTACGTGTCAGATGCCCCTTCTGGACGAACTTAGGTCGGCGGCGCCCGACGCGGTGGTCTCTGCGGACAGCGACGACCTGCTGGCTTACCGCGATATCCACGGCGAGTCGGGCCGGATCTCATGCATCGTCGTCCCGGGCACGAACGAGGACGTTCTCGCGGTGCTCCGTTACTGCAATTCTCACGAGATCCCCGTCGTCCCGTGGGGCGGAGGCACGAACCTGGCCGGAGCCCTGACACCATCCAGGAGGGCGGTCGCGGTCGACATGAAGCGTCTGAACACCATCACGGTCGAGCCCGACTCTCTGATGGTCAAGGCCGGTGCGGGCGCCACCCCTGACGAGGTGGACAGGCGTCTCAGGGTGCACGGGTTGAGGTTCCATCATGATCCCTGGAGCCGGAGGTCGGCGACCATCGGCGGCGCCCTGGCACTGGACTCCGCCGGAACGCTGTATCACGGATACGGAAGGGTCGGTGCCGAGGTGGTGTCGATGACAGTGGCCCTTCCCGACGGATCGATCGTGGATGTCGACAACGATCCGGACGGGCGCGGCCTGTCGACCTCAACCTTCATCGGCTCCGAAGGCGTTCTCGGTTTGATCCTCGAGGCGACCTTCATGGTCCACCCGACCCCTGAGACCTACAGGACGGCGGGATTCGGTTTCCGCAAGCTGGAGAGGATGGTCGACGGGCTACAGGCCCTGGCCGATGCGGACCTCCATCCCGACTCGTTCATCGGAGGCAGCATCCCAAGGGCGGTCGCGGCTCTTCAACCGGCTACCGAGAGAGCGATGATGAAGGCGCTCGGGATACGCTGCGGTCTCTTCGTCTACTACGAGGGTGAAGAGGGGCCGGTCGGGGAGCGGACATCGGCCGCTGTGAAGGTCCTCTCGAAGTACGGGAAGAAGATGCCCCAGAAGTACTCAGACGAGTGGTGGCCGAACAGGCACACCTATTTCGAGGCGAACCAGGGAGCCGTCGAGGCGAACCTGATGACCCACGTATTCGACCTCATCATCCCCCAGGACAGTACATTGGAGATGGCCGGCAGGGTCGATGTGCTCGCTGCAGAGACAGGGTTCACCGACGCTCTATCTCACACACTCTTCACGGCGCTTGATGCGTACACCGTCGCATTGTATATCGAACCGAACCGGTTCGGATCTCCGGAGTTCAGGGCCTTCGAGCACGGACTCAACGAGGCCGCCCTCGAGCTCGGCACGGTCATGCGAATACACGGATACGGTTCCCATTTCAGCCCGGACATCGTCCGAAGGTCCCTCGGGGACCGGCTGGCCGAACTGGTCCAGTCCAAGATCAGGCTCGATCCCAACGGTATCCTGAACCCCGGGATACTCATCCCCGACAGCTCGGAGGTGGACCGTTGACCGACGCAAAGCGCGCGAGGTTGTCCGTCGAGGAGGTCCTCTCGCATCTCGAACTCTGCGCATCGGCGGAATGTTCGTTCTGCCGCGATGGCTGTCCATCGTACCGTGCCTTCCTCCTCGAGTCGAAGGCCCCCCGGGGAAAGAACAGGGTCCTCATGAAGCGTCTTCCGGAAGGCGACGACGGGATCCGATCGCTGTCTACCGTCGCCTACGAATGTTCGGTGTGCGGCCGTTGCTCCGAGGTATGCATCAGCGGCGGGGATACATTCTCCATCATCCCCGAGATCAGGGCCCGCCTAGCGGAGGAGGGCTCGGTCCCCAATGTGCTGGAGAAGGGTGCCCGGGACGCAATGAAGACAGGCACACCATACAGTTCCAAGGACCGGTCATGGGCCGACGGACTGCCAGGGAAGGGCAAGGTCGGCTACTTCCCTGGCTGCAACTTCATGGCGAACGAACCGGACGTCCCCAAGAGGACCGTCCACCTTCTCGGTAGGCTCGGGATAGAACCCGTGCCGATCAGCGACCACTGCTGCGGCGGTCCTGCGTTCAACGCGGGGCTCACCGACCTGTTCCACGAGAACGCCGAAGCGTTCATCGCTGACCTGAAGGAGAAGGGTGTTAGAAAGGTCATCCTGTCATGTCCTGGCTGTCTCAACATCCTCAGGAACGAGTTCCCGAAGAGCGGGGTCGAGTTCGTCCATCTGGTCCAGGTCCTTGCCGAGGCCGACGTCAGCGGAAGGATCGGCATGAGGGTCGCCTATCATGATCCCTGCAACCTGGGTCGGAAGAGCTACGTCGTCGATCCACCGAGAGCGTTGCTCAAGGCGATCGGCTGCGAGGTCCTCGAGTTCGCCGACAGCGGTCCCGATTCCGCCTGCTGCGGCGGAGGCGGAGGATTCGCAACGCTGCACCCGGACGGTTCCGCCGTGTCATCCACCGATCGGGTGACCGAGGCGCTTGAGATGGGTGCGGATGCGATCGTGACCGCATGCCGGACGTGCAGGGACCGCCTTGCTGAAGCGGCCGGGGACAGGATCCCGGTCTACCTGGTGCTCGACCTGGCTGACGGGACCATCGACGGGTTCGAGTCGGCGCTGGAAGGGGGTGCCGTTCACGACTGAGGTCGAGATCGAATGGGCTCCTGCATCGGACGCCGAGGAGCTCGCAGACGTCCTCGCTCCCGCGTTCGAGGACTACGTCAGCGTCGTCATCGGCGACATGGACAGGGCGAAGCGGGTCATACCCAAGATCATCCGCTCGATGGACGGGATAATGTACAAGGCCGTCGCCGACGGACGGACCGTCGGTGCGATAATCGTCACCACGGAGAGGCCGCGCTTCCTCGCCAGGAACGCTCTCTCGATGCTCATCTCCCTGGGTCCGGTCAGGGCCGCCAGGGCGAACTCGATCGCGAAGGACTACATGAGGAGCGAACCCGAGCGCCGGAAGGATGAAGGCTGGGTCGAGGCGGTCGGTGTGCTCGAGGACGCCCGCCGGAAGGGCGTCGGCTCGATGCTTGTACGCATGGCAGCGGACGAGGTCGGAAAGCGCGGGAAGCGGGCGCTCAGCCTGGCCGTCAAGAGGGACAGCCCGGCAGTTGAGTTCTACGAGGGTCTCGGTTTCGTCAAGGCAGGCGAGTTCGACAACAAGCTTGGCGATTGGTATCGTATGCGCCTGGACCTTCTCTAGACTTGTGTAACGGATTTCCGGAAAAACTTTTATAGGATGGACGATGGGTTGTAGTCCCACAGCGAGGCACGATAGTATGGATTTCGAAACGATACAGCTTCGGCGGATCACGACGGTCATCCTGATGTCAATGCTGGTGCTCATGGCGCTCCCAGTGAACGCGATGGCGCCGGCCGAGGTCTCCCCAACGGCAACGGTGGAGACCCCCTGGTGGGACGACACCGTGATGGACGAGGACGGGGACCACATCCACGATGCACTGGAGATAACAATCGAGATGGGCGCGTTCATCGAGAACGGCAGGATATCCGTCCTCGTGGACTTCGATCACACCCCTACAGCGGAGGACGAGCTCGCCCTCATCGAGGCCGTCAGCTTCAAACCCAGGTTCAGGTTCCACGCCATCGATATCATCTCGGGGACGGTCCCGGTCGAGTTGGTGGACGACCTCCTGGACGTTCCAGGCGTGGTTTTCGTGTCCTTCAACGGACCTGTCGGGCTCATGCTCGATGTCGCCGTACCCCAGCACAACATGCCCGAGGTCTGGGACCTCGGCTTCACCGGCGAGGGAATGAACATCGCAGTCATCGACACAGGAATCGACGGTCTCCATGTCGGCGTCGACGACTTCGATGACAATATAGTCACATACGATCCGAAGATAATTGCGTTCTACGACGCCATCAACAGCCCGGAGCAGACCGACGGCTCCACCACACCCTACGACGACCACGGTCACGGGTCGCACTGCGCCGGGATATCCGCCGGCACCGGTGCCCCGGGATACGACTACGTCGGCATCTCTCCAGGCTCGGCCCTCATCGGGGTGAAGGTACTGGACGGCGGCGGCAGCGGGTCCTTCGACCAGGTCATGGCAGGAATGCAATGGTGCATCGACAAGCGCGAGGAGTTCAACATCCGGGCAGCCACGATGAGCCTGGGTGGTGTATGGCTGATCGAGCTAACGCAGTCCCAGGAGGAGCGACTGACGACCCTCGCCAACACGATGGTCCACGAGGGGATCGCCCTCTGTATAGCAGCCGGGAACGATGGACTCTACGGGACGATAGGGACCCCTGGTGCCGCCAGGGACGTCATCACGGTCGGAGCTACCGATCACAACCGCGACCTCGCGGTCTATTCCAGCAAGGGTCCGACCTACGAGGGACTCATCAAACCCAACGTAGCGGGGGTCGGCGGCGGAGCCGGCTTCGGCAGCGGAGGTGTCATGTCCGTCGCAGCCAACAGCGGAGACCAGTACACCGCAATGAGCGGCACAAGCATGGCGACACCGATGGTCGCCGGGATCATGACCGTCATTCTCGAGGCAAATCCCGACCTCGATCCCTTGACGGTCCGGAGCATCCTCGAATACACATCCGAATACAGGTGGCTGACCGATCCGTCAAGGCCGAACAACGACTACGGCTGGGGCTTCGTCGAGGCCGATGCGGCACTCGAGGCCGCCCTGCTCGTGGATCCCAGCCTCAAGATATCACTGGACCCGGAACCCGAGAGGCAGAACTTCACCAATGACAATCAGACACGTTCCATATACGTCGCCCAGCAGTACGACACCCTCACCTTCAGCGTGGAGGGCAACGCCTCGAACCTCGAGTGGAGGAACGTCGACGGCGGTGGATGGCGTGAGGGCGACGACCTGTCCAAGGACGACGGGTACATGGAGATCGTGCTCGACGGCACCATCTTCCCCGTCGGCAACCACTCCTTCTGGGTGAGGGCCACCGGACCGGATGGGGTCAGCAATCCCGTGCATGTCGAGATCCACATATCCGAGGGTCAGGAGTCGAAGGGCTCCTCCGGTGACGATGACGAGATGGACTACACGTTCCCGCTCATAGGCATCGTGGTGGTCGTCGCAGCAGTGGCCTTCATATTCGGACGTAAGTCGAGCTGAACATGAGGTCATGGGCGTCCAGACATGCGCATCACAGGGTATCCGGCAGCAGTTCGCTGACCGATATACTTATAAACGGCGTTGTGTAGTGTAGGGGCACTCAATCAGGTGAGACCATGAGTATCTGGCAGGGTAAATCGAGACGCAAGTCGACCGGAGGACGCCGGATATACGCCCGGAAGAAGAGGAAGTACGAACTCGGAAGCGATATCGTATTCATGACGCTGGGCGAGGCGAGGAAGAAGCGCGTCCGCGGACGCGGCGGCTCCATGAGGTTCCGTCTCCTTAGGGGACAGGTCGCCAACGTGGCCGACACCAAGAAGGGGACCACCAAGAAGGTCAAGATCCTCACCGTGCTAGAGAACCCTGCGAACCCGAACTACGTCAGGCGCAACATCATCACGAAGGGCGCCATCGTGGAGACGGAGGCGGGAAAGGCCCGCATCACCTCGAAACCCGGAAAGGACGGTGTCCTGAACGCGGTCCTGCTGAGGTGAGCTCATGGTGTCCAAGGACGACGGCCGCCAGGTGATATGGCCCGTCTACCTTGACGCCAGCGTTTCTAGGGGCGACGGAAGGCGAGTTCCATCAGAGTGGGCCATCGAGGAGATCGACGTCCACATGATCGCCAAGGTCGCCGAGGCCCTCGAGCTTCATCCCTCCATAGAGGAGGACGCCCGCTATCCGGGCGAGCTGGAGGCCCGCGGCAGGGTGCTCGTGGACCACGTGCAGCCGAAATCCAAGACAATCAGGATAATAGCCAAGCGCATCAAGTCAGGCAACTACTGAGGCGACGGCATGGCCAAGAAGAGGAAGATAAAGGACAAGGAGGCCGAGGAGAAGGGCTTCCAGATCCCGGAGTTCGACCGGGCCGAGTACGAGCGGAAGGAGATCCGGGACGGGAAGCTTACGATAGCTACCATCTTCTACGCCGCCGTCTTCGCCATGTTCTCGTTCGTCGTCGCCCTCTACGGGGATGACGCCACATCCGTGGGGATACTCATCGGTTTCGGCGGTATGTTCACCCTCAGGCACTTCCTGCGCCTTGCCGGATTCCGGCTGGACGAGCTCGAGACCAAGCATATCGTCGGGTACTCCATGCTCTTCCTGTTCACATGGCTCGCGATCTGGACCGTGATGTCCAATCCTCCCGCGTCCGACATATCCAGTCCCTCCATCGAGACTGTGGAGGTGAGGGAGAACGACAATGGATCGTGGGTCAGGTCCAGCTATCCTGTGGAGTCGGATGAATCCCTCAGGGTCTATGCCAGGGTCTACGACTACGGCGACCTGGACGTGGTCAACATCGAGATATGGACCAATGCCGGGGACCTCGAAGCGTCGGGCGATATGACCGAGGCCGATGACGGCTGGTATTACTTCGATCACACGTTCTCCAACGGTAACTGGGACATCGTCGTAAAGGCGGTGGACACTGCCGAGAACTCGTCCGGAAAGAGGCTCAATGTGAACGCGATATGAGCTCAACGAACCAGGGGTATCGTGCCCATCCTCGGGTCCTTCCGATAATCGATTCCTTCAGCGAGGGCTCGGTCCTCGAGGTCGAGCTGAGCCTTCCATAGGTCGATACACCCGCAGGAAATATCGAGTCGGTGCCTCTGACCGTCGAGCGAGAACCTCCTGATCGCTCCGAGGACGGCGTCGTCGCACTCTCCGCAGTTGTGGGCCCCCCGGGCCTTCCCGCCCCCCGACGGGTGCGAGACGACCTTGGCGTCGATCTCCGTACCCAGGGCTTCCACGAGGGACCACAACCACGGCGGCGAGTACCTGCCCTTCTGCCAGAGCCTTTCGACCTTTGTACGCCTCTGGATGTTCATGGGATTGATCGAGATGACGTCGGACAGTGAAGATGTGGCCTCGATGCTCGCCCTGACGTCCTCGAGAGCCCCTCGCTCCGTGAGCCCCGGGGGCTTCATGAGGAGGTAGGTCCTGACGGTCGCTCCCCTGTCCCTTGCGGTCGACGCTGCGTGCGTGAAGTCCTCGAACGAGAAACCCTTGCCTATGCAGTTCTCCCTGAGGTCGTCGTCCGCGGTCTCGAGGCCGATGGCGACCTCGAGTCCGGTCGCGTCCCCGTCGATGTTCTTCACGTACTCCGGACGCGACTCGAACACGATCCTTTCCGCGCGGTCCCTGGCCTCGGACAGGATGCGGTCCCTTGCGTCCAATGGAACCTCTGCTGGGTCGAGGAAGCTCCCCGACGTGTAGACCTTGATGACCCTCTCATCGTCGTAGCCCTCGAGCGCCTTCGTGAACTGGAATATCAGGTCCTCTCCGCTCGTGGTCTCCGACTCCTCGTTGTACCCGCACATCGAGCAGCCGCCGGTGGAACGGTACCAGGAGCATCCGCTGGTCCTCAGTATAACGACGAAAGCCTTGACACGTTCTCCGTCGAGCGCGTCGTCCTCGGACCAGGCAGAAACGTATCTCTTGGACATCTCATTCCTTCTGCTCGAGTATGACGACCTCGGAGGTGTCACCGACGATGTTCCCGAACATCTCGATGTCGGCCCTTGTCTCCTGAAGCGTACCGTAGTGCATGGGAACGACCTTGGCCGGCTTGATCCGTTTTACAGCTTCGGCAGCCTCGGCCGAGTCCATGGTGTAGGTCCCCCCCGCCGGGAGCAGCGCCACATCGATGCCCATGTCCCCAAGTGCGTCCATCTCGTCGATGACGTCCGTGTCCCCGGAGTGATAGATCGTGACATCCCCTATGGCGAGCACGACCCCGATGCCCTCGCCCTTCGGGTGGAAGGGCTGCCCCGGCTCCCTGAACTTGTTGACGTTGTAAGCGTGAACCGCCCGGACCGAGATGACGCCGAGGTCGACGACGTCGCCGGGTGCCATGGCCTGAACGTTTCCTGTCACGTTTGCCGCGGCCTTCTGCGTCGTGACGACTGTCGTGTCAGGCCCCCTGATCCTGTCGATGTTCTCCACATGACAGTGATCGAAATGATCGTGCGTCGCGATGACGAAGTCCGCCCGGGGCGCACCATCGTCGAGGACGAAGGGGTCTATGTAGATCGTCGTTCCGCCCGCCACGATGCGGAAGCTCGCATGTCCGAGCCACTCGATCGTGCATCCGTCAATACTGAGTGATTCCATGTGACCAACCTTCTCGAGATCGACGCAGAGGGAGGGATTTGAACCCCCGTGGTGCTGGGCACCACCGGCTCTCAAGGCCGGCGCCTTGGCCGGGCTAGGCTACCTCTGCCCACCGGCTGAACCGTCCCTGGCGATAAAAATCTTTTGGAGTCCATTGGACGGAAAACACGGTCTGATGAGTTGACCAATGGTAGAAGAAGCTGCAGATGCCTTCGCAGATGGGTGTCACCCCCATATCCCCCCGGAGGCGACACCGATACGTCAGTGAGGACAAGTCCTCGAGGCATCGTCCCATGTCTCAGACAACAGTGCCCAAGCCTCATGTGTTGGTCCTTACATAAGTTTTTTGATTGACACTTGCTAGCATGGAGCGGCGACTAACTCCTGGTCAGAGAGCTGCAATCCCTGTATCAAACTGAGCCGATCATAATGGCGATCCCGAGGGTCATCAGGACCACTGACACTGCGAATGCGGCGACCTGCATCATTCTCATGCTACTCATCCCATCTTGGCTAGCATCTCGAATGGAAGTCAGGCTTTATAAGGTTAACTTCCGGTGGAAAATCAGGTCGAATCCTTTATATCCCATCCTCCAATCCGGAACCATGACGCGGCTGTACAACACACAGACGAGAGAGAAGGAGACGTTCGAACCCCATGGTGGCGAGGTCAAGTTCTACGTCTGTGGTCCCACGGTCTACAACTACATCCACATCGGAAACGGTCGGACATTCGTGATATTCGACATCTTTAGGCGCTATTTCGAGTGGCTCGGCCTTACTGTCAAGTATGTTCAGAACGTCACAGACATAGACGACAGGATCATCAAGCAGTCCATCGAGGAGGGTAAGCCCTTCGCCGAGGTCGCCGAGGTCTACGCCAGGGAATACTTCGCCGACATGAAGGCTCTCGGCGTCCACAGGCCCACCGTCGAACCCCGCCCGTCCGAACACATTGAGGAGATAATCGAGTCCGTGCAGGCGTTGATCGACAAGGGGCACGCCTACGAGGCAGGCGGAGACGTCTACTTCTCCGTCGCGAGCTCGGACGACTACGGAAAGCTGTCCGGCCATTCCATCGAGGACCTTCAGGCAGGAGCGAGGATAAAGCCCGGCGAACTGAAGCGCGAGCCGATGGACTTCGCACTCTGGAAGGCGTCCAAGGAGGGCGAGCCATGGTGGGACAGTCCGTGGGGTCACGGACGGCCCGGATGGCACATCGAATGTTCCGTCATGTCCCTCAAGTACCTCGGCCCGACGATCGACATCCACGCCGGGGGGAACGACCTCGTCTTCCCCCACCACGAGAACGAGATCCAGCAGGCAGAGAAGGTGACCGGCAACCCCTTCGTCCGCTTCTGGCTCCACAACGGATTCCTGACAATGGACAAGGAGAAGATGTCCAAGTCCCTTGGGAACGTGACCACTGTAAAGGACCTTCTCGACCGCTATCACCCGATGGTCCTCAGGTTCTACCTCATGAACACCCACTACCGGAAACCGCTCGGCTTCAGTGAGGATGCCCTCGACGAGGCCGTCGAGGCGTATCTCAGGATATTCAACACGTATCATCAGGCCGTCAGAGCCGTCGAGTTGATCGATGCTGGCAAGTGGCCGTTCGATGGTGACACCGACATGAACGAAGCTATCGAGACAATGCGAGCGTCGTTCAAGGAGGCCATGGACGACGACTTCAACACCAGGGAGGCGGTCGCCGCCGTCTTCGAGTTCACCCGTGAACTCAACGCTAGCATGGAGTCACTCTCCCGGGAGGCTCTCAAGGCAACGATCGCGGCCTACGACGATCTCGACAGCGTCCTTGGGATCGTCGCCGAGATACCGTACGATACGGAGATGGTATCCACCAAGGCCTCGGAGCGCGAGGAAGCCCGGGCCAACAAGGATTGGGCAATGGCCGATTCGATACGCGACGAGATGGACGCAAAAGGCATCTCCCTGCAGGACGCCCAGGGCTACACCAGGATCGAATACACCGAACTCCCGGCGGTGGCGTCGAGATGAAGGTCAAGGCCATTGCCGTCGACGTCGACGGCACGCTCACCGACAAGAGCCGGCGCATCTGTACCAGCGCCATCGACGCGATCCGCGATGCCGAAGCGGCAGGTGTACCGGTGATGATAGCGAGCGGGAACGTCCTCCCGATATCATGGTCCCTTGCACGATTCGTCGGAGCGACCGGTCCCGTCGTCGCGGAGAACGGATGTCTCGTCCACTTCAAGGGCGTAGACCACAACGTCGCCGAGGGTGCTCCCGCGAAACATGCGTTCGAGGTCCTGAGCGAGCGTTGGAACATCAAACCGATCTTCACCGATCAATGGCGGAAGAACGAGGTGGTCTTCGAGAACACACCGTATCTCGAAGAGATCGTCGAGGCTCTAGATACCGACCCCGAACTGTCAAAGCTCGGAGTCCGCATCTGGGATTCCAGGTTCGGCGTCCACATAGTCCAGGAAGGCATCGACAAGGGGACAGGAGTCCGGCTCGGCGTCGAGTTGCTCGGATTGACCATGGACGACCTCATGGCGGTAGGAGACGCAGGCAACGACCTCACGATGATAAGGGACGCCGGCATCGGAGTCGCCGTCCAGAACGCCCGCCCCGAGATCAAGGAGGTCGCCGACCACGTGACCAAGCTCCAGTTCGGCGACGGTTTCGCGGAGGCGGTCAGGACATTCATCGCCGACTTCGAGTACGTCGAGGAGAGGGCGCCGTTCGGAAATGCATTGGATTGATCCCGACAGACCGTACGACTCGCTCGCCGGGGACTCTGTCTCCCGGCAACGCGCTTCAGGAATAGTGCCTAGAGACCCTGTCAAATCAGGACCAATGATTATATGAATCAAGAATCATCTTCTTTCCCATGGACCTCGAGGACATCAAGGACAACTGGTTGAAGTACCTGCTCATAACCATAGTCATCATCATCCTCATCGTCGGCTTGATCATAGCGACGCTTCAGGAGCCGAAGGTGAAGTCTACGGTCATAGAATACAAGGGTGCCGGCCCCGGATACATCGACGTCAAGTTGACCATGAAGGTCGAGAACCCCAACATCATCGGCGGGATACTCCGCGACCTCCAGGCCGACGTCTACAAGGGCAACTCCTACGTCGGTCCGGCATCTGCCGACGGCGATTACGACGTAGCGGCCATGGACACCAACACGGTCATCGTCACACTCCGCGTCTACAACCCGCAGAACACGGTCGCCCCCGGAAATTGGGGCGCCGTCGGGACCGCATCGATCGAGATATGGGGACAGACGTTCGACATAAACTTCGACACAAGGTGATAACCTGGTCAAGGGACCGTCCAGGAAGAAGAGGGTACACGGCGTATTCAGCCTGCTGACTCCACGTCAGATATGGATACCATTCTTTTTCATCCTATCAATTACGTTGATCGGTATACATCTCGCCCTTTCCGGTCACAGAATGTATGGATGGTTCATGCTGCTCACTCCAATTGGATTCATCCTCCCCTTCCTCTTCTACCCTATCCATTGTTGGGTCTTCAGCGTGAACAAGAGAAGTAGTACGTTCGACAAAGTGGGTCTATGGATATGGGAAATCATCGTCATCTCCTCGATTGTTATGTTTATGCTCCTGTTTGGTTTTTCAGATCCGGGTCCGGATGGAGAGATGACGCCTGAGACCCACATCGACGTGATATGGAACGAGCAAAATCAAAGGTACCATCTGGATGTGCGTCTCTCCCCGAACGTGTCCTACGAAAAGATAACCTTGTACATATTGACCCCCTCATTCATTTCTATATACGACGACCCGATGGAGAACGGTCTAGGAAATGAAAATATGACCTACGTGGTCCTCGATAACGACAACAACGGGATGCTTTCGATAGGTGATCGCCTTCAGATCTACCAAAATTCGACAATAGGTGATATTGAAGAGGATTTCATGGTTCGCTTGATCTACGAACCGACCGGCGATTACATTGCACATGTGAGGCTCGTCAAGGGTTGAGCATCACTTTCGCCCTCCCAAGGAAAATGGTTAAGAGCCCGAGCCCCATCGGGGTAATCCCATGGGGGTGAAGTACGAGGTCCTATTGAGGAAGTGGAACGACTTCTTCAGGACGAGGGGGTATACGACTCGTATTGCTGACATCACTGACAGTTACCCCGAGGTCCAGTCGCTGGAGGTCTCCTATCCCGAGATATCCATCTACGACGAGGAGCTCGCGATGGAACTACTGGAACAGCCGCTCCGTACCATCCCCGCTGGGGAGCAGGCTCTCTTGACCTTTGCGCCGCAGGACGCCATCGACCACTTCAAGGAGATCGGGGTGAAGCTCGAGATCGGACTGCGGATAAAGGAACTTCCGCCATTGTTGTCTCGGGTCGAGGTCCGCAATCTGCGGCTTCATCATCTCAACCGTTTCATAGCGATAAAAGGTCTCGTCAAGAACGTGGTCCAGGTCAAGCCGAGGCTCTACATCGGCGCCTTCAAGTGCCTGCGGTGCGGGCACGAGACCTTCGAGGAACAGGGGCGGATGGAATACCGGGAGCCGAGCCAGTGCGGCTCTTGCGGCAAGACAGCGGGAACGACCAAGTTCCGTCTGATCCCGGAGGACTCGACCTTCATCGATACCCAGAGGGTCGAGATACAGGAATCCCCCGAGGAACTTCGAGGTGGAGAGCAGCCGCAGCGTCTTACCGGATATCTCGAGAAGGAGATAACGGGGCAGATCTTCCCGGGCAACAAGGTGATCCTCAACGGGACGATGATGGCGACACCTCCAAGGAACCAGCGTGCCCATCCGACGACATTCAACATATACCTCGAGGTCAACAGCGTCGAGCTCGAGGAGAAGGACTTCGAGGACGTCGAGATCACGGAGGAGGAGGAGGCCCAGATCAGGCAGCTGAGCCAGGACAAGGAACTGGACGAGAAGATGATCCATTCCATCGCTCCGACCATCTACGGACTCGAGGACGAGAAGGAGGTACTCGTCCTTCAGCTCTTCGGAGGCGTGCCGAAGGTCGCTCCCGACAGCACGCGCATCCGCGGAGACCTTCACGTGCTCCTCGTCGGGGACCCCGGAACCGCCAAGTCACAGATCCTTCTCTACCAATCGCGCCTGTCGCCCCGCGGTGTCTACGCATCGGGACAGGCGGCCACGAAAGCCGGACTCACTGCTGCCGCAGTGCCCGACGAACAGGGCGACGGAAGATGGAAGCTCGAGGCCGGCGCGCTCGTCCTCGCAGACAAGGGGATGGCATGCATCGACGAGATCGACAAGATGGGCTCGGAGGACAGGTCCAGCATGCACGAGGCCATGGCCCAGCAGACCATCAGCGTCGCCAAGGCCGGGATAACCGCGAGCCTGCAGGCACGCGCATCAATTCTCGCGGCCGCCAATCCGAAACACGGCAGGTTCGACCAGTTCAAGACTATGGTCGAGCAGATCGACCTTCCGGTCCCTCTCATCACACGTTTCGATGTCATCTTCCCGCTGCAGGACAAGCCCGACCCGGAGAAGGACGCCGCCCTGGCGCGGCACATCCTCAAGGCGACGAGGATAGCCGAGATCATTGCTCAACAGGAGCATGCGGGGAACGTTGACGAGATCGCCGGATACGGGGACATACAGCCCCCCATCGACAACGAGTTCATGAGGAAGTACGTCTCATACGCGAGGAAGAACGTCTTCCCGACCCTTACGGACGATGCCCTCGACCGCTTCGAGGCCTTCTTCGTCGAGATGCGGAGCCAGTACTCGGCAGGAGATTCGGTCGCGATCACGGCTCGACAGCTCGAATCCCTGGTTCGAATCGCGGAGGCATCGGCACGTGTTCGTCTGGCCAACACTGTCGAGCTCTCGGACGCAGAGCGGGCGATCAGGATCCTCAAGAATTATCTCAAGCGTGTCGCGACCTCCGAGGACGGCACGATCGACATCGACATCGTCTCGACGGGAATACCGCGGTCGCGTGTCGCCAAGCAGAGCAAGATATACTCGATAATTCAGGACGCCGGTCCCGACGGGATCACCTGGGATGATCTGGTCATCGCCGCAAGCGATCAGGACATAGACAAGATCGAGCTCGAGATGCTCCTCAACAACATCAGGGAGGAGGGCAACGTCTACGAGCCCCAGAGGGGCGTCTACAGGACAACGCGGGGAGGCATCTGAGATGCTACGTGTCAAGGTGTACAACGTTCAGATGGAGACGGTGGTTGCGGTCTGTGACGACGAGCTCTACGGAAGGACCCTCAGGGAGGGCAAGATGAAGCTCGACGTCAACGAGTTCTACGACGGCGACAGGGTCGAGGAGGATAATCTTCCGAAGTTCCTGGAGTGCGCCACCAACCTCAACCTCGTCGGAGAGCGCTGTGTCGACATCGCCGTCGAGTGCGGATGCGTCGACAGGAGCGGGGTCATCTCGATCGACGGCACACCTCACGCTATGGTGTTCTATATCTGAGCCTTGGATCGGAATCAATCCTTCTTCCCCAGGCTGAGCTTCTTCCTGATGCTCTTCAATGCATCGCCCAGATAGGTCTTCGCCACCTCTCCGACGATGTCAGGGGCCGTCTTCACCAACGGTCCGGACAGCCTGGACGGATGGTCGATGTCGCCGTGCTTGGAGATCACCGCGCTGACCTCGTCCCTCGCGAAGATCCTGAACAGCCTGTCGATGTTGGCGTTGTCCATGCTGATGAAGGCCTCCCGCGCCTTCATGCCGAAGGACAGTTCGCCGTGGAACCGCTTCTTCCAGGCACGGTCGTACTCCCGGAGGACGGTGTCGCCCGAAAGGACGCCTTCGATCGATCCCACAGCGATGTCGGCCGCCGTAAGAGCGGGATAGAGCCCGCCTCCGGAGACCGGCTTCACCTGGGCGGCCGCGTCTCCCACTATCAGTGTGTTCCCTGAGCTTATCCTCGAGAGCGGACCGATGGGTATCGTCCCGCTGACTATGGAGGTCGTAGCCTCAGACCCGAGGTAGCTGACGTCCCTGAACTTCTTGACTGTGAGTGCTATGCTGTCGCCTGCTGCGATCGAACCTGGGACCACTGCGGAGCCTATCCTCGCACCCTCCCCATGGGGTATCGCCCACCCGAAGAAACCGGGAGCGATGTCCTGGTCGACGATGATCGAGACCCTGTCCAGCGGACCCTTCCAATCGGGCATGTCGTACTGAACGCTCGGAAAGAGGTACTTCGGTCCGGGGACATCCATGGAACGCCTCACCATTGATGAGGCGCCGTCCGCGCCCACGATGATCGATGCCGAAACTGTCCTATCCCCAACGGTGACCGAGCCCTTGTCAATGGACATAACAGAGGAATGGAGTTCGAGCTCGGCACCCGCCTTGAGCGCCCGCTCGCCCATGTGTCGATCGAAGGCCCGCCTGTCTATGACCATGCCCCTTGCGTCGTCGGCCTGGAACGTGAAACTGATGTCGGGACCAAAGACGTCCGCACCGACCATCTCTGCAAGGACGACCCGCCCGGGCGGATTGACCATACGGACGGTCCTGGGGCTGACGAGGCCTGCGCACTGGACGGGAGAACCGATAGAGGGGTGCTCCTCGATGATGAGCGTACTGAAGCCCTTCCTGGCGGTGCCCTCGGCCAGTCGGCATCCCGCGGGCCCGCCGCCCACGATAACGACGTCATAGCTGTCGGTCATCGGCCATCAATCGAACTGGGAGATAATATCATTTCCGGTCAGGTGAACCTGCATTCGCCCTCTGTGACCGGTTCCACACCCGACTCGGTCTCGACGAGGAGAGCGCCGTCGTCCCGTATCCCGACGGCAGTGCCGCTGATTACACCGGTCAATGTGGTCACGGACACCCGCTTGCCCTCAGTGATCGACGCGGACCGCCATTTCTCCATGACGTCGCCTGCAGGCGGGACATCCTGAACGATCTCGATCATCCGCCTTGCGATCCCCTCGACGTCCGAGACCTTGCCTGTCCGTTCTATCAGGGACGTCGCCGGGAACGGCCTGTCCTCGACGTGGTTGTTGACGTTGATCCCGATCCCGACGATGACCCGGTCGCCCTTGTGCTCGGACAGGATGCCGGCTATCTTCATGTCATCGACGAGGATGTCGTTCGGCCACCTGACCGAGACCTCGACTCCGAGATCGGACAGGGCCCTCTTGACTACGACCGCGGCCCAGAACTGATACAGCGTCGGCGGGTCCGTCGGGGGGAGGACGCACGACAGGTACAGGCCGCCTGGTTGCGAGTCCCACAGATGGTCGAGCCTTCCCCGGCCCTCGAGCTGTTCCCTGGCAAGCAATGCCGACCAGACGTCCATGTCGGCCGCCTCGGAATTGGTCGAACCTACCGATCCTACAACCCTTAGATCCATCCTTCCGATCCTCATTGTCGATCACTCCAATTCGAGAGCCGCCCTTGCCGCGGCGAGCCTTGCGATCGGTATCCTGAAGGGCGAGCATGAGACGTAATCCAGGCCTATCCCGTGGACGATCCTGATGCTGTCGGGGTCGCCACCGTGCTCCCCGCAGATCCCGACCTTGAGTTCGGGGGATGTGCTCCGCCCCCTCTCCACTGCGATCCTCATGAGGTCCGCGACGCCCTCTCCGTCGAGGGTGGAGAACGGATTCCCCTTCACCAGTTCGAGGACCTCGTAGGCCGGGAGGAACTTGCCCTCCGCATCCTCCCTGCTGAAGCTGAAGGTCGCCTGCGTCAGGTCGTTGGTCCCGAAGGAGAAGAATTCGACCTTGCTGGCTATCTGGTCCGCGATGAGGCACGCTCTCACGACCTCGATCATCGTTCCGTACCGTATGGGGAGCGCAAAGCCGTACTCGTCGCTGACCTCGAGGAGGACCTTTGCGACTATGTCGCGGATTATCCTCAGCTCCTCGACGATGGCGACCTGAGGGACCATGATCTCGACGTTCGGCTTCTTACCCGCCTTGATGAGTTCGGCGACGGCATAGGCTATCGCCCTGATCTGCATCTCGTAGATGTCCGGATGGGTGATCCCGAGCCTGACACCCCTGTGCCCGAGCATCGGGTTGACCTCGAAGAGGTCCTTCATCTTCTCGAGCATGTTCGCCCTCTGCTCGATCATGATGTCCACCCGCTCGAGACCCTCGCCGGCGATCTCCTCGATCAGTTCGTCCGTGAGCATCTCGGTGGAGATGTCGCCGTTGACCTTCGCCATCGTCTTGGCCGTCCTGAGCAGTTCGAGCTCGCGGGCAAGCCCCGATCTGGACGGCATGAACTCGTGCAACGGTGGATCGAGGAGCCTGACCGTGACCGGCCGGGTCCCCATTATCGTGAATATCTCGAAGAAGTCCGAGCGCTGCATCTCGAAGAGCTTCTCGAGGATCGGCTTCCTTGCCGTCTGATCGTCCGCCAGGATCATCGCCACGACGAACGGGAGTCTATCGGGTGCGTTGAACATCCTCTCGGTCCTGCAGAGGCCGATACCCTCCGCACCGAACCTGAGCGCCTGTCTCGCGCCCTCGGGCGTGTCGGCGTTGGCCCGGACACCGAGCCGTCTCACCGCATCCGCCCATGAGAGGAACCTTTCGAGGTCTCCGGAGATCTCCGCCTCGACCATAGGGAGCTCTCCGAGCATGACCTCTCCCTTCGTCCCGTCGATGGTAATGAGGTCGCCCTCCTCGATGACCTGGTCGCCGATGGTCATTCGGCGTTCCGCATAGTCGATCCTGACGGCTTCCGCGCCTGCGACGCACGGCTTGCCCATGGACCTGGCCACGACGGCTGCATGGCTCGTCATCCCGCCGGTGGCAGTCAGTATACCTTCCGAAGCGTCGAATCCATGGATGTCGTCGGGTCTTGTCTCAATACGGACGAGGAGGGTCTTCTTGCCGTCATCCCTCCACTTCACGGAGTCGTCGGCATTGAAGACGACCGCACCGCTGGCGGCACCCGGGGATGCCGACAGTCCGGTCGCTATGGGTTCGACGTCGATGTCCGGATCGATCTGCCTGTGAAGGAGTGTCTCGAGCTGTTCCGGAATGACACGGGCGATCGCCGTGTTCCTGTCGATCAAGCCTTCGTCGGCCATGTCGACCGCGATCTTCACAGCGGCCTGGGGTGTCCTCTTACCGTTCCTCGTCTGAAGTATGAACAGTGTCCCGTTCTCCACCGTGAACTCGAAGTCCTGCATGTCGGTGAAGTGCTTCTCCAACCGTTCGAAGACCTTCTTCAGGTCGAGGAAGACCTTCTTCATGTCCTTGTCCAGGTTCTCCAGCGGTATCGGAGTCCTGATGCCGGCCACCACGTCCTCGCCCTGGGCGTTGATGAGGTATTCCCCGTAGTACTCCTTCTCTCCGGTCGCCGGGTTCCTTGTGAAGGCCACGCCGGTGGCGCTCGCCATCCCCATGTTCCCGAACACCATCATCTGGACGTTCACGGCCGTTCCGAGATCGTCCGGTATCTTGTTCAGTCTCCTGTAGGTGATCGCCCTAGGATTGTCCCATGAGCCGAAGACCGCCTCCACCGACATCCTCAGCTGGACCCATGGGTCCTGCGGGAACTCGCGTCCGAGCCCCTTCAGAAGGGCCTGGTATTCGGAGATCACGCGTTTGAGGCCCTCGATGCTGATCTCGTGGTCGAGCTTTACGCCCTCGGACTCGCGGACCTCGAGCAGTATGGCCTCGAACTTCTCGTGCTCGACCTCCATGACGACGTCTCCGAACATCTGGATGAAACGTCTGTAGGAATCGTAGGCGAACCTTGGGTCGGACGTCGCCTTCGCCAGGTCCTCGACCGTCCGGTCGTTGAGGCCGAGGTTGAGGATGGTGTCCATCATTCCCGGCATGGAGAACTTCGCCCCGGACCTGACCGATAGGAGTAGCATGTCCTTCTCCCCGCCGAAGACCTTGCCGGTCTGTTCCTCGAGGTCGGCCACGGACTCCCTCACCTGGTCCATGAGCCCCTTGGGCATGGTCCGATGTCTCACGTAGCGGAGGCATGCCTCCGTCGTGATCGTGAACCCCTGCGGGACCGGAAGTCCCATTCGGGTCATCTCGGCGAGGTTGGCGCCCTTTCCTCCGAGGAGGTCCTTCATCGTGGCGTCTCCCTCGTTGAACCCGTACACGTACTTCATCGAACCAATCCAGTGATGGGTCTGATATCGTATTTAAAGATGATGTCGAAACCTGCGTCTTTGAGCCAGTATCAGGTCCTGGCCTTCTTCGGACCCACCTTGATGGCGAACTGGGGGCAGATCTCGCTGCACAGTCCGCAGCTCGCGCATTTCCTGGAATTAACGATCGCAACGACCTCGACGTGGACCGCGGCCACCGGGCAGATGTCCATGCAGGCGCCGCATCCGGCGCACTTGGCCTTGTTTATCCTGGCAGTCAATGTCGCCTACCTCCAGATCCCCATGGTCCTGTCGGTCATGTCGATGCTTGTCTGCGGGTCGTTCTGGATCTGCAGCATGGCCCTGATGCAGTCCACGTTCTCGGGAATGACATCGGACTCCTGGTGCACCGCCTGGAAGAAGTAGAGGACACCATGGTCCACGTGGACTCCGTCGCGCCAGATGGCGATCTCGTAGAGGTCGGAGAAAGGCCTGTTCAGGTCCCGGGCCATCTCCATGACCTGGGCGGTGGAACCCATCCCCTTGAACCCGTCTATCAGCATGAGACGCCTGTACGGCTCCCAGAGCGAGATGACCTCCTCGGGGGTCACATCCCTCGTGAGGTAGACCGCGTTGGCATGCATGTGCATGATGGTCGTCGGCACCTTCACGGCAACGGTATTGATGTGTATGTCCGGTATCACCGTCAACACGTCGGGTCCGTGGTGGGACGGCACCTTGAGGGACGGCTCTATTGCGTTTATCGGACCCCTCTTCGAGTCCCCGGGGTCCGCGGACCTCCGGATCATGGTCGCGAGGACGTTCCGGACGAGCCCCTCCTTGTGGAGCGGGTAGAGCGAGCGTGCCAGACCGGTTGTGTTGCACGATACGACGCGAACGTGGTCCTGTCCTATCGCCTGCTCGTAGCAGGTATATGCGTTGAAGCTGACTCCAGCGGTCCCATGCTTCTCACCGCCCTGGTAGATCGCCTTGGTCCCTTTCGATCTGTACAGTTCGGCCATCTGGGCCCCGAACTTGCCGGGAGTGCAGTCGACCACTAGGTCGGCCTCCTCGATCAGTTCCTCCTGTGTTCCCGAGACCTCGAGACCGGCCTCCTCGAGCACGGGGACGCGCTCGGCCGGTGTGAACAGCTTGAAACCGTTCCGGAGTGCCTCCCACGCCTCGTAGGTCGGCCTCGTCTTGGTCACACCGATGATCTCCATGTCCTTCTGGAGCGTCACCGCGTTGGCTACCCTCTTTCCGATGGTCCCGTATCCGTTGATGGCGATCTTCGCGCTCATGCACAAGCCTCCGGTCGAGTATCCGTGGGTGATATAAAAAGTTAGCCGAAGTCCGCTCCCTTCGCGGTCACTCTAGTTCGACGTATATCCGCTTGTTCCTCGCTCCCTTGCTCTTGTACTCCGCGAGCACCATGGTCCCGATCTCCGAGGTGTTCGCGACGTGGGTCCCGCCGTCCGCCTGGACGTCGAAGCCCTCGATCTCGACGGTCCTGATCTCGTCGTACTTCTCGTAGAGGTGGTGGGCCACCCTCATGAGCTCCGGGTTCTTCGCGAACTCCTCCTTCGAAATGATCCTCGTCGTGACTGTAAGACCCCGGGCAGCGGCCTCGTTGCTCTTGTCGATGATCTCCTGGGCTAGCTCCCTCGTCATGTTGTCGAAGGAGAGGTCCAGCCTCCCTCTTGCGGGATAGAGCTGGTTGCCGGTAATGTCGACGTTGTACTGCTTGTACGCGATCCCATCGATCACATGCAGGCATGTGTGTGCCCTCATTATCTGATGGCGGCGCTCCCAGTCGATGGTCCCCCTGACGGCCGTTCCGACCGACGGCCTGTCACCCTCGATGGTCAGTGCCTCTCCGGCCCCGCCCGTGACCTCGCACTCACCACCGTCCCAAACGAGCTTGCCGGTGTCCGCGGGCTGCCCTCCTCCTCCGGGGTAGAAGGCCGAACGGTCGAGAGTGACCCTGCCCTCTTCGACAGAGACGACTGTCGCGTCGAACTCCCTCATGTACTGGTCCTCGAGATAGAGTCGGTCCATGTCCTCGAATCCCGGCATCCGTAAATCAACCTTTCGGAAACCGCGCTCGATCCCGTCCCATTGGGGGATCGACGCGCTTCGGATATCCTGAAATTGATGCGAGCGGGGAAGGCTTCGAGGACGATAGCGGCGCATCCAATGCTCTCGCTGGCAGGATACAATAAGTGAGTTTCGATTTTCGTCAGTCGTTATCGAGTCCAGTTCACTCGAGTTCCTCATCGTCGATGAGGTCCTTCAGTGCGATCTTGACCTGGGTCTCGAGCTTGGTCTGCTGCTGCTTCAGCTGCTTGACGTCCCTCTTGATGTCCAGCAGGCCGTCGTACGTCTTCGAGATGACCTCCTCGAGGCCGAGGCCGGCCATGGTCGTCTCCTTGTACTCGAGCATGATGGGATGCCCCTTCTCCACGGTCTCCGCGAGGTCCTTGAAGGCCTCGACCATGTCCGCAAAGCCGCCTTCCATGCGGATATTCTCGAGCTCCAGGTAGTCCGCGGCTTCCATCTTCCTCGGGTTCACGAGCTTGAAGAGCTTCATGTAGTGGTCGAGCTGATCGATCTTCTTCGGCCTGACCTTGGAGGGATCGAAGACGAGGGCGACCGCGTTGGGATTCAATATCTGGTAGCCCGCATGGTTCACCCTGTCGATGGTGGATAGGAATAGGTCGTGGCCAGGGTGCGTATGGTACCAACCGACGACCCAAAGGTCATCGGAGAGGGTAGCGTTGATCTCGTCCGAGGTCCTGTAGTGCTCGGAGGTAAAGCGGACCTCGACCTTGCTCCCGTTGGTGACCGGAACCGCGTCCTTGATGATGATCATGTTGTCGTCATCGACGTCGCCGAGGAGGAATCCCATGCACTCGACCCATTTGCTCTGCTCGATGGCCGCATTGCAGAAACGGAATCCGTGCCTGAGTATCTTCCCCAGGGCCCTGTGGTGGATGACCGCGTCCGCTGGTTCGGTCTCCTTGCACTCGAAGTCTCCCTTGTCGTCGCCCTTGCCCTTTCCAGCGGACTTCTTCGGGACCGCCTTCTTGGGGGGCGTCTTCTTCGCCGTCGTCTTCTTTTCCGTCGTCTTCTTCTCCGTCTTCGGCGGAGTGCCCTTCTTGCCTACTGTCGACGTCGACGGCTTGGCTACCTTCTTTGAGGTTCCCTTCTTCTCGTCATCTGGCATATCGATCAGTCATCTCCTTGGCCTTGGTAATGAATCCGTTCTGATCCTCCAGGTACTGCTTCGCCGAGTCCTCGTTCAACGGGTCGGCCGGATTGAAGAACGGAGGGAACATGTGGATCATGAGTTTCATCGCCTCGAGCAGCATGACTATGTCACGGGTCGGGGTCCAACCGGCCGTCTGGGTGGTCGGGTCGACCTTTCCCACGCGTCTCGGATCGATGATGTCGAAGCAGACGTTGTCACGCCATGAGTTCTTGGTCGGAGGGGTCCTGCCGAGCGCAATGTTCGGGTGCCATATTGGCGTGTGGCAGAACACCCCGGGCGGGCTGAAGGGATAGTCGGAGAACATCTTGATCTCGAAGACGAACTGGCCGCCAGCGTACGGGGTCCCTGCCGCGCCCTTGATCACGACCTGCATGTGACCGACGAAGTTGTCGCCGGGCCAGATGTCGATCTCGACGTAGGGGTCCTCGTCGTAGGCGCTGAGCGCCTCGAAGTAGTCCGCTTCTATCCTCTCGTAGTTCATCCCTCTCCCTCCTTGACCGTTACCTCTATGCTCGTCCGCTCGCCGTCGACCTTGTAGCTGATCCTCAGGCCGTCGCCGCTCCTCACTCCGACGCCGGCAAGGTCGGCCTCGACATCGCCCTTCCCGAAGTTGGAGACGACGGCTCCGTCCGATGTCCTCGTGATGAGGGCCTTCTCGGCCGGAACTCCCATTCCGTCTATCGCATCCAGGAGGCCTCCGAGGGTCCATGATGCGAGCGGCAGCTCGTCGCCCGCCGTCCTGGAGCACGACTGGCATGCGGGATCGATCTCGATCTCAACAGGAGTGAGTATCCCGTACTGCGAGCTGTACTCGATGTACGTCGGATCCATCGGAGGACCGATGTCCCTACCCTTAATCCTGTGAAGGACCTTAAGGGCTTCGTGCGATTGCAGCGATGCCACCACTGCATTGACCGTGATCACTGACGGGAGTTTGTTCATCAACAGGTTCTCCACCTCGGGGGCGGTGAACGTCCATTCGTCAGTGTGTGGGGAATCCACGGAGGCGTCGTGGGCAAGCCCGGCTATGATCTCGAGGTCCTCGACCGAGTACTCCTCCCGTTTCCCGTGGGCCTTGATGAAGGCCTCCTCGCCCTTGATGATGCAGTGGTCCCGGGTCCGTGCATGGCCGGGAACCGTGCACGCGGCTGCCGCAGCTCCGTCTGCCGGCGGGATCGGATAGAAGCATTTGAGGCAGGCGGTCCTCTCGGCCACATTCTCCACCCCGGGAGGAACGATCACCTGGACGTTGCCCTTGAATCCTGTTGCCGCAGAATCGATGTATACCTTACCGAGCCGCCACGCCAGCTCGTTCAGCTGGAACCTTGCCTCGAACGAGTCCAATCCGCCGAGGATGAGGTCGAGGTCCTCGTAGACCTCGATGGGCAGGTCCTGGAACTTGCCCTCGTGCGGTATCACCTCGACGTCTGGATTCGCGTTGGCTATCCACTCCGCGGCCACCGCCGCCTTGTATCTGCCCGTATCGGACTCCCTGAAAAGCAATTGCCGTGAAAGGTTGGACATCTCGATGATGTCCATGTCCACGAGATGCATCGTTCCGACCCCGGCCAGGGCTAGGTTCTTGGCGATCTCGCAGCCCAACGCTCCAACGCCGACTACCATCACCGATGAATTACGAAGCGCCTCCTGGTCCCATCCCTCCAGAAGGAGGTGTCTCGCGTAACGGAAGGCCTCGGTCTCCTCGGCCATGTCACGCACACCCTATCATCGTCCGCCGGCCTGCTGACTGATGACCGTGATGGTGTCCTTCTTGGCGTTGTACTTCATCTTGTCTAGGAATTTGGAGAACACCTCTCTGTCCCGGATCGGATGCCCCTTGAAGACGAGCTGGATGACGAGACGGTCGCTGATCTTGTACTGGCGCCGGACGAGCTTCTTGGCGTCGCCGCAAGTCGCCTTGGCCGGGATCGCGATCTTCTTCGTTCCCTGTTTCGGGGGCAGACCCATCATTCTGAAGGTATATTCTGGCATGTTCTCACTCGTGGATAATTCGGGAACCCAATATTTAAATTGATTGGTTTTGACGTAAACGACCGGGGTCTGGACAGCCGAGGTAGGCCTCCGAATTCGTGGGGAACATGTCCCTCGGTCTAAGCCCTGAAGACGACCTCCCCGTCGATTATCGTCATGACGACCTGGCCATCTGGCACGTCCCCTGTCAGGACCACGAGGTCGCTGGCCTTCCCTGTATCTATCGATCCGACCTTTCCCTCCATCATCCCGGCAAAGGCACCGCCACCCGTGTATGCCGTTACGGCCTGTTCGACGGTCAACCGTGCGTTCGCATCGGGATGTTCGAGAGCCCCCTTCAACCCGAAGAGCGGTCCGATAGGCATGCAGTCCGACCCGAAGGCCAGGCTGCAGTCCAGTCCCTTCCTGTAATTGTTCGCTGTGACGTATCTCGCGCCGAGGGCTGATTCGTACATCCCTCCGGGCATCCCCCAGTTGACGGTGAAGTTGGGCTGCATCGACGCCACGACGCCGAGCTCTCGCATGGCACTCCAGGCAGGGCCCGGCACCAGCTCCAGATGCTCGATCCTGGGCCTCGTCATCTCGTGGCTCCCGGCGACCTCGGTGTACGCCTCGACGACGTTCTGAACGGCGGCATCCCCGAGGGCATGGGTCATCACCTGGAGGCCGAGCTCGGTCGCCCTCATGGCGTGCTCGACGATCGAATCCCTCTCCATGTATGGGCCTCCCCGACTGCCGTCCGTATAGTCCTCGAGCATCCAGGCAGTCCTGGATCCTATCGATCCGTCGGAGAACAGCTTGATCCCCTCGAAGTCCTCGTGACGCCCGACCGGCTCGTCCTCCGTGACCCTGTACCCCCTCCACTTCAGAGGGGTCCCGGAGCGCTTCAGGGGCGTGAGGTCGTGCGTGATCTCGTGAACCGTCGTTATCCCCAGGGACAACGCAGTATCCGCTCCATGGGTGGCCGCCTCTATCCTTCCCTCGGGACCGGGATCGAATATGTGGAACAGCTCGAGGGCTCCCTTCTCCGACACCCCGTCGTCCTCTACCGCTCGAGGATGATCCTCCTCGATCAACCTCAACGCCGCCTCGTTGGCGACAGCCTTGTGGCCGCAAACCCGTCTGAGCGCGACCGGGAAGTCGAACTCCTCGAGGTCATTGGTCCTGATATCATCGGGCCATCCCGATTCATCGTAGTCGATGCCGATGAAAGGTCCCTCGCTTCCCGATATGCGTGAGATCACATCCGACCATGAGTCCGCATTCCCGAGGTCCGTCGTGAACAGCCTGAGCCCCCAGGCCTGGATGTGCGTATGTGCGTCGATGAACCCCGGAAGCAGGAGGCCTCCGTCGAGGTCTATGACCTCGTGTCCTGTTGGCTTCGTCACCCCCATTCCGATGTCCTCGATGACCCCCTCGGTCGAAACGAGCGAGTCCCCGAGACGGGACCTGAAGTTCGTGAGGTATAGGTCGCCTCCCATGGGAGCGAAGCCGTCTACCCGGATAAAACCCCATCGATTCCCCCTGACATCCACAATCCTAAATAGTGAGTCAGCATATTCCCGACGGGGGTAGTTCGATGGATGTCGAGATCTCGGAACTCTCATTCGCCTACGCACTTATGGAGGAGATAATGGGCTCCATCGAGTCCGAGGCAGACGTGACGTCACTCGGCTCCGGTCTGTTCGACTGGGTATCCCTCGACAGCGACGAGATGAGACGGGGCATCTCGGTGTTCCTCCACTTCAAGCGACCGGAACTGATGGTCATGGCCACCGCGGCCGAGTGGGAGGACTACGGAAAACCCTACTTCAGGATAACCATCCCGAGGCGCGTCAAGTCCAACATCCACCGGATGCTCAGGTCCGTGGCGAAGCTCGAACCCGCCACATTCTACGTCGTGCCACTCTTCCAGAGCCAGCAGGAGCTCGACCGACTGCATCTCATGCGCGGGATCATGGGAGCCACTGCCTTCATTCCCGCCTCGCTCCTCGCCAACATAGATGACAAGGAGCATCACATCACGGGAACGAACCCCGCCGACCTGAAACTCGATGGCGAACCCCTTGAGGGGGTCCTCACGGGGGATATGTTCACGGCCGAGGTCCTGAGCCAACTCGCCGACGATCAGCGCCTTGCCCTGATCAACCGGGGGTACCTTCAGAGACAGTACAGGACCCTGCACACCGCCATATTCCCGGGTTCGGCCGCCGATCCCGCCTCCGATTCCGCGTCCATCGCCGATGCCATCTCCCGGCTCATGCGGATCTACCTCGGCGGGGAGACCCTCGTCGTGATGAGGAAGTGAGTCCTCGTTGATGGGTCGTCAATTCTCAAGCCAGTACTGCCATTACACTGGGGAAAAGGATAATATGGTCATACCCTCTCTCACTCTCCGATGACCAAGACGAGATACAAGACGGCTGCGATACTCGCGATCGTTGCAGGAGTGCTCCTGCTGATATCCGGGATCGCCGGCGCAGGGACATGGCAATCGCTCAAGGAAGGGTTCGAGGAGAACGTGATGGAGCTCGACTCCACCATGGAGCTCGTGTTCAACATCATCATCGCACTCGGCGCCCTGGGCGGTCTGTTGGTCATATTCGCAGGACTCCTCCTGATGAAGGGATTGAAGCGCACCGCAAGGATACTGATCACCATCGGTGTCGGCATCGGTCTGATAGGTTTCATCATCGCCCTCCTGGTCGCGATGCACAACGACGATATGGTCTCCTTCCTCTCGCCGACCACCGGACTGATCGGCATAGTCCTGTCGATCGTCGCACGGATGATGGCGAAGTGAGATGATACCATGCTGGGTGTTGTGCTCGCCGGCGGAAAGGGCATGCGGCTACGGCCGCTGACCGAGATGAGGCCGAAACCGTTCGTCCCCATCCTCGGAAGACCCTGCATCGATTATGCACTCGACCTCTACGACAGCATAGGCATACGGGAGGTCATGATGACGACCTTCTACAAGCCCGAGATGCTGATCGCCCACCTCGGCGGCGGGCTGTCCCGCAACATGTGCATGGTCTACTCCATCGAGGACGAGGCCATGGGAACGGCCGGGGGCATCGCCAAGGTCAAGAAGTTCATCAACGAAAGGTTCGTCGTGGTCAGCGGTGACCTCTTCGTGGACGCCGACCTCAGCGACCTGGTGGCGTTCCACGACAAGAGCGGGGCCGCGGTCACGATGGCCCTCACCGAGGTCGTGAACCCCGTCGAGTACGGCATCGTCGGCCTCGACGACGACGGGAGGATCGACAGGTTCAAGGAGAAGCCGAAGGAGTCCGAGGTCTTCTCCAATCTAATCAACGCCGGGATATACGTGATCGAACCCGAGGTCCTCGACCTAGTCCCCGAGGGGAAGAAGTTCGACTTCTCGCGGGACCTGTTCCCACTACTGCGCGAGGAGGGCTCCCTCTTCGGCCGTAACCTCGAGGGCATATGGATGGACATCGGGCGCCCGGAGGACCTCCTGCGGGCCAACCGCGAGGAGGCGCGCAAGAAGTTGAGGGAGGCGGACGGCGATCTGGACAAGAGCGGCCTCATCCACCCGGATGCGGTGATAAAGGGAACGCTCAAGGGCACCCCGTTCATCGCGAAGGGTGTCACAGTGGCCCGGGATGCCGTCGTGGAGGACTCCTACGTCCTGCCCGGCTCCCGGATCGGAAAGGCTTCCACCGTCACAAACAGCCTCCTACTCGAGAACTCCATGCTTGAGGACCGCTCCACCGTTCGTGACACCATACTCGGAGCTGGTACCAAGGTCGAGAACGATTCGAAGCTCGAGGAATGCGTCCTGGGCGACGGGTCCCACGTCCCTGGCGGCTCGTGGCTCGTCTGCCAGAAGAAGGTGTGATCCAGGATGCTGGCTCGCAAGGCCACCCTTGTCATCGTCAACGACATAATAGGGTCGGTCCTCGGGCTGGTAGCCCTGTTCTTCATCGCCCGGGAACTCAACTCCCACGTACTCGGAATGATCGGGTTCGGCCTCGCGTTCGTCCAGCTCTACGGCATCATCACCAATCTGGGCTACACGAAGGCACACATCAAACGTGTCTCGGAGGGACAGGACTTCGCCAGGTGCAACGGCACTTTCATCGCCATCAAGGTCACGCTCCTCGTGATATTCAACGCTGTCATCCTCACCTCCCTCTTCATCTGGACCGACATCATGGGGAACGGGTTCGAGTCGCGCTACCATCTCACGGTCATCTACATCATGATACTGTGGTTCAACCTCGAGACGTCCTCGAGGATCTTCATCACGACCTTCACGGCGCGGCTGGAGATCGCCAAGGCCCAGGTCCCCCGGATCCTCGGCAACATCGTCCGGCTGGTCGGTACCATATACTTCGCCATTACCATATCGTCCGACCATTCACGGCTCTACGACGCCGCCATACCACTCGCATGGATGTACGTCCTCGGCGGCGCTGTCCAGCTCGGGACCGCCATCTACTTCTACCGCGGATATCCGGTGGCGCGTCCTTCCAAGGAGCTGTTCAAGTCCTACACGAAGTACGCCATCCCGGCGATCATCATGACATCCATGGTCGTCATCACGATCAACACCGACAAGGTGATGGTGCAGGCCTTCTGGTCTTCGCGCCACGTCGGGCTCTACACGGCGGCCCAGCGCATTGCGTTCGTCATAGTGTTCCTTACGAACGCCATCGCTAGCGTGCTCCTCCCGTCGATATCGAAGCACCATGCGAGGGGTGAGAGAGCCGAGATCAGGAAGCTCATCAACAGGGCCGAGCGCTACATCATACTGGTCGCCCTTCCCCCCATAGTCATGTTCTTCGTCCTCCCGAACAGGGTCATCCAGATCCTCTCAGGAAAGTTCGAGGATGCCGCTCCGATGCTTCAGATCCTGTCCCTCTGGGCGCTCATCACCGTCATCAATACCCCCTACCGGAACCTGATCCAGGGTTTCGACAGGCCGGGTATCATGGCGAAGGTGAGCATCCTCCAGGCCTCCCTTAACGTCATTCTGAACTTCGTGTTCATACCCGCTGCGCTGTTCGGGATCCCACTCCTCGGATGGAGCGCCGTCGGCGCAGCCCTCGCCACGCTGATCACTCAGGTCATCCTCTTCTCCATCGTCAGGCTTTACGCATACAGGCTATCGGGCGCCGTAAGCTCACCGAGGAACCTCCTGCTGGTGGGCGGTGGCGTCGCGATGGGCGCTACCCTTCTCTTACTCGACAATCTGCATCCTGCGAACCGCTGGTTCATCCTCGCGGCCTACGGGATCATCGGGTTGGGCGCTTACGTGGGGACCCTGTCCGCCATGCGGCAGTTCACGAGGAAGGACCTGACGTTCTTCCTGTCAGCCGTCAACCCCAGGGAGATGGCATCCTACGTGAAGGGCGAGATCACGACCCGCGGCGTCGATGGGGACGAGGATGACGATGAGGGACCCGTGGACCATGGAACGGAGGATGGGGACCCGAAAAATACTCCCAGGAAACCGTCTGCACGGAAGTCTCCCAGGCGGAAGGCGAAGTGATCCATGTTCGCAACGATTAAGTACGTTCTCGGCCTTCGAAGGCCCATGGGAGATTTCAGGATAGCCGTGCTTGCCTCCGGGTCTGGCTCGGACCTCCAGTCCATCATCGACGGTGTCGAGGACGGTTCAATCGACGGACGGATCGTCGTCGTGATCTCCGACAACGAGGACGCCTACGCGCTGACCAGGGCCGAGGACCACGGCATCGAACCCCGTTACGTGAGCCGGAAAGGCCTCAAGAGGGCGGAGCACGAGGACGCCGTCTCCGATGTCATCGATTCATTCGACACGGACCTCATCGTGCTCGCCGGATACATCCGGATCCTCACACCAGCGTTCATAGCCAGGCACCGCGGGAAGATGATCAACATCCATCCGGCGCTCCTACCCCTGTACGGCGGTCCGGGGATGTACGGGATGCATGTCCACGAGGCTGTCCTGGCCAGCGGCGACCGGACATCGGGCTGCTCTGTCCATTTCGTCGACGAGAAGGTGGACGGAGGGCCGATCATCGCCCAGCGGACTGTCCCGATCGAGGACGGCGACACACCGGAGACCCTCCAGGCCAGGGTCCTCGAGGAGGAGCATCGCCTCCTCCCCGAGGTCGTCGGTCTCATCGCGGCCGGAAGGGTCACCCTAGACGGCGATCGCGTCATCATCTCGGATTGAACTGGTTATAACCGGGGTCTACCAGGTATCCACCCCGCAAGTCATTATATACCTCCTAGGGAATCCTGCCACGGCACTGAACGAGGTGGAGGCAGAGGATGTTCGAGACAGGGATCAGGCTGGCCAACGGCCAGACGCTCAAATCGTCCCAGGTCCTGGAGGACCCCGTCCGGGTCCGGATCATGAAGATAATCGCGGACGACCTCGACTCGGTGCATTCCGTCAACGACCTCCAGAGCGTCATCGGCGCTCCGGTGGATCAGGTCATCGATTCTGTTGCCCACCTCGAGGAGGCGGGTCTGATAGTGCAGAACGAGGGCGGATCGGACGGCTCCGAGTACACCCTGACAGAGAACGGCCGAATACTCGTGATAGACATACGCGCCGAGCAGCTTTGGATGAAGCGCCTCGGAGACCTTCTGAACGGTCGTTGATTCGTCATTTTCGTACGTAATACTATCATTCTGTAGTACGCGCTCCCTGCGGACTCGGTCTCGCAGCAACGCGTGTCACCGATGGAGCCGATGTGGTCACCGTAGGAATAAGCTCCTCTTGGACTTGGTCTCGCAGGAACGCATGTCAAGAACACCCTCTTTGGTGCTCGGACGACCGTGACAATCCTAATTTACCAACAAATACGCACCGAGGAGCAAAAGTGCAGAAAACGAAGGCAAATCACCCTTTTTTCGTTGGTAATTCGCTTCGGTTTCCTGGTAATTACCAACGACGGTATATAAGCGATGACGTCGAGTTAGGATTAGCCTCGGGTGAGGCTCGCGGACATGGGGGGTTTGGAGAATGGAACGCACGGAGGTCAATGGGCCGGGTCGGCTGGCGGACGCACATCGCCACTCTGATCCGCTCCAGGCGGAGATCCTGACCAACATCGAGCGCATCGGTGTTGAGTACCAGGACGCCTTCCTGGAGCGCATCGGTCGGTCGCTCGGCATGTCTAACGAGATACTACACCGGCACCTCAGAGCCCTGTCCAGGACAGGGCTTGTCGATGCAGAATGCCGGGCCGATCCCGAGGCGTATCCTGGTTTCAGGGTGACCTACAGGATAACGGACACCGCCAGGGAGATGCTGGAGAACATCTCCCTCGCCGAGACCATAGGATAGCTCAGGATCATTTCACCTCCACAATATGGGAACGGGCCCCGCTCCCTTGACGCCCGGACCGGCGGTTCATGGGGCCCATTCCCTTTTCTTGTTTTTTTCGAAATTGTAATGACGTTCCCCTACCCCAGGGTAGTTGTTAGTGGAAATATTAGGGGGGGACCGTTCCAGGTCACTTGGTAACGGTCATCTCGTTGAGACCGGATGCCGGATTGAGCTCCCGTCCGAGGACCACCTCGTCGAACGCCTGGATCGTTATCTCGTTCAGGACGCAGACCGTCGCTTTCTGCAGGTGACCTCCTATGGCGGAATGGTCGGGCATTCCGAGGATGCAGTGGATGTGAATGCTCCCTGCGATGCTCCCCAGGAGCGAGAGCAGCTCCACCGGACCCTCGACGAGCTGGTTCTGGTACTCGTTCCCGTCGAAGAACCCTATCTCTGCATTCCTCAGCATCCCTATTCCCGCGACGATGGTGCCGGAAGTGAATCCCTCCTTGGCCGCCACCGTCTCGAGGCTGGAGAAGAGGTCCTCGCCGTCGTCGAGCTTGACGACGACGGTGTTCCCCTCGCGGGCCGACTGCATGGATATCGCCTCAGTCGCCGCCGAGAGCGGTGAGCATCTTCTCGTCCTTGTCCCACTTGTCCTTGACCCATTGCTCGATGATGCCGTACTGCTCGTCGTCGAAATGCCTGAACCGGCCCTGCTGGTCGAGGTACTCCTTGACAGGAGTGAACTTCGGCTTCTTGTTGATGGTGACCTTGCCGTTCTCGGCCTCCCAGAGGGTCCACATCCCGGTCTCGACCGCGAGCTTCGAGAGGTCGACTGCGGAGTTGGGGTCCGCACGCCATCCGGTCGGGCATGGCGCGTAGATCTGCAGGAAGCGGAACCCGGACATCTCCTTCGCCTTCTCGAGCTTCCTGAGGAAGTCCGCGGGGTAGGCGATGTTCAGGGTCGCGACGTACGGGACGTTGTGGGCAAGCATGATCGTCGCCATGTCCTTCTTGAAGCGCTCCTTTCCCTTGATCTTCGAGCCGGCGGGGGTCGTGGTGGTCCATGCGCCGTAGGGCGTCGAACCGCTCCTCTGGATCCCCGTGTTCATGTAGGCCTCGTTGTCGTACATGATGTAGACGACGTCCTCGTTCCTCTCCGCAGCCCCTGAGAGTGCCTGGAAACCGATGTCCGCAGTTCCGCCGTCGCCGGCGATCCCGAGGACGGTGACATCGTCCCTGCCGATGTTCTTCAGGGCCCTGGAGATGCCGGTGATGCATGCTCCGGTGTTCTCGAAGGCGACGTGGTTGTACGGCACCTCCCATGCGATCCATGGGTAGGTCCCGCCGAACACCAGAAGGCAGCAGGCGGGGTTGTACACGACAGACTTCTCGCCGAATATCTTCATCACGTGCCTCATGACGATCGGTGCAGCGCATCCCGGGCACGCAGTGTGTCCGGGCGTGAAGAGTTCCTTGTCCGGTAGTTCCTTGATGTTCACGGGTTCACCCCCCTTGTTCCTATCCAAACGATGTCCTTCTCGGCCTTGCCCTCCTTGGCTGCCTTGAGAAGCATGTCGAACATGAGCTCGACGTCCTCGGACATGACGTCCCTTCCGCCTATCCCGGCGAGGAAGTTCATGACCGGTATGGTGTAGCCGTAGAGCGCGTGGCGGCCCTCGATGTAGCTGGGTCCGCCGACGCCGTAGGAGACCGAACGATCGTAGAATCCGATCGCATCCACCCTCGAGGCGATCTCGCGGATCTGTTCGAGGGGATATGGCCTGAAGAAGCGGAGCTTGACTATGCCCACCTTCTTCCCGGCCTCGCGCATCCTGTCCACTACAGCGCGGGCCGTCGAGGTGACCGTTCCGAGGGTCACGAGGATGACATCGGCGTCGTCTGTCCTGTACTCCTCGAGCATCCCGTGGTAGTCCCTGCCGAACTGCTCGGCGAACTCCCTGTTGACACGCTCGATGACCGCCTCCGCCTTCCTCATGGCGACATCGGTCTGGTACCTGACCTCCTGGATGTACTCCGGCGGCGAGAACGTTCCCACAGCCATCGGCGTCTCGGGGAGCAGGTTCGCGATCGGGTCGTAGGGTGGCAGGAACCTGTCCACCTCCTCCTGCTCTATCAGATCCACCGGCTCGACTGTGTGCGACAGGATGAAGGCGTCGAGGTTGACCATCATCGGGAGGAGCACATCGTGGTCCTCCGCGATCTTGAAGGCCTGTATCGTCATGTCCAGGACCTCCTGGTTGTCCTCCACGTACACCTGGAGCCACCCGGTGTCCCTCTGGGGCATGGTATCGTTGTACTCGACCCATATTCCGATGGGTCCTGCGACCGTCCTGTTGACGACCGGCATGACCACCGGCAGCCGCTGTGCGGATGCGATGAACAGGATCTCGTGCATGAGCGCCAGGCCCTGCGAGGCGGTCGCGGTGAACGTCCTGACACCGGTCGCCGAGGCGGACACGCATGCGCTCATTGCCGAGTGCTCGCTGTCCATCCTGACGAACTGGGTGTCCATCTCCCCGTCGTTCACGAACTCCGAGATGTGCTCGACGATGAACGTCTGGGGCGTGATCGGATAAGCGGCCACGACATCGGGCTTGCATACCTTCGCTCCGTAGGCCGCCGCGTAATTCCCTGTTACTACCCTTTTCATCCTTTTCACCTCCTCATCTCGATGGCATCGACCGGGCACACGTTGGCGCATATTCCGCAACCCTTGCAGTAGTCCAGATTGAAGCCGATGACCTCCTCGCCGCGGTCGACCGCGGCATCGGGGCAGTAGAACCAGCACATCTGGCAGTTGATGCACTTCTCGGGATCGACGTTGGGGACGAACGTCCTCCAGGACCCCGTGTGGTTCTCGACGAAGCTGCCGATACCGACGAGGCCGGCGTCCGTCTGCGTCTTCGGGGTCGACATCCCGATCGGGAGTTCGTCGATGTCCGGGAGCCACATCTTGGAGGCCTCGTAGGAACGGCCGCCCGTGCAGGTGCCGGTCGTCGTCCTCTCGTACGCGGCCGCAGCTGCCTTTGCGTTCCTCTCGGCCTTGTCCATGCCGATCCTGGGTCCGAAGATGTCGATGATGCCCTGCTCGACGGATTCGATCTTGAGCAGCCCGGTCGCCTTCGCGAAGGCTCCTAGGATGGCGCTGTTGGTGATCGGGGACCCGAGGGTCTCCAGTGCGACGGTCGTTGCGTCGACGGTCGCCGTATCCGTGCTCCTCTCCAGCTGGACCTCGTCCGGTTGGAGTGGAGAGTTCAGGATGGCCATCCCGCCCTCCACAAGTCCGTCCTGGACGTTGACGAGCTCGGGTAGGACCGGATCGAGCACCACGACGTAGTTCGGGTGGTAGACCCTGGTCTTCTCGTAGATCTTGCCCTCGGCGATCCGGGCGAAGGCAAGGACAGGCGCGCCACGTCTCTCCGCACCGAAGTGCGGGAAGGCAAGGGCATAGTAACCCTCCCTGAACGCAGCGGCGGCAAGGGATTGGGCCGCCATGACGGCTCCCTGTCCGCCTCTTCCATGAAATCTGATCTCATACATTCTAAAGCCTCCGTGGTGGGCAATCACGCTCCCCGTTTTAAAGGTTGTGCTGGCGGTCGGTCGGGACGACCGCGATCACCGGTCCCAATGACCCACTGGCGGGATCGAACGATGCGCCGGACATGCGAGTAGAGGTGGTGGTATCCACGGTAACGTAATATATATGACAAGTTGTATTACGGGGTAGGAGTGTAAACGATGGCCCGGTTCCGCAAGAGCTTTTCCGACGATGTCGATGCCGTGACACCCATCATCAGCACCCTCCTTCTCATCACGATAATGCTGACGATCATCTCGGCGATCCTGTACTGGAGCATCCCGACGATGAACAGGATCAGCTGGGACACCGAGTACAGGACGACCATGTCGGGGTTCGAGGCCTTCGACGCCGCCCTGGAGGACACCGTCCAGGGCGGAGTGGCCGGCTCCACGAGGACCATCAGGATCTCGGTTCCCAACGGCGACCTGCTGGCCTACGAACGGTCCACTAGATGGTACTACTCATTCTCATACTTCAGCAACACTGACTTCGAGATCTACGGTCTCGACGAGGAACTCGACGGCGAGGACGATGACCTTACCACCGTGAGGATATTTCCGCGGCAGGACGTCACCTTCGACCTGGAGGTCACCTGGTATGGCGACAACAACGTGAACCAGTCACTTCACGCCGGGTACGACTTCGGCGACGAGATCGACATCGTCTATCCACTTCTCCCCAGGAATGCCGTGTTCCTCGGGAACGAGGACGTCAACCTCGTAAGGTTCCGACTGTTGTTCAACTCGAACAGCACTGCCTTCGGAGAGGCCTACCTGATCCCCATGGACCGGATCGAGGTCAAGATACCCTCCGAGTTCGGGACGGCTCACATCGTATCCGAGAACGCCGGGATCGTGACCAAGTTCCCGTCGAGGACCGTCGTGAACCCCCCCCTCCTGACATATGACGAGGACTCGGACGACCTATACTTCAACATAGTCAAGCTCAACTCGACCTTCGGTTCGGTCGGCAGGGGTAACTGGCAGATCAGCATGCGTCTCCAGACCTTCAACTACACGAGGACCGACGACGTGTTCCACGTCAGGATCAGGATGATCGGGGAGTACGAGGAGGCATGGGTCATCTACATGCTCGGCGAGTACACGGGCATGGAGAACACCGACGGCCACTCCCTCAGCGACGTGGCCAACGAGGAGCTCGAAGGCATCAAACTGATAAGGGAGCCCGGCAACGGCAGGGTCACGCTGAAGATGCTCATGACCACCGTGCTCATGGACCTAGAGAGTGTATGATATGATGATGCGTGACGAGGGCGTTGCGGAGATAGGTTACGTCTACACCTTCATAATCAGCTCCATACTTCTTACCGCGATCACCATGATGTCCACCGATATGGTCAACGACTCCGGACGCGCCTCGCTCCGGATCATGCTCAGCGACGTCGCTGAGCACCTCGAGGAGGAGCTCGGATCGGTGGTGACAATGGCGATAAGGTCCCCGAACTCGACGTTCCAGAAGGTGGTCCAGCTCCAGCCGATCGCCTTCACTTTCGGATACAGGATTAGTGCCACCGATCACAGGATCTACGTCAATGCGACCTACGAGCGGATCAGGATCCACAGGCCGATAATGAATCCGACGAACATCGAGATCACGGGCAGTGTCTCCAGCAGCGCCGAGGAGCTCATAATCACCTATATGAACGTGAACGGGACCCAGCGGATCACACTCGGCTTTTGACGTCAGAGTCCCCTCCGGGATCGAGAATGTCCTTCACCTTTCCCTGTCCCATCAGACACGTCCGTCACTTGACAAAGGAACCTTCCCTGTCTGGCCACCAAATACCTTTATAAATCGTCTGACCCATGTTCCGGGGTCGAGGAAGTGGCGATGAACCGCGATGTCATAGGTGCAGTTCTGGTCGGGGCTTCGGTGGTGCTTCTCTATCTCGTCTACCCTTCCGTACTTGCTGACGTTTCCGAACGGGACAGGTCCCTTTCTGCCTACTCGGACGATTGGAACGACATATCCGAGTTCAGGAAGGCCCTCGAGAACGAGGGGTACACCACGCATGGTATCGTGGCGACTCCCGGGATCCTGAGGGAGGTCAGGGAGCCGGAAAGGACCCTCCTCGTCATCGTCGGCGTCGAGACGCCATACTCCTACGACGACATCGGTTCCATCGTCGACTTCGTCGAGAAGGGCGGGTCCCTGATCCTCGCCGACGACTACGGCTACGGCGACGACCTTGCCAACGAGTTCGGTATAACATTCCACAGGTACAGGATGTGGGACCCCAGTTACGTCACCAACACATCGATCCTCAACATCGAGCTTACGCTTCCCGACATCAACGGCACATCCAGGGATTACGAGGTGCTCTTCAACGACCCGACCGCCATCGAGTCGAACCAGCAGGGGACCACGCTGGGATTCACGTCCAACGAGAGCTTCCTCGACGTGAACGGCAACGGCGCCATCGACGTCCAGGACCAGCCCGGACCCTTCGAGGTCGTCACCCTCAAGGGCAGGATGGTCTTCATCGGCGATCCCTCCATATTCATCAATGAGATGTGGGACCTGAGCGACAACAGCGAGTTCCTGCTCGGGCTCGTCGACTTCCTGCTCCCCAACGGCGGCATCGTGCTCTTCGACGAGAGCGTGCACGCGGCCGTCGACTTCTCCGAGGGCTTCTACAGGACCATCACCTCGACCTTCGTCTTCGTCTTCGGGGACCTGACGAAGGGGCTGTTCGTCACGGCCATGATCGGATTGATGATGATCGTCATGTCCCAGGTGGTGACCGACCCGAAGCTCTGGTACCACCGTCTCGCCATCAGCGAGATCGTCGTCGGGAACCTTCAGTTCCTCGAGACGAACTTCAAGGGGAAGAGAAAGGAGCTGTCGGACAGGCTCAGGACCGACGCTCTGGACCTGATCTGCGTGAGGTCGGGAATGACTGCTAACGAGTTCGCAAGCCTTTCCGACAAGAGGCTGAGGACTCTGTTGAACGACGAGAAACTGTACCGTTTCATCAAAGGAAATGATATGGACCCGAACGAGGTTTTCGATAGGTTGGATAGGTGGTTGTGATGGCTGAAGAAGAGGAATACGAGGAGATCCCGGAACAGATCACGGAGCTCAACGCTCTCATGAAGAAACTCGACAATCTCTCCGGCGAGGACGAGGAAGGCGAGAAGGATACGATCACCGCCGAGAGGATCGAACAGGAGGCTCCTCCCGGGGAACCGGCCTATGGTGATGAGCCCTTCGCGGAGGTCCCCTCGGAGGAATTCACTGACGATGACGGCATCTACGTACCATCGGGCGACACCAAACCGATATGGGAGCACGTCGCCGAGGAGGAGGAGCCAGACGGCATCCCGCCTCCACCTCCCCCGAGGACCGGGGTCAGACGTAGACCGGTCGCCAAGGGAGGTCAGCCTCCCCGAAAGGTCAAGAAAAGGAAGAAACCGTCTGTCGCCATGCCGGCCTCGAGGCCGCCTGGCGGCTCGGCCAAGCCGGCTGCGCCCAGGCTGCCCAAGGACGAGGCCCGGGATCTCACACCGGAGCAGATCGGCCGGTACGTCGAGATGGTCGAGAAGATCTCGGGGCACATCCTCGAGGAGGTCGGAAAGACGGTCCTCGGCAAGGAGTACGTCCTGAAGATGGTCATGACCGGCATCCTCTCCGACGGGCACATCCTGTTCGAGGACAACCCCGGACTTGCGAAGACCCTGCTGGCCAACACCTACGCCAAGGCGCTGGGATGCAAGTTCAGGAGGTCCCAGTTCACACCGGACCTTCTACCTTCCGATATAACCGGTACGTTCATCTTCGACGAGAAGGAGGCCGACTTCAGGTTCCGCAAGGGACCGATCTTCACGAACATCCTGCTCGCGGACGAGATCAACCGCTCGCCGCCGAAGACCCAGGCCGCCCTCCTGGAGGCCATGCAGGAGAAGCAGGTGACCCTGGAGGGCGAGACCATGAAGATGGCGAGGCCGTTCATCGTCATGGCGACCCAGAACCCGATCGAGTACGAGGGTACCTACTCGCTGCCCGAGGCCCAGCTCGACAGGTTCCTCATCCGGATGCCCGTGGGATATCCCAGCGAGGACATCGAGAGGCGCATCCTCAAGGACCGGATGGAGCGGCGTCAGGACGACACCGAGGTAAGGAGGATCGCCAGCCCGGAGACCATCATGCGGATGCAGAGGGTCGTGGAGCGCGTCTACGTCAGCGATGCAGTCATCGAGTACATCGTCTCCCTGGTCAGGTCCACCCGCGACGACCCGAGGGTCATGGTGGGTTCGAGCCCGCGCGGTTCGCTCGCGATCTTCAAGCTCACCCGGTCCCTCGCTGCGATCGAGGGCAGGGACTACGTGATCCCGGACGACGTCAAGGAGGTCGCGATCCACGCCCTCAACCACAGGCTCATCCTGAACCCGGAGCCGAGGATCATGGGCGTGAAACCGGAGGATGTCATCCAGGACATCATCGCAGAGATCCCGGTGCCCGTGGTGGAATAGGATGTGGACGTTCAAGAGCGCGCTGTTGGCCGACGCCGGCGTGATCCTGCTCCTGCTGGGTCTCGTCTACCATAACTACCAGGCCATAGTCTTCGCGCTCACCATACTGTCATTCGTCATAATCGTCGGATACCGGACCGTCAACATCAAGATGGACGCGGTGAGGACGGTCTCGGTGGAGAAGTCGTTCGAGGGTTCGACAGTCGAGGTCAAGTTGAGATTGAAGAACCTCGGCCGCAAGATCGAGTTCCTCGAGGTCCTCGACGGCGTGCCGTCGACCATGGAGATGATCGCCGGAAGCAACTATCTCCTGATGACGTTGAACAAGGGCGAGCAGTTCGTAATGACTTACAAGTTCAAGTGCCATCTCCGCGGCCATTACACCATAGGCCCCGTCAAGCTGAGGAGCAGGCCGCTCTTCGGCATGTTCTATTCCGAGACGGCCATAGACATACTTTCCCCGATCACCGTTCTCCCGAGGATCGACGACCTCTCCGGTATCACAATAAAGTCGAAGTATCCTAAGATCTTCCCCGGGGCCCTCGCGACCAGGCAGGTCGGGTCCGGCACCGAGTTCTATTCGATCCGCGAGTACGTCCGTGGGGACGAACTGAGGAAGATCAACTGGAAGGCCTACGCCCGGACCGGAAAGAAGATGGTCAACGAGTACGACCGCGAGAACGTCTCGGACATCATGATCCTTCTCGACAGCAGGGAGTCCGAAGGCGTCGGAACCGTGCTCGAGAATCCCTTGACGCACGGGGCCAGGGCAGCTGCGACCCTCGCGAACTATTACCTGAACCGCAGGGACAGCGTGGGAATGGCCATCTATTCCGACACGCTCCGCATCGTGCCGATCGACGCGGGAGGCGGCCGGCTCTACCGGCTCCTCGACGAGATCGCCGCCGCCGAACCGACGGGGAACGCCCCGTTGAACGGCGTCGTCGACCTGCTGATACCCTACATAAGTCCCAACGCCACTGTCATCGTCATCTCCACCCTCAACAACGACCTCACCGTCCGGGAGGCCCTCAGGAAGATGGCGTCGCATCACTTCGACCTAATCCTGCTCTCGCCGTCCCAGGTCGAGTTCGAGCTCCTGAGCATGGGTATCGAGGAGGACGAGCTCTACCGCACACTGCGGCTGGAGCGCAGCGTCCTGCTCAGCGAGGTAAGGAGCTACGGAGCCCGCGTTGTCGACTGGACCCCTGATACGCCGATCAGGCGAGCCCTCACGGGGTTGATGTCATGAGGATCAAGGAGTGGTACCTCGAGGAGCGGAAGCACGTCTCCACCAGGATCGGCGATGACTTCCGGGGGGTCACCGCACTCCAGATCATCTCCACCGTGGCCCTCGCCGCGGCCGTCTTCGTCGGATCGACCATCAACATCACCGCCTACTACGACGGGTTCGGTCCCGACGGCGTCACCTTCTTCCTGATAGCGTCGGCGATGGCGGTCTTCATGGGCTTCATCGCATTCCTGCTCGTCCGCCTGCACCGGGGTCTGATCGCCCTCGTGCCGGTGATGGTGATCGTCATGCTCTACATGGCCGAGGACCAGAAGGCCCTGTTCGGCATCTACCTGGCAGTGACTGTCCTTCCGGGTGTCACCGGCGCATATGGGATATGGCGGCGGGCCGTGATCCCAGTGTACATCGCCTTCGCCCAGCTCATGGCGAGCGTCTTCATCTACTCAAATCCCATCGACACGCCGATCATCGAGGTCATGGCGTTCTCAGTCCTGTCACTGATCTACCTCGAGACCGGCCATATCGCGATAACGTTCAGCAGGGTAAAGGCCCGCGTGCTCGAGAACCAGAAGAAGTCCGCGGTCTTCACGAGGTTGTACAAACGCGTCATCCGGCGGTACGCCGTATCAGCCTCCGAGGTCCTGGTCCTGACAGGGTTCTTGACCGTCCTCCTTCTGAGGATGAACGATATCCTGAGGAACTTCGCATCCGGCGTCGTCGTCCACAGCTTCGAGATGCACTCGTTCACGGGAGCCTTCATCTCCGCGACGATAGGTCTGATGGCGCTCGCGCTGATACGGACTGCACTGCCCAGATGAGGATCGATACGCTTTCCGAGCGGACTTACGTACATACTGTTTTCAATAACGTATAGAGAACGCGCTCGTCCGCGGACGCGGTCCAGCGGACAACGCGTCTCGACCGTGCTGTCTGTGATATCGGGAAGAAGGTGGGTGCTTCCCGCTAACCTTATACCGAACCGGGGAGGTACGGCTTCCGGTGAGCGATACTTGATAGAGGTCAAGAGGAGGGACGGAATGGGCCGTATCTGCAGCACCGACGCAGGTACAACGCCCGCCATCACCGTCCACGACGATGGCTCCGACACCATCGCCCGGGTCCTCGAGCATATGAAAGGCTCGGTGTTCAGGCTTGACCCTGAGACCATCGACCTTCCGGCCGGTCCGTCGAACGGTCCGACCCATATCGAGGTATCCGAGGGCATCCACGCCGTGGCCTTACTTCCCAGACCCGAGAGGGATCCTGCCGGATTCGTCTCCTCGATCGTCGATGCCAGGACTGCCGTCGGACCTGACGCCCTTCTCTATGCTCCTCATTCAGCCACCCCTCACCTCGTACCGCTCATGGTGTACATGGGCGTCGACCTCGTCGACCCCTACGAGGTCGTCCGGGCCTCGATCAGGGGCTGGCGATACACTCCGTATTCGTTCGTACGTTCGGAGGAGGACCCGTTCCCCGGGAACATCGCCCTTCTTGAGGATATCATCGAGGAGACCGCCGAGGCAGTACGCGGCGACTACCTGAGGGAGCTCGTCGAGGCTACCTCGTCGCTCTCGAACGTCGGCGTATCGATACTGAGATGTCTCGACAACGATCATCCTGGGACCTTCGAGCCACGTGCGCCCGTCCACAGGCGGGCGGGCATGCTCGCTAGGGATTCGTCCCTCCTCCGTCCCGAGGTCGTCAGGTTCAGGAAGAGGGTCCTGGAACGGTTCGAGCCGCTTCCGTACCGCTATCTCCTACTCCTTCCCTGCTCCGCTTCCAAACCGTATTCAAGGTCCAAGAGCCACCGCCGGTTCATCGAGACGCTCCAGTCGAGCGGGCGTGGCCGCTCCTTCCAGGAGTTGATACTGACATCACCGCTCGGCGTCGTCCCCCGCGAGCTAGAGCGTTTCTATCCCGCCTCCGGCTACGACATCCCCGTAACCGGATACTGGTCGGCCGACGAGCGTGGTATGATGACAGACATGCTACGGCGTTTCATCGCAGACAGACGGTACGATGCCGTGATCTCCCACCTTCCGGACGACCTCTCCTTCGTCTCTGACGTCATTCCTGACGCCGTATGGACGGTGGATGGAGGTCCCGCGTCTGCTGCATCCCTGGGTTCGCTCGGATCCGCCCTCTCGGACCTCGATCCCGCACCTGTCAGGGACATCAGGAGAGCGACGACGAGGTCGATGATCGGGTTCCAGTTCGGCTCGTCGGATTGGGCCGGCGAGTTCGAGGTGAAGGGCCGCGAGGTCGTCTCGGGTGACACCATACTGAGGTGGTCGTACAGGTACGTCCTGACCCTCGAGGGCGGACGCCTCCTGGCCGAGGCCGGCATTCATACGGTCGGTATCGACGATTTCCTGCCGAAGGGAAGCGTGCTCGCCCCTGGCGTTCTCGACTGCCATCCGGACGTACGGCCCGGCGACGAGGTCGTGGCCGTTCACGACGGCGAGGTCAGGGCTGTCGGTACGGCGGCGATGTGCGCCGAGGACATGATCGCGTCGAACCGAGGTGTGGCCGTGAAGGTCAGGGACCACATCAGAGGGTCTGAATGAAGAGCCCCTTCGAGGAGATCGTGGACGAGCTCGCTGGGTCAGGCATCCCGGTTGCCGTCATTGAACGGCTCCCCCGACGATGGGAGAAGCTCGGGGATGTCCTTCTGATGAAGATCGATGATGCTCTCATCCCGCATGCGGACGATGTGCTGCCCGTATACGCCCGCATCCTCAGGGTCAAGGCGGTCCTCAGGGACCTCGGGATCGAGGGGCGGTTCAGGGAGCCCAGGGTCGACCTCCTTTATGGCGATTCCACCGAGACCTTGCATCGGGAGAACGGCGTGCTGTTCCACATGGACCCCGCGCTCGTCATGTTCTCCAGCGGGAACATCGATGAGAGGAAGAGGATGGCAGGGGCCGGCTCGCCGGAGGAGACCGTGGTCGACATGTTCGCCGGGATAGGATACTTCATCATGCCCATGGCAGTGCACTCCAACGTCCGGGGGATAGCGTTCGAGCTCAATCCAGCGTCCTACGCCTTCCTCGAGCGGAATGTCGAGGCCAACGGCGTGGCCGGGAATATCGAACCGGTCCTCGGCGACTGCATGGACGCTCCGGAGGGCATCGCGGACCGAGTCATCATGGGCTACTTCGATGACACCGATAAGTTCCTGGAGAAGGCGATGAGGATCGTATCGCCCGATGGTGGAATGATCCATGCCCACTCCGTCTGTCCGGAGGAGCTCCTGTCCTCCAGGCCGGAAAGGGAGGCGGTCGTTGCTGCCGCGTCCACGGGCCGGTCCATATCATCCATCGAGATACACAGGGTGAAGTCATACGCACCCGGCGTGGAACACATCGTACTCGATATCGTAGTAGAATGATCACTTCCCGCTATCGGGACGTTTTTGATGGGGCTCGGGCGGACCTCATCAGGCCTTCTCGACCGATACCCTCTTCAGTTCGAGGTCCTTCGGACAGACGAGCTGGTCGCCGACGGTCAGGACCCTGTATTTCCCCGGGACGAAGAAGCGGGGGCGGCAGATCGGATGGTTGTCACAGTCGATCCTCTCGCACGCATTCTCCTCCCTGGTGACGATGGTGTCCGCCTCGGCGTTCCGGACGTCGACGCTCAGGTCGAACGGTATCCGTTCCACCTCGACCACGACGACGTCGTCGTGGAGCTTGCACTTGTGCTCGACGTCCCTGATGGCGGTGACCCTGTACATCTGTCCCTCGTCGAGGTTCATGCAGGCGTTCTTGATCTTGCAGTTCTTGCAGTCGGGCGTGGGCCCGGAATAGACGAACTCGTACCCTTCGGTCGCGTTCAGCCTGCCTATCAGAGTAACCAGTGTCATGGGTTCACCGGGAAGCCAATAGAACGGCCCTGTATATAAGACTACGACTCCGGGACGGTCGGTCAGACGACCTCTGCGACCTCCCTCAGGATCGCATCATGCCTCCTGTCCATGGAGAAGTTGTCGAGGACGTGCTGCCTGGCCTTCGGGCCCTTGTCTGAACCCAATGCCCTCTCGATGGCCTTCGCGGTCGCCTTCGGGTCCTCGGCCGGGACGTAGAAGCCGGTGTCCCCGACCACCTCTGGCAGGGCTCCGTTCCTGGTGACGACGGGGACGCAGTTGCACAGCATCGCCTCGGCCACCGATACCCCGAAGCCCTCGTAGATCGAGGGTTGGACGTAGACCTGCGAGGTCTCGAAGTGGTGGTGCAGCTCCTCCTCCGAGATGAATCCCGTTAGCGTGACATTGTCCGTCGCGATCTCCCTGAGCGGAACGTCCGCTCCGCGTGAGGCCTTCCCTACAAGGTAGAACGGAACGTCCGGGAGATGGGCGGCGGCCCTGACGAAGGTCTCGTTGCCCTTCCGCCAGTTGGACACCGGTGAGACGTCGCCGACCGTGAGGACCTTCCTCTCCTTCTCCCCTGGCTTGAAGTTGTCGGTCACGACCCCGTTGTAGACGACGACCTCCTTCCTGGGTTTGGCAAAACGGTTCAGGTCCCTGTGGATCCCCTTGGACACGGAGAGGACGAGGTCGGCGTTCTCGAAGGCGTACTTGGCATACCTCCTCCGGAACCACCTCTGCTGGAGCCCGTACTTCGTCCCGGGAATGTATGCGGCTCCGTAACCGCCCGCGACGACGATGCTCCTCTTCCCCTGCTGACGGGCGTACCTCGTGGCGTAGGCCGCCGGCATGTCCCCGAACCACGAGAAGACCGCGTCCACATCCTGCATCGCCGCCTTCAGGGCCTTCCTCCTGCTCAGGATCCAGGGCACTGATAGCTTGTCCGTCTCCGGCTTGCGGAGCGGGAAGTGGAAGTCCACGACCTCGTATCCGTCCTCCAGGATCTCCCTGTCGAACCTGACGAACGAGGAGTTCCTCATGAAGACGAAAAGGACCTTCTTCATGCCAATTCAGAAGGCTGGATGATATTTAAGGGATATGGTGTTCGATCCATCTCGACATTGATCGGCGGACGCGCTCGATCCCACGCCGATCGGGGATCCACGCGATTCGGGAGCCTAGTACGGGGAACACGATTGCACCTTCATCGGGATATGGAAGAATCCTTCAAAGTGCGGTCTCCAGCAAATCTGGAAAGGTTTAAAACGTCGCGAGGGCATGGGACCGGGATGAGGGTCCTCGTGGACATGTCCCATCCGGCCGACGTTCACCTTTTCAAGCATACAATGTGGGAGCTGGAGAAGCGCGGACACACCACGCACGTCCTCTTTCGCGAGAGGGAGGACATGATCGGAGCTCTCCTCGACGAGTACGGATTCTCATATACTGCGATGCTGAAGAACCAGAAGGGCCTGATGCGGAAGGCGATGGCGATGCCCATCAACGACGTCCTAGCCCTGAAGTATGCGGTCAGGTTCAAGCCGGACGTCATCCTCGGGCACGCGGCGCCCTACGTCGCCCACGCCAAGATACTGACGAGGACACCGTACCTCGTCTACGAGGATACCGAGGTGGCCACGATCAACCTGATGATAAGCATCCCGTTCGCGACCCGGATCCTGGTCCACACCGGGTTCCAGCTCGAGTTCGGTCCGCTCATCCAGAGGCGGGTGGAGCGCGTTCCGGCCTGCAAGGAGCTGGCCTATCTCCACCCTGAAAGGTTCACACCCGACCCGTCCATCCGCGAGGAGGTCGGTATCGAGGAGGGGCAGCGGTCCGTCCTGATCCGCTATTCGGCGCGGGATTCGCACCACGACATAGGCGTGGAGGGCCTCGACCATTCGGAGAAGGGTATTCTCAGACTCGTGAAGGCCCTCGAGCCCCATGCCAAGGTCATGGTCCAGGCGGAGTTCGAACTCCCCGATTCACTCAAGGACCACGAGCTCAGGATCGACCCGCACAGGATCCACGACCTGCTCTCCCAGATATCCCTCTACATCGGCGAGGGCTCGACCATGGCGGCGGAGGCGGGCGTCCTCGGGGTACCATGGATATTCATCTCGAACCAGGTCAGGGGACAACTCCAGGAGATGGAAGACGACTATGGCCTCGGCTACATCGTTCCCGACCAGAGGACGGCGGTCAGGAGGGCCCTCGAGGTCCTGAAGGATCCCGACCTCGAGGCGAAATGGGCCGAGAAGCGAAGGCGAATGCTGTCTGAGAAGATCGATCTCACCAATAGACTGGTCGAGCTAGTGGAGGAGTACGATGGAGGTCGAAAGGCTTAGCCCTCCGAGGGACGAGCCATGGCTCGGCGGCGTCGACGAGGCTGGCCGCGGTCCTGTAATGGGCCCTATGGTCATCGCGGGAGTTGCCATCCGTGATGTCACGCCCCTCGTCGATATGGGGGTGAGGGACTCGAAGGCACTCGCGCCCTCGACCCGTGAACGGTTGTACGACATGATCCTCGATACCGCGGAGGCGGTCGTTGTGGAGATATCCGCCTCCGAGATCGACTCCCTGATGTCCAGGATGACATTGAACGTGATCGAGACCGACGCTTTCGCATTGGCGATATCGGCACTCGCCGCGGATACCTTCTACGTCGACGCGATAGGCCCCGTCGAGACCCTGTCCAAGGAACTCGTATCTCGTACTGGGAAGGAGGTCACCGCCCGCTCGAAGGCAGATGCCGTGTATCCCGTAGTCAGTGCAGCTTCCATAGTCGCAAAGGTCCGCAGGGACCGGGCGGTCAGGGTGATAGCCGACGACCTCGGCACCGACATCGGGAGCGGTTACCCCTCCGACCCGATCACCATGGGATTCCTGAAGGGCTATGTCGCGGAACACCGTGAACTGCCCCCGCACACGCGTTCATCATGGAAGACAAGCTCAAAACTCCTCGATCACAGGTTGGACGACTTCTGAGGATCAGGAAATTCTCCCACCATTTGTTCAAAATCGCGATGTCTGGCTCTCGAAGGAATTTTCCAGCTATGACGCCTTTTTCAGGGTCGATTTGGGGTAAATTTCCCTCATTCTGCTCCCCTTAGTACAGTTATGTCGAATTCCCCCGAAGGAATGACGCGAAATCGACAGGATCCGCACCCGATATCCTTACACGGAAAATTTCGAGCCAGTCAACGGGAAAAGTGCATATTTCCGGGTGTGTTCGGAGCATGTTCACGGTGTGGGCCAGAGGGGGTTAGGTTTAAATATCCAGATACCGTTATTTGAGGTTGCAGTGATGTTGCGTGGTGGTTGAAGGTATCACGGCCTTCTTGGAGGGTGTGTAGGATGAAAGTCGTTGCTCTGTTCATGGTCTGCTTGATGTTATCGGGATTGTTCTCTCCATTCATTACAGAAACCGGTAGCGCCGATATTGGATCCGATAGCGAAGGCTATGCCCCTCTCAAGGCCGGTCACATCGAGGGCACGATCCTCGACGTCGACGGTGATCCGATCGAGGGTGCGACCGTGACCTTCGACGGTGGTTCATCCACCACAACGGATGAGAAGGGGGAGTTCTCCCGGGCCCTAGCCCCGGGCGATTACGACGTCGCTGTCTCGATGGCAGGATACTCTACCGCGACGGTCCACAACGTCACCGACGGCGATACCATCGAGATGACCATCGTCCCCCGTGCCTGGTACGAAAACGGCGACGCCTTCGAGGACGGATGGTTCTTGGATACCGGGACCAATCACGGCTCGGTACGGCTCGGCGTGGACGTCGATCCACTCCTGCCCGTTGACGAATGGTTCTTCATGTCATCCAACGACTACAAGACAGGTTCCAACTGGAACCAGCGGAACTCCAACAAGGGTTTCGTATGGTACGTCGACATCGACGGCGACGGAACCTTCTCGAACAAGGGAACGGATCCGAACTACCAGGACTGGGAGATCGCCCTTGATCAGTACACACTCAACAACCGCGGCGTGCCGATCGCTGACTTCGACAACGACGGCGACTACGACTTCGTCGCACCGCAGATATGGTACGACGGCTCGTGGCACAACGACCAGATGCAGTTCGTCGAGAACCTAGGCCTCGACGCCGAGGGCCATAGGGTGTTCGCTGCTCCAGTGAACTGTGGCGTCACGTTCGGGATGAGCAACTACCACTTCAGCGGAGCGGTGGCCGACTACGACAAGGACGGTAACTGGGACTTCATTGGCGCTGGCAGCAACGACAACCTGTTCTGGTGCGAGGGGCACGGCGACGGGACGTTCACCCGCAATACCATCACATGGGACGCACCCGACTCCCGGAACAGGGGCAAATCGGCCGGCGACGTCAACAACGACGGCAACGTCGACCTCGTGGTCGTGACGAACAACGACGGCTGGGTCTACGCCTACCTCGGCGACGGCGCGGGGAACTTCGATACGAACCCGACATACCTCTTCACTGCCTATTCAGAGGCCTACGGACCGATATCATACAGGGACCCTTACGGCCTGACAATAGCCGATTTCAACAATGATGGAACGGCGGACATCATAACGAACGACGGCTCCCCTGCTCTCTACTCCCTGTGGATAGGGGACGGTGCGGGAGGATTCGTCCGACAGGACCCGCCGCTGTTCGACTTCAGCAGCCACGGCGCGCTCGACGCCTTCGACATCGATCAGGACGGGGACATGGACCTCGTCATCATCGAGCACTACAACGGCGGCCGCATATACGCCGCCACGAACCTCGACGACGGGCTCTCATGGAGCACCAAGGAGGTCATCAGGTACAATTCCGGCTCATCGGGACAGAGGCGGACATTCGGGATAGCCACCCCGCCGACGGTCACCGGGTTCGAGACATCGGGAACGTTCATATCGAACGTCCACG
>JANQNK010000008.1 GCA_028279595.1 Thermoplasmatota archaeon
GCCATTGCGAGGTCGATGTCCTTCACCATGAAGCTGTCCATCGCCATCCCGTCAAGGTCGACGATGTCGCCATTGGTGTCGATATCGAACTTGCCCGTGCTGACAGGTGCTCCATCGACTATCAGCCATCCCTCGTAATGGTCATCACCTGGATCGGCCAGACCGTCGAAGTCCAGCATCAGTTCCACGTCCGTCATTTCCATCGAGCTCTGGGCGTCGGAGGTTCCCGCGAAGACGAACAACTGCGCTACCAGCATCACCATGATCGCCGCGGCCGTCGCTCCCTTCACGGGCCTTCCGTTTCCATCGGTCCTTTTCATAACATCACTTCCTTTCAAGTGCGGTCCATTCGATGTCATCCCCGTTGGGATTCCATCACCAATGTTCCGATGAGGGTGACTTTATTAACCGATTTTTCAATTTCTGTTCCTGTTCTCACCCTAATCTCACCAGAATTCGGATTCAGGTATTTCGAGACAAATGTTATACCATAGGGAGTACTCCTACGAATGGACCGGAGACAGATATGAGGCAGCTCCTATGGTACCTTCTCGCCGGGACGCGGGGAGGGTACAACAGGATAAAGATAATCGAGCAGATATGCGAGAGGCCCTACAATGCGCATCAGCTCGCGGAGAACCTCGAATTGGACTACCGGACGGTACGCCACCATCTGGACGTACTCACGAAGAACAACGTCCTGGTCCGACCGGAAGGCAAGTCCTACGGTTCCATGTACTTCCTGTCGGGAACGATGGAGCAGAACATGGAGACCTTCGACGATATCAAGAGCAAGGTGAGGACGTGATTATGAAGAGATTATGGTATACACATAAATACGAATTCCAGCCAGATATTACATGGAGGTATCGCGCATGGGTCTAGTTACGACCGTCACGATCGGCCTCGCCGTGATCGGTGCGATCATAGCCACGGGTCTTCTGATGCTCTACTTCCAGAGCTACAAGAGGGTCCGTGCTCCCTTCACCATGTCCCTGATCTTCGTCGCCCTGTTCATGATGCTCCAGAACGTCCTGTTCGTCTATACCTTCATTACGAACATGGAGAGCCTCACGGACCTCGTCATGACCTACATGGTCGTGATAACGGCGTTCGGCGACTTCGCCCTCGCACTCCTGTTCCTGAACTCGAGGAAGTGAATCAGTCCGGTAGTTCGTACAACTCTATCTTCCTGCCCTCAGGGTCCAGTATCGACGCGAATGTACCCTGCTGGTAGACCTGTGGCTCCATCAGGATGACCACACCCTTCCCCCTCAGTTCCTCGACCAGGTCCTTTACGCCCTCGACCCGGAAATTGATCATGTAGCTCTCCTTGCTCGGGTCCATGTAATCGGTGTCCTCGGGCATCAGGGAGAATACGGAGTATGCGTCGACGCCCTTCTTGTCGTCCATGATCACAGTGGCATTGGTCTCGTCGAACTCGAGTCCGAGCATCTCCTCGTACCATTTCCTTGTTGCATCCGGGTCCTTCGACCTTACGAAGACGCCGCCGATCCCTTTCACTTGTCCCATGTGGGGGTGGATGGGGTCCATCGATATCTATGCTTCGCCTGAAGCAATGAGGGGGCCGGCCGTCAAAATGTGATGACGACTGCGGGTGATGCGGCGGCCGTCCCCCCTCTCATTCATCGTGATCGGCTATGGATATCTCCGGCGAGATGTCCTCTGATGAGGTCACAGCGGCCGGTCCCGTCTCGGGAACTGGAGCCTCGGTGAAAGGGGGTGGCGGCGGCGCCTGGACGGGAAGGTACTCGTTACAGGCGTGGCAGTAGTGCCGTCCGTACTCGGGATAGTATATCGGCTCCCGTCCGCAGGTCGGGCACGTGATCGCAGGGGGAACGTACTCCGCGACCGGTCCCGGTGGAGAATCGGATGGCGGACCCACAGTGCCTGTACCGGCTGCCATTTCCGCGCCCTTACCATTTCTCTTCCTGAGGGCTACCACGGTCAGAACGACCAGTACCAGTGCGAGCACACCGATGATGGCCATGAACGATATGCCGGAATCCTTGCTGTCCGATCTCACAGATGGCTCCTCGATGACGGTCACCGTTTCCGACACTTGTTCGGACCAGAGCCCGTTCTGCGCCTGGACGCGGAAATGGATGATGTGCGTCCCCACGGACAGCCTGTCCGCCTTGCAGTGGACGGTCTCGGCCTCGCCGAGGACCCCGAAGTCACCGGAACTCCACTCGTATGCGACTATGACGCCGTTCTCGCCGTCCCCGCGGAACGTGAATGTCCCGAAGTCGATCGTTGTCTCCTCGGGTGAGACGGACTCGAGGACGGCGACCGGCACCCTGTTGTCCACATGGACGGTCACAGAGTCTAGTTGCGAGATCAGTCCTTCGTCGTCGATGGCCCTGGCATAGAATGTGTAATATCCCTTCTCCAGTCCGGCAAGGGCGATGTTGGCGGACCATGTCTCAGTCCCACTGGCGACCGTCGGGAACGCGAAACCGCCCTGCTCCGAGGATATCTCGATCCGGTCCAGGGTGTTCTCGGGATCTGATGCCGTTCCGGTCATCTCGATGGCGTTAGCGAACGGACCGTCGCCGCTGTAGGGTAGCGAGATCGAGATGGAGGGCCTGCGGAGGTCGGTGTTGTTGATGAACAGGTCGATGTACTCCGTCTCCGTGCCTCCCTCGTCGTCGACCGCCCTGACGGCGATGGTTATCACTCCATCGGTATGTGCCGTTGTGTTCCAGAGGTAGCTCCAGTCGGACCAGTCGCCGTAGTCGTCGGTGCATTGCTCCCATGTTTCCCCGCCGATCCGTATGGTGACGTCCTCCACGATTCCATCCACGTCCTCCGCGGTCCCGACGATCTCGATCAAGCCCTCGACGTTCTGTCCGTAGATCAGGTTCGTGAACTCGACGTCGGGCTCCTCGTTCGGGACGATCTGGATCACTTCCAGCCTGTAGTCCGTGTAGTTGACGAACGGGTCGTTGACACCGTCGTCGATGATGGCGTAAAGGTAGTATTTCCCTTCGGGGACGTCGGTCACGTCCCAGTCATATTCGTCAACGCCGTCCTCGCCGATCCCGGATACGATCTCCGCCTCCTCGGTCTCGTTTCCGTCACCGTACTCGGTGTTCGTGTCCCTGTAGAATGATATCGTGGCATTGTCGTCAGGGTCGTGGTCGGACCATTCGATCGTGAAGATGTTATCATCCTCGAGGTCGATCTCGTCCTTCCCGTCCATCAGCACGGTGAATCCGAGGGTGGGTGTTACGTTAACGATCGAGACGTTGAGCTCCCATATCCTGGACGCCTGACCCCGTGCGTCGGTCGCCCTGACGTGGACCCGGTGGAATCCGAGACCGTACTGGCGCGTCCTCCAGTGAGCCTCGAAGGACCAGTTGTTCCAGGCAACCTTGGTCATCTGGAGCTCCAGGACCTCGTCGAGCTCGGGGTCGTCGATGGAACACTCGATGGTGTCGATCTCGTCGTCCTCGTCGATGACGTATCCGGCAATGGTCACATTGCCGCGCACATCCTCCTTCTCGCCCGGATCCGTGTAGGTCACCAGGGGCCTGAAGTTCTCGTTCTCGATCGTGATGTTGATGTAGGAGGTGTTGGAGAAATCACCGTTCGAGCTCGCTGACTTGGCGTGGACCGTGTAGTTCCCGTCCTCGTACTCCGAGGAGTTCCACGGGAACTCCCATTCGGCGTATGGATCGCCCGAACTGGTATCATCGGCGTCCATCCAGTCGCCGGAGACAGGGTCCTCTCCGACGGGCATTATGGCTATCCTGACACCGTCGATCTCGTCGGTCCAGTCCTCGTCCTCGGCAGTACCCCTCATGGTATGGTGGCCCGATATCTCGTCACCGTCCTCGGGCCTCTCGACGTCGATCACCGGCAGGTCCTGGTAGATGACGATGGCGTCGTGCACGTCGACCTCCGACCATTCATCGCCGTCATTGGCCCGTGCGTGGATCGTGTAGTTGCCCTCCTCCTCCTCGGAGGCGTTCCAGTCTATCCTCCATTGGTCCCAGTCCCCGTCATCGGATGTGTCCTCGGCCTCGACCCAATCTCCCGGACCGGGGGTCTGGCCCTCCTCCATGATGGCGACCTCGACGGTCGTGACGTTGTCCCTGGAATCGGGGTCGCTCGCCCGGCCTCGGACCCTTATGTCCTCGTCGACCACTTCACCGTCGTCGGGGTTCGTGATCCTGACGTCGGGCCTCTCGTTCAGGTAGAGCTCGATGATCTCCGTGAGCGGACCGGCCATGTCGACGCTCACGGTCTCTTCTGTGTCGCCGACAGCGACCGTGATATCAGTGACGTTCTGGGTCGCGCTGTCGCTTCCGTTGTAGATACGGTCGGTCACGAGTACTGGTTCGATCCATCCGGACGAGTTGGTCCGATCGTCACTGCCTCCCCATCTGGTTGTGGAATATACGGCCTGGCCTTCGTCCTCGATGAGGACGTGGGCTCCGTCCACGGGATCGTCATACTGGTCGATCGCACCGACGTGAAGGTGGTTCCTTACGATGACACGCGCAGGCGATGTGCAATCGACGTCGCTGGCTCCGAAGGTGGCGTTGATCGTGATGATCGTGCTCGTCGAGGTCGCGATCAGGTCGTCCCCGTTGAGGCTGTCGATGACCGTGTCCTCGACGACCATGCGACCGCTGGAAAGAGAGATCCCGTCGTCGTTCCCGTCGAGGCCGCAATCCAGGATGGATACCTTCCTCGAGTTTCCTCCCGCGGAGATGCCCTCTGCCACGGAGTCATCGATGTCGCACTCCTCGATCTCCACCTGGACGGTGTCGTAGAGGTAGACGCCGATGTCGTTGAAGGTGATCTCGCTCCGTAGGAACTTCAGGTCCGAGGACCCTATGGCCCGAAGGCCGTGGACGTCGTTGGAACCGAGCACGCAGTCCTTGATCGTGACCTGCTCGGAGTCGAGGATCGACACGCCGATGTCATTGTCCTCGGTCTGGACACTGGATATTACCACTCCGTCCGAGACCTCCACGTGAATGCCTCTGCTGCAGTCGTCCACCTCGACGTCCCTGATCACGGTGTCGGACGTGTCGTTGATCCATATTCCCGAATCCGAGGGGCTGTGTCCCGAGTCCGTGATCCTGAAACCATCGATGGTGACGAGGGTCGATCTGACAGTGAACACCGTCCCGGAGCCGCCTCCGTCGACGATCGATGCATCCGTCCCGTTCCCGATGATCCACAGCTGTTCGATGTCCACCACGGGGTTCTCGTGATAGTTCCCATCGAAGACCCGGATGGAGAACTCCTCCGATGAGTTGTCGACGGCCCTCTGTATCGTATCGTATGGATTGGTGACGGTCCCGTTCATCAGCGGGTCACCGGCATTGTCGTCGTCGACGTACAGGACCGTGAGGTTCCTGACGATCGGCCACCTGTCCTCGGCGTCCTCGTGGCCGTCGATCGGGTACGGAGTGTCCCCGATCCCATCATCGTCGTCGTCGAAGCCCTCGTAATCGGACCAGATGTTCCCGCTGCTGGAGTTGTCGTCCCAGTAGTTGTTGTCGGCGTTGTCGAAGCCCTGCGATGAGTGGTTCCCGTTCGATGTGAACGTGTTCCCGTAGATGTTGTTGTACTCGCTGACAGACCACTGGTTCTCAGTGTGGATGTACAGACCGTAGCCGTCATTGTTCGATATCTGATTGCCGGTGATGTTGTTCCGGCTGCTCGTGAACAGTGTGATGCCGGTCTGGCCATTGTCCATGACGGTATTCCCGGTGACATTGACGTAGTCGGCGTTCTGGACCATTACTCCGTGCTCGGTGTTGTTGTGGATCAGGTTGTTCTCGATAACAGCGTTCCCGTCCGACCAGATCGTGATCCCGCTGGACGTCCCGTCGGCGATGACATTGTCCCAGACCCTGCCCTGGAATATTCCGAGCTTGAGAACGGCGAAGATGTGGTTGCTGCCGCTCAGGTCGCAATCCGATATGAATATCCCGTTCTCCGAAAATAATCCACCGAGTGCCGATATCGCACCGAAACCGTTGCCGTGGCTCGTGACGTTGTCTATGCGGGCGCCGTCGACGAAGGAGGCGTCGAGGCCGAAGTTCGTGTTCGACCAGAACTGGCAGTCGGAAACGTCGACGTCGAGGCCCGATGACAGGAGGATGCCGCTCTGGGCCGAATTACTGGCGTTGATACGCTCGAAGGACAGGTGCTCGTCCATCATCGACTGGATCCCGGACCCACCCAGGGTGTCAGTGACATCGATGTCGACGAAGGTCAGGTTCTCGGAGGCTATGATGTTGATCCCAGTACCCCATGGGCCGTTCAGGTCGAGATCGCTCACAGTGATGTTGTCCGACACGGCAATGGTGATGGGCTGGAAGGTGTCCTCGTATGTCATGGAGGATATGTCCCCCTGCGAGCAGTTGATGAGGATGATCTGGCCATAGCCGGAGGGTACCGTACCCAGACTGGACTCATTCACGAAGAGACCGAGGGGACGGCGGTTCACCGTGACGTCGCTGATGTCGTGGGAGGTCCACGATGCAAGGTTCCCGTAGTAGTCACCGACTATCGAGACACCGGCTCCGGTGATCGTGACGTTCTCGATGATCGAACCCATCGAACCCCCGATGTTCAATCCGCCCTCGTGGAAGTTCCTGTAGATCGGGATGCAGTCCCAGAGCTCGACGTTCCTGACCGTCGAACTTGCTCCGGCCAGGTCAATGCCCGTGGTGTTCGATATCGTACAGTTCTCGATGGTGACGTTCGTTGGCCTCCAGAGACGTATCCCGGCGATCCGATGCTTCCTGACCGCGTCGAGCTGACCGGATATCGTACAGTTGTCGATGGTCACGTTGTTTGTGGGATATCCCACGATGATGCCCATCTTGTTGGACTCGAGGGTGCAGTTGGTGATCCTGACGTTCTCGCCCCAAGCTCCGAGACCGATGCCCACCGAGCTGTTCGATACCAGGGTGTCCTTGATCAGCGCATTGATCGGGGCGGAGACCGAGAGGCCCTCGCCCGCGTCAAGTTCGCTTCCGCTGATGGTCAGGTTGTCGCCGTAGGAACAATATATCCCGGCTCCTTTCGATCTGAGGCCCGAAACCGTCGCATTGTCCGTCCACAGGAGCGAGAGACCGGCGCCCTCCTTGAGCGTATAGTCCTTTATTTCGACCCATGAACAGTTGGCGATGATGAGCTGGGCCACGTCCGAGGGTATCGCAGGATCGGTCTCGTTCTTGATGAATATGATCGGGTCGCCGTCGACCAGGTTGTCGTCGTAGATAGTGTGGCTGATCGTCTCGTTCTTGATGTAGCTTGAGAGTCCGATACCGCCGGCGACGAAGGTGTTCTCCTTCATGGTCACATTGTATCCCCGACCGATCGATATGTATCCCCTCGGCTCCTTGAACTCGTTCTTCATTATCCAGGCCCTCTCGATGTTGGTCATACCGACCCCGCCGCCGTTGAACCGGTTCTTCCAGATGGTGAGCCTCCGGCACTCCACACCCATCCCGATACTTGAATTGGCATCCTTGAACCGGTTGTATGCTATGAATATCCCGCTGGCCCTGTCATAAGCGATGGTGGACCTATGGAAATTGTTGCTGATGACCCTGGCGTCACCGGTCCCGTCACTGTAGAGGCCGGTCCGCCAGAAGGTGTTGTTGTCGAGGTCGTAGCCACCGGCGAAGTGAACGAAGATGGATCCCGTGTGGAACGTGCAGTTGTCTATCCTGTTGCTGCCCATCAGCCTCGGCATCATCGGACCGACGTGCCCGTCGATCCTTCCCATCGTCACGTTCATGCGTGAGAAGCGTCCGTCCGACACGAAGTCTATCGCGAATCCCTCGTAAACACAGTGTATACGGGACTTGTGGGACCCGTTCCCGATAACTGACACGGATTTCGTGTGGTTCAGGTTCTCGACGTACACGCCGTCGTAGACGCGTATCAGATCGTCCTCCTCGGCATCGTCCATTGCCTCCTGTATGCTGTCATGGGTGGCCCACCATCCCGAGTCGTCATCGACGACGTGGGTGACGGCGGAGACCGTCTGTCCGATCACAACGATCGCAAGCAATGCCAGGCAGATCGTCATCAACATTATGCTAGCCTTCAATCTCGATTCCCCCTCTGTTCGATCCACGACATCGGGTTCTCCACAAATGACGCTGAAAACAAGTGCGGAATCAATCCGCATCACCTCTCCCGTCGTCCTCGAGGACCACTCCCTGGACGAGGCATTCCCGCAGGCCGCCCTCCTCGACACCCAGTATCCTCTCCAGAAGCTGACAGTTCAGCCTGACGTAGTCCTTCCCAGGGTCGGAAAGGTCGTAGCCCCTGAGCTTCTCCCGGGGAGTGAAAAAGGTGGTTCCGAGAACGGACAGGGCTGCCGCGAATGTGTCCGGTACATCGAAAACGCCCTCCGAGACCCCCTGGTCTATGATCGTCATGAAGTTGGGTACGAACATCTGCGCCAGACCGTCGTCGAAGCGGGCGTGCAGTAGGACGTTGCCGTCGGCGTAGAGGCAGCTCCAGAGCTCCTTCTTCTCGAAGGCGATCTCCCAGAAGTACTGGAATATCCTGTTGAGCTTGACGATAGCGGACATGTCCTCGTCCCCGGCGATCCCCTCCACCCTCCGGGATATCTCGTCCAGGTTCGCCGCGACGATCTCGTCGATCAAGTCGTTCTTCGATTCGAAATGGTAGAAGAACGTACCCTTCGCGACACCCATCTTGTTAGTGATGCTCTCGACGCTCATCCCATCGAAACCCTGTTCGATGAGAAGCTCCTCGGCGGTCGATATCAACCTCGACCGTGTCAGTGCTTTCCTGTCGGTCGACACATCGTTCCCCTCTACCGACTGACCGTCGGTCAGTATTTCCGGCGTTTCAAGATATTTAAGTATTTTGGTAACTACGGTACGGTTTTCGGCAGAATCGGTCTCCACCGATATCTAAGGATCCTACCGCTGATACGGCCCTCCGACAGGCCCCTGCTCCTGATATCGCATCATGGATTCCCGCTTGATCCGGTTCAATGCCTTGATGTGACCGATCCCGGCCGGTATCATCAGGATCGCTGCGAATATCGGGATCACATTCCCACCGAAATAGTATGAGTCATCGTCATCGTCACCCCAATCACCTTCGTCCGAGGCCTCGTCGAGCTCCCCGATGTTCACAAAGAACAACCCGGTGATTATCAGGATCAATACGGCGATGAGCGGTACCGCCGCACCAGCCCATGCGAACTCCATCCCGAAACCGAGACGGTAGAGTATGATGCCGAAAAGACCGATCACGGACAGAAGGACGGACAGGAGGAACAGCGTTCCGATCTGCTCCAGATTGTCTGCCATGTCATCGATCTCCTTCGGAGAGAACCCCGAAGCGCTGGCGATGATCGTCGCGTCATTGGAATAGTTCGTGTAATCGGGGTCGTAGTCGAAGTACGGGCTCGTCTCCCCATCGACGGTGTAGGCCACCCACGGCAGGAGCGGCATCGTGACGCTTCCTATGACGCTGAGTATGACCAGGAGGTACGCATTCCTCGTGAGCGGGTCGCGCATCAGAATCCCCCCTGCCTGTAGTATGGATCATGTATCGGGACCTGATGGTCCGTAGGTTGGTCAGGTATGTCGGGATGGCGTCCGTGCTGGTCCTTGAACCTCATCTCGAACTCCCTCGAATGTGTTATGGCTGTCTTGAATCCACGCAATCCCTGGACGACCATCACCCCGCCAACGACCATTGCGACTGCTCCCGCAGGTGAGAACAGATCGGTCTTCAAGTCGTCATCGGTGGCCTGGTTCATTTCAGTGGTCAGTGTCCATCCGATGAATGTCGCTCCGGAGAACAGGATCAGGGCCGCGAGCAGGACCACGATAGCGGATGAACCGCCGACGAGGGCGATCGCACCTCTCTCCTTCCGCAGGTCCATCATCCGGTCGGAATAGAGTAGCAGTCCACCGATGATGATACCGCCGGTGGAGCCAAGCAGTGACATCCATATCCGGTCCTCGTAGGTATTCCAGAACGATCCCTTCAACTTCTCTGCAGAGGTGTTGCCGGCGATAGCCTCCCCATCGTAATTATAGTGTATATCGTCCCCCTCATCGGGCATTATCGATATCCAGGGAAGCGCCAGGAACAGGACGAGGCCGATGATCGAAAGGATAAGGAGTACCTTGCCGGTGCGCTGTGCGTAATGTGAGATATCTGGAAGCCGGAAATCACCCATACCACGATACTGGGCTTGGGTAGGAGGCGGACCCCCGTACGCCGGTGGCCTCCGCTGCTCCGCGGTCTGGCCCATCGGTCGGCCGTAGGGCCTCTGGGCGGGAGCCGGCTCCTCGCTCAAGGGGGCCTTCGGCACAACCGGAGGTTCCTCCTTTGCCGGAGGAACGTACGCAGGCCCGGTAACGGGCGGGGATACGTATGGCTCCTCCTCCCTGTCGGGATATTCATAGGAGGTCGTTGAAGGTTGTTCCTCCCGGTCGGGATAGTAGAATTGCGTTGAACTCTCAATTCCCGGGTCGTCCTCATGCTCCTCGAGGTACTGCTTGCAGCTGTAACAGTACCACCTGGAATAGGTCTCGATATAATTGGCATCCTGTCCGCACGTTGGGCACATCACGTCCATCACTTCCGTTGGGTCCCCTCTGATGAACCTTTCACAGCAAATGCTGGAACGATTGATAAAGGTATGTGACAGGAGGCACTACCATCTGGGACGGTACCATGGACCCTGGTGTCTCCTCAGGGTCATGATGTTCCGAATGCTCAGGGGCAGGATAACGAAGGCGACCGCGAACGGGACGATGTTGCCGCCGAATCCGTAGTTGAGCCTGGGCGCGTAGTAATAGTAATAGTACTCGTCCACGTCGCTGTCGAGCTGGCTGATATGTATCGCCAGGACCAGTCCGACCATGAGAATGAGCATCGCGACTACGGGGATCGCTATCCCGGCCCATTCGAGACGGAACCGATAACCAAGCCGATCGAGGACCACGCCCGCCAGGCACAGCATCGACAGGATCAGACAGAGCCATAACAACGAGGTGATGGCGTTGATGTCGTCGGACACCTCGTCCAGGGAGCCCGGGAAGGTGCCGAACATCTCACCGTGGATCGTCGGTTCGTCGACGTACTGGACGTAGTGGTCGTCATGTTCGTCCTCCAACTCGTAATAGTACCCGTAGGACCCGTCCTCCCTCTCGTTGTACTCGTAGGTCAGCCACGGGACCAGGGGCATGCAGATGATCCCGACCATGCTGAGGACCAACATGGCCTTGATGATCCTTGCGTCGAAGTGGGTATAGGTCACGGGTTTCCAGAGAGGCTGGCGGGACCGGCTATCCGACTGGGGCGAAGCAATCGTTGATCGGCGGGCGACCGCGATCCGTCGTGCCTCGAAGGCCTCCGACGACTCCAGGGCCCGGCCGAGACCCTTGAACGCGAATCCAGCGTAGATGACAGCTACCAGTGATGCCACCACCGAGGCGAAGGAGAAGACGGTATGTTCGACGTCACTGTTGGTCGATTTCGTCATCTCGTTGGCGATGGACCATCCGAAGAAGGAGAAGGCTGTGTACAGTATGAGCACGGCCATGAGGATCAGGAGCATGGATGAGATGAGGACGTACAGGTTCGTGTGGCGCCGGTTCCTGAGGTCGACGATCTGTGGGGAGTAGAGCATCAACGCACCGAGGATCACCCCTCCGAACACCGAACCGACGGCGAGCACGATCCGCTCCTGGTAGATGTCCATCACCGAACCGTTGAGGTCGGCGGTGCCGTTACCGGCCATCCGATTCAGCCTGAAGTCGTAATGGCCGGTGGAATTGAGCTCATCACCGTCCCTGGACACGGTGACCCAGGGCATGATGATGAGGATCACGAGCGCAAGTATTGACATGATGAGCAGGGCCCTGCCGGTGTTCACCAGCCATATGGAGTCGGGGCTCCATGATCGGGGAGTGGTTCTCCAGTACCTTTCCGAGGGAGGGGTCCGGTAGGCCTGCCTCGGCCAACCGCCGGTGGTCCTGCTCGGCGGGACCGGACCGGACCGATGGTACCGAAGGGGCGGCATGTCGTCCCCGAGCTCGTACGCGGGCGGCATCGGGACGTAACCCGCCTCGACGTACTGCTCGCATGCGTAGCAGTAATAGCTTGAATACTTCTCGATGTAGTCAGCGTACCCGCCGCAAGTTGGACACATCTGTCTTCTCATTCCGGTCCCCCCGGGGTCTTGGTAACGTTACTAGGGACCGCGCCCACTTAAATCTTGTCTTGGACGATCAGATGGTCGTCGGGCCGCCGATGGGCAGCTCGGGCAGGGAGTCCAGGTCCCCCCTCAGCGCGGGTCCGTGCGTGTAGGTGCCGACGATACCGGCGCCGTCCCCGCCCTCGTTCAGGTACATGTTGTTCGCTAGTGCGGCCCACGGGCGGCCGTCGGGGTCGATGCAGATGTCGATGAAGTCGCCGAACCCTCCGCATCTCCGGTATCCGCAGTCGCTGGTGACGTCCAGCGGGTCGTCCGCGTCGTTGACGGTGACGGTAGTGATGAGGGGAACGTCCACGAAGGCGTCGGTGACGACGCCGAGGTATCCGGACCATCCGGTGCCCTCGGGGTTGAGACCGATGTAGGCCCATGCGGCCCTTCCGTCGGCGCCGCCGGCTATGGTCGGGAACCCGGTCCCGTTGACTCCCGGAGGAGCGACCATCATGGGATCGCGCCAGGACTCTCCGAAGTCCTGGGAGTTGCTATAGTAGGGCATGTTGTCCGAGCCGATCCAGAAGGCATGGACGTTGTCGCCCTCGTCGGTGCTGATAGCTATCTCGTGAGTTGCCGAACCCGTGTTCGTGGTGATTATGTGCTCGGTCCAGGTGAGTCCCCCGTCGGTGCTCCGGTACATGGCCGGATCGTAGTTGCCGGCGGGCTGGCCCCGGTAAATGTAGCCGTTCTCGGATCCGACGAGATGGCCCGAGAGTCCGGATGCAGGGCTCTGGCCGATCTCGTAGTGCGGCTTCTCCGCGTCCCAGGTCTGTCCGCCGTCGAGGCTCGTGCATCCGTAGGACCCGCCGACGCCGCCGCCCTGGAGACCGGTGTTGATCGAGAAGACGTAGGTGGTCGGATAGAGGGAGCCCGGGAAATCGTATGGAGTGGATGCGATGGTCTGATGGTCCTGCGGTGTGTAACCCGAGGCCAGGGACCGCTCGAAGAACTCCCATGTCTCGCCCTCGTCGTCGGATATCTCGACGGTCATGCCTAGAAGGGCGTGCATATCGAACTTGACCAGTCTGTCGGTCCAAGGGTCGACGTAGAGGTATGGGTCGTTGCTGTTCGGGGCGTTCGGACTCGGTGTGACGTCCTCCCAGCTCTGCCCCTGGTCCTGGGACCGCCAGATCTTCGTCCCGACGGGTGCGGAGTTGTGGCTGGTCATGAAAAGCGTCCCCGTGGAGGTGACGCCGATGGTAGGCTCGAAGGTATGGACGCCGATACCGTAGTAGGTCCCGTTGGCCCAGTAGGGCAGGTTGGCCCCCGTGAGGTTCGCCGAGAGGTTCATCCAGTGTTCGCTGGCGTCGAGTCCCCCGTCGAAGTGGTAATAGGTCCCGTTCGGGGCCGGCGCGTGGAACTCGAAGGGATCGTAGGGAGCTGGAGGCGGCGCATCCTTCTCGTCCTCGGGCAGGGTGAACATGTATATCAGTCCAGTTAGACCGATGACGATGACAAGAGTGACAATGATCACACCTAACTTGCTCATGGACCACTCCACCCCTTGAAAGTATATAAGAATTTAGCCGTGAAGTCCGGACGGTCGAGGTTCGTCAGGGACGGTCGATGGACCTTGGGGCCGATCGGTCTCCCACTATCTTCCCGAACGATCCTACTGTCCGGTCCGCTCCTTGAACTTGGATATCTTGGCGTCGGCGTCCTCGTCATCCATCGAGAACTCGAGCTCCTCCTCATCCGGTGTCATATCGGGTCCAGTCTCCTCGCTATCGTCCTTCTTCAGGTCGCGTTTCTCGTCGAGGAGCTGCTTCTCGCAGGCCAATTCCAGCAGATCAAGGACGGAGTTCGCCACGCGGTCCCTGCTTATCTGGTCGAACCGGTGGGTGGCATAGGTCCTTCCCTGACCGTCGAAACCCGCCCTGTACATCTCTATCGTGGCGGTCCCTGAGCCGGAGGAGAGGGTGTACCTGAGACCCGGGCGGCGGCTCTCCCCCGGGCCAGCGTCGGCGCCGATTCCCACGGAGAGGTCGATGACCAGCAGGCCCCCCTGGGGATCGATGTCCTCGGACACCTCCATGTCATAGGAGTACCGCTTCAATTCCTCGGTTATCTCCTCGAACGCCGGTTTTATCTCGAAGGCGTAGATGTCGCCCATCTCGTGGATGTCGATGGACTCCTTGGGCATGCTCCTGTGCTCCGCCCTCTGCCTGAGGGACTTGTTCCGATAACTGGCCAGGATCCCCAGGAGCCTCTCGTGGGTTTCACCCTTCATCTCAGCACCGTCACCTGGATAGCGTTATTGGATAGATAAATCGTTCGATGACGAGGTATGACCGAACCATTCACTGGTGAGACGCGTCGATACCCGGACGGGGCCGGTATCGAGCGCCTTTCACGGACGTTCGCGGAAGTACTCCTCGACCCGATCGAAGGCCTCCTCGATGAGCTCGGGAGGCGGGAGATGGACCATCCTGAAGTGACCCTTACCGTACTGGGTGCAGAAGCCGGAGCCGTGGACGAAGAGTACGTGCTTCTTTCTGAGGATGTCAAGGACGAGCGCCTTGTCGTCCTGAAGATCGGGGTCCTCTATCTTGGGGAACATGTAGAACGCACCACCGGGGACCGCCGATGACAGCTTCTCGATCTCCCCGATCCTCTTGAGCGCGATGTCCCTGCGCTGCATGAGGGTCCTGTTCGTCTGCGCGATGTGGTCCTGCGGACCTTCAAGGGCGGCCTGGAAGGCGACCTGCGCGGGGTGCGAAGGGCACAGTCTGGCCCTCGCCTGGCGCTGAACGCCGTCCTTGACGTCGTCGAGGGCTCCGGAAGGGTCGCGGAATGCCACGTATCCGATGCGCCATCCTGGAGCGATGTAGACCTTTGATATGCCGTTCAGGACCATCAGCGGGACGTCGCTGCCGGTCTGCGCTGTCGGGACGACCTGGTCCTCGTAGGTCATCTTGTCGTAGATCTCGTCGCTGATGACCGGGATTCCGTGCTCGCCCGCCAGGTCCATTATCGCCCTGAGCGTCGAGCCCTCGTAGAGGGCGCCCGTCGGATTGTTCGGATTGATGACGCAGATGGCCTTCGTACGATCGGTGACCTTGGACCGCATGTCGTCGAGGTCCGGTTGCCAGCCGTTCTCCTCGTCAGTGTGATACGAGACCGGGGTCCCGTCATAGAACCTGACATAGGAAGTGTAAGGCGGGTACGATGGCCCCGGTATCAACACCTCGTCGCCGGGAGACAGCATCGACGCGAACAGCATCTGGAGGACCTCGGTGACGCCGGTCCCGACGATGATGTCATCGGTCGTGACGTCGCATCCCTGGGACCTCTCCTTCCCGACGATGGCATCGATGAGCGACGGTATTCCATAGGATGGCGAATATCCGTTCTTGCCCTCGCGAAGTGCGCCTATGTAGGCCTCCTTGATGTGCTCCGGGGTGTCGAAGTCGTAGGCGACGGGGTCGCCTATGTTCAGTTTCAGTATTCGATGTCCCTGGCGCTCGAGCTCAGCGGCAGGGACTGCCACGTCCCTGATGGCGTATTCGATGCCCTTGGCCCTCTCGGATGCCCGTAACTGCCTCAATTGCCACTCCTCCGAAACCTGCGAACAGGTGCCCATTCGCGCTTGATGCGGATGGGTGGATGGGCTTAGCAAGTTATCCGATTTGAATCTTTCGAGTGGTTCGGGGACATCCGGCCGCCAGATGACCAACAAAAAGGAAAAATAAGACGAAGGCCTTAGCCCCAGCTGGAGAGGACCTGATGAAACTACTGAGGACCATCCAGATGACGCTGATCGTGGCGACATTGTTCATGTCAATCGCAGTGATCGGGACGCATGGGAAAACATGGATCGTGGACGATGACCCCGGCTCATGGCGGGACGCTTCCAACATCAACAGCGCCATCTCCAGCTCGACGAACGGTGACACGGTCCTGGTCTACAACGGGACCTATAACGAGAACGTGGAGGTCACCAGGTCAATAACCATCACCGGGAACGGTTCGAACGTGACCATCGTGGATGCGGAGGGATCGGGAATCGTATTCGAGGTGAGGGCTAACGATGTCACCATCGAGGGCATCACGCTAACAGGGAGCGGAAGCGGGTCGAACACCGGTGGGATCTTCGCAGACGGCAGGGACGGGCTCAGGATCAGGTCCTGCGAGGTCCTCGAGAATGCGGACGATGGCATCTACATCAAGAACTCCGATGACGGCGTCATATCGAACTCGACCGTCACCGGGAACGATGCGAACGGCATCCTCCTCATCGACTGCACCGGGTTCAGGACCGTTTGGACCTCCTATGAAGAGAATGTCCACAACGGCATTGCCATCCACGACACGAAGCTGACGGTGGACAACTGTTCCATCGGCGGCAACGGGATGCACGGCATCCACATGACAGGTGCCTCTAGGAAGTGCGATATCGGATTCGTGGAGATATTCGGGAATTCGGGATACGGCATCAACATCACCGTGGGTGCCGATAACAATACGGTACATCACTGCAACATGACCGACAACGGAATGGAGCCCCAGGCATTCGATTCCGGGGATTCGAACGTATGGGACGACGGCGAGGTCGGGAACTTCTGGTCCGATTACGGCGGCTCCGACCATAACGGGGACGGGATAGGCGACTCGGATTACGACCTGGACGGCGAGGCGGACGCAGTGGACCGCTATCCGCTCATAGTTCCATGGAATCTCGCTCCCAAGGCGTGGATCGACTCCATCTCTCCGAACCCGGTCATCAAGAGGGAGAACGTGACCTTCGCCGGGAACGGCTCGGACTCGGACGGAAGGGTCGTCACCTACATCTGGTCGTCAAATCGGCAGGGTACGTTCTACAACGGCCCGCCAGCCGTATTCAACTATTCGGGAATGAAGAAAGGTGAACATCAGATCACGTTCAAGGTCATAGACAACGAGGACAAGGCCAGCAAGACGAAACGCTGGAACCTGACCGTGCTTCCTGTTCCGAACGTCAGACCGAACGCGACCATACTCCTCGTGAATCCCGATCCCGTTGAGGAGGAGCACCGGGTCGACCTAGAGGGGCTCGGTGAGGACGACGACGGTGCCGTCACACGGTTCGTCTGGTCCTCGTCCATTGACGGGGAGTTCTACAACGGGTCCTCCAACCAGACCTGGACAACGGACCTCTCAGTGGGCGACCACATAATATCATTCAAGGTCAAGGACAACGACGACGCCTGGAGCTGGCTCGTCAACACCACATTGACAGTTGAACCGCATCCATTGACGGCGGACATCGTGAGCGTGGACCCCAGTCCAGCCGTTGTGGGAGACAACATCACGTTCACTGGAGCATCTCGCTGGGGCAGGAACGTATCCGACTATTCCTGGAATTCCGATGTAGACGGGCCCCTCTACAACGGTTCCAACGACACTTTCACGACGGACTCGCTCTCGATGGATGATCATGTTATCAATTTGAGGATACGGAGCGACGGTTTCGGTTGGAGCGAGGAAACCACGGTTAACCTGTCGGTCAGGGCAGAGCCCAACAAGCCTCCAACCGCTGTGATACATTCGATATCGCCGAACCCCGCGTCGAAGACGGACAACGTGACGTTCTGGGGTTCGGGATCGGATGCCGAGGGACCCCTCGCACGTTATCGTTGGAGCTCGTCCATGGACGGCGAGTTCCTCAACACCACGGATCCGATCTCGCTCTATGACGGCCTTACGATCGGTTACCATGAGATCACCCTGTGGGTCATGGACTCCGATGGGGTGTGGAGCGGACCGGTCTCAACTGATCTCGCAATACATGACTCACAGGTCAGAGCGGACCCTCCGGTCTGCAGCATCGAGTCCATCACGCCGAACGTTGCCCGATCGGAGGAGGAGGTAACCTTCGACGGCGACGCGTCCGACTGGGACGGTACCGTGGTGAAGTGCGAATGGAGCTCATCCAGGGATGGCATCGTGTATTCGGGACCCGATCTCGACTTCTCCACCGCCAACCTGACCGTTGGTGTCCACCGGATCACGTACAGGGTCATGGACAACGAGGGCTGGTGGAGCGATCCGAAGGAGAGGGTCATGGTCGTGCTGCCTGACGACCATACTGGCGCGCCAGATGACCTCTGGCTCCAGTACGGAATGAACGCCGGGAACACCCGGACCTTTCCCAATATCACCTGCAGGAGCCTGAAGTTCGTTCAGAGGACGAACCTGAGCGGCCTGTCGGACGGGGTGATCGTGAATGACGGCGATTCGCTCTACCTGAACATCGACCTTGCCGAGAGCGATTACTGGGATGAGGCCACGATCTCCATCGATCCGGTGACCCTGGAACGGGAGTGGCTCTGGAACACCTCGTGGGCGAGCATGTGGGGTCCGGCGATCCTGAACGGAACGATAATCACACCGACAGGGGATGCCATCTATGGATTGTCGCCAGGTGGCGAGGAGCAGTGGAACCATTCAGTTGGAGGTTTTCTCTCGTTCGTGAACGCCCACCTGAAGGTCTGGAACGGCATCATCTTCGTCGTCATGGGGAACGAGATCGGAGCAATGGACACGTCCGGAGAGATGCTCTGGCAGAACGAGGTTGGTACGCTCATCGCACCTCCGGCGATAGGAGATGCGGTATACGTTGGCAACATCGAGGGAGGCATCCACGCGCTGGATCCCTTCGATGGGTCGGTACTGTGGACCTATGCGCTCGAGGGCGGAATCTACGAGTCCCCGGTGGTCACCGAGGACTACGTTGTCTTCGGGTCCGGCTATTACTTCTCCAACGGTTCCCTGGTGGTCCTGGACAAGGAGACCGGCAAGAAGGTTTGGAGGCGAAATTTCGACCTTCCGATCTCGTGTTCTCCGGTCGTTCACAACGGGAACGTCATCTTCGAAACTGGGAACGAACTCAGGTGCCACAGGCTCAAGAATGGTAACGAGGTGTGGGTCGAGGACACCGGCCACGCCACCGACCTGCTCGTCGCCGGGGACGCGTTGATCGTTACTCAGGAGATCTGGTTAACGGGATTCACTCTCAGCCACCCGACCATCAGCATCATCGATTTGGATACCGGCGAGAGGCAGTTCAAGTACGAATTCCCGGTCGGCAGGAGCGATTCCTATTTCGAGGGTGGTCCCTTCCATCCGGTCATCTCGAACGGTTCCCTTTACGTGGTCTACGACCACTACATATACGAGTTCGAGATACGTTCGGATACCGGGCCAGCGGACGACGGAAGCTCCTCCGAGGAGGGTCTGGCCCTTGCGTTCGAACCGGGGTCATTGCTGTTCATCATCTCGATCGTCGCGATACTCGTCATCGTCCTGATAGCCGTGGTCCTTGGTTCTCGGTCCCGCAGAGGTGGAGGGACCAAGAGGGCGAGGCCTCACAAGCCGAACGACCGATCGGTCAACAGGACCGGGATCGAGCCGGAACCTCGCAGACCGTCTCCACGAGACCACGGACCTGGTGGCAGGTATGATAAGGGTCATTCGAGGCGAGGGTACGATCACGAGGACGGCGTTCCCTTCGTTACGGGTAGACCGATCAGGGATGGACCGGGAACGGCTCCTCCCGTCCAACGGCGAAGGATAGCGAGGGATGAGCTGCCAATCAGGGAAAGGGACCCATACCAAGATGAGCCATTCATCGGGGAGGAACCTGACGAGTTCGATACGGAATTCGATCAGCAAGACCAAGAATCGGGTTCATCGGAACAGTTCATCTGTCCGGAGTGCAACGCCGAGATTGCGGAAGGAGCGAGGTTCTGTCCTGAGTGCGGGACTTACTTCTGAGCTTGTAGAGGTCCCTTCAGAACAGTATCATTCTATCTCGGGGATCCTGCAGTCTATCAGGTAGGGAGAGCCGAAGTCGGTCATTTCGCCAGCGTGCTTGCCGGGTACTGGCAGCAGCCTCGCAGACAACGGCTTGTTCAATTTCACGGCAAGGGATGCCAGGTCGACCAGGATACCGTAGATCTGGTCCTCCGTGACATCCCCGGGGAGAGGGACGGCGTCGAGCCCTATCCCGCAGACCGTCGAGTACATGAGCAGGTCCTTGATGGAGAAGTATCCCCTGTTGAACCGCTCGACAAGACCGGCGTCCTCGGTAAGCGGGAGCATCAGGCCCGAGTATCCCGTTGTCCGGACGTCCAGGCCCTTGATGACGCTGGTGACGAGGGCGGCGATGGAAACGGTCCCGTATCCGCCGAATTCCCCCATACCCAGCTTCTCGAAGGCGTAAGCGACGCTCTCGTTCTGGGCAAGGCCAGGCGCTGTCGAGGCGTCGATGCCGTTGAACCGGATGCCCTCGGAGGCTTCGAGTTCGAATCCGATCTCCTCCAGCGGCCTCAGGGACCGCTCGAACTCCATACGGAGATGTCCCGCGGCGTCATCCAGGCCGTTGGCCCGGGCGAACGATCTGAAGACAAGGTCGCCGCACTCGAGCCCTATCATGAAGCAGGGCTCGCCCGAATGATAGCTGGCAGGGAAGAAGGGAATGTCGGGCTGGCAGTTGGCCAGGGCGCCGAACCTGAAGTTCCCGATGCCCTTCCCGGTGGCCTTGGAGATGTCAATGAACGCCCTCGACGCCCTGACGCAGGCATCGTGGTCGATGCCGTCCGCGTCCGCGATCGCGGCGGCCGCCGAGACCCGTGTGGTCCTCGAGACGATGCCGGGTACGGCATCGATGGACTCACCAGACACCGGACCGATGCTGATGAACGGCACGTCCATCTCGGCGCACGAGGACTCGATGGAATCCACCGCCTGCGTCAACTCCGCTGGGCCCATGTGACCGAGGTAGTCGGTCCAGGGCTGGGTCGATATCCTGGCTGTCTGGACCTCGTAACCAGCAGACGTGTAGGCCTCGGTCGCCTTCCGGTTGAAGACGGCGGCATCCTCGAGGGTAGGGTAGAAGTCGGACTCGAAGGTCCTACCCGAGGTTATGGTACGGATCCTCATCACTTCGGGATTCCGGAGGCCTGATAAATACCCTTCTCCCGGATTCACAGGACGGCGTGCATCACGATTATCGCCATCAGCAGCAGTGCCACCAGCCAGCTGACATGGTACATCCTGTTGGATCGCATGTCGCCGACCCAGGGGGCTCCGCTCCTCATTCCCAATCCTGTGAGCCCGTATCCCAGCAGAACGGCCATCGCAATGATGGTCGACCTGCCGCAGTCTCCCTCGATCGCGCCGTGGATGAGAACGGACATGATCCCGACGATCCCGAAGACGGGATGAAAGGGCCGGAGTATGACGTCGTTCAGGGTTTGGAAGATGCTGGCCGGAGGTCCCTCATCCTCGGAGGTATCGACATCCTCGTTACTCTCCACCGGCGGGAGCCCCCTGTGCTCCCGCGACCACGGCCTCGTGTCGAGTCTCAACAGTCTGAGAATGAACGGCAGTAGAGCAAGGAAGAGGAAGAAGGCCGCTCCGAACCGGAACACGTCCTTGTTGACGCCGTCGGCGCTGGCCGTGGGAAGGAACACCAGTGTGACCAGTAGAACGTAATAGAACAAATGGATCGTCCGGCCGCTCGTTCTCATCAAGGCTGCAATAATGCGCCTGGATATTAAATCCTGTCGTTCACATGAACCGCTCGAACCGGTCACGGTCCGCCTTGCACACCGGACATTTCGCCGGCGGTTTCTCGCGGGCGCAGAGGTATCCGCAGACCCTGCATCTCCAGACAGGCTGGCTCAGCCCGCTGGAAGATCCAGGAACGGCCTCGGTTGCGGCCTTTCCCGGTCCGCCAACAGGCCTTCTCTCGGGTATGGGTTCGGGCTCCTTCTCACCTCTGAGTATGTCGTCATCAACATAGAGGGCGCAGTAACAGGCGCCATACTCCTCGAGGTCGGGATCGCGATAATCGCACGGACAGATGATGTCGAGGTCCTCCTCTCTTACGCCTGAGAACAGCCTGCAGGGACACGCCATGTAGCCAAGGCGCTCCTCGTTCATCAGAAGGCCCTCGACGAGCTCCTTCGTGAACTCGACGTCGGGATTGAGATTGTAGCCCCCGTCCTCGGCCTCCCTCTTCAACCGTTCGTAGGTACCGTCTATGTCCATGCGGCACTCACCTATTCTGGCGGGTAGCCGAGATTCTCCCTGATCTGGTCCGCCTTGAAGCCCACGACACACTGATCGTTATTGATAACGAGAGTAGGGAACGAGCATGCTGGATTGTATTCCATGACCTTCTCGCGGACGGCCTGCTTCTCGTCGCCCTCAAGGTGGTCGACGTAAATGAAGTCGTAGGCCACACCGAGGTTGTCCAGCAACCGCTTGGTCTTTTTGCACCAGACGCATGTGCTCAGTGCATAGAGCATGACATTGCCCCTGTCCTCTCCATCGATATGTTCTATGTTCATCGTGATTCCTCCTTCGTTCGAGCGTCAGCGGGTAGTGTCCCCCACACTCCGTAAGGGTCATTCATAGACCCCCATTTTAGGATTGCCCTTAAAAGGCAACCTTTTTATCCTAATAACGCGAGGGAAAGTTCGATGGGGACCGCGAACATATACGTAGACCGCGTCACCAAGTACTACGGAAGGGTCCGTGCCCTGGATAACGTGTCGCTCTCGATAGAGGAGGGCCAGATCTTTGGGATCTTCGGCCCCAACGGAGCGGGCAAGTCCACACTCTTCAGGACCATTTCGGGACTCACCAGACCGAACTACGGCGAGGTGTTCGTACGCGGGGCCCCGGTCTCCCTCAACTACACCCGCGTCAGACGCCACGTGAGCCAGCTTCTCGAGCTTCCGGAGGTCTACGACTACATGACGCTCTGGGAGTACCTGAGGTTCTTCGCCAGGATGGGCAAGGTGGAGCCGCGCCTGATCGACGGGCTCGTCTGGGACTGGATCATGAACATCGGCATGATCGACCAGGCCCACCAGCCGATCAGGGGGTTCTCCATCGGCCAGAGGCAGAGGATGGAGATCGCCAGGGCGTTCCTGACCAATGCCAAGATAGTCCTACTCGACGAACCGTTCATAGCCCTCGACATCGCCATTACGGAGAGGCTTCACCGCTACTTCGACGACTGGGTGCGGGAGGGTCGCCTGATAGTCATCACATCCCACAATCTCGATGCAGCACTGAAGTTCGTGGACGAGTTCGCGATCCTCAGCAGGGGGAGGGTGGTAGACCGTGTCTCCATGACGGACCAGCACGAGGTCCTGATAACCGTGAGGACGGACGACGCCGCCGGCACCGCCGTGACCCTGGAAGGGATCGAGAACGTGGTCATCCAGTCCGTCGGGGCTACGGACGTCAAGGTCCAGTGCGGCCAGGAGACCGTCCCGGAGATGGTCAAGAGGCTCGTCGAGGACGGGGCGGTGATCTACGAGGTCAGGGAGGAGAACCTGATCGAAGCACTTTACAGGAGGGCTCTTAAGAATGCTAGACGTAGATAGGGTCGTCCTGAACTTCCAGAAGGACCTGACGGCGGCGAAGAACTGGTTCATCCTGCTGATCGTGTTCGGGTTCATGCTGATGATGGTCTCCTGGATCGCCATGGCGGGAAGCTCGGAGCCTCTTGTCAGGCAGAGTGACATCCCATGGATGATCGTGGGAGCCCACGCCTACATTGCTATCATATGCTCGGTCTCTTTCCTCGCCGGAGCGAACATCGCGTACTACTCGGAGATCCAGGGCAAGACGTTGAAGACGATGTCCCTCTACGACCTCTCCCTCAACGATATATCGATAATGAAGATATTCAGCGCCAGCGGACTCGGGGTGATGTTCGCGTACATCTTCGTGAACATTACGTTCCTTCCGTTCATGTGGCTCGGGGGTTTCCATGCATTCAGGATGGTGCAGGCGGTCCTGTTCGCGACCTGCTTCTGCTTCATCCTCTTGACGGTGGCCGCGGTCTATCTGATGCACCTGATCGTCGCCTTCGCACCATTAGTGAACTTCAGGCCGGCGGCGCTCCACGCGTTCCTGATGTACCTGTCGTTCTTCATGACCGAGACCTTCTTCAGGATGGTCGCCGGCTGGAGCGACCTGCATTTCAGCTCGACCAGCCCGCCGCTATGGGCGTTCGGGATGTATCTGTCGCCGGTACACCTAAGCGGAAGGATGGCCGGTGCGATGCTAGGCATAACTTCGATGGACGCCACTGCAGCGGTGATCCCGCTGGTATTGATTGCGATATTCGTGTTCGGCTTCTTCGGGACCGAGGAGAAGAGGCTTGAGATCTTCCTGAGATGATCAGCCGTCGTATCTGTCGTGGAACGTGAACTCCTCAACGTCAAGTCTACGCGGCCGCTCCTTCTCGTTCTGGACCTGTTTCTCGGATAGCAAGGGACTGAGCTCTGGAGCCTTCTTCCCGACGATGACAAGGGTGATCACCTTGGCGCCATCTGGGATGGCAAGTATCTCCCTGACCCGGCTCTGGCTGAACCCCGCGATCGGATGGGCGACGAACCCGAGCTCCGTGAACCGTAGAATCATGAAGGCGGTGGCCATCCCGGTGTCGAACAGATAGTACTCCCTGTCCTTGATCACGCAGTCGTCGTCCTTCTCGGAGAACACGGCCACGATCATCGAAGCGGCCGTGGCCCATTCGTTCCCGCGGCCCAGAGCGGTGAACATCTCCTCCAATACGGCAGGGTCGCGAACGAAGACATATCGCCATGGCTGCTGATTGAAACACGAGGGGGTGATCCGGACGCTCTCGATGACCTCCGAGAGGACCTCGTCCGTTATCGGAACGGGATCCAGGGACCTGAAGGCTCGCCTGGAATCGATGGCCTCCTTTACGTCCATGTCATCCTCTCTTCTCGGCAAGGACCGTCTTGACCGCATCGACATGGCCCTTCACCTTCACATTGGGCCACACGTGGGCGATCTTCCCGTCGGGATCGATCAGGAAGGTCGACCTGACGACGCCCAGGGAGGTCTTGCCGTACAACTTCTTCTCTCGCCATGCGCCGTACTTCTGGAGGATCTCCCGCTTCGTGTCGCTTAGCAGCTGTATCTTGAGGGCATGCTTCACGATGAAGCGCTCATGGCTGCCGATGGAGTCAGGACTTACGCCTATCACTTCGGCGTTCATTCCCCTGAACTCGGCGAGTTCCTCGGAGAACTGGCATGCCTCCTTCGTACAGCCGGGGGTGTCGTCCTTGGGATAGAAGTAGAGAACGACCCACTTTCCGCTGTAATCGGTCAAACAGATGTCCTTCGCGTCCTGGTCGTGGACGCAGAAGTCCGGCGCTGCAGCTCCCACCTCGGGTATACCTGTCATTGCATCACCTGGTACCGCATCGGTCTGCGGTCCTTATAGGGTTGTCGCTCACCAGTTGGTGGAACGGACCTCGAAGTAGGCCTGGGGATGCTGGCACGCGGGGCAGATCTCGGGCGCTGTGGGTCCCTCGTGGATGTAACCGCAGTTTCGGCACTTCCAGGCGACCGGCTGTCCCTTCGAGAACACCGCTTCGGTCTCGATGTTGGCCGCGAGCGCCAGATAACGCTCCTCGTGGGCAGCCTCGACACTGGCGATGTTCCTGTAGGCCGCCGCGACCTCCGGGAATCCCTCCTCATCCGCGATGTCCGCGAACTGCGGGTAGAGCAGGGTGTGCTCCTCGTTCTCACCGGCCGCTGCGGCCTTGAGGTTCTCCACTGTCGTGCCGATGACTCCGGCCGGATACTCGGCCGTGATCTCGACCATGCCGCCCTCGAGGAATCGGAAGAAGCGCTTGGCGTGCTGCTCCTCGTTCATTGCGGTCTCCTGGAAGACCTCCATTATCTGCTCGAATCCCTCCTTCTTCGCCTGTTTTGCGAAAAAGGTGTACCTGTTCCTGGCCTGCGACTCGCCGGCGAAGGACGCCAGCAGGTTCTTCTCGGTCCTAGTTCCCTTGATGCTCAAATCGAATCACCTCTATTTCGGCTCCCAGAAGCAGCGCTTCGGAGAGACCACCTTGTCCTCTTTCTTGAGTGTCTGTATCAGCTTCGAGACCTCGGCCTTCTCTATGCCCGTGGCGTCGGCCACCTCTCCCGGTCTCACCGGCTTGCCGATATCCCGCATCGCTTCCAGAACCTTCTCCTTGTCTTCCATTTCCATTTCACCTCTCAACTCTTTGACTTGAATGCCTCGCTTCCCAGTTCGAACGCCTTAAGATTGACGTCTACAGCCTTCGGCGGGACGGTCGAGGTCATGGCCTCCACCACCGCGTCCCTGTCGAGCGGGAATCCCTCCGAGGCTGCGAGGGCGCCCACCATCACGACGTTCACTGTGAGCGGATTGCCCGCTTCGTTCGCGATCTCGAGTGCGTCGATCTCCACGACCTCCGCCTCCTCCTTGATCGTTCCGATGACCTCCTCGTACGAGATGTACCTCTCGATCCTCCCGTTCACGAGGTCCTCGCTCTCACCCGGCGGGTGGGTCAACTCGGTGTTCGTGATGACCAGGCCCCCTGGCTTGAGGAAGTACAGGTAACGCAGTGCCTCCATGGGCTCGAGTGCGACGATGACGTCGGCCTCCCCGAACGGGATGAGCGGTGAGACAGCACCATCGCCGATCCTCTGGTGGATGACGATGGAGCCGCTCCTCTGGGAAAGACCGTGAAGTTCGCCGGACCGGACCTCCTTGCCCGTAAGGGCGCAGGCCTCGCCGAGGATGTTGCTCATCCTCACGACGCCCTGGCCTCCGACACCGGCGTTGATGATGCTGAACGGTTTCATTCGTCCACCTCCGTGGCCCGTACGAGCTCCTCGTAGTCGGACACCTCGATGTAGGCCCTGTTCTCGCCTCCCTTGAGTGTCGCCGTCGAGATTATCGCCTGCTTTCCGCAGAGCTTGGAACAGACGCCGCATCCGACGCATATCTCGGGAGCGATCCGTGCCTTGCCGTCCTCGGGGTCGATGGAGATGGCTGGACACATGAAGTCCTTGACGCAGTTGTACATCCTGTCGCACTTCTCCTTGTCGACGAAGAACGGCACGTGCTTGCCGCCCGCCCTCCTGTAGTTCCTGAAGTGGTACAGCGCACATTCCTGGCGCGATATGATGGCCGAGACACCCTCGTGGTCCACGGCCTCCCTGATGAGCTTGATGTTCTTTCCTATGTCGTAGGAGTCGATATTGACTATCTTCTCGACGCCCAGGCCCCTGAGCATCCCTTCGATGTCGATACCCTTCCCGGGCGTATGGCCGGCGACCTCCGGTGCGGCGGGATTGGACTGCTGTCCCGTCATTGCGGTCACCGAGTTGTCCATGATGAAGAGCGTGATGTCGTCGTCGTTGTGGACCGCGTTGGCGATCCCGGTCAGACCTGCGTGGAACGTCGTGGAGTCGCCCATCATCGCGATGACCTTCTCCTTGGCGACGTACTGGACCCCGGCCGCGATACCCATGGAGGCGCCCATGGCTATCATTGAGTCGCTCCAGTTCACGGGTTCGAGGCAGGCCATGGAGTAGCATCCGATATCGTTGGCGTAGAAGACCTCGTCCTGTCCGCCAACTGCCCTCCTGAACGATGTGAAAGTAGCCCTGTGGGGACATCCCGCGCAGAACACGGGAAGTCTGGGCGGAAGGATGGACGCCTTTTCGGTCATCCTCTCGAAATGGGCCATGTGGTCGAAGGGCGGTTCCTTGCCGACGGCGTCCGCTATGACCTTGATGACTATGGGGACGTTGTACTCGAGCATCTCGCTGAAATGGCCGGACCTCTTCCCTACGATCTCGATCGACGGATTGGTGTCCTTCGCGATCATCGTGACGGTGTTCTCGATGTACGGGAACAGCTCCTCGACGACGATGACCTTGTCGAGCCCCGATATGAACTCCGCGATGAGTTCCTCTGGCAGGGGGTTGAGCACTCCAAGCTTCAGCACAGCGGCCTCCTGCTCAAGGTCCATGAGGCTCTCGAGCGCGTACCTGTAGCAGACGCCCGATGAGATCACCCCGACCTTCGGGAGACCATCGGTGCCATCGACCTGCGTGAGTTCCTTCCCGTTGAAATGTTCGGTCCTGTTCAGGTCGGATCTGCCCAGCTCCGCCTTCAATCGGTCCATCTTCTCAAGCAGTTCCGCCTTTGCCGCCCGGGCCGCGGAGCCAACGGTCCTGAACGAGTGCCTGTTCTCCTTCCAGGATATCCTCTCGAACGGCGTCCTCTCCATCGGACCGAGCCTGACGATCCCGCTCTGGTGGTTGACCCTTGTCGTCGTCCGGATCAGGACCATCGTCCTGTACTTCTCCGAAAGTTCGAAGGAGAGGCGGACCATGTCGGCCATCTCCTGAGGGTCGGAGGGTTCGAGCATCGGAAGGTAGGCAGTGTAGCCGAACCAGCGTCCGTCCTGTTCCGATTGGGAGGAATGACAGTACGGATCGTCCGCTATCAGCACGACGCAGCCGCCCTTGACGCCCGTGTAGGCGAGGGAATAAAGCGAGTCGGAAGCGACGTTGGTCCCGACGCTCTTCATGGACGTCAACGACCGCATCCCGACAAAGGATGCGCCGGCGACCGTCTCCAGCGCGACCTTCTCGTTCGTGGCGATCTCCATCCGGAGGTCGTCGAACTGAGGAAGGACCTTCTCGAACGTGTCCAGTACCTCCGTCTGGGGGGAGCCTGGATAGAACGACACCACCTTGACGTCCGACTCGAGCGCCGCCCTGACGACGGCTTCGTTCGTAAGCAGATAGGCGTCCTTCTCCTCCTTCTCGATCACGTCCTTGAAGGCCATTGTTCCACCTCACGGTCCAACGTGCATCATGCCCCACTCGACGTCGAAGTCCTCGAAGCGCTCGGCGTTCTCGCGCTCGCGCTTGAGGATGTCGTAGTGGAGCTTCTCCATCTCTGCGAAGTACTCCAGCATCTCACGGTGCTCGGACCCCGCATCGAACTTGAGGGCGAAGCTTGAGTAGAAATCGGCCGCAGCGGTCTCGGCCGCCATGGCGTCCGACAGCACCTCGCTGATCGCCACGCTCTCGTCAGGTATCCTGACCGTGGGCATCGGGACCGGGGTCACGTCGGGGAGATGGAGGTCGCCGTCCGGAACGAGGTCCAGGTAGAGCGATTCAAGATAGGCCTGGTGCTTCCTCTCCTCACCGGCCAGGAACCTGAGCCTGTCCTTCAGCACGGCGTTCCTGACCCTCTGGGCCAACAGGTCGTAGACGTCCCTCGCGTCGACCTCGGCCTTGACGGCCGAGACGACTATCTCCTCGATGGAGTACTTTGATAGTTCCATTCGTTCACCCTCTACATCTTCCCGACGAGGTCGTCGGCGGGTCTGACGGTCTCAGCTCCGGGCCTCCAGCCGGCCGGGCATTGGATCCCGGGATTCTCCCTCACGTGTTTTGCGGCCTGTACCTGGCGTAGTATCTCCAGGGCGCTCCGTCCGATGTCGTTGTCGTGCATCGACATGGCCTTGAGCTTTCCGTCCGGATCTATAATGAAGGTCGCCCTCCACGATAGGCCCTTGTCCTCTATGTAAGTGCCGAAAGCCTTGCATATCTTGCCTGTCGGGTCTGCCAGCATGGGGAACTGGACGAGCCCGACCGCCGGGGATGAATCGTGCCATGCGAGGTGGGAGAACGCGGTGTCGGTGCTGATCGCAACGACCTCCGCATCGCTCTCCTGGAACTGGTCGTACGTCTGGGCCAGCTCCTGTAGTTCGGTCGGACACACGAACGTGAAGTCCGCCGGGTAGAACGCCATCACAAGCCACTTTCCCCTGAAGTCTGACAGTTTAATGTCCACTATCGCGTTCCCGTGGAACGCCTTCGTCTCGAAGTCAGGGATCTCCTCGTTCATCGCTACCATATCTCTCTCCTCCTTCGGAATATCCTCATCTGGGTCTGCGTCTGCCCCCTGCACTCGTGCCTACTCGCCCTTCGCGGGAGGGGTGAAGACCCTCGTGCCGAGCTCCTTGTCGAGCATGAGTATGCCCTGTCCGGAGTCCCCGATCCACTTGAGCTGCTGGACGACGCCGGTCGCCGACGCCTCCTCCTCGACCTGTTCCTCGACGAACCACTGCAGCATCTGCGCTGTCCCGTGGTCCTTCTCCTCGAGGGCGATGTCCATCAGACCGTTGATCAGTCCGGTCACCTTCTGCTCGTGAGCGTATGCGCCCTCGAACACAGCCAGTGGGGAGTCCCACTCGGTCTCCGGACCCTCTATGGTCGTCAACGTCACGCGCCCTCCGCGCTCGTTGACGTAGTCGAAGAGCTTCATTGCATGGAAGTGCTCCTCCTGTGCCTGGCAGTCCATCCATTTGGCCATGCCCGGCAGTCCCGCCGAGTCGAAGTAGGCCGACATCGAGTAGTACAGGTACTCGGAGTACACTTCCGCGTTTATCTGAGCGTTTATCGCGCTCTGCATCCTGTCGCTGAGCATATGCTTCGCCTCCTCAGTTCCTCATCGATCGTCATTTCAGAGCTTGGTGCTCCAGAGGCCGTGCAGATTGCAGTAGGAACGGACCTCGCGGACCTTGCAGGTGGTCTCGAACTCGGCCATGGCCGGGGCTCCCGGCTCTAGGAACTTCTTGTAGGTCCTCGAGTTCGTTATAACCTCGATCCACGTGATGAAGTGCTCCTCCTCCATGGGGTGGGGTATCGAACCGACCTTCACGGTAACGCCGGTGTCGGTGACCTCCACGACTGGGAGATGCTTCTCCATGCCCGCGTCCTCGGTCTTCGGCGCCATGAGTATCATCGGCTGGCCGCAGCATTCAAGAGCGCCCATTCCACCTTTTAGCACCTCGACCTCGTTCCCGCACATCTCGCACTTGTAGACCTCTAACTTCTCCGCCATTCTTTCACCTCATTTCACTCTCTTCATCGGGGATCCGCAGCAGTACGGGACCGCCGACGGAACCTCGTCGAACTCGATCGTGCTGCAATCTTCACAATCGCAGGTATACTGTACCGGCTTTCCCGCCGGCTCGCATGTCGTACAGACTCCTTCGTGCATATTCATTCCTCCAGTATTCCAATCTCCCTATGCCGCTGGGCGATGGCGTCAGCCAGGTCGTCCAGCGCTTTGTAATCCTCATCCCTAGGCAGGCCCTTCACTAGGACCGGCTCTAGCATTTCTGCCTTCATGTTGCCGAGCAGCGACGTCATCTGGTCCACGACCTTGCTCCCCCATCCGAAGGAGCCGATCAGTCCCATGTACCTCGTCTTCGGTTTCAGCGCATTGATGAGGTACGCCGTGTAGACGGCAGTTGGATGTGCCCCGGTCAGGACAGTCGGGGTGGCCAGCACGATGGTCGCGGCGTCCACTGTCTCCATTGCAAGGTCTCCGATGTCGGTGACCGTCAGATTGTACATCTTCGCCTTGACGCCCCGGTCGGTAAGTGCCTCTGTGAGGTGTTCCGCCATCCTGCGGGTCGAGTCGTGCATCGACACGTACGCGACGATGGCCTCGTTCGTTACGTCCGGGGATGTCCAATCCTTGTAGGCGTCGAGTATCCGCGACGGCTCGTTGTGAACGGGTCCGTGGCTGGGACCGATGTAGTTGACGTCGAGCCCGTCGATCCTCTCGAGGTACTTCGGGATCAGATGCTTGAAGGGCATCATGATCTCGGCGTAGTAGCGCTTCGCTGCCGGATAGACGGCGTTCCAGTCGTTGGAGAACAGGTCGCTCGTCGCAAGGTGCGAACCGAGGAAGTCGCAGGAGAAGAGTATCCCGTCCTCCTGGATGTAGGTCATCTGTGTCTCCGGCCAGTGGACCCATGGAGAGATCATGAACTCGAGCGTCCTGTCGCCCAGCGAGAGCGTGTCCCCGTCCTGGATGACCTTGAACCTCTCTCCGGGGATATGCAGATGGTCCACGCTGAGGCCCATGCACTTGGCGTTCGTGACGACGACGGCGTCGGGATACCTTCCGAGGATGTCCATGATCCCGCCGGAGTGGTCCTGCTCGGTGTGATTGGTCACGATGTAGTCGATCCTCTCGACGCCCACCTCGTCCAGGTGCGCCATCAGTTCATCCATTTTCTCCGGATCGACCGTGTCGATAAGGGCCGTCGCCTCGGACCCCACCACCAGGTAGGAGTTGTAGCTCGTCCCGTCCGGTAATGGTATCAGTTCGTCGAAGAGGCGCCTGTCCCAGTCGATTGCTCCGACTGCATATACGCCCTCGACGATCCGGCGTGCACCCATCTCATGCCACCTTTTCGAAGTCCTCTTTGCCCGCACCGCATATGGGGCAGAACCATCCCTCGGGGACGTCCTCCCATGCGGTTCCGGGATCGACGCCCTGGTCCGGGTCGCCGGCAGCTGGATCGTATATGTAGCCACACACCTTGCATTCGTACTTGTCCATCACATCATTCCTCCGTTCTCCATCACAGTGCGCTGTCGAACTCCTCGTCGTCGAAGCCCTCGAAGGACTCGTAGATCTCCCAGTAGCCCTCCGCGGTGTCGACGCTCCGGAGATTGTCGAGCTCGAGCCTGATCAGTTCGAAGTGCGAACGCTCCATGTTCGCAAGGACGTTGAGCTGCCTCGCCCTGTCGAGGTCTCCGTCCGATTCGAACCTCTTTGCCATGGATCTGTAGAACTCCTCGGCAGCCGTCTCGGCCTCGAGGGCACCCTCGAGGACCTCTATAGGGGTCATCTGGGTGTCGTACCTGAGCGAGGGGAGGGGGACCTCCGTCGTCTCCGGGACCACTATCTCCTCGTCGGGGCGTATCGCCTTTAGGTTGCGCCTGAGGAAGCGCTCGTGACGCTCCTCCTCCCTCGCCAGGAAGGTGAACCTGTCCTTCACCATGTTGCTCTGGGCGCGGTCGGACATCGATCCGTAGATGTCCTGGCTCTCCATCTCTGCCTTGATGGCTGCAAGGAAAAGGTCCTTTATCTCATACTCATCGGTCTTCATCTTTCATCACCTCGCGGACGCCCCATGTCACACGACGGGGCCGGACATTGCCGAAGTGTCATTTTTAACTTTCGCCATTCATGACATCAGCGATCGTCTTGACACGTCCGGGCGTATCCGGCGCCTTTCGGCACAAATCCTAAATACGGAAGGGTATATATGAATAACGCCTAATAGGTGACGAAATCCGTAAAAAAAGCGACGGATTACGTTCAGAAGGTGTTCACATGGACGACACCGACATGAAGATAATCGACGCGCTCGAGAACAATGCCAGGGCCACTTTCACGGAGATAGCGAAGGGGCTCGGGGTCTCAGAATCCACTGTGAGGAAGAGGGTGGACAACCTCGAGGAGACCGGGGTGATCAAGGGTTACGCCGTCATCCTCGATCCGATAATGATGGGGAAGCGTGCTGTAACATATCTCGGCCTCGACGCCGAGCCGGAGGACTTCCTCGACATCGTCGAGGCCCTTTCAACGATGGAAGAGGTGAGATGGCTGGCCACGGCCACCGGGGACCACATGATAATGGCCGAGATCTGGGCCGAGGACGACGCCACACTGTCGAGGTTCCTGGAGGAGAGGGTGAAGACCATACCCGGCGTCATGCGGGTCTGCCCGACCATAGTCCAGGAGCGTGTGAGGTAGGCATGGACGAAGTCGCCGCGACGGTCCACTGCGACGCAGAGGGAATCCTCGTCGAGAGGAGCAACAGGTTCCTGGCCATCGTTGACATCGATATCGAAGGAGATGTCTCGAGGGAGAAGGCCCACGTACATGACCCGGGAAGATTGCTGGAACTGCTATATCCCGGGAACAGACTGTTGTTGAGGAAGGCGGACAACCCGGACAGGAAGACCGGATGGGACGTCATTGCCGCGCGTTACGAGGATGAATGGATACTGATCAATTCCGTTTTCCATAGAGGGATCGCCGACTGGCTTCTATCGAAGGACGACAACCCGTTCGGGCGATTGGAGGGTCTGACCCCCGAGGTGACCGTGGGCCACAGCAGGCTCGATTTCATGGCCGAGGATAGTGAAGGGACTCCGCTTGGTATCGAGGTCAAGGGATGCACCCTGGCCGTCGACGGGACGGCCCTTTTCCCCGACGCACCGACCGAACGCGGGAGGAAGCACGTGGAGACCCTCATCGGCCTCGTTCGGGGCGGGAAACGGGCGGGTTTGCTGATACTGGTATTCAGACCGGACCCAATGGAGTTCGCTCCCAAGGACGATACCGATCCCAGGTTCGCGGAAGCGTTCTGGAGGGCCGTCGATCTAGGTGTCGAGGTCCACCCCGTCAAGTTCGGATTCGATGGAGGGAGGGTCCGGTATCTGGGCGAGATCCCGGTTGCCGACCACCCGTGATAAAACTGGTGACACGCGTCGATGATGCCCAGGCACACCAACGAGCACCGTCTTCGATTTACCTGAGTGACAATTCGGCGCCACGCCGGCCATGAGGTGGTACGCCGGCGTGTGCGCCTTCCCGCTGCAAGCCCCCGTGAAAGCGAGGCGAGATCTGGGGGGGTCTATCTCTTTGAGCGAGCGGGTGCCCTTCCGGGCTTTCCGACCTGAGGTGTCTCGGTAACGCGGTCGGAGTTCATGATGCCTAGGTAATCGTTCGTCAGCCTTGTACCGCCACCCCTCACCGTGACGACGACACCCTTCTCCCGCAGCGCCCTGAGGTGGTAGGCGACGGCGGGCTGCGTTACTTTCATCTTCTTCGCGAGCTTTGCCTGGGTTATCCCGGGGTTGGAACCGACGATCTCGACAATCCTGACCTCCGCTCCCCTGAGCTGGAACTCGGGGACCTTGTATCCGAACGGATAGAAGCGCTTGCGGAAGCCGTCGTTCCTGCTCTTGATGAAGCCGGCCGTCTCCAGCACCCGGAGGTGATAGCCGGCGGAACCGTTCGGCAGTGCCAGCTGCTTCTTGATGAGGCTGAAGTGCGCTCCGGGATTCTCGAGGATGTACTCGACGAGCTTCCCGCGGGTCTTCTGGTCCGTGATCTTCTTTGTCCTGAGCTTGGAGTAGAGCGGGAAGAGCATGGAGAGGAAGAGGTAGAACCCGACTCCGGTGAACGCGAAGGCCGTCAGGACCCCCGCAGCGGCGACGCCGGCTATCAATCCCTGTTCGTCCGAGTTCGGGGGCCGGAAGAAGGGCTTCGCGCCGTCGTCCTCGCCGTCATCATTGTCCACGTAGAGGACGACGCTGTCCTCGTCGGAGTGGTGGTATCCGTCGTACGATATCACAACGATGGTGTGGTTCCCGTCATCCAGGTCGGCGGTCTTGATCCTGTAGGTCCAGCTCGTCTTCCCATCGGCGTACTTCCAGGAACCGTTGTCGATCTTGACCTTGACCCACTGGATGATGCCGTTCGAGTCCCAGGCCGTTCCCGAGAGCTCGACCGTCCCGTTGACCTCGTCGCCTGTCTCGTGGGATGTTATCTCCACTGTGGGCTTCCTGTTGACAATGACCTTGCCCTTGACGGGGTCGCTCTTCACGTCCTCGTCATCGACGGTCCACAGGTAGATGTCATGGGTACCCAGTGAGAGTCCGTCGGTCGTGAAGGTCGAGTTGGTGCCCTCGTAGAGCTCCTCGTCGATGCTCGAGGCCCACAGGTACTTCGCGATTGAACCGTCGTCGACGCCGCCCGCCTTGAAGGTGACCTCGGCGCCGTAGAGGGCCGGGCTCGGGGATATCGACAGGATGACCGCGGATGGTTCACCGTTTATCGTCACGGTCCCTTCGACCTCGTCGCTCCAGGTCCCATCGGAGTCCTTGACCTTGAAGTAGATGGTGTGGGTGCCGTTCGACAGCTTCTTCGTCGAGAACACGAAGTGGGGTCCGTAGTAGAGGAGGCCGTCGATGCTCGAGCGCCAATGGTACTTGATCGTTCCCTCGGAACCGGTCCCGTTGAAGGTCACGTATTCGCCCTGGTCGGCCGACTCGGGCGAAATGCCCACGATCTCCGCCTCCGGCCTCTCGGTCTCGTTCTCGTCCTCGCTGCCGTTGACGTTGAGATAGGTGTAGTAGTAGTCGCTCAGGGCGCCGTCGTCGTCCCTGACCTTGACCTTTATCGTGTGGTTCCCGTCAGAGAGCCCGGTCTCCTGGAAATGGTCGGACTCGCCCTCGTAGAGCTCGCCATCCTTGAACGAGTACCAGAAGTACCAGACCACCTCGCCGTCCGGATCGGTGGCGTTCACGTGGAAGTACACCGTATCGTTCTCTTCCGCCGGGTCCGGTGTGATATACACATCGGTGATACTGGGTCCGACGTTCTTCGTACCGTTTATCGTGACATGGTCGTAGGCGTAGTCGCTTGCCAGCTCCTCATCATCGTAGACCTTGAGCTTGATGGAGTGGTTGCCGACGGACAGATCATCGGTGGTGAAATGGCTCTTGTTGCCTGCATACAGCTGGCCGTCCTTTGAAGAATACCAAACGTACCATATGATATCGCCGTCGGGATCGGACCCGCTTCCGTAGAAGGTCACTGCCTCACCTTCCTCCGCGTGGTCTGGATCGATCTCGAGGATGGTCGCGTTCGGCTTCTGGTTCTCCGAGCCGTTCACGACCAGATGGGAGTATGCATAATCACTGTGTGCGTCGTCGTTGTCGTAGACCTTCAGCTTGATCGTGTGGTTGCCGACGGACAGTTCACTGCATGTGAACGAGGTCTCGTTTCCCTCGTAGAGCTCTCCGTCCTTGGATGAATACCAGACGAACCAGTCCACGTAGCCGTCGGGGTCCTGACCGCCTCCCTTGAAAGTGACGTTCTCGCCCTCCTCGGCCGGGTTTGGCGTGATGTCGAATATGGTGGCATTGGGCCTCTGGTTCTCGTCGCCCTCGATGACGACATAGGATTGAGCGTAATCGCTGTGGGCATCGTCATCATCCCACACCTTGAGCTTGATGGTATGATTTCCGATGGACAGGTCGTTCGTAGTGAACGAGCTCGAGTTTCCCTCGTGGATCCAGCCGTCGAAGGAGGAGTACCAGTCGTACCACACGACCTCACCGTCAGGATCGGTACCTTTGCCGTAGAAGGTGACGTTCTCGCCCTTCTCGGCGGGATTCGGATCGATCTCCAGGATCTCGGCCGTAGGGCTCTGGTTCTCAGTACCGTTGATGACGAGGTGATCGTAGACGTAATCGCTCGTCGCGTTATCATCGTCCCTGACCTTGTGTTTGATCGTGTGATTCCCCGAGGACAGGTTGGTTGTCGAGAAATGGCTCTCGTTACCTTCGTAGAGCTCGCCATCGATGGACGAATGCCAGTAGTACCAGACGACCTCGCCGTCGGGATCGCTGGCATTGCTCGTGAATGTTATGGAATGGCTGTTGTTGGCCGGGTTCGGCGATATCCCGCCGATGTCGGCGATCGGTGCGTGGTTGCTGTCCTTTACCTTGAGTGTCTCGTGATCGTACTCGCTCCAGGTGTGATTGTTGTCCATCACCCAGAACTTGATCTTGTGCTCCCCTATCGAAAGGTTCGAGTACGTTGTCGAGTTGGAGGATCCGTTGTAGAACACTCCGTCGATATCGGAGGCCCACCGGTACTTGATGATGGTGCCGTCCTCGTCCTCGCCGTAGCCTGTGAACGTCACATCATCGTCATCGAAGGCTGGTGCTGGTGATATCGATGAGATGTGGGCCGAAGGTGCCTTGTTTCCGGTGGATCCACCATCGGGTTCCATGAGTGGATACCGGTCCTCGTTGTTCCCTTCACCATCGATCTGGTACGCGGTATCGCCGATCCCGTCCTCGTCGGCGTCCGTACCTTCGTAATCGTCCCAGTAGTTGCCTTCCTCGCCGTCGTCCCAATCTAAGTTGTCATCGGAATTGGACACGCAGAGGGTCTGGGTCGAATTCGTATGATTGGTATCATTGCTTCCATAGAATTGGTTGTGATGGATGGTGATGTTGTTGAAGCCGCCGCTCCCGATCTGGATGCACCATCCCCAGTGATCCGTGATGTTATTCCCGGTGATCAGCACGTGGTTCACTCCACCTGGCCAGCCGTAGAAGATTATTCCGAGATGGCTATCGGCGATGTAATTGTCGGTGATCTCGACGTCCCGGCAGTCGACCAACCTGATGCAGTTCTCTGGAGCACCTGTTATCTCATTGCCATCTATCGTCAGGTTATGGGAATTCTTCCACTGGATCCCTGCTCCGAAGCTCGCAGTCCTGATGATGCATTCGCGCACTTCGGACCAGTTGGCGCACTGTGCCTTGATGGCATGGGAATTGATCCCCTCTATCAGGCAGTCCTGGATGAGGATCTCCTCAACATACCGCATACCGATGACCCCGTAGGACCAGTGATGGTCGGAACCTGTGATGTTCATCTCCTTGATGACGACGTTGTAGCCATTGATCTCGATGGTGTCGACCCTGTACTCCTGGGAGTGGAGCCAGGTCTCACCCGTCCCATTCCCGATCAGGGATACCGAGTTGTTGACGTAGATGTTGCCGGAGTACTGTCCAGCGTATATCCGAATGGTATCCCAGTCACTGGATGCGTTAAGGGCGTCCTGGATGTTGTCGTGATCTGCCCATGCCCCACCGTCGTCGTCCACGACGATCTCGTTGCCGGCGGAGGCCCCGGATGAGACCAGGTACAATGACGCCAAGAGGAGCGATACTATCGCCAGCATCCGGAGTCCTGCCGCCAGATTGATTTCCATTCTCGAACAATCGGGGATATTCCTACTTATCGAGCTCATGATGATCCCTCGTTCCTTTCGTGGTTTTCATCCGGGAGGAGCATATAAGTAAAGATTGGAACGAGTCTTTATAACGTCGACCGAACGTGGATCCATTGACTGGCTATTCCATCCAGATCACTTACGGACCCGTGCGCGGAAGTCCTTTGTCACGAGGCATCCGTCCTTCCTTGACGTTCGGACTACACCCTTGGATTTCAATGATTTCAGGTGGTAGGAGACTGCTGGAGGTGTCACCTTCATCTTCTCCGCGAGCTTCCTCTGTGAAATCCCAGGATTCGATGCGATGACCCTGAGTATCTGCTTCTCCTTCCTCGTGAACTCCACCTCAGGCACGTCGTATCCATGTGGGTAGAACCTGCGATAGAAACCGTCAGTCTGGCTCTTGAGGTAGCCATTCCTCTCGAGTATGCGAAGGTGATGGCCGAGCGAACCGTTCGGAAGGGCCAGGTCCTTCTTGATCAACTGGTAGTGGGCCCCTGGATTGTCGGCGAGGTAATCGACGATCTCGCCCCTTGTCTCATTCTTCATGACATCCTTGCCCTTGACCCTCGAATAGAGAGGAAGGAACGCGAACAACGCGTATCTACCCCGGTCCGACGATGCGACCGCACCGAAGGCCAGGACAGCTATCAGTGCCATGGCGCCTATTGCCGGGGTGGACGTAAGAGGGATGTTCAGACCGGTGTCCTCGTCCCGGTCCGTCGGTTCGACCTCATCCGGATCCTCATCCTCCGCCTCGACCGTGAGGTATAGCTTCCCGAGATCGGAGTAATGGTTCCCGTCATAGCTCCTGATATTGATCTGGTAGGTCTCGTTCGAGAGTCCCGATGTGTTCCATTTGAACGACCACATTGTCGTACCCGTAGCGGTCTTCCATGACCCGTCGCCTATCTGGTACTCGATCCTCTGGATCGACCCATCCTCGTCAGATGATGTCCCGGATACGGTGACGGTTCCATTAACGGTCGACCAGGACGATGGTGAATTGATAGTGACCGAGGGTCGTACGTTTACAGTCACCGTCGTCGTCACAGTATCGCTCCATACTCCATTCCCATCCTGGACCTTCAGGGATATCGTGTGTGTCCCATTCGACAGGTCGTCAGTATAAAGCGTGCCGTCGGTTCCGTTGTACAGCTCGCCATCGATGCTCGATGTCCAGACATACCTGGTGATCTCGACGTCGTCCACGCAGTTCGGTGTGAAAGTAACATTGTTACCCTCTGCAATGATCGACTTGGAGACGGTCCAGATCCGTGCAACAGGTATGCCGTTCACAGTGACATTGGCGGTCTGCCGTTCACCCCATAATCCTTCATTGTCGATGGAATGGAGCGTGATCTCATGTGTCCCGTTCGATAGGGACGATGTTGACCAGACCTGCGAGGTTCCGTTGAATAATTCCCCATCGATTGATGATGTCCACACAAGAAGAGCCACCGAGCCATCGAAATCGAATCCGGTGCCGTTGAATGTGATCTCGTCACCCTCGTCGACGCTTGAGGGGTGGACGCTCTTGATCGTGGCGACCGGTGCGATGTTCTCTCCGGATGAGGACTCCTCGTTCCATGGTTCCATCAGAGGATACGGGTCCTTGACCTGGCCAGAAGAACCGTTTCCGGTACCGTTGTCGCCTCCCGAGGAATCGGATGCTATGTAATATGGAGTATCCCCGATCCCGTCATCATCATCGTCCTCTCCATCATAGTCGGACCAGTAGTTGCCAGCGGACCCATTATGCCAAATTGCAGAACCATACTCATCATATACTTGCGTATTGACCCGATTGTCGATGAAATCATTGTGGTGGATGGTTATGGTTCCCCCGAGCTTTCGTTCTATGTAGATGCCGCCATGGTTCTCGACGAACCTGTTGAACTTGATCGTGTGGTTGAACGCATCATCGATCTCGATGCCATATTGGCCAGAGCCATTGACAACACCACATTTCTTGATTGTATTGTTGCGTATGACAATATTATCGGAGCTTCTTGAAAAAATACCAATTCGGTCGGTCCTCGTTATTAGATTTCCAACGATATGGATATTATCTGCTTCCCTGAGGTAAACGCTGTTCTGGTTCGTTCTTATCTCGTTGCCCCAAATTTTAATTGAATATCCTTCGTGGACCTCGATAGGTACGTCAGAATTCACCAGATAGCAATCATGGATCTGACTGTTCCCTGACCTATCGAAATAGATACCAACGTCGTCTTTTGATGTGATATCGCATGAGGTGATATTTATCTCCATTGAGTTCCTTATCATGAGTCCAGTCGAGTTCGAATTGAGATCACAATCCTCAACAACCACATCGTTCGACATGACCATATGGATGGAATAATCGCACTTCGTTGTCGTAACGTTCTTTATTATACTATCATTGGTGAATCCGATAAGTATTGGATACGTCGTATCGCGGAGTGTCTGATCTCTGATCGTGGCTTTGGTACAATTGGCGATGATGATCTGGCCTCCTCCAATTGGAACCGTGACATTCTCCTGGTTCTTGATGTAGAGGATGGGGTTCCCGTCGATCGTGTTCGATTGATCGATGTAATGGGATGACCACTCGTCCGCTTCCGACCAAGAAGGATAATAGGAGGGGTATGTCCGAATGAAAAGGCATCCGTTGTAGAGGGTATTGTTCCGGAACGTCAGGTCGACTGTATCCTGGATGAATATGCTAAGACCTGGCGATGTGATCGTGTTTCCATGGTAGGACGAATGGTCCGAGCTTGCGATATCAATGCCGAAAACGCTTGCCCATATCGTATTGTTGATGATGAGGTTGTTGATATTACTGTGGTGATAAATACCGACACGATTCGATTTAATCTCATTTCTAATGATACTCGTTTCAATGTTCCTGTAGGACCAGATCCCGTTGCTGCTGGCATCGAGAAGTGAGTTGGATATCGTAATATTGTCATTCCATCGTAAATAGATACCAGTAGAAACAGTATCCATTGAATCAGACCCGTTCGGGCCTCCACCACCTATGACCTTTCCAACACATTGAACATTGTCTACAGTACTGTTGTCGCAGTTCTGTAACCTTATTCCAGTACGAACCTCATGATCGCAAGTGATGTTCGTGATGGATACGTAACTGGACCATTCGACAGATATTCCTTCGTCCTTGTGAGACGACAGGTGGATCCCGTCGAGGAATGAGTTGTCACAACTTTCCAAACGTAGGCCAGTAGAGTCGCCGTTGCTGCCTGTTACGGAAATGTCACTGAGGTTGATCTGGACTCCGATGACCTGGACGATGGGACCCCGGTCACCATAGATTTCAGAGGTCGTTCCATTCCCGACTATTGTCACTGCGATTGTGATGTTGATGTATTCGTGATATTCACCGTCGTATATACGGATCTCATCACCATCCTGAGCTGCGTCCAGTGCGTCTCCGATCGATGAGAAATCCGCACCAGCCCAATCATCATCGACTATCAAGGTCACGGGGTCGCGGGTCCCATTCCTTCTCATAAGAGGACGAAGGTCCACAGACCCGGATGAGCCATTGAATGTATATGGGGTGTCACCTATTCCATTGCCATCGCTGTCCACTCCAGAATAATCACCCCAATAGTTGCCGTAGAAACCGTCGTCCCAGTAATTGTCATCACTTTCGACGAGTCCCTGCTCGACGCCATCATCGGTGTTGTCGATCGCGTTGTTGTGGTGTAGAATGTTATCTATTGAGTCCTGATCGATCGTGATCGCGAATTCGTCATTATCCATAATGTAATTGTATACCACTGTGATCCCAGATGTCTCTTCGAGCACGATTCCGCCACCTGAATTTCCGATTATTCTGCATCTCTCGATAGTTCCATTCGTGACTCCTTCGCAGACCAATCCATCGCCCGAGTTCCTTCTGATGGTAGAGTCCCTGAATTTTGCCCGTTGAGAGTTCGATACGATGATCGCATCGGAACCGCTATCCCTGATCGTGGAATTCGCGAACCTGAACGCTATGCAATCGACTATGGAGAGACCGACTCCCAGGTTGTTTTCGATCACACATTCATCGATGCGCAATCGTGCTACATCTTCCGCATAGAGACCCGACCCGTTCGAGGAAGAGCCGCCGCCCTGGATCGATAGACCACTGATGATCGTATCATCGGACATCACTGATAATGTAATCCCGGACCCACCTGCATCGACGGTAGTTCCACTCGAACCATTTCCTACGATCGTCAATGGCAGGTTCACAACTATCTTCTCGTTGTAGGTCCCCGAATAAACCAGGATCATGTCATTCGATGTCGCGTTTTGAAGTGCTGATGAGATCGTGGTATGGGATGCCCAGGATCCTGGGTCATCATCGACAATCAGTAGGGACCTGTCGGTCAGAGGGTACCTGTCCCAGATGGTGATGTTCTCATCGTTATAAATGTAATACGGGGACTCGCCAACTCCATCGTCATCCGTGTCATAACCTTGATAATCGGACCACCAGTTCCCCTCGGACCCATCATCGTATTGGTTGTTCAATGTTCCATTCGGATTGCGCCCTTGGTCGGAGATCTGGGGAGAAAGGCCGTTTTCGAGGAAGGTGTTGTGATGGATCAGATTGCTATCGCCATCGACGTCAATGCCATATCCTGTATTGTCCTGGAACAGGCACCAGGATATGATGTTGTCGTCACCATTGACAAAGACCGGAGTACCATCATTTCCAATGAACCTCGAATTGCGGATCGAGCTGTTCGATTTCAATTTGATACCGACACGTGAATTGTTACTGAAGGTCGAATTCAAGATCTCCAAAAAGTCGTTGTTTCCCATTTCATTGCCCCACCCTTCAGAATTATTGTGTATATGAACATCATGCAGTACGACCGAATCGAGATTGCGGATAAAGAGCGGATCCTCTTTGCAATATGAGATGGTCATGTTTTCCATCGTGAGATTTCCTCCTCCGTATTCCCAAGCGAATCCTGGACCCTCTGCCGAGGTCAATATGGTATCCCGAATGGTGAAATCATCGCAACGATCAACCTGGATCGCTCCGCGCCAATCTCCAGATTCGTTGCAAATGAATCTGCTGTTCGCTACAGTGATTCGACCACAACCATCGAATTCTATCCCGTAAAAGATGTCGTACGTCCACCCATCCAGGAGGAGGTCCTCACAGTAGCTGAAGCGAATGGTATCTGAATAATTGAACAACGAGATATTGGACATCTGAAGACCTTCGACCTTATAGAAATCCAACCACCTAGTATCTGTGAAGGTGAGGTTTTCGACGACCACGTTCACCGAATCATCGATGCTCAGTGAATCGCCAGGTCCACTGATCCTGCAGTTCGAAACGGAAGCGTCGTACAGATCGCTAAGTTTCAGTCCAAAATAGTCCATACGATAGATTTCACAATTCTCGATCGTCACGTTGTCACAGTATTCTATCCATGCACCGGTCATCTGATCTGAGAAGGAACCGTTAGATAGGGTAACATCTGAACTGAAGTATGCCTGCAATCCGGATTTCGCATCATTAGTGGTCAGACCATCGACCATCACGCTAGTACAATTGATAATAATGACTTGACCAGCATTGGAAGGTACGATGATATCGCTCTGGTCCGTATACCTGTGGATGTCCTTCCCGTTCGTGGTGCAATCGACCACGGTGGTAGTGCCCGCGTTCGTGGCGTTCGAAACGCGTTCGTAGAAACCACAATCGAGGAAAGAACAATTTGAGACGTATACGTTCGTGGACGATGAGCTGAGATAGATCCCGCCCCCATTGAATTCGTCGAATATACAGTCCTCTATCGATACGTTGTCCGACCATAGAATGCTGATACCTCGAGCATTACTGCCCGATCCGTTCAAGCGCAGTCCTTCGACACGAACATCGTCACCCTCGACAGCGATCAGAGGGGAACTGCCATCGAGTTCGAGGAATGATGAGGAACCATTGCCGATGATCGTCAACTCTTGATCGACCACGACGGCACCGCCATAGACTGAGTCCATTGAGTACGTTCCAGAATATACAAGGATCGTATCACCGGCGGAACTGTCATCTACAGCGTCGGCCAGATTGTCGTGATCCGCCCAATCCCCGTCGTCATCATCGACGACCCACGTCTTCGCTCCGACCTCCGGCACCAGGAGTAGGGAGACTACCAACACGAGGCCGAGGATGAATAACACAATAGGACGATGAAACATCCTCGACCCCAGGAACATTCGGGAAACCATATCGCTCTTCCCTTTCCATATCATTTGATCCCCTCATCGTCTTCTTCGTGTTATTACCCTTTTGAGGTTATATATGCAGATTGGAACACTTCTTTAATTATCGATCGTCCTGCCTGGATTGGGATTTGGAAAGACGGCCTCCAGATTACCGATCGTTCGATCACTCGTTCGGACATACGGGCCGATCCGCATGACTGGCTCTTGCGCTGTCAGGTCGATCTCACGTTCAATTCCGGCGTTTTCTCACCAGTACCACGACGGCGATGGCCGCGACGACGAACACCATCTCCATCCCGGGGCTGGACCCGCCGCCATCTCCGCCGGCCTTCGGTTCCGTGGTCACATCGATGTATCCTTCATCGTACGAGCTGAACCAGGGATCGTAGTTGATCATCCTCAAACCGGCAGCGTTCATCTCGTAGTTGGTGGTGTCGCCGATAGACGACAGCGGGACCACGATGACGACCTCATCGTCTTCAGGGATAGCGTAGGAGATCGTGTCTATATCATCGGCGACCTGGTCCATGATCATCGCGGTATCCATCATCGCTGTTGCCACGTAGACAGCGTTGTCGAAGTCCGTCAGGTCCTTGGTCCCGGACGGGAACATGTAGACCATGAAGGCATTGAGGTCGTCGCCGGAGCTGACGTTCATGGTCCCGTCGATCTCGATCTCCAGGAACAGATGCTCGCCGGACGTCAGAGCGGTGAACTGGACGATATCGATCTCCGGATAGCCTCCGACGACCTTGTCATCCTCGTCCATCACATCGTCGAGGTCGTCGTCCTCCGCGTATATCTCTTCGGCGATATGGACCATGATATCATCGGATGTCACGAGATCGTCCTCATCCGTCGTTGTCAATGTTATGACGAAGGACCCGATGTCATGACTGAGCCAAACTGGATTCTCCGATGTCGACTCCTCCGTGATCCCGTCCGATGCGTTGTAGTCCCATGACCAGGTGAGCTCCTTCTTCGAATAGATCGTGCAATAGTCCCGCAGCCTCAGATTCTCACCCGGTTCGCCCAGGACGTCCCCGGCTATCGGACCGATCAGCGCGACACTCGAGTTGATGAAGACGTTGTCGTCGCAGTATTGGTCCATCTCAAGGGGTCCATCGACGTTGCCGGCGACCTCGTTGAGGATGAACATGTTGTCATCGGACAGCGCCATGGATATGCCGTAGGCGCCGTTCGACGAGATGTTGTTTCCGCTTATGTTGTTGTTGTCAGAGAGCGAGATGTACAACCCATCGTCGGAGTGGTTGATGCACACGTTGTCGACCACAGTGTTGTCGTCGGAGTCGAAGATGTAGATCGCAGTATAGTCGCCCTCCATGATCGTATTCCCGGTGACGACACAGTTGAACACGTTGTCCAGCCTGATGCCGTAATCGTTGTCGACGAGGAGGTTGTCCGTGATCGTGGTGTCGTTGGCCTCGCAGTCGATTCCCTTTCCGAGATAGGGAGCACCCGTCACCATGAAGTCGCTGAACGTGCAGCCCGGAGCCGTTATCGTCACCACGTTACCGAAGCCGGTCCCGATGTCAAGGATTGTCTGGTCCGAACCGTTCCCCATCAGGTACAGCTGTTTATCGATCTCGACCTCTTCGGAATATGAACCGTTGAAGACGAGGATGGTATCTCCGGCAGTGGCGTTCTCGATCGCACTCTGTATGGTATTGTAGTCTGCCCATGGTCCGTCATCGTCGTCGACGAAGATCGTCTCTCCAGTCGATGATCCCGATACCAGGACGATCGCCAGAACGGTCAACAGCACGGCTGGTATCAACTTCGAATATCCCCTCTTCATAGTGGTCACCGGTTTGACCAACGAGGTAGGGATATTAAAACCTGGCCCCCCGCTTCCCGAGCGCCTTCAGTGCAATGGCCTTGTCCGGGCAGACCTCGTGACAGCAGAAGCACCGAATGCACTTCTCGTATTCGATCACTGCCCTGTCTTCGGGGATCGTGATCGCGTCCTTCGGACAGATCTCCTCACACCTGCCGCAGGCTGTGCATCTCTCGGTGATCACCGGACTACGCTTTGGCGTTCGTTTACCGGTGGCGATGTGGCCAGCTCCCGAGGGCAGTTTGAACCCCATCACCATTACATCTTCAGGTGTCAGGACCGGGTAGTCGATGCTGTCGGGCCACAGGTCCCTGAACTTCGCCCTCTTCAGCGTCGGGACGCCGACGGGTTCGATGTTGAGCATCCTGCAGACCGCGATGTCCATTGCCACGGCGTCGGTCGACGCCATCAGGACGCCGGTGTCGACAGGGTCCCCGCCCATGGGACCATTGCCCACCATCCCCATGATCCCGTCCAAGATGAACAGGTCAGGAGGTGTGACGGAAAGGACGTCCAGGAGCATGTCGGCGAATGCTTGCTTCCTTGGATACACCGCATGGTACCTGGCCTTCTCGGCCCCCGGGACGATGCCGTACATTATCTTCGTGGCCAGGGTCATGACCTGGTAGACGTGCGTCTTGAGCTTCGGGAGGGCGATGATCCTGTCAGCACCCAGTGCGAAATCGCAGACCTTCAGACGCCGTATGCGTTTTCCGCCCTTGACATCGACCTTCGTCCAGCCGGTGTCGTAGTTCAGTTCGATCCCGAGGTCATCGGCGATCGCGGTCATCCCGGTGAAGTCGTATGCGTCCTTCAATCCTTTTTTCGAGAAGCGTCCGGCGGGGGAGTCGCCGATGAACGGCTCCCCGCCCGCGTCGATGACGGATTTGGCGACAGCTGAGATAACATCAGGGTGGGTCGTGACGGCGGTCGAAGGGTCGCTGGCCTGGAGCAGGTTCACCTTCAAACAGACCCGGTCACCCTTCGAAACGTACCTGGCCATCCCGCCAATGGGTTCGACAAGGGACCCGATGTCAACGGCCCGATATTCCTGTTTCGAGATGGCGACCTGGCTCACGGGGGGGAGTCACATCATGGATACTTAATCCTGACCGCTGAAACCGTGGCAACCCTTTTCTAATCCGGAACGGTTCCCGGACCATGTCTGGCATCGTTTTCCTGGGCACGAGGGACCTGGAGGCCGTCAGGCGCTTCTACGTCGAAGAGGTCGGGTGCACGATATGGCTCGAACAGGCCGACTGCATCGTCCTGAAGCACGGCAACATGCTCCTCGGGTTCTGCAGCAGGGACATACTCGAGATGGGCGGGATCATAACGTTCTTCCTCGACTGCAAGTGCGACGTCGACGTCATGTACAAGCAGATGGGCGAACGCGCGGTCACCCCGCCGAAGGAGAACTCGAAGTACGGGATCTACCACTTCTTCGCCGCGGACCCGGAGGACAGGCCGGTCGAGTTCCAGTGCTTCCTCCATCCGGTGGCGCCGCACCTTCCCGGGGACGACCTGCTGAGGACCAGGAGGAGCGTCAGGAAGTTCGAGGACAGACCGATACCCGAGGACGTCATCGTCCAGGTCTTCGAGCTTTGCAGATGGGCCCCTACCTCGATGAACAGGCAGCCCTACTATTACATGATAATAGATGACAGACCGACGATGGACTTCCTGGCCTCGGTCCGGGGTTCCAGTTCGGCCCCGATAGCGGCTGGTCCGCTGGCCATCGCTATCGGTTCGGACCCGGAGCTCTCGAAGAGGCACATCGAGGACGGGGACATAGCCGCCTACCACCTCCTCCTGGCCGCCTGGGTCCATGGTCTGGGCACCTGCTGGATCGCTGACATGGACCGGTCCGAGGTCAAGGAGCGATTGAACATCCCGCAGGACCACTACGTCGCGACGGTGACGCCTCTCGGTTATCCCTCGACCGTTCCGCAGCCGCCCGGACGGAAGGACGTCGCGGAGTTCCTCAGGTTTCCCGAGGACTAGAACTTGTAGGGTCTCATTACTGTAGTATAGTAGCCACTGCCCGTGTATAGCGCAGGCCGTACGTCCACGATGTCGATGCCCTTCTTCCTGTGGGTGTAGACCGCTTCCGCTATGATCAACTGGTGATCTCCCGCCTCGACCTCGTTGACGACCTTGCACTCGTAGATGACTATGGCCTGCTCGATCAGGACAGAGGAGGTCTTCACGGGTTCCCTGCGGGTAAGTCCGGTCTCGGCGAACTTGTCCACCTTCTTGCCGGACCGGGTTCCGCAGTAATGGACCTTGTCAGCATGCTCTATCGGCATCAGGTTGATCGCGATCTCCCCGGTCTCCTGGACCTTGTCATAGGTGTGCCGGGATTTCCGGAGCGATATCATGAACAGCGGTGGGCTGGCCGATACCTGCGACAGCCAGGCTGCTGCCATCATGTTGTCGCCGCTGCTCACCAACGCAGCCGGCATGAACTGCATCTCCATGGCAATGGCTTTTGCGTCTCCCGTCTCCCATATCTCGTCCTCGGCGTTCATTCGATCCACTCCTTTCATTCCGTGAACAGTGAAGAGATGATCCGGCAGGCATCCTCCAGGAGCCTGCGGTGGTGAGGGGGGAAGGCGTCCGGCCTGTGCGAGTCGATGTCCAGTTCACCCACGATCATGCCGTCCACGAATATCGGTAAGACGATCTCGGACCTCACGCTGGGACTGCACGAGAGGTAGTTCGTCTCCTCGAGGACGTCCGGTACCACGAAGGTCTCAAGCGTCTCGGCGGCCTGTCCGCAGATGCCCCTGCCGAACGGTATCCTCGTGTGGTCTGTCGGATCGCCCACGTATGGCCCGAGGACGAGCATCCTCTCCTCGACCGGATCTACCAGGTAGAATCCTGTCCAATCGTAGTCCTCGAACCTGTCGTCCAGCAGTTCGCATATAGTCATAAGTTTCTGGTCCCTTTCACCTGGCCCGTCGACTATGGCACGGATCCCATCGATGACGGCGGATGCGGTCAAAGAGAAGTCGTCGCCCATAACATCACTCGCCGAAAGCGCCGATGAGGAAGGACCTGATGTCCTCCCGCAGCTTCCTGAAGGCTTCGAGCCTGTCCTTGGCATAGTAGGGATCGGGGAATCCGTGGTGCATGACGAACCTCGCGTTCGAGAACGTCGGACAGATCTCCTGGGCATTGTCGCACAGGGTCATCACGTAGTCGAATGTCCGGTCCTCGAAATCACGGATGTGCTTCGACTTCTGCGCGGAGATGTCTATCCCGACCTCCTCGAGTACCTTGATCGCCCAGGGGCTGACTGGCGACGGCGCGACGCCGGCGCTGGTCACCTCGTACCTGTCGCCGTACATCTCCCGCAGGAGTCCCTCGGCCATCTGCGACCTAGCAGAGTTCGCGGTGCAAACGAACATGACTGTCTTCTTTTCCTTCCCGCCGGTTCCCTTCTTCGCCTTGGCCATGATAACCACTCCCTGGAACGGTATCGAGACTTATTAGTTTTACCTGAAACGGGGGCCCTTCATAAAATTCGCCATCACTTGAAGACCTCGCCGGCCTCCAGGTACCATAGGACGAGGTCCAGTTCGTCCATCGGGATCCCGATGCCGTCCGAGAACCCCGCCATCGCCTGTTCTATCTCGATATATCGTTTCGGGGTCGTCGACGATGGGACCTCATCCAACACACCGAGCTCGACGAGGTTCCCGAGGATGTGCCTGTCGAGGATCGCGAGGCGCTGACCGCGGCCGACGTTCCTCAGGAAGTGGCTCGCCTCCTTGTATCCGAGACCGTTGACGTTATCGACCAGCCATTCCCTTGCAGCGGCGGGAGGTCCATCGATATGCTTCCGAACCGCAAGGACGCCGTCCTCAGTGAACAGCTCGCGGGCTGTGACCACGCGCTTCGCCTTCGTGAACCTGAAACGCACCCGCCGTAATGGTTCGTGCAGCTCTTCCTCGGTGCACTGCTCGAGTAGGCCCAGGGATTCGATGTCGAGGAGAGCGTTCCAGCAGCTTCTCGCCTTCGACTGGGGCGTGAGCAGACAGAAGACGAGTTCCCTGAACAGGACCTCATCCGTGCCGTCGCGCCAGATGGCGTCGAACTCGGCCAGACGGTCCCGTACGTCGTGGATGATGGATTCATGGACCTTCTTCAATTCATTGACCGTCAATCCGTCCGTGGGACCATCTCCCCTTCAATCGTCCTTCAGGCCGTCCCATGCCTCGAATGCCCGTCTGAGATGCGGGATCGTAATCGAGCCTCCGACGACGAGGCCGATGGACATGGCCTCCTCGACCTCCGCGTCGGAGACGCCCTCCTCGTGACATCGGATCAGGTGGTATTCGATGCAGTCGTCGCAGCGTAGCACGAGGGACGCCACGAGCCCGAGCATCTCCTTCGTCGAGGCGGGAAGCGCGCCCTCACGATAGACCTGGCTGTCGAGTCCGTAGAAGCGTTTGATCCCCTGTCCCGCGTATTGCATCACAAGGTCGTTCAGCCTCTCCCTCTCGGCCTCGAAATCCCTGTCGTGATCGTGTGACATTCACATCTCCCCCGTCGGTGAAATGAATCGCCGCATAAAACATCTCGCCCGGGCCGTCACTTGGCCGGCTCCCATTTCCGAAGCAGGAGCGAGAGAGATATAACGCTGAACGAGCTGAGCGCCATGGCCATGGCCCCGAGCTCCGGTCTGAACGTCCATCCCGTGACCGGGAACAGCATGCCGGCGGCCAGCGGTATCAGGGCGGTGTTGTAGGCGAAGGCCCAGAAGAGGTTCCCGCGTATACGCGACATGACCTTGCGTCCTAGCTGGACCGCTGCCGCGGTGTCGAGAGGATCATCGCCGACCAGGACGACCTCGCCGGCCTCGACTGCCACGTCGGTGCCGCTTCCGATGGCGATCCCCACATCGGCCTGGGCCAGTGCGGGCGCATCGTTGATCCCGTCGCCGACGAACGCCACGACCTCTCCGCTCTCCTGCATCCTCCTGACGACGTCGGCCTTCCCTCCGGGGAGCACCCCCGCGTGGACGTTCTGGATACCTATCCGACGGGCGACCGCTCCGGCAGTATCGGGGTTGTCGCCGGTGACCATCGCAACATCGATGCCCATCCCCTTGAGAACCTTCACGGCCTTCCGCGACGTTCCCTTGACGGGGTCCGAGACCGCGATCAGTCCGACCACCTCGCTTCCGGAGGCGACCGCTATGACCGTCTTCCCCGCCATCTCCATCTTCGCCATCCGGGCGGAGACCTTGCCGTCGATCGACACGGACCGCTCCTCCATCATCGACCTGTTGCCAACGGAGACCACGTTCACGCCGACCGCGGCAGAGATGCCCTTGCCCTCGACCGTTTCGAATCCCGTGGCCTCCATGGCACTTGCGGCCTCTTCCTTGGCGGCATTGACGACAGCCTCCGCGAGAGGGTGCTGGGACCCAGCCTCGACCGCTGCCGCCATCCCGAGGAGTTCCGGACGTTCGACGCCGTACGTAACGACGTCGGTAACCCTCGGTTCTCCCTCCGTAAGGGTGCCTGTCTTGTCGAAGAGGACGACGGAAATGTCATCGGCCCTCTCGAGGGCCTCCCCCTCCTTGATCAGGATCCCGAGCTCTGCTCCACGGCCGACCCCGACCGTTACGGCCGTCGGTGTCGCAAGTCCGAGAGCGCAGGGACAGGCGATGACGAGAACCGCTATTGCCGTCGTGAGTGCGAAGAGGAGGGTCGAGCCCCCAACGAGATACCATCCGAGGAATGCCACGATCGCTATGGTCAAGACCGCTGGTATGAAGACCGTCACGGCCCTGTCGGCCAGACGCTGTACTGGAGGCCTCGATCCCTGGGCCCTCTCGACCATCTCGATGATCCTGAACAGGGCGGTATCGCGTCCGACGGCGGTGGCCTCGAACCTGATCAGGCCGTTCCTCACGAGGGTTCCGCCGGTAACATCAGCGCCGACGTCCTTGACCACCGGCATCGGCTCTCCCGTCATCATGGACTCGTCGATCGTGCCGGAACCATCGATGACCTTGCCGTCCACCGGCACGCGGGATCCGGGCTTGACAACGACCGTATCCCCCTTCCTGACCTCGTCTACCGGCACCTCGACCTCCTGGCCGTCACGAAGGACGATGGCCACGTCGGGACGCAGGTCCATCAGCTTCCTGATCGCGTCGGAGGTCCGGCCCTTTGCCCGGGCCTCGAGGTACCGTCCGAGGGTGAGGAACGACGCCAGCATGAGTGCCGTGTCGTAGAACATGAAATGTGGTGTCAGGACGATGCGGAACGTACCCAGGACGGAGGAGCCGTAGGCCACTCCGATGCCCATGGCGTACATCACGTCCATGTCCAGATGTCGATTGCTGAGCGAACTGAAGGCGGCGGAGAAAATGGGATAGGCTAGATAGACGAAGAACGGGAGGGAGATGGCGAACATGAGGATGCCCATGGGGAGCGGGAGTTCCGGACGGAGGTGCATGACGGCCATCATAGGGATCGATACCGCGAAACCCATGACTATCCGCCTGAACTTCGAGCGGAGGTCAGCACGGTGCTCCTCCTCGGCAGCGTCCCTGGCCTCACCCGCGAGGCCGAGGTACTTGAAGCCGAGGTCCTCGATGGCGGTCTTCATGTCGCCGAGGCTCGCGGACCTTGGATCGTACTCGATGGTGGCGGTCTCGGTCGCGAGGTTGACGTTCGCCTCGCTGATCCCGTCCACCTTGTGGAGCGCCTTCGTGACATTGGCCACGCAGGAGGCGCAGTGCATTCCTCCGATACGGATGTCAACGTGGTCGGAGACCACTCCGAAGCCGGCTTCCTCGACGGCCGTCTTCAGGTCGTCCGGGGAGACGTCGAGATGGCTAACGGTAGCGATCTCGGTCGCAAGGTTGACGTCTGCGGCCTCCACACCCTCTACGTTCCGCAACGCTTTCGCTACGTTCGAGGAACATGCGGCGCAGTGCATTCCCGATATGCGGAGCTCGGTGATGCTGGTCCCTTCGTCGTCCGCCATCGCTACCGATTATGCCTTGACACCCTTATAATGGCCTTTCCCTAAATTAGAGGTCAAGCGTTGGAGCGTCATTTCGAAGCGGGCTCAGAGCAGTCTCTTCTCGCCCTCGAGCTTCTGCAGCCTGGCGATGTCCTGTGAGGCCTCGAGGACGCCCAGGTACTTTCCGTCCTGGTCGTGGACTGCGAAGTACTGGATGAGGACCTTGCTGTCACCAAGGTCGATCCAGAACTCGGCCTCGGTCCTCGTGCCGTCACGCATCTCGTCCAGGATCTTCTGGACCATGTGCATGCTCTTCTGCGGATGGCAGCCCTGCACCGTCCGCCCGATGACCGACTTGGACCTCGGGAAGATCCTGTCCGGGGCGTCGTTGAAGTAGCGGACGTGGTCCTCGGCCCCGACGAACGAGATATCGATGGGCAGCCTGTTCAGGATGGCCTCGAGTTCCACGAGTGTCAGTGTCCCCGTATCGAAGGCAACCTCGCCCTCGCCCATCTCCACGCGGGCGGCCTCCTCGCCCTCGACGGGGTCCGGCGTGAATCCGCAGTAACCGAAGTCGTCGAACTCGCTCCTTATCTGCTTCCATTCGTCCCCCTCGATGACCGTCAGGGCGGTCGGGAAGAGGATGTTGTTCTCCTTGTAGAAGTGGTTGACCATGAGCTCGTTGAGTTCCGAGCATACCCTCTCGAGCGACTCGGAGAAGTCGCGATGGCCCATCTTCTCCCTGTCCTCGAAGAGCGTGAAGAGGGCCTTCTTCCCCTCGCGTATCTGATCGTGGTCCATCCACATGATGGCGGGCGGACCGGTGATCCCCTTCTTCTCCAGGGTGGGGAATAGGACGTTCTCCTCGCGGACGTAGTGGACCTCTGCGTCCCTGAGGTGCTGGACGATGTGCTCGGCCTTCTCGAGCGCCTCGGCGTCGGGTTCCGTCCCGCTGTTGCGAAGGACGTCGGCAGCGTCCTGGAGGGAGCACATGAACTCCTTGAACATGTCATGCTCGCGCATGAGGATCCCGATGGGATGGTCTAGGGGCGCCAGTGGTTCGCCCTTCTCGAGCTGCTCCTTGAACACCTCGATGTGGACGTCGCAGAGCCGGTGCATCTCCTTCTTCTGCATGCCCTCCTGGAGAAGCTCCTCCTCGATCTTCGATATCTGATCGGGACCGACCTCGTCGAGGATGCCCTTGAACTCGGCCTTCAACTCCTCCGGGTCGGCTCCCTCGTGCAGGCGTCTGATCATGTCCTTGAGTGCTTCCTTCCGATCGTCGTCCATCTCATCATCTCCATTATCAGTGATAGTCATCTACTAGGTCCCATCACCGTGATCTTATCATCACGAGGAGCATCTTGAAGGGTTCGGGCGCGTGCAGCGAGTGCGGCACGTTCGCGGGCATTATGATGAACTCGCCCGCCTTGACGTGGTGCGCCTCGCCGTCGATCATGACGTGGGCCAGGCCATCGAGGATCTGCACGTAGGCGTCGAACGGCGCAGTATGCTCGCTCAGTCCCTGGCCGGCTCCGAAGGCGAAGACGGTGATCGTCCCTACGTCCCTGTCGACGAGCGTCCGGCTGACCACGGACCCCTCCTGGACAGCTATCATTCCGGCGAGGTCGAGCGCCACGGCGGCGTCGACCTTCCTGCCCTCGTCACCAGACGAACCTTCCATTGTCACAGCTCCGGCTGAAGATTCGACCTTGGGGTTATATCCTTTTCCCTAACTGATTCCCTGATAGAGTGTACTGGTGATGCGCGTTGATGTCCTACCGGATCGACATCGAGCGCGTCCTTCCATGAATTATCGTGAAGGGATCAGGTGAAGGACCAAGGCTCGTCACTTCCGCACCGGTCCCCGGGAAAGATATATTACCACTCGCGCCGGTCAGGGAGCATGACCGGTCTCAGGGACGTCCTTCTCAAGAGGATGACTCCAGAGGAGTTGGACCAGAGGGTCGAAGGCGTCCGTAACGAGTTCGCGGGCCTCATCGACGAGGAGGCGGCGACCTACATCATCGCCGGGGACAGGGGAGACCTGAAGGGCGCCCTGGTGCCGATATCCCAACTCGAGGATGGGATGTGGGCCAGCATATCCGGGAACGTCCTCTCGACCGGTTCCTCGAGTGGCGGCAAGGACGTCGCATGGGCCGTCGTCGGGGACGGGTCCGCGAGGATAAGATGCGTGTTCTGGAGGCGGGAGCACATCGAGATGGTCCGATCCAAGACCCTGGTCGAGGGTGCCACCGTCCGGCTCATCAACGGCCGGGTCAGACCGGGGCAGGACCTGGAGTTCCACATCGATTCGAAGGGCGTCATCGAGATACTTGGGGACGACCTCGTGGAGATATCTTCCATTTCCGTCGGCGACGTCGTGAGCATCAAGGGGGTCGTCAGCGACGCCGCGCCGACAAGGGAGTTCAACCGCCGGGACGGTAGCGTCGGGAGGGTCGCCTCCATGACGCTGTTCGACGGGTCCGGGGATGTAAGGGCCGTTTTCTGGGACGACGACGCTTCCCGCTGCTCCGATGTCCTCGTTGGCGACGAGGTCTCGCTCCGCGGCGGACTGGTCAAGGAGCGCAACGGCCTCCTCGAGGTCCACGCCTCCCGGGGGACCCGGATCGAGGTCAAGAGGGGCTGACCGGAAGCGATAAATGGTGCCCGGCGATTCCAACCGTTGAGGGGAGCCGATGGATACCAGGATGACCATGCAGACCGGGACGATGGTACTGATCTTCGCGTTGATGGCGATCATAGCATCCGGAATACTGGCGGTAGCAGCCCACCAGAGGGCGGCCGACCACTACGTGGATGGCGAGGAGATGATGGAGGGCTTCCCATCCAGTGCGGAGGTCAAGGCCTGGAACGAGGAGATGGACGGGATCTACGACGCCATCGCCCTCGCCGGTCTTCTCCTGATGACGGGAATTGCCCTCGGATTCCTCGGGAGCGTGCTCGTGATACTTTCCGCAGCAATGATGTCCGGGACCGAGGATTCGGCATCCATCATGAAGGGCATCACTGGCACGCTGATGATGTTCGTGGTAATAGGCACTGTACTTACGATTGCGGGCCAGGGGATGATCTACGGCGCCGCCGTCGATGACGTCGATGGTTTCGACGGTGAGGAGCTCGCCGCCCGCGAGAGGACCTTCGGACAGGGAAGCATCATGACGGCCCTCGGACTGACGCTGCTGCTCTTCACGATGCTGTCCCTGGGTTTCACACTTGACCGTTGGATGGACCATAATGATGGGGAATGGCCGAGATCGCCCTATCCCTGATCAAAGGTCGTCGGGGCGAAGGACCGAGGACCTCTTCGATGCCCAGATCCCAACGAGGAACACGACCAGAATTATCTGCACGGCGGCAACGATTATGCTCGGTATCATACCGGGATGGTCCTCGGCCAGTTCTACGAATCCAGGTCCCACCAGTCCGAGGAACAGGAGGAAGTACAGCAGGAACCCGATGGAGCCGGTCTGAAGGGACTTCAGGGCTGCACGTTCACGGTCGTCGGGGTATTTCGAACCGACATAGTATCCTGCCATTATGATGCACAGAAGGGCGATGATCGGATGGATCAGGGAACCTAGGAGTATCAGCAGCGAGCCCTTCCACCATGCCGGCATCGCCTCGATGGCCCTCAAGGTCCACAGTCTCCTCAATCTATCACTTCCGTGGTATCCCGGTAACCTGTATAATAATGTTCAGTAACTGGGGGAGTCTCAGCCTGATCATCGACGTCTCCGGAACGACAAGGCAGTGACAGCTAAAAGCGCAGCGACAACGAGGCCCGCTCCGAACCCCGGGGTCTCGTTCCCGTCGTCCTTCTTCGGCGGCGGCGCTGCGCCCTCGAGGACTGTGAGGTCCAGCTCCCTGCTCACCTTCATGTGGGTGGCGTTCTCAGTGTAGTCGACCGTGATGTTGAAGCCGACGTATCCCGGCGGGAACTTGTGCGCCATGAAGGTGTACGTGAATGTCCCCGAATGATTGACCATCGAGATCGGGATCGAACAGACCGTGTCGGTGCAGTAGGTTATCTTGACCCCAGTGACGTTCTCGAGGTTCTGCACGGTCGCGTTTATCGTGATGTCCTGGTCGGACCTCGGCTCCGCCGGAAGCGCCGAGATCGACACTATCTCCGGAGCGGCCTCAACGCTGGTCGGAACGAGCGCAAGGACCACTGTTAGGACCATCAGGAAGCCGACGATGCGGCCGTGGGTGGATGCCATCATCTCATTCATTGAAGAAGCTCCTTGTTAAATCCCTCGCCGAAAATCGAGTAACCTGCGTCCAACGCGGCACGCCTGACCTCGGGATCGGGGAATGAGGAGGCCTCCGAGATGGCCCATCTGGAGAACTCGTTGGTCAGGTCGTCGCCGAACCCCTGGACAAGGGTCATGGCGGCCGTCATCTTCGACGGTGCGCCGAGATGCGACGGGTCGGCCCCGAGGTAATCACGTATCATCCTCTCCTTGTCCGGGGTGTTCTCCCTCAGCCATGGAAGCACGACCGCGCTTATGTCACCGTGGATCTCCGAGGGGACGTCGATGGTCCGGGAATCGATGAGGTCGACCTCGCGCAGCCTGTCGGCCCAGAACCTCTGGGTGTAGGAGCCGTCGATGACCGACGCCGAGAACCGCCTCTTCTCCTTGGTCGGAACGGTCCTGGAGCGGAGGTAGGAACCGACCAGCTGCCCGGAGATCCCCCACGATGGCTCTGCCGTGCTGAGCATAACGCCGAGCATCACGCTGGCCCCCGGACCCTTGGCCGCCCTCGATGCCACGACCGAGTCGAACAGGGAGACGAAATGATTGGGGTCCGATGCGACGAGGACCTCGGGATGGAGGTCGTAGGCGATGAGGACCATCTCGAGAAGCTCCCTGTCAGGGCCCCTGAGTCTCACGACATGGTGGAAAAGGGTAATCATGAACGCGGGGAATGCGTCCTCGGCGTACTCCTCCAGGTCGATGTTCCCGAAGGCGTCGAGGATTATCCTGTCGACGACCACCTGGTCGAGCCCGGGATCGTTCAGTGCCTCCCTGACCAGATAGCCCGTGATGAAGGGCCTCTCCAGCCGGAGCTTGACATCCAGATCGTCTATGTCCATGTCCCCGAGGTTGGGGTCCGTGTCCGTAAGGTATGCCCTGACCGCTGCATAGGCCAGTGGTTCGAGCTCGTCGGCCTGCTCCGGGGACAGTCCGAGCCTCCTCCTCAGGTAGTTCACGACCATTACGATGTCTCCGCGTTCGTTGGACATTCGTACGTTCCAGTTCTATAATAGTGTTTCTGGAGCACGAAGTGGAGTAATGTGAAATGGGCTGGTCGTCGGACCCTTCCCTGATCCGTTCAGAGGCCCTTCTCTGCCAGGAACCCGCCGATGACCTCGTCGAGCTTCGGCCTGCCGATCTCCTCGAGGTCGTACCTGACCCTGAGCATCACCTTGTCCGGCTTGATTATCCTGTTGAGGTCTATCGGGGTCCCACTGACCACGACCTCCGCGTCAGAGCGGTTGATGGTCTCCTGGAGGTCGGCCACCTGCTGCGGGCTGTAGCCCATGGCCGGCAATGTGTACTCGAGGTGGGGGAACTTCTCGTACGTCTCCAGGATCGTTCCGACGGCGAACTCCTTCGGCCTCACGAACTCGCTCGCCCCGAACCTGTCACCGGCAATGAATGCAGCTCCGTACGGCATGCCGCCGTGGGTGGTCGTCGGGCCGTCCTCGATCAGCAAAGCCCGCTTCCCGCGGATCATCTCCGGGTTGTCGACAGTTATTGGTGACGCCGCCTCGACGATGATGGCGTCGGGATTGACGGCCCTGACGTTCTGCCTCAGGACCCTGACGTCGTCGAGGTCGGCCGTGTCGACCTTGTTGATGAGGATGACGTCCGCGAGAAGGACGTTCTCGTGGCTGGGATAGTATATCGTCTCGTCGCCCGACCTGTGGGGGTCGGTCACCGTGATGTACAGATCGGCCTTGTAGAACGAGGCGTCGTTGTTTCCGCCGTCCCAGATCACCACGTCGGCCTCCGCCTCGGCCTGTCTGAGGATGGCCTCGTAGTCTACGCCGGCGAAGACTATCGACCCCGCGTCGATGTGGGGTTCGTACTCCTCGCGCTCCTCGATGGTGCACTTGTGAGTATCGAGGTCATCGTACGTGGCGAACCTCTGGACGGCCTGTGCCTCGAGGTCCCCGTAGGGCATCGGATGCCTGATGACGGCGACCTTCTTGCCGTTCGCTGCGAGTATCTGCGCGACCCGTCTCGTGGTCTGGCTCTTTCCGCAGCCCGTCCTCGTCGCGCATATTGCGATGAGCGGCCTGGACGAGGAGATCATCGTCCCCGACCTGATGAGCTCGAAGTCGGCACCGGCAGCGTTCACGAGGGCGGCCTTCTCCATCACGTACTGGTTGGTGACATCGCTGTAGGAGAAGACGACCTTCGTCACCCCGTGCTTTCCGATGAGCTCCACGAGGTTGTCCTCGGGATATATCGGGATGCCGTCTGGGTAATTGGGCCCCGACAGGGCCGGCGGATATTTCCTTCCGGCGATGTCCGGGATCTGGGTCGCAGTGAATGCGACCACATTGACGGTCTGATCGTTCCTGAACCTGGTGTTGAAGTTGTGGAAATCGCGGCCTGCCGCGCCCATTATTATGACGTTCTCTACCATGCTCTCACCGGCCCTCGTTATGGACGATACCTAAATAAACATTTCTCAGAGGCAATGTTCCAAGGGAATGGCAAAGGTCCAATCCCCAAGGGGTCCTTGTCAATGACAATACTCACCGCCATTGGACCAATGGGCAGTATGACAATAGGTCGCTGATTTCGCAGGTCATTGGGAAAGCGCCCCCCACAACACGGGATGTTGTGCGCGCCCTCCCTCCCTTCTGTCCGATGGATGGAGCGTCAGATGTCCTCGTCGTCCGACTCGTCCGGAGCGATGAGGTAGCAGTGGGTCTGCCGGCCCTCCTTGATCACGTCGATGAGACCCTCGTGGTACATTGCCCGCACGTTGAGGTTCACCAGCTGCTTGCGCGCGCCAAGGGCCACGCAGATCTCCTTCTGGGATATGCCGGGATTATCTGCGATCAGATTGAGGATCCTGAGCTGGAACGTGTCCATCTCGATGGACTCCTCGACCTTCATGCCTATCGGGTAGAACCGGCGGAACCGGCCGTCCATCACGGACTTGACCAGCTTCTCCCGTTCGAGTACCTTGACGTGATAGGCGAAAAGGCCGTTCTTCAGACCCAGCTTCCGCATGATGCCGGAGTAGTGATCGCCGGGATTCGCGATGATGTAACCGTGGATCTTACCTCGGATGTAATTGTTCAGGACCGTTCGGCCGGTGACCTTCGCGTATAGCAGGCCGAAGGCCGAGAAGACCAGATAGATGCCGGACTGGGAAAGGGCCAGCACGACGAGGAACGAGATGAGGCCAGCAAGCCAGTAGTAGTACGACGGCACGGATGTCACGGTCTCCCTGCCCGGTTTCGACGATGCTACCCTGATGTTCACCTGCTGGGTGGTGACACCGTCAGTGGCTAGGATGGTCACATTGCTGCCTCCGAGCTCCGTCGTGTCCACGAAGAATGCGAACTTCGACGTCCCGGCGGCCTCGGTCCATTCGCCGTCCTCGACCCTGAAACTGACCGAAACGACACCTCGGTCGTCGGTGGCCTCGCCCTCGACCATCACAACGCTGTCGGCCGGGATGACCTCGGACGTGACGGTGATCTCGGGGGGTGTGGCCGGCGTCTCGGCCGAGACGACGTTCGAGTACGAGAATGCGTGGGAATAGCCCTCGGCCGATATCATGAAGTGGTAGGTCGCGCCCTCGTCGAGTCCTGAGATGGTCTTGGAGGTCAGTCCGGTGCCTACCACACCGCTCACATACGTGCTCCAGACCCTTGTAGGGACCATGAGCTCGGAGACGTCCGAATAGTGTATGATGGTCTGGTTCAGCTCGGGGGACGCCTCCTGTGTCCACGTTATGCGCACGCTCTCGCTCCCGAGGACCTCGATGCCCGTGATCTCGGGGGCGGGCGGTGCGGGTCCCTCCTGGCCGGTAGCGTCACCGGTGAGGTAGAAAGAGGCGATGATCACGACCAATATTGCCAGGATACCGACGGCTCGCACGTTCGTAACTAGGTTACGTTTATATATATCTAGTTTGGTGCGCCCCGTTACCGATATTTAAAGGTATTCGATGGATTTATGAGAGGGACCTGTGCCGATGCACCGGTTCAGGGCCTCACACCGATGGCGTCGAGTGCATCGGCCAGCGCTCCGTAGGCCTCGGCATCATGGTAGCCTGTCGATATCCGGAATGCCATCGTGTCGCCGAAGTGTTCCGCTGCGAACAGAAGGATCCCGTATTCGTCCAGGAGACGGTCCGCCACGTCGATGGACGGTGGCCCTTCCCCGTAGCGCAGGTATGAGAATGGCATGCCGGTCCTCGCGATGTCGAACGAGGGAAGCATATCTACCAGCAGGGATTCGCCCTCTGCTACTATCCTCTTCGCCTTCTCGATGAAGCGATCGTGGTCGGCCAGGAACGCCATCGCCGCCGCCTCGCCGAAGGAGTTGTTCGTGGGGCTGATGTTCTCCTTGGTCCGTCTCAGCCCCGGGGCGAGGTCCGGCGTGGAGACGAGCCAGCCTATCCTTGCACCACCCATTCCCCCGATCTTCGAGAGCGAACATGTCACTATCGTCCGCTCGCCGACTGCATTCACGTTGGTGGGAAGCCCGGCGAAGGGTCGGTAGATCTCGTCGATCAGCATCACGGCGCCCGATCCGACGGCCGCCCGGTGGATATCGGAAATATCGGTAGTGTCTCCCGAGGGATTGTTGGGATGGCATACGACCACCATCTCGAATTCGTCGTTCTCGATGGCGTCTACCATGTCGGACCTCGGGACCTGGACCACCTCGCCCCCGAACGCCTCCGGGATGTTCCTGAGGGGTTCGAATATCGGTGTCTCGACGAGGACCCTCCCACCGTTGACGCATTCGAGGAAGGAGACGTTGTTGGCCTCGTGAGCGCCCTCGGTGATGATGACCTGGTCCGGATCGACGCCGAACCTGGACGCGAACTCTCCTCTGAGATCCGATCTTCCGTGGACGGCCCCGTAGTCGGTGCTGATATCGGATAGCCGAAGCCCTAGCTCCTCGATCGAGAGCGGTGGCACAAGGCTGCCTCCGAGATTGTACCTTGCACCCTCCCCCCGGACCAGGTGCTCGATGAGGGAGTAGCGCTCCATCCTGTCACGGCTCCAGGCGCTTCATGTCCCTCGGGAAGAGTATGCTCTCCCTGACGTTCTCCGCGCCGATCAGTACCTGTACGACGCGCTCGAGGCCGAGGCCCCATCCGGCGTGCGGTGGCATGCCGTACCTGAACGCCTTGAGGTAGAAGCCGAAGCCCTCCGGGTCGAGGTCGAGCGCCTTCAGCCTTTCGACCAGCAGGTCGTGGTCATGGACCCTCTGCGCGCCAGAGGCGAGCTCGATGTGACCCTTCATCAGATCGAATCCGAGCCCGTACTTCCCGTCGGGCTGAACGTAGAACGGCTTGGCCTCCAGCGGCCACCGGTCTATGAAGTAGTATCCGGGATATCGTTCCGCCAGTATCCTCAGGGCGTCGGAACCCAGGTCCTCGCCCCACGGGACCTCCATCCCGCCCTCGGCGATAACCTCCAGGGCGTGGTCGTAGGTGATCCTCTCGAATGTACCAGGGACCTCGATCTGGCGCTCGGGGTCCACGGTATTGGCGCTCTCTATCGCCCTCACGAGGGCCGCCTCGACGACGTCCATGGCGTCCGAATCAGTGGCGAACGCCAGCTCGACGTCCACCGAAAGGAACTCGTTGATGTGCCTTGTGGTGTCGTGGGACTCGGCCCTGAAGGCCGGTCCGAACTCGAAGACCCTGTCGAGGCCCGAGGCCATGAGTATCTGCTTGTAGAGCTGAGGGCTCTGATTGAGGAACGCGTCCCTGCCGAAGTAGTCGACGTGGAAGAGCTCGGTCCCTCCCTCGGTGGCCGTTGCGACTATCTTCGGGGTCGTGATCTCGACGAACCCGTCGTCGATCAGGCTCTGCCGCATGCCCTGGATGACGGCGGCCTTGACCCTGAATATCCACGCCGGGTCCCCGGAGCGGAGGTCGAGGAACCTGTTGTCCAGCCTCGTGTCGAGGTCAGATTCCACCAGATCGGCGACGCCGAGCGGGAGCGGTGTCTCCGCTGCCGATATCAGCTCGTAACCCTTTGCCAGGACCTCGAAGCCCATCTTGGCCTGGTCGCTCGCCTGAACGGTGCCCTGCACGGAGATCACGCTCTCCCGCGTGACCGATGTGATGTCCTTGAAAAGGTCGGGGTCCATCTTCTTGATGACGGTGATCTGCATCCATTCGGTCCCCCTCCGGAGACGGATGAACGCGATGCCGCCGAGGTTCCTGATGTCCTCCACCCATCCACCGACGAGGACCTCGCTGCCGTCGTCCGCCGGCGTGATACCAACTGAATAATCGTTGCGTCCCGGAAGCTCGGACATGCTCATTTCCTCCTGAACCTGCCCTTCTTCTCGGGCGCCTCTTCCCTGCGGTCCCTGTAGGGCATACGGCCTATGTGGGCCATGGCCTCCTCCAGTTCCCGTTTGGCCCTCATGCCATAGACGTATTCTAGGGTCCCGCCGATGATGAACAGGATCGCGGCGAGCATCGCCAGGAGGTACCCTATCTCGACGCCCCATGCCATGGAGACCTCGGCTTCCTCCCAGCCCTCGATCTCGCCCTCGTAGGTGCCCTGGAACGGCGACGCCTCAAGTTTGGCGAAGACCTCGCCTCCGGCGTCGGGAAGGGCTGTATTGACCTTCGAGAAGATCACGATGAACACTATCAGGAATATCATGAGCAGGATGCCCGTCTTGATGAACTTCTTCCCGCGCCTCCACGGCTTGTTCCTGGTGAAACGGTAGAACATCGATATCGCGAATATCGAACCCCAGACGAGTCCCATGGGTATGGGAATGTATCCTTCGAGCGGGTCCTCGGATACGTCGACCGTGTTGTTGGTGGCCGTGAAAGGTGAAACATCCATCTTGATCGGATCGAAGCCGTTGACCTCGACGATCCTGGTCTCGCCCTCGGTCTCCCACGTTCCGCCCTGGGACCCGTCCTCCGGGGTGGCCTCGAGGTCGATGTAGTACCATGGGAGGAGGAAGGTCATGAAGAGTATTATCACCGCGGCGAGGGAGATGAAGGTGCCGATGTTGTAGTTCTTCCACTTCGTCGGCGGTGCGATGGCCTCCTGGCGGCCCTCAGAGAAGCCCCTTCTGGGTTTGTACACATCGGGGCCCTTCGGTCTCGGCGGCGGTCCCGACCTTCGCTGCCTGGGCTTCACAGGCCTCGGCGCGGGTGGACGGCGCTCCTTCGGGACATCATCCTCGTCCGGAGCCTCCTCCTCCGAGGGTTCCTCGTCAGGTGCGCGTTCCCCGAACTTGGGTTCGAACCTCGGGGGAGGAGCCGGTCCCTTAGCGGGCCCTGGCTCTTCCATCTCGGCGAAGTCGTCCTCGTCCACCGGCTCCTCCTGTACCGGAGCCGCCTTCGGTGCGGGGGCCGGTTCCTCGGGCCCCTTCGCCTCGGGAGGAGGGGTTCCCTGAGCGCCAACGGGCGCCGGGGCAGGAGCAACTGGCTCAGGCGGCACCTCGGACGGTGCTGGTGCTGCCGGGGGCGGTGGCTGTTCGGGCGGTGCCGGAGCTTCCGCAGCTGGCGGTGCGGGTTCAGGGGCCGATGCCGGTTCCGGTTCGGTCGGCTGTGCAGCCACCGGCGTCGGCGGTGTTTCGGGTTCCGGCGTGGGAGGCGCCTCGGGCTCCTTCGGGGGAGCCTCCTGCGGCGCAGGGGCCTCTGCCTGCCCGTCCGCTGCCAAGGGTACATTGCACTTCCAGCAGTTACTGTCTGTGGACGCAACGAAGGCCCCACAGCTCGGACAACGCATCATCCAACATGAATCTGGACCTAGGTTTAAAAAGATTGGGTATGGCCATTGCGGGGCCAGGCATCATGCGTTTATGATCGCCGTGTAGATGAGTATGACCGGAATGCCCTCCTCGAGCACGATGTTGAATAGGTCCTTGCCGGTGGCCTTCTGGAGCAGGTCCTGAGGGAACGTGAAGACCACGGCACCCGGTTTGGTCTCCCCCGCCACCATCATCAGGACCTTGTCCGCCTGTCCGGCCTTCTCGGTACCGTAGACCTTCACACCGGCCTCCCTGCCCTTGCGGACGATGTCGTCGATGATGTCGGAGCCCTTCCCCTTCCTAGGGGTGGGGTCCACCGCCGTGAGAAGGGACTGTTTTGCCCGCTCCCTCCTCGGACCGTACAGGTAGACCAGATTGAGGTCCTTGCCGAGATGTTCGGCCAGGTTGAACAGCACCGGGAGGTCGGACTGCGAGAACGGTACCACCCCGAGGGGGATCAGCAGGTCCCCGCTGGTGTCGGAGGACGGTTCCACCGCACCTGGCGGGATTATGACCTGTCCCATGGAGGAGTAGTTCTTGACTATTGTGAAGTCCCGCTCCTCGAGCTTCTTGGGCTCGGGGAGGTCGGTCTTGTAGACCAGGGTACGGTACGGATAGGGTATCTCCACTCCCGCTTCATCGAAGCCGTTCTTGATCGCCTTCATGAGGTCTCCGGACACCTGCCGCATGTCCCTGGCGTCGCGGACCCAGTACCAGAGTTTCATGTTCACGCTCGATTCGCCGAACGCCTCGACCCGGACGAATGCCATCGGGTTCTTGATGACATGGGGTTGATCGTTCGCGGCCGCCAGCATCACCTTCTCCGCCAGGGCGATGTCGGACCCGTACGATATAGAGACGTCAACGGAGTCCCTCAGTCTGGGATTGTCATATGTGTAGTTCCAGACCTCCTGGGTGCCGACGAGCTGGTTCGGTATGATGACGAGCTCCCCGTCAGGCGTGGCCACCCTTGTGGACCGGAGGCCGATGTCGACGACGTCGCCCCACTTGTCGCCTATCTTTATCCTGTCGCCGATGGTGAATGGCTTGTCCACTGCGATCATTATCCCAGCGGCGAGGTTCGCGATGGTGTCCTGGAGACCGAACGCGAGGGCGAAGCCGATCAGACCGAGGCTTGCAGCGACGGCGACGATGTCGACGCCCTGGGCGATCATCGCAATGCCAAGGGCGACGAGGATCGCGATGTACTTGACGAGCTTCTCGACAGGGGATGGAGCATATTTTGTCTTCGGTTCGAGGTATATCTTGGCGCGCCGCAGGTAGACTATCAGGACCGCGGCGACGAAGAGGGCAGCGAGGAGGTATCCCGCGAGCATGAGTATGGGGACGAGGTAGCCGGCATACGGAAGCCTGCCGCCGAACTCGATCCTCAGGAGCTCGCTCACGAGAATGACGATGAGCAGGCTCTTCAGGGGTCTGAGGACCATCTTGTATAGACGGAACTCCTCGCGTCTGTCGACATGCCCCTTGAGCAGCAGGTGGATGAAGAACCGCGCCAGCGGTGAGAGGGCCAGCTGGATGAACAGGACGATGGCGAACGCCATCACGAGGATGTTTATGAGCCCTCCGGGGGTGATCGTGGCCTCGCCGAGAGTGTACCTCTCCCCCATGTCGACCCCGAGGACGTTGGTCGAGAGGAGAAGGAACGTGATGAAGATGACCCATCGGATGTAGGTCGTCAACGCCGTCCGGCTCAGGACCGAGAGGCGCCGGCTCTCGGGGTCCTCGCCCTTGCGCCCCCAGGTCTTGAAGAAGTACAATGAGATCCACCTGGCGAGGAGATCGGCCAGCATGAGGCCGATGAGAGTGAGCATCAGGAAGAGGATGAGGCTCCCCGCGGTAAGGGGTCCTCCGAGGAGGGGTGTATCGAGGAACTCTCCCAACGCGTCGAACGGGCCAGCCATCATCCGGACATCGCAATGGCTGATTATAACCGTTCCGGCCCAGACCAAGCCGGAAAGATTTAATTACGTCGGACGCCATTGAGTCGTGCATGACCCTGATGGACGGAGCCAAGACCACCATGCGGGTCTGTCTGGGCGTGAAACGTGGGGAACGCGTCCTTGTACTCACGGACAACACCCGGCAGCCCATAGCGGACGCCCTTTACCGGGCGGCCGTGGACCTCAACGCGGATGCGATGATGATGGTGATGCTGCCGAGGACCAGGCACGGCGAGGAGCCCGCGGACCCGGTCTCGCACTTCATGCGCTCGATGGACGTCATCGTCGCACCAACGGAGTATTCGATATCGCACACCCAGGCCCGGAAGAAGGCCAACGACTCCGGGGCGAGGATCGCCACGATGCCAACGATCACCGAGGAGATGATGGGCAAGGGCGGCATGACCGCCGATTTCAAGGAGGTCAGGAAGGCCGTCGGAAAGGCCCATCGCAAGGCCCTCAAGTTCAAGGAGGTCGACGTCCGAACGGAACTTGGTACGGACCTCCACATCGTATTCGGCCGGAGGAAGTGGATAGAGGACACCGGCGTCCTTCACAGGCGGGGTTCGTTCGGGAACCTCCCGGCGGGGGAGCTGTTCATCGCGCCCATGGAGGGCAAGACCAACGGGACACTGGTGGTCGACGGCTCCTTCGGGGGTATCGGGAAGGTCGACAGACCGATCAGGATCAAGGTCGAGGACGGCTTCGCCGAGAAGATAACCGGGGGCAAGAGCGCCAAGAAGCTCAGGGACGTCCTGAAGAAGCACGAGAAGCTGCTGGACGACCCTAAGATGGCGTACAACATCGCGGAGTTCGGGATCGGCCTCAATCCCAAGGCCAAGATAATCGGGAACCCGCTCGAGGACGAGAAGGTCATGGGTACCATCCACGTCGCCATCGGCGACAATTCCACATTCGGCGGAAAGGTGAAGGCCGGCATCCACATGGACGGGATCGTGAGTTCTCCCAATGTCGGATACGACGACAAGATGTTGATAGTCAATGGCGCCGTGAAGTGAGGACCCATGAAGGTCTCGGTCCTCGACGGTTACACCGACGAACCGTCGTCCCTCGGCGTTCCACCATACATGGCCCCTCTTCCCAGATACATCGCCGGAGCGGTCGTCGATGCAGGGCATGAGGTCGAATACCTCACGATCGACGACAGACGGTCGGATACCCCTTTGTGGAAGGGGTCCGCAACGGCCGATGTCCTCATCGTCGTCGCCGGAGCTGTGGTCCCCGGGAGATACCTTGCGACGATGCCGGTATCCCCTAGGGAGGCGGAGGAGCTGTCGGATCACAATGGAGTGACCATACTGGCAGGATCGTGTGCAGCGATGGGGATAGGGTCGCGCGGGAAGGGTCCGTCCCTCACACCGATCGAGCTCTCGGACCTCTACGATCACACAGTATCAATGGACCCGGACGCGTTCGTCCACAACCTGCTCCACGGGGACCCTGAGAAGAGGCGCAGGACTCCGGAGGAATGGGACCGATGGGCGCTTAAGGGCGCTAGGATCGTCCGCGAGCGGCAGGACCTGGACCACATGATGGTGGAGATAGAGGCGGCCCGGGGATGTGCCAGATATGGATCGGGCGGCTGTTCGTTCTGCATAGAGCCCCTAGCCGGAGAGCCGGTCTTCAGGGAACCCCAGGCCGTGGGCGAGGAGGTCGGGGCGCTCATGCTGTCGGGAGCCAGGTTCTTCAGGCTGGGCGGGGCCGATATCTTCTCGTACAAGGCCAAGGGCATCGACGAAGGCTGTCCGGAACCGGACCCCGGGTCGGTTGAGGACCTGTTGAATACGGTGTCCGCGAAGGGACCGTCGGTCTTCCACCTCGACAATGCGGACCCCGGGTTGATAGCAGCACATCCGGAACCCTCGAGAAGGATCCTGCGCTCGATCGTGGAGCACTGCACTTCGGGCAACGTGCTGTCCCTCGGCCTCGAGTCGGCGGACCCCGAGGTCATGGAGGCGAACAATCTCAACGCGACTGCGGAGGAGACGATGGACGCCGTCAGGACCATCAACGAGGTGGGATCCGAACCGGGTCCAACGGGACTTCCCGTACTCCTCCCCGGTCTGAACTTCATAACCGGTCTGAGGGGCGAGTCGAAGGCCACGATGGATGCGAACACCGCCTTCCTCACGGAACTCATCGACGAGGGGCTCATGGTGCGGAGGATCAACATCAGGCAGGTGGTCTGGCGCGACGGAGAGGTCGGCCGATCGAGGTCCGCCTTCAAGTTCAAGGAATGGACCAGGGAGAACGTCGACGGACCGATGCTCGAGAGGGTTGCTCCCGAGGGACAGGTCCTCAAGGACGTCTACACCGAGGTCAGGATCGGTAACGTGGTATATGGAAGACAGCCCGCGAGCTACCCTATCCTTGTTGGCCTGGCATACGACGTCCCTCTCGGGCGTTTCATCGACGTTGCGGTGACGACCCACGGATTCAGGAGCATCACGGCGGTGGAGTACCCGCTGGACGTCAACTCGGCACCGATGGGAGCGTTGGGGTCGATCCCCGGGATCGGCAGGAAGAGGGCGGCCAGGCTCGTCCGCAGGCGCCCCTTCACGTTCAGGGAGGAGGTCGTTGACGCGCTGGAGGACGACGAGGTCGCGCGATCGCTCCTGAGGTACACTGGCCCCGACTGGCCCGCTTGATCCTGCGGTGTCAACAACCATATATATCCAATTGCCGTTATTGGACACCGAGGTGTGCGCGATGCCGGGATCAGATGTAGAGTCATTCTTCGACATAGAGAGGATGGACTATGTCGAGCAGGAGGGGGAGCCCGGCAAGGTCGCTACCGAGGTAGAGAGGAAGCCCGTGGTCATCTCGCTGGGCGGATCGCTGTTCTACGAGGACGATGAGGACGGCGCTGCCGTCCTGGCGATCGACTACCTGAAGGACGCCGCGGAGTGGCTCAAGGGCATTTCGAGGAGCTTCAAGGTGTTCGTCGTCGTCGGCGGAGGAAGGGCGGCCAAGGAGATGATCGTCGAGCTGCGCGACGAGGGCGTGAGCGAGTCGGCCCTCGACACCCTCGGGATCGACATGACCCGTGTGAACGCAAGGGTCCTCCGCTGCATTATGGACCTGCCCGGGCTTCGGGTACCCGAGGACTTCGACAGGGCCCTGGCGGAGAGCGCATACAACAAGACGGTGATAATGGGAGGCACACACCCCGGGCACACGACGGACGCCGTGGCTGCCATGCTTGCAGAGATAGTAGGAGCCGCGGTGTTGGTAATAGCGACGGACGTCGACGGGATCTTCAACGCCGATCCCAACGAGGTCCCGGACGCAAGGCTTTTCGACGAGCTCTCCCCGTCGGACGTCTGCATCCTGTCCTCCGGATACGACGTGGGAGCCGGGTCCAAGGCGCCCATCGACCCCATGGCGGCCCGCATAATCGCTCGCTCTGGCATCAGGACCGTCATACTCAACGGAGCCGACCTCGACAATCTGGAGGCGGCGATCCGGGGAAGCGACTTCACCGGAACGTCCATCGAGGTCGAGGTGGAGAGCACCCTCGACGGATCGGACGCCGCTGACATCGCCGATGCCAAGCGCAAGGAGATCGAGAAGAAGGCGAAGAAGAAAGGAAAGGGCAGGTCCGAGGATGACAAGGCCGAGGGGAAGAGATTGCTGCTCAAGAGCTTCTCCAAGGACGGTAAGAAGCCCAAGAAGAAGAAGCGGAAGAGGAAGGATCCAGAGGAAGAGACCGCTGAGGAGTCTCCGGAAGAGGAGCCAGAAGCCGTAGAGGGACATGAGCAGGAAGAGGTAGAGGAGAAGGAACCTGAAGAGGAGCCCGAGGACGAGGAACCCGGGGAGCCTGAGCAGGTAGAGGAGAAGGAACCGGAGGAGGAGCCCAAGGACGAGGCTCCGGATCCCGAAGTGTCTGAAGGCGGTGAGGAAGCCCCCGATCCCGAGGAGCCTGAGGGTGGTGAGAAGGCACCCGAGCCGGAGCCCGACGAGGAACCGGCCGAAGAGGAAACCCCCGAGGAGGGTGGGACCGAGGACGAGGATGGACCGGAGCCCGTGGGGGACCGAGCCGAAGATGACGCGGAGATCGAATGGTCGACGAGCGAGGATAAGGCCGACGGTCCCAAGAGGTCGTCCGACCAGGACTGGGACCTTCCGAGCCTCGACGACGTCGAGGTCTAGTTCGTTTTTTTTACTTTCGTCAGCGTGAGCCTTATCTAACGGGGAGGACATTCCCGTTCATGTTCTCGATGGTCGTCGGAACGTTCCCGGACGAGGAGACAGCGAAGGATATCATCAGGACCCTGGTCGATGAGAGGCTGATCGCCTGCGGATCGCTGTTCCCGTGCACATCGATCTACACATGGGAGGGGAAGACCGAGGAGAACGGGGAGGTAATGGCGGTCATGAAGACGAGGACATCCCTCGCGGACGATGTCTGCGCCAGGATCGTGGGGCTCCATCCGTACGACGTGCCCGAGGCGGTTTCCGTCCCGATAGGCACTGGACATCTCCAGTACCTGGAATGGATCGCGGATTCCACAATGGGAATGAACTAGAAGTGGACCCACCCCACTTTGGGACGGATGAATCCTTTTCCGTAATACAGTGACCGCTCAGAGGAGATCGTCCTCGTCGTCCGATACCTCGGCGACCAGGTCCTCGAGGTCGCCCCAGTCCAGGACGTCCTCCTTCTTCTTCTTCTTCTCCCCTTCGGGCTCGGCCTCGACAGGTTCGAGCAGCACCTCGCCCTGGATCGGCTCCTCCGATTCGATGGGCTCGAACACCGTATCGTCCTCGGGAACGGGCTCCTCGACCGGTTCCGGTGCGGGTTCGTTAGGCGCCTTTTTCTTCTTCTTCTTCTTCTTCTTGGGCTTCGGCTCAGGCTTCTCCTCGACCGCGGCCGGTTCCAGGACAATGAGCTCGGGTCCGGTGTCGGGTTCCTTTGGCTCTGATGGGCGCGGCTTCGCCTCTGCGCCCTTCTTGAACTTCTTCTTCCTCTTCTTGACTGGCTCTTTGGGTTCGAGGACGGCCTCCTCGGCCGCTGCGGGTTCGAGAACGGGTGCCTCTTCCGGCTCCTTCTTTACGGGAGCCTTCGGTTTCGGCCTCGCCCTCTTCTTCTTCCAGACCGGCTTCTCCGGTTCCTCGGCCTTCTTCTCGAGAACGATGGGCTCGGCTGCCTCAAGAACGGGCGCCTCATCGGGCTCCTCGGCCTTGGGCTTTGGTGCCGGTTTCTTCGGGGCCTTCTTCTTCTTCTTGGGCTTGGGTTTGGGGGCCGGCTTCTTTGCGGTCGGTTCCGCTGCGGCCTCGACCGTCGCAGGTTCGATGACCGCTGGCTCATCCTTCCCCTCGGGCTTCACTGGTTCCAGGCCCACGGGCGCCAGCACGGGGATCTCGGTCTTCTCCTCCTTGCCCTTCTTGCCCTTCTTGCCCTTCTTTGGTGCCTTCGCCTTCTTTCCGGGCTTTCCGGCCGGAACAGGGGCCGCTGGCTTCTCGCCCTTCTTGCCCTTGCCCTTCTTCTCCTTCTTGCCCTTCTTGAACCTGCCCTTCTTTCCCTTATAGGGTTCGGCTTCCTCCGCGGGCGCCGGTGTCGGTGCCCCTGCACCGATGGGGGCTCCGGCCGGGAGCTTGATCCCGGGAGCGGCCTCCTCCTTCTTCTCGGGCTCCTCGGGGATCGCGTCGACGGCGACGACCTCGATGCCCTCGGCCTCGAGCTCCGCCTTCCGCTCGGGAGTGATGATCTTCTTCTTTGCCACAGGCTTCTCCGGGACCTCGCCCTCTGGCTTGGCCTCCTCTGGAGCCTCGCCCTCGCCTGCCTCGGCCTCACCCTCGGGTGTGACCGGCGCCTCTGCCTCGGGTGGCGTCTCCGGCTTGTCACGGAGCTGTGCTATGGCGAGGGTCGTCTTCTCGAGGCCCTTCTTCGCCTTGAGGTTCTCCGGGTCGATCCTCAGGGTCTCCTCGTAGGTGGCATTTGCCTCCTCGTATCGTTCGAGGTGCCTGAGCGTCAGGGCCTTGTTGTTGAGAACGTGAGTGTCACCAGGCTGGAGTTCGATGGCCTTGTCGTACATCACGAGGGCCTCGGCGTACTTCTCCTCCTTGAAGAATCCGTCCGCCTGCTCCTTGATACCGACGAAGTCTACCGCTGCCATCTTGTCGAGTACGAAGTTGCGCTCCCGGACCACGTCTGGACGGTCTGGTGCCTTCTCGATGGCGGTGTCCAGAACGGTCAGGGCCTCCTCGTACCGGCTCAGCATGCTCAGGGCCCTTCCCCGGCCGATGAGAGCGTCGATCTTGTTCGGGTCCTCGGCGATGAGAGCGTCGTAGCTTGCCAGGGCAAGCTCGTAGTTCCCGGCGTCGTAGTGTCCGGTGGCCTCAGCGAACTCGGGCCCCAGCTCGATCGCGGGCTCCTCCTCGATCACATCGATGTCCAGGACCTCGATGTCCATGATCTCCTCCTCGCCCTCGACCACTGCCTCGACCGCCTCGACGGTCACGGCCTCTCCCTCGAACTCGGCGCCTTCGGGCACCTCGCCCTCCATCGGGAACTCCCCTAGCTCCTCGACGGCCTCCTCGACCTCGACTGTCTCGGGCTCCGGAGGGGGTATGTACTCGTCCATTATCGTCCTGAACAGTGTTTCGCCGCCCATGATGTCGTCCCATAGGGCGTCCTTCGGCTTCGCCTTGAAGTGCTTCTTCTTGGGAACGAACTCGATAGCCAGCCCGGTGGAGCGGTCCCTAACCTCGATACGCTCGTCCGGTGGTCCGGCCGGTTTGGGTGGTTGCTCGGCACCCTCGGGTGCAGCGGCTCCGTCCTCGGCCGGCGCCTCGGGAGGCGGCGGTGGCGGGGGCGGTGGCGGTGCTGCCCCGTCCGCAGGTGGCGGCGGGGGCGGCGGGGGTGCCGGAGCGGCGCCTTCTGCCGCCGGTGGTGAGGCGGCTTCTGCAGGGGGCGCCGGAGGAACTGGTTCCTCGGGTGCCGGCGCGGCCGTCGGCTCGGGCGCCGGCGGCTCCGTTGATTTGTGGAATTCGAAGGAGATGGTGTCCGATACCTTCTTGACCATCGCAGGACCGTCCTCTGGCTCGGACGGGGGGGTTGCGATGGGAGCCTCTATCGTGTCCTCAACGTCGGTGAATCCACCGGAATCTAGCAGAAGTCCCGAGTCATCCCTCTCGCGTTCCTGACAGGCAGCGTAAACATCCTCGTTGAGCTTCTCACAAAGACTGCAAAGGGCCTCCGGTTTCAGCATCTTGCAGGGGTCGGAGGGGAGATTATCGAGGAAGGTGTTTACCTCGTTCAGATCCTTGTTGACCATCACTTTCACCTGTTCGGAACGGCGGGAAGACTGGGGCGTCTCAATGTCTGTTTGCCCCTATACAGTGATACCCCTTATTTATGTTTCGGTAAAAAATTCGTCCTGGCCAGGGGGGGCCAGAGGCACCGGATTCGGTCCCCCGCCGGCCGACCGTCCCCGGGGACGAAAATGATAACTACATGCAGAACGGTCCTCGACCCGATGTCCCGGATCGAACGATTGATCGGAGCGGGGAGGGAACTTCCACTCTCGGGTCCGCTTGTGATGGGCATCGTCAACGCGACCCCCGACTCGTTCTTCGACGGAGGCAGATACAATGATATCGAGCGGGTTAGGTCTCGCATCGACCGCTTCCTCGAGGAGGGCGCCGACATCATAGACATCGGCGGGGAATCGACGAGGCCCGGCGCTGACCTCGTTCCCGTCGAAGAGGAGTTGATGCGTATCGTTCCGGCCGTCGAGCATGCGGTCGGGAAGGGAGCCTTCGTCTCCGTCGACACGAGGAAGCCAGAGGTGGCCGGAAGGGTGCTTGGCATGGGAGCACACATGATCAACAGCGTTGAGGGGCTGAGGTCCCCCGAGCTGACTGGTCTTGTGGCGGATCACGGCGCATCCGTCACGATCATGCACATGAAGGGCGATCCGCGGACGATGCAGGACGATCCGACATACGGGGATGTGGTCGAGGAGGTCCGCGGATATCTCGATGGTCAGGTAGGGATCGCCGTCGAAGCAGGCATCGCCCGTGAGGGGATCGTCATCGACCCGGGGATCGGGTTCGGCAAGACACTCGAGCACAACCTGGCGATCCTGAACGGTCTCGACCGGTTCCTCGACATGGGTCAGCCCCTGATGATCGGGACGTCCAGGAAATCGGTCATCGGCAAGGTGCTGGACCTGCCGCCCGAAGAGAGGCTCGAGGGGTCCGTCGCCTCCTGCGTTATGGCTCTCGTGAAGGGTGCATCGATTTTCAGGGTCCACGACGTCCTGGAGACGAGGAGGGCCCTGGATATGGCACATTCGATAATGTCGGTGTAAAGAGTGCTACTTCTTTGCCATCCTCTTCTTGCGTTCCTTCGCTGTAAAACCGGTTGCCTGGAACAGGAAATCGTTGTAGCGCCTGACAGTGTCCCCCGCGATCTCGGGATCGACGGTCGGGTCCATCTCGGTCTCGACCTCGAGGACCTTCTTGGAGGCCATCCGGCAGCTCAGCTTCTTCAGGCCGCCGAATGATGAGATGAAATGATCCCCGTCCTTCTCGACGCTTCCGAATATCTCGCTCATGATGTTGTCCAGCCCGCGGTCCTCGAGCTGGTAGTGGTGACCCCTCTTGATGTCGTAATCCTGCATGGACAACGGTACGGAATTGCTCTATAAAAATCTGTCCGCAATGGATCAGGTAGAACGTCATGCGTCGAACCCTGACTCGACGGACCGGACGACCTCCCATGCGACGGTCTCATCGGGCGTCTTGACCAGCACCTTTCCCTCCTTGAAGAGGCTGTACTCGATCCCATCCGGTGAACGGATGACGAGCAGGACACCTGCGTCCGTGAGGACCTCGTGCCCGGACGGGCAGAGCCTTTCCGCGATTTCATGGATATCCTGAGAGAATTCCCCGTCCGGACGGGCGACGTAGGCCTGACCGGAGTTGCACGATCTAAGGACCGAGTACATGGACCTCCACCTCCTCGAGAGCGGAAACGGTCAGGTCACCGGGATCCATCTTTCCCTCCTCGGCGAGTATCCTGTCGAGCTGAGAACGAGTTGCTGGCTTGGGCGGTGCCATCATGCAGCAGATACCCGGAAGGGAGGATATCTCGAAGGTCCCGATATCCTTCGCGATGTTGATTATCTCCTCCTTGTCCATGGCGATCAGCGGGCGCAGGACCTGCACCGGGGAGGCCGAGTTCTCCGCGAGAAGGTTCTCAACGGTCTGGGACGCGACCTGGCCGACGGAGTCGCCGGTGACAAGGGCATCGTACCCCTCCTTTTCCGCGAGGGCGCCGGCCGTGCGGAGCATCATCCTCCGGCAGAGTACGCATTGATACCGCCGTTCGCACTCGCGACCGATGGCCGACTGATTCTCCCCGTGTGGGATGACGTACAGCTTCATCTGGCGGTCGGTCCGGGACGCGATGACCCTGCCAAGCGAAAGCACACGTTCAACGTAGTCCTCCTCGGTGAAGGGCCTGTTGTCGAAATGGGCGAGGTCGACGTCGAAGCCCTGCTTCGCGATGAGATAGGCCGCGACAGGGGAGTCGATCCCTCCGGACAGGAGCGCCAGGACTCGCATCACTGTCGGATTCGCCCGTGTCTAATAAAGGTATTTCCCGAATCCACAAGACCGTCGACCGGTCCGACATCGGTCCCACCAATACTGAAAACGTTAAGTAATCCGGACATCGATTGGCTGTCGGGACTGACCGTCATGGCCCGGATACTGTTCGTCTACCAGAAGATGCTCTCCTTCGTGCAGCACGACCGGGAGATCCTGGAGAGGGAGCACGAGCTCGTCGACTTCGAGTTCCCTCTGCAGCCGCCGTCAAGGCGCAAATCCGCGACTTGGATCCTGTCGCATGCCCGCCGGTTGAAGAGGGCGATGAGGGACGTCGATGGCACCTTCATATGGTTCGGCGACATACCGACCGCGTTCGCCGTCAGGAGCGCCCGCAGGCTCGGGAAGAGGAGCATAGTGGTCGCCGGCGGATATGGCGCGGCGTACATCCATGGGACCGATTATGGACTCCAGAACAGACAGTTCAGAAGACCCTTCGCCAAATACTCGTTCGAGAAGGCGGACCTCGTCGTCACGGTCTCGAAGCGGATGCGGAAGGACCTCCACAGATTCGCGAGGCCGAGGAAGGAAGTGATGATCTACAACGGTATCAGAACCGAACTGTATTCTCCCGGCAACAAGCATAGGAAGGTACTCTCTGTGGCAGAGATGACGCCGATCACTCGGTGGAAGAAGGGGATCGAGACCTACGTCAGGGCCGCGGAACACTTGCCAGACGTACCGTTCATTATGGTCGGAAGCAGCGTCGAGGGGACGGAGGAGGAGCTCAAGAGCATCGCATCCGACAACGTCGAGTTCAGGGGATTCATCCCCTTTGAAGAGCTTCTCGCGCTATTCCAGACTTCTAAGGTATACGTTCAGGTGTCAGCCTACGAGAGCTTCGGTTACGCACCCGCTGAATCGATGCTGTGTGAGGGTGTTCCCGTGGTGACCAGACGGGGGGCCCTTCCGGAGGTCGTCGGGGACACCGGCTACTACGTACCATACGACGATCCGGTCAAGACCGCGAAGGCCGTCGAACTCGCCCTGGATTCGGACCTCGGGACCTGCGCCCGGGAACGAGTGCTCGAGAGGTTCTCGCTCGAGCGACGGCAGGAGCTCCTATTAGAAGCGGTCGGGAAGGTCCTTAGTTAGGCTTCCTCCGATGTCACTGTAGGTACTGCTGGCAGGTGTGGCAGTAATGCATCCCGTACTGTGGATAGAACTCGGCAGCGTTGCTGCACGTGGGACAGACGACGGGCGGACCGGCAACGACCTCCGGTGTGTAGGGTTCGACCTCGCTGGGACTCTCCCCGCCCCCGCCGAGTGCCAATGCGAGCACGATAACTATGATGATGAATATGAACATCCCGGGCAGAACGAACGACTGGAAGTCGTTGCTCGACTCGGACGAGCCCTCGCTCTCGGACCTAACCGTGACCGTGACCGATTCCGTCTCGGACCAGAGTCCGTTCGCTCCCTGGACCTGGAACCTGATGGTGTTCACACCTATGGACAGGGAACCGGCCCCGACCACGAGGGTGTCGTCCTCGCCCAGGACACCGAACTCGTCGGAGGTCCACCTGTAATTGACGATATCGCCGTTCTCCCCGTGGCCGGTGAGAGTTACCGTCCCGGAGAGGTAGACCGTCTGGGGGTCGACGAGGTCGACAACTGCAACAGGGACCCGGTTGTCCACATCGACCATGACCGAGTCGGTTACTGATGTCAATTCCTCGTCGTCTACCGCTCGGACGTAGATCGTATAGGTCCCGAGGTCCCATCTCGAGATGTCCAGGTTGATGGTCCATGAATCGGTCCCGACCGCGATGAACGGGTCGGCGAAGGAGTTGTCGCCCACGGATATCTCGATCTGATCGACACTCCCGTCAGGGTCCGAGGCGGTTCCCTCGATCGTTATGTTGTCAGCGAAGGGACCGTCGCCCGGTGGCAGGACGGTCACGGAGGGTCTGCTGTCGCCGGAATTGTCCACCGTTACGCTTATGGAGTCATCGGTCGAACCCGCAGCATCATCGGTGGCCCTGACCTTGATCGATACGGCACCGTCGTCCTCGGATGTGGTGTCCCAGACGAAGGACCATTCGGACCATGGATCCCCGGTCGAGTCGTCTGCGCAGTCCTGCCACGGACCGTCCCCGATCCTGATCCTGACAGTGTCGACCTCTCCATCGGTGTCGCTCGCTAGTCCCGATATGGTGACCGTTCCCAAGACGACCTCGCCGGAGCCGGGTTCAGAGATCTCGACATCGGGACGCTCGTTGGACTCGTCCTCGATCACCGTCAGGGTATGGTCGGTGTGGACGACGACCGGATCGTTGGCATCGTCGTCTATAACAGCGTATAGGTAGTACTCGCCGCCGGGAACTGATGACACATCCCATAGATGGTCCATATCGTCGTCCTCGCTGAGACCCGCTGTGATGAGGACCTCATCCTCCGAGTTGCCGTCGTTGTAGACTGAGTTGGAATCCCGGTAGAGAGAGATCTCCGCATCGTCATCGGGATCGCTCGCGACCCACTCGATGAGGTATTCGGTCTGCTCGGCAAGGTCGATCTCCTCGTCCTCGTCTGTGAGCACGGTGAACGATATCTCCGGTGCCTCGTTGATCACCGTGACCGTTACCTCGGCGTGGCCCTTGGCATCTCGTTCATCGGTTGCGCGGACGTGGATCGTGTGGTCGCCTGCGGAGTATCCGTCGGTGTCCCACTCGGCCGACCAGTTCCATGTGTCCGACGAGACCTTTGCGACGTCCACCGAGAGGGTCCCGCTGGAGAAGGTATCGTCATCGATGGCGACCTCTATTGAGTCGATCTCATCGTCATCGTCGGTGGCTTGGCCGCGGATGAGTACCGTGTCGTTGTGCTCGGAGCCTGTTTCCGGCTCGATGATCGTGACGGAGGGCACTGTATTGTCATTCTCGACGGTCACATCGACCGTAAGCGTATCCGTCCATTTGCCATCCGTGCTCTTGGCGCGGGCGTGGACCGTGAAGTCACCGTCCTCCCCGTGCGTGGTCTCCCATTCGAAGCCCCAATCGGAGTACGGGTCCGATGTCTCGGACCGGTCCTCGGCGTTCATCCAATCCCCGGAGCCTGGACTGGACCCGGAGGACATGATGGCGACCTCGACCGTTTCGATGTCGTCCTCCTCGTCGACGTCGGATGCGGTCCCTTCGATCTGGACGGTCCCGTAGATGTCGGAGCCGTCAGAGGGAGCATCGAGGGTGATCTCCGGAGGCGTCGCACCGCCGCCCGCGCCCTTCTCGACGACCTCGATGTCGAGCGGATCGGCATCGTTGTTGTCGTTGTCGGCATCCTTGGGGGAAACCGACGATAAACGGGCATGGAGGGTATGCTCGCCGATCTGCCCGGACGTGTTCCAGTCGAAGTAGACATCCGTCGACTCGCCGGAGCCGATATCCTCGAGTATGATCGAACCCAGGACCGTCGCGTTGTCTTCGGGGTCACCGTCGTACACGGAAAGATCGGCCTCCAGGGCCGCACCGTCTCCTATGTTCTTCACCCTGACAGCGATCTCTACGATGTCATCCTCCTGGGGCCGCTCGTCGTCGACGCCCAACGAAGTGATGGTCAGGTCGGGCAGGTCACCCGACGAGGTCAAGGTCATGTTCGCGATGTTGCCCGGCATACCGTTGATGGAATAGTTCGTCCGGACCAGCGAGGAGTCCACCTGGTCCGGCGCGGTTAGATTGAAGGTGAGTGTCGGGAATGATTTCCAGTAATCCCCTGTATCGCCGTCGCCGGTGTAATTGATCCAGGTGCCGATGACCCATCTTCCGTCCGTATCATTGGCTGTGATGTTCGTCGGCTCGACGGTCGCGGTAAGGCCCGAGGCCTCCTTCGCGTCGCCGGTGATATCGATCGGCTCGGGCCAATCGCTCGGGATCAATACCTGCAGGTATACGACGTCAGGGGCGGTGGTTCCCGTCGGCGGACCGTGTGAGTCGCCATTCTGGCCCTGGTCGGTATAGAGGGTCTTCGTGTAATTGAGTGTGTACTCGAAGGTCCCGTGCGTTCCGAGCTGGAGCGTCGATGGACCGTCGACCACACCTGTGTTCAGGTCCAACGCTCGCTGGACCGCGCCGACGCTGTCGACCGTTCCCCACCCGTACTGATTGTTCGGGCTGTACGGCTCGAAGGGATCGGGGCTGTCGCCCCACTCATGTCTGCTCGTCTCGTGGAGGATCTGCTTGATGTGATCTACATTGTCATCCGGTGCGAGGTCGGGATTCGCCTGAAGCATCAGGGCTGCCAGGCCCGCCACGTGCGGACAGGACATGGATGAACCCGACTGGGATGACGACCCGGTGTCGCCCGAGGTACCACGGGCGGAGTCGATCCCGGAGCCCGGGGCCATGACGTCCGGCTTTATCCTGCCGTCGCCCGTCGGACCGCGGGATGACGAGATAGCACGGTTCCCGTTGTCGTTCACCCATCCGACCGTGATCGCCCTCCTGCTGTCCGCCGGGAAGGTCACCGAGCCAGCGTGGGCAGCGACCTGGGCGTTCCCGTTGCCGACGGCGACAGTGGAAACGATACCGGCGTCGACCGCACGGTCCACAGCTCGGCTCACGACCGAGTTCCCGTCGTTGGTCGCCCCGGGTATGGTGATCGCGCCGCCGAGCGACATCGACATGACGTCGATTCCGAAACGGTCCTTGTTGTCGATGGTCCAGTTTATCCCGTGGATTATGTCGTCTGCCGTACCCCCGCCACCGTCAAGGACGATTACCCCCACGAGGTACGCCTGTGGTGCCATCCCGACATCCACGGCGTCGGTGCCGCCGGTTCCGGCCGCGATGCCAGCGCAATGGGACCCATGGTTACCGGTGTCGTACGGGTCCGTCTCGCCCCTGCTGCCACTCCTCGCATCGTAGAAACCGATGACCTTGGTGTCGTTCGTCGTGTCGTTGTCATCGAGGTCGTCGAGATACTCATGATCCCCATTGATCCCGGTGTCAAGGACCGCGATGGTCATGTTCTCGCCCTTGAACCCGTAATCGTCATGGACGACGTCACCGCCGATCGCGGGTACCGAACTCGCGAGCATCGGGTAGAGTATTACACTGGGTTCTAGCCAATCGAGACCTGGGATGTTTACCAGGTCATCGAGGGAATCCAGCGGCACGGTCGCGGCTAGGGAGTCGAACCTGTGCCAGATGTCGGTGATCGTCCCGCCCAGGTCCTCGATGTAATCACGGTCGCCCCTGTCGAGCGAGTCGAGCCTCATGAGGACGCGGATGAACCCATCCGGAGCTGGCGAGGCGCCGAGCTCGTCCATCTCATCGGGGTGTTCTGCAAGGTAGATGAGTGAGCCGTCCACGTGCTCCGATGTTGATAACGAAAAGTACTGCGGCCGGGCATCATCTCCGCCGTCGGTCGAAGAACCGCTCTGGAGAGGAGCCAGCAGGATCGAGACCATGAGCACCACGGTCAGGATCGTGAACATTCGATTTACGGTGACCATGTTGGCAACTCTAGGACTCTTCTAATAAGAATATTGCCTAATCCTTGTTACAATCGGAAGAGGGGACACCGACATTAAAATACCCGAGATCCATTCGATGACGGTGGTATCATGAAACACGTCATCGTCTACTGGTCAAGATACGGGAACGGGAAGAAGGTCGTGGAACAGCTCGCAAAGGTCCTCGAGGAGAGGGGCGACGAGACCACCGTCATGACGACCGACGAGGCCGATCCCAAGTCGTTGCCCGACGCCGACATCTACGTGTTCTCAGCAGCGCAGGAGATGTTCAACCTCCAGAAGAACATGAGGAAGTTCATGAAGAGCCTCAAGGGTATGGACGGGAAGAACTTCGGCATCATCAACACGCATTCTATGCCGGAGAAGAACCAACTTGCCAAGATGGAGAAGATGCTCTCCGCTGCTGGAATGAAGAAGGCGGCCGGAGTCCACATCAGGGTCGAAGGGGATGCAAAGGACGCCCAGGGCCTCCCTGAAGGATGGGAAGCCAAGGTCGAGAAGTTCGCCGATAAGTTGACAGGGTGATCCGACGTGAAGGCCGCATTGTGCACGAGGTACGGACCTCCAGAGGTATTGAAGATCGGGGAAGTGGACACACCAGTACCGAAGGACGACGAGATGAGGATAAAGATACATGCTACTACGGTAACCTCAGGAGACGCGAGGATGCGTGGTTTCGACGTCCCACCGCTTGTCGGGATCCCGTATCGCCTGATCGTAGGTATCACGAAACCCAGGAAACCGATCCTCGGGTTCAGCCTTGCGGGGGAGATCGACAAGGTCGGGAAGGACGTCAAACGGTTCAAGGTCGGCGACAAGGTCTTCGGTTCCGTGGGATTCAGCGGCGGGACGTATGCCGAATACAAGGTCCTGCCGGAGAAGGCCGTGATCACGACCCTGCCGGAGAACGCGTCATATGGTGAGTCGGCCGCGATCATGTTCGGCGGGATGACGTCGCTACATTTCCTGAGGAAGGCGGACATCCAGAAGGGACAGAAGGTGCTCATCTACGGAGCCTCCGGAAGCCTGGGAACGGCCGCGGTCCAGCTCGCGAAACACTTCGGAGCCGAGGTGACCGGCGTCTGCAGCACGGCCAATGTTGAACTTGTCGAGTCGCTTGGCGCTGACAAGGTCATCGATTACAAGAAGGAGGACTTCAAGGGGGTCAGGGAGACCTACGATGTCATCTACGACACCGTCGGATACAGCCCTTACTCCTGGAGCGTCAGGTCTCTGAAGAAGGATGGGGTCTACCTTCGAGCTGTCAACATGACATTGGTCATCGTACTCAGAGGTCTCTGGACGAAAATGGTCAAACGTCGCAAGGTCGTTGGTGGAGTGGCTAGTGAGACGGTCGAGGACATCGAGTTCCTGAAGGGACTGATCGAGTCGGGAGTGCTGACACCGGTGGTCGACAGGACCTACCCGTTGGAGAAGATCGTCGAGGCTCACACTTACGTCGACAAGGGCCATAAGAAGGGGAACGTCGTCATTACGGTCGGGGAATTCGAATGAAGGCCATGGCGTTCCCGAGGTACGGCCCACCTGAGGTCATGGCCATGGCCGATATCGAGAAGCCAGTACCGCAGGAGAATGAGTTGTTGATCCGCGTCCACGCATCCACCGTAACCACTGCGGAGATCGCTTCGTTGACGGGCAGCCCGTTCATCGCCCGGCTGGCGACGGGTCTGTTCAAGCCGAAGCAGAAGGTGCTCGGGGTCGAGGTCTCTGGAGAGATCGAAGCCGTAGGCGCATCGGTATCCCGATTTACAGTGGGCGAACAGGTCTTCGCCTACTGCGGTTTCAACGGTCATGCTGAATACATCTGCATGGCCGAGGACGGGATCGTGATCAGGAAACCAGAGAACGTCGGTCACGGAGAGGCGGCCGCCGCGGTGGATGGTATGCTTACAGCGATTCCCTTCATGAGGGACAAGGGTGACGTCCAGAAGGGGGACCAGGTCCTCATCAACGGTGCTTCAGGGTCCATTGGAACATTCGCCGTTCAGTTGGGGAAGTACTACGGTGCCCACGTCACCGGCGTTTGCAGCACCGGGAACGTCGATCTCGTCAAATCAATAGGTGCAGACGAGGTGATCGACTACAAGAAAGAGGATTTCACTAGCACTGGACAGACATATGACGTCATCTTCGACACCGTGAACAAGAGTTCGTTCGGTAAATGCAAGGGTGCCTTGACCGAGGGTGGAGTGTATCTCACCACTTTCCCCACTCTACCGGTCATGGTCCGAAGGTTGGTACCAGGAAAGAAGGGTAGAAAGAGGGCTGTCTTCCACGCAGCGGGACTGAGGAAACCCAGGGAGAAGATCATGGACATGGTCTTCATCAAGGACCTGCTGGAACAGGGGAAGGTGAGGTCGGTGATCGACAGGACGTATCCTCTTGAGAAGGTCCCAGAAGCCTACGAATATATCGAGAAGGGCCACAAGAAGGGGAATGTCGTGATCAAGGTCAGCGAAGATTGATCGACCATGTTGCGAGCGTAGGAGCAGGACGTTTGTATCTCCTGACGAGAAGCCAAACGTCCGGGCCAGTCGATTCAAGCTGAAGAGTGCATGGGGCCCTGACCGATCGTTCCTCTCTACGACTCGCATACCTTCTCGCCCTTAACGCCGATCGTAATATCCTTGATAGGGACATTGACTCCAGCGTCTGCCATCGCAGCCTTTACGACCTGTCCGAGGCCGAAACAGCAGGGGACCTCCATGTGCGCTACGGTGATCGATCTCAGGTCATTGTGTTCCATTATGGCTGCGAATTTCCTCTGGTAGAACTCCGCGTCGTCCAGCTTGGGGCATCCGACGAGAAGCACTTTTCCCTTCAGGATATCCGTATGGAAGTTCGGGTATGCGAACGGGACGCAGTCTGCTGTGATGAGCAGGTCCGCGTTCCTCAGGTATGGTGCGTTCGGCGGGACGAGCATGGTTTGGACAGGCCATTGCCTGAGTTCGGTAGCCTGCCTCGGGGATGGACCACTTTCCGTTGATGGCCTGTCATGGGAAAGGTCGAGGACAGCCGACCCGGGGCATTGGTGCGGGGTCTGGGGCGTCTCGTTACACTCTCCACCTCCCACGACCTCGGCAGGGGGCTCGATGCCCTGCTCCTCAAGGTACTCAATTGCCTCGCTGAGGAACTCCTCCTCTCCGTGCTCCTTGAGGTGCAACAGGTGCGCTATCATCGTATTCGGCCCCGCCTTAATTATGTTCTCCATGACCCGTCTCTCTTCGTATGGTTCCGCTTCCCGTTCCTCGATCTCGATCGCATCCTCAGGGCAATGGCCTATGCAAGCCCCCAGGCCGTCGCAGAAGAGGTCGCTGATGAGACGGACCTTGCCGTCTATTATCTGCAGGGCGCCCTCTGGACAGTTCGGTATGCAGTCCCCGCAACCAGTGCATTTCTCCTCGTCGATCTTGATGATCTTTCTGGTCGTCAATTTATCACCCACTTCTTCCATTTTGACATTGCTGTGGATCCCCATCGGCCATCCTACTTGATCCCCGACCGGAATGGATACGCGGGACAGTTCGGCGATCCTCCTGTAGCTGACTCTGGCACCCGCCCTCGGATATTTATATTGATTCACGAACAAATGGTGCGGGGGGAGGGACCGGACGTTTGTATCTCCTGACGAGAAGCCAAACGTCCGGGCCAGTCGATGCGAAGCATCGACGTCTAGAAGCAACCATCAGCATCACCACTCGAGTACATTCTTCAGTTGACGTGAGAGTGGTGGTGCGGGGGGAGGGATTCGACCTAGATGATGCTGCGCATCATCAGGGTTTGGAAAGACATCGCTGACAGATCGCTCTTTCCAAACACCCTTTTCAAGAGCGGGTTCTGAATCCACACTAGCACCATTCCTCCAATTACTCACAATTCAAAACGGAATGGTGCGGGGGGAGGGATTCGAACCCTCGGACCGCTAAGGACAGGGTCCTAAGCCCTGCGCCATTGGCCAGGCTAGGCTACCCCCGCAGGGAGCGTTGATGTATCGCGTCAGGTATTAATATCATTGCGGGGGGACCGGTCGGCCAATGGCCTCTGTCATTGCGGTATTGGTTCGATCTTGCGTTGGAGAACCCGGCGACGGTTGGGTTGCGTAAGGAATGAAGTAACGGGAAGCATGAAGGACCGATACGGGAAGAACACCTCTGGAGGTCGTTCACCTCCCGGGTGGGTTCCACCCGCTAGGCTACCCCCGCAACCTGTCAATGCTAACGAGAATACACTATATATCAATTTCATGAGGAGGTCATGAACATAACCACTTCACGACGTTGTTCATGAAGGTGTCGCTGTGCCGGTCGTCGGAATTTGGGAACGTCCTATCGAATATCTCGTCGAGGTCCGGGCACCTGTCGAGCAGACGTTCCTTGTTGTCGCGTATCGCCATGAGTGCATCGTGCTTGCAGATCTCCGGATGGGACTGGCATGTGAGGATGTTCTCACCATAACTTAGAACCTGGTACAGACAATCGTCGTGGGCGGCCAGGACGACGGCATCGTCCGGCTTCTCCACGACCTCATCGCCGTTGAGGCTCAGGAAGTACGGGTCCACGAGACCGGCGAAGACGGGGTGGTCCTCTAGAACTGTGATCCCGTGCCATCCGAAGAAGCGCTTCTCACGCTTTCCGATCCTTCCGCCGAAGGCATGGCCGATGAGCTGGTGGGCAGCGCATGAACCGAATATCCGCTTCTTCCCGGCCGAGTTGATGAACTCGATCTCCCTCTGGTGGTAATCGAGGAGCCCCTCGGATAGGTCGTAGTAGTCGCCGGTCAGGATGAACGCGTCGAAGTCCGAGGCGTCCGGGAATTCCGATCCGGTGACCACTGGAAAGGTTTCGTGTTCGACGTCCTCGAGATAGCCGGTGAAGAAGCGGGCAAGACCTGCACTGTTCTCGATTATCGCGATCCTTGTCATCCAACCCGTATAATCGACCTCAAAGGAAAAGGATTTCCCTATAGAGATGGCCCGTGTCGATAAGGTAGATCAGGAGTAGGACTTGGAGGAACAGGATCGCCATCGCCTTCACGATGAAGCTCGCTTTCCTCGTCTTGTGATGGAAGGCGGCCATCCCGATGAAGATGCCTGCGATGCCCCCGACGAGCCCGATGGTGAGGAGTGTGGCCTCTGGGATGCGCCGTCTCCGGCGTCTGGCCTTGGACTTGTCAACGCCCATTGCCACGAGACCGACCACATTGATGACGATGAGATAGTACAGGAGATACCTTTCGAGCATCATCGTCGATATGGACCACCTGGTCATAATGCTTTCAGTGGAAAACCTCACATTTCCCTGAAAAAGCACTGGCCATAAAGGATAAGTAGCCAGGACCCGATACAGCTACAATGAGTTGGGGGACTCAGTATGGGGATTATTCTAATTGAGAAGGATAGCGACAGCTCCGAGAGCGAGGACACCGTCACCATCTCGATCCAGGAGGCGGTCGACAAGCTCGAGGACCTGGAGAAGAAGTTGGAACAACCGGTGGAGACGACAGCTACACCAGATAACGGTTTCACTGACCTCGATGACGAAGGACCGGTGGATGGTCTGGAAGATGAGCCAGAACTACCTCCGAAAGACCCTGATGAGGGGCCTGAGCAGGCACCCGATGATATTCCCGAAGGGCCAGATGTCCCGAGGAAGACTAAGAAACCCACCCCCTCGAAGGGTTGGCTCTCAGGGAGCTTCAGCCAGAAGGAGACCATCGGCATCGTCGTGCTGTTCCTCATCGGCATCGTCGCGGCAGCGTTCATCCTGGCGGTCCCCCCCGAGGACAGGATGCGGATGGACGGCGAGTTCGACGACTGGGACGATGCGAACAGGGTCTCCGACGACACCATGGACGTCGATAAGGCGGGGATCGACATCGTGTCCACCGCCATCAAGTCCGAGAACTCTCACCTCTACTTCCTCATCGAAGTTAGGGGGACGATCTTCCCTTCGGGTGAAGGCGGACAGATGGCACACATCTTCATCGACAGCAACGGGAACCAGGACGGTTACTCGATCATGGGTATCTATGCGGACTACATGGTGGAGGTCTACGGCGAGAACGGCAAGGTCCGTTCCTCGTCCTACTTCAAGTTCATGCCCATGGACAATTCGTCCAGATCGCAGATGAACTGGAACAACTGGACGTACCTTGGAGGCGTGGAAGCCGCGGCCGAGGGAGACATGCTCGAGGTGGGGATGCCCTACCACAACGGGGATGACGCAAAGGTGCTCTTCCACATGTCCGACACCGAGGGTAACCAAGACACCTCGTGGATCCTCCCGATCAAGAGCGGTGCGGACCATGTCCCGATTATGGTGGAGAGTGGACCGACGCTGCCAGTTGGCTCTAATCTCACGGAGGGTGAACATACCCTGCTCGAGATAACTCTCGAATCGGTCAGGGGGTCATCGACCGTCGAATCGATCTCCATCGCTCACAAGGGGAATGCCCTCGATGAGGATATCGGGACCCTGACCCTTGTTTCGGCAGGAACCCCGATCGCATTCTCCAGCATTGTGAACGGCACCGCGACCTTCGACCTGAACAAGTTCGAGTTCATGGACCGCACCACGCTCTACGTCGATGTGGAGGTCATGGCCTCGGGTTCGGAAAGGGTACTGGACCTCGCCCTGGACAAGGTGCGCTCGAGCGCAGCGACGACGACATACGATGTCGAGAATGGCGCATGGTATCTGATCGGACCTTCACAGTATTACCGCATAGACGGTCTGTTCGCCGAATGGAACGACACGGGACTCGATCCCGTCGGAGATGCTCCGGCGGACATCGATATCGACGGTTACAAGGCAGCCCGAACCGACTTCAGCACCTATTTCTATCTCTCGGTGGACGGAGAGATGGCCGCAGGCACCCAGGTTCCGCTCAGGAGCCCCGTGGTGGTCCCGGGAGCCGTGGGATCGCAGGACCAGCGACCGCTTCCGGTGATGACCGGAGAGGACGCGGTCTATATATTCCTCGAGGTCCAACCTGCGGTCTTCGGCTACCACCCAGCAGGATTCCCCGTTACCGCGAACAGGATGGTCAGGATAGCCGGGATTGACGGCGAGGTGACGACGACGGAGTACTTCAGTTTCGCCGGGACGGACCCGCTGGATTGGGCATGGGATGAGATACATACCCCAGTGAACGCTGCGGTCAACGGGGACAGCATGGAATCCTCCCTGAACATGGACCTGCAGGAGTTCCAGGCGTACTTCCACATCGTGGATTGGCGCAATGGATCGGGGGATTTCTCCGAGGACGTCGTGACGATATCGAAGCTTGCTGGCATCGACGATCCCTTTGCGATAACCATCGACGGAGCCGCCTATCAGTCACTCACCGGCGAGAACTGGACCTCCCTCAATTCTCCGGGGTCCGGACAGACGTTCGTGAGCACCGCCGCAGGCTCCGGAACGACGGCCGGATACCTCTATGTCCTGAGAAGCGACGGAGCGGTATTCGTCACGAGGAACGCGGTGGACGGTTGGTATCGGTATGGCTACGGCGCTCCCGGTCTGCCGGCATCGGACACGTTCGTCGATATCGCGGTCGGCTCGGGGACCACTGTTGGTTACGTCTACATTCTGAGAGCTGACGGGACCGTCTATGTTACCAGGAATGCCGTGGACGGCTGGTACGAGTACGGTTACAATTCACCGGACCTCCCTGACAGCGACGGCTACGTCGGAATTGCTGCTGGCTCCGGTACGACCGCCGGTTACGTCTACGTCCTCCGGAACGACGGAGCGACGTTCTTCACATCGAACGGCGTCGGTGGATGGGGACAGTACGGTTACGGCTCACCGACCATCCCGTCGTCGACGGCCTATGTCGATATCGCAGCAGGGACCGGGAACACTGCAGGTTACATCTATGTTCTCGAAAACGACGGCGATGTCTACGTCGCACGGAACGGTGTCGAGGGATGGTATCAATGGGGCTACGGTGAACCGGACATCGATCCGAGCTCCGCATACGTGGAGATCGACGTCAATGACAACGGCGACGCCTACGTTCTGAGGAACGATGGCAACGTATACTTCAGTGACAGTGCCGTGCAGGGGTGGTACAGATACGGATATGGCAGTCCGGCGCTGACGTCGAGCTCAGGCTACGTCGGTGTCGCCGCTGGATCTGGTAACACTATCGGTTACACATATCTGCTCAACAATGACGGAACGGCATATGTCACGAGGAATGCCGTGGACGGATGGTACGAGTACGGTTACGGAAGCCCGTACCTGCTCACTGTCTCCTCCTTCGTCGACATCGCCTCCGATACCGGCGCCGTATTCACGCTCAGGAACAACGGTAGCGTCTACAGGTCGGACAACGGGTCCGCATGGAGCCACCTCGCGGACGCGGGGACGGACACGTCGTGGACCTCCATCGCTTCCGGTGAGATAGCGCACATCTTCACCATGAGGAACGACGGGACCGTCGTTCGGATCCATAACACGACGGGCTCGATAACGTCGTGGGGGGATTGCGGTTCGGATACATCATGGGTCTCCCTCGCGTCCGATGGAACCTATCTGTACGCTCTGAGGGCGGATGGGACCACGGCCTATTCGAGTGTTTCTACGGCGAGCTGGTCGTCGAAGGGCGACGCCGGGACCGGGGGCTCATGGGTATCGATAGGAACGCTCTCTGGCGAGACCTACGTCTACGCAATGCGGAACGACAGGAGCGTCTATCGTTCCCTTACAGGAACGTCAACCACCTGGACGTCTTGGGCACCCGCAGGTTCCGACACCTCATGGGTCTCGATCGCGGTGAGTCCGAACTACGTATTCGCCCTTCGTTCCGACGGCAGGGTGGACAGAGCTACCCAGGCGCCAAGCCCGGTCTGGAACACATCATTCGGAAACCTGGGAGACGATGGTGCCGTCGCCCTAGACACGATAGTCAGCGAACTGGCGTTCATGCTCCTCCCGATATTCATGCTTGTCGCGGTGACGCACTTCAACAGACGGAGGAGGAATAAATCGAATTCAAGGTCAAACAGAGGTGATGGAAGATGAAGGCATTTTGGATACTGTTAAGCATGATAGTCATTGTCATGCTGCTTGCATCCGGTACAGCACCGGGTGAGACATGGTCGCAGTCGACGGACACTGATTTCGGAGCCGGTGAAACGATCGGGACCGTGATATCGGATGGCTCGGTAGAGCTGGATATGGCACCAGTCCTGAATTGGATGAACACGAGCGCCATCAATTCCGACGTCTACGGGAGGATGGTCTCGACCGCAGGCGACGTCAACGGGGACGGGTGCGATGATCTGATGGCATACAGGTCATCCGATGGAGGGACAGTTGACCTCTATTACGGTGACTTTTCCTCTCTCTCGGGTTCCCCCGATTGGAGTTACTCGGGCGGTAGTGGAGCCGGCTTCTTCGGGCTTTCGATGGACGGAGGAGGCGACGTGAACGGCGATGGATACGACGACATCCTCATCGGAGATTACGGCAACGATTCCGTCGCAACCGATGCTGGAATGGTCCATGTGTTCTATGGTTCCGCTTCAGGCATCCAGATCGACAACCGATGGAACGCGACCGGCAACGGCACCAAGGACGACCGTTTCGGAAGCTCGGTCTCCTTCGCGGGGGACGTGAACGGGGACGGTTACGACGACATCCTGGTAGGTGAGCCCCGATTCGGCGAAGTGGGAGACAACGAGGGAAGGACCTACCTGTTCCTCGGTTCCGCAACCGGACCATCCGCAACCTGGGATTGGAACACGACCGGTGGTTATGCCCTAGCCCAGTATGGAGGCTCCGTCTCGGGTTCTGGTGACGTCAACGGGGATGGGTACGACGACGTTGTGATCGGTGCTTCGAGGAACCGAAGCAATCGAGGGTGTGTCCATGTATTCCTGGGATCGGCCTCGGGTCTCTCAACGGATCCGGCGATCATAATCGATGGAGAAGAGTCGGGCCAGGTGTTCGGTTCGACCGTTGCCGGTGTCGGAGATGTCAACGGGGATGGGTATGACGACATCCTGGTCGGAGTGCCCTACAACGACGAGGTACATCCCAACGGGGGCAAGATCAACGTCTACCCGGGGTCGATCGATGGGATCCGAATGGAACCGTTGTGGACAGTTCACGGAAGGTTCGAGAGTGATATCCTCGGGGCCAGCAATATCCGGGCCACGGGCGACCTGAACCAGGACGGATACGATGACCTCCTGATCGGTTCGCCGAACGATGATTCGAACGATGGCGTCGGTACCGTGTACCTCTTCCTCGGTTCTAGCCTTGGTCCTACTCCGGGACCAGTCTGGTCAATGGGAGGCGAGAGTTCCGGAGACCGGTTCGGGTATGCCGTCTCGGGTGTTGGCGACATCGACGGTGACGGATTCCCGGGTTTCCTGATAAGCGCGGATATGAGCGACGAGAAGGACGGCAACGCGGGAAAGGTCTATCACTACGAGATGTCCGATGTCGAGATCGACTCTATTTCTCAATTCTGGTACTTCAATGCGACCGTGGGAGACGACAGACGGTTCGCCGATGAGGTCAAGGTGATCGGGGACGTCAATGCTGACGGATATTCCGACGTTGCCGTTGCCCATGCGAATTACGGTTGGGTGCACGTCTATCATGGATCACCCTCGGGGCCAAGCCCTATCCCCGATTGGAGTAAAAGCGGGAATTCTACCGGAGAAGCATACGGTAGTGGCATCGGTGCCGGAGATGTCAACGGAGATGGTTACTTCGACCTGATCGTCGGTGCACTCGCCAACGATGAGAACGGCTCATGGGGTGGAATGGCATACGTGTACCTCGGATCCGATCAGGGGCTCGAGACCACGGCCCATTGGAACGTCTCCGGAGCTCCGTCATCGGAGCTGGGTCGGTCCGTTGCCGGTGGTGATATCAATGGTGACGGTTACGACGATATCCTGATCGGCGCCTCGGGTAATAATTCCAATAGAGGGGTCACATACCTGTTCTATGGCGGTCCTAACAGACCGGCAAAGATCGCGGATTGGAAGCGTGAAGGTAGTTCCACAAGCGACAAGCATGGATATCTGGTAACCGTCGTTGGAGACCGCGATGCCGATGGTTACGAGGATTTCCTGGTATCGAATGACGCCTACAATTCATACTCGGGTATAGTATGGCAATACTTCGGGAGCGAGACCTCCGTAGATGAAAGTTCCAGCAGGACCGGTGAATCGTCAGGTGATCAATACGGTGTATCGATGTCGGGGATCGGGGACGTCAATGGTGACGGCTATGACGACATCGCGATCGGCGCTCCTTACAATGACAGCGGAGGGATAAGCGCAGGCAAGGTCTACATTACCTACGGCGGACTGTTGTCACCGTCGCTGGAACCTGACCGGACCATCCAGGGAGGCCTTGGGGACAGACTCGGTGGGGCGGTGAGCGGAGGGGACATCAATGGTGATGGTTTCGACGACCTCGCTGTCGGACACCAAACTTCAGACTCCGATCCCGTGCTGATCTACTTTGGTTCGGAGGACGGGGTAAGAACGTACCCTGACGTCCGGATCACCCCTGGATTCAGGAGTCGGATGTTCGGAGGCCAATTGGCATGCGGGGACGTGACCAACGACGGGATAGATGAAATCATCAACGGGGATCCCAGGGCCGGCAACCCGGCCCGCGGAAGGGTCACCGGCCATGGCCTCCCGCTCCGCTTACATTACGGATACTACATCTCTGGCATCTTCAACATTGACGACAAGTCCGTTGTCTGGGACAGGGTAGATTGGGATCCCGGGTCCGTTCCGGACGGCACGGATGTGGCCTTCCAGATCGGGGTCAGCGACGATGCGACACATTGGACGTTCTACGGGCCTGACGGAACCGATGGAACCTGGTTCTCGGGAGCCAGCATCGATGTGCCCGGAGGTGCGCGAGGTGAATACTGGCGCTACAGGATGCGTCTGGAAGGTCTCTCAGCTGTCTCGCCTGTCGTGGACAGTGTAAGTGTCCATTATTCGACCTACGAGGAACCGGATGTCATGCTTGGCTCACCCAACGGTGGGGAGGACCTCATGGAGGGAGGATCCCACATCGTCACCTGGAGTACGACGGGGGATGTCGAGCCCGTCGTCGCCCTCCATTACTCCACCGACGGAGGGACCTCGTGGCAGGAGATCGCTGCAGAGACCTCCGATACCGGACATTACAACTGGTCCGTTCCGAGCGTGGAGACGGCCACGGGGCTTGTGAGGGTGACCGCCTATGGGATGGACGGAACGATGGTGATGGACGTCTCGGACATGACGTTCGCGATCGATCCACCGGCGAACTGGCAGTTGCCGGGATCCGGAAGCGGTGACGGTACCGGAGATGGGACTGGTGGTGGAGATCAGACTGGAACTCCAGACCGGACGATCTCGTCCGATGACAAGGCTGAGGTCGGAGCTCTATGGATCGCCATTGCGGTCGAAGGCATTGCCATTGCCGTATTGTCGATCATTCTCATTGTTCTCGTAATCAGAAAGATGGAGTTCAAGAGGAGGAGAAAGAGATGAGGATCAATTGGACGTTAGTAGTGATGGCACTCTTCGCTTTCGCCCTGTTGGGGATAGTGGAGGCTGACACGATCACCCACACATCGGACATCGATTTCGAAGGTGGTGTTTTCGACAGGACCGAGGTCTACGGATCAGGACAGGATGCCGTCATACGGAGTGAATTCATCCCGAGCGGGAACTGGGATGAGTACGCAGGCGAGATCGAGGAGAGGAAGGACCACGCGATGGTCTACGATTCGGGAGCGGACCGGATCATCGTATTCGGCGGATGGGACGAGGAGTGCGATAAGGACGATACATGGATGTATGATGTGACCACGAACACGTGGGAACTGAGGAACCCGACGGTCTCGCCACAGGGGAGAACCGACCATAGTATGGTATACCACCCGGAAGCTGAAAGGACCGTTCTTTTCGGTGGTTTCGGCTACAATCGGAACGTGCGATTCGATGACACCTGGACATACGATTCCTCGACGAACACATGGGAGGACATGGACCCGTCAATCGCTCCTTCGCACCGGTATGGACATTTCATGGTCTATGATCCGTCGACAGACGTGATCGTCCTGTTCGGGGGTTACGACCGAGAGAGGAACAGGCAGTTGAACGATACTTGGACATACGACATCCACTCGAACACCTGGACGGAACTACATCCTGACACATCACCTGTCAATAGATACGGCCACGTGATGGCCTATGACCCTTATGAAGGAGTGGTGGTCCTGTTCGGTGGGGTCACGACATCTCCGACCATACGTTTCAACGACACATGGGAGTTCAATGTGACGACGAGCACATGGACCGAGACCAGCCCTTTCAATTCACCATCGCAAAGATACGGGTCCGCTGCTGCCTACTATCCGTCCGAGCGGTCGCTCGCCATACATGGTGGAAGGAACTTCGTTGGTGCGGAATATCTTTGGTTCTACAATGCGTCGAACGATACTTGGACGGAAAGGACGACTGCTGAACATCCTTATGCCGAGATCGATCACCAGATGGTCTATGATCCGATATCGGATTCATTGATCGTCTTCGGCGGTGACAGGTCCTACGAGGTCAACGAACTATGGTCGTACAACGGGACCACATGGGTGAGATTGGACCCTATTCGATGGCCGAGTGCCCGTTACGGCCACTCTCTCGTCTACGCGAGGAACGAGGAGGTCAACATCCTTTTCGGTGGTTATGCTGGTGGGACCGGGAACATGAACGACACCTGGGAATACCGTGCTGGGACCAGGACATGGTCCAGGGTCGAGACCACGGGAGCACCCCGAGCAAGATACTTACACAGGGCGTGTTACGATTCGGATGAGGGCGTCATTGTCGTATTCGGTGGCTATTCTGGTTCGACCTACATGCATGACACCTGGGAATACGACCCTGCCACCCGTACATGGGAGAACACCACATCTGCGGAGCATCCCTCCGCAAGATATCAGCATAATATGGCCTACGATTCTTCGGATGCGTCGTGCGTCATGTTCGGCGGAAGGACGAAGGATATGCTATACAACAACGAGACTTGGATGTACAATGCCGGTGGCGACAAGTGGAAGAACGTCACCGGGGATGGACCAATGAGACGGGTAGCACATTCGATGGCCTATCATGGTTCCATTGGGAACATAGTGGTCTATGGGGGGTATGGTACAGGGTCCGTGGACTTCCAGGACACATGGGAGTTCGACTCTAGCCTGGAACAGTGGACGAACATGACCCCTGCGACGTCACCCGGGAGACGGGACTTCAATGCCATGGTCTATGATTCATACAACAAGAGGATATTGATGTACGGTAGCTCATCCGACGATGACAAACAGTTGAAGGTATGGATGTATTATGATTATCTTGGGACCAGATACTGGTATGATGCGAACGATTACAACGACGCTTCCGTATTCGCCTATCATGCGGCATCATACGATAGTTCCGAGAGAGCAATGATCATTTTCGGTGGATATAAGAATGAATTCCTTGACTCTACATGGCACTATTACTATCCGAGCAGTCAATGGGAATTGGCAACTGATTATCCTTCTCCGATGGCTCGAAGATACGGCATCATGGTTTACTCGAGGGAGGAGGATTCCATGTATCTGTTCGGTGGCGAGACGGACACAGGCTTTCAAGCGGACATTTGGAGATTCGACCTCGGATCGAAGGAATGGACCTTTGAACATGAGAACGACCATAATCGTCCAGGAATTCGTACGTATACAGAGATCGATTACATCCCAGATACGGGGGAGATCGTCCTCTATGGAGGTTTCAATGATGGTGATATCGATGGAGCCTTGTGGTTCTATGACACGGAGCTGCACAGTTGGAGCGGATACCAACCGGTGACACGACCGGAGGAAAGATATCGGACTGGGATGGCCTATGATGCTGACAGGAAGGTCGTTGTCGTGTTCGGAGGAGGACAATCCGGTATGGGATATAGATGGAACGATACGTGGGAATTCGACATCGTGGGCAACGAATGGACGAACACCACACCCTCATTCTCACCTCCCAGAACCTATGACCATTCGATGTGCTGGGACCCGATCTCGGGAAAGGTCCTGATGACAGGGGGAACACCAGGCGTCGGCTCCAACTCCGTGATCTGGGCCTACGATTCGATGAACGATACATGGGAGGTGTTCGGCCGCGGGCCGGAGACCTACAATTACGAGATCTTCGTCGATCACCAGACGGGTCTCCTATATGGATTCGGAGGCCTGTTCAATGAATTCCCGCACCCGTCAACGTTCGTATGGTACAGGGAGACCAACAAATGGGAGATCATCGATCCACTCACATTTCCCGCCTTTAAGTCATTTCACTACTCCTCTTACGGATTCGATCCATGGAAGGGAAGAGCATTGATGTTCGGTGGACGAGTCTATGATGGTGGAGATTATCATAAGGTGGATAACACGTATCTCCTCAACCTCAGAGCTCACCATTCGTACGGAACCTATACGTCGCCCGTGATCGGAAATCACGCCGAAGGTTCCGTTCACTGGCAGTCCATGAGCTGGAACCCGGTCGAACAGCCTAAAGATACCACGGTGAGGATGCAGATATGCGTCAACGATGAGGGCATCCCAACTGATTTCGTCGGCCCCGACGGGAGCGCCGATACCTATTACACGAACCCCCTGGGAGAGACCCTTTGGGACGGACACTCGGGATCGAACCTGTGGTATCGGATCCATTTCGAATCCACCGACGGTTCCTCGACAGCGACCGTAGCGGACGTTACGATCGTCTACGTAACATACGATCCTCCTCAGGCTGCACTACTATCCCCGAACGGCGGAGAGGACCTCATGGAAAGCGGGAGCCATGTGATAACCTGGTCCACATCGGGTGACGTCGAGCCCCTTGTCGATCTCCATTTCACGATCGATGGTGGCGGAACGTGGACAACTATCGCGACCGACGTTCCTAACACTGGCTACTATAACTGGACCGTACCAACAGTCGAATCAGCGACTGCACTCGTCAGAGTGACGGTCTACGGTTTGGAAGGATCACAGGCGATGGATGTCTCCGACATGACTTTCGCCATCGACCCACCGGCGAACTGGCAGATACCGGGAAGCGGGGATGGCACGGGCGATGGGACCGGTGGTGGTGACCAGCCCGGAACTCCTGACCGGACGACCTCTTCCGAGGACAGGACAGAGGTCGGACCATTGTGGCTCGCCATCTCAATTGAAGCTATCGCTATCGTTGCATTAACTCTCATACTGATCGTGATTCGGATCGAACGGAGGAGTAAAGGATGAAACCTATCTATATCGCAGTATTGTTCGTCTTGGTCCTGGTCTGCGTGTCAATGACCTCGGCGAACTGTGCCGGGGGAACGCTGACCGACGAGGCTGCTGATTTCCAGTATGGAACGCACCTTGGAAGCCATGTGGACAACGATGTCATCAAGCTGGACCTTGCACCGGACATATGGTGGACATACAGGGGAAACGACACCCTGGCCGAACTTGGCCACGTTGTGACCTCTGCGGGGGATGTCAACGGTGACGGGTTCGGCGATATGATAGTGACCGCACCATACGGCGCGATCCCAGGTAATGTCACGGTCTTCTACGGGTCGGAAAGGGGTCTGGGTTTCGAACCTGATTGGAACATGTCGGGGGAGGGATCCCTGGCGTATTTCGGGATCTCAGCCTCTTCGGCCGGTGACGTTAACGGTGATGGCTATGATGATATCATAGTCGGAGCCGAGCTGACCTCCGAGGGATACTCCATGGACGGGAAGGCGTACATATACCACGGATCCACGTCAGGGTTGCTATTGACGGCAAACTGGACCGTCAACGGAACCGACGATAACGATTTCCTTGGCCATGCCGTCTCTGGAGCGGGTGATGTCAATGGTGATGGATACGATGATGTCATCGTGGCCGTAGCAATGGACGACGACAACTATACGAATGCGGGAAAGGTCTACTGCTATCACGGATCCGCATCGGGTGTGTCCGATACCCCCGCATGGAACGCCACTCACGGGGGGTATGATGAACGATACGGTTTGATGGTCTCTTCGGCTGGTGATATGAACGGTGATGGGTTCGACGATGTCCTGGCTGGAACGTACCTTGCGGCTGATTCAGCAGGTATGGTCCACCTCTTCTACGGATCGGAATCAGGCCTATCCAGAACGGTTGGCTGGAACTTCACGGGAGCGGATCCTGGAGACGAGATGGGGTGGTCAGCCACGGAGCTCGGGGACGTCAATGGAGACGGATTCGACGACATCGCCATCTCCGCCCCATTGACGGACGCGGACGTCGGGGATGACGGACTTGTCCTGGTATTCCACGGTTCACCAAACGGACCGGGGACCGAGCCGAACTGGTTCAAGATGGGAGAGGACGCGGATGTTCTGGGATATTGCACAATGGACCGTATCGGAGATGTCAACGGCGATGGATTCGATGACCTTGTCATCGGAAGCGCGGCCTCCAAGAACTTCCAATCCGGGGATGGACGTGTCGACCTTTTTCTCGGATCGAGGTATGGGCTGTCGCGGGACCCGGTATGGACGGACATCGGATCGGGGTATCATCTAGGTTACGGTAGGTCGGTAGCAGGAGGGGATATCGACGGTGATGGTAACGCCGAGATATTCGTGGGAGAACCGGATAATGATGAGAGAGGGGTCGGGATCGGAAAGGTCTACGTTTACAGGATCAACGCTTCGGCCGATGACGGGATCACAGAGAGATGGTCGTTGAATGGCAGGTACGAGTACGCCTATCTCGGATCGAGCATCTCGATGAGAGGCGATGTCAATGGCGATGGTTACGACGACATCATTGCTGGCTCATGGAAGAAGAACACGGTCTACATGTACCCTGGAACGCCTTACGGACCGAGGACTGCATGGTCATGGCGGGTGTTCGGAGAGTCGAACGGGGACCAGTTCGGTCGCTCGCTGGCATCCGGAGGAGATGTCAACGGTGATGGTTATGACGACGTCCTCGTCGGAGCATACCTCAACGACAATAACGGGAATTATGCAGGAGCCATCTATCTCTACTATGGATCTCCTGGTGGACCGTCCACGACACCAGATTGGATGTTCAATGGATCCGGTGCAGGCGACTACTTCGGCTATGCGATAGCCATCCATGGGGACGTGAACGGAGACGGATATTCGGACATCCTTGCGAGTGCACCGAACCGCGACTCCGGGAACGGTACGGTGTATCTCTTCTACGGATCAGCGAATGGACCCAGTACCAGTGATGACTGGAACCTCACGGTAGGTGTCCAACAGGAAAAGCTCGGAACGGGTCTCGACTTTGCAGGGGATGTGAACGCGGACGGATATGACGATATCGTGATCGGTGGTCCCGAGGCATATTCCAACGATGGGATGTTGCTATTGTACCTTGGTACCGCGACCGACCCGACATGGGAAATGACATCGTCTCCTTCAGGTGGCGATTACTATGGCATGGAAGTTGCCGGGATAGGCGACATCAACGGGGATGGGTTCGACGATATTGCCGTAGGCGAACCGTACAACGATACTGCAGGCGAGAACGCTGGTAGGGTGTTCATATTCTTCGGGGAAATTGGAGGAGTTGACATCCACGACGTTCCCTGGTACAATGGAACGATGGAATACGCAAACATGGGTAAATGGATCTCGGGTATCGGGGACATCGATGGGGATGGCTGTGATGAGTTCATCGTGACCCACGATATTGCCTACGGGACGGTCCAGATGTTCAAAGGAGCTCACCGGAGGGATGATATCGCCGTCCACTGGGTCGATAAGGGTGAAAGGGTGGCCGGTAGTTTCGGTGAAGCCCTGGACGGTGGTGGAGACACGAACGGCGACGGTTATCCGGAGTTCGCCATAGGAGATCCGGCATACTGGGCTGAAGACACCTGGGGCGGGAAGATCTACCTGTACGGCCATCCGGACCGGATGGCTTCATCGACGTACATCTCCGAGCCGTTCAGCGGTTCGACGGCAGGATCGGTAAGGTTCAAGAGTCTGATGTGGTCACCAACCGATCAACCTGAAGGAACATCGGTAGCGATGCAGATAGGAACAAGTCATGACGGAAAGGAGTGGGTGTTCAACGGCCCGGACGGCACGATGAGCTCCTGGTACGATGACATCGGTGGTGGCCAGGTCCATGGAGGTCCATACGGCAACTTCTGGTGCTACAAGCTCAGACTGTCCGGTGGCGGGAACATCCACACTCCCACGGTGAGTTCAGTGAGCGTCAACTACCTGGAGTACGAACCTGCATCTGTCAAGCTACACTCGCCGAACGGCGGGGAGGACCTCATGGAGAACGGATCGCATATCGTGACCTGGACGGTCTCCGGAGACCATGAGAACGTCGTGATGCTGCACTGCTCGATCGACGGTGGAGCCACATGGAGCGATATCATCGGTGAGACACCTGACACCGGTCACTACAATTGGTCGGTCCCGTCCGTCGAGACAGCGACCGGACTGGTAAGGGTGATTGGGTTCGGTATGGATGGACGACAGGTCTCAGATGTCTCAGATATGACATTCGCCATCGATCCGCCCGCGAACTGGCAGCTGCCAGGAAGCGGTAGCGGAGATGGCACCGGAAACGATGGAGGAGGCGGAACATCCGGAACTCCAGACCAGACGCCGACAGATGACACCGCCGAGACGGGAACCCTCTGGATAGTGGTAGCAAGCGAGGCGGTGGCTATAACGATACTGACCATCGTCCTGGCAGTGATGATCATCAGAAAACGCAAGTGAGTCCCCCAACTCACGAAATGTCGAGCCATCAATGCCAGCCAGAGGTACTGGACAGTCACGCCTTAGGCAACGTTTTTATACCATTATCCAGGTATGGACGAATACGACCCCAGAGGAGGTTAGGACATGGCAGAGGAGAACACTGTCTTCATAGGCAAGAAACCAGCAATGAACTACGTGCTCGCCGTCGTAACCCAGTTCAACGCAGGTATCGACGAGATCACGATCAAGGCCAGGGGTAGGTCCATCAGCCGTGCTGTGGACGTAGCAGAGATTGTCAGGAACAGGTTCGTGCAGGACTGTACGGTGAAGGATATCAACATCTCAACGGAGTCTCTGGAACGCGAAGAGGGGAACATGGCGAACGTCTCGTCCATCGAGATAATCCTCGCGAAGTGAGGCTTTCCGACTATTCAATTATTTATATGAGGACGAACCTCTAAAATCAAGAAGGTAAGTGGTGAGAATGGCAAGGAAATCACACGGGCTCAGGTGCGGTACGCGGAAGGTCTTCCGCAAGAACCCGCGACAGCGGGGGCACATAGCTATAACCAGAAGGCTGCAGACCTTCGAGGTCGGGGACAGGGTAGCAATAGTGATAGACCCGGCCTTCCAGAGAGGGATGCCCCACAGGCGTTTCCAGGGGTTGACCGGCATCGTCCGGACGACCCAGGGAAGGGCGTACGTGGTGGACGTCCCGATGGGGAAGTCGAAGAAGACGGTCGTATCTCACCCAGTGCATCTCAAGAGGCTCGAATAGATCCTAGAAGGGGGGGCAAAGAATGGAGAAGTATGTCACGCTGCCAGAGGTCAAGAAGATGCTCGAGGACGCGGGCGAGGACAGGGAACTCAGCTACGAGCAGAGGACCGCCCTGCAGCACGCCGCGACCTTCGTGAAGCTCTCACCGACCAAGGCGAAACAGCTGGTGAAGAAGCTCGTCAAGATCGAGCGCGTCAACGATTACTACGCCTGCAAGATAGCTGACATTCTTCCCAGGGAGCCCACCGAGGTAAGGGCCGTCTTCATGAAGGAGCGGTACGAGCTCACGGACGAGGAGATCAAGCAGATAATCGAGATCGTCGAGGGATACGTGGACTGATGGAAGATTACGCTTACGTTCTGGATTTCCTGCCTCACGGAAGGCCCGACGCCAAGAGGTACCAGTCGTCCCCCATCGCGTACGGGATAGGCGACAGGGAGTTCAAGCTCCTGGAGCTGATACCGAAGGATGACGCGATGATCCAGATCGGGGACCGTGTCTACATCGGCAAGGACCTGGAGCTTCGCGACAGGATCCTCCACGTCAAGCGCAGGATCGGGTTCAAGGACCTCACTGGAGCTGCCCAGAGCGAACTGGCGTTCATCCTGGAACAGGTGATCAACGACGAGGAGCCCAGATTCATCGAATTCATCAACAACGCGCACTGGATCAGCACAAGATACCACATGCTTGAGATCCTGCCGGGACTGGGGAAGAAGACGCTCAAGCAGATCCTCGAGGAGCGCAAGCGCGAGAAGTTCAAGGACTTCGAGGACCTCATCGAGCGGGTCCCGAGCGTCAGGCACCCGCAGCACCTCATCGCCAAGAGGATCGAGCAGGAGCTCTCCGACGCCCACCAGAAGTACAGGCTCTTCGTGGCGCACTGACCCCATTTATCGCGGTAATAGATTTATATCACCCAACCGAGGTTAGGGATACGATGAGACGCGACGACGGCTGGTCCGACCGACCGCTATGGGACGACCCATACACCCGCCCCCGCAGTTACAGGGTATCGTTCGACAGCGGAGGTGACCCGTACACCAGGCCCCGAAGGAAGGCAGGGATCCTCAAGTTCAGTGCGACCGAACTCAACCAGCTGTTCCATGCGACGGCCATTCTCACGCTGGCCTTCGGTATCAATTTCGCGGCCGGTAACTGGGACCTCCTCCCCTACACGATAGTGCTGATATTCCCGGCGGTGGCGTCCGGATTCATCCTTCACGAGATGGGCCACAAGTACTTCGCGCAGAGGTACGGCGCCTGGTCCGAGTTCAGGGCATACTACATGGGCCTGCTTTTCGCATTGATGCTGTCCCCGATGATCATCTTCGCCGCTCCCGGCGCCGTGATGATAAGCGGATACCTCCGCAAGAAGGAGATCGGCATCCTGTCCCTGGCGGGACCGATGGTCAACCTCTCGATAGTCCTCGCCTGCATCCCCGCATATATCCTGATAACGGCAGGTCGGTTCGGCTCCATCGCCGGCATGGACCCCGATCCCGACATGAGCGGATTCGGATTGCTGGCTGGTGCGATATTCTACATGGTCTGGATAAACATACTGCTGGCAGGGTTCAACCTCATCCCGGTCCCGCCCCTGGACGGCTCAAAGGTCCTCAGGTGGAACGCCGGCGTCTACCTCGCCGCCTTCATCCTCGTCTATGTCGTCGCCGACGCCCTTCTCAGCATCGGGGCGTGAGACCTTCCTGACAGGGCGCTTCCTCTTCTTAACGGACCTCTTCCGCTTCCTCGCGGCGGCCTTCTGAGCATCCAGTTCCGGTCCGATCATGTACTTGTAGAGCAGGGCCCAGAATATCATGACCCAGGTGATGAATATTATCTCGCCGAGGTAGGCGTGCCCCCACAGGAGAGTACCGAACTCGGGATCCTTCGAATCCCCCATCCCGTTGTAATACCCCATGAGGATCAGTATGACCATACGGAGCATGTTTGCGAGGTAGGCGGTGATCACACCGAGGAACAGGATCGCGACGACCTTGAGGTTGTAGCGCCTGTACTCGACGAGGACCAGGGCGAGGAAGGCGGAGATGAAGATGATGGTCGAATACATTCCAGAGCAGGCGAAGGCGACGATTACCTTCTGGCTGACGCCGTCGGCGTCGGTGAACGAGAGTGTTGGACCCGAGGCCGAGTTCGTGATCCCCAGCAGATCGAGCATGAAGGAGAGTGGCTGAACGATGAGCGTCCCCGCGAACGGGGTCGCTCCCTCGTCGGGGTCGCCAGAGATGATCCGATAGGCCTTGAGAGGGGCGACGAGCAGCACGAAAACGAAGAAGAACAGGAGCAGGGCGAAGTCCCGTTCGAGCCGGAACGTCCTCGGGATCCTGTCGTAGGCGAGGAAGAGGACGCCGAGAACGATCGTAGCGCCGTCGAATCCCTGCAGGTCCAGGGCATTGCCCATCCGATAGTTGTAGGCGAAAACGAGGATTATCAGACCGATCCCGTATATGGGAAAGAGCAGCTTTCGGTGACGGAGCCCGATCAGATCGATGAGCCGCTGAGAACCGAACGCTCGCCGGCCCTCCGTGACGGCGACCGGTCGGACGACGCCCTTCCCGTATGTGAGGAACATGTAGGTAGCCGCTCCGATGACCATCATGATGAACGCAACGAGTCGTGCCACCGGAGTGAACTCCGATGCCTTCTGGTTCATGAGCGCCACGCTCAGCCCGCCCAGGGCCACGATCGCTGCCACGATCCTCAAATAGACGCGCTTCAAGACGGTCCTCCGTTGCTACGGTTGAGTGACGGCATCCACGATAAACCTTTTTCCAACTGGGACGATCGAAATGGTCGTTTCGGGGTGTTCAGTCCCACGGCATGTAGTTGTTCTCGCCCTCGGAGGTGACATGATACTCGAAGGCGGGATCCCCGACCAATCCGTACATCACGATCTCCTTCCAATGCGCTCCGTCATCACCGGAAGGTATGGTGAAGGGATCCACTCCGGGGTGTTTGTCGAGGTACCTGTTCTCGGAGAGCCGCAGGACCTCACCCATGGGGTACTCCTCGTCGAGGGTGTACTTGGCTGTACTGGCGAACCAGAGGTTGTTGAGGTCCCAGTTGTGGTCGTTGGAGACCTCTCCGACGAGGGCCCACCCGTCCTGACCGATGTTGGAATAGCTTACCTCGGTCGCGGCGATCAATCCCACGGCGCCGGCGTACATCCAGTTGGTAGCGAACACACGGTCCATGTCTATCGGGTCGCCTCCGTAGCTCAGGCCGTGTATCTTCGAGTTCTCGCAGGAGAAGAGGAGGGTGACCTGGGGCGGCACGAACATATCGCGGGCAGCGTCTCCCTCGATCATCTCGGTCCCGTAGTACTCGGTCGTTATTGGATCGTAGTACCGCCAGGTGTAGAGAGTGCCATGCCAGGACCCGTGACCCCGGTAGACCAGGTGACCTCCCAGCTGGGCCGTGGCCTCCACGTCCATGTCTCCTGGGATCCCGACAACGAGATCGCCTTCCACCGAACCGCCGGGGGTTCCGATGTAATCGAACGTATAGCTCTCGTCATCGTAATCCCTGGAGGCGAACAGACCAGGGGTGTTCTGTCCCCGCATGTCAGCCACCTCGAACCCATTGGCGGCGATACCGTGGGACCTCCAGTTCTCCGTCCTGGTCTCTCCGTTGGAGAAGTCCACGGTGACGGTATCAGCGAGGTCGTAGTATCTGAACGTCCTGACGAGCTGGTTCGACAGCCCCTGGATGTTGTAATTGACCATTCGACCAACCCCGGCGTCCATGTCGGAGTTGTCGTCGTCGAGGAACCCATATACCGAGTCGCTCGAGGAGTAGTCGGGTTCGCTGTTCGACCAGTCGGGACATTCGAACTGTGGCACTGCCTCCGCCGATCCGACGAGCGCGATACTGTTTATTGGACCGTATTCGGCCGACATGTTCCTGAACAGGTTAAGAAGGCCCATCTGCCATAGGTTAAGACCCGGATCGTCCGGTGGGATCAGGTTCTCGTACTCTGTCGGGACATTCTCGAGGGTCAGCGGTTCCGGCTCCGTGATGACGTAACCCATCCTGTACATCGCCAAGGCCGCGGATGTGAGTGCGAGGTGTTTTATGTGATAGGAACTGTTCACGCCGCCGAACTCCGTGTACATGTCCTTGTAGTCCTCGGGATTGGCCACGACCACATAATCAGCGTCCAGGCCGCTACCCCAGAGGGAGAGCCAGACGTCCTCTTGGGATCCATAGGTCTGCTTGCCGGGGACGATGATCTGGTTGTTGAGCCTCGACAGCGGCGCCATCCAGAGGGCCTCTTCGTAGCTGGCTGCGGTCATCGGAGCGTCGAATCCCTTGAAGTCCATCAGTGAGTCCTTGGAGTACTCGAAGGCCGTGACGTTCAGTCCAAGGTCCTCGACCTGGCCGGCGATGGTGTTCTCGAGACCATCGTGACCGAAGACGTAGACCGGGACATCGAGATCGAGCATTTCGAGGGTCCACAATGAATGGTCGTCCAGACCGTCCGCGGGAACGAAATAGAGCGGATTGTAGTGAGGGTCGTCGACCGCACCGCGAACTGCGAGGTTCGACAGACCGACCGTTACTATCCTCTCCTCCTCGGTCGCCGGTATCTGGGCGACGATGATGTATTCACTCCCAAGCTCGGTCGTGGGATTGTAATCGCCCTTGTCCTCGTCATCGTCCTGAGGGATGATGAAGAACAGTGCAGCTAACAATATCACGACTGCTGTAAGCGCGAAAGCTTTCGTTGACCAGGCCACGTGATCACCTTGTTCAAATGATAATTCAGGATATTAATAAGGTTTCTCCTTATTACTGGACATTTAAAGCCAGTGTTTTAACAACCATGGATTTACGGTTTATTAACAAATGTGGGGCACGATGCCAGAGCTGGGCTCCCTCAGTACGTCTTGGCGAACAGGACCGCATTGCCGGCGGCACCGCATTCGGAGCACTGCTTCTCCTCGCGGGGTGTGCCGTCGGGATCGAGCCAGACACCGAGCATCGTCATGTCGAGGAACTCCTCCATCGCGGTCCCACACGCTTCGTTGGTACACCAGCCGAGCTTGACTATGCCCTCCGGCTCGGCGTCGCGGGCGCGGTCGAACTCGTGGATGCCAGCAGCCAGAGCCTCCTCCGCACGCTCCTTGAGCCGAGCCGCATATGCGTCGAGCTCCCCTCGGATCGCGTCGGCCAGGCCCTCCACCTGGAGCTTCTTCTTTCCCTCGCCCTTGGGAAGATCGCGGATCGCCAGATCGACCGTCGCCTCTTCCATCTCGCGCGGGCCTATCTCGAGTCGCAGGGGAACTCCCCTCAGTTCCCAGTGATAGTACTTGTTGCCAGGCCTGAGGTCCCTGCCGTCGTACTTGACCCGGAGTCCAGCATCTATGAGCTCGTCCCTGAGCTTCTCGCAGTATCCCTCGACGTCCGGGCCGTCGCGCTTGATGATCGGGACTATCACGACCTGATAGGGAGCGATGGACGGAGGGAGCTTGATGCCGCGGTCATCGCTGTGAACGCCGACGACGGCACCCAGTACCCGCTCGCTCATGCCGTAGGTCGTCTGGTGTACGTACGGATGCTCTCCGTCCTCGTTCTCGTAGGTGATGTCGTAGGGAATGGCGAAATTGTCCTTGTAGTGGTGGATGGAACCGAGCTGCATCGTCCGGCCCGAGGGCATCAGGGCATCGATGCCTATGGTGAAGAACGCTCCTGCGAACTTGTCCCAGTCCGGCCGCTTTGCGAGCAGGCAAGGCAGCGAGAGGTCGTTGAAGAATCGTTCCTTGATCTCGAGGTCCTCCTCGATCTGGCGCTGGGCGTCGTCGTAGTCGACGTGGGCGGTGTGCGACTCGAAGAAGTGGATCTGCCTCACCCTGATGAAAGCTCTGGTCATCTTGGTCTCGTAACGGAACGTCGTACCGATCTGGTAGGTCTTGAGCGGAAGGTCGGTGTGTGAACGGACCCAGAGCGAGAACATCGGATACATGGCCGTCTCGCTCGTCGGCCTGAGGAGCATGGGAACGTCGAGCTCGTTGGTCCCCCCGTGGGTCACCCAGTAGACCTCGGCGTCGAAGCCCTTGATGTGCTCCGCCTCCTTGGCGAACTCGGTCTTCGGGATGAGCACCGGGAAGGCCAGCTCGTCGTGGTCCGTCCGCTCCATCTCGCGGTGGATGAGCGAGTCGATGTGCTTCATCACCTTCCAGCCGTAAGGCTTCCAGACGTTCATCCCCTTGATGGGGTATCGCTTGTCGCAGAGGTCGGCCTCCTCCACTATGTCGTTGTACCAGTCGTTGAAGTCCATTGGACCACCCTGTTACGCCTCGTCGAAGGCGAATAATCCCTTTCCGGTATAACTTCTTTGCCTTGCGAGGGCCATCTGCTCAGCCCTCTCGAAAATCCCGTCCACGTCGCTCGTGTCCGCGAGGTACTCGACGTCCTTCCTGACGAGCTCCATCCGGTCGGTCATCGAGGCCGCGAACTCCTCGTCGGCGCGGAACATCTCGAGGAAGCTGTCCATGAGCTCATTCTTGACATACCTCCTGGAGTTGTGGGTGTAGGCTCCCATGCTCGCGAGGAGGGCCTTGCTCGGTCCCTTCGTCGAACCGGCCCGCATGGTAAGGAAGGAAGGGAACCGGAACTTCACGTAGCCATGGTACTCGTTCTGCTTGGCGACGGCGACGCCGGCTGTCATGAGTTTGATGGCATAGGCCCATAGCGAGAAATCCTGGGTCGCCCGTGCCCGGTTGAGCATCAGGTCGGCCTCGGTGATCGCGTCGAAGGCCCTGGCCAGATCGTCGGGATCGGTGTACTTGTACGGAGCATTCTCCTCGACCCAGAGCAGGAACCGATCGGGGGTCTCATCGAGCTTGTTGTAAGCCTGGAGGGCCTTTTCGGGGTCTGTCGTCTTGAATATGGTCGCGAGGACCTCGAACACGTCCCGGCGTTCGTCGCGGTAACCGATGGCGTCGAGGTCATCGATGGTGATCGTCGATCCGACATCGAGGTTCCGGCAGATGGTCTCGAGGTCGTTGACGGCAGAACGCATGTCCCCGCTCGCCCTCTCAGCGAACTCGTCCAGGGCCTCCTGTTCGAAAGAGTAGCCCTCCACCTCGGCCATCTCCCGGATCGCCTTCTTCAGTGACGGCTTCGGGACCTTCGTGAACTTGATGGTGAGACAGAGGGACTTGAGCGGCGCTCCGGTCCTCCTGGTCAGATTGTAGAGGTCGTTGACTATGAGGATTATCGGGTGCTTTGTCCCCTTGATCGTGTCGATGATGGCCTTCTTCCCGCCACGGTCCCCCATACCACCGGAGGCCTCGTGGAGATTATCGGCCTCGTCGAGTACGATGAGCTTGTACTGGCCCTCGCTGGAGTCGAGGTAGTCCCCGGACACGGTGAAGGTTCCGTGGGTGGCCCCGCGCATCGCAACCTCCTTGATCCGGTTCGCGTTCCGCGCGTCTGAGGCGTTCATCTCCACCACCGACCAACCCATGTCATTGGCGAGGGCCAGGGCTGCGCTGGTCTTCCCTATCCCGGCGGTGCCGGCAAGGATCACTGCCTTCTTGGGGCTGTTCGCCCAGTCCTCGGCCCACGACCTCAAAGTCTCGACGGCCTTTCCGTTCCCGACGATGTCATCGAGGCTCCTGGGTCGATACTTCTCGGTCCAAGAGTCCATCTTGTTCCGGTATCGTGAGTGCGGCTTAAATAATTCACCAAGGGGTTGGATGAAAGTCGGTTCCGAAAAGGGGGGTTAAATGGCATTTTGAAGCGTATTTTCACCATTTCGGACGGTGTTAACATCAAAGCCTATATATATGGAATTCTGAATTAAACGGACATCGGAGGAAAACGGACATGCCTATGGTGTGGGAGTGCCCAAACTGCGGCCACGTGAACATGCACGAGGTATCGGGTTTCAACAGGGTACGGAACCGACGAGTGAGCACCTGCGACAAATGCGGCGAACCACACCCGGAAGGATTCTACATGGTCGAGCCGGACTCACGCGGTGGCGGGGTTATGCCCCGTTGACCCTGATAGTTCCCGCTCCTCTCGGCGTACATCTTCTCGACGGCGGTCGTCATCTCGAGTATCACCATCTGGAGGTAACGGTCTCCCACGTTGATCTTGATCGGGTTCGGACCGGCATTGAACCCGCTCATCGTGAGGGTTCCGTTGAAACCCGAGTCGACGACGCCGAAGGATGAGAGCATTCCCTTCCGGACCCATGAGGACCGGAGCCAAAGGTTCCCGACGAGGTCCTTCGGCATGTCTATGACCTCCAGGGTCGAGACGAGCATCCACTCCCCGGGGAGGAGCTGGAAATCGCCCTCCGGCTGGACCTCACCGTCGAGCATTATCTCCTTGATCCTGAGGTCGATGCCGTTGGGTGTGAGGTTCTTCTCCTCGAACGGGTCGACGATCGGATGGTCCTTCATTCGGGCAAGGATATCCCTGTCGCTGAGAACTGCCATGGACCGAGATGGGAGCCAGAGATATAATCCTTGCTCCGTCTTGACTGTGCCGCTCCATTGATGAGACGCGTTGGCCCCCGGACCGCGCCGGGGGCGAGCGCGTCAGTCAACCGCAAAACGTTATAGTGCCAAACGATATCATCCAACGGGCCCGTGAGGTAGTCTGGATATCCTGCCGGCCTTCGGAGCCGGCCACCAGGGTTCGAATCCCTGCGGGTCCGTTTCCCCTCTAACTTCAGTTTTCGGCACTTTCAGACCGTTTTCTGGCATATCGATTCACCTCTATACGATTTTGAGTTTGTCGGGTACCCGGTTGTGCATATTCTTGATGCATCAACTGGAGTCCTAATTTAACGTCATCGAACTTAATTCCGAGATATTTGATCGTCGTTTCAGTATTCGTATGACCAAGAGCATAACTTACAACAGCGACATTCTTTGTAGCATCGTACATCCTACGACCAAAAGTACGCCGTAGATCGTGAGCAGTGAATTCGATGCCTGAATTCACAGACACACGATGAACCAATTCATCGATAGCAGTACGCCGATATCCGACGATTTGATTCTTTCGTCTATGGACAATTAAACTACCATCATCGTAAACTGGTAACCCAGGAAATTTCATTGAAGCGATTTGCTTTTGTAAACCACGATATTCAAAATATGTATTTAGAATATCAATGGTATCAGGATGAAATGGGAGATCCCGCTCCTTTCCATCTTTGTATCCTTTTCCACGTACCCGAATTCGTTCACGTTTCACATCTACTTCATCAAGGCGCATTCGAAGAGTATCAACACGACGTAATCCCAATTGTAACATTAAGTGAATGACAATTTCTTCAGTAGGTGCTTGAGCTACAGCTAAAACCCGATCAACCTCATCAGGAGTCAACCAACGACCAACCCGCTGATGTTCCGGAAAATATATTCGATATTTTTAAAGTACATCATTTCCAAGAAATTTGAGATATAAATTTATTACACGATAATGCCATTCCTTAAGACCCAACGAGTCAAGTACTTGACCGACATCCTCAAGAGTCCAAACTTCAGGTAAGGACATCTCGTTACGATCTGAATATTCACAGACACGTTGAATTACTGACCTATAATCTCGAATTGTATTATTGGATACGCCCTTGGCTCGAAGCTCTCTCTCCCACCGATCAAGGTCTTCCGTTTGAATCGCTATCATCGGGACCACTTCAACAGGCATCTACGCATGGTAATACTCATACGTATATAAATGTTATTATCACGTAATTATACGGAAAACTACCATATATCGACATGATATATATCCAATAATGCCCCGATATGTTTCAATTTCAGTCCCAATAGGACTTGTAAATGAAATCGACCAATTCATTAAAGACCACCCCGAAGCTGGATATACATCACGCCCTGACCTTGTCAAGGATGCATTACGCCGTACAATGATTGATTTACGCTCAACCTATCATTAATTACATCCCATCACCAAGAATATCCACCCCACGAATCTTAAATCAACATTGACCTTTTTTTTACAATCAACAATACATTTTAGTATTCAAAACCTATATAATTTTATGATTTCATTTCCACCAATCGAACTCTCGTTCAAATATATTTACTACCTAAGTACACTTGGCATTTTTTTTCTTGGTTTATACGCTTTAAAACAAGGTATTGATCAACTTTCCTTACTAAAAAAACAACATCAAACGAAAATTGAATCAGAACAATTACGCATCAAATTATCCAATCTACGAATAAAAAGAGAAGCAATCATCTTTGCTTTAACCCAAAATCAATATTTCGAAGAAGAGATAATACCACTTTATGAAGAATTAAAAGAATCAATAGACCTTAAAAACATGAAATATTTTAAAAACGCTACATTAACCATTGAAGGTAATCGAATAAAATTCCACCATAAAACTACGAAAGTCCCAATTGAAGAAAACAAAATGATAGAAGAACTATCACCAAAATTATCTGTTCTTTATAACAAAATGGGAACATTCGCCATGTATTTCTGTACCGGAATTGCAGACGAACAAACAGGTTATCATTCTTGTGGTAAGCTCTATATAACAATCATTAAAGACCTCTCCCCACTATTTATCAATATAAATAAAAAAGACAACAACACCATCGATCAATCAATCTACCAAATCAAACTCTTCATGAAATGGGAATTGACATCAATTCAAGAAGATTTTATCGAAAATCTCCAGAATCAACTTGAAAAAGGAAAAAACATTGTTGATATCAACATACCAATTCTTGGGTTATCAAACACTGAACCATAAATTCCCTTAGCACATTCACATTTCAACCGATTCATCGGCTTTAAAACCAAACACACCCACCCCAATTCAAACGTAGTCTCAAAGATCATCATGGAACCTTTTCTCAAATTCACAACAATCTTATCGGACATTACCAGATATGCGACATTTCAAGAAATCCTTTGATAATAGTTAAGCGGCTCAACTTGATATTTATTCACGTTGAGCCGCCCGTTTCGCACACTCCAATAGGAGTATACATTTAACATTCTAAGATTATTTAACCCTTTCCCTAAGTGCGGGGGATGGGATTTGAACCCACGAACTCCTATGGATTAGTGTGCGAAACTAACGCCGTTGACCAAGCTTAGCTACCCCCGCACATTCACGCTTTTTTCTGATATTCTACATCATCCTCGTCCTCTATAAACAACCAACTATGAACATCCTCTCCACTCTTAATCACTTTAACAATTTCAACTGGACTTAAATTCATTAACCGATTAACCTCTTCAAAGTAATCAACCATATTCTCTTCGGTTAAATCAAATTTATTTGCTAAATGATAATCCAAGTACATTACAGCCATCCTAACTACTGCATTCTGATTCAATTTTTTACCTTGATGATACTCATAATATGATCTAATTCGTTCAATCCATTGTGAAGTTCCTTTTGATACACGAACAGTTGTATATTCAATATCAAACATATATTGGATATACCCCCCTTATTATTTATAATTATCCCTGAGTGTGCCATATAATATACAACACAAACAACCATCTTGTAGCAACCCCTTTTCTCACGTTTTTTTACGCTAGAGTAGGGTTTATCGAAGGTTTTTACTCAAAATATGTAAAATGTGTAGCAACCTGCCGACCTTAAATTAGATTCATAGGGGGCCCCTGCGGGGCCCCAGGTCGGCCCCCTCCCCACGGAGGTCGTGAGGGACAACGTAACCGAGAAGAAAGATTGAGAACGACAAGAACAACTGTCCCTCTTACGGCCTCCTTGGATAGGGTATGCTTTGATCCTCAAAGACGACTGCTATGGCTATTAGATTTGATATTCAATATAAAGACAAGCCACCCACGATACCCGGGACAGGCAGACCTTCAGCCTGGTCCCGAATCTATCTCCCGCCTTCGTCGCTTTCCACGTTCGAGACGGGTACACGTGGAAACCGACGCCCCAATACTTGGATGCCCTTGCAAGTATCAAACCAACCATAATTACCAAATTAATATTCAATTTGTATAAATTTAGTCAAACAACTAATAAACTTACCATTCAATACAATGTTGGGACCAATCTCGTGGTCTCAAGGTGAAAGTATGAAACATATATTGATAGGAATATGCATTGTATTGGGAATATTATTGTTGATTGGTAACACCCAAGGGGATCTAATTACCGTCGATGATAGTGGAGGGAAAGACCATTTAACAATACAGGCCGCTGTCGACGCAGCATCCAACAACGACAACATCAAGGTGTATGCAGGAACATACGCCGAAACTGTTAATATTACCAACAAAGACATCAATATTTACAACAATCCAGGCGACACCGTCACTGTTACTGGTGGAGGAGGTTCTACTGATTGGGGTTTCAACATTGTTGATGGTGATGGATTATGGATTGAAGGAATTGACATTGATGATGTAATACACGGAATTCGAGTCGAATCTACTGACGGTATACGTATCGAATATGTTAACATTACAAATATTGACTACACCGGAATTAGATTAAAAGAATGTTCTGATTATTGGATCGAACATATATTCGTCGATGGTACCAACACACCCGCAAACGACGGATACGGCATTTACATTTTCTCAACTGATGATACAAATGGAGATAACATGTGGGGTGACTGTCGAGATTTAACCATTCAAGACATGGGAAAATCAGGAATCCGTATCGAATGGCATACTGGGACTGGTGCTAGCGACATTGTCCTACGTGATATTCTAATTGATAACGTTGGAGAAAATGGATTCCATATTAAACGCTCAAAAAATATCAGAATCGTAGATTGTACAACGGATAATACAGGAGAATATGGAGTCAAATTGATGAATTGCGCTGGTGACGCTAGTAATCCAATCGAAGTTTGGGAAAGCGACTGCTATGCGCATGACTCATATGCAGGTGGATATGACAATGTAGGTGAAGACTGGGATAAAAACTACTACGAAGGAGGAACAGGAGATTATACTATGGATGGTGATGCGGGTGCAACTGATACACGTCAAGTTCAAACCGCATATGATGTGGATCCGTGGCCATAACAGTGTTTACTGAGGGGATATATTCCCCTCACTTTCATTTTTTACGGACCCCGAAGACGACGATAGAGATAATACACTACTCCAAGGATGACTATCCATGCAATACAAACTGGAGGATTGAATTCCACAATCAATATCATAATATCACCTACGTATTTACTGCATCTGAGACTACTTTCTCTCCAACGACAGTTCCTGATTTCTCTACTTTGACCTTTTTCAATTTCACTCCTTGTTTCTTCACTAGCTCCTGATCAATTTTATAGAAATATTCGCCACCAATCGATTTTGCAGACATGATTGAATGACGACCTTGGCGTCGATATTTTTGTGGAACTTCTTCCTTTGTAACGTAACCGCGTCGACGAAGAATATCCCAGAAACGGACCTCGTCTTCATTCACTGCACCAATCTTCAAGGCTATCTCAAGAAGATCATCATTGACGTCTGCATTGCCATCGATGATGTCCTCGATAGGGAAGCTCTCGTGGATTGGATTAACGAACTTGGTCCACAGACTGCCTTTGGTATAAGCAGAATCGAACACCGTTCCAACCTGAGAACTGACCTTACGATTCTTGAAGTTGTCTCCTTCTATCATTATCTCGAAACGAATCTTGTAAAGTGCTTTGGAATAGATCTTCACCTTGCCACGGATGTTGAACATAGTGCAAATGACAGAGGTGGATTGGAACCGTGGATCTAGGACCGGCTCCAGAATCGGGTCTTCGGGAAAAATTCTAGATCATATTGACGATTCCCGAAGCCGGACGGCCCGTAGGGTCGTCAAGGTCGAATCCCCTCTTCCGCAACACCGTTCTCACGTCTCCTATCGATCGTACTCGAAGGGCGTTGCTCCATGACACCATCAAACGTCGATTCCCTTGCTTCGGGAATCGACTGGCCCGTGGATTCCATATCGTCTCCGAATTGTGGAATCCCCGGTCCCTGCGGGTCCGCCTTTCCCCAAACGATAATATAACCCTACATTGTTGCATGGAACCCCGTGCGGGGGTAGCCAAGCCAGGTCAACGGCGCTAGATTCAGGGTCTAGTCCTTAGCGGTCCGAGGGTTCGAATCCCTTCCCCCGCACCACCACCTTCTCGTCATTTCTAGATTATACTCAGGTGGTGGTGCTGGAAGATGCTTCTAGACGTCGATCCCCTTACCGCAGGGATCGACTGGCCCGGACGTTTGGCTTCTCGTCAATTCATTTCAAACGTCCGGTCCCTCCCCCCAGGACCGCTCCTACTCCTCTATCCAATTCCTATCTCGATTGGTCTCTTGAGATTGATAGATGGACCAATCAATTATTAGGACAGCACGCGTATTACGTATCATGACAGGAGTACCCGGACCGCCGATGATCATCCACGCCAGCCTGGTGCGAAGCCTCGATGGTTGGGTCAGGAACGTGATCGGTGAGTCCGATGCGGCGATCAGGGATGCGATCGAGGCCCCGGCGATCGATGCCCATCGGCATGGGGTCGAGCTCTACGAGGACATCGTCAAGGACGGATACAACACGAGGTTCATGGGCGTGGCCAGACTGGAGAATCCGTACACGACCGTTTCTGATATCGCCGCGATGCTCGGGATCGAGGTCATCGACAATGACCAGCCCCTCTACTTCAGTGGTGCAGCGCCTGCCGAGGCCGCATCCTCCCTGATGAAGGACATAGATGCCGGAGTTTGCGACCTGGGGGTCATAGCGACCCATGATGCGATACAATCGATCAGATTGCTTCATGATCGGGATTATCTTCAGAGCCTCCTGGGAATCCACAACGGCCGCAAACCGATCGATCTGTACGAGGAGTTCGCGGGTTTCCTGATGAACAGGCTCTGCATGGACAAATCGGATTTCTGGAGATATGCCGATGCTTCTGCAGAGAACAGCAGGCAAGCGTACCAGGAGCAATTCGGTGTGGACCCGAAGCGACAGCCCGAGGAAAAGCGCATGGAGACCCTGACCGAGACCGGCTTGTTCAGGTTCGGGGACAGTGCCAGGGTGAATGTGGACTCCAGCGGTTTCATCGTTGTCGCGAGCCCAGAGATCGTGAAGGAATATGACATAAAGACCCGAACCGGCCTTCTGGGGTCCCATCACATAGCGAACTACAGCAAGGACCCTTACAAGTTCCTCCATTACGGTCATCTGGAGAAGGCGGGACATCTGGCATTCGAACAGGCGGGCATCAACTTCAAGGCGCTCTATCACGAGTTCAATCCTTCTAGAAGGGTCATGTTCGACCCCTATTCAGCCTGGCCGAGCCAGGAGGCCGTATCCTGCAGACTGCTCATCGCGGACCACAGGGATGACCTGTTCGAGATAGCTGCCAGTTCGAAACATCTATTGACCTTCGCAGGCAACTTCGGCGACCTTGCCTCTCCCTGGAACGGACACGGAGTGGAGATGATGTGCATGGGCCATGAACGGATCCAGGACAAGGGGATGGACCTCTTCACATGGGTCGGGAACGGTGGCGCAAGCAAGAAGCAGGGTGTTGTGGTGATGGGCGATCCGAACATGCCCGAGTTGGAACAGAAGGAGTTCCAGTATGTCCGGACGGACAGGATCGATGCCGGAATACCGTTCGAATCTCAGAAGATAGTCTGTTGATCGACCGGTCATGACCGTTGGATCAAGGTTAACTCATCTCGACCTCAGGTCACTTACCGAACTGCATCCATTAGTGTACGAGGCGGAGTATCACTCGTTGAGGTCTTCACCGGTTCGTCATGTTGTAGGCCGGTTTCTGACCGTTCATTTCCTGGAACCGCGCGATCAATCGTCGCTCGATCTTCTCGGCGGCCCCCTTGGGCAGTTCCTTGTAGGCGAAACCGTGGGGGCGCTTGTCGATGAGCTTCTTCAAGCGGATGCCCTTGGCGTTCGAAGGGCCCGGGCTCAGATAGGAGTACCAACGATCGTAGAAGCCGTTCTTCGTCTCGACCTTCCCGATCTTGACGATATCGCTCCGACCCCAGGAATAGTCGATCGTCCCGTCCATGATGGTGATGATGTAGATACCGATCTTCTTCGGGACCTTGCTCCTGTCTTCGAGTACGAAGGGGATAGGCGCGGTGAAACCTTCCTCCTGAAGCGTGGTTGAATCCATTGAATGGTAAAATGTCACCTACTATTTTTTGATTTGGATGGTCGCGGAGACCGGATCCGGTCAGAAAAAGGGATGTCAATCTGTTTATCCCGCCCTTCAATCGGCGGCAACCGTGAAGGTGGACCTGTAATCGTTCGAATCACCGGATATATCGGGGATGTCTATCTCGTAACGTATCCAGATGTAATTGTTGATGGCAGTGAAGTCGGCATTGTTCCATATACCATCGGCATCGTCCACCACCGAGGATTTGGAACCGTGCTCGTTGGGATCGTCGGTCCCCCCAGGTGCCTGATTGGACTCGTAATACTCGAAATCGATCTCTCCGTCGATGGGTATCTGTTCCAATGTCGTCGGGCTCTCGAAGTGGTCGTCGATGAACGTCACGGCGAAGCTGTCGGTCGGGTTGCTTCCAGCATTCTGGACGACCAGCCAGTGTGTGTTAGGTCCATCCCCGGAGCTCACGTCCCTCGTGCCGGGGTTGGAGTCGGGGAAGTTCCAATCGTAAGGATCGACGGTATCCACCGGGATGCCGTCCTGACGGTAGACACCGGCGATCTGGATGGCCGACCTGACATTGAAGTTGGCTCCTGTTGACGCATTCAGTCCGTCATCATCCTCGATGACGAGTTCGACGTAATGTTCGACCCCGCTGGAGCTTCCCGTCAGCGTGCTTGGAACTGTCCAGACGAAGCCCTCGTCGGTGCCGCCGGCTGAATCTGTGATGAATGCGAAGCCGTCGTCCTGGGTCCCTGTCGGATCGATCACGAACTCCGTCGGTCCCGGAGAGGCGTCCCAGACACCGGTCCATTGGAGGACCTGTGTTCCGCCATTGTCAGCGCCTTCGTAGACGGTCAATGTACAGGACGATTGGACGATCTCGTCGTCGTCGTCGCCGTTGGCCTCGTAGAACTTGGCGTCGAACTCGATGGTGTCGGCACCGCTGTTGTCAACAGTCGTGGGGTTCACGGTCATGGTAACGGTACCGACCTGTGTGAAGTTGGGGGCGACGTTGTTGACTCCACCGGTGGCGGAGTGTCCGGAGACCAGGATGGACACGGGTACCATGGCCAGGATAATAACTGATCCTACGACTAGTACCATCTTCGATTGCCTACTGCAATCTATCGTTTTCGCACCCCCGTACACCTCTGGAACCACCTATGGCAGGTTGGTTGTAACAGGTATGGTGTTGGGGGTATTTCAGAGTTCCGAATCCGAGGGTGTGGCGGCGCTGAGATCACCGACGGATCTCGTGCTTCGGCGGGAGCTCGTGTCTCTCAGGTTCATGCTCCCTTTCCGGTTCGTCGTACCACTTCTTGTCATCGGAACGTTCTGGTCCCCGATCGTCGCCGCGGCCGTGTCCCATCTCGTCCCTCGGGTCCCGGTCCCTCTCGTCGAATCCGCGGTCGAAGTCCCGATCGTCGGATCGTCTCTCCCGGCGTTCGGGTTCGTCGCGACGGTCGTGATTACGGTCGTCGAGACGCCGGTCGTCATAGCCACGGTCATCACGATATTCGTCCCTGGGCCCATCCCGGGGATCGTCCCTATAATGTCGGTCGTCCCTCCTCCTATCATCCCGGTAATCCCTTTCGTCACGGCGATGGTCGCGCCTGTCATCCGGGCGGGGCCTGGACCTACGTTCGTCGTACCCGCGGCGTGGGGTCCGGGTCAAGGCCCGGTCCATCTTCGATGCGCTTCTGAAGGCCAGCAGGGCCAGGACCGATGCGATACCGCCCATGATGAAGAGGAAGAAGCCCCAGTTCGGATACCAGTCGCCGAGGTCGCCGTCGCCCTGGAAGGATTCCCAGGGACCATCGCTGGTCGGAGGATCCTCCCAGTCCTCGTTGTAGGCATCCACATGGGCAGTGGAATAGTACGCCGCACCGCCGAAGGATACGAGGATGCTGATGATGATCAGCAACATGATGAGCTTCTCGAACCCATCGCTGCGGTATCTCTGGAAGCCAGACATCAGCATCAGCAGGAAGGTTAGTCCGGCGATGCCGACAGCGGTGTAGATGACATCCACGAATCCCAGGTAGAACTTGCCGACCTCGGTATCATCGTAATAGGCCCAGTCACGGACCGGTTCGTCGGCGCCGTGGTTAACCACGTAATCTGAATATTCGTCCCTGTCGCCGAGGTCGCTCTCGATGGTGTACCACGGAGCGTAGATCGAGCCGATCAGGAATCCCATGGCGAAGAACATGAAGACCGTCGCGATTACATACCTCGATGAGGCCCGCCCCTTGAAGCCCCGGCCGCTCGCTCCGTGGACCGGCGCTCCGCACCTCGCGCATTCGTACGAATCAGCACGTATCCTCTTTCCGCAATTCTGACAGAAGATCGTATCCCGTTCCATCCGTTCACCCCACGCTCGGATATAGCATGAGTGATTGATAATACTGTTGGGCAAATGATATAAAGGGTGGACCGGAAATAGAGGTTGCAGAAATATTGATGGCCATGCACTTGCTGGCCAAATCGGACCACTTTTTCCATTAGAATAATCCAATTTGCCTTGAAACTGCCGAAAACATGAGTTTTTTTAAGAATGAAGTCGAGGTTGTACCATGGACAGTCTTTATATAGGATTAATCGGTTACACATATCCCGAATATGGGAGGGTGGCAAGACATGGAAAAGATAAGGGTTCTCCAGGCAATGTTGATATGCGCAGTGTTGGTCGTTACCGCGGTGCCGTTCAGCCTTGTCATGGGAGATGGTTCGACAGGCGGAGTTAACAACGTGGATCCGAACTTCACGGAGACGAGCTGCGTTGCGATGACAGTGGTTCCGTCTAGTGTTGATAACAGTGGAACAGACACGATCGAGTTCGACGCGACGTTCTACGACGGGAACGGAGACACGGATACCGAGATAAATCAGGGTTCCTGTACCCTGACGGTCTACGAGGGAGCCGACAGTGGCGGCACCCAGATCATACAGTGGACCGGCACCTGGGACGTAGCCCCGGGCGGTACCGAGTTCGTCCTTGATCCTACGGGAACGCAAGGCGATGGTTACGCATTCCTCGCGGATGCCGCCGGTGATACCGATCCCGGTTTCGTATGGACCGTACCGAACACATTGACCGGTAGCGCGGCCGGCGTACAGCATTACGTCGAGCTGGTCATCGTGGATGACGATGCGGGTTCCGCTTCGAGTGGAGCGAACTTCGACGTCACCGCGGCTATCCAGGTCACTGGTATCTACCAGGACGATGGAACGGCGGTCGACACGACGTCCCCGTACGACTGGAACTTCCCGGCATCGGATCCGGGTTCGACCGGAGTCAGCTCTGGAGACGGTACCAACGAGTACTGGCTCGTTGTCCAGAACACCGGAAGCGATCCGACTGATAGCTTCTCGGTCACGTTCACGGACGACGACTTCACAAGCGTGACGACGTCGGAGACCATCGACATCGATGGCGAGATCGACTTCGAGTACTACGAGTCGTCCCAGGCCCCTGGTGGAACTGATGATCCCGACGAGCACGGAAGTACATCGTCGGTCACAGATGATGCGGACGGTATCTGGGCAAACGCCGACTTCACGGCCCTGAACTACTACATGTGGATCAGGTACGAGATCGATATCCCGACCGTTATCGGAGACGCAAACGATTACACCACAGCGTTCACGGTCGCCGAGGACTGATCCAGTCCCCGCCTGACCTGGGAACGCATCAAGGCGTACGACCTGATACGCAACCTTGGTATGCCCATTCCAGATGGGTGGTGGCCGAACAGGTCACCGAACGGATGGGCAGACCGGTAAAAGGTTATGTACGAGGAGGTCGGTGACTGATATGATGTTGGGTGGGACCGCACCAAGGCGAATGAGAGCGAGATGGCTGCTGCCTATTGCCATCCTGCTTGCCCTCGCTCTCCTTCCAGGAGTGGCCGCCCAGGGATCAAGACCGACCGTATCTCACCTTGATGGGCCCATTCGTACGGTTTCGATGTACTACGGGGCGGGAGCCTCGGAGACCGATCACTGGGTCGACACGAGCGTTCTGATCAGGAACCAGGATCCCAACGCGACCACGTTCTTCATGCTCCAGCCGAACAGCAATGTCTACAACAACGGCAGTGTTGCGAACGGAACGGGTTGGTATCTACGTCTCAGATTGTTCAATTCGAACGGGACATTGCATACCGACCTCGGTTTCCTGACGGACGATACCGCGGTGGGACACCTGTACCTGAATCCCTTCGAGGTCTATTCGCTACAATCCAGCGTTCACGTTCCCCAGGGACTGACCGTCGGATACGAGTACTCGAGCTCGATAACCGTCGGCGGCAGACCCGATTTCGATCCGGAGGAACCGGGTGCGACATCCGTGACCAGTTTCAACTTCCGCACCTACATCAACCCGACATTGGCATATTACATCTCGGGGCGAGTGTACCAGCCAGATAGCTGGGAACCGGCCCCTAGTTCTAAGATAACCCTCACGAACGTCCGGTCGGGCGAAAGCGTTAGCCTCACGGCGGATGGACAGGGACGATACAGCTTCGACCTGATGTCGCTCCCTAGCGGATACATGGACAATGACGAGATCCGGGTAAGGGCGACCAGTGGGTCCCTGGGAGGCTCGAACTCGACCTACGTGAACATCGTCACTACACCCGTCCTGGGCGAGTATGGACGGGACTGCGATATATTCCTTCTCGAGGAGGAAGAGGAGGAGTCGTTCTGGGACCTCCTAGCTCTATGGTTCCTGAATTTATTCACATGGATCCTGATAATAATCATAGTGATCCTCGTTATCCTCATAGTAGTATACAGACAACGGACTCGTGGCAGAGGAACTACCGCCCACGAAAAGGAGCTCGAGGCCGACCTCAGCGCCACCCAGAAGGAGGTCAAGGAGCTCAAGCGGAAGATCAGCAGAAAGGACGCCGAGATGGGCAAGAAGAAGATGACCTGGGCACAGGTCAAGCCCGACGAGGCCGAGGAGGAGCCCGAGGTCAAGGCGAAACCCATCGGGAAACCGGTGAAGAAGCCATCAGCAAAGAAGGCGCCTGTCAAGAAGAGGGCACCAGCCAAGAGCCCGGCCAAAAAGAAGCGCACACCCCCGGTCGCTCCGGCCGCCGTGGCGACCAAGAAGAAGAAGAAGAAGCGCAAGGTGGTCGAGGAACCGGAGGAAGAGGTCGACTTCCAGGACGAGCTCGGCAAGGAGATCGACTTCGAGGTGCCGGACTGGCTCGAGAAGAAGATCACCCCGGAGGCGGAGGCGCCTGCGAAGGACATCGAGGACCAGCCCTGGCTGGTACCGGACGAAGCCGAGCCGGACGAAGCGGTGGTCGATGGCACCGGATTCGAGGTACCGGACTGGCTCGAGAAGGAGATGGCGACGATACCCGAGGAGAAGGCCTCGAAGGACGTCGGATTCGAGTCGCAGCCCTGGCTGGAGCCCGAGGATGACATCGAACCCGAGGAGCTGATAGGCGGAGTGGCCGGGCCGGACGATCTGGGGCTCGACCCCGATCTCGAGGAGCCGGTCGACGAGCTGCCCGACATGCCATACGAGGGACCTCCCGAGGATGAGCCTGCGGAGATGCCCGAACCACCCGAGGAGGCCCCGATCGAGGAGCCTTCGATACCCGAGGAACCGCCGATGGACATCCCGGAAGAGCCCGCTGATGTAGCGCCACCCGAGAGCGAGACGGAACCGGGATTCGACGATCTGCTCGGAGACCTCGACGAGATCGGTCTTGAGGACGACAGCCACATCGTCGAGCACGATCTCGACGTCGAGGACACCGGCCCGGAGATCGAGCCCGTTCCTTCGGTGGACGACGAACTGGGCCCGCTCATAGTCGAAGAGGCCCCTCCGGACCTGGACCTCGGGGACCTGGACACAGATGAGCTGGATGTCGAGCCAGAGGAACCGGAGGCCGACGTCGACAGCGAGTTCCAGGAGAAGGCGAAGGACATAGAGAAGCTCCTGGACCAGCTCGATTGAGATCGGCTGACGAGATTATTTATCACCTGAAACGATTACTTTGAGCCATGCCCAGGACCGTGAAGATACTCGAAGGCCTTCATGCGGTCGGTGGCAGCGGGATATCCTCCACCGGGGACTGCATGGTATACCTGATCGAGGCCTTCGACGGATACGTCCTGATAGACGCGGGAGTGGATGCCGGGGCCATCGTGGACAACATCGCATCCATCGGGATCCGTCCGGTGTCGATACAGGCTCTCATCCTGACCCACTGCCACATCGACCATGTCGGCGGAGCGAAGATGTTCGAGGACCTGGGGGCGGAAGTATTGGCGCACCCGCTGGACGCTGACGCCATCGAGAGCGGGGACCCGGTCAGGCTTGCTCTCGACTACTATTCAGTCCTGTACTCGTCCGTTAATGTGACAAGAAAGGTCGAGGACAACGAAAGGCTGTCATACCATCCGTTCGAGATAGAGGTCATACACACGCCGGGCCACACCCCCGGAAGCATCTCGCTGGCGGTCGAGATGGATGGCCATAAGGTCCTTTTCGGACAGGACATCCACGGACCGTTCAACGATTCCTGGGATTCGTCGATACCCGAGTGGAGGAGATCGATGGAACGTCTTATTGACATGGACGCAGACATCCTCTGTGAGGGTCATTACGGCATTATTCGGCCCTCAGAGAACGTCCGCGAGTTCATCCAGGGATTCCTCGGGACGTATTGAGAGCGCTCCCGACGATCATCTGAAGAAACGTTTCTGACGGCGCAACCTGTACTGGGATGTGTTCTCGCCGAGCTGTTCGGCCAGCTGTACAAGGGCTTCCCTCTGACGGGGATCGAGCTGCTGCGGGACGTTCACCATGATCCGCACGCGGAGGTCGCCGCGGTTACCAGCCCTGTCAGGGAATCCCTTTCCATTGAGAAGGAGCTCCTGGCCGACCTGGGTCCCGGCCGGTATCTCCAGGGAGAGGGGTCCGTCGAGGCCCGATACGACCGTATCGGACCCGAGAGCAGCTTGCGCGAACGAGACATGAGCGTCCGTGATGAGGTCGAGACCGTCCCGTTCGAACTCCGGCTGGTCGCGTACCCGGACGACGACGAGGAGGTCGCCCGGCTCCCCGCCGAACAGACCGCCGTGGCCGCGGCCCTTTACAGTGATGACCTCGTCGGGCTCCACCCCGATGGGGACCTGTACCGGTTCGGCCATCTCCAGCTCCGTCATCCCGTCGCCGCCGCATGCTCCGCAGGGATCGTCGATGATCTTGCCGGTGCCGTTGCACTTGGTGCAAGGTTCGGACCGGGTCGATATCCCCGAACCGGTCGCCGACCTGAATGTCACCTCCCCCCATCCCCGGCATGATGTGCACATGTGGTAGGCGACCCCCTGTTCGGCTCCCGTCCCGTTGCAATCCGAACACGCTATCCGGCGTGAGACGGTGGCGTGGGCCTCGGTACCTGTCAGGATGTCCCCGATGTCTATCATGACCTCTGTGACGATGTTCTTCCCCCTGCGGGGCCGGTCCTTCTCCCTCTCGGAGAAAACGCTGAAGAGGTCCTCGAATCGGTCAACGACGGCACCGCTACCCACCTTCTGGAGAGCGGCGTCGTACTCTAGCCTCTTGACGCTGTCCCTCAGGACCTCGTACGCCTCCACTATCCTCTTGAAGGTCTCGGCCGCTTCGCTGGAGGGATTCCTGTCCGGATGGTACTGTCTCGCCAGCTCCCTGTAGGCCTTCCTGATCCTCCTGTCGGAGGCGTCCCTGTCGAGGCCGAGAACGGTGTAATGGTCTTCCATGGTATGGGCGGGATATTGACAGTATGACTATTTAATGGGTTACCCGTGCGGACCGTTCCGTGAGGGGTGGTTGGAAATGAAAAGAAAAAAAAGGGGGGGAGAGGCGCTTGCGCGCCTCCCTTGTTCTTTGCCTCTGCCGACTCAGTCCTCTTCGCTCTTCCGGCGGACAACTACCACGACTGCTGCTA
>JANQNK010000021.1 GCA_028279595.1 Thermoplasmatota archaeon
CTGTATCTCGACGTCGTAGTGGCCGGTGTTGCAGACCACGGCGCCGTCCTTCATGTCGGCGAAATGTTCGCCGGTGATGATGTCCTTCATCCCGGTGGCAGTGATGAATATGTCACCCACCTTGGCGGCCTTCTCCATTGGAGCCACGCGGAATCCCTCCATCACTGCCTGCAGGGCCCTGATGGGATCGACCTCGGTCACGACGACGGCCGCGCCCATTCCGCGCGCCCTCATCGCGAGTCCGCGTCCGCAGTGGCCGTATCCGGCCACGACGAACTTCTTTCCAGCCAGAAGGATGTTCGTCGATCTGAGTATGCCGTCCAGGGATGACTGACCGGTGCCGTAGACGTTGTCGAAGTCCCACTTGGTCTCGGCGTTGTTGACGGCGATCACGGGGTAGGACAGTCTGCCCTCGTCCGCCATCGCCTCGAGGCGGTGGATCCCCGTCGTGGTCTCCTCGGTCGCGCCGACGATCCCCTCGGACCTGTTGATCTCGTGGGTCCTGACGATGAGGTCGGCGCCGTCATCGACGAGGAGCTGCGGGCCGGCGGCGAGTATCTGGTCGAGTGCCCAGTAGTATTCGTCGCGGTCCATCCCGTGCCACGCGAAGACCGGTATCCCCTCTCGAACGAGGGCCGCGGCGACATCGTCCTGTGTGCTGAGCGGGTTGCATCCCGACCACACGACGTTCGCTCCGGCTGCTATGAGGGTCTTCAGCAGCACTGCTGTCTCCTTGGTAACGTGCATGCTCCCGCCGACCGTCCATCCCTCGAACGGACGGGTCACCGAGTACATTTCCTTGAGCTGCGCCATGACCGGCATTCGGGTCTCCGCCCACTCTATCTTGAGCGCTCCCGCGTCTGCCAATCCCGGGTCCTTGATCTTGAAATCCATGCCCACCACGAAATGTACTAAAGGGGCTCTATTTAAACTTTATTGGGTTGCCACCGGATGTCCGTCCGGGATCGGCCGTTCCAGTTACCTTTAAGTGGTCCCGCCCGGATTTCACCGGGATGCTGAGTCGGGCCCTGACCGTCGCTCTGGTTCTCGCATTCCTTTCGCCCCTACCGATGCTCCTGACCCCGGGACCCGGCGAGGTGGTCGTGTCCTCGAGCAGCATCGAGTGGCACGCGGACCTACTATCACCTTCGATGCCCGAGGATAACATCACGGTCGTGGACATCACGGGCCTGCCGGACGAGGAGCAGCTCACGTACATATCCCTCCAGGGACTCGTTAACAAACGGTCGGGGAGCGTCTACCTCATCCAGCTGGAGACCGATCCGTACTGGCTGGACGTGCTCAAGGACCAGCATGGGATCGGCGTGCGGCTGAGGGGACCCTTGGCCTTCGCCAACGAGCAGGACGACATCCCCCAGGGATTCGTGGTCGTCGACCCGGGGAGGGGTGACACCGTGAACGTTGCAACGACGATCGCGGGGGTGATGAACTACCTGATCGTCTACCCGTCCAAGATCGACAAGTTCAGGGAGATCTTCGGTCCACTGCCTGTGATCGACCTCGGAAGGTCGCCGTGGCGCGAACGGACGGGGATGTCCATCTACACCTATGCCCACGAGAGGTACTTCTCCCTCTGCAACCAGAGGTTCATGGGCTTCTACCCGGACTGGATAGACTACGGCCGGGACCTTCTGATCGCCAATTCCGCCTTCGCCTTCTACGCCGTGCCCGGACCCTTCTCGGACCCTTTCGCCTGGGAGGAAATGAGGGGGCTCCTGCGGGCAACCCCGCACACCCATGCACTTGTCGGCTCGATCGAACCCTACATCGCAGCCGAGGAGGACTTCGCGGTGCGCGACTTCTCGCTCCACGGCAAGTACTTCGTCCCGTGCTCCCGCGTGCCGAACCTGTCGCTGCTGTCCACGTTCCCCCAGACCGAGGATGTCGACATGGGCGTTTCCCCGGCCGCGAACGTCACCCTCGAGAAGAAACACTACGTGACGGTCGGGGTGGAGGACGGCGACAACATCGCGTTCCTCCACGACAGGATGGCCAAGGCTTGGCTGTCCTCGGGCAGGGGCGACTATCCCCTGACCTGGTCGGTGCCGCCCTATCTCGATGAGTTCGCGCCGCCGTTCCTCGACTACTACTACTCGACGAGGAGCGAGAACGATTCGTTTATGATGTCGCCCTCCGGCGCGGGGCTGGTGTTCCCGGACTACCTTCCGGACAGTGCATACTACTCGTACATGGAGATCACGGAGGCCGGCGTCGACTCCCTCAACTTCAGTTTCATCTGGGTACTGAACGGGTACAGGACCTACGAGGTCAAGTACACGGACGGGGTCCTGGCCGATTACGCCGAAATGGGCTTCCAGGGAATGGTCCTGGACTACGACGACATGCCGTGGCACGACCAGTACATCATAGCCGGGGACAGCGAGTCCAACGCGCCGGCGATCCGGTCGACGCAGCTCTGGCAGTCCGTCGACAACCTCAAGGCGAAGATGGACGTGACCCTCGACGCCTATCCCGAGAGGCCGCTCTTCACGTTCCTCGCCTACAACCCGTGGTCCGTGAGCCTCACGGAGCTCGGCGATGTCCTCGATGATATGGACGTCGAGATCGTGGACATGGCAACGTTCTTCGAGCTCATACGCCTGGCGGCCTTCGAGGACGCCGAGAGGGCCATCGACGCCTTCGAGGGCGTCCCGACTTCGATCTTCTTCATGTCGCACCTGGACTCCGCCGAGGAGAGGCTCGAGAACGCCAGGGACAACGACGACCCGTACGGCGCCTGGAGGGCGAGGAAGACCGCCGAGGTCGGACTCGGTCTCTCGCTCGCGCTGTTCCTGATACTGATAACAGCGATCGTCTCGGCGGCGCTCGTGTTCCTCGTGATAAGGCCCGGGAAAGGACCGCCGGGAATGCCTGCGGTCTCGAGGGTACTGACCATGACGTTGCTGTTCACGGGCTTCGTGCTGATGTACTACAGGGTGCAGTTCTCCGAGACCGGCAATTACTTTCCGCTGACCGTGACGATGATCGGCGTTCCGGTCATCGGGCGGGTCGTCATGCGGAAGAGGGATTCGTTCCTCGTCACCGGCCTTGGGCTGTACCTCGGCGGTGCGATGGCATGCTACCTCACATGGTGGGCCTTTCCGGTCTACGCTTTCGGGCTTTTCATGCTGCTGGACCGGACCGCGCGCGGCCACATGGACGAGATGGTCGTGGCGCTCTCGGTGGCACTTTCGATATCGATACTGGCTCCCCAGGAGATCCATTCGGCGGTGATGCTCGCGCTCCTCACTCCCCTGGTCCTCCATTTGAACGAAGAGAGGGTGGACGGCGACGTCTCCGGCAACACCTCGGTCTTCGCCCCTCTTCTCCTGCCCCTTGTGGCCATCGGAGCCCTGATGATGGACAGCAGGTACATGGTCCAGAGGTTCGATTACTTCCCGCTGGCGCTTGTGCCGGTCTCGGTGGCGGTCCCCCTGCTCGGACTCGCTATCGGGTGGCTGTTGATGGATACGGGCCTCAGGAGACGCGGGTTCTGCATCGGCATGGCGATGTTCCTCGGCGCTTGGGCCCTGGTCCCGTTCCTCGAGAACCTCACGGTGCTGTCCGTGCTCCTGCTGATCCAGCAGACCGGTATGGTCATGATGGTCCTGGAGGCCGCCCGGCGCGGCAAGCGGACCTCGAACCCGATGTACCCCGCGCTTGGGGTCTCGTTCTTCGTCTTCTACAACATGGCCTTCTACACGACCCCCGTGATAATGGACGTCTACTTCCTGAACATGGGATACACGGTGAACTACGTCCTATACCACCACCCGCTCTTCTTCGTCCTGCTCGGACTGGTCTTCCTGCTCTGCAGGATCCTGGAGAGGTTCCTCTTCGCGAGGATAGTCGACGGGTTCAGGAGAATGGCCGTCAAGGGGTGATCAGTCACAGCTCGGACAGCCGGCCTTCGTTCTGAAGAGCTCGGCGGCCCTTCTGGTATCGTCATCCGGGCCAGTGAAACGTATCGTGGTAGAGTACTTATCCAGGTCGGGGTAGGACCCTATCCTCACGGCCGGGAACTCCGCCGATATCCCCTCGAGCAATGGTGAGATGGCCGATTCGCTTCCCCGGTGGACGACCTCCTCGATGTGTAAGGCCTCACCGACCGGCTCGAGGTGCGGTACGACGTGGCGGTCGACCATGTGTTCGAGCTCCCGAGGTACGCCGGGAAGAAGGAATATCGTCCTTCCCGCAACTTCGATGCGGCACCCTGGGCCGTATCCGACATCGTTTTCGAGGACGACCGAGCCGTCCGGGACCAGTGCCATCTTCCGTCTGCCCTCGTTCAACGAGGGATCGGAGACGATGCCGGCATCGTGACCCTCCTTGAGCCGCCTGGCTATCATCGCGATGGCATCGGGGTGTTCGACGACCTCCATTCCGAGATGGCCTGCCACGGCCATCGTGGTGATGTCGTCCGGGGTCGGCCCGAGACCTCCCGCTATGATGATGGTGTCGGATATCGACAGGCCGTCGAGCAGAGCGTCCCCTATCTCCTCGATGTCGTCGGGGACGGTGACCGTGCGGTCCAGCGGCGCGCCGATCCCAAAGAGTGCCTTGGCGATGAAGTTCGAATTGGTGTCCGCCGTGTGTCCCTGGAGGACCTCGTCGGCGACTATGATGAGCGAGACCGATGGTGGTGTCTCAACCTCGATCCCGAGATGGTCCATGACCATGGTCAGGGCTATCTCGACCAGCTGCTCCCGGACCCAGGCCCTCGAGCCGCGAAGCTCGAGCCGGGCGACGTAGGCGCCGTCGTCGGACGCGATACCAACGTACGAGAGGCCGACGGGCTTCTCCTCGGTGGCCCCTCCCGGGCCGGCGATGCACGTCACCGAGAGGCCGATGTCGGCCCCGAAGGCCCTGCGGGCACCGATGGCCATCTCGCCCGCGGTCTCTCCACTGACAGCCCCGTGGTCGACCAACGTCCTCTCCGGGACGCCCAGCAATGCTGTCTTCGATCCGTTCGAGTATGCTACGACGGCGCCGAGAAGGACGGCTGACGAGCCCGGCACATCCGTCAATCTTGAGGATATGAGGCCGCCGGTGCAGGATTCGGCTATCCCTATGGTCAGGCCCGACTCGGCCATTCCACTCACGACCGCCTCCTCGTACGACATGGCCCGAAATCCCGTGCAGGGCATAAGAATATTCGGTTTTGCACACCGGACCTACAACTTTTAAATAGGTTAACCGTTATCGAATCAACCCTTCTGGGAGTAAATGGCATGTACCGTATGGTTGAAAGGGAAGGGGTCATCCGGATACCCCCCGAGATGCTCGGTGAGCAACTAAAGGACGCTACGAGCTTCCTGGCCGAAGGTAATTTCGAGGGCAGGATGACCGATGAGAAGGAACTGATCCTGCTGATAACCGACCTCGAACCCCTCGGGGACGGGCATATAATCCACGGGGACGGCGGCGTCTATCAGAGGGTGAAGTACACCGCGCTCGTGTTCAGGCCCGAACTCCACGAGGTCATCGACGGAGCGGTGGTCGAGGTCCTGAAGTACGGAGCCTTCGTACGTATCGGGCCTCTCGACGGTCTTCTACACATCAGTCAGATCATGGACGACCACATCGACATCGATGTCGGCAACGAGCGCCTCACCGGTCGGGAGACCAAGAGGGACCTGAGGGTCAACGACCACGTCAGGGCGAGGCTCGTGGCCGTGAACCTCAACGAGAAGAACCCCAGGGAGAGCAAGATCGGCCTCACGATGCGTCAGGCGAGCCTCGGAAAGATGGATTGGCTCGAGGCCGAGAGGAAACAGCCCGCAGGAGGCGAGGTGGAATGAACGCCTGCACCAAGTGTCACTTCCTGACGGAGGAGAAGGTATGCCCGAAGTGCTCCGGAGAGACCTCCAAGGAGTGGCAGGGCTACTGCATCGTCACCGATCACACGAAATCGCTGTTCGCGCGGAAGATGGGGATCACCGCGAACGGACGATACGCCCTCAGGGTCCGCTGATCGGCAGAGCACTCTCTAGACGATATGCATAATGCTTCTGAGGTAGCGTTGGCTCTTTCCACTATCACCGTCGGCGTCGGTCGTCCTCGTATCCCCTCGGCGGGGGATAGTCCGGGCGTCTATCGTAATCGCGCGGTGGTGCATAGTCCCTGTCGCGCTCGCGGGGCGGCGGGTAATCCCTGTCGTAGTCCCGCGGGGGCGGTCCATCGCGATAAGGTCCGGGACCGTATCCACCGTACATCTCTGGCGGCCGGACCATAAGCCAGATAACGATGACTATCACCGTGCCGATGATGCTGAGGAGAAGCGTTCCAAGGAGCAGGATGACGACCCACAGTGCTCCGCTCTTCCCTCTCTTCTCGGCGTCCTTATAGATCCAGACGGCGATGAATATCGCTATCACGAGGAAGAGGAAACAGATACGTCAAGCAGACGGCCCCGAACAGGGCAAAACCTCCAGCCTCGAGCTCATCGTCGTCGTCGGCAGCGGCCGCTTGCGGCAAGAGGGCGACTGCCATTATCAACAGAAGGGCAAGAACCAATCCTATCCTATGTAGCACATTTCGATCCATACGATCCCACGAAATGACATCGCGACCGAGGTATATACGTGTTACTGAGGGAGTGGTCTGTGTACCATTTGCTCATCGAGCGGTCCGGGATGGGCTCGCCATCCCCTGTGGGCCGATCACATCCTGAAGACGCCGTACTTCGTGTCGGGGAAGGGTGCATTTAGGCTGGCGGATATCGCCAGTCCGAGGACCTCCCTTGTCTCGGCCGGATCGATGATGCCGTCGTCCCATATCCTGGCCGTACTGTGGTACGGGTGCCCCTTCTCCTCGTAGACGGCCTTGATCGGCGCCTTGAACTCCTCCTTCTCCTCCTCGGACATGGCCTTGCCGCCCTTCCTCTGGAGCTGGTCCATCTTGACCGTCAGGAGGACGTTCGCGGCCTGGTCGCCGCCCATGACCGAGATCCGGGCGTTCGGCCACATCCAGAGGAACCTCGGGTCGTACGCCCTGCCGCACATGCCGTAGTTGCCGGCCCCGAAGGAGCCTCCGACGATGACGGTGAACTTGGGGACAGCGGCGTTGGAGACGGCCATGACCATCTTGGCGCCGTCCTTCGCGATACCGCCGGCCTCGTACTGCTTCCCGACCATGAACCCGGTGATGTTCTGCAGGAACACGAGGGGTATCTTCCTCTGACCGCACATCTCTATGAAATGCGTGCCCTTGAGGGCGCTCTCCGAGAAGAGGACGCCGTTGTTGGCCAGTATCCCGACCGGGTATCCCATTATCCTGCCAAAACCCGTGACCAACGTCATGCCGTAGCGAGGTTTGAACTCGTGGAACTTGGAGCCGTCGACCACGCGGGCGATGACCTCCTTTATGTCGAAAGGGCGCCTCATGTCCGCGGGAATGATACCGTAGATCTCCTTCGGGTCGTAGAGGGGGTCTTCGGGCCGTTTTATGTCGATGAACGTCTTCGGCGGCCTGTTGAGGTTCTCGATTATGTTCCTCGTGATCCTGATGGCGTCAGGGTCGTCGGTCGCGAAGTGGTCGGACACGCCGGACTCCGCAGTGTGGACGTCGGCGCCGCCGAGCTCCTCGGCGGTCACGTCCTCCCCGGTCGCCGCCTTCACGAGGGGCGGTCCGCCGAGGAAGATGGTCCCGGTGCCCTTGACGATTGACGTCTCGTCCGACATCGCGGGAACGTAGGCCCCGCCGGCCGTGCATGAACCCATGACAGCGGATATCTGCGGTATCCCGGCCGCGGACATCCTCGCCTGGTTGAAGAATATCTTTCCGAAGTGCTCCCTGTCCGGGAACACCTCGTCCTGGAGCGGTAGGAACGCACCGCCCGAATCGACCAGGTATACGCACGGGAGGTTGTTCTCCATGGCGATCTTCTGGGCGCGGACGTGCTTCTTGACGGTCATCGGGAAATAGGTGCCGCCCTTCACAGTGGCGTCGTTGGCGATGACCATGACCTCTCGGCCGTGGACCACGCCGATCCCGGTGACTATCCCTGCGGAGGGAGCCTTGTCGTTATACATGCCGTACGCTGCGAGGGTCGTCAGCTCGAGGAACGGGGACCCGGGGTCCAGCAGCGCCTCGATCCTCTCGCGGGGAAGCATCTTGTTCCTCGACTTGTGGAGCTCGATGACCTCCTCGCCACCGCCCATCATCGCCTGGGCCATCTTCTCCTTCAGGTCGTCCACGAGGAGCCTGTACTGCTCGTAGTTCTCCTTGTACTCCTCATCGTAGGTGTCTATCTTCGTTCCCAGGACCTCCATCTCTCATTCCTCCTGTTTCTCTACCCTTGCGACGATCGTTCCGCCGTCGACCATCTCTCCTTCCGTTACCTCGATGGAACCGACCGTGCCCTTGAAGGGGGCGCGGATCTTGTGTTCCATCTTCATGGCCTCGATTATCATGATCGGTGTCTTCTCGTCGACCTCGTCGTCCTCCGAGGCCATTATCTGGATGACCCTTCCGGTGAGCGGTGCTTCGAGGTCTCCCGAGAGCTCCTTGTGCACCTCGGCCGCGCCGGGGGCAACCTTGTTGAGCTGGAAGACGTCGCCCTTGCAGAATACGTGCTTCGTCCTGTCGTCGCCGTCGACGATGACCTTGACATTGCGGCCCTCGATGCCGAGGACGTACATGCCCGTGCCGACCTCCCTGACGCTGACGGGGATGTCGACGCCCTGGTAATGGACGGTCAATCCCTCGTCGGTCCTCGTGGTCGCGAGGTTGAAGACGTTCCCGCCGAACTCGAAGAGGTGCTCCATTCAGTCACCCCCCGACGAGCGCCACGATGTAAGCGTCTTCCACGGTGAGTAGGGGTCGGAGCCCATGCTCACCTCCCCCGTCGTCGCGGCCGGGGATATGAAGCCCCTCATGTCATGGAGGGCGGCGGCGATGAGAGCCTCCATCGGCGGCTCTGCCTGCGGCTGCCAGTCCTCCATGTACTTCTCGATGAACCTGTTGGTGGTGTCGCCGTCCACGAAGGCCGGGTGTTCAAGGATGGCCTTCAAGAACGGGATGTTGGTCTTGATCCCGATGGCGACGTAGTTGTTCAGGGCCCAGCACATCTTCCTGATGGCGTCGTCCCTGTCCTCGCCCGATACGATCAGCTTGGCTATCATCGGATCGTAGTAGCTCGACACCTCGGAACCGGTCTCGATCCCGGAGTCGTGCCTGACCCGGAGGCCGTCCGGGAGCTTGAGCATCTGTATCACACCGGACGACGGGATGAAGTCCTGTCCGGGGTCCTCTGCGTAGATGCGGCACTCGATGGCGTGACCCGTCTGCTTGACCGTTTCGGTATCTATCGTCAGCTTGTCCCCGGATGCTATCCTGAGCTGCCATTTCACGATGTCGATGCCGGTGACCTCCTCGGTGATGGCGTGCTCCACCTGAAGGCGGGTGTTCATCTCGAGGAAGTAGTACTCGCCGTCCTCCCACATGAACTCCACGGTCCCTGCGTTCCGGTAGCCGACGGCCTCGGCGGCCTTGACGGCCGCATCGCCCATGGCGGCCCTGGTCTCGTCGGTGAGGACAACGGAGGGCGTCTCCTCGACTATCTTCTGGTGACGCCTCTGGATGGAGCACTCGCGTTCGAACAGGTGGATGGTCCTGCCGTGGTTGTCGGCGAGGACCTGGATCTCGATGTGCCTCGGGTTCTCGAGGTACCGTTCCAGGAAGAGGGTGCCGTCGCCGAAGGCGGACTCGGACTCCCTCCGGGCTCCCTCGAGCGCGTCGACGAGCTCGTCCTCGGTCCGGACGATGCGCATGCCCTTCCCGCCGCCCCCCGCGGACGCCTTGACCATCAGCGGATAGCCGACGTCCTCTGCGCGGGCCACCAGCTGGTCGACCTTCTGCTCCTTTCCATGATACCCGGGGATGACCGGTACGCCTGCCTTCTCCATTATCGTCTTGGCCTCGATCTTGGAGCCCATGGACTCGATGGCGTTGGACGGGGGCCCGATGAAGGTCATGCCCGCATCCTCGACGGCCTTGGCGAACGCAGCATTCTCTGAGACGAAGCCGTATCCAGGATGGATCGCCTGCGTGCCCGTCTCCTTGGCGATCCCCAGGATCTTCTCGGTGTCGAGATAGCTCTCGAGCGGGGTCGTCCCTCCAAGTGAGTGGGCCTCGTCCGCCAGGAGGACGTGGGGCGCCTCGGCGTCGACGTCCGAATGTATCGCTATGCTGTGGACCCCCAGCTCCTGGCAGGCCTTGATTATCCTGACGGCGATCTCTCCCCTGTTGGCTATGAGCACTCTCTCGAACATCTGTCACCATCTCCATTCCGGCTTCCTCTTCTCGAGGAACGACGTGATGCCCTCCTGCCCCTCCTCGGAGGCGCGGAGCTCGGCTATCATGATCGCGAAGTCCTCGTGGTCGCGCCGCTCCACGACCATCTGGACGAGGTCCTTCGCGTGTCCCATGGCGAGGGGTCCGCTGGACCTGAGCCTTGATATCGTATCGTCGACCGTCCTGTCGAGGAGGTCGTGGGGGACCACGGCGTCGACGAGCCCTATCTCGTATGCCCTGCTGGCGTCGACCCAGTCTCCCGAAATGAACAGCGGACGCGCCCGCGCCGGACCGATCCGCTCGATGACGAAGGGCGAGATGACGGCCGGGACGATCCCCAGCTTGACCTCGCTGAACCTGAACCTCGCCTTCTCCGATGCGACCGCTATGTCGACGGCCGCGACCAGTCCGACGCCGCCCCCGACCGCGGGGCCGTTGATGCGGCCGATGACCGGTTTCTCGCACCCGTGGATCACTCCGAACATCCGGCCCATGGCCGTGCTGTCGGCGAGGTTCTCGTCGTAGGTGTACGTCGCCATCCTCTTCATCCAGTTCAGGTCCGCGCCAGCGCTGAAGGCGTCTCCCGCACCTGTGAGCACGACGACCTTGACATCGTCGTCGTCCTCGACCGCATGGAATGCATCTGTCAGCTCGGCGACCATGCGGTCGTCGAAGGCGTTCCGGATGTCGCTGCGGTTCAGCGTCACGCGGGCCACACCGTCGGCGGTGTCAACTGTGATAGTCTCGTATGACGACATTTTACCCCGTGGTCCATCTGGAGGATGATTATAATAGTTTTCCTGGGTGACGGGGGGTTTCGACATCAGTCGAACTTATCGAAGTTCGGTTTCCGTTTTTCGGCGAAAGCGTTAGAGCCCTCCCTGAACTCGTCGGTCCCTCCCGAGACGGAGAGGTACTTCCGTTCGACGGCCAGCTGCTCGTCCAGGTCGTTGACGTAGGCCCTCTGCATGAGCGATTTCGCCCTGGCCATGGCGATCCTGGGCTTTTCCGCGAGGATGTTTGCAACCTCCATCGCCCTGTCCATGAGGGCGTCGTCGTCAACGACCTCCGAGACCAGACCGATCTCGAGGGCCTCGTCGGCCTTGACGTTCCTGCTGGTGAGGAGCATCTCCATGGACCTGGCGGCACCTGCGTGAAGGGCCAGAAGCCGGGTGCCGCACCCTGGCGCGAGACCCACCCTGAGGAATCCGGTGGTGAACATGGCCGACCTGCCTGCGATCTTCACATCGCACGCGAGGGCGATGCCGAGACCCGCTCCCACAGCTGCTCCGTTTATCGCCCCGATCACCGGCCTCGGGGAATCGCGGATCGCGTTGACGACCTTGTGGATGTTCCCGCCGAGCTTGTAGAGGAAGTCCTCCGGGTCCTCGGCCTGGGTCATCGCCTTGACGTCTCCGCCGGCTGTGAATGCCTTCCCCTTGCCGGTTAGCACTATCACCTTGGCATCCGATCTGGACACATGCTTGAGGGCGTCCTGAAGGTCAGCGAGTACCGGGAGGTTGAGCGAGTTCATGGCCTCCTCCCTGGCGATGCTGATCACGGCCACCTTGCCGACGATATCCAACTCGACGTGATCCCAAGTCATGGTCGGCGATGACCGTCCACCATTTAATGGTTGTCGCAGACAGCCGTCGATCCCCGCGAACGTGAAGCGCAATGCTCCCTCGACCGAGTCGGGAGCGTATGCGTCAATGGTCGGGGTGGCAGGATAGTGTGTTGCACAGGGCCAGAACCCGGAGTGTTCACTCCTATGGTATAGCTGCCAGGAGTGTCAGGAGGTGGAGGTTACATTTCTTGAGGGTAAGGGTTTATATGTCCGGTCTCCTGTGCGAGGACCATGTGCCTGGCGGTTCCGGGAGAGGTCGTCGAGATCGATATGCCGCAAGCCACCGTAGACTTCGGGGGCATCAAGAAGAGGGTCGATGTCAGTCTGGTCGAGCCGAAGATAGGCGACTATGTGGTCGTCCATGCCGGCTTTGCCATTGAGGTCCTCGACAAGGCCAGGGCCGAGGAGACCCTCGGACTCTGGAAGCAGATCCTCGAACTCGAGGAGAACAAGGTACAGGACTGAGTGGGACCGTCAAGCCTTAGGGGCCGCAGTATGGAAGCACGATTCTACAGCGTCGCGGAAGGAAAGGTCCGCTGCGAGCTATGCTACCAGGGCTGCTCCATGGCTCCCGGTGAAACAGGACATTGCCGGGTCCGGAGGAACGAGGGCGGGGTCCTGAGGACGTTGATCTACGGGCTCGCCTCCGCGGTACATGCGGATCCCATCGAGAAGAAACCGTTGTACCATTTCCACCCCGGCTCGGCCGCGCTTTCCTTCGGAACGTTCGGGTGCAACTTCCACTGCTCCTTCTGCCAGAACTGGGACATCAGCCAGAAGGACTGCGAGGATTGGGAGAGGCGTGGACGGAAGATATCAGTGGAGGACGTCGTCCGCATGGCCAAGGGTGCGGGTTGCGATGGTATTGCCTGGACCTACAACGAGCCGACCATTTGGCACGAGTTCACTTATGATGCGTCGATCGCTGCGAAGGAGGCTGGCCTTTACACATGTTACGTCACCAACGGCTACATCCGGCCCGAGCCGCTGAGGGAGATGGCCCCGGTCCTCGACGCGATGAACATCGACGTCAAGGCGTTCAGGGACGAATTCTACCAGAGATTCCCTGGTGCACATCTCAAACCCGTTCTGAACACGGCCGAACTCGCCGTCGAACTCGGGATCCATGTGGAGCTCACCTATCTCATCGTCCCGGGCGAGAATGACGACCCAGACGAACTGAGGGAGTTCGCTAAATGGTCCGTGGGTTCCCTCGGACCCGACGTTCCCCTGCATTTCTCGAGGTTCCACGGCGACTACGAGATGAGGTCCCACGGCGGGACCCCGATGGAGACCATGGAGCTCGCCTACCGTACGGCAAGGGAGGAAGGGGCGAACTTCGTCTACCTGGGTAATGTGAGGACGGACAAGGGCAACACCTTCTGCCCGGAATGCGGCGAAGTGCTGATCGACAGGTCCGGGTTCCACGTCTCGAGAATGATATCGACCTGCCCCGGCTGCGGATACGATCTCGATATCGTGGGTATGCCCTGAGGTCACATCCCGTCGAGACCGCCGAGCAACGATGTGAGACCGCCGATGTCGCTAGCGCTACGATAGATACCGGTCAGCCTTTCAGCCGTCTCGACGTCTATACCCTGAAGGACCAGCTCCCTGTTGAACTCCTTCGCTGCGACGTCGACGGCGCCCTTGAACCTGATGTACTCCCCCATGAACCTGAACATCAGTGTGGGGAGGGACGGGAGGACCGCGCCGAACATCTTCAGCGGATCGTTCCCGTCCTGTTCTTCCGGGTCCATCGGACCTACTCCTCGCCGCAGCCGTGGCCGTGGAAGTGTCCCATCTTACCGCTCATCGCCTTCCCGAGGTTCAGGGTAGACATGTACTGCTGGGTCAGCTGGAAAGCCTCCTCGTCGGTCATGCCTGCCTCCTTGAGCTCCTTGTAGAAGGTGGCGATGGACACTCCGAACTGCTTGGCCTGTTCGGGGCTGTAGAGTATGTCGCTGAGCTCCTTCAGGAGCCCGGGGACCTTCTCGGACACGACGTCGAGTATCTCCTTGATCTTCTCCGGGTCGGGTCCGCTTCCGTTTCCGTGCATCATCTGTCATTGCCTCCTATGTTCTGATAATACAACGTACGACCACACTATATACGGATGCCGAGCAGATGTGACCACTTGTCGAGCACTTCCTGCGAGAGGCTGTATTCCTTTATGGTCCCGCTTGAGGCGACAACGATATCCTGGCCGACGAGGTCAGCAAGCTTCTCCCGGACGATGCGTCTTGAAGCGGTTCCCCTCTTCGAGCGCACCCTCTCGGTGATCTGGCTGATGTTCTGGCCACGGCCGTCGAGAAGTATCCTGACGATCTCCTTGGATATCGGGTCCTTGACCTCGGGAAGGATCGCGTCCGGAGTGAGGCCACCCTGCTCTGCGAGGATCTGGACCAGGCGGTAGTAGTTCTTTGCCGTGTCCTGCGCCCTCTGGAACGGTTCGACGAGCTTGCTGATGGCGCTCTCGAGCTCGCCGATCCGGGCGTTCAGTCTCTTGATCTCCTCCGCAAGCTCTTCCTCGGCCACGACATTCGTAGAGCGCGTGGATATTAACGTCTTACGGTGGAAGGAATGTCCCTTCGAAACGGCGAATGACCCCTGGTGATGCCCGTTGACGGCTTTCAGAAACGCCGTCGAGCGCGTTCGTTCGCCAGTGAGTGGGGATTGGATGGGGTCTGTGTGCCATCGTCGTAATTAAATACGATGTGTCCGGTTCATGGGGCATGGAGACCGTCCTCAGATGGTACGGGGTCTTCGTCGTTGATGGCGACGACCTCGTGGAGGAGCATCCGTTCCAGGCCGACGAACTGGCCGGGAAGGTAGCCCACATGCTGAAGGGCGAGTGGTCCGAGGTGGACGGCCGCCTGTCCGGACCTCCGGAGGGATGGGTCGAGGGGGGATTGAGCGGCGGGACCGCTGGTGACAGTGTGGTCCCCGGTCCGGCGAACTACGGTTTCACGGAGACCGATCTCAGCGACGCGATCGCCGCGGCCGGAGAGGCCATCGCCCGCGAGGAACTCCGCTCGGACGATCAGGCCATAATCAGGATAGTCGACGCACTCGAGGACATCCAGCGCGCTGTCGTCCTGCTCGAGACTAGGGTCAGTGACTGGACCAAGGTCGACGGCTTCGCGGGGATCGAGGACCCGCCGTCCCTCGAGGCGCTCAAGCGTTCACTGAAGGAGATCGAGACCGCCAAGGCGGCCCTGGAGAGCGAGCTGGAGACCATCGTCGAGGGCTGTGCCCCGAACACCGTCCGTTTGCTGGGCGCGTCAATAACGGCAAGCCTCATCGCCCGCGCCAGAGGTCTTGACAGACTTGCGCGGTTCCCGGCCGGCACCATCCAGATCCTGGGTGCCGAGAAGGCCTTCTTCAGGCACCTGAAGGGCGGGGGGAAGATGCCCAAGCACGGCTTCATCTACCAGCACCCATGGGTCCACCGGACGCCGAGGAGGTCACGTGGGAAGGCCGCGAGGGCGCTGGCAGCCAAGACCGCCATCGCCGCCAGGGCAGACCATTACGGCGGTGACCTGGGCGACCAGCTCGTCACTGCGATGGAAGATAGGATCTCAAAGCTCATGAAAGAGTGATCCGTCAACGGTCCATTCATTCGGTTCAAAGATCGACGCGCTTGGATGGCCCGAGGGGTCGTCATCGCGCGCGTCTACATAGTTAAAAGGGGTACCTGGAAGCCCGGTGATTCATGCTGTACTGGCGAGCTCTGGCGGCAGGTATTTCCTCAGGCGTTCGAGGGCCCGCAGCCTGTCCCGGTCCCCGACCTTGGCCCTCTCGATCCCCTCACGGATGAAGTCGGTGGTCTCGTCCATGGCCTTCCTGTCCACCGGATAGGGGACGCCGTCCTTGCCGCCGACGGCGAAGGTGAACTTGAGCGGGTCGCTCCACGAGAGAGGGGTTCCGTGGACGAGTTCGGATATCAGTGCCAGCGCCCTCACGGTGGAGGGGCCGACGCCCCTGACGGCGATCAATTCCTCGTAGTTCTCCACACCCCGATCATAGGCCGCGCGGACGCCGTTCCAGTTGATCCCGGCAGGCAGGACGATGTGGTCCGAGCCGTCGGTGTAGTCGTCGAGCAGGGATTGGCCCCGCCTTCGCACGATGTAATCGCTGCGGTGCTCGTGGATGGCGTCGTTCACCAGATCGACCGAGGCGTTCCGGGCGTCGCCGACCTCCCTGTGGGTCATGTCGAGGACCTCCGGCTGGGGTGAGCCGAACATCCCGGCGTGCGGCTCCACGACGAAGTCGAGGCCTGGTCCGTCGATCCAGTGGTACCGCCGGGCCCACGACCTGGAGTGGCTCAGGCCCTGCTGGACCACCGCCCAATGCCCGCTCGAAGTGACGGCGATGGTGTGGTGGTAAAGGGAATAGGAGTCCTGGACCAGGGCGTTGTCGACCTTGGCGGTCAGCCTGCTGGCGTAGACCAAGGGCGACGGCGACAGGTCCATCCTGTCCGCTATCCCGGTGATCTCCTTCAGGGCGTTCAGGGACTGGCGCCCCTTCCCGCCGGCGATGGCGACGTTCTCGTTGTCCGCCAGTGCCTCACGCATCGCCCCCATCACGACGGTGGTCGTTCCTGAACTGTGCCAGTCGAACCCCAGGACGCAGGAGAATGCCTGGAACCGCAGGGGGTCGGCGAGCAGGCGGAGGACCTCGTCCTCACCCTTCTCCACGACGACGACCTCGGTGATCGCATCGGCCAGGGAGACCATCCGCTGGAAGAGCCATCGAGGGGCTTTACCCCCGTGGAGCGGGAGATCGGCCGTGCCCGTCCTGAGCATGCCCGCAGGGATGGATCACTGGAACTATACGTGTATACTCTAGAGGAGTGAAAGTGAGCCGTGTGATAGGATACATGACTGGGGTGCAACGATCCCTGGATGGGCTGCGGGATCGCGCGCGATCCCATTGTGTCAAACGTATCAAGTTATCCTACCATGCGATGTCTCAGAACATGTCCCTCTGGAAGAAGCGCTCCCTGAGGGTGCCCGGGAAATATCCTATCGGTATCAGGAGCAGGGTCGCGACGATGAAGAGTGCCATCCCGGTGTTGCTGTATTCGAGATAATCGGGATAGGCCTGCAGGATGTACCCGGTCTGTAGGAGACGAGTTACGACGGCGGCGATGGCAGCGACCAGCCCGAGGCGCTTCCCGAACTCGATGCTGGCGAAGACGAGGAACAGTGCGAGGAACGCGAATATGATCGAGCTTGTGGCGCCCAGGAACGGATGTGAACGGAGCGCTAACGCGGCTGCCACTGCGGCGAACGTGATGAATATCTGGATCCCGGGTTCGTATATCTCACGATATTGCCTTGCGATCGCATTTGCAGGACCGAACTCGGCGATGGCCTTCCTCATGCCCCTCCTCCTGCCGCCGTAGGACCTCGCACTTTCCTCCAGGTGGCCGCGCACCTCCTGGACGATGTCCTTCCTGACCCCTCCGGAGAGCATGAACAGCCTTCTTTCAAGGGTCCTGATGTAGGCATCGAGTTCGTTCAATCGGTCACCCCCAGTACGTTCCTGACGCTCGAGGACATGTTGAGCCACTCCGCCTTGCCTTCGTCGAGGGCCGCCCTGCCCTCGGTGGTGATGGAGTAATACCTACGGGGCTTGTCGTTCTCGACGATCCATTCGCTCTTGATGAGGCCCTTCTTCTCCATGCGGTGGAGGGCGGGGTAGAGGGTGCCATCCTTCAGTACGAGGTAGCCGTCGCTGCGCTCCTTCAACTCCTTGATTATCTGGAATCCGTACTTGCGGTCCTCTCCAAGAAGTGATAGGATGCAGAGCTGGACGCTGCCCTTCTTCATCTCCCTGGACCATCCCTCGCGGGCCATCGCCTTCGGATGGCGCTCGGGATATATCTCCTTTTGGGGGTCGAGGGCCTGAGTCGGCCTTGAGCCCGTGGATTTCGAATTCGCGGGGTTTTTTGAAGAGGGGGCATCCAAGCGGTAATACGCGAGTTTTATTTAAAAAAAGGGCTGTTTTCTAAAGAATAGGGTCAAGAGAACAAGGTAAATTATCCTATAAACAAGTGGACCAACGTTTATTTATATTGTTAATTCGCTCGACAACACAAAGCAAAATGGCGGTGCGTGTATGACGGGTAGGTGGAGAATAAGCATTATTGTGATGATAGCATTGTTCGGACTAGCGATGGCTGCGGCGGGCACACAGGGTGCCACGCTTAAGGGATACGTGACGGACGAGGTGTCCGAGGAGGGCATCGGGAACGCATGGATCGGGGCTTGGAACGAGACCCTCGAGGAGGAGAACAACACCTGGAGCGAGTATGGTAACGGGTACTACGAGTTCAACCTCTCGATGGGCGATTTCGAGTTCTATGCCGAGCGCTACAGTTACGTGAACCATTACGACAATATCACGATCGATGAGATGCTCGTTTGGTACAACTTCACCATGGAGCCCTTCGCGAAGGTCATGGGCAATGTGACCGATTATGTGAGCGAGGAGGGGATCGACTACGTTTCGGTCGGTTTCGCTGGTGCCGGCCACATGTGGTACTACGGAAGTTCCAACAGCACCGGATACTACGAGGCCTACATGCCGATGGGGGATTATACCCTCAAGGCCGAGGAGACGAAACACCTAACCGTTTACCACAACATCTCGGTCGATTCCTACAAGTTCTGGTTCAACTTCACCATGGACCCGCTCTACAACGTCGTCGGCTATGTCCGGGACAACGATACCATGGACCCGGTCCCTTGGGCATGGCTGAACTTCGAGAGCCTCGAGATATCACATTACTTCTACACCTCGGCCAACAACACTGGATACTACTCGGCCTGGGTGACCCCCGGCAGCAACGCGGTAATGGCAAGCTCGATTGACTACATAGCCACGCAGATCAACTTCTCGGCCGACGAGACGTACTTCTGGATGAACATCACCATCGTCCCGATACCCGAGCCCGACTGTTACGTAATGGGTTACATCACGAACGGCACGGGCGCACCGATCGAGGATGCCTGGATATCCTGGTCACAGTACAATATGTACGGCCACTACGATGACAACGAATCCGACGAGGAGGGATTCTACACATTGTGGGGTTACTGCGGGGAGGATGCCAACGTACACGTCTGGGCTGACGATTATTTCGACAACGGGACATATCTCTACGAGATCGATGGCCCGGTTCTCTGGCTCAATTTCACGCTGAGGATGCCCTTCAACGTGACCATCATGGGGTTCGTGACGGACGAGGAGATGGAGCCGATCAACGGTTCCTACGTCCAGTTCTCGGGACCCGACTGGGACTGGAACTACTCCGACGAGGAGGGGTACTACGTACTCCTGGTCCAGGCCACCGGTAAGTTCATGGTGAACGCCTACTGGCAGCATCTCGATTTCTACGGTTACGTGACGATCCCCTATGTGGATGTCTTCTGGTACAACATCACCCTGCACGAGATGCACTCTGGCAACGGCACCAAGTACAATGTCAGCGGGTGGGTCTACGACGATGACACCGAGGACCCGATCGCTGGAGCGATGGTCGATGCGTATTCTGACATGGACAGCAACTACACCACGACGAATGCGACAGGCTGGTTCCACATGACCCTCTGGGCTATGGACTGGATCGACGTCGATGTGATGGCCACCGGATATTTCGCCGAGTACGAGGACTACGGAGCAGGGAACATATATGACGAGTTCTGGCTCGAGCCTGCGAACGCCACCAAGTACTGGGTCAAGGGCTACGTATACGACGACGAGACCGAGGCGGCCATCGAGAACGCCACGGTCAAGGTAAAATCCGATGTGGACTTCAACTCGACCACGACCAATGCAACTGGGTGGTACTACCTGGAGATCCTTGCCGTACACTGGATCGATGTTAGTGCGATGGCGGACGGCTACTTCGAGGACTGGGAGTACGAGGACGCCGAGAACATCAGGGAGGACTTCTACCTCGATCCCATACCCGACAATGGGACTGTAGCTGGATATGTCAAGAACATGACGGGTGCGCCGATCGAGGGGATTAACGTCGGTCTCCAGGGGATGTTCGGAGGCGGCAACGGTGGCGACAATGGGCATGGCTGGGGGAACGTGACGGACGAGGACGGCTACTTCGAGGTCGAGGGGCCCGCGGTCCTGACCGCGCTCGTGGCAATGGACTTCAACATGTCCTACTTCCCGTACATCCATGCTGTCGTGATCGTTGTGGATGAAGTTACCTGGCACAACATTACTCTCTACGAGTACATGGAGAACGACACCGTTGTCGAGGGATACGTGAAGGACTCCTCCGGCACGGTGGTCAACCACAGCGAGGTCATGCTGATACCGACGATACCGGGTGCGATGATGATCCAGTACAAGGCATACACGAACGAGACGGGCTACTACGAGATGGTGGTCCCGAACGGGACATATGTCGCTCTCACCTGGGCCCACGAGATCGACGAGTGGTACATCGAGTACCTCGAGGTCGACGGGGACACCTGGTACAACGTCACACTCGTGGCGGTGATCAACGAGACCTCCATGGAGGTCTACTTCGAGACCTGGGAGGAGGGAACCGCAAAGATGATCCAGAGGATGTCCGGACAAGGTGATTTCTTCTCCAGGATGATGATCGACATGGTCTTCGGCGACAGCGATGGAACCGTGTCGGAGGAGGAGCACGACCTCTTCCTCGACCTCATGGAGGACGAGTTCGACATGGACCCGGAGTTCGAGGAGGACGACTCCAAGGACGACTACACGGTCGATGGTCTCGGATACTTCATGGAGTTCCAGAGCTCCCACATCTACGCGAAGGGCGACGTCGTGAGCTTCTCGGCCATCGAGATGAAGATGATCATGTCGCTGGAGCTCAATGGTACGATCACGGAGGCGGACACCCACGTGATAGCTATGAACATCACCGGTGACGAGGATGACAATCCGTTCACGGACTTCACCTTCTACATACCGACCGGCTACTGGCTGGACAGCTACACCGCCCCGGATGGCGTGACGGTCACCGGCGTGTCGGTCCTTGAGATCCTGGCGAACGATACCGCGATGGGGTGGCTCTACATGAACGTCACCAACGTCGGAGCCCCGGACCCGGTCGTGCTGGATGACCCAGAGAACGTCGAGGGCACGTCCATGGACCTCTCCTGGAGCGAGTTCGCAGGAACGGACTTCTCCAAGTACACGATATACAAGTCTACCAAGGAGAGCTCGATCGGCAGCCCGATCGCGGACATCACAGACAAGGGCACGACCGAGTACACGGTGACAGGTCTGACCGAGGGCGTGACCTACTACTTCGTGGTCAGGGTCTACATCACCTCGGGCACATACGCGGACTCGAACCAGGTCTCCGATACCACACCGACCGTTTCATCGCCGGGATTCGAGGTGATCGTGGCAATAACGTACACTCCGGAGAGTCCGAAGGAGGACAAGACCGTGACCGTGACGGCCACGATCACGAACAACATGGCCAGCACCGTCAGTTTGACGGTACGCTTCCAGGTGGACGGCACGGAGAAGGATTCGCAGACATTGAACCTCACGACCGGGTCTTCCGACACCCTGACCTTCACGTGGAAGGCCAAGAAGGGGACGCACACCCTGACCGTCCGGGCCGAGTCGGGCGCGGACTGGAGTCTTGACTCGGAGGACGTCTCGGTGAAGAAGAAGTCATCGTCGACCCCGGGATTCGAGGTGCTCGCCGTGGCAGCCGCGACGGTCGTGGCCATTGCCGTCAGGAGACGCAGATACTGAGGAACGGCAGCGAAGAGGCAGACACGGGCCCGGTACGCCGGGTCCACCCCCCTTTTTATCAAACATCATTTCCTTCAGTAAGTTTAATATCCCATCGGACCGAATGATAGTCGGGACCGCGAGAGATCCCGGGCAGGGAAGGACCATGAGAGGAATCAGCCAGGTTGTTCTGTTGATGTTGCTAGCCACGATGATGTTGATGTGTATAGGGAATGTCGACGCGGGCGTGCTCAGGGGCGTCGTGACAAACACGGATAATGGATTGCATGTCCCTGGCGCCGTCGTCTCCGTCAACGCCAGCGGTAACGCCTCGTTGATGACGGTGAACGCAGACGCGAATGGATCATACTCGATCGATCTGGAAACAGGTAATTACACGGTATCGGTCTCAGCAGTGGAGTATGGAACCAATTCGTCCACGGTCGCCTTGGGGAACGGGACGATGTGGCACAATGTCAGCCTCGACAGGGCGACACCGGGGTTCGACCTCGCCATCACGGCGGCCTGCGGCACCGATCCGCCCGTGGAGGGTGAAGAGGTCAATTTGATCATAACGATAACCAACCTCATGGACCGGAACGTAACGCTGTTTGTAGAACTGGAGGTCGACGGCTGGCCCATGGAGAGCGCGAACATGAACATCGCGCCGAACGGCACCGATTACATGCTCCACGACTGCTTCCCGGACGCAGGGGAACATCATATCACCGTGAAGGCATCTGAGGGCGACGATTGGATGTGGTTCGTCATGGATGTCACGGTAGGCGAGGCACCAGGCGATGCTGACGAGGATGATGGGGACGGCAACGAACTCGTGGTGGTCGGCATCGCTCTGGCCGTTCTCTTGATAGGGGCGATATTCGTCGTGCGAAGGGGTTAAGAGCAGCTCCCGCGATTCCCCGTCGTGGACCTAGATGCGCTTCAGATCGTGTTCCGGGCCGTGCTGGCCCTTGTCGCTGTGTTCCATTTCGCGGAAGGGGTCCTTCCCAAGGAAGGGACCAAGTGGCAGCTGCCTTTCAGATTGCATTTCAGGGAGGTATCGACGGCGTCGGTGACGTTCGCCGTGGCCTTCATCATCATGATCGCCTTCGACCTCGAGTGGAATCCCGGTTTCGTCATCGCCGACATCGGCATACTTGTGCTGGTCGAATACTCGCTGCTGATGCCCCCGACGAACGTGGTCTCCGACAAGGGGATCAACGTAGCGGGGTGGAGATGCCCCTGGGACAGGTACCTCGAACACGATGCGGAGCCCGTTGACGAGGACCACCGGAGGATCAGGCTGAGCTACAGGACCTGGAAGTTCATGTCCGTGAAACGTTTCACTGTGTCAAAGGAGGTGCTCAGGGCCATTGAGGAGAGGGGGATGAGGGAGAGGGTCCGGCGCCGGAGCTGGAAGCCTTGAGGATGTCATAGAGTCCGTTCCGGATCAGGATATTAGGTCGATCCGGAGGATGCCGGGGGTGAGGACCCCGTCCTCCTCTATCAGGACCGCCCTGCTGATGACCGTGTGATCGTTCTCGATATAGACGGAGTAGTTCTCGTCCGCCGGGTCCGTTGGAGACGGATAGCCCCATGCCATGAGAGGGGTCCCGTCGGAGTACTCCACCGTTATGTTCAGCTCGTAGATGTAGGTCTGCGCCTCGTTCCCCGCGCCGGTGAACGTGGTGAACGAAAGGCCCAGATATGTACGCACCAGATTGTAGAAGAAGGTGTGATTGAGGTTCTCCCAGTTGAGCTCCCCCATCCTGACGACCTTGTCGAAGTCGAGGACGCCGTACTCACCGTTGGAGAGTCCGAAGGAGGTAAGGCCCGTTAGGACCTCGTGATCGAGATTCGGGTTCTCCCAGCGGGTAGTGTTCAGCCCATCCCCGGCAAGGTAGCCCGTTGTCGACATCAGGTATTCGGTCGAGTCGAGGGCCTTTCCGGTGGGCCTCGGTGGAGCGTCGCCGTACCTTCCGGCCTGGAAACCCACGGCGGTGAAGAACACGGTGAATACGAGAACGAGTATGGTTATCGAGGCCGTGAACTCGATCACCTGCGCCACGCCATCGTCGGAATCTCGCATCTGGGTTTCAACGGATTGTGGATATTTAAACCTCTTGGATGGAGGATGTGAGAAGAAGGGCCGCGGGGGTTCATCCCGCCCCCACGGCGGGTTTCGTGTTTTGTGAACGGCACGCGGAGGGATGACGCGTACGCAGGACCATCGAGGCTTTGATATTTATAAATTCCTCCAACCGGCGCCAGGGGGTCCTGGGGCTGGTGAGCGTGAGGGTACTGGCCCCCCTTTTCGCGATAAAGAAAGATATTTAACCGAGACCTGCGATGTGGTCCCCCCACGGGCCTATGGTCTAGTTGGTTATGACGTCGCCTTCACACGGCGAAGATCTCCGGTTCGAATCCGGATAGGCCCATACCCTGGAGTGTTTCAAATGACGAAGGTCACCCTGGTGATCCCCACCCTGAACGAGGCGGAGACGATCGGAGAGGTCATCGACACGGTACCCGAGGGCGCCGTGGACGAGGTACTCATAGTTGACGGAAAGTCCAAGGACAGGACGATCGAGATCGCCCAGGAGCGCGGGGCGAGGACCATCGTGGAGCTCCGCCGGGGCTACGGCAGGGCCTACAAGACCGGCTTCGCCAACGCGGAGGGCGACATCATCGTCACCCTGGACGGCGACATGACCTACCCCTCCGAGGTCATCGGCGACCTCGTCAAGATGCTGGAGGACGAGGGTCTGGACTTCATCACGTGCGACAGGCTAAGCAATCTCGATCCGAAGGCCATGACGCGCACGCACAGGTTCGGGAACTGGGTCCTCGTCAAGGCCATGAACGTCCTCTTCAGGATGAAGCTCAAGGACTCCCAGTCGGGCATGTGGGTCTTCAGGAAGCGGATCCTCGAGAAGATCAACCTGACGGCGGACGGGATGCCGCTGTCCGAGGAGATCAAGGTGGAAGCCTGGAAGAAGGGCTTCAAGTGCAGGGAAGTGGCCATCGACTACAGACCCCGGGAGGGCTCCGGTGCGAAGCTCAACACATGGTCCGACGGATGGCTGAACCTGAGGTTCCTGTTCAAGAAGAGGTTCTCTCGCTCGAAGAAGTGATCCCGACGGTTCGTTCTACCCTCATTCATCCGGTACTTCGGCCTCGATATTGGTGACGCGGCATTCCTTGCCGCCTTCGAGGACCGCCGGTTCTCCGCATTCACCGCACTCAATGAGAGGGGCCATGTGGGTAGGGCTGTGGGCCGGAGGGACGGGACCAGCGGAGCCGCATGAACCGCATCTGTAACTGGCTGGGACCGCCGTGACGCGGAGCTCGCTGCCCTCCGCCATCGTACCGCGTACGAGCGAGTCGTAGGCGGTCCTCATCTGGTCCTCTGCAAGGAAGGTCATCCCGCCGACCTCCATGTCGATGGCCGATATCGAGACGGCCCCGGCCTCCTCCGCGGTCTCCAGGACCCGTCTGACTATCTCTGACATGACCGAGTACTCGTGCACGGTGATTAGAACGCGACCGTGGATAAAACGATTGTCCCGGAGCTCAGACGTCGAACGTGTTCCTGTTGTTCAGGGTCGTTATCGTGATCAGGTGGTTCCGGTAGATGATGATCCTCTTGTTGTGCAGGTCGTCGAAGAACGGGCTCTGCTTCCTTACGCCGTAGAGCTCCATCTGATGGGGGATCTTGTTGTTGACGACCCCGTACTTGAGGTCGAAACGGGCCATGGTCTCGTCCGCCTGAGCGGTGTTCAGACCGTTGTGGACCATGAGCATGATCTGGTCCTCTGGGGCCTTGGTCGGCCTGTACAGATGGTTGGTGTTCGGGGTCAATTCCCCCGGCGGGATCGGACGTATGTCCAGGGAATCCACGTCGATGAGGTCGTATATCGGCAGCAGCACCTCGTAGACCGGGAAGCAGTAGACGCCGCTGTACGCCGTGATACGCTTCGCTATGGCCAGGTCGTTCGACACGATGTTGCCGGGCGGGACCTGGTACTTGATGTAGAGAGCGCCCGAGTACGTGTCCTCGGATGGGATCGCGCCCACGCCGGGCGTGGCGCCTATGGCCTTCCAGTGATGGATCATGAACGAGGAGTATGCCGCGGTCAGCATGATCAGTACGAGCATCGCCGGAACGGCTGCCGGCTTGAGCCGCGGGATCAGGCGCAGGAACTCGAAGAGACCTTCGGTAACGAAGATCGCGACGAGTGGGGTGTAGATGAACACCATGTATTCGCCAAGCATCAGCCCAAGGGCGAAGGCGGCGATGGTCAGTGTCGTGAACAGGAGGCCGTCCCACATCGGGCGACGCACGAGAGCAAGAAGGGCGAAGATGCCGACCACCGCCAGGATGCTCGTGGAGGAGTAGTAATCGACGATCGCGTTCAGGAAGATGACCCTGGTGGACGTGCCATCGAAGAAGAAACCCGACGTGTAGTACTCCCAGACGTTCGATTCCGAATAGAACCAGACGCGTCTCGCCTGCAGGAACAGGGCGCCGGCCAGCGCGCCGGCCCATCCGAAGACCGCCATCCACTTCAGCAGCTCCCGCTTCCAGGAGGGTGTGATCACGATGTGGACGTGCCTCCAGAGCCACAGCAGGAGCAGAAGCAGGAAATAGGACCCGAAGAGTGCGGGCATCAGCAGGAACATCCTGTGGGTCGCCGCCATGGCGAGCAGTACCGGGACCATGAGTAGCAGGTACCTCTTGTCGTGCTGGGTGTGCCTGAAACGCAACATCAGCCATATGAGCATGCAGAACTCGAGGAGGAAGATACTTCGTTTAGGAATGGTCCAAATGGTCTCGTAAGCAACCACCGGTGAAAGGGAGATGAGCGCCGCCATCATGTAGCGGTACTTGAAGTCGGTCCTGAGCTCGCTGCCCAGGATGAAGCCTGCGGCTATACCCAGCAATCCGGTGATCTGGGCCAGAACGAAGATCGATATCTCAGTGCTCAAACCCGTGAAGAGGGCAATGGCCGCCACCAGAAAGACCGGGAGTGACGGATATGAATACGGATACAGTCCGAAGACGGAGAGGGGGTGGGCGACCCATTTCGCCTCGTTCTCCTCCTCGACGGAGTCCGCCATGGCATGGAGGTTGAAGGTATCGACCCTGTGCTCCCTGAAGTTCCCCTGGGTGGGGAACCGCACGGCCAAGTTCAGAAGGATGAGACCTACCAGGAACAGTATCTTGGTTTCCCGCGGCAGGTCCATGCTGGGAGAACGTTCAACATCCTAATAAAGGCTATCGTGGCGCCACCTTTTTATAGAATCGTCCCAAAACGGTAGAAGAGGCCCAACATGAAGTGGACCGGCCCCCTCGAGAAGATCGATGATTTCAGGTATCGCATCCCCAGTGGTTACAGGGACGAGATGAGCGTGGACGGGATCATCTATTCGAATGCCGAGATGATCTCCGACATCTCCATGGGCGACGCTCCCGAGCAGGTCGCGAACGTGGCGGCGCTGCCAGGGATCCTCAAGGCGTCCATGGCCATGCCGGACATCCACTGGGGCTACGGCTTCCCCATAGGCGGCGTGGCAGCGGTGTCGGCCGAGGACGGGGTCATCTCGCCGGGCGGCGTCGGTTTCGACATCAACTGCGGGGTACGCCTCGTGCGGACGGACCTGACGGCCGATGAGGTCGGTCCCCGGCTCAGGGAGCTCGTGGACGCTATGTTCGAGAACGTCCCGTCCGGGCTGGGTTCTAAGGGCCGGGTAAGGCTCTCCCGGAACGAGATCGAGAGAGTTGCCACGGACGGCGCGGCCTGGGCCGTCGAGAACGGCTACGGCTGGGACGATGACCTCGAGAGGCTCGAGGAGGAGGGACGGATGGACGGAGTGGACCCGGTGGTGGTCTCGGAGAAGGCCTACTCCAGGGGCGCCTCCCAGGTCGGGTCCCTTGGCGCTGGGAACCACTTCCTCGAGATCCAGAGGGTCGACGAGGTGTTCGAGCCCGCGGTTGCCAAGGCCTACGGGATCGATGATCCCGGGCAGGTCGTCGTCATGATCCATACCGGGTCCCGTGGTTTCGGCCACCAGATATGCACCGACAACCTGAGGGACATGGAGCGCCTCTTCAGGAAGGACGGTGATTCGTTCTACTCGCCCGAGTTCGATATGAGGATCTACGACAGACAGCTCGTCGCGGCGCCCTTCGGCTCACGGGTTTCAGAAAGGTACATCGGAGGGATGAAGGCGGCAGCGAACTTCGCGTGGGCGAACCGGCAGATGATCGTCCACTGGGTCAGGGCGTCCTTCGAGGACGTCATGGGAAGGAGCGCGGAGGACATGGGCATGGAGATCGTCTACGACGTGGCCCACAACATCGCGAAGCCCGAGGTCCACGAGGTGGATGGTAAGAGCACCGACGTCTGGGTCCACCGCAAGGGCGCGACCAGGGCCTTCGGGCCAGGGCGTCCGGAGGTTACCGCGAGATATAGGGACCACGGTCAGCCGGTGATAATTCCGGGGGACATGGGGACAGCGAGCTACGTCCTTGCCGGGACCGGGGACGCCATGTCCGAGACGTTCGGATCGACCTGTCACGGAGCAGGGCGGGTACTGTCGCGGAGTGCCGCGGTCAGGAGGTTCGATCCAAGGGCCATAAAGGAGGAGCTCCGGGCGAAGGGGGTGTACCTGAAGGCAGCCACGCCGAAGGTCGTTGCGGAGGAGTCGCCGAACGCCTACAAGGACGTCACTTCTGTGGTCGATACCGCTCACGGTGCCGGGATCTCGAGAAAGGTAGCGAAGATGACCCCGATGGGCGTTGTAAAGGGATGACGAAGTGAAGTTCAGTTCCCGCCTATCCGTTCGTTGAGTCGGATCGCTGTCTCGACCGCGTCCAGCGCCTTCATCGCGGGTGCGTTGTCGGGGTCGTGCACCAGGGCCTCGTTGAACGAGCGCTGCGCGGCCTTCAATTTGTTCTGGTCCATCAGCACCACGCCCTTGTAGAAATGGGCCTTTGCGTGGGTGGGATCCTCGTCGAGTACTGCCTTGAAGTACCTGAGGGCCCTGTCGCCCTCCCCCGCGAGAGCGAGAGAGACAGCCATGTCGTACTTGTCCTCCTTAGCCTTGGGGTCCTGTGTCCTGATCCTGGACATAGCCTCCTTCAGGAGCGATCTGCTGAAGATGTAAAGTGTGGCGAAGAGGAGAAGGAGGGCGACGACGAGGAATATCCAGGCCGCCAGGGGGTCGAGGGTCTCCTCGTAGGTGTCCTCGGCGATCCTCAGCTCCTTGTAGGTACTGTGGTTGACCCCGTGGTTCCCGACGACGGTCAGGCCCACCACATACCTTCCGGGCGATGTGTACTGGTGGACAGCGGTTGGCGACGTCTGGAGGCCGCTCGTGGACCCGTCGCCGTAGTCGAAGATGAACTTCAGGTCCTCGCCTGCCGAGTCCCGCGCATCGAACATTGTGTTGACGCCGGTCCTGTTGGCGCCCCAGATACTGAGCATGGGTTGCAGGGAGACCGAATGACATGTGAACTCGACGGATTCGTTCTCCCATGAGGCCGAGACAGTGATCGGGCCCACGGTGGTGCCCGTGGAGAGATGCACGGACGCCTTCCCTTCCGCGTCCGTGCCCACGTCGACCGCGGGGCCGGCGTGTCCGCCGCCCTCGAGGGAGCCCGTACCGTTACCTGAGATCTCGAAATGGACCGTCTCGCCCGACAGGGGAGCGTCCGATTCGATGAGGATTACGGTCAATGGGTCGTGAAGCCGGGTCGCGGGGAGGCCGCCCTGTCCGTCGCCGGAGAGAATCGTCAGCCCATCCGGGTGGACCTGCTGTCCGAGTTGAACCGGTGATGTGTCCGGACCGGTCGGTGCCGAGACGGTTGACACCATGAGAACGGTAAGAGCCATAAGGACCGCAAGGGGCACCCGGAAAGCCATCACCGTGCAATCGTGAGGCGCGTTTAAATAGTTTTACTGGGCGGGGCCGGGATCAAATTCGCCTGGCTGTCACGAGGAAGCCGGAGTGGGCAGGGCCGGTGAATGACGGACGGAGCCCCTCATCCGACTTGGAGAGCTCCCATTCGCGATTTATCGATTCCCTGCACGTGGGCGCCGTGAACTCCTGACCGAACGAGCGCATCAGCCTCTCGACCTGTGTGGTGGTCGGTAAATAGGCCACCAGGTAGCCTCCCGGTCGAAGGACCCTTATCGCGGCAGAGAGCACACCCCACGGCTCCGGTACGTCGAGGACCATCGCATCCGCGTCTACGATCGGGCAATCGGTGACGTCGCCGCTGTGGAAGTCCACCCGGCCGGCGAATCCGGCGAGCTCGATGTTAGCCCTTGCGAGGTCCGTCGACGACTCCCTGAGGTCGAACGTATCGACGTGGCCGGTCTCGCCCACGTGGGAGGCGAGGACGATGGTGGCGCAGCCGGTTCCCGTGCCGCCCTCCACCACGCGGGAGCCGGGAGAGATGCCGGCGAGGTGGACGATCTGTGCCGCTGTCTCGGGAACTATTATCTGGGGCCCACGTTTCAGGACGTCCAGCGCGTCCCGCCACACGGGATGTGCGACAGTGAACTCCGAGCCGAGGAGTGAGATCCTTGCACCGGGTTCCGCGCCTACCACGGCCGATGTTGGGAGGACAGAATCGCCGTCCCGCAGGGGCTCGCCCGCCCGGACGAGGTGGGTGGTGCCGTCGGCGCCGATGAGGACCACGCGGTCCCCCTCGCCAACGGGCATCAGACCTCCTCTGAGGTCATGAGGCGTATCAGCTTCTTGGTGAACCGCCTGTAGAAGTCGGTGTCGAAACGTATGAACCTCGCCAGCTCGTCGGACCTTTCGAAGGTGACGGTCTGGTCCGGTTCGATGGCGGCCTCGGCCTGGCCGTCGAGGACGAGCAGGGCGTCCTTCCCGTCGAGGAGGCGCACCTCTATCCGGCTGTCGGAGGAGACCACGAACGGACGGGCGGACAGTTTGAAGGGGGCGATCGGGACGATTATGAAGGCCTTGGCCTTCGGATCGACGATGGGCGACCCGACGCTGAGGGCGTAGCAGGTGGACCCGGTGGGCGTTGCGATGATCAGACCGTCCGCCCTGAACCTCAGGGGGTCGGATGTGTCGACCTGGACCTCGAAGTGACGCATCTTCGATATCTGTGTGGTGTGGATCACGGCCTCGTTGACCGCCGCGGGCTGGTGGTCCCCGCCCACGATGGTCGTCAGCTTGTTGCGGGCATCTATGGAGTAGTCCCCCAGGATCAACCGGGACACACCCTCCCGCCAGTCCTCGGGCTGTACCTCCGCGAGGAATCCGAGTGCGCCCATGTTGATGCTGAATATTGGATGCGTGGTGTGCTGCGCCGTCCTGAGGATGGTCCCGTCGCCGCCGATCGTTATGATGACGTCGATGTCCATGTCGTCGAGCGGGGCGGAATCGCCGTCCCAGCCGGTGGCCGCGGCGAACTGGTCGTCCAGTACGGCAGCCTCGTCGTGGCCGCGGATGAACTCGGCGACGTCCGCCGCCATCTTGATCGCCTCTGGCATGTCAGGCCGCGCTGTCACACCGAATCTCATGGGACCGCATCGGGCTCTTAGAATAAAGTTTTTTATATTGTAAGCCATGGCCGGGGGATGACCGGTGCTGGACGGGCGGTCGACGAGATACTCCGTCTCAGGGAGGAGAAGGGGTTGGCCATCATGGCCCACAATTACCAGGTCCCGGAGGTCCAGGACCTGGCGGACATCGTCGGGGACTCGTTGTTCCTCGCGATGGAGGGGCTCAGGACCGGGGCCGACACTATCGTGTTCTGCGGGGTTGCCTTCATGGCCGAGACGGTAAAGGTGCTCAATCCGGAGAAGACCGTGGTGCACCCGGTGCCTGATTCACGCTGCCCTATGGCCGGTATGGTCGATACGGAGACGCTCATGGCCCTGAAGGGGGAGAACCCCGGAGCCCCGGTTGTCACGTACGTCAACACAACGGCCGAGACGAAGGCGCTCTCCGACATCTGCTGCACCTCGGCGAACGCCGTGAAGATCGTCAGATCGCTGCCGGACGAGAGGATCATCTTCGTCCCAGACCAGAACCTGGGGTCCTTCGTTCAGAGAATGGTCCCCGAGAAGGAGATCGTCCTGTACCCGGGATACTGCCACGTTCACATGGGAATATCGCTCGAGGACGTGGAGCGGCTCCGAAGGGAGCATCCGGAAGCGGAGGTACTGGTCCATCCGGAGTGCACGCCCGACGTCGTCGACGCCTCGGACCACGTCTATTCGACCGAGGGGATGATCAGACACGCAAGGGACTCCGATGCGGATGAGTTCATCGTCCTCACCGAGAAGGAGCTCGCCTACAGGCTCTGGAAGGTCACGGGCAAGAGGGCCTACGCTCCAGACGCCACGTGTCCGAACATGAAGAAGATAACGCTGGAGGACGTCCTTTCGGCCGTCAGGGGGCTCGAGCCGACGGTCGAGCCGGACCCGGAACTCATGGTGAGGGCCAGGATACCGATCCAGAGGATGCTGGACGTTGGGCGGGGCGACGAGGGATAGTCAGGCCACCCCATCATTTCCTGTGGAGATGGGTGTGTTTATCACGTTGCCGACCTTGATTCTCAGGAACATTGAGAATTATCCTTTACATCATGAGACAATTAATTCAGGGACATTTCATGCTCGATCGGTGAGAGGTTCTCCCTGACGGATAAGAGATCCTCTATGTGAATTCGATCCTCTATCATTACGCTCCGGGATCCGTGAGACTTTGGTAGGGATCGTGGATCCCATAATCGAAAATGTTATGAATTCGATATCTTTCTTCTTGAATTAATTCAAATTTTCTTTTTTCTAATAGAAATATTTTTATATAATTTAATATATGACATTTGGGGTATTTACAAACAAAGAAATATATCAAACATTTACAAACAAGAATGTCTCCAGTGGAAATATTGGGGTCCCCCTATGCTCATCGATCATAATGCTCATTAAATGTTCTTTCAAGTCGATGGAATACGACCACCGGGGAAAGGCATAAGTAAATCCGAGCGAGTTCGTAGGTCCAGAGGTAAGATATCATGGTCACCAAGGAGGATGTTCTCGAACGGCTCGGCAAGGTCATGGACCCGGAGACCGGCATCGATGTCGTAAACATGAAGTTGATAGCCGATCTGAATGTCAGCGATGATGGCGAGGTGTCCTTGACGTTCGTCCCATCATCACCGTTCTGCCCCCTCGGGATCCAGCTCGCGTTCGCAATAAAAGAGGCGGCGAAGGAGGTCGAGGGCGTGTCCAAGGTCAATGTGAAGGTGGACAATCACCTCCAGGCTGACATGATAAACGAAATGCTGGAAAAGGCATGAGAGAGTTCATCCTCTATTCAAGGAAGGGCCGGACATCCGGTGACTTCGAGACCCTTATCGATGCTGGCAGACTTGATACGGTCTACCAGTGCATCCTGACATCCATGTTCATGTCCCACAGGATCCGGAGGGACACGAGGTTCCACGCGATACTGAACGGTCCACCGGAACCACCGGGGCATCTCACGGTGGACGGCCCGACCCTCTACGATGTGAGGGTCGATGAGCGGACCTGGGAGGACATCCTGAGGAAGGTGTTATCCGGCGGGGAACACGCTGGCGTCTCCTTCGAGAAGCGAGCCTATCAGTCGGTCGTGTCCGACCTGTCCGGTGCCTCCGTGTTCGTCCTCGAGGAGCGCGGAACGCCGATCGAGGATGCCGACTTCTCGGACCACAACGTGTTCATCGTCGGCGACCACGTCGGGCTTCCGAGGGCCGAGGAGAAGTACGCGCTAAGGACCGGAAAGAAGCTGTCCATCGGAAAGGCGCGGTACCTCTCTGCCAGCACGATCGACATCATCAATCACTACCTGGACAAGCGCGGGGTCTGAAAAGCACTTATGTCGAAAAGTATCTTGCGAAGAGATCGTCCACAGCGGAGTATGGGTCCAACTCCTTCGAGACGACCCGGTCCACCATCTCCGAATACTCTCCATCGCCCATCCGTCCGATGACCCTTTCCAGTGCCTGCTCCTCGATGAGAAGGCGCATCCAGTGGTCGGCGATCGTCCTTCCCCTGGCGTCGATCCCGGCGCCCTCGAGGTACTCGCGGTGGTCGGCAATTGCCTTCATCAGGTTCGTGAGCGTTCCCGGATCGTGGCCCACCGTCTTGACCACGGGCGGCACCCATTCGTCCCTGTCCATAAGCGACAGCAACGATTCCAGCTGGACCACGAGCCTGTCCGCGTCGGGTCTGTCCGCCTTGTTGACCACGAAGACATCGCCGATCTCCATCAGCCCCGCCTTCATGACCTGGACGTCGTCGCCCAGTCCCGGGACCTCCACGACGAGCGTGGTATGGGACGCCCTTACGATGTCAACCTCGGCCTGACCCGCTCCGACCGTCTCTACCAGGATGGTGTCGAAGCCAGCGGCATCAAGTACGGTCACCGCGTCCGCGGTCGCGGGTCCGAGCCCGCCCAGGGAGCCCCGGCTCCCCATGCTCCGGACGAACACCTCCGGGTCCGTCGAATGTTCGACCATTCGTATCCGGTCCCCTAGGATCGCGCCGCCAGTGAACGGGCTGGTAGGGTCCACTGCAATTACACCCACCCTCTCGCCCCTCTCCCTCAGAACGGTTATCATGGCGTCGACGATGGTGCTCTTGCCCACCCCCGGTGGGCCGGTCATACCGATGATGTGCGCCCCTCCGGTGTGAGGGAAAAGGTCGCCGACGAGCCCCTTCCTTGTGCCCGGGTCGCCCTCGACCAACGTCAGCGCCTTCGCGATCGAACGCACGTCGCCGCCCCGCACGCCGTCGGCGAGCGCCGGCATCCTCACTGACCTCCGGAGACGATGCGAGTACCCACGGTAGAACCATCGGCCACGAGATCGGCGAGCCTCTCTGGGGCATGCCCGTTGACGATCCAGGTCTCTATTCCCGCCTCGGCCATCCTGAACATCCATTCGAGCTTTCCGCGAAGTGCTCCGGTCACGTCGGACTCAACCTCACCGAAGGAGACGGCCGTTTCCGGCGACACCTCCGTCAGGAGGATGGCGTCCTCCTCGGCGGGCGGTCTATCGAACACGCCGTCTACGTCCGCGACAAAGACCGCCAATCGTGCGTCGAGGGACCTGGCGAACTCCATCATGAGCTGGTCGCCAGATATTATCGATACGCCCATGGCCTCGTCGGCGACAACGTCCCCGAAGGTAACGGGCGTCATCCCCTGACGCGACCATCTTTCCGCGGCCTCTCCCGAGAAGGTCTTGATCCCCCCGTCGGAGGCGACGCATACGGACGAGGGCGGGATGGAAACAGGCTTCAGGCCAGCATCTGCCAGCGCGTTGATCACATGGAGGTTTAGCTCCCTGACGTCCGCCGAGATCCTGGCCACGGCAGCGTCGCGCTCCGGTACGTGGGGTCCCGAGCCCACGCCTGTCGCCTTTGCAACCTTGTGGCCGAAGGACCCCGCACCATGGACGATCGCTACCGGCTCGTCTAATGCCGCGATCGATCCCGCGAGCCCGGCCAGGACATCTGGCAAGAGCGTCTTCTCGACGTCCTTGTCTGTAATGACGCTCCCGCCCAGCTTGATGACTATCATCCAATCCGCAATCCCCGGGGGATTGATAAACGTTGCCGGTGGGGGGGCTTCCGGAAGCGGTAGTGTTAAATAGGACGGGCAGCCAAATTAAAGGCTAACTGGGAGGACCCAAATGTTGCGCTTCGGACCCAACGGTATACCGCTGTCTTGCAAGGGGAGGACCTGGCTCGACGCTCTCTACGATGTGAAGGAGCTCGAATTGGAGGCCATCGAATTCCAGCTCCTCCGAGGGATCGGCGAACCCATCCCCGAGGCGGACCTCATAAAGGAGACCGGCCAGGAACTTGACATCTTCATCGCGGTCCACGCACCCTATTACATGGACCTCCTGGGCGACGACGAGAGTGCGGGCCGAAGCATCGAATATCTGAAATGGAGCGGCGAGGTCGCCGACTCCGTCGGCGCGAGGCTCGTGATCACCCATGTTGGCTTCTACGGCGACCTTGAGAGGAAGGAGGCCATCGACAGGGCCGTCGTGATGGTCCGCAAGATCAGGGACCACTACAAGAAGAAGAAGTACGAGCACAACCTCGGGATCGAGGTCCACGGGAAGCAGGACCTGTTCGGTAACCTGGAGGAGATCCTCGAGGTGACGAAACGGGTCTCAGGCACTGTCCCGGTCGTGAACTTCGCACACCTCCACGCGCGCGAGCGTGGCTTCTTCAAGAAGAAGGAGGACTTCGAGGAGGTCTTCGAGGAGCTGTTCTCGGTCGAGGCCCCGTTCATCTACACGCTGTTCTCCGGGCTCGAACACGATTTCGAGGGCAACGAGCTCCGCTTCACCCCCATCAAGAAGGGCGACATGCGCTTCAACCCTCTGGCCGAGCTCCTCCTCGACAACGAGGACAAGGAGATCGTCGTGATATCCAGTTCTCCGCTCCTCGAGCACGACGCCCAGTACATGAAGGTCATCCTCAGCAGGATCGAGGAGAAGAGGATCCAGAAGGCCATCGCCCAGAAGGCCGCCGAGGAGGCGGCGAAGATCGAGGCCGCCAAGAAGAAGAAGGAGGAGGCCGCGAGGAAGAAGAAGGAAGCAGAGAAGAAGAAGAAAGAGGCGGAAAAGAAGAAGAAGGCCGAGGCCGAGAAGAAGAAGAAGGAAGCGGAAAAGAAGAAGAAAGAAGCGGAGAAGAAGAAGAAGGCTGAAGCCGAGAAGAAGAAGAAAGAGGCTGAAAAGAAGAAGAAGGCCGAGGCGGAAAAGAAGAAGAAAGAGGCAGAGAAGGCCAAGGCCGAAGCTGAGAAGAAGAAGAAGGCTGAAGCCGAGAAGAAGAAGAAAGAATCGGAGAAGGCCAAGGCCGAAGCTGAGAAGAAGAAGAAGGCCGAGGCGGAAAAGAAGAAGAAGGAAGCGGAAAAGGCCAAGGCTGAAGCTGAGAAGAAGAAGACCGGTACCAAGTCGTCCACGGCCAAGAAGTCCGATACGAAGAAATCGACGTCGAAGAAGACCGACACCAAGAAATCGGAGACGAAGAAGGACACGAAGAAATCAGCGTCGAAGAAGTCCGACACCAAGACGTCGGATCCGAAGAAGGATACCAAGAAGTCAACCTCCAAGAAGACCGATACCAAGAAGTCGGATCCAAAGAAATCTGAATCCAAGAAATCGACCTCCAAGAAGGCCGACACGAAGAAGTCAACCTCCAAGAAGTCCGACACCAAGAAATCAGAGACGAAGAAGGACACGAAGAAGTCCGAGACCAAGAAGTCAACCACCAAGAAGTCGGATACCAAGAAAACAGAGACAAAGAAGGACACGAAAAAAACCGAGACCAAGAAATCGACGTCAAAGAAGTCCGACACCAAGAAGTCCACATCAAAGAAGACAGATACCAAGAAATCAAGTTCGAAATCGACCTCCAAATCGTCGAGCTCGAAGAAGTCCGGATCGAAATCATCGACCAAGAAGAAGGGATGAGGCCTTGGTCGACAAGGATGGTATGGCCGAGCTCGCCATCGCGATCGTCGGCTCGTGCCGCGACCCGGAATCATTGAAGAAGGAGTTCTCCCAACGATACGGGTGGGGCGGCCTGCCCCTCAACACCGAGATCATAGCAGCGGCGCCTCTCGAGGTCCGGGATGACGTGTCGAGGACGCTTCGGAAGAAGCCTTCGAGGACGATATCGGGCGTCGCGCCGGTGGCCGTCATGGCCTCTCCCGCTCCGTGCCCTCACGGGACGTGTGACTTCTGTCCGGGGGGCGTCGATAACGACACCCCTCAGAGCTACACGGGCAGGGAACCCGCCGCGATGCGCGCCGCCGACAACGCCTACGATCCCGGGGCGCAGGTCCGGGCCCGTCTTTCCCAGTACCGCTCCGGAGGCCACTCCACCGACAAGGTGGACCTGATAGTCATGGGCGGGACCTTTTCGGCGAGGCCGAGGGAGTATCAGGAGTCCTTTGTGAAGGGCTGTCTCGATGCATTGAACGAGAGCGTCTCAGGTACCCTGGCCGAGGCCCAGAACGCCAATGCACGCGCTCCGAACCGCTGCGTCGGCCTGACACTCGAGACGAGGCCCGACCTCTTCGGCCCAGATGGGGTCGACGACGCCGTCCGCCTTGGCACCACGAGGGTGGAACTGGGTGTCCAGACGCTCAGGGACGATGTACTTACGTCGGTCAACCGGGGTCATTCCGTCGCCGCTACGATCACGGCCACCCATGCGGCGAAGTCTGCAGGCCTGAAGGTCCTCTACCAGATGATGCCCGGCCTTCCAGGGACCACTCCCGAAGGCGACCTCGAGGACTTCGAACGGCTCTTCTCCGATCCAGGGTTCATGCCCGACATGCTGAAGATCTATCCGACACTGGTCATCGAGGGCACCAGACTTCACGACCTATGGTCCTCGGGGGACTACGAACCGATGGATGACGCGAACGCGGTCGACCTCATCGCCCGGATCAAGGAGCTGGTCCCTCCCTGGGTCCGCATACAGAGGGTGCAGCGCGACATCCCGGCCCCGCTGATATCCGCTGGGGTCCGAAAGGGAAACCTTCGCGAGCTGGCCCAGCGCAGGATGGAGGAGGCTGGCAACAGATGCAAGTGCATCAGGTGCCGGGAGGTAGGACGGGTCGACGATGGCGGAGCGGATCACGAACTCAAGGCGAGGGAATACCAGGCCTCCGCCGGACGCGAGGTATTCCTCTCCTTCGAGAACGTGTCATCGATAGCAGCGTACCTCCGCCTCAGACTCGACGGCCATACTGCGCGCATCAGGGAGCTCAAGGTCCTGGGGGAGGTCGTTCCGCTGGGCCGTAGAGGCCCCGGTTGGCAGCACGGAGGACTGGGATCGGCACTTCTCAGCGAGGCCGAGTCCATCTCTGCCTCCGAGGGCGCCGACAAGGTACTGGTAACGAGCGGGGTCGGCGTCAGGGACTATTACTCGGCGAGGGGATACGCCCTCGATGGGATGTACATGGCCAAGACGATATGACCCCGGCCATACGGCCGAGGGTAAAATGTTCACCACAATCATTTAATCCTATGAGCCTCTAGACGCTGCGATAGGTGGTACTATGAAATGGTTCATAGCTCTGATCGCGCTGGCTCTCGCAATGGCCCCACTCCAACTCGAGGCGGAGGCTGCACATACCGGGAACATCGACGTGATGGACCCCTATCTCGAGGAGCGACTGCTCGAAATGGACAGTGACGATGAGGTCGCCATGATAGTCCAGTTCACCGTTCCTGTCGAGAAGGTCGAAAGCCTGCTGTCATCCCTCGGCCTCGAGGTCGACGTCGAACTGGTCTCCATCAACGGAGCATCCATGGTCGCTTCGAAGGACCAGGCCCTCGACCTGTCGAGGGACCCCAGGGTCCGGTACATGGAGGCCGACCAGCCGCTCACATACTTCATGGAGGTCTCGGCCCACGCCATCGGAGCCTCGACCCAGTGGAACTACATGGAGCTCGACGACGAGCAGCCGATAGTCGACGACGACGGCTATCTCAAACGTATAGACGGCAGGGGCGTTACGGCGGTCGTGCTGGACACAGGCATCGACGCCGGGCACCCGGACCTCGACTACCTCACGAAGACGATCAAGAACGAGAAGCGCGGCGAGAACGGCTGGACCGAGATGGAGAACAGCGACACTTCCTCCGGTCACGGGACCCACTGCGCCGGGACCGTCGGCGGGAACGGGGACGCCTCCGCTGGCGCGCGTCGAGGAGTGGCTCCAGGCGCCAATCTCTACGGAATGTCCACAGGTGAGGGTCTGGCGATCATCTACGGAGCCGAGGCCCTGGACCGCGTTGCCCAGCTGACACGACCGGGCGAGAACGAACTGAACATACGCGTCGTCTCCAACAGCTGGGGGAGCGCGGGCAATCGTTACGATCCCGAGAGCGCCATCACGCGTATCGTGGAGGTACTCAACTACGAGAACGACGTTGCTGTCGTCTTCGCGGCAGGCAACTCCGGCGGTGACGGGTCATCGATCCAGACGAACCCGTACGCCAACATACCATCCTCAATCAGCGTCGCGGCCGCCCAGCGGGACGGCAACGGGATGGCCGACTTCAGCTCACGGGGACACAAGGACATCAAGGAGACCTGGCCCGACATCGCAGCCCCGGGCGTGGATATCTGGTCCACTGCCCCCAGGGGAACGCTCATCGACGGCGCCCAGCGACCGTCGGATGACGACCTATACTACATGGCCATCAGCGGAACCAGCATGGCGACGCCACACATCTCGGGGGTCGTCGCGCTGCTCTACCAGGCGGCACCTTCCCTGACCTTCACGAACGTCCACGAGGATTACTCTGGAGGCGACGGCGCACCTTCGGCCGAACAGTGGTACAACGACACCACCACACTGATATCCGAGGCCGAGCTGATCATGGAGGCGACCGCCGACTACATGCCATCCGGCTCAATGGGCGTCCCGAGCGGCAACTGGACCAACGAGCACGGCTGGCAGTACGACTTCGCCCAGGGGTACGGCCTGGTCAACGTCACACGCGCCGTCGATGTCGCCATGACCCTCGAGACCCTCCGGACTATTGACACCGACCGCGACGGCTATCCGGACATGCCCGACGCCACGGTGTTCGACGCACTCCAGTATCACAACCTCACGTTCAAGATGCACGTGATGAAGCACACCGACACCCTCAAGACCAAGTGGCATGGGGAGTGGGCCCACTTCACACGGCAGACCGTCAGTCCGGGCGTCTACGAGACCGAGTCCACGGTCCATGTCCAGGTCCCCATGGGCGTGAACCATATGTCCATCAAGTTCGACTACGAGGCATGGAGCGCGGCCTCGTACTACTTCGCAAACCTCGACCTCGCGATCGACTGGGACGGTGACGGGAACAACGACTTCGCCACCCCGTCGGCGAACACCGAGGGCGTCAAGACCTACGAGATCGACGTTACAGCGGACATGACCGACATGTACTGGGCCTTCTGGGTGGACGGAGAGAGTGCTGGCTACAACTGGGAGGACGAGTTCTTCGAACCGACCGTCAACTTCCAGGTGTCCATATCGGCGAGCCTCGATCCCGGGATGATCATCGTCCCCATGCCGAACCACCATACGAACGTCCGGTGGTTCGAGTTCGGGGAACCGACATCGTCAGCGGTCAACACAACAGTCTACATCGAATCACTGGTCCTCGATCCCGGCTATCTTAGACCGATGGACACGAACACGAAGGTGGTGACCAAGGACAAGGAGGTCCTCGACTCGGGCACGCTGATCCTGGTCGCGATAATCATGCTCGTCGCGGGACTCGCACTGGGATTCATACTGAAACGCTCGAGGACAGAGACCGTCGAGCCCGAGATCGTCGAGGTGGCCGATGGTCCCGTTCTCGAACCTGTCCCGCCCGAGGCCGATCAGTGATCCGGGACCAATCTACTAGCTGATGGCTCGTATGAAAAGGGAATGGACCAGCGTCGATCTGGGATCATCCTACCCGGAATGACTGCTTGCAGGACGGACACGTAACGTTCTTTGCACCGGCCGGTATGACAATGTTCCCGCCACATCCCGGACACCGGGACTGCCGTGCTCCCGCCTGCTGGGGCGCCGCCTGCTGCTGCGGTGCCGCTCCCGGCTGCCTCTGGGCTGCCGCAGGCGCGGCTGCGGGCCTCTGGGCACCGCCGATGTTGTACGAACGGCCGCATCCAGTACACTTGATGGTCGATGCGCCCGGTGGTATCGCGATCATGGTCCCGCAACCAGGACACTTCTGCTGTCTCGCTGCCTGGGCCGGTGCTGCCGCCGGACGTCTCTGTGCCGCTGCGCCGCTCGCTCCCGCACCTATCTGGTAGGATTTGCCGCACGAGGCGCACTTGATGGACGCGGCCCCCGGCGGAATGGGGATCCCCGCACCGCAGGCGGGACACTTCGTCTGTCTGGTCGGCGCACCCCCCGCTACCTCCTTCTTCGGAGCGTTCGCTGCTCCGGCTGCAGCCGGTTTCTTCTCTACATCCTTCTTGAAATGTATGAACGCGCCCACCCCCAGGCAGGCGCCTCCGGCGATGATGAGTATCAGGCCCATGGTGAGGAACGTCTCGATGTCGATTACGTCGCTCGACGAGAGCCCCTTAGCCTCCCCCTCGTCCATCGGATCACCGAGCTGCTGTAAGTACTCGCTGTCGTCCTTGACGCCAGCGACCTTCATCTCGATGGCTATGACCTGCCCCTTGGTGAGGTCGCCCGTGACATCCCCGTCAAAGAACACGTATGGTTTGTGTCTGTCGGCCGTGCTGCACAGGGCGAGCGCCACATCCCGATGGAGGTTGTCCGGGTCCTTGATCTTGCCGTCCCCCATGCCCGTGCTCTTGAACCAGACCAAGGTTTTACCAAGGGTACTGTTGTATTGGAAATCGGCAATATTGTCCTTAAGGAACACCGTATCCCCGGGGCCGAGGTCCCTGAAGTCCCTGATGCTCCTGTCCCAGTCGACGATCCTCGATCCGGGAGGGCCGGTCATCTTCGGTTTGAAGTAGAACTTCCCCTCCATCTCGTCCATGGTCCAGACCGCCTCCCCGGCGGTCAGGAAATCGAATATGAAGATGTAGAACACAACCCCGACGAGCATCAGGATGACGCCGAGGGTGATGATGATCTGACCGAGCTTGACCGCCATGTTGCCACCGTGTGGTCCGTGATATCGACAGCTTCGATATAACCTTTTTCCTATTCGATACTGTGATGCCGTTCCGGTAGGTGTTATCAATGGTCCGGACAATCACCCCGCTGATGACGGATTGGATAGTCGAACTTGCAGGCGAGGACGCCGACTTCGCGACCATGGAGATGGCTGCCGCCCTCCAGGCGGAGGGCGTCGACGCCACCGGACCCGAGGTCCTGGGGCGCCATGCCATCATCTCGGCGGACTCCCCCCTTCCCGCCCTTGAAAGGCTGGCAATGGCCCATAGGATATTCGGGAAGGTGGCCGAATCCCCATCCCTGGACGATCTCCTTGCCGATACATCCCGGATCGCCGGCGCGCTCGATGGAACGTACCGGATCTCCCTGGAAATGACGGACGGCACGGCTGCCGAGGCCCGCGAGACCATCGAAAGGCTCGCGAGCGCGATCGACGCACAGGTGTCCTTGAGAGGTCCCGACACCGTCCTCAAGGTGATCGTCGCTCCCGGTAGGGTCGTGGTTGGCGCGTACAGGGGCGATTCGGCAAGGCGCACGGCCCTGTCCCGGGATGTCATGAAACGTCCGTATTTCAGCCCGGTCTCCATAAGGTCCGAATATGCCAGAGCGCTCGTGAACCTATCAAGGGCGCCGTCGGGCGGGACCCTGGCAGACCCCTTCTGTGGTGGAGGGGGGATCCTGATGGAGGCAGCAGCATCCGGCATTCGGACTGTCGGGATCGATATCGACGGCGGCATGCTCGAGGGGGCTGCAACAAATCTCGAGAGGTTCGGCCTCGACGCCGAGCTCATGGAGGGCGATGTGTCCATGCTATCTGAACACGCCCCCCTGGACGCCGTCGCCACTGACCCGCCCTACGGCAGATCGACATCACTCCGGGACGAGGGTCTTGCGGCGATCTACACCCGAATGTTCACGGCATCGGCAGAATCCCTCAGAACGGGAGGGCACCTCGCCGTCGCCCTTCCAGCGGAATGGGCGATCAGGCTCGGAGGGGAGCACCTCGAGATGATCGGCTCCCACCCGATGAAGGTCCACCGCTCGCTGACACGGTGGTTCACGGTCTTCAGAAAGGTCTAGCGGCTCAGCTTATTACCTGGGTTATCTTGCACACGTTGACGGCTGCCTTCTTCCCTAGGCCGCCGTTAAGGATCGTATACCTCTCCGGATTGATCTCGTGAGCGGTGACGAGTGCCTCGACCACCGTGTCCTCGTCCAGTCCGAGGCTGACGGCGTCCGTGGGGGCGCCGACTATCCTCAGTGCATCCCGAATGGACTCCCAGTCCCCGCCGTGGAGGTACATCATGATTATCGAGCCGACGCCGCACTGCTCTCCGTGCAGTGCCGGGCGCTCGGCGATCCGGTCCAGGGAATGGCTGAACATGTGCTCCGCACCGCTCGCGGGCCTTGACGTCCCGGCGATGCTCATGGCGACGCTCGACAGTACGAGGCTCTTGACGAGTATCCGGAACCCCTCGGCCGTTCCCGATGCGACTACCTCCGCGTTGTTGACCAGGACGTCGGCGCTGAGGTCCGATAGCGCCGAGCCGTAGTAGCTGACCCTCTCGCCACGGATCCTCGACGCCAGGCGCCAATCGAGGACGGCCGTCTTGTTCGAAACGACGTCTCCGAACCCGGACACCCACAGGCGTCTCGGGGAGCGCGAGATCACATCGAGGTCGGCGACCACCGCGATGGGCGACCGGGCGGCGGAGGACGACTTCAGCCCGTCCTCGATTATCGACGCCCTGTCGGAGGCTATCCCGTCATGGGACGCCGCCGTCGGTACGCTGATGAACGGCGTGTCGACCTCGAACGCGGCGACCTTCGCAACGTCGATGGGCCTACCGCCACCGACCGCAACGAGGAACATCCCCCTCTCGACCTCCGCCTTCAACCTCTCGACGTTGTCCCTGTCCGCTCCGGTGACTATGAACCTAGAACTCTCGATACCGCTCGCCCCGAGCCCGTCCATGACCATCCGGCCGGCCGCATCGAACGTCCCCTCGTCGGAGACCACGACGGCCTGTCCCGGAAGCCCCAGAGCCCTGACTATGGAGGGTATCTCATCGATGACACCCGATCCCATGATGATGTTCCTGGGAAGTACCATCATTTTCAGATCGTCCATGCGGTCACCTCGACTGCATCGTAGGGTCGTGATAAATAGGTTGTGGGCCCTTCAGGGCCCAGCAGGCTGGCTCAGCTGACGGTGAGGGAACCGTAGCGTCCGGACGAGACCTGCAACTCGCCGTTCCAGATCTTCGCATATCCGTTCTTGATGAGGACCGTCGCACCCTGCTCCACCTTGTCGACGTCGTCGTTCCAGAGCGTGATCTTCACCGTGTCTCCCTGTCCGTCCTTGCCAACTGCGTCGCGAACCCTGCCCTCGTCGCCCCACTTCGTGAGGTATGTTCGAATATCGCTGAGCTCCTCGATGCTGAGCTCGATCTCTTCGACGGGTTGGTTCGCTGCGAGGTCCTTAACCATCATACGCTTCACCTGGGACCGCAGACAAAATAGGGGGTCTTATAATTTTCCCCGCGGCTTCCCCGGCATCAGCACAGCTAACTGAATGAAGAATGGCACCGAGGGAGGGATTCGCCCAGCCCATCATTCGGATGGGCGGAGTTCGTGAACTTGCATATATCCCAATTACCTCAAGTCCCCGAACAACCCTGTTCGAGAGCGGGTTCTCACCCACCCTC
>JANQNK010000010.1 GCA_028279595.1 Thermoplasmatota archaeon
GCAGGTCGAAGACGTGACCTATTCCGAGGAGGAGCAGGGCTACCTTCTCTTCCTGAAGATCAGGACCGCCGCTGCCAGTGCCGTCATGACCGCAGTCGCGTCCATTCCCGGGATCTCCCACCATTCGTCGTCACTCCCTCCGCTCGACTTCGCCTTCTTGACGTTCACCTGGGTGGAGACCTCCTCCGACCAGATCCCGTTGGAGCCCATTACGCGCAGCTCGATCTCATGCACGCCCACGTTGAGGTCTTCGGCCTTCACTACTATCGTAGCGTTGGTTCCGAGAACCCCTCCCCGGTTGGTCGTCCACTCCCATTCAGCAATGTCGCGGTCCTCGTCGTAGTCTCCCTCCATGGAGGCGTGTCCCTTCATTATGATCGTGTCCTTGTACCAGACGGCCACTCCCGGCTTCACCGAGTCGATGATCGCCTCGGGTTCGCGGTTGTCGATCCTGATGGCGACGCTGTCGTGGTCTGAGAAGTCACCGTCGTTGTCCTGGGCGCGGGCGTAGAGCCTGTAATCGTCCGCGGTGTAGATCCTGGTGTCTAGCTCGATGTACCAGTAGTAGTAACCCTCCTCGCTCACGTCGATCTCGAGCGGATCGTCGAAGTCGATGTCGTCGATCGCCAGCTGGATCTTGGTGATCTCGCCGTCCTCGTCGATCGCGGAACCCTCGCACATGACGATGTGGGTCAGGACATCGCTGTCCGATGCTGGATAGACTATCTCGATCTCTGGGGCGACGTTCGGCTTGACGATCTCCACCTGGACGGTGTCGGTCGTCTGGTCGCCGTCGTCGTCGGTGGCCCTCGCCCTGATGTTGACCTTGTCGCCGTCATCGTAGTTCGAGTAGTTCCAGTCGTATGACCAGTCCTCCCAGGTTCCGTTGGCCGACTCATCGGTGGCCAGGTTCCACGAGCCCGCTCCGAACTTGATGTGGACCTTGTCCACGTAGCCGTCGTCGGATGCGGTCCCGGTTATCGTTATCTCGCTTCCCGAGAGGTCGCCGCCCGTCGGATAGGTTATCTCGACCGTCGGAAGAGAGGACATGATGGTGACCGTTATCATGACGACCTCGGACTCGAGTCCGGACTCGGACTTCGCCCTGGCGTGGATCTCCATGTCGCCGCTGAACCCGTCAGTGTCCCAGTGTGCGTACCAGTCCTCGAGGCCCTCGACGTCAAGTCCGTCATTCTCCCAGTCCGGGTCCTCGTCCACCTCGCTGTAGGCGACCTCCACGAGTATGACGTCCTCGTCTGACTCCGCGGTCCCGGTTATGTTGACGGTTCCGCTGACCTCGTCCTCGTCCTCCGGTGCGGTTATCGTGACCTCCGGGGGATCCCCGCTCACCACCTTCAGGGTCTCGTCGACGGTGGTCGACTTCTTGCCGTCCTCGTCCTCGACCTCGAAGTATATGGGCCATGAGCCAGTTCCGAAGGTGTCTGCGTCCTCCTCGAACTCGGCCTGCGTGCTGAGGGTCCCGCCGCTCCACCACCACCTGTATCCGGTGATGTTCTTGCCGCTGCCAGAGTGACCCTCGCCCTCGAACGAAACGGTGTCTTCGATGTCCGCGGGGTTGGGTGAGATGTCGATGATCTCCGCCTCGGGTTTCGAACCTGGTGCGGTGATGGTAAGGGTGTCCATGACCTCGTCGGCCCACTGTCCGGTGTCGTCCTTGACGGTGAAGGTGATGTCGTTGTCGCCCAGGTCGAACAGGGTGTCATCCGAGCCGATCTCGAACTCGGCCTCGTCGGACAGGAACTCGCCGGAGACGTTCCACAGGTAATCGGTGATGTTCCCTGCAGTGTGCCCCTCGCCGCTGAAGTACACATCATTGGACGAGCTCCGCTCCACGGGGTTGGGCTCGATGGCGATTATCTCGGCGATCGGCTTCTCGCCCGGTCTGACGACGTAGGCTGAAACCTCTGCCACGTTGTTGTCGGTATAGGGATCGTACATGTCCGTGACCATGACGATTATCGTTTGCTCGCCGGACATGTTGGTCGTGTTCCACTCGACTATGAAACCGTTCATCCCGCCGGCGGGTATGTCAACCTTCGCCGCGCCGAGGCGGTGGGCCATGTCGGTCTCGTTGATGTAGACGGATATGACCGCGGTGGTGTCCTTCAATCCATTGTTGGCCGCGCCGACCATGAACTGGATAGTGTCGTTCACCGGGATGGAGTCCGGAAGGACGACCATCGACGGTGAGACGGACACCTCGGGCATGTCGACGAAGTCGCTGAACTTGTAGACGTCGTCGGACCAGAGGAAGAGCCACGGGTCCGGGCCTCCCGGCAGATAGAGTGAACCGCCGTAGAGGGCGGGCTGTCCGTAGATGAAGCTGAACGGTTTGGTGAGGTAGCGCCAGTTGACGTTCCCTGTATCGATGTCCAGCGAGTAGAGGTAGGAGTCGATCCCTGCAAGATATATCGTGTCGTTGGTTATCGTCGGAGCTGCCCAGAAGGGCATGCTGAGGTCCTCGGACCATACGACGTTGCCTGTGTCGGCGTCGAGGCAGTTGACCTCGCCCATCCATGTGACCGCGAAGACATGTCCGTCGTGATACGAAGTGGATGCAATGAGGTCCTGGTCCAGGTTAGTCCTCCAGATCCACTCGCCGTCGTCGGCCGCACCAGTGAGTGGCGTTGGTCCGCTGCCGTCGGAATCGATGCTGTCCCTGGGCTGCTCGCCGTCGGGCTCGAAGGCGTAGACGTCGCCGGTTATGTCAGCGACGACGACGTAGTCAGTCCCGCCGTACGAGTATAGGGTCGGGCTAGAGATCGAAAGGGCTGCTCCGATCAGAGGGACTCCTATCCCGCCTATCGAGCCGTCGCCGAGCCTCCAGCGCCAGTCGACAGCTCCGGTGTCGGGGTCGAGACCGTATGTTGCGTAGTAGCCCTCGTTGTCATCATCCGTGCTGTAGGAGGTGACGTAGACATGGTCGAACCCGACCGCGGGTGAAGAGTAAAGGTATCCGCTCGAAACCTCGAAGCGCCATTCCTCGATGCCCGTGGTGAGGTTGTAAGCGCTGAGGTTCTTACCAGCATGCGAGTGTGCGTAGACCTTCCAGTCGTCGATGACTGGACCGGAGAACTCGAACCCTCCGAAATGGACGGCCCATTCCTCATCTCCGTCGTCGATGTCAAGCGCCACCAGGGCGTTCCCGGATATGATCACAAGGCCCTCGTCGATGTCGACCGCGGGTGTGTTCACGTACGACCATACGTCATTGTAGGAGTATGTCCACAGCTCGGTGCCGTCCTCGATGTCGATGGCGTATGTCCTGTTCAACGAGCAGTAGTACATCACGTCGTCTACGACGGCCGCACCGGAAAGGGTCTGCTGGATGTTCGTCCTGTCGACGGACCATTCAACGGAGGGCAGCGTCGGGCCTCCCGACATGCTGTATCCGGTGTTCTCCATGTCTGCACCGGAGCGATACCAGTCGTCCAACGGGTCCGGCCTGACGAAGAGCATGGCCGAGGCGTTCTCGGACATCATCCCGTCGTCGTCCTCGACCTGGAGCGTTATGTAGTGGGCTCCCGGTGATAGTGACTGGACCGACAGATCGAAGTCCTCGCTCGATGATAGGAATCCGTCAATGCTGGACGTCCACGTGTAGTACTCCACCGTGCCGTCGTCGTCAGCGTCACCGCTGAAATCGATGGTGGTGGTGCCTACCTGGTAGAGGTCGTCCGGAGATATGGATACTATCGAACAGGTCGGGGCCTCCCCGCCCGGAATTATGCTGATCTCCCCCGAGCCCTGGTTGTTGGATTCGATTGTCTCGGTGACGTCGTTGTCGGGATCGACGACGGCGTAGACCTCGAGGCCGCTGTTGGTATCGGGTATCCACTCGTAGAAGACGGGTGTGCTTACCCCGGGCAGGAGCCTAGGTGCGATGGCGGTCCCGATGAGGTCTCCCGAGCCGTCCGGGTCACCGTCATAGAATTCCACCTCGACGTCCCAGGCGGACATCGTCCCGTCATTGAACACCTTTGCCACTATCGGGCTTGGAGTGCCCTCTATGGGGGCCGTCGCTCCGACGGTCTTGACCTGCAGGTCCACGTCCATGTCGTGGTCCCCGAAGGCGAACAGCAGATGGGAATCGACGGGCACGGACACATCGGCGACGCTGATGAAGAGCATCCCGTTGTCTGCACCGAACGATGCCAGGGTGTAACCGGTGGTGTTGTACTCCCACACGACGTCCCTTGTTGACATATCGAAGCAGGAAACGATACCTTCGGAAGTGCCGAGGTTGTTCCAGGAGGTATACATGTTCCCGTTGTCGTCGTGTACCGGCGATGTCCTGATCGGACCGCCCATGTCCTTCTCCCAGGCCTTGGAGCCTGTATCCTTGTCGTAGGCCGTGATGTATCCGTCGTCATCGCCGATGTACACGTTGTTGTCGTCCCATGACGGGGTCATGCCGAAGATCCAGTTGTTCGCGGTCTTGACATACTCCTCGCTCCCGTCCGTTATGTCCAGGGCGAATAGGCGGTCGCCGTTGGGCACCCACACGATGCCGTTGGTGCCGGAGTCGAGGTCCCATGAAGGACCCGAACCGCTGTGCGACCCCTGACCGGGGATCGATATGTTGACCACGGGGGTGTTCGTCGCCAGCTCAGCCCTCCATTCGAGAGAGCCGTCCGCGTCGTTGATCGCGTAGAGGGCGCCTGGGTTGGCTCCGCCCTCGACAGCGGTCGCTCCAAGAACGAGGTCAAGGTCGGGGCAGACCGTTACGGGGGCGTAGAATATGCCCTCCGAGTCAGGGACCAGGTCCCCGGTCTGGTAGTTCCACTCCGCTTCGCCGACGGTCATCGTTCCATCGCCGTTCGGGTCCTCGGCCGGGAACTTGTACAGGTTGCCGTCCACGGAACCGAAGTATACGAAATCATCGTAGACGGCAGGGCAACTAACCTCCGGCCATCCCGTCTCCATGAAGTTCTTCTGGTTCCTGAACCTCCAGACGATGTCTCCGGAGTCGGTATCCAAGGCGAACAATGTGTTCAGGTTGCCGATGTATACCAGTCCGTTCTCGGTATCGACGGCTGCCGAGGATTGTATCGTTATCCAATCCAGCGGTGTCGACCACAGCTCCTCTCCGTTCCTGATGTCCACAGCATGGACGTTGTAGTCGTATCCACTGAAGTATACGACGCCGTCGGCCACGGTGGGCGTGTTCAGGTAGAAGATGTCGCTCTCATATGTCCACATCACATTGTCGTCCTCTGGTAAGGTCCCGTTGTAGTACCCGCTCTTGTCGAGCGAGCCCTGGAACATCGGCCAGTCGGCCGAGGAGGTTCCAACCACAAGTAACGAGCTCAGTAACACAAACAGCACTACGGGTATCCAGTGCCTCATCACATCACCTTTAGTCATTCTAGCGAATCTAATCCATTCTACCTATAAATAACATGTTGTAGCGATGTAACCGGGACGTATCTGGCATATGTCGATTTCTACGTCTAGATATCCTCAAAATCGCCGAAGGTTTAAATATCTATGAAGGTCGGTCGATGGACTGCCTCGGAGGCAAATCATCGGTCCCGATCCCTGCGTTAAAAGGGTCATTCCGTCCGTCAGACCGCATAAAAAGACTTAAATCACCCAGTGGATTGTTTTCTCTGACATGAGGCCTACGATCTCCGTGGTCATTCCCGTCTACAACGGGGAGGACGTGCTTCCACGCTGCCTCGACGCCTGCGCGAACCAGGAGGGGTTGGAGGAGGACTACGAGATAGTGGTCGTTGACAACGGTTCTACCGATTCAACGCTCGGAATTCTCAAGGAATATTCCAAGAGATACGGGAACATCAGGTACATCGAGGAATCCAAACGGTCCTCTTACGCGGCCCGGAACAGGGCTCTAAAGGAGACGGACAGCCAGACACTGGTCTTCACCGACGCGGACACCATCCCTTCGGCGGGTTGGCTTGCCGCCTACATCAAGTGTTTGAAAGACCACGACGGCATCAAGCTGATCGGTGGAGCGGTGGACGTGACCGCGGATGAGTCCAATGCCTGTGCGGTGTACGACAAGCTGAACTACCTCAACCAGGAGATGTTCGTGAAGGAGAAGGATTTCGCTGCGACGGCGAACGTCCTTGTCGACAGGAGCGTCTTCGATGAGGTTGGGGAGTTCGATCCGGACCTCATCTCGGGGGGCGACCTGGAATTCGGCCTCAGGGCGACGGCGAGGTTCGAGATGATATACTGTTCTGCGGCGGTGGTCGAGCATCCGGCCAGGGATTCGCTGGTAAAGGTCCTGAAGAAGAACTTCCGGATCGGGATCGGGTTCGCCCAGGTCCACCGGCGGCGTACTGACGGGAACATCCCGGCGGGATCGATGGTCCGACATCTCGTTCCCAACGTCGGTCTGCTGAAGACAGGCTCGTTCCCGAGATTGTCGGTAGAGACCTACAACGAACTACCCAGGAGCGGTTCCGTCAGGTTCAAATTGCTGATGATAGATATCGTAGCGCGATATGTCCAGTTCCTCGGACGCGGAGAGGGGTCCGGCAGGGCCCCCGGGTCCGCGAACGGTAGGAAGCGGAGGGTCTGAAATGAGGATACTGTACGTTCTCGGTCGGTTCCCGAACGTCTCGAACACATTCATCATCTCCGAGGTCGCGGGGCTCATCAGGAAGGGCCACGACGTCAACGTTATCTCCCTCGAGAAGCCCGAGGGGATCGACGTGGCCGCCCACCCCGAAGTAGCGGTCCACGACCTCGTCTCCAGGACCACGTACATCGACAGGGCGGCACTGATCAGGACCGTGGGGCGGTCGATCGCCGCGATGCTCAAGAACCCGTACGACGAGCTCTGGTCCGACGGGGACCTTCACAAGAGGGCCCTGACCGAGCGGATCGGTAAGGCCGTTCGGAAGGGGGAGTACGACGTTATCCACACACATTTCGCCAAGGACTTCGCCAAGGTCGCCCTCGCTGCGGCCGTCGACGCCGGGGTTCCGTTCACGTTCACGACGCATGCATTCGACCTCTACGACGAGGAGAAGAAGATGCCCGACGAAGACCTGCGCACCATGGTCGAACGCTGTGCCAAAGCGATCACGATATCGGAGTACAACAGGGACCACATCATCTCGGTCTGCGGGCAGTCAGCAGCCGAAAGGGTCGAGATAGTCCACTGCGGGATAGAACCGGACAAGTTCCCGGCGATCTACAGGGGCGGCGGCAACTCCGTGTTGACCGTCTCCAGGCTCGTGGAGAAGAAGGGGATCGACGTCCTCGTGAGGGCCGCAGGACGGCTCGACACCGACCTTCGGTTCGACATCGTCGGCGGCGGGCCGCTGCATGGTCCGCTGACCAAGCAGGTGAAGGAGTCCGAGTTGACAGACAGGATCACGTTCCACGGTTCAGTGGATGATGAGACCCTGCTGAACCTGTACGATGAAGCACTGATGTTCGTCCTCCCCTGCGTCACGGCGTCCAACGCCGACAGGGACGGCATACCGGTGGTCCTCATGGAGGCCATGGCCTCGGGCCTGCCGGTGATCAGCACCGACGTCAGCGGTATACCCGAGCTCATCGTCGACGGCGAGACGGGATTGACGGTCCATGAGGGCGACGACAACGCGCTGGCGGATGCGATGACACGTCTCGCCGGGGATGGCGGTCTGAGGGATCGGCTCGGTTCGGCCGGCAGGGCCAAGGTCGCAGCGGAGTTCAACATCGACGATTCTGTGGACCGGCTCATCGGGATCTGGGAGGACGCGGCACGATGAACACGAAGGTCCTGTTCATCGGGAACTACTGCTCCTCGAACAGGGGGGACGCGGCCATCATAGACGGGATGCTGGGCGACATCCGGGCCACCATTCCAGATTGTGAGATCAGGATGACCTCGCTCTTCCAGGATGTCGCACGAAAGGTCCACGGGGTCGATACGGCAGGACCATGGTACTGGACGGAGTCCAGGTCCGATGTGATCTCTGCGCGAGCCAGGTTCCTCCTGTCTGGCCGGAGCTCGCTTCCGAAGGCGTATGCCTGGGCGGACATCGCGGTGGCGGTCGGCGGATCATACATCCACGACAGGTACCACCCAGCTATCGTGGGGAGGCTCCTCGAACTCAAGGCGCTCCTCAGGGCGGGCGTACCGACATTCCTATATTCACATTCCATCGGTCCATTCACTCGCCCAGCTACGAGTAAGATGGCGTCGGACGTTCTTGAACGGGTCGACGGCATCACCGTCAGGGAGAGTGTCTCGCGGGACCAGGTGGAGGAACTCTCCGGCCGTGACGTGGTAATAGCGTCCGATGCCGCGTTCATGGCGCCGCCGGGGGATCCCGATATCGGGGACCTAATGAACCGGATCGAAGGGATATCGGGATCGAATGGATACATCACCGTCAGCGTCCGGGACCTGAAGGGGTTCTACGACAAGGGGGTCCAGGACAGGACGTTCAAGGACCTTTCCGGATCATTGAAGGATATCGCAAAAGGTCAAGGTGTTGGCGTCGTCTTCGTCCCCATGTGTACCGACATGGGCGGCTACCGCCACGACGACCGCGTCCCCTCCAAACGCTTGGCCAGATCGATGCGGTCGGACGACCGGACCCTGGTGGTGGAGGGCGAGCCGACCCACATGGACCTGAGGGGGATCATCGCGGGCGCGAGAGCGCACATCGGCCTGCGCATGCACTCCAACATTCTCGCTCTGGCGACGGGAACCCCGGTCGTCGGGATCGGTTACGAACACAAGACGAAGGGCATCATGGAGGACATGGGCCTTTCCCGCTACCATTTCGAAGCGCATGCAGTGAGCCGGAAGCGGTTGTTGAGTACGGCAGCAGACCTGTTCAAGAACGAGCAGGACCTTCGCGAACATATCTCCGGCGAGGTCGAGAACGCCACAACCAGCGCGCACCAGTCCTCAGTACTTCTAAAAAAGATAATAGACCGATGAATGTGGTGAAAGGCACTCATTCCTTCTTCCGAGAATTGTCATTCTTGGATCCTTTAACGTCTCGACCTTCCGTTCGATCGCCCGACCGTCCACGGGCCTTCATGATCGTTCTGGCGATCCCGATCGCCTCCCTGAAGGTCGAGGGGCTCAGCAGTGCCAGCATGCCGAAGTATACTCCGATACCGACGAGTATCAGGAAGAGCACATAGCCGATCCCCGGGAAGACGATGACGTACTTGATGCCGAAGATGGCGAGGGCCATGATCGCCGCCGAGGCCAGGGAGGGGGCGAGGGCGCGTCCGATGTCCCCGGTCCGAGTGGACGTGTACTTGCAGCTGTAATAGACGTTCAGATACGTGATGAGGACGGCGGTCCCGGTGACGGCGACCGCGACCCCGAAGATCCCGTAGCCAAGATAGATGAACAGGAGGATGAGGGCGATCTTGAGCACCAGGCTGAGGGAGGATATCTTCAGGAGGGTGTCGGGCCTGCCGACGGCCTTGAACACGCTTCCGCTGTTGGCGGATATCGAGCGCAGGAGACCGAAGACGCACAGGACCATGAGCGGATAGAGCGAGTCCTCCCACTTGTCCGAGAGGACGTGCTCGATGAACTCCGGGGCGATGGCGATGAGACCGATCGCGAGCGGGATCGACAGCATCGAGACGTAATGCACGGTCTTGATGTAAGCGGCGCCAAGGGCCTCCGGTTCGTCCTTTATCTTCGAGTACGTGGGGAACATTACACGGTTGATGACCAGTGTCAGCTGGGTGGCCGCTATGGTACCCCACCTGTAGGCCATGTCGTAGTATCCGAGGATCGCTATGCCGAACGCCGCACCCACGATGACGTTGTCAAGGTTGGTTATCGCGAAGATGACCAGGGCGGAGCCGAATATGTGCTTCCCGTAGCCGATGATCCATCGCCCTATCTTGCGGTCGTAGGTCCAGCTGAAGTCCCAAGGGGCGAAGTACCAGAGTACGGCGACCATCACGATGTTGCCGACGATGTGGCCATAGACGACGGCCCAGTAGCCATAGCCCATGAACGCGAGGACGACGGTCACGCCCGCGAAGACGAACATCTGTGCAGCCTGTGCGAGGGAGATCCTCCTGAAGTCAAGGTCTATCGTCAGCTTGACGAGCGAGCCGAAACCGAAACTGGTTATGAGTATGATGAGGGACATCACCCGGACGACCGCGACGACGGAACTGCTTCCGAAGACGGGCGCCCAGAATGGGACAGTGAAGAATATCACTAGATATGCTATCAGGCTCAGAAGGAACCGGAGGACGAATCCGGTGGAGAGCCACCGCCTCGACCTGTTCTGCTTGTGGATCAGGGCAGAACTGATGCCGAGGTCGGAGATGTTGTTGAGGGCGTTGAGGACCACCAGTCCTATCGCGAGCGTCCCGAAGTCCGCTGAGTCCAGGAGCCTCGCGAGGATGAGCAGCACGATGGTGCTCACGACCATTCCCAGGACCTGAACGAGGCCTATGTAGCCTATGTTCTTGGCGGTCCGGAGCTTCAGCGACATCGTTCCGGATTACCCCTAAGGGCTATATTAAATGTTACTAGCAGGAATTGATAGGAGCCAGACCTCTGAAATTGCAGCTTTTGGGCAACGGGGAAAGGTCCCTCTGTCAAGATCGGCGGATCGGGGGGCAGGATTTGTTGTCAGGAACTCATTCCAGCCCTTTCCGGACGCGGGCCATGTGGTCTATCTTCCTCTGTATGGCCTCCATGGTCCCGATGTCGTGCCTGGCGAAGAACTCGCCGTCGATGCCGGAGAGACCCGCTTCGGCGTGCTTCTCCGCATCCTGTATCCTGTCGGCGATCCCGAGGATGCCAAGGGAACGCGACCTGGTCGTTAGAACGAAGCCATTGCCCGCATTGACGGAAGCGTAGAACAGCATCAGGTCGGTGGTCTCGGGGGTATCGACCTTCAGTGGTGAGCCCTCGAGCGGGTCTGTGCCGTATCCCTTGGGGACGACGTACTTGACGACCGTCGCCTTGGGCCTGAACTTGGCCGGCTCGAGACGTCCCTCGACGATCTGCCATGAAATCTCGAGCAGACTGTCCTCTAGAAGTGGAAGGACGTTCATCGCTTCGGGATCGCCGAAGCGCACGTTGAACTCGATCACCTTGGGTCCGTCAACCGTCTCCATGAACTGTCCGTAGAGGATGCCCTTGTACTCGTTGCCTGACTCGGCCATCGCCTCGACGGTCTTCCGCATTATCTCGACCGCCTTGTCGACGTCCTCCTGCGGGACGAAGGGCAGGATGCCGTCCGGCATTGAATAGGAGCCCATCCCTCCCGTGTTGGGACCGCGATCCCCCTCGTAGGCACGCTTGTGGTCCTGGACCAGCGGCATCGGGATCACGTTCTTGCCGTCGACGAACGCCTGCAATGTGAACTCCTCGCCGGTAAGACACTCCTCGATCACGACGGACCTGGACCCGCCTATACAGGTGTCGATGACCTCCTTGGCGTAGTGGATGGCGCCAGCGCTGTTCTGGAAGTGGTCGCCCCAGACCTTGACGCCCTTTCCGCCGGTCAATCCGACGGGCTTGACGGCCACCCGGCCGTTGAGCTCGGTTATGAATGCGGCGGCGGCGTTCGTGTCCGAGAACACGCCGTAGCGTATCGCTCCGGGAACCTCGTACTCCGCCATGAGGTCCCTCATGAACGACTTCGATATCTCGAGACGAGCGGCTCCCGCCTTGGGTCCGACGGCCGGAACACCGGCCTCCTCGAGGGCGTCCACGACGCCCGCACCCAGGGGAGCCTCGGGACCGATGAATGCGATGTCGATGCCCATCTTCGTTGCGTAACCGGCAACGGCGTCGACCTCTGTCTCCTTCCCGATCATGTGGTCCTTGCAAAGCTCCACGATCCCTGGATTGACATTCGACATGAACGCGTACAGTTCCGCGTCCTCGGCGAGCTTCTTAGCGATAGCGTGCTCTCTTGCGCCTCCTCCGACGATCATCGCCTTCATGATTTCACCTCTAGTATCTCCTCAGCGGTAAGCAGTGCCTCCAACTTGACATCGATCACTGAAAGTGCCTCTCGACCGCCCTCCTGGCGGTCGACCACGGCTATTACCCGGTCCACGGTCGCCCCGGCGTCCCTGAGCGCCTCCACGGCCCTGGCGACGGAGCCAGCGGTCGTTATCACGTCCTCGACCAGAAGGACCCTGAGTCCGTTGACGTCAGCGCCCTCGATCCTCTTGCCCGTTCCATGTTCACGTCCGCCCTTGCGGACTATCACGTAGGGCAGATCGATGTCCAACGAGACCGCTGCGGCGATCGGGACTGCGCCGAGCTCTGTCCCTCCGATGAGGTCCTCTCCGGTCCATCGCCGGCCCATCCTCCTCGCTATCACAGCGAGTATGGCCGGTTCGGTTATCGCCCTCTTGATATCAACGTAATAGGACGACCTCTTTCCGGAGGAAAGGGTGAAGTCCCCGAACTTGACGCTCCCGACGTCAACGAGCATCTCCAATAGAGTGGGCATTGTCCTCGGACCTGCGAAAGGGATTGACGTTAATAGTAGTTGCGGAAAACCCGGGACAGTCCTTGGAATGGAAACCCGAGGTGATGTTGGTGACATTGAGCGGGCGGGAGAACCCCGACAGGACGGGTTCGGGTCTGTCATTGATTGTAATAATCGATCATTCTCCGCTGTCGCTGCCACCGCCTTGCGGAGCGGTGAGCGACCAACCCGCGGATCGAGCACGGTACCGTTCAATCTGATATTGGAGCATTCATTGACGGGAAAGGCGAGGAAGATCGAAAGATACGACGCATCGGGGACCGATTCCTTCAATGACCATATTAGGTCGCCGGGGTCCCGGGTTACCCAAGCCGTCCGAACTTCTTCTCCATGTACTGGAACGGAAGCTTGATCATTGTCGGACGTCCGTGGGCGCAGACCTCGGGATTCTCGAGCCGGTCGAGGGCAGACACGAGGTCGGCCATCTGGTCCATCGTCATGGGGTCCCCGGCCTTGATGGAGGCGTGGCACGCCATCGATTCGAGGACGCCCTCGAGAACCGTGGTCTTGACCCCCCGTTTCCGCTCCTGGATGTCCTCCAGTATGCTCCTCAGGGACCTGGCTGGATCGGGCATCCGGAAGAGGACGGGTACAGCCCTGACGAGGACCCCCGTGCCGAACTCCTCGATCTGGTAGCCGAGCTCCTCGAAGTGCTCCAGGTTGTCCTTCAATGTCTCCAGGTCCCTCCTGTCGAGGTGGATGAAGGCTGGTTCTATCAGTTCCTGGACGCCGAACTCCCGGGATTGGAGCCTTTCGAGGTTTATCCTCTCTGCAGCAGCGTGCTGGTCGATGAGGTAGACGCCGTCCGGCCCCTCGGCGACGATGAACTCGGCCCGAGCCTGTCCGAGGATACGAAGTGGAGGAAGATGTTTCCCGACGAACTCCCTCTCGCCGGGCTCGGCGAGGGGTTTCGTTCCGAGGGCCGCCTTCCATCGGCCCTTTCCCGGGTCCTTCGCCGGCGACGGCGGCGGTCTTGCTCCGGACCCCTTTACCGGAGGCGGGGCAGGCTTCGGTGCACCCTTCTCCCAGTCCGAGAGTGTCGTCTCGGCGGATTCCGGCTCGTACGGGACGCTCTCCTCGGCCACGGCTGCGGCCATCTCCGGGATCGGGAACTCGTGTTGAAGGGCTCGCTGGACCGCCTTGGTCAGGACACCCGCTACATCGTCCCTGAAGAAACGGACCTCGGTCTTCTGGGGATGGATGTTAACGTCGACGTCCTCGGGCGGGATGTCGATGTGGAGGAACGCTGGCGGGAACCGGCCGAACATGGTCCTCGGCCGATATGCCTCCCTCAGTGCATCGCTCAGTTCCCGGCTGCGGACCCATCGACCGTTGACGATGAAGTGTTGAAGCTTCGACGACGCCCTTTCCACGGATGGTCGGGCGACGAGCCCGGTTATCCGGACCTCACCCTCTGCGGAGACAGGGACCAGGTCCTTGGCAAGGTCGACCCCGCAGATATGGCCGATGTTGGTGCGCTTGTCCTCAGTGGCGGGCGCGTTCAGGACCTCCTGTCCGCTGGAGACGAGTTTGAAATGTATGCTGGGATTGGCGATCGCCTCCCTCATTACCGTGTCGATCACGCGGACCAGCTCCGCCCGCGCATGGGACATGTGCTTCATCCTCGCGGGGACATTGAAGAATATCCTCTGGACCGATACGGTGGTGCCGACAGGACGTCCGGTCGTTCCGGTGTTGACAACCTTCGCGCCCTCGACCCGGATGGTCGTCGCCCTCTCGTCCTCCTCGGACCGCGACGCGACCTCCAGAAGCGACACGGCTCCGATGCTTGCAAGGGCCTCCCCCCGGAATCCGAGGGTCGATATCCCCTTGAGGTCGTCGGGCCCCCCGACCTTGGAGGTGGTGTGGCGCTCGACAGAGAGGAGGGTATCCTCCCCTGACATCCCGACGCCGTCGTCGGTTACCTTGATGAGCTTCCGGCCGCCCTCCTCGACCTCCACGGTGATGGTGCCCGCGTCCGCGTCGATCGAGTTCTCGACGAGCTCCTTGACCACCGATGCGGGACGTTCCACTACCTCTCCAGCGGCTATCATCCTGATCGTTTTCTCGTCAAGTGCGACTACCCTGGTCACGGTCGGGGATTGCGGTCCGGTTAGATAAATCCTCGGTGGAGTTTTCTCCGGCGGAAAGGGTTCGGGATCGAGTTCTGCAGGCTTTGGTTCGTAGTCCCCACCCCCTCTTCGCAGGACCTCGAGCTCCCTGTCGATGATCTTCGCAATATCATATCTGAGATCCTTGGGCGCAGCTGGATGACAGGATATCCTGATGACGGAACTCGCCGAGTAACCGACGAACCTGTAGACGTCCACCCTCGCTGTTTCCGGGATGTTGAACGAGCATCGCCTCCATTCAGGATCGCCGTGGCCCGGGCGGACCATAAGTGTGTATCCCTCTGAGCGCAGAGCCCTAGATACTGCAAGGGCCATCGAGACGTGACCTCGGTCGGACATTATCGCGACGTCGTTCTCGCACCGGAGCAGATGACGGACCTCCAGCAATGCCCACATCACGACGAACAGGTGCGCGAGCAGGTCAAGGACAAGGAGGAGGTCTTCAGCTCTATCCCCCCGGCCCATCAGCGTATGGTAGGTGAGCAGGTACATTCCGAAGAACGAGATGAAAAGGAGACGCCGGGTCCCCTTCACGTGGTCAAGGTCGGCCCGTAGGGAATACCAACCGCGCATCTTGATCGCCTCGGCCTCGGCCGGGATCCTGTCGACCGATAGGACGAAGACGGCCGAGATAAGCATGATCAGAAGGAAGAGGTGGCCCGTCCGCCCGTCGACCCATTCAGCGAGGCCGATGGAAAGGAGGACGAGCAGCAGGGCCAGGATGATGACCGGGACCGCTGAGCGGGTGTCGTAAAATCGAATGAGGTCCCAGTCCACAACGTTCATCCAGGTTTACCGGATTCTGTGGCTTTATATAGTTTTCTGAAAAAGAGACAGATGTCGTCCAATGTCGAAATCGTTCTCGAACTAAACCTATATATCACAAAAGGCCTTGCTCCACCGGAGGCATCACTATGGACGATCAGGTTTGGAGCAGCATGGAGACGGCCGGTCTCGACGAACTCAGGGACATCCAGCTCAAGCGGCTGAAGTGGGTCACGAAGCACGCCTACGACAACAACGAGGCCTATCACAAGAGGTTCAAGGACGCGGGTTTCCATCCGGACGATATCTCGACCCTTGCGGACGTCACCAAGATACCAGTTCTGGCGAAGGAGGACCTCAGGGATGCCTATCCATTCGGACTCGTCTGCACTCCCAAGGACACCTGGATCGAGCTCCACAGCTCCTCAGGGACCACGGGAAAGCCCGTCACCAACGTCTACACCGAGAACGACCTCCAGGCGTGGGCCGAGGTAATGGCCCGGGGACTCTACGCGGGAGGCCTGAGGCCGGGGGAGAAGATGCAGATCGCCTACGGATTCGGACTATTCACCGGTGGATTCGGCTTTTACCACGGAGCCCGTCGGTTGGGAGCGTTCACGGTCCCGACGAGCTCTGGCAACACCAAGCGCCAGATACGCCTCATGAAGGACTTCGGAGCCCACGCGCTCGCAGCGACGCCGTCGTACGGCCTTTACCTGGCCGAGGCGGCCCATGACATGGGAATGTCGTCGGACGAGTTCGAGCTCAAGGTCGGATTCTTCGGCGCGGAGGCCTGGTCAGAGGAGATCAGGGGAAAGATCGAGACGGCATGGGGGCCCGGGTTCAGGGCCGCCGAGGCGTTCGGTCTGACCGAGGTCGGCGGGCCTGGCACGAGCTTCGACTGCGAGCATCGGACAGGGCTTCACATAAACATGGACCACTTCCTTGTCGAGTGTGTCGACGAGGAGATGGAGCCCGTCGGCGAGGGCGAGGAGGGAGAGCTCATCATAACTACGCTCACGCACGAGGGCTTCCCGGCGATAAGGTTCAGAACGAAGGACCTCTCGATGCTCCACGAGGAGAAGTGCGAGTGCGGCCGGACCCTAGTCAGGCATTCCAGGATCCTCGGGCGGAGGGACGACATGATGAAGATCAAGGGAGTCATCGTCTTCCCGAGGCAGATCGAGGAGGCAATACTCACTGTCGACGGCGCGAGCGGAAACTACCAGCTCGAGAAGTACATGGCGGGACCCTTCATGGACCTCCTCGTCAAGGTGGAGCCGGAGCCGGACAGATGGAAGAAGGGCGATCACGGAGCCCTCTCGGGGGAGATATCGACCGAGATCCACAACATCGTCGGGCTCAACCTCAAGGTAGACATCCTCGAGCCGGGAACGATACCGCGTTCCGAGGGGAAGGCCCAGAGGGTCATCGACAGGACCAAGGAGTAGTTTACGAATGGAATACAAGATGGTCATCGTCATCAGGGCCGATCTCGGCCTGTCCGCCGGAAAGGCGGTCGCCCAGGGCGCACATGCGGCTGTGGAGTGCGCCCGGAAGGCGAGGGCAGAGAAGGCATCCAAAGTTAGGAAATGGCTCTCCGAGGGACAGCGGAAGGTCGTACTCAAGGCACAGGACCTGGACGATCTCGAGGACATCAAGAGGAGGGCGGAGAAACGGAAGCTTACCACAGCGTTGATCGTCGACGCCGGCCTGACCGAGATCCCTCCGGGTACACCCACTGCCCTGGGCATCGGACCTGCCGCCGAGAACGAGATCGACGCTATCACGGGCTCGCTTCCTCTCTTCTGAGGTATCGGACCTGAAGTGACTGCTCGACGATCCGAGATAACATTATTATCCTCCAACGCACTCTGGCGATCATGCACGGACTACCCGTGGGTCAATGGTTCGAGATGCGGTCCTTCGGCAAGAGCGGAGCCAGGAACGTTGCGATATTCGCGCTAGTGATCGTCATGTCGCTCCCCGTCTCACTCTTCATCGCGTCCATGGACAGGGAGATACCGATGTCCACATGGATAGCCGTCCTCCTCCTGTCGTCGATGGTGGGGATATTCCTGCTTCGTGCATTGGCCGCCCTCCACATGCACAAGGATGCGTTCGTCACCTCGATCAGCTACCTCTTCAAAACGCGGCCGGATGAGTCCAGGTTCATGGATTTCGCCGACAGGTTCTTCGCCAAGCTCGATCTGGAGATGGAGGACACCATACACGAGGGCCTGCCGCGGTATTCGAACGGTGAGGTGTCCCTGACGATCCTCTCGGCCGGAAAGCTCGCCGGGATCGGTGGGTTCTCAATGAAGGACCACAGCGGGAGGAACATCGGGATCCTGAACGCCTTCTACAGGGCCGCGACGAAGAAGTTCAAACTCGACCCGCACGTCCGGAACGGGAAGCGGGTCGGAGGGAAGAGGAACCGCCGTTAGGCTGAAAGGATTATTACCCCCTATCCACATCGCGGTCCATGGACGAGGTCGCTCCCCTGGTCGAGCAGTATTCCGGTTCGCTCGTTGCCATACAGGCACCTGAAGGTCTGAAGGCAAGGGCTCAGGAGCTCTCGGACCTCCTCGAGGCAGGGGGGGTAAGGACTATTCTGATCGGCGATCCCTGCTTCGGCTCCTGCACCCTGGCTGACAGCGACGCCTCCGACCTGGGTGCCGCGGCCCTGATACATCTGGGCCATGCTCCGATACCGGGCACTCCCACCGATGTCCCCGTCCATTACATCGAATTTCGCGAGGAGCCTCCGATCGACCATCTGCTCGTCGAACTGAACGAGATACTGGTATCACCGGTCGGACTCGCGACCACGGTCCAGCACATCGACCTTCTGGGGAGGTTGAAGACGCACCTCGAGGAGTTCGGTCACACCGTCCTCGTCGGGGAGAAGAGTGGCCGCGTCGCATATGACGGACAGGTCCTCGGCTGCGACCTCTCGGCCGTCCACGGGATCGAGGACCAGGTCGCTTCGTTCCTGTTCCTTGGTACGGGAAGGTTCCATCCGCTCGGCATCGCCCTCGCCACCGGAAGACCCGTTATCACGTTGGACCCCTACATGGGCGAGATCGGCTCCCTCGACAACGAACAGCTCCTGAGGCAGAGATACGGAGCGATCGGACGGGCCATGGACGCGAAGAGGGTCGGTATAATCGTAGCGCCGAAGGGCGGACAGCGAAGGATGGCCCTGGCCCTCGCCCTGAGGAAGGAGTTCCAGGACGCCGGGAGGATCCCGGTGATGATCTCGACGGAGTTCGTCTCGCCGGACCATCTCCTAGCCTACCGCCTGGACGCACTGGTGATAACATCGTGTCCGAGGATCGCCTTCGACGACTACCAGCGTTTCGAGATGCCTGTTCTGACTGCTGCTGAAGCGAGGATGCTCCTGAAGGGTGCGGACGAGCTCATGAACGGTAACTACGTCGTCGACGAGTTCGAGATGGACTGACCCAGAGGAACGGTCCGATCAGGCCTTGTACGTACTCGGGAAGAATAGGATCAGCGCGGCGTAGATCTCCAAACGGCCGAACCACATACAACCGCAGAGCCATATCTTCGTCGGAACGGACAACGAGAGGAAGCTGTTGGTAGGACCGATGATGTTCAATCCCGGGCCGACGCCGCCCATTGTAGTAGCTACCGCTGAGACGGCAGAGACTATGTCCATGCCGCCGTCGCCTCCGTTGACGGACGGTTGTATCAGCGTAAGGGCCAGAGTTGACACTATGGCGATGATTATGTAGATGAAGAAGAAAGTGGTAAGGCCGGAGATCATCTCGTCCGGTACCTGCTTCCCGCCGAGGCGGACGGGGATGATCGCCTTGGGGTGCAATATCCTGATGATCTCCCTCTTGAAGGTCTTGAAGAGGACGACGATACGCACGACCTTGATGGCGCCGGCGGTCGAACCGGCGGACCCGCCGATGAACATGAACAGGATGAGGATCAGCCTGGCGGCATCCGGCCATTGGTTGAAATCGGCGTTGGCGTATCCCGTCGTTGTCATGATGGAAACGCCGTTAAACCCGCCCTGATGTATGGCATGCTCCAGGGACAGGCCGCCGCTCATGACCAGATTGAAGATGATGAGCAGTACACCCAGGGACATTATGGATGCGTAGGCCTGGAACTCCGGATCGCCAAGCAGCTTGCCCGGGTTCCCCGTCAACATATGATAGTACAGGTAGAAGTTGATTCCTGCCATTATCATGAACGCTGTCAGGAGGCCCTGGATCAAGGGGTCTGGATATGCCGATATCGAATTGAACATCGGCGAGAATCCACCAGAGGCGATGACGGTGAACGAATGGCAGATGGCGTCGTACCATCTCATGCCGGCCATCTTCAGGGCCAATATCTGTAGGATCGTGATCCCGACGTAGATCCACCTGAGTATCGCGAAGGTCTCGGATATCTTGGGCCTGAGCCGGCTCTGGGTGGCCATGCCCTCGGCGCGAAGGAGCAGGATGGAACCGCTGAGTATCCTCGAGAGGAACACGACGGACAAGACCACGATCCCCATGCCACCGAGCCACTGCGTCTCGGCACGCCACAGTATCAGACTGTAACTGTATTCGTTCGGATAGTAGTTCCCGCCACCTGCTGGCATCTCCATGACAGTGGCGCCGGTGGTGGTGAAGCCGGACATGGATTCGAAGTATGCGTTGACGAAGGCCTCGAAGGAGTGCCACGGATCGGAGAAGTCCATGGCGAACGGACTTTCATGGGTAGGTACGGAAGGCTCGTAGTAGAACGTTCCGTGGAGAAGGTACGGCATCGCGCCGATGAGGACGATGATCAGCCATCCGAGGCCGACGGCCGCGAAGCCCTCGTTGTCCCGGATGTTCTTGACGTCGCGTGTCCCCCACATGGCGATCATGCCGATGAGGAGCGATACAAGTCCTGGTACGCCGTAGATGACTGATAGTTGAAGCCAGTTCTCCCCGAACCAGAGACCGACCGCTATCGGTAGGAGGAAGGCTCCCGAGAATAGGAGCAATACTGAGCCGATGATGTTCATCACTGCGCGGAACCTCATACGATCACTTGAGTACCCTCTTGATCCTGGGTATCGCTTCCCTCAGCGCGAAGACGATGAGCTGATCGCCCGCCATCAGGAGGTCGTTGTCCCTCGCCACCTTCACCTTCTTGACCGTCGTCCCATCCTCCGCCAGTCCCTTCCTTCGTATCGCCGCGATCTCCGCCTCGCCGCGTATGTTGATCGACTTGACGGGCCGTCCGACCGCGGACGAGCCGCTTCCAACGTCGATCTCCAGCAGCTGGGCGTTGTCCTTGTCCATGAGCAGTACGGCGTTGTACTCCGCCTCGTGCACCTGCTCGAGTATCTCGCCGATGGTCGCCCACCGGCGGTTGACCACTATGTCGACCCCCATGTTGGAGGCCATGTCCGCGAGGTCTGGATTGTCGATAATCGCCATGGTCCGCTTGGCGCCGTGTCGCCTGGCCAGGAAGCAGGAGAGGGCATTTCGCTCCTCGTCCTCGCCAGCGGCTATGAAGACGTCCACGGTCTTTATTCCGGCCTCCTCCAGCTCCCTGCTGTTGGTAGGATCGGCGACATATGGATAGGTCTTCTCGAGCACCCGGGCCGCCTCCTCGCAGAGCTCCTTCGACTCGTCCATCAGGGTGACCTTCATCTTCTTCTCCATGATCTTGGCGATGTGGATGCCGATGTCGTTGGCACCGGAGATGAAAACGGACTTCACCTTGCCAAGCGAGCGTCGGGCGAAGAGCTGTTCCAGCCTCGGAAGTACGGACATGTCGTTTACTATCACGACCACCCGCTGACGCGCCTTTAGGGTGTATCCAGCGTTGGGAAGTATGAGGGACCTGTCCTCGTAGATCCCGATGATCTTCGCCTCGCTCGGGAAGTCGATGCTCCCGATGGTCCTGTCGACCATGGAGGACTTCTTTGACAGCCTCATGACGAGTATGAACGCATCCCCCCCGATTATCGGGCGGGCATCCACCACCGACGGTGTCCCGATGAGCTTCACCAGAGTACCCGCCGACACGAGGTCGGGACAGAGAATGTTCTTGACCCCTATGCGCTCGAAGACGTCTCGGGAGTCCTTGCGGACGAAGCTGAAGTCGTTCACGCGGGCGATGGTGGGGATCAGCCTCGATGCCGCCAGCGAGCAACCGAGCAGGTTCACCTCGTCCGAGCCGGTCACGCCAATGTAGAGGTCGGCGTTCTGGATCCCGGCCTTCTCGAGGTCGGCCGGACTAGCTGCATTTCCCTCGATGACCAGCCCGTCTATGGACTTCGCCCTGCGTACCATATCGAGGTCCTTCTCGAGGATGAAGAGGTCGTGTCCCTCGCTCCGGAGCACCCGTGCGATGTGGAATCCGACCTCGCCAGCACCGCCGACGATTATGCGCATGGGCCGTTATCCCGATGTTCCGATATAAGGGTTCCTGAAGTCGAAATAGGCCCTCTGGAAGCCGTTCCTGGGTGGTTTTTTATATACCATGTATACGTTGAGGGACCATGGCGCGCGTCCTGTTCGTGTACCAGTCCAACACGCCCTGGGTGGAGTTCGACAGGGCAGGGCTCGAGCGCGAGCACGAGGTCGTCGATCACCATTTTCCGATGTCAGGGCCAGACGGGGGAAGGGACGTTTCGGGGACCATCAGGCGCTCCATGAGGATGAAGAAGGCCATCAAGGAGGTCGACGCGGTCTTCGTCTGGTTCGGAGATGTTCCCGCGACGGCGGCGGTGTTCTGGGCGCGGCGCTTGAAGAAGAAGAGCATCATCGTCGCCGGCGGTTACGACGGCGCCTACCTCGAGGGGACCAAGTACGGTCTCCAGCAGAGGTTCCCGCGTAAACTCCTTCCAAGGTACGCGTTCAACAGGGCCGACCTGGTCCTGTCGGTGTCGGAACGTCTTCACAAGGACCTTCATCGCTTCTGCAAGCCAAAGAACGCGGTCATGGTCTACAACGGCGTCGAGACTTCGAAGTACACCCCTGGAAAGAAGGAGAATAAGGTCCTGACGGTCGGGGCCATCGACGAGGTGACGATATGGCGCAAGGGGCTGGAGACCTTCGTCAAGGCTGCAGAGCACCTTCCGGACGTTCCATTCGTCCTGGTGGGGAACGCGAGAGGAACCGCTGTGGTCGATCTGGTAGAGAATTCCCCTGAGAACGTAACGCTCACGGGATACATCCCGTTCGAAGAGCTCCTTGCCCATTTCCAGACCTCGAAGGTCTATGTCCAGGGATCGGCATACGAGAGCTTCGGTTATTCACTGGCCGAGGGGATGCTCTGCGAGTGCGTTCCCGTCGTGACGAACAGGGGAGCCCTCCCGGAGGTCGCCGGTGACACCGGGATCTATGCCCCGTATGGTGACGCCAGGAGGACGGCCGCGGCCATCGAGAAGGCGTTGGAATCCGATGCGGGACCCAGGGCCAGGGAGCGCGTCCTCAAGATGTTCACCATCGAGAGGCGGACGGAACGCATCCTCGCCGAGATGGACAAGGTCCTATGATCGGGTAACGTTTGCCAAAAGGTTTATCAGACACACCGTGTTTGGACGCTCCATGTTGAGAATTACAACGCTCATGGCGTTGATGACGATCGCGTTCCTGGCCATGGTCCCGATGAACGGGTCGAACACCGGTGCGGACGTTCCCGACGGGGAGCTGCCCTGGTGGGAGACCACGACCATGGACATGGACAGGAACCACATTCACGATTCCATCGATGAGAGCGACGAGCGCTGGTTCGACCTGTTCGTCTGCTACGACCGGGACCCGACACCCGAGGACGCTGAGAGGCTGGAGGAGCTCGGGCTCGAACCCATGGACGCCAGCTCCAGGACGGACACCATAACCCTCTATCACGTCCACAGGGCGTTCGTCGATATCATTGTCGATCTCCCGAATGTCGTTATGGTCGAGGAGCAGCCTTGGCTCGTGGCAACCCTTGATGTCGGAGCACCCACAGTCAAGGCCCGCCCGAACGACCTCTACCATGACGTCTGGGAGGAGCTGGGATTCAACGGGTCCGGGATTCACATCGCCATACTCGACACTGGCGTCGACGACCAGCACGAATCGCTGGATGGCAAGTTCGTAGCCGGTGTGGACGTCAGCAATCCGCCGCTCATCATTACCACTAATCCCGACGATGGTAACGGCCACGGGACCCATTGCGCCGGAGCGGCCATGGGCGACGGCGGCATGACCGACGGGGACACTGACGGCGAGCCTGACTACCAGGGTACAGCGCCCGGCGCGTCCTTGATCGACGTCAAGATATCCACGGACCTCGGTGTGTCTGCGGGGACACTACGCACCGGCATAGAGTGGTGCATCGATAACAAGGAGGACCACAGCATCGATATATTGAGCATCTCCTTCGGCCAGGTCTCCGGGGACAGCGACGGTTCCGACACGCTATGCCGCGTGGTGGACAACGCGACCGCGGAGGGACTGGTCGTGATCATCGCAGCCGGGAATGAGGGGCCCGACAACAACGGCATCGGGAGCCCGGCAGCGGCGGAGACGGCGATCACCGTCGCAAATGAGGAGGACCACCAGACCCTGACCAGGGACGATGATGTGATCGCCTCTTCCTCGCAGCGTGGCCCCAGGAGGGACGATGGTGACGAGGAACAGCTCGACGAGCTCAAGCCCGATATCGCTGCACCGGGTTCCAATCTCACATCCTGCGATTACAGTCCGGCCGGCCAGTTCGCCGTGGGTTATCGGGAGATGACCGGGACGTCGATGGCCTGTCCGATGATCAGCGGGATAGCCGCGCTCATGCTCGACGCCAAGAGCGACCTCACTCCCGCCGATGTCAAGGAGATCTTGATCCAGACAGCGGAGCCCCGCGGAGAGCCGACACTACCTGACATCCATGACACCTGGAACCGGGGCTGGGGATTCGGATTCGTTGATGCCTACTGGGCAGTGTACGTCGGGGTCCACGGAAGTCAGAACGGAGGCGGGATCATCGACGACTCCATCAACTGCGTTATCTCGACACCCTCGGCAAATGCGACCATCAGCGGAATGGTGAACGTCACCGGACTGGCGAGCATAGCCCAGGGCGAGATAGACCATGTGGAGGTCTGGTGGGACGACCTCTGGGCGATCCAGGCCAACCCCGAGAGCGAGGACTGGACGAAATGGTACCTCGAGTTCGATACGAATGACTTCGACGAGGGACCTCACCAGATCGGTGTCAGGGCCGTCTCGGGTGCTAGGGCGTCTGAGGACCACATCATCAACATCACTATCGATAACTCAGGCTCCGATGATGACGACGATGACGACGGCTTCATGGGACTGCCGGCGGTATCGCCGTTGATGGCCGTGCCGATAGCACTAATAGCGTTCGGGTTCCGAAAACGAAGATGACCCATCCCCTTGTTCGGATGGCGGAACGATAATTGATCCATCCTAGAACGGTTCAGATACGACCGTATAGGGATAATCACATCCTAGTAGGGTTCAGACCTCTGCAAGACGAGGTGCTTTCCACTTCTGAGGAATATCACCGGCACTCCTGCAGCGAGCGCCTTCTTCCTGACGAGCGAGTCCTGTGTCAGAACGGCTCCGTTCCGCTCCTGCGCGAGCTCTATGACAGCATGGTCGGCAGGACCCATGACCTCGACGACCTCGGGGGAGATGTGGTCGTAGAGGGACATGGCCTCCCTGGACTTGGGCTCCCTGCCCTTCAGAAGGCCCTCCAGCTCGCTCACCACGGTGTTCGGTACCAAATAATCGTATGATCCAACGACCCGCTCGAGCTCGGAATCGAGATTGATGTTGAACTGGAACGGTAGATAGAACGCATTGGTGTCCAGTATCACTGGATAACGCCGTAGCCGATCAGACGCCATCTGCTGCCGTCCCTCCTGCTGATGGCCACCTTGGCGCCGTCGTCGGCCGCCACGGCGAGCTTGAGCTTGACATCGACGACGTCGTCCCGTGCCGAGGTCACGACACCGACCGTGGTCGCGGTCCCCACGCTCAGCATGAGCGGTGTGTTGGACCTTATCGGTTCCACGGGCTGGGTCTCCGAGTCGCCGTCGAACCCGTGGGACGTGACCATCTTGTCCAGGAGGAAGACGTTCATCGTCATCTCCTCCCTGACGGGTGGCAGCGTCCCGGGCGCGCCCATGACGTTCCCGATGAACGAGTCGGCCTTGCTGTAGAACGGGTCCAGCGATGTTCCGATCCCGACCAGGCCGCCGGGTCTGATCGCCGGATACTCGTGACCGCCCGACATCAGGGAAGTGGCAACGGTATGGACCGGGTTCCATGATTTCCCATCGGCGTCCTTGACGCCGGGGGCGATCTCAATCTCGTCGCCCTCGTTGAGAGTGCCCTGGGTAAGGCTGCCTCCGAGGACGCCTCCCCGGAGCTCGTCTGCCCTCAGGCCGGGCTTGTTGACGTCGAAGGAACGAGCGATGTTCATCCTCGCGGGGAGCTTCTCGTCCCGCTCGGGTGTCGGGATGAACTCCTCGATGGCCTCGATGAGTATCTCGATGTTGACGTCGTGGTGGGCCGATATCGGGATGATCGGCGCCTCCTGGACCCCTGTACCGTCCAGGAAACCCTTTATCTGCTCGTAATGCTCGATGACCTTCTCCTTGGGGACCAGATCGATCTTGTTCTGGAGCACGATGACGTTCTCGACCCCGGAGATCTCGAGCGCCATGAGGTGCTCGATGGTCTGGGGCTGTGGGCACTCCTCGTTGGCCGCGATCAGCAGGAGCGCTCCGTCCATGATATCGGAGCCCGAGATCATAGTCGCCATGAGCGTCTCGTGGCCCGGAGAATCGACGAAGGATATGGCCCTCTGGAACTCGCCCTTAGCTCCGTCGTACTTGCACTTCTCGCTGGTCGAATAGCAGAGCGGCTTGTCGCACTTCTTGCACTTGAAGATGTTCGTGTCCGCGTAGCCGAGGCGGATGGAGATGCCCTTCTTGATCTCCTCCGAATGACGGTCCGTCCACACGCCGGAGAGGGCCTTCGTCAGCGTCGTCTTTCCGTGATCGACGTGGCCGACCAGACCTATATTGACCTCCGGCTGTTTCATCGTGGACATTCTACTCCTCACCGTCTCCTTCCGGCTTCTCGGACAGCAGGTCCTCGATGGACCTCATGCCGTCCTTGGTGACCTTCATGTTGATGCTGGAGATATCCGCGGAAATGGTGTTGCCCCTGAGCAGGCGCCTCCGGCGCACTCCAGGGTCCTTCGGCTGGAAGCCGACGCCCTTGGTTATGAGCACACGCGACCTCTTCGGTCCTGGTAGGTCCCGCCTCATGGGAAAGCCCTGATGATCGGTCCCGCCCGTTATCTCGAGCTTGTAGTGGGGAAGGTTCACGAATATCCCGTCGATGTTGTCGCCTATCTTCTTGCCAACTAACGAATTGGCGTAGTGGCCGGACACATCGGTCGTGTACGATCGCTTTCCGTCGGATATGACTACCTTGAATTCTGGCAAGTCTCAAGCCTCCGAGGTCACACTATAGACAATCCTATTAAATACTTTGTGTAGAGAGGGATACGCCAGGACATGGTACTGGATGGCCTATTCGATGTCATTCGACACGCATTGCCCGTCCACGGGGAAACGGGCGCGAGCGTCTCCTTGAACGATGGAGCGGACCCGCGTTGCCCGGGGCGAACCATTCGATTTTAAATCACCATGTCGTTAGAGGGGCGATGGATGTCGATGACGCCTATCTGAGGCGGGCGAGCCACACCGTCGGGGCCTGTGCGGTCATGTACTACGCGCTGCCCGAGGACATGTACGGTGTCCCGAGGCTCATCATCCCCGCTTTGGCCGTCATCCTGACGACCGCGGGCGAGTTCGCCAGGAGAAGGAAGGGTGCGCTGATCCCCGGCCTGAGGGATTTCGAGAGACACCGGATCGCCTCGTTCTACTACTACGGTCTGTCGATCGTCCTGCTCCTGCTCCTGGCGCCCCAGGTGGTCGCGATCGCCTGCATCCTTCTGATGGCGTTCGTCGATCCATTCATGGGGGAGACCCGTGGCAAGGTCTGGTCCTTGCCTGCAGCGGTCGCCTTCGGGGCGTTCCTCATGTACGCAGCAGGGTTCGGTCCGGAGCATTGGCCTTACATCATCGCCGGCGCCCTGACAGCCGTCGTATTGGAATCGGTCTCGCACCACCCGCTCGACGACGACTATACCATGTCCCTCGGCACGGCGTTGGTCCTCATGACCATGTCCCGCTTCACGGAGCTCCCGGGCGACATCATCCATTCGATGGAGGGGGTATGGTGGTAGACGTCATCGATTCGGCCCACTGGAGGGGCGTCTATTTCCTCTGGATCCTGGGGCTCATCCTGTTCCCGATGGTCACGCTACTCGTACTGGTATGGGACACGCCTGTCCTCGCATTGACCATCCTCATAGTAAATGCGGTCGTGCTCACACGGATGATAACGCCCCCAGATGGGGGAAAATGATATCAACCCGTGCCTGTTTTCACCCCTTTGATAACATGCGGATCGCACTACCCACGACAGACGGCCAGGGGATGGACGGACAGGTCTTCGCACACTTCGGCGGTGCTTCACATTACGTATTCGTCGAGGTGATGGACGGAGAGATACAGGCCCATCAGGTCGTTAAAGCCCCCTGGACCGAACACACACATGGACAGGTACCGAAATTCATCCAGAGCCTCGGCACTGATGTCGTCATCGCCCGGGGGATAGGCAGCAGGGCTGTAGACGTCTTCGGTTCGATGGGGATCAAGGTAATAACCGGCGCTGGCGGAAGGCTGGAGGATGTTGTCAACGCATATCTGACAGGCACACTGCAGACCGACGATTCGTGGATGGACGAGCCAGGCCATTCGTGCGGCTGCGGCGGCCAACATTGAACGCTAGGTCAGTTGGGTCCTGATAAGGTAGATCGGCAGGACGATCAGCATCGAGAACACCAGCAGGAACAGCGTCAGGTTCATTCCGGCCATCAGCGGTCGGCCGATGTGGTCGAGCCCGTCCGCAAGGTATTCCGACGTCTCTATCATCGCTGCAGCAATGAGTGCGAGGATGATCAGACCCAGAAGGCAGTTCTTGATGTCACGGTTGCTGGGACCCAGCGAGGCGCTCACCGACACCAGGAGATAGAGGAATATCCAGAAGTGCCAGAGCATGTAGTTCGAGGCGAAGAAGCCGACCAACCGGTGGGCCGATGACAACGGGTCCCTCAGGTCCAGGAGGGAGATCCCGGAGTAGTTCATGGCGAGAGCGATCACCCAGATGAAGAGCACACCTCCGAAGAGCGGGAACAGCGAGATGATGACCGGACCTATCACGGGGACCTTGGGCTGGGTGTGCTTCACGTAACCGCCGTGCTTCGAGATGAGCTTGACCTCCACCACCCTGGCGCCGGTGAGCAGGCAGCCGAGGGCGTGGCTGAGCTCGTGTATCGCGACCCCGGGGGACACTATGAACATGTAGAGCCCGGAGCCGAGGCTCCTTCTCAGCATGTGGTCCACCGCCCGGCTCATGAAGATGAGGATGGCTATCCAGATGAATATGAAAGCCAGGCCGTTCAGGGTCATGCCCCGGAATGTCGGTATTGATAGAAAAGGGTGTTTGTCCTGCCATATCTGTGAACCAAATTGGATGTCCGATGCTACAAGCCAACCGGTCCCGTTCGACAGCCCATCGTGATGGCCATTCATGCGAGATGGTGTGACAATGTAGCGCGGATGCCTACAAAATGTTTAAAACACCACATTGCCATGCGGGAAGAAGGTGGACCCGATGGAAAGACGCATAGTGGTTGAGAAACTTGAGCAGACGCCCAAGGAGGACCAGCAGATCGAGCTTGTCGAGCGGAAGGCCATCGGTCATCCGGATTCTATCGCTGACGGACTCTCCGAGACCGTAAGCAGATCACTCTCGCGAATGTACATGGAGAAGTATGGAAAGATCCTTCACCACAACACGGACGAGACGCAGATCGTGGGGGGCCAGGCCCATGCCGAGTTCGGCGGCGGTCTCGTCCTCGAGCCGATCTACATCCTTCTGGTGGGCAGGGCCGTCACCCGTGTCGGCAACGACCGGCTTCCGTACAGGACGGTGGCCCTCGGCGCAGCGAGGAAATATCTTCAGAAGAACTTCGCTTCCCTCGACGTCGAAGTGGACGTCTCCCTGGACTGCAGGATCTCGCAGGGATCGGAGGACCTAAGGGGACTGTACGAGACGAGCGAGGACCTCTCCAACGACACGTCGTTCGGAGTTGGATACGCGCCCTACTCGGAGACCGAGAGGATCGTCCTGGACACGGCCAATTACATCAACGGACAGCTCAAGGCCGAGTTCCCCGCCTTCGGCGAGGACGTGAAGGTCATGGGTGCCAGGGACACTGACGACATCAACCTCACGATCGCAGTGGCCATGGTGGACAGGCACGTCGCGGACGCCGACGAGTACCAGAACCTGGTATCCACGATGAAGGAGAAGGCGCACGACTTCGCGACCAAATATACAGATAGGAACATCAATGTATACGTGAACACCGCCGACGATCCATCGAAGGACCTCTACTACCTGACCGTCACCGGACTTAGCATGGAGAACGGAGACGATGGCTCGGTCGGCCGCGGCAACAGGTCGAACGGGCTAATAACCCCCGGAAGGCCGATGTCGATGGAGGCATCCGCAGGGAAGAACCCGGTCACCCATGTAGGAAAGCTCTACAACCTCCTCTCGACGAGGATAGCCAACGACATCATCGAGGGGACGGGAGGGGACATCAAGGAGGCCTACGTAAGGCTCCTCTCGCAGATCGGCAGCCCGGTGAGCCATCCGTTCGTTGCGGACGCCCAGCTCATACCCGCACCAGGTGTGGATGTCAACAAGTACAACTCGGACGTTACTGCGATATTCGAGGACCATCTCGACAACATTGCGAGGTTGAAGAACGACATCCTCGCGGACAAGGTCACGGTCTTCTGATCAGAGGGCCTTCTCGAGGATGGTCGCCAGGTCCTTCTCGAACAGGGAGAGCATCTCCTCGGAGAACTCCTTCCTTACGTGATCGGGTATCATCAACACGCCCAGCTTCGCTGTCAGCCCCATTATCTTCACCTGGGCGGCGAGCTGCTTCATCCTGGCCTCGAGGTAGTCCTCCATGGCCTTCTTGAGCTCGCGCTTGATCTCGGGGTTCTCGTCGAGCACCCGGCGGATGTGCTTCTTCATCTCGTCCTCAAGGAGGGACTGGGCGGCGTTCGTGAGAAGCTCCTCGCCCTTGATGAAATCGGTCAACGAGCCCTGCAGCATCGATGGTACCATCTCGTTAAGATCGACCATGCGGTCCAAACGGCCTGGTCCTTATAATAATGTATCGAGATGGGTGAAATGTGGCGAAAGGGGGGGCCAGTACCCGTTCAGGGGGCGTCCATTCAACCAAAAGCGATATAAACCCCTTGGGCTTAAGGTGATTCCACTCGGAGTGATACCTTGGCTGAGGAATCGGAGGATTTCAAGTACATCGTCAGGCTGGCCAACACGGACATCGATGGCCATTACAAGATAGTCAAGGGTATATCCCAGATCAAGGGCATAGGCTGGCGGATGGCCGGCGTCATCGCCCGCAACATCGAGATCCCGAAGGAGAGGCGCATCGGCGACCTCGAGGACGAGGAGATCGAGCAGATCGCCGAGGCGGTCGACAGCGTTCTGGAGATAGCTCCGACCTGGATGTTCAACAGGCAGAAGGACTACGATCTCGGAGAGGACACCCACATCATCGGCACTGACCTCGAGATGATCGGCAAGGAGGACATCGACAGGATGAAGCGCTCCCGCAGCTACAAGGGAGTCCGCCACGAGCGGGGAAAGAAGGTCCGCGGACAGCGGACGCGGTCGAACGGAAGGACCGGCGCCACCCTCGGCGTCTCGAGGAGAAGGAAGTGACGTCATGGGCGACCCGCGTTCCCCTAAGAAGAGCTACAAGACCCCCTCGCATCCGTGGGAGGGTGAGCGGATCGAGGCGGAGAAGGAGCTCACCAAGAAGTACGGACTGAGGAACAAGCGGGAGATCTGGAAGGCCCAGGCGTTCCTGGAAGGATTCAGGCGTCAGTCAATGAACCTGAACGCCGAGATCAGGAGCAACAATCCTCAGGCCCTGAAGGAGAGGCAGTGGCTCCTCACCAAGATGCAGCGGCTCGGCTTCCTCGAGGAGACCGCTGAACTCACGGATATACTCACGCTAAACGTGGAGCACGTCCTCAACAGGCGACTTCAGACCGTCGTTTACCTCAAGGGGCTCGCGTCGTCGCCGAAGCAGGCGCGCCAGATCATCACACACGGACATGTTGCGATCAAGGGGCAGAGGGTCACGGTGCCTGGATACATGGTCTCCGTCGAGGAAGAGCACCACATCACGTACTATCCCTACAGCCCGCTCGCTGACGAGCTCCATCCGGTCAGACCCCAGGCGCACAGACCGGCCGAGGAAGAGGAGGTGGCGGCATGAAGTGGGGAGTGGCTCACATCTACGCGTCCTTCAACAACATCATAATCACGATCACCGACGTCACCGGCGCGGAGACGATAGCCAAGTGCTCCGGCGGGATGGTCGTCAAGGCGGCGAGGGAGGAGTCCTCGCCGTACGCTGCCATGAAGGCTGCCGAGAAGGCGGGCGAGATCGCCATGGAGAAGGGGATCACCAGCGTGCACGTTCTCGTCCGGGCGCCCGGCGGGAACAGGTCGGCCACACCAGGCCCCGGCGCACAGGCCGCCATCAGGGCCCTGGCGCGTGCCGGCATGAAGATCGGACGTATCGAGGACGTTACCCCGATCCCCCACGACGGCACCAAGAAACCCGGCGGAAAGCGTGGCAGAAGGGTCTGAGGGATTCCATATGGAGATCGAGGTCCTCTCGCAAGACGAGATGTCAATGAAACTGCTCATCAAGGGTACCAATCCTGCGTTTGTCAATGCACTCAGGAGGATACTTCTGGCGGAGATACCCAAGATGGCCATAGACCGTGTCGAGTTCACGATGGGTTCCATCAGGAACCCCGGAGGGGAGGACAAGGAGTACGAGTCCAAGACCCCTCTCTTCGACGAGATCATCGCCCACAGGCTGGGGATGGTCCCGATACCCACCGACCTGGAGCTCTTCGGCTACAGGGACGGCTGCACCTGCGAGGGCGTCGGCTGTCCGAACTGCGAGTTGATGTACTCCCTCTGGAAGGTCGGTCCATGCACCGTCTATTCAGGGGACCTGGAGCTCACCGAGGCGGACGAGAAGTTCGCTATCCGGGAGAAGCTCATCCCGATCGTCAACCTCAACGAGAAGCAGGGTCTTGTGCTGTACGCTACGGCGATCCTTGGCAAGGGCACGGAACACGCGAAATGGCAGGCTGCACACGCAGTCGGCTACCGCAACTATCCGACCATAGAGATAGATCAGAAGAAGTGCGACCTCTGCGGCGAGTGTGTCGAGGCATGCCCCAGGGCGCTGCTCGTGGTCGACAAGAAGAAGGTCGAGACCGTCGACGGCTATCACACCAGGTGCAACCTCTGCAACTCCTGCGAGGAGGTCTGCGACCCCGAGGCGATCAAGGTCCGAGCCGACGATTCCACCTTCATCTTCCAGTTCGAGACCGACGGCGCGCTCACGGCCAGGGAGGCGCTCCTCCAGGCCATGAAGATCGCTGGCGAGAAGTTCGGTGGGTTCCGCGAGGCCCTCGCCGACATCGGTGCGTGAGATGGAGAACGATAAACTTACCTGTTCAGCATGAGCTTCGTCCGGTGAGGATGGTGGTGACCGGTGAGAAGGATATGGAAGGCTTTTTGTCATGACCACTCTATCAAGATGAAAGTGGTTACGTGAAGGCGATCGTATGTGAAAGATACGGGCCACCGGAGGTCCTTCAGCTGAAAGAGGTGGAGAAACCGATCCCGAAGGCGGACGAGGCTCTGATAAAGGTCCATACATCAACGGTGACGACAGGAGACTGCAGGATCCGTAGTTTCACGTTCGCGCGCTGGTTCTGGCTGCCTGGAAGGATCATGTTCGGCATCACCCGTCCAAGGAAACAGATACCAGGCTGGGAGTTGGCTGGTGAGATCGAATCAGTAGGGAAGGATGTCAAACACCTCAAGAGGGGCGACAATGTCTTCGGATACACAAAAGGTGTAAGTTTCGGCGGCACGAATGCCGAGTACAAATGCCTGCCTGCGCAAAGGCTGGTGGGGATGGATCCTTCCAAGATAGGTCATGCAGAGGCAGCGGTCCTGCCGGTCGGTGGCCTGACGGCCCTTTTTCTCCTGAGAGAGGCAAAGGTGAAGGAAGGACAGGAAGTCCTCATCTACGGAGCATCTGGAAGTGTCGGCACCTATGCGGTTCAACTGGCCAAATACTACAGGGCTACGGTCACTGGCTTGTGCAGCGGCAGGAACTCTGAACTGGTCCGGTCCCTCGGAGCCGAGAGGGTGATCGATTATACTGCTGAGGACTTCACGGTGAACGGCCGTACATACGATATCATCTTCGATTGTGTCGGAAAGACCACCTACTCCCGCTGTAAGGATTCCCTGAAAAGGGAGGGTGCATACCTTACCGTTGAATGGCCGTTCCTTCAGAAACTCATTGCTTCCATTTCGAGCAAGAGAAGGATCATCTTCGGAATGGCACCGGACACCACCGAGGATATGGAATTCCTGAGGGACCTCGTCGAAAAAGGGGAATTGAAGCCAGTTATCGACAGGACCTATCCCCTCGAGGAGGCCGTTGAGGCTTACAGATATGTGGACACTGGACGAAAGAGGGGGAATGTGGTCATCACGATCGACCACGAAAGGGAATCGGACCAATGATGATCCCATCGTCCGGACATGACCTCCGGTGGACCATTATGAAATATTCGATTCGGTGGCCGATCACTTCTTGTTGATGAGGTCGTCCACGACGGACGGGTCCGCGAGGGTCGAAGTGTCGCCGAGCTGATCGAGCTCCTTGGCGGCGATCTTCCTGAGGATACGCCTCATGATCTTGCCGGACCGGGTCTTCGGTAGTCCCGGAGCCCAATGGATCTCGTCCGGCGTCGCGATGGGTCCGATCTCCTTGCGGACATGTCCGCGGAGCTCCTTCCTGAGTTCCTCGGTGTACTCGATCCCGGTCTTGAGGGTCACGTAGGCGTAGATGCCCTGGCCCTTGATGTCGTGGGGGAATCCGACCACAGCGGACTCGGCGACCGCTGGATGGCTGACGAGGGCGCTCTCGACCTCCGCCGTGCCCATCCTGTGTCCGGACACGTTGATGACGTCGTCGATCCTGCCGGTGATCCAGTAGTAGCCGTTCTCGTCCCTCCTTGAACCGTCACCGGTGAAGTAGTATCCCGGGAACATCGAGAAGTAGGTGTCGACGAAGCGCTTGTGGTCGCCGTAGAGGGTCCTCATCATTCCGGGCCATGCGCCCTTGATGACGAGGGGGCCGCTCACCGTCCCCTCGAGCTCGTTGCCCTTGTCGTCGAATATCGCCGGCTCGACGCCGAAGAACGGCATTGTCGCGGACCCGGGCTTCGTCGGGATGGCTCCCGGAAGCGGTGTTATGAGGATCCCGCCGGTCTCCGTCTGCCACCATGTATCGACGATCGGGCAGCGCTCTTCCCCGACGACCTCGTTGTACCACTTCCATGCCTCGGGATTGATGGGTTCGCCGACCGTCCCGAGGACCTTCAAGGTCTCCCTCGAGGTCTGCGTGACCCAGCTGTCACCCTCCTTCATCAGGGCCCTGATGGCAGTGGGTGCGGTGTAGAACTGGTTGATGCCGTGCTTGTCGACGACCTCCCAGAACCTGCTGGGGTCGGGATAGTTCGGGACGCCCTCGAACATGACGGATATCGCACCGTTCAGCAGAGGGCCGTAGACTATGTAGGAGTGACCGGTGACCCAGCCTATGTCGGCCGTACACCAGTACACGTCTCCATCGTGATAATCGAAAACATACTTGTGGGTCGTCGCGGCGTAGACCATGTAGCCGCCGGTGGTATGGAGAACGCCCTTCGGCTTGCCGGTTGAACCGGATGTGTAGAGGATGAAGAGCGGGTCCTCGGCCTCCATCTCCTCGTGCGGACACTCGCCCTGGACGTCGTCCGCCTCCATCTCCTCGTGCCACCAGATGTCCCGGCCGGTCTCCATGGGGACCTCGAGTCCGGTGCGCTGGACGACGAAGACGGTCTCGATGCTCGGCGTCTCGCTGAGCGCCTTGTCGGCATTGGTCTTCATGGGGATGTTCTTCTTGTTGCCCCTGAGCGCGGTGTCCTGGGTGATGAGCACCTTGCAGGTCGAGTCATTGATCCTGTCGCGGAGCGAGTCCGGCGAGAAGGCGCCGAAGACTATGGAATGTATGGCCCCGATGCGCGCGCAGGCGAGCATCGCGATAGGCAGCTGCGGTACCATCTGAAGGTAGATGCAGACGCGGTCGCCCTTCTCGACCCCGTGCTTCTTCAGCACGTTGGCGAACTTGTTGACCTCGGTGTGCAGCTGACGGTAGGTGAAGGTGGCATCCTCCTCGGGGTCGTTGCCCTCCCAGATGATGGCGACCTGGTCGCCCCTCGTCTCGAGGTGCCTGTCGAGGCAGTTGTACGACATGTTCGTGGTGGCGCCGTCGTAGAAACTGATCTCGCCCTTGACGAAATCGAACTTCCTCACGGTGTCCCACTTCTTGAACCATGTGAATCCCTCGGCTATCTCGGCCCAGAACGCGTCCGGGTCCCGTATGGAGCGCTCGTACATCCTCTTGTACTCATCGTAACTCCCGATATGGGCTCTGCTTGAGAACTCGGCCGGGGGTCTGTAGATGTGTTCCACACTCACCTTTTCCGACATGGTTGAATCACCTTCACGCTTACATCGAAACCTTTTATTTAAAGATTACCAGTAACAGTCGAGAAAAATACGTGTCTGGATGCCGGGTTTTCGCATTCCATGATAGAGGAGTATGGAAAATGAGAAAATGGTTTATTTCGGAAAGGGTAATATACCAAACACGGAATTTTACGGCGTGGTCGTAAAGGACAGGGTCGGAAGACGTCGCTACGTCCTCGCAAGGGTGCCAGAGGGCACGTCGACCGAGGACCTGATCTCCATGGCGAAGAGGTGGGACAGGGACGGGCTTACGTTCTGGATCATCGATCGCAGGGACGGTTTCGTCCTGGTGAGATGCAAGCATCTCGTCGTCACCGACGTGCGGGAAGCCCTCAACGGAGAGGGGCTCGAGACCGTCGTGACGAGCGGGACGATCAGCGGTGCAGAGAAGCGGGCTTCCGAGAAGGGCATCGCCTTCAAGGCCCGGAGGAAGCGGAAGGAGCGGGGGAAGAGAAGGGTCCTCCGCTGACCTCACTTTCATCCACCCCTTGTTTGTTTTAATACGGTTGAGCCCGGTCAGACTGTGTGTTCAGCTCGGCCTCCGATATATTCAACCTGCGGTCCCACTCGAAGGGCCATCCGGCACGCCACATCGTCCGTGTGGACCCGTATCCAGAGCCGGAGATATCTGTATTCGACCATACGACCGGCGAGATGGGGAGGCTCGACATCGATCCCATCGACATCGATGTCTCGCACGGCTCGATGTGCGTCGGACGGTTCGATCGAGGAGGATACACTGCATGTCCGCACTCCCAGCGTGTTGGGACGTACAGCGTGTGTTCCGACTGCGGGGCCCCGATGATAAGGCACCTCGAGTGCATATTCGAGCCCAAGTGCGAGGGTGAGGTCTGCGGGGAGGGCATCTGCACGGCCGAGCACGCCGTGTACCTAGCCTACTTCGGATCGACCCCGAAGGTCGGGATGAGCACAGGCGGCCGGGTGCTGACGAGGGTCCGCGAGCAGGGCGCAGACGGCTACTCGATAGTCGCGCGGGTTCCGAACAGGTACCGGGCCAGGCGATTGGAGAAGACCATCTTCTCGACGATGCACGTCAGGCAGGGCTTCAGGTCGGAGGCGATCCTCCCGCTGCTCACGCAGGGTGTGGACCATGCCGAAATGGCGGCGGAACACGAGGTCCTGTCCTCCCGGCTCGCTGACATACTCGACCTGGACCCATCGCCGCTGCAGACCCTCGAGTACGACTTCGAACCGCTGGACGAACAGCCCGTGATCGTCCCCACACCGGGCAGGCACACCGGCGATTACATCGGCGCGAAGGGGCGGTTCCTTATCTACCTTGACGACGTTCCGAGGGCGTTGAAGGTCAAGGACCTTGAGGGGAGGTTCCTGCTCGATGTTGTCTGAATACACACCCGACGATGTTCGGGACCTGCTGGCCAGGACACGGAAGGTCCTGGAGGTCAAACCGACGATTGTCAGGCTGAAGCCTCCGATCACCGTTATCGGCGACCTGCACGGGGACCTGGGAACGCTGGGAGCCGCCATCAGGCTGGCCGAGGACGAGGGGACGACACCGGTGATCCTCGGCGACTTCATCGACAGGGCGCCCGACAACCAGAACGTCGAGACCGCGATATCCGTGATGGAACTGGCAGCGTCAAACCGTGCGGTCGTCCTCAGGGGGAACCACGAGAACTTCCTCCATTTCAACCTCGGACCGTATCTTGAGCTCGCTCCAGACCTTCTCGTGAAGTACGAGGACGATACCGATCTCCTGAAACACTTCGGGGAAACGTTCCTTGAGCTGCCGCTGATGGCCCTAACGGACAGCATACTGATGAGCCACGCCGGAATTCCGCCATTACCTTTCAAGGACATCGATCCGAAGGACCCGGAAATGGCGATACCATTCACATGGGCGGACCCTGAGTCCCATCCCCATCACAAGTGGTACACCTTCAGCCAGGCAGATATCGCCAAGTTCATGTCCGATACGGACAGGAAGGTCTTCATCAGGGGCCATACCGCCCCATTGAACAGGATCGTCGTCTACGACAACGTCCTCACGCTCCAGACGACGAAGGTCTTCGCCGACGCTGGGGCCGGAGGGATCAACCTCGCGATCATCAGGGACGAGATAGCCTCCGTCGACCAGCTAGAACTGTTCGACCATGACGGAAGATGGAGAGCGACCTCGCCGGTCCACGCATAATTCCCCAGGACCGCTCTACGAGTAAATTCTGACACGCGTTGCTGACGGACCGTGACGTCAGCGAGCGCGCTATCCTTCATGCAAGGAACAGAACAGATGGATCTGGACCTATTCCTCAAGGTCTTCCTCATCGAGGTCATCCTCTTCGACGTCCTCGTCGAGGTCTTCCTCGTCCTCTTCTTCCCCTTCCTCGGATTCGTCTTCGCTCGGCTTTGGTAAGGGACTTTGCATATTGACGAATGCGCTGTCCTCAGGTGCCTCGTCGCCGTACTCGGGGGTCTCCTCGGACTCCAGCCATTCCAGCGCCTTGCCCCTGAAGGCCGGGATGTCGTCGTATCCCTTCTCCTTCATCCACACCTTCAGCTCGTCGGTTGACTCCGAGAAGATGTCCACGTCGCGCTTGTACACGGCGGAGCCGAGGCCGACGGCCGTTGCACCGATAAGAAGGAACTTGGCTATGTCCTCACCGTTGGAGGCGCCGCCGTAGGCGATGATCGGGGCCTCCTCGAGGCGGCCGTCCCTCATGGCAAGGGATATCTCGGTGACCTTGGCCAGTGCGAGCGGTTTGATCGCTGGTCCCGACATCCCTCCGATGAAGTTCCCGAGAACGGGACGTTCGAAATGACCGTCGATCTCGATCGCCGAGAACGTGTTCACCGCGGAGATCGCCGACGCTCCGGCGAAGAGAGCGGCGGCGGCGATCTCGTAGATGTCCGTGACGTTGGGTGAGAGCTTCGCGATTATCGGAACGTCCGTCGTCGAGGCGACGGCGCCGATGTGCTGCGCGGTGAGTGCGGGGTCCTGGGCGACCAGTTTCCGTCGTGAACTGCCTCCAGCATGGGGACATGAGAGATTGACCTCGACCGCAGGCGGATCCAGCCTGTCGATCGCGAGGGACAGCACGCGTAGCTCGCTGACCGAGTTGCCGTAGAGGCTTGGCACGACGGGGACGCCGCTCATCTTCGGCTTGTAGGTCTTCGCGAACTCCTCGACACCCGGGTTCGGGAGTCCCATCGCGTTGATGAGACCTCCTGGAACGGCCTCGATTACCGTTGGACCCTGATAGCCCTCCCTGGGCCTCATGGTGATGGACTTGGTGATGAGCATGCCGACACCCTTGACGGCGGCCTCCTCGAGCATCCCCAGTGACTCGCCGAGGATGCCTGAAGGCAGGACCGTCGGGTTCTGCAGCTTCATGCCGAGAAGGTCCACAGTAACGTCGCTCATCCGTGGGCGTATGAGCGGGCTGGGATTTAATCCTTTTCCAACGTCCGTTAATCCTATATATGAGGACACTCGACGCGAGGTCGGACAGCCTGGCCATGGTACATGATGGGCCTGGAAATCGGCACCAGGACCGTGGATCGAGACCGCAAACCATATAACGGACACCTCCTTACTTGGCCCCATGCTCACGGATAGATGCTCGTCGTGCGGTGTCCGCCTGGTCGACACTGGCTTCACGACGTTCAAGTGCCCCGCTTGCAAGGAGGGTATCATCGGCCGCTGCCAGCAGTGCCGCGACCAGTCAGTGAACTACACGTGTCCGGAATGCGGACGCATCGGACCCTGAGGTGAGGAACATGGGCGATGTGATGTTGAAATACCAGATCATGCCGGAGTCGGCGGAACAGGACATGGAAGCGCTTCAGACCTCGATACGGCAGGCCATCGCGGGAGTCGACATCAGGGACATGGGCCTCAAGCCCATCGCGTTCGGCCTCAAGTCCGTCGAGATCGTCCTGGTGATCCCGGACTCGGGCGGCGGGACCGAGGAGATCGAGGCAAAGCTCGAGGGCCTCGACGGCGTCGCCTCCGTCAATCCTCTCGGCATGGACCTGCTCTGAAGCGTAACCATTCTTGCCAACAATTCGATGTGGGTCAGTCCGGGCTCTCGCTGTAACCCGCGGGATCTATCTCCATTCCAACGAACCCTTCGGATGCCAGCTTATCCTTTACAGCATCTAGAACGTCAGGCTGCATCAGCTTCTCAACGTCTTCAGGAGCTACCTGGACCATCGGAGGGCCGCCCCAAAGGCGTACGCGGACCACTGGGAAACCGAGGTCCATGATGAACTCCTCCGTGCGCTCGAGCATCTTCAGAACTTCTGGATCGAGGTCCTCGCCCTCCAGAAAGCGTGTGGCGAGGCAAGTCGTGCTAGGCATCCCAGCGAAGGGGAGTTCCATCTCCCGTGAGAGCAGGCGAACGGCCAGGTCCGAGAGGTCCGCATCGGCCAATGGATGGACTATACCGAGCTCATCGGCGACGGTGAGGCCTACCCGACCCTTCTCGACGTCGGATGTGGTGGCCCCGTCCGCAACTGGCCATCCATCGGATATGGACAGCAATTCCTCGTACATGGCCCTCTTGCAGCGGCCGCACCTGTCGTGAGGGTTCCCGCGGAATCCGTCGATGTCGTCGATGGGGACCTCGATCAGCTCGATATCCACCTGTCCGGCGTTCTCGATCGCGGCCCGCCTCTGGACCTCTGGTACCGCATCGTTGACTATCATGACTGGACGGACCGAACCCTTCCCAAGGACGTCCGTGGCAGAATGAAGGAGAAAGGCGCTGTCAACGCCTCCGGAGTAGGAGATGACAAGCTTTGCATGGTCCAGGAGGACCGTCTCCAAAGCCTCGGGGATGTCCACGTCCAGGGAACTCATGACCGCCAGATAAGTGTATCTCCAAACCTGGGCGTAGGGAATCACTATTTACACGATGTGCTATTGTTAACAACAGGTGGCCGCAGTGAAGGAGTACGATTTCATAGTGATAGGCACAGGCTCGGCCATGAACTTCGTCGGGGCTGCAATGGAGGATATCCCCAACGCGAAGATCGCGGTCATCGACCGGAGCGATCCTGGAGGCATCTGCCTTACCGTCGGATGCATCCCCACCAAGATACTGGTCTATCCGGCCGACCTCGTCCGGATGGTGGATCGAATGGACGAGTTCGGCATCGATGTCACAGTGAACAACATCGATTTCCAGAAGGTCATGAAAAGGATGAAGGACTCCATCAGCGAGGACATCGAGGCCATCCGTGCAGGATTGACGGAGACGCCGAACATCGATTATTATCCGGAGACCGCGAGGTTCACCGCGCCGCGCACCCTCGAGGTCGGCGGTGAGACGATCCATTCCGAGAGGATTTTCCTCTGCACTGGCTCGAAACCGTTCATACCGCCGATAGAAGGATTGGATAAGGTCGGCTACCACACAAGCGACACTATACTGGACATCGACAAGCTCCCGGAGCAGCTGCTCATAGTCGGCGGAGGGTACATCGCTGCCGAGTTCGGACACTTCTTCTCGGCCATGGGATCGAAGGTGACGATCAACGGGAGGAATCCCCAGTTCCTCAAGATGGAGGAGCCCGAGGTCTCGGAATTGGCGCTCCTGAAGATGAGGGAGCACATGGAGGTACACGTCAATCTCGAGGTCGTCAAGGCCGACAGGACATTGACCGGAAAGAAGCGACTGGTGGCGAGGGACAGGGCTTCCGGAAAGACCGTCGCGTTCACCGGAACGGACATACTCGTGGCAGCAGGTAGGACCTCGAACTCCGACATCCTCGACCCCGCAGCGGGCGGAGTGGATGTGGATGAGAACGGATGGATCATCGTGGACGACCAGTTCAGGACGTCGCAGGAGGGGGTCTGGGCCTTCGGGGACGCGACAGGAAAGCACCTGTTCAAGCACGTTGCAAACAGGGAGGCGATAGCGGCTTACCTCAACGCGTTCCATGGCGAAGGGGAGACTGTCCCATATCACGCGGTCCCCCACGCGGTCTTCACGCATCCGGAGATCGCCAGCGTGGGGATGAGGGAGGCCGAGGCCATCGCCTGGTTCGGCGAGGAGGGAATCCTGATCGGATTCCACAGGTACGAGAACACGGCGAAGGGCAACGCGATGGCGCTGAAGGATTACTTCGTCAAGGTCATCCTGGAGGAGGAATCGAGGAGGATATTGGGTGCTCACATAATTGGGCCTGATGCGTCGGTGTTGATCCAGGGGATCATCGACCTGATGTACACACACGACATGAGCTCGGAGCCAGTGTACCTTTCCATGTACATCCACCCCGCGCTTCCGGAAGTGGTCCAGAGGGCCTTCGGGAGCGTCTACACGCCAGCCCAGTACAGACATAGACTGTACCATATGCACGGTGGGCACCACTGAGCGCGATAGGATTATACTGCGAGCGCCGATTCGAGGGTCATGGCCCCGATACTGCTCCCGCTGTTCCTGGGAGCCGTCACGATAACAGCGGTATCAGTCCTGGCCCTCGAGGCGAGAAGGCACAGATCACGCTTATCGACGCTCCAACACAGGATACACGTCAACGGGACCCGGGGAAAAACGGAGGTCACAGAGCTCATCGGAGATGCTATGAGGAACGCCGGCGTGAGGACCTGGTCGAAATCCACCGGCAAGGCTACCCGTATCATTGACCACGATGGCGTTGAGATCCCGTTCAAGAGGTCCGGCCCTCCAAACATCAGGGAGCAGATGGAGTTCATGGAGATGACGTCTGGGGCAGGTGCAAGAGGCGCTGTCGTCGAATGTATGGCTATAACACCAGAGCTCCAGGTGACATCGACCAGGATGGTAGGCCCGTCGATAGGTGTGATAACGAACGTCAGGCTCGAGCATACCGACGTCATGGGTCCAGGGATCGACGATATAGCCGAAGCTCTGGCCGGAACGATACCGGAGAACGGTGTCCTCGTCACCGGGGACCGGAGGTTCTACCCGTATTTCAGGGATATCTCGAAGACAAGGAGGACCAGGATCGTCCTTGCCGATTCGAGGAAATTGCCCGAGGATATCATTGCGGCTTTCAGGAACCATCAGAACATCGAGAATGTGGCAGTAGCTTGGGCCGTTTGCGAGGCAATGGGGATTGAAAGCAGCGCCCTGATAGGGACGAATATCAAGAGGGATAGGAAGGCCCACCGGATAAACGTGAGTGGGATCCGAATGACTGTCATAGACGCACTAGGTTCGAACGATGCCGAATCGACCCGGATGGCATTGGAGGGTGTGGATACCGCCGGACCAGTCGTGGGTCTTTTCATCGGCCGCTCAGACAGGCCTGGAAGGGCGGTCGAGATGGCAGAGGGTTTCCTTCCAAGTGCGGGATTCGATGGGTGCTACGCCATCGGTCCGGGTGCCAAACTCTTCTCCTCAAGAACACGTGATGTAATGGTCATCGGGGTAGCCAAAGGCATCGTGGAGAGGATAGCGCACGATGTTGGAGAGGACATGATCTTATTTGCGTTCGGCAACAGGACCGGTCGGACAGCCGAAGAGGTTCTAAAGGAGTTGAGGCTATGACCGTCGACCCTTCCGTGGCCACGGTCGGGATCGTTACGGGTATCCTGATATCAATGCTGCTCTACGAGCGCTCCAACATCTCAGCGGGAACGACGTTCGCTCCCGGCATCGCTGCCATTATTATCGTGATCGAACCGATCAGCGCCCTGGCGATCATCGCTTCGGCCCTCCTGGCCGGAGCTAGCGTGATCTACCTGTCGGAACACCTGTACGTCTTCGGCAAGAGACGGTATGCCCTCCTCGTCCTGCTGGGAATGACGATAATGGCAGCACTAGACCTCGGATTTCGGTTCCTGGACGATGTGGGATCGGGGTATCGTGTCCTCGCTTATCTGGTCCCCGGGCTGGTAGGTACGGATTTCCAGAGACAGGGTGTTCCAAGAACGATGACGGCATTCCTGATCGTGACGGTCGTTACATCATCGGTCGTCCGCCTTCTGATCGGGTTTTCCTGAGGTACGCTCATCAACGGGTTCCCTATTTTCGGGTTCTCCTTTCTCCGATGGAGCGGCGCTTGCCTTTGACTCCTCCGGAGCCCCCCTGAACCTGAAGAGCCTCCTGCGGGTTGCGTCCGCGGCAGCTTCCTTCATGTCCCTTGAGGCAGGCTTCTTGTCGGATACCGGCGCCTCTTTGGGCCCTTCGGCCGGGTCCTGACCTGCCGGTCCCTGATCCTCATCGACCCCATTCTCACGAGGTCTGGTCCTGATCAGGGGTGGTTTCTCCGTGCCATCGGATCCGTTCTGGGGACCGGACTCAGCGGTCTCCTCTGCGGGTGCGGCGTCCTCTCCGGCGCGCCTCCTGAACAGCTGCCTCCTCTCCCTCGGCCTGCTCGACTCGAGCTTGGCCAGGCACTTCTGGCGGGAGAATAGGGTCACTTTGTAATCGGGATTGATCTTCAGGGCCTCGTCGTAGACGTCGAGGGCTTCCTCGTATCGCTCTAGGTCCATCAACAGGTCGCCCTTGGCGAGAAGTAGGACCAGTCCGCCTCCCTGCTTGATGCCCCTTTCGAGGACGCGGAGGGCGTCGCGGTTTATCCCGTACTTGGAGAGTGTCATCGACTTGTTGTAATACGCCTTGTCGTCGGCCGGATCGACATCGATCGCTCTGTCGAAGCATTGTATGGCCGTGAGGAACTCTCCGGAGTCGCGTCTCGCGATCCCCAGGGCGATCCAGCCCTTGACCATCTTCGGATCCAGCTCAACTGTCCTCTCGAGGCTCCTCGACGCCCAGCCGTGACGTCCTGACTTCCAGTGGTTCCTTCCGTGGTCATACCATCTCTCCGGGTCCTCTCCGAGGTCCAGTGGAGCGTGGCAGATGGGGCATTCGTCACCTTCGAAGTCGGAGTCGCAGACCTGGCACTTCACTCGATGACCTCCTCGAGGATCATGCCCTCGATACGGACTGGCCAGTCGGCGTAGGCGAGCTTGACCGCAGCGTTCAGCTTCCATTCGGCATCAGCGTAGATCGTGATCAGAGGTTCGCCCTCGCCGATCTCCTCTCCCTCCTTCTTGTGGAGCAGGAGTCCAGCGCCCTTGTTCCTGGGCGCTCCGGCGGTGCGCGCTATCCTGACCAGGCAGCGGTTCCTGACAAGTTCGACGTATCCGTGCCTGGGGCTCGGGATGACCTCGGTGAACTCGCCGGGCTCGATGTCCGATATCGAGACCTTGCCCTCCACGCCTTGCGCCTCTATGATCTCATTGAACTTCTCCAGAGCCTTGCCGCTGGCGAGTATCTCCTCGGCGTGCTCCTTGCCCTTTCCCTTCGGGGCGATCTTGCCCATCTCTATCATGACGCCTGCTAGCTCCAGGGCTTTCTCTCTGATCGAACCGATCTCGAGCGAACCATCGAGTATGCCCAGCGCCTCCTTGACCTCGAGCGAGGGACCGATCGCCCTGCCTATGGGCTGTCCGCCGTACGTGATGGCGCACCGGACCTCGACCCCGATGCGGCGTCCCAGCTCGATGAAGTCGCGCGCAAGGCGTCTGGCCTCCTCCTCGTCCTCGACCTTCGATCCCCTGCCCATCGGGATATCTATAAGGAGCTTCTCGACCCCAGCAGCTATCTTCTTCGCCATGACGGAGGCCAGCAATTGGCAGTGAGGGTCCAGCGAGAGCGGCCTCTCGGCCTTGATAATGATGTCGTCGGCGGGCGCTATGTTGACCCCGCCGCCCCATACCAGGGTGGCTCCAGTCCTGTGGGCGATGTCCATGATCTCGTCCGCGGAGTGAACGACGTCCGTGACGACCTCCATGAAGTCAGCGGTCCCGCAGGCGGAACTTATCGCCCTCGAAGATGTCTTCGGAACGAGGAGCCCGGCAGCTGCAGCGATCGGGACGGCTATTGCCGCATACTTGTTCCCTGGTACGCCTCCGATGCTGTGGACGTCGAAGACGGGGGAGCGTTTGAACGTGAGCCTGTCGCCGGTGTCGACCATGGCGTTGGTCAGGTGGACTATCTCCTCCATGCTCA
>JANQNK010000012.1 GCA_028279595.1 Thermoplasmatota archaeon
GTTGTAACAAGGACAACAATCATCACAGAGCAGCAGCTCCATTTCTTCAATAATCCCATGGCCCTGCCTCATGCCATGTACCATCGTCTCACGACCGCAGCCGGAGCATATCCCGAGCTGCATGTATGGTCATTCCTTCAGGACTTCTTCCACGATGGAAAGACGATTGCGAGCGATCATCAATTTGTCCACATTTTTGATAAGGTCCTTCTTATGATGACCGAACATCTTTCCATCAAAAAAATCGATGATGTACTGCTCGTAATATTCGACGTCCTTCCTCAATTCTGTCAGTACCTTCTCGTTCTTCATCGAACCCCTTCCTTTCCATTCGAGGGTAGTAAAGGGAGATCACAAAAACTCTCCAACACGTCTTCTTGCCTCAACCTTAGTCCGAGGTATGCGATCTCCCTTGACTCGTGATGTTCATTCGTCTTCTGCTTTCATTCTCCGGATCATCCGTCGTAGAATCGGGAAGTCATGTACTCCAGATTTCAGCCGAAGGAGCTTGACGAAGAAATCCTCATGATCATCGATGGATAATATCTGTTTCGATATCATATCTGGATTCTTGAGCGCGTTCTGGATCTTCTGCAGGTCCTCGGTTGATAATCGATCCCATGCCGGAGCGTTCTCTTCATCGAGCATAAAGATCTCATTGAGGGCCTTGACAACATCCTCTTTCGATACAGTCTTATTATCGTCGGTCATACACCCCGTCTCCTTTCTTTGATCTCGCTGATGGTCACGCACTCTCGGATAAGGGTTACGGCATCGTCAATACTTCTCAGCCCAAATTCAATTTTAACATGATGGAGCCACTTCCAGTTTTCGTTATATACTTGTATAGGATGCTGCCTGCCCTTTTTGTTTTGAGTGCCTTTAACCATCGGAAATCGTAATGGTTTTTGCGGTATTTATAGGTTTTGTAATTTTACGGTTTTAACAATGGGTTTTTAAATACCACAATCGAATATACCTCTTTTCAGGAGTTATCGTCATGATTCGCATTGTCGAAAACTTCAGAGCAGACCTGAGAGATGCCCGTGAAATGGTTCGGAACCCCAATTTCATGCCGTCTGACGCCATGAGGCAGATCGGAGTTCGTCATCGTGTGGCGATCCGAGATCGTGTCCCCGGCAGTCATTGGTCAACGGCTTATGCCGGGGTCCGCAGGCGGAGAGGTACCGGACTGAGGCGTCGAGGCATCTGAAGGAGGCTACACTTATGGCAAGAGATCGAAAAATTCTACCGCAGCGCGAGAATGGACTCGTCGATGGCGTCAGGCAGCGCGTGTCTGGCGTCAGGGACGCAGGTCTCATTCCGAGTGTGCGTCAGAAGGCTGAGAAGATGACCGCCAGCCTGAAGGACCGCGCCAAGGGCGAGGGTTCCGGGCCAATCCTGAACATCAGGGAAGGGGCCGGAAGGCCCAGAAGGAAGGGCATCTGAGGTGATCCCATGGAAGCACTCGGATACAACAAGACCTTCGGAGATTTCATCACGGTCAAGTCCTACATCGAGGAGGACATCGAGATCGGCGGAAGCAAGACGAGGGCGTCCGCGATGAACGAGGAGCAGATCCAGCTCCTCATCGACGAGCTGGACAACCTCATGCTGAACGTCACCCCGGACATCAAGCGCATCTTCCACGCCGCTGGTCCGGAGATCGTGGACCTCATCCGCGTCGTCAACCAGGAGACCCGTCAGGGCTTCGAGGGAATGTACGCTCGCGGGAAGGCCCTGGACATTCAGCTCCTCGACCCGACCATGTTCGGCGAGACCACATGGATCGACACGACCGTCGCCGCAACGACGCAGGCGTGGTTCAAGTCCTCAGCGACTCCTCTGAGCATCGCCGAGGAAGAGGGCTACATCATCGTCGGGGCCATCGATCCCGTCGTCGATCCGGTCATCACGAGGGTAATGATCGTCAAGAACAGCGACCCTGTTCCCTGGCAGGCGATCAACTGGGAGATCCTTGAGAGCAACGTCATGGCTTTCAAGGAGCCGATCCTGCTGCTCCCGGATACAACGGCCTACGGGCTGAAGTACCCGAAGAGCGCCGGAACGGACCAGCTCACCCCGCTCGGCCTGAAGATCGTCATGGGGAAGAACCTCCTAAGCCAGACCTTCGCCTGAGCTTGATCTCAGGAGGGAACAAAAATGGCTGTGAGAGGAAGACTACTGGCTCCCCAGTACCGAGGACCCCGAGCTGGCGCAGGTGTCGTGACCGGCGGCACTGCGGGTTCGGCCACATACGTCAACGGGACCGGCCAGTCCATTACCGTTGACGGGATGGACAAGGTGGATACGTTCATCGCGAACATCGATGGCGGATACGTAGCTTCTGGTGCGATATCCGGCAACGTGGTCACGGTGACGATCTACTATGGCGACTATTCTGAGGCGTCGGACGGTGCACTCGTCGAGGTGCCGAACGGCGACTACTCGTCCCAGACGATCAGTTGGATCGCCATCGGCAAGTGAGGTGATCACTTGCCGCACCGATACATCGTACCGGCACCTGGCGGGATACAGAAGTACACCGTCAAGTGGAGGGAGTCGCAGATCATCAACATGACGAACTGTGGGGACGACCTTGTCGTCGAGACCAATGAGATGAAGAAGAGTCTCATTGCCCACGAGGACGTCAGGTACATGGAGTACGACATCCCATCGGACGACGAAGAGGGAGATGAGACCAAGGCGGAGGGCGAGGAGGAAGACGAGGACGGGGCTTAATCGCCCCTCCTCCTTTTCATTTTATCACCGAACGAGAACCGAGAATAGGTGATCAAAGATGTTCAGAATAAGCAATCAACCAATCGAGCTATTGAGACCGGGACATACGGTTGAGTTCGTAGGTGATTGGCCCGAGACGAAGAAGAATAGATCTTTTGAGGTGGTCGCAGCTCAACAGGTCCCGTACATCGTTGATAGGGTCTATCCAACTGCGGATTACAACGACCTCGACTTTTCCGATGAGTCCAACTTTGGGCTGATCCCGGATGATGCAAAAACCCTTTACCAGATTCTTCTGGGATTAAAGGGTGGGAATGGATGGATCGTGTATCCGATGCTGCCTGTCGGACACTACCTGAATCGGCTTGAGGAATCAGCCCTCGTGCCGACACCAGGCAGTGCGACCTTGAGGCATCTGGGCGGATTCACGTCAGAACAATCACCGTTCGATGACCCACGGGTTGAATTCCATACGGTCAAGGACGTTCATGCCATGACGCTGAGGGCCTACAACAACAGCGGGAAGTTCACGAAGATGATCTTCAACTTCCTTGTCAATCGTTGTCATATCGTTCCTCTTGCCGATGCCGGTGCTGAAGGCCCAGTGGGACGACGGCCCGAACCGAGGGATGAGAGGCGCGGCGTCAAGAAGCTGATCCACCACGACGAGTGGAAGTGGTAATCATGTTTCCTGCACTGAAGAGAAGGAGATCGAGTGACGGAAGCAACCGCCGCCCGAGGCTCAGGCCGCGCAAGACCGCGAAGGCTCTCCGGAGAAGGGGTAACCTTCAGAGACAGAAGATGCAGAGTCGCATGACTCGACGCTGGAGGGATAGCTGATGCCATCTGATTATAGAGACTTGCCGTCAGCGGCAGAGACCATCGTGACCTGTCCACCGGACAAGGTCGGAAAGCTGCGCGGTATCCACATATCCAATGCTGGAACCAACGCGAGGCTCGTCACACTTCAAGACGTCTTCACACCGGATGTTTCCAACGGTGAAGCGTCGCCGTCCGAACAGACGGTGACGCTGTTCAAGCGGAACATCGCCAGCGGTGAGGACATCGATGAGAATGACATCGGACTCGACGGGATCGAGTTTATCGGCGCACTCAAGATCATCGGGAGCGTCGCTGATACCGACTATCACATCACGACTGTCTATGAGTTTGAGTGATTTGGGGGTCTGATACGACGGACCTCCCAGACAACACTCTTGATGCGATGAATCGGCTCGCGACAGTCATGATGGACCAGAGTCTCCACCCATCTCTGTGGGACTTCAAGGCGTTCGATCCAGATGAGAATGTAACAGTTCCCGCTGGCGAAACCAAGAAGATCATAGATGAGAAGCATACCGTTGGACGGATCTCTTACATCTCGATACTTCTGAATCGATCAGATGCGATAATCATTCTTCACATCGATGATGAGAAGTACCACGTAACACCCGATGAACTGGAGGACAGCTTCTACACTCAGTTCAGTCCCCGTGGACTATGGATGGCGGATTTTCAAGATACGGTAACGAGGTATCAGATCGAGTTTACCCCCGATCCTCTCAAGTGGCATAGAAAGAAATTCTATCTTGCGGTAGAGGCTCCCAGCGGTAATCCGGTTGAATTCAAGGTTCGTGTTCATCGATATAAGCGAAGACACGTTAGAGACCTCTTCGGGGAGTGATCCTAATGGCGAAGATTCGAGGTGGCGTTGACTACACCGCCATCCAAAGCCTGTTAACTGACCTGCTTAGTTCAATCCTTGGTGACGATAGCAAGACCCTGTCAGATATCGTAGATTCTCTTACTAAGTTCACAGAGATATCTCTCGACACAGGCATTGTCTCATCAGCAACAGGCACCACTCTTACCCATGCTACCAAGCTCTGGGGAACCAATCAGTGGGACGGAGCTTACGTAGAAATCACTGAAGGCACAGGTGCAGGACAGATACGTGAGATCACGAGCAATACTGCCGACACTCTCACGGTTGGTGCTGCGTGGGGAACCAACCCCGATTCCACCTCGAAATATAGGATTTTCGGGTCACCGTCCTTGGTGCGTCTTCTTGAGGCCACAAATGCACTTCTGACGAGCATTGATGGGGCAGTAGCAACTGAGGCAACGGTGTCCGCTCTGGCGACTGAGGTTACATTGGCGGCACTGAGCGCAAAATTCAGCTCACTTGGCCAAAAGGCTATGTCTGCCTCAACACCGGTCTCTATCGCTTCCGATCAATCGAACCTCGATATGGACCTCCATGATGGTTCGGGTAATGCACTGACGTCTGTATTAAGGGGATCGGAACGGGCTCTTTCTATCCAGATCGTCGATGCCGCTGGCGCACAGATTCTACCTGCAAAGGAGTCCGGTGGCGTTCTCGATACCATCGCCGGAGATACCACGTCACTCGATAGCAAGGTAACCGCCTGTGATACGTCCGGACTTGCGACACAGACCACTCTCGCTGCCCTCAACGCGAAGTTCGGAGCACTCGGACAGGGGGCCATGGCCGCATCAACACCTGTGGTCATCGCATCCGATCAATCGAATATCGATACAGACCTTCATGATGGTTCCGGGAACGCGATCACCTCCACAACCCGAGGATCGGAGCGGGCGCTCTCAATTCAGGTATTGGACGGGTCCGGTAACCAGATCACGTCTTTTGGAGGGCAGCAGTCCTTCGATAGCGGCACCGCTACGGGCGGTACAACGACCACACTCGTCGATACTGGGAAAGCCTGGCCAGTTGATGGATTGATTGGAGCATTCGTCGTCATCGACTCGGGAACAGGGGCGGGGCAGCTCCGGCAGATCACGGACAACGATGCTACCAGCCTGACAGTGGCGACATGGACCGCACCCTCTACCGATTCGACATACAGGATCATCGGAGATCCCGGTGCTATCCTTGCATTGACCTCCATCGATGGGAAGATCAC
>JANQNK010000020.1 GCA_028279595.1 Thermoplasmatota archaeon
GCGACTGCGGTCATGACGGCACTGGCAGCGGCGGTCCTGATCTTCAGGAAGAGAAGGTAGCCCTGCTCCTCCTCGGAATAGGTCACGTCTTCGACCTGCGAGCCAGGATATTCGAGACAGTGGACGGTTTCCAGCCCCGAGTGGTGGCACTGGAGATCGACCCACTCCGTTTCGAGGCCTTGAAGCACCCCGAGCTCCAGGGAAAGGCACCCATCACGTTCCGTCTCCTGAGATATCTGCAGAAGAAGCTCGCTGCATCCTATCATTCCACCCCTGGAAAGGAGATGCTCGACGCCTTCGACGCCGCGAGGAACGCGAAGGCCGACGTCGCAATGGTCGACATGGATGCCCGCATCATGCTCCAGAGGCTCCAGAAGGCCATGCCCCTTCGGCGCAGGATCAAGTTCATGCTCACAGCACTGCTCGGAGTGATCGGAATAGGCGGGAAGAAATCCGTCGAGGAGGAGCTCGACGAGTTCGACCGGAACCCGGAGAAGTTCTTCGAACTGCTCGAGGACGAGTATCCCGAACTGAAGAGGGTTCTGGTCGACGAGCGGAACGACCTCATGGCCCGGCGCATCCGGCACCTCACGACGAAATATCCAAGGGTCATGGCCGTGATGGGCGACGCGCACGTCCCTGGCATCCAGAAGCTGCTGGAGGACCTCGATCCCGAGACCATCAGGCTCAGACAGCTGAGGCGAAGGAGGCCTGTCAAGAGGATCAAGAAGGCTGAACCCGTTCACGAGGTAACACTAAGCTTCGACATAGATCAGGACGGGGAGTGAGCGCTCGGGCTGACCCATTTGAATGTGTTCCACCCGCGGACAGTGATCGGGACTACTTCTTCTTCCCATCCAGGGAATAGAAGTCCCTCTCGACCTCGTGGAGCTCGGTCGTCGCCTCGGCGACGTGCTGCTTCTCGACATGGTAGTTGCTGTACTTGGCGACCTCGAACTTATCGGTCAGGCCGCGCACGGGCTTGGGATTGATCGGCAGCTGCGCCTCGACGTCCCTGGCATACTCCCTGGGCGTCCTGTCTATGCTCCTCGGGACCTTCTTCGAGAGCATCTTCTCCATCCTCTCGTAGTAATGCTCGACCTTCTCGCGGTCGTTCATGTCCCTGAGGCGCCTCTTGGACCTGTGGTCGCGCTTGGGTTTGAGCAGGATCGCCCCGAGGACGATCGCCAGCAGACCGATGATCGCGAATACGGATACCGAGGCCAGTGAGAGCATATCGCCCTTGTCCTCGTCGTCGACGGCAATCTCCTCGACGTCCGCCGTTATCCTGGAGCCGTCGTATATGTCCGTCCCTGCGTAGGTCGCGGTCACCCTCATGTTGCCATCCTCGGCCACGTAGTTGACCGTCGTCGCGGCCATTCCCGAGCCGTTCGTGGTCAACTGGATGACCGAGTCGTTGCCTATGCTAAGCAGAACGGGAGCGTTCGATACAGGATCGCCCTGGTCGTCCTCGAGGGTCAGGATCACCCTCACCGGATCGTCCGCCCTCGCGCTTTCCGGCACCGAGATGGTCATCTCGGTCTCGGCCCTGAGCAGCAGGTCGGCGGTAGCCTCCGCGGACGGGTAAATGGTCGTCTCCGTGGACACGACCTTGATCGTGTGGTGTCCGAGCGTGTAGTCGAGGGTGTTGTTCGAGTACGTGTAGTCCTCCGTGATGACCCACGAGACATCATCGAAGAAGATGGTCATCTCGATGCCCGTCACGGTGTCCGTCGAGTCCCGTGCCGATATGAGTACCCAGACCGGCTGGTCCCAGTACGTGTTCATATCCGCGACCGTGAGGGTCAGCCTGTCCCTCACGAGCAGGTCGAACTCTTCGTAATCCTCGTCGTGGTACGTCGTCTCCTCGTAGGATGCAGTGACCCTCAGGTTCCCCTTCGCGAGGTCCGGGGCCCACTTGAAGCTGTGTGTACCAGTGCCGTTCTCGATCTCGACAGTGAAGTCCATTGCCAGTATGGTCAGGTCCACCTCGCCGTACAGCCCGACGCCTACGTCGTCCTGCAGTTTGACCTCGATCTCGAGGACATCTCCGACGAAGACCGACTCCGGCAGGATGACGTCCAGATCGGTACCCGAGCGGATGGTCACGTTGCTCGAGCTCGAGGATGGAAGGAAGTACCTGTGGCCGGGGAACGTTGCGGTGAACTCATGCACTCCCACGTCGACGACGGGCACGACCCTCGATAGCGCGAAGGTACCGTCCTCCCCGGTCGCAAGGTCCGCCTCGTCGAAGAGGTAGGAGTTGACGGTCATTCCCTCGATGCCCTCGCCCCTGTCGTTGACGAGCTGCCCGTAGACCTCCAGATTGCCAGACCTGTACTCGAGGGAGTCCTCGCAGGTCGTCTCGGTCCTGACGTAGACGGTCACGACCGAGGAATCCTCCGATCCGACGAAGAACTCGCTTCCCGCGTACCTGGCGGTCAGCATGTGCTGTCCGAACGTGTCGTTGCTGTCTATGAGGTATGTGTACGACCATGTGCCGTTGTCGGCCTCGGTCTGGCCCACGACGGTGTCGTTCCAGAGTATATCGATGGTGCCAGACATCTCGTTGTCGAGGATGTCGTGGAACGTCCCGGTGATGTCTATCGATTCGCCCCTGATGCCGTCATCAACGTCCATATGGACCATGGTCTCGCGCATCACGGTGAGCTGGCCGGAGTAGTTGGCGGGACCGTGGTACCCCTGGACGATGTACTCGACGTCGATGTCGTAGTGGTTCGGTTCCTGCTCGAGCGGCACGTTGATGGAGACATCGATGATCCCCGTGGTCTCGAGGATGTAGTATCTGTTGAAGACGCTCAGCCAGAGGTTGAGCGTGCCGGAGAGCGGGCCGTTGATGTCCGAGAGGTTGCCCTTGATCCTCATGGGATCTCCGGATATCACCACATCGGGGAGGCTGATGTTGAGGAACGTCTCCGCCATGACGATGACGTTCTTGCTCGTCTGGACCGGAAGGATGTATCCGTGGCCATCGTACCTCACGCGGAACGCCGGCAGCGGACCGAGGGTGTGGTTCACGGGGACCTTCCAGTGGTAGTCGAACCATCCGTCCGTCGCGTTGAGCAGGTAGCTCTTGTCATCGACGCTGACCCTGATCTCGTCGTCCAGCCCTGTCCCGTTGTCCATCAGAAGGTAGCCCGATATGTGGTATATCCTGCCTATCGGCGCGAACTCGCCTGTCATCAGGACGATGACCGAGCGAGCGTAGATGTCGAACTCGGCCTCGTCGGAATCCGATGTGTAGAAGCGCGATCCGTTGAACTCTGCCGAAAGGTTGACCGGTCCCATGGGCATGTCCTGGGCGAGATCGACCTCGACGGCGAAGTAGCCGTCTGATCCGCTCGTCCCGACGCCGATGGGGGATCCCTCGAGGAACACCGTGATGTTCTGGTCCTCTATCCCCTTCCCGGTGTTGTCGATGAGGTATCCCTTCACCTCGTCAGTGCCGTTCCGCACCAGGTCGCCACCATCGAGCGTGAGCGTGGAGTAGCGGATGATGTCGATCTCCGTCTCCGTCGACACGCCGAGGTACTGGGGTGTGCCCATGAACGCCGCGGTTATCGTATGGGTCCTCGCCAGTTCGCTGTAAGGGATGTACTGCGTCAGCGAGAACGTACCGTTGATCGTGGCGACGATGTTCGACGTCCCCATCGTGATCGTCACGGGGAGATCGAGTGGAGAGCCCTGGTCGTCGGTAAGGGTTCCGGTGATCGTTATGTTGGAGTCCACAAGGGCGCTGTCCGGAGCGCTGACAGTGATGTACGTATCGGCAACGATGTTCACCAGGTCCGTCCTCCAGGACGGCATGTACACCTCGGTGCCGTAGAAGGTGGCAGTGAAGGCGATCGGTCCGAGTGTCGAATTCGAGGGGACGGAGTACTGGAACGTCACCATCCCGTTCGTGGTCGATACGTTCCCGATGTGGGAACCGGATAGCACGAGGGTCATGTTGTCGAGTCCGTTCGCCAGGTCGTCCACCAGTGTCAGGGTGACGTTGAAGGTGGAGTTCCGGTATGCGTTCTCGGGCACCGACATCGTCAGATAGGTCGGCGCGAACACCCGGTATGTCGGTGTCGCATTGCACGACGCGTAGATGGTCGTTCCGTTGTAGACCATGAAGACCGTGACATTGCCCAGGGGGTCGTCCGGGACCGTGACGGGGAGCACGAAGTAACCGTTCTCGTCGGTGGTGGCGTTGCCCATGAGCGTCCCGTTGGGCATGCCCCAGAATATCGAGACCTCCCTGTCCTCCAGGGGTGCGTCCCAGCCGTCCATGAGCGTCCCGTTGAGGTAAGCTGTGTCACCCCGGATGACCTGCTTGTCCACGGCGTCGATGTACGTGAATATCGCTCGTATCTCGACCGGGATGCGGTCGGCATCCTCCGGATAGACATGGGTGTAGTTCGCGTATGGAACGTACCTGACGACGAGCGAGGTGTTCCCCAGCGGGGCCTCTGGCGGCAGGATGCAATCGATGTCCGCCGTCTTCCCGTCGACGACCCATCTTCCGATCTCCGTACCGTTGACGGCCACCGAGATGATCCCGGTGCCGGAGATGTCGTCTCCGTTCTCGTCGGCGATGTTAACCGACGTGATGAATTCCCCTCCCAGGTAGAGCACCGGCGGAGCCGTCGCGTTCATCTGGACGCCCGGAAGCACCTCGATGGTCATCGATGCGTTCGAGGGTTCGAGCCAGGTGGTGCCGTTCATGGTGAACGACAGGGTGTGGTTCCCGAGGGCCATGGCGTCGTCGATGTCCCAGTAGAGCTCGGCTATGCCGTTGTTCGCGGATATGGGATTGCCGAGGTACTCTCCATCCCAGTAGCAATTTACGGGCATCCCGGGGTACATGGCGCCCCACGGGTCCGTTACCCTTATCGCCTGGTACAGTCGGCCACCCTGGCCGACTATCATGGTGCCGGACGGTAGGAGTTCCGATGGAGCGTGAATCTCCAAAGTAGAGTTCCCGTCCGGCACCGACCACGCTGAAGTGTGATTGAACGTTGGAGGACTGAACAGCTGCACGTAGGACTCGCCTGCCCGTGCCCTGTTGGGGATCTCGCAGGTGACGTTGAAACGGCCCTCGGCGTCGGTCAGGGCGTACCTGGTCTGGTATCCCTGGCCCGTGCTGTCGTTGATGAATATCATCATGGGATGGAAGGGAATGCCGGCTCCGGTATCGTTCAGGGCCGTTCCCGCCACCCACAGGGTGTCGCCCTTGTCCGCAGGGTCCTGGACCGCCTCGACGATGAGGGTCGCGTTCTCGTCGCCGAGGAAGATATCGTCCTCCCTCGGTACGTGCTCCCCGTCGGACGGGGTCGTTCCCAGGTTGACGGCTATCCAGTTCTCCCTCCTGTATGTCGACGTCCCGTCCGGTATGTAGACCTCGACGTATGAGTGACCGCCGGACCCGCCCACGAACCTCGTCGGGAGGCCGAGCGAGTTGGCTAAAACAAAGAATGCGAAGGACCTGTGACCGCCGTGTCCCACGCGGGATACGGCCACGTTCTTGAACAGGTTGTACGAGAGGTCGATGACGGGGATCCTGCCCTCGGCCTCCGGATATGTCGTACTGCCGTTGGTGAAGGTCAGGAAGTATTCCGTCAGGTTCGTGAGGATCCTCTGGACATTGGTCTCGCCCTGCAGGTTGTATATGCTCTCCAGGCTCGCGTTGTGCTGGAGGAACCAGGTCGCATTCTCGCGCACGTTGGCGGGGACCGGGTTCAGCACACCGGCGGGCACCTGGGAGACGTCTGCCGTTGGCGGGACCTCGAGGGTCCAGTAGGTCCCGTTCGTGATCATCATGTATTCCAGGACGATCCGGGCCAGCTCCTCCGAGAGGACGTAGTAGTTGTCGGCCCCGTCCTTGAAGAACTTCAGTGTGACGTTCGCCATGTAACCCGTGACGAGCGAGTCAGGTGTGGCGCTGGGTACCGCGAAGTACCTGGCAGGGTCCACCTCGATGGTGTTCGGGAGGTGGGCGCGGAAGTACATCCTGTACGAGCCCGAGGATGGCGGGGTCGTCGGGATCTGGTACTTGGTGTCGTTGTAGACGTAGAGCGAGAAATTGGAGCTGATGGTGTCAGTTATCACGAAACGGTCCGCATAAGGATGCTTCGGCGAGAAGACAGTGTACGACAGGCCGTATCCTTCCAGGAGACCGTCCGCTGGATCGATGTCGCCGTCCCAGGGAGGGATCTCGGCGTCGCCGGGGTCCGTCGGGTCGAGCCCGAAGTCCCATTCGTAGCCGTCGCTGAGTCCGTCGCCGTCCGTGTCCCAGTCGTACGGGTCGGTTCCGGCCTCGAACTCCTCGGTGTTGTTCAAACCGTCATTGTCGGGGTCCTCGTCCCCATCGGGAACGCCGTCGCCATCCGAATCGGTATTGTTCCTGTCCAGTCCGTACTCGTCCTCCCACCAGTCGGGGAGGCCGTCATTATCGTAATCGTCCGACCTGGTGCCGTTAAGATATTCATCCAAGTTGCTGACCCCATCGCCGTCCTTGTCGCCGTCGGAGTCGTCGGTCAGGGGATCGAGGCCGTTCTCGATCTCGTAGGCGTCGTCCATTCCGTCGCCGTCGGTGTCGTTGTTGGTCGGGTTGGTGCCGGCCTCGAACTCCTCTCCGTCGGTCAAACCGTCGCCGTCCGAGTCCTCATCGTAGTCGCCGATGCCGTCGCCGTCGGAGTCCGGATTGGACGAGTTCATGCCTCCTCCGCTGCCTCCGGACCCTCCGCCTCCGCTTCCGCCGTCCCCGTACATCTCCTCGAACCAGTCGGGAAGGCCGTCCTCGTCGGTGTCCTCATTGTCGGGCCTCTCGAGGACGTTCAGGTTGACCGCCCGTCCACCGAGGTTGACGCGCATCCAGTGCGATGATGAATATGATTCGTTCTTGACAGGTACGTAGACCTCGACGAAGGCGTGCACCTCGTTGGTGACGTATCTCGTCGGGACGCCAAGAGCGTTCGCCATGATGAAGAAGGCGGCCGACCTGTGGCGGCAGACACCCCTCTGGTACATCACGAGCGTCTCGAAGACGTCGCAGTCGTCCGTCGGCTGGTACGGGTCCTCGTCGCCGTCGAAGGCGGCGTAGTACGATACCAGGGACGTGACCAACGTCCTGTAGTTGGTCTCGAATACCATGGAGGTCTGGTTCATAAGCTTCATCAACGGAACGATGTTGGAGTGGTTGTTGATGCAGGAGCCGTTCACGCCACCGCTGAGTATCCTCTGGACGGTCTCTATGACCGATGTCGGGACCTCCTTCTGGACGTCGTCGGGCACGTCGTCCACCGTGAGATCCTCATCGATGTACGAGGGCGTCTGGGACATGTAGGAACCGTTCGTGCCCATCCAGTAACGCAGGTAGATCGTTCCGGACTGGTCGCCGACGGCGTAGTAGTTGTCCGCACCGTCCTTGTAGAACCTCATGTCGGTCTCGTTCGCCGTGTACCTGATGATACCGGCGTCAGGTGTGGGCGACGGTATGAGGACCGGCCTGTTCGCCGTGATGGTCATACCCTTCCACAGGTATCCGTCGTAGATCCTGGTGTAATTCTTTCCGGCGTCCACCACCACCTCGCTGAGATCGGTGTCGCTCACGTACATGTAGTAGTCGGCGCGGACGGTGTCCGCGGCGCCCCAGCGTTTCAGCGAGCCCAGGGGCGGGATGAAGACGTTGTACATGGTCAGCGAGTCGGGGCTTCCACCGGTATCCGGGAATCCGCCAGGCGATCCGCCGCTTGGCGGCCCACCGCCTCCGCCAGGGTCGTCCGGAGCGTCGGGATCGTGAGGGTCACGCGGGTCCGTGCCGTTCAGGTACTCCTCCAGGTTCGTGTATCCGTCGTAGTCGACGTCCTCCGAGGAGTCGTTCTGATGGAGCTTGAGGGAGTATTCGACCTCCCAACCGTCTGGCATGCCATCGTCGTCCGTGTCCGGGTCGTACGGATCCAGATGGTACTTGTACTCGCCCCAGTTGTCAAGGCCGTCGTCGTCCGGGTCCTGGTGCGAATTGTTGGTCTTGACGGCATCGATCTTCTTCTCCCCGTCGCGCGGGTCGACGGCGAAGTGCACCTCCCAGCCGTCGCAGAGGCCGTCCCCGTCGGTGTCAGGGTCCTCGTTGTCCGTGCCGTTGAGGAACTCCTGGTAGTTCGTGAACCTTTCGCTCTTCTCGAGGTAGCCGTCGTTGTCGTAGTCGTACCCGTCGTTGTCGGGGTCCTTGTTCGAATCGGGATTCGAGGGATCGGACGCCTCGACGACGATACCGGACATTACGAGCATTACGATAGCGAGAACGGCTAGCAGAGGTGTCTTAACGTACATGGCTTCACCCGGACCTTAGATTGGCTACACAGTAGCCTCGTCTGCGTAACCACTCCTTATATCTGTCTATATAAAAGTATGTTGTGGTGATAACCATGTTTCCTCTTCTATGTAATGGAAACGTAAGTATTACGGGAAAACGTACCCGTAGGAGGTTCGAATTCTGGTATGGGTCAGGTCGGTCAGAGGTCTTTCGATCTCAGATCGAGATGTCGATCCCGAGCCGTTCCGTGAGCTCTTTGTACCTGTTCCTGATGGTGACCTCTGTGACCCCGGCAACGTCAGCTACCTGCCTCTGGGTCCTCCTGTGGTTCAGCTGGATCGATGCGATGTAGATGGCCGCAGCCGCAACACCCGTCGGTCCGCGACCGGATGTAAGCTCCATGTCGGCGGCCTCCTTCAGGATCTCGATGGCCCTGGCCTGGACCTCTCCCGGCAGCTTCAACGCGCTGGAGAACCTCGAGACGTAGTCGACCGGCGAGGTCGGCATGAGCTTCAGCTTCAGTTCCCTGGTCATGAAGCGGTACGTCCGTCCGATCTCCTTCCTGTTGACCCTGGAGGCGTTGGCTATCTCGTCGAGCGTCCTGGGAACGCCGAGCTGCCTGCATGCTCCGTAAAGCGAAGCCGCAACGACGCCCTCGATGCTCCTTCCCCGGATGAGGTTCTTGTTGACGGCCTTCCTGTAGATCATCGCCGCCGCCTCGCGGACGTTCCTCGGCAGACCGAGGGTGGATGCCATCCTGTCCAGTTCGCCCAGGGCAAAGGCCAGGTTCCTCTCCGTGGCGTTGCTCACCCGGATCCTCCGCTGCCACTTGCGCATCCTGTAGATCTGGGCCCTGTTCCTTGTCGGGATGCTCTTCCCGTACGAGTCCTTGTTCTTCCAGCCGATCTCCGTGGCCAGGCCCTTGTCGTGGATGGTATAGGTCATCGGCGCACCGGTCCTGGCGCGCTTCTCCCCCTGTTCCATGTCGAACGCCCGCCACTCCGGACCGACGTCGATGTAGTTGTCGTCGATGACGAGCCCGCAGTCCTCGCAGACCAGCTCGCCCCTCTCGTAATCCCTGGTAATGTGGTGGCTCTCGCACTCGGGACACTTCAGTATGTCCTCTGTCTCGATCTTCTCCTTTGCCGCCATCTTTCCTCACCTCGTGAATATGTCGATCTGTTCCAGGCCCATCCCCTTCTTCGCCTTGTCCATCCGTATCTGCACGAACGGAGCGTCCACGGGTCCGAACACGTCCTCGACCCTGCCCACCGGCTTGAGCATCCGGTCGTAAACCGTGCTCCCCACAGCAGGGGCCTTCTCCACCTTTGCGATCAATCGCCCGGATGGTAGAAGGTGTAGTGTCTTTCCGAGGAACTTCGCCGACATCTATTTAAGGCGAGTTTGGATTCCCTATTTAAAGGTTTCCCTGGATTATATGTAATTTTGGGTCATTTTTTCTGCGATCGTCGAAGTATGAGCGGTCATCATGACCGTACAGACATGTGGAAACCATCCCTGGCCCCGCCTCAAGCGTGGTTCGGTTCGTAGGGGTTGAAGGCCGGATCCCCCTGGAGTATGAACTCGTTTATCGTGTCGCTGTCCGGTCCCCCGTTGTCCGTCCCCACGTCGCGGATGTACTTGTTCTTCGCGTCCATCAGCGCATAGCCCGTGGTCAGGTCCTCGAAGTTGTTGGCGATGATCCCGTCCTCGTTGGTCTTGTCGTAGATGTAACCGAGGAGGTTGGCGTACATGTTGAGGGCCAGGAGGTCTCCTAGCGTGGTGTCCGAGTTCGTGTCGGGGATCGGTACCACCGTTCCCCAGGACATCCTGGTCGCGCCCACGTAGGCGTTCATGCCTGCGTGGAGGAACGCCAGCGAGAGGGCGTTCTCGGGGTACAGACCGTCGATGCGTCCGGTGACGCAGGAGGACCCGAAGATGACGGTCGGACCGAAGTCCATGTACCTTACGTGTGCCACATCGTAGGCTCCACCGCCGTAGGTGGCCTTGGATACCGGGTCCGGTATGCCGTCCGCGCCCTCCTGTGCGGTGGGAACGTACCAGTAGTAGAACCCGTGCGAGCAGAAGAAGATGAAGTTGGCGCTCTCGTAGCTGTCCTCGGTGTACTGTCTCCTGGAGAGCTGGTTGTAGTGCTCCTCTCCCTCGGGGCCAGTGTAGAAGCCGGCGGCCTGGGCCATCCTCTCGAACTTCTGGAGGTCGAGCGCTGCGACCTCGACGGGCGGTATCGTCCCGAGGGTTGTGTACGCTGACATCTTCCACTCATCGTCGAGCTGTATGCCGTCGTTCGCATCCCCCCTGTGGTTGTCGATGATGTCCAAGTAGAATGCGCTCCTGGCGATGAGCGCGCTGATGTCCTGCGCGTCCCAGCCGGTGAACCTCCCAACGGCGACCTCGAAGTCCGGATCGTACTCGTTCACGTTGTCGTACGGAGCGTCGTTCGGGATTATCAGGTCGAAGGGGGCGTCGTACGGGTCAGCGTCGACGGACATGTAGAAGTTGTCGCTGGGCATGCCGAAGCCCTCGGTCGGGTCGCCCTGGCCCGATGCGTAGTAGAACTGCGGGATCATGTTCGAGTCTCCGACGATCGCGATGCAGAACTCATCGCCGTTGGAGTAGAAATCCTCCTGGTAGTCGGCGGCGAGGTTGACTATCATGTCGATCTCCGCCGGTATCTCGTCGGGCATGTTCCTGTAGTCCACGAAATCGTAGTTCTGCGGATGGATCTCGACGCCCTTGAGCTGGCCGAGGGCCCAGATGATGTCCTTCTTGACCAGAATGGCGCTCTGGTTGGCATCGTCCAGCGTGTCCTCGTTCGCTGCGGGCACGCCGCAGCCCTGGCATCCGATGTAACCGGGAGAATGGACCGCGAACTGGGGTTTCGAGAGTATCAATCCCCCGTGATGCGCGGTGATGTAGCCGGCCATCGAGGAGGCGTCCTTCATGAGCGGATACACCGGGACCTCGGCCATCTTGCCGGCATATCTCCCCTTCAGGGTCTCCATCTTGTCGATGTAGATGTCAATGGTGTACTCCGCCTCCCCGTCGTCGTCGGTCGGCAGCCTGGCCAGGACCTGGATGTCCATCGGCCCCTCGCTGTTGACCTGGGCCAGCTCCGTGTAGAAATGGGCCCAGATCGGTTTGCTCGTCGGGTCGTCCGGCTGGGCCGTGATGTACTTCGTTCCGGGCGAGCCGCCGAAGAAGTAGAGCTTGTCCTCGGCGTGGTCGGCGTTGATGGCGCCGTCCTCGTTGCCGTCGTAACCTATGTAGGCATAGATCCTCTCGCCGGAATCGTGGGCGTTGCCTTCGGTCCGCAGGTCGGCGATGATCTCGGGGAGCGTGTAGGCGCTCAATCCATCGGCCTGGGACACGTCCATCTTGACATCCACCCTCAGGTTGGCGAAGTTCCAGCCTTCGGGTATCTCGAACCTTTCGATGGGGCCGTCGGGGGCATTTGGCGCCGCTCCGGGATAGTTGCCGGAGGATGAGTCCCCGACGACGTCCTCGAAGTGGTATTCCTCGGTCGCTGTGATAGTGTAATCATGAGAGTCCAGAGGGTTGGCGATCGTCAGGTAGTCGGCCTCGATCCCGAGACGGTCCTCGAGTATCGTCCTCGTCGTGTGGAATGCCAGTTCCGCGGTCTCGTACTCGGTGTAGATGTCGGAGTCGTGGCTCGTGACCGGGAACCTCATGACCTTTCCGTAACCGCCCGTGTTCCCGCAGACGATTGTGAACCTGACGCCGAGGTTCCTCAGGGTGCCCTTCACCGAACCGTCCACCTTGTCGGCGATTATCACCGGGATGTCAAGGTATGATGCCAGCGGCATCAGCATGGTCGCCATGTTGTAGCCCAGCTGGCTCGGTTCTACTATCATGGCTCCGTCGGACGCCACCCAGTTTTCGGAGGCGACCTCGAGGGAGACCATCTCCGGGTCCCCGTTTATCGAACGACGCCCCGATGCGACGATCTCCCCGACATCGCCGAGGGTGAGTACGTCGGAGTGGTCGTACATCATCAGGAACCTGTCCACTGCGCTCGACGGATCGTCCGATGTGGCGACGAGGAGCGGGACCTCGTGCAGGTCGTCCTGGTCGTCGTAGTACAGGGCCAGCGGAGTGCCTATGAGGGCGTAGAACGGGCTGTCGCTCGACGCGATGACGGCGCCCGGTTGACCGCCCCTGACGCTCTCCTGCGTCATGAGGTCGTTGACCGAGGCCCTCTTCTCGGAGCTGCCCTCGTCTGCATTCACATCGATGACGCTGAAGGCTGCAAGGAGAAGTACGAGTACGAATGATATCGCGACGATCTTTTTCATCCCGAGAGAAGTGTCCTCTATCATCGTTCATTCCTCGGGTTTGCTATTCCGTGGAAAATAATAAGGTTTATGGTGGAAATCGCCCGCACGGAGCCGTTCTTGATAACAACTGGAAGCGCGGATGATAACCTTTCATGCAACGGAGGAGGGTCATCCTGCCTTTACAAACTCACGCCAAATCGTCTGTAACGGTCACTGTTTTTGCACAAAATATATAGGCATGATTGTGATATGGGCAACCGGAGGCACTAGAATGGAGAATGTAGAGGTCTTCCTCAAGTTCGATCCTCGCTACGGCGACGCCGAGAAGCTCGACCGACGGGTCTTCGACGCAGCCATCGAGTATTATTCCTACATCCACGCCAAGAAGGTCGAGGAGATGACGAAGGACGACGCCTACCAGGCCCTCGCCGAGTACAGGGAGTACGCTCTCCGCGAGCATCTGAGATGGAAGTACATGGAGAACAAGATCCGCTCCCTGATGCACGATCAATGTGCCTATACCACGGACGAACCCGCACTCGCATGTTTCCACATACCAAACCTCATCGAGATCCCCATGGAACAGCACTTCGAGGTCTTCAACCGTGACCAGTTCCAGTGCAGGTACTGCGGTGTCACCGGAGAGGAAGAGGAGCTCGAGATCGATTTCATAACGCTGCCGGAAGAGGGTGGCACACTCGACTTGGACAACATCGTCACGGCATGCGTGGACTGCAAGAACAAGGTCCTCCTTTCCAGGTCCCGGCCCAAGCCCCCGGCCATGCCGAAGATGAAGAAAAAGGTCAAGCAATGAGCAGGTCTGGCCGCTTTTACGCCGAGATATATGGCTGTTCGATGAACCGTGGTGAGGCCGAACTCTTTCTCCGGGAGATCGAAGAGCGGGGCCTTATTGCGGTCGACGACCCGAAGACCGCGGACGTCTCGTTCCTCTTCACCTGTACCGTGATCGACACCACCGAGAGGAAGATGTTGCAGGCGCTGGGATCGATCCCGGGTCCCCTTTACGTCGGCGGGTGCATGCCCACGGCCCAGGAGGAGCTCGTCCTGAGGACCCGGCCGGATGCACGACTGTTCGATCCCGAGGACTACCGCCAGATGCTCGAGGAGTCGCTTGACAGCATCGGCTCACGGAACGGACATGGACCCGTTCGGGACGACAGGCGGGAGCGGAACGTCAGAAGGCATCCCCTCGGCGACGATTCGGTGATAATCCCGATCGCCAGCGGGTGCGACGGCCAATGTTCCTACTGCATAACCCGGATAGCCAGGCCGGAGCTCAGGTCGATGTCGATGGAGCAGATTTCCGACCTCGTCAACGGCTCCGGCAAGGCGGAGGTCCGCCTCTCCGCGCAGGACGCATCCGCCTACGGGATCGACATCGGCTCCGACCTCCCACAACTCCTGGAGAGGCTCTCGCGGGGCGACGGTCCAATGCTGAGGGTTGGTATGATGAACCCGCACACGCTCCTCCCGATACTCGACCGGACGGTCGAGGCCTATGACAGCCATCGGGTCTTTAAATTCCTCCATCTTCCCCTTCAATCAGGGTCCGATCGGATCCTCAACGAGATGCGCCGTGAATACTCAGTATCCGAGTTTATCGAGATCGTCGATATGTTCCGGTCCAGATATCCCGGGATGAGCATCTCCACGGATGTGATCGTCGGATTCCCCGGCGAGACCGACGCCGACTTCGAGCTGACGGTCGCCGCCATCGAGGAGCTCAGGCCCGAGGTCCTCAACGTCACACGTTTCTCTCCCAGACCCGGAACCCCTGCAGGGGACCTGATACCGGTTACGGGACGGATCGTGAAGGAGAGGTCCCGGGAGCTCACGGAGATGCATAGAACCATGTCCGCCGAGAGGAACGAAGGCCGGGTGGGCACAAGGGCCGAGGTGATCGTCACCGAGCCGGGAAGGGACGGAACGTCAATGGCCAGGGACATCGATTACAGGCCCTACGTCATTCCCGGTGAACACAATATCGGGACATGGCTCAACATCGTGGTAACCGATTCTACCGAGGCCTATCTCATAGGCGGACCCGAGGAGTGATGATTGAGCCTGAGACCATTACCTCCTTCGATCCCATCCCTCACTTTCGGTTGACGCGCTCGCCGCCCCCACGTTCTGGCGACAACGCGTTTCACTAGTTCTCCAATTGTTTATATACAGCCTTGGCGGATATTCCGGGGTCATGTCGGCCGAGGCGCATGCGGAGGGTATGGTCCTCCCGTTGAGACCCACGGACGAGGAGTCCGACTCGCTCTCGAATGCAGCGGACGCTCTCCTCGCCGAGGTCGGTCGGCTCTCGCAGGGCCGGTTCGAGCCCATACTCGTCGGCTCCGCCGCAAAGGGGACCTTCCTGGCGAACCCTGACATCGACGTCTTCATGATGTTCCCGGAGGAGACGTCGCGGGAGGAACTAGAGCGGATCGGTCTCGAGGTCGGAGCCGCCGTCCTCGACGGAGAGACGAGGTACGCCGAGCATCCATACACCCACGGCGACTTCATGGGGTTCGAGGCCGACGTCGTGCCCTGCTTCAAGATCGAGGACGCAACCAGGTTGAAGTCCAACGTCGACCGGACGCCCTTCCACACGGAGTTCATCATCGGGGAACTGCCGTCCGAGCGGAGGGACGACGTCCTCCTCCTGAAGGGTTTCATGAAGGGGGTCGGGGTCTACGGGGCCGAGATAAGGGTGGAAGGCTTCTCCGGATACCTCTGCGAACTCCTCGTCATCAAGTACGGGCGTTTCATCGACGTCCTCAGAGCCGCCGCTCAGTGGGACGATGCTCCCATCCACATCATCGATCCCCCTGGAGGGTCCGATGCCTGGGACGACGCCGAGATGAAGCCAGGCAGACCCAAGTTCCGGCGACCACTCAACGTGGTCGATCCCGTCGATCACACCAGGAACGTGTCTTCAGCGCTGTCGAGAAATGCCCTGGACACCTTCGTCCTGGCGGCGACCGAGTACCTTTCGGAACCTGACGACAGGTTCTTCTTCCCCGTGCCGAGGAAGGTCCCGGACAGGGACGAATGCATTGAGTGGCTCAAGGTTAGGGAGACGTTCACGGTCCACGTCCAGATGGACAGGCCTGACCTCATCGACGATGTCCTCTACTCCCAGATAAAGAAGGCCCACAACAAGCTCCTGGCCGCATTGAGCGAGGCGGAGTTCACAGTGGTCACGTCGGACATCCTCGCATCCGAACACATAGAGATCATCTTCGAGGCCCATCCGGCCCTCCATCCCGAGACCATGGTCCGGCGCGGACCTCCCGAGGACAACAAGAACACGGAGAAGTTCCGCTCGAAGTGGGGAAAGAACGTCTTCTCCGAGGGCGGCCGCCTGTGGGCCGAGGTGCCGAGGAAGTTCAGGACCCCCGACGCGGCGATAGAGGCAGCTCTTGCTGACAGGGGTATCGGCAAGGACCTCAACGAGGCCGGAAGGAGTGCAGTGATCACCACCGGCGACGACCTTTCCGGGAAGGTCGAGGCGATGTCCCTGCTAATGGACCGGCGGGTCCCCTGGCACCGCTAGTACAGATTTTACTCATCCCAAATTGATCACTTATCAGCGGGTACTGGCTCCCGGAAAAAACTAATCCTCAGAGTTGTCGTTGTCACCGAGGCGATCGAGGAGGGCCGCGACCATTAGTGGCACTAGGACAGTGGCCTCGCCCGGGATCGTGATGTGCTCGGCCTTGGGTCTCATCTTGCCCCACGAGACGGCCTCGCGCATCCGGGCGCCGGACAGCGAGCCGTCGTACTCCGGAGCTGTCGTGATGTAGACCGCCGAATCGAGCCCGTCCCTGAACTGATTCCACCAGATGACATGGTGCTTGGAGATCCCGCCCCCGATTATGAAACCGCCCGTGTTCTCCGCAGAGAAGACGATATCGGAAAGGACCGACTCATCCGCGAGGACATCGATGTGGAAGTCCGGATGCGCCTGGCTGAACAGCCACAGCTGCGATCCGACCGCACCGTCCGTAATTCCGGGAACGATGACAGGTATCCTGTTCTTGGCGGCCCAGTAGACTATGGACGACTCGTCCGCCAGCTGCTCGCCCATCCGCCAGATGAGGTCGTGAGCCGCTATGGTCCGCACTCCTTCCTCGTACAGTTTCTCGAGGAACGGCTGGATGTGGCTCTCTAGCGCTGGACCGTAGGTCTCCATAGGAACGAAGACGTTCCCGAGCCTGTGAATCTTCTGCTCGAGGAGTTCCACGTCGTCGGCGTCGAACGATCCCTTCTCGTAATTCCCCCATACGCGGGCGAGGTCGTGGTCGAGCGTCCCGCAGGTCGTGATGATCACGCCGACCATCCTCTGTTCGACCAGGTGTCGAATGACGCCTCGGACACCGGTGCTGATAATGGCTGCAGGGAATGAAAGGAACACTGTGGACTTGCGTTTGTACATCCTCTCGAGGATCTCCACGCCCGCGGCAACCATGGGTGCTGTGAAGCCCCCGGCTTCCGAGAGCTGCTCCACGAGTTCGGAGACTCGGAGGTTCGCGTGGATATCGACGTCCTCTACTGGGTCCATCCCGCTGGCATCGGTCATGTCTGTTATATGCCTTTGGATGGCCGGATGATTCATTTATGGATGGCCAGTATATGCAATATAGATGGTTGAACCAAAAGCGGTTAAATACATCCAGGCCGATGGTATGGCCAAGAGGGGCCACAATGATTGGTAAGACCCTCCTCATGGTAGGAATAAGCCTCCTAATGGTCTCGATATCATTGACCGTTTGGACCGACGGTGCGGTCGCTGATACATACATTGTCGATGACGACGGCGGTCCGTGGGCGAACTACACCAAGATACAGGACGCAGTCGACAACGCAACGAACGGAGATACCATCAGGGTGTATTCAGGATACTACATCGAGCGATTGACCGTCAGTGATAGTCTCACCATGGTCGGGAACGGGACCGACGAAACGACCATAGACGGGGCATCAGCAGGTCGGATATTCCTTATCTTCAGCAACGAGGTCGATATTGCGCACATGAAGCTCATCAACGGGACCTACGGCATCGACATGTCGCATTCGGACGGGTTCAGCGTCCGCAATCTCCTGATAGAGGACATGAACAATAACGGGATCTACATCAACTCCTCCGACAATGGCGAGGTTCGGAACAGTACGATCAGGCAATGCAATTACGGGCTCAGTCTTCGGAACTCGCATTGGAACACCATTGGCAACGTTACAGCGGACATGAACAGCCATATGGGGATAGAGCTCTCGGCATCCACATTCAACGAGATAACTGGTTCTGAAATGAGGTACACTGGTGGTGGAGGCGGTCAGTACGGACTCTATATCGGGGAATCGAACAACAATACTGTGGAACGGTGCCACATTCACAACAATTCAGGACACGGGCTCCTCGTATATCGGTCCGATGGCATCAGGATCTCAAACAGTTCAGTGAGCTCGAACGACAAGGATGGCATCGCCTTCGAAGGGTCCGATGAGTCGAGGATATCTGAATGTCTACTACACTCGAACACCTATTATGGAATAAGCCTCAAGGACGCGAGCAGCAGCAACAGGGTGCTCTACAATCAGTTCATTGACAATCCGGGGAATTCCTCGCAGGCCTACGACGACACACCCGGGAACAGTTGGGACAACGGCAGTTATGGCAATCACTGGAACGACTACGCCGGCTCTGATTCCAACGGTGACGGCATCGGCGACTCACCCTACGACATCGATGGTTCAGGCATCTACAGCGGAGCTGAGGACGGATATCCATGGCTCAAGGTCGTCGAGGCGAATGAGGTACCGATCGGGAATATCACCTCGATCAGTCCCGATCCTGTCAGGGAAGGCAAGAACGTCACCTTCACCGCTGAATCCTACGACGAGGACGGGTCCGTCGCTCGGTACGTTTGGAGATCATCGATAAACGGGGAGTTCTACAACGGATCGTCGGATACCACGATGATCGACACCCTGTCCGTCGGCAACCACACGATCACTCTTCAGGTCCAGGACGACGACGGGGACTGGAGTGTCGAGGATTCCGCAAACCTCACTGTCCTGGAGAAGGTGGTCCGGGAGAACACCCCTCCGACGGCCGCCATCGACCATATCTCACCATCTCCCGCAAGGAATGGCACTAACATCACCTTCGCCGGGAACGGGAGCGACGAGGACGGAGATGTCGTCAGGTTCGAATGGCGGTCGTCGATCGACGGCGTCTTCTACAACGGGACCGAGTCAACCACGATAGAGCGTAACCTGTCGGTAGGGAACCACACCGTCTATCTGAGGGTGATGGACGACAACGACACGTGGAGCGACGATGTATCCGAAAGACTTCGCATCTACGAAAGGAATTCCACCAATCAGAGGCCCATTGCGATCATCGTCAAGATAGATCCGAGGGAGGAGTCCAACCTCACTCAGAGCGTGACCTTCTACGCCGGAGGGGAGGATGTCGACGGCGATATCGTCAGGTATCGCTGGAACTCCTCCGTCGACGGCGTCTTCTACAACGGAACGGAGAACAGCACGACATACGGCAACCTGTCGGCCTGGTTCCATTACATCTCCCTGATGGTGATGGACGACAACGGGTCCTGGAGCGATCCCGTCACCTGGCACTACCGGGTCATCCCTCCGAACTCGATCCCCATCGCGACGATACTCACGATCGATCCCTTCAATGCCACCGAAGGGGATCCAGTGCTGTTCGACGGAGCTGGTAATGACACCGATGGTTTCATCACCAGATACCAGTGGCACTCGGACATCGACGGTTTCCTTCACAACGCGACCGATGAATATGAAATATCGTTCTGGAGGTGGCTCTCTAACGGGACGCACCTCATATCATTCCGTGTCAAGGACATCAGGGGAGAATGGAGCGAGAACGCGACAGCAATAATCCATGTCAACGGGATCCCAAGGGGCAGGATCGTCAGCACTGGACCTGCTCCAGCCCTCGAAGGAGAGGTGGCGTGGTTCAACGCGCACGGAAGTGATGATTCTGGGATCTCCAGGTATAGGTGGACGTCGAGCATCGACATGGAGTTCTACAATGGTACTTCGTCCGGATTCAACACAAGGAACCTGTCGGCTGGGACACACGCCATAACCCTATCCCTGATGGACACGGACGGTCTATGGGCGATCGTCGATTCGACATCTTTTATGGTGGACCATCCCCCTATTGTCACCGTCAACATGACCTCGATCCCCGATGTCATGGATAGGAACCTGACCATCGACGGGACAGCTCATGACATCGACGGGAACATCTCCCTTGTCGAGATCTCCATCGACGATGGACCGTGGTCCAGCGTCAATGGGACGGCCGAGTGGTCATACTGGCTTGTCGTGGTCAATCTTACGAACGGAAACCACTCCATCAGGGTCCGGTCCTTCGACGGCTACCATTACAGCGAGGTCGTCGATCTGACGGTCATCGTTGACATCCAGGCCGTAGACGTCGGCGAGGGGAAGGAGGGCAAGGGTGGGGCGTCTCCGGTGTTCCTCTACATCCTGCTGGTGGTCGCTGCCATCGTTATCGCGGTCCTCATGACGGAACCCGGCCGATACATGGCCATCTTCATGGTCGCCCCCGTCTACACCAAGGTCCGAAAGCCAGACAAGATCCTCGACCAGGCCACCAGGGGCAAGATCATCGAGTACATAGGAGACAATCCGGGAGTGCACTTCACCAAGATGAAGAAGGACCTGGAGCTTCACAACGGATCCCTTGCCTACCATCTCTCCGTCCTCGAAAAGAGGAGGTTCATCAAGAGCGTGAACGATTCTTACTACCGGCGGTTCTACCCTGCGGGATACGGAGTACCAGATATCACGCTATCTGATACTCAGCAAAGGATAGTCGAGAAGATCCTCGAGAACCCGTCCATCTCCCAGCAGGAGATCGCCACCCTGCTTGAAATCAAGCAACCATCCGTCGTCTATCAGCTCAAGAGGCTTCGCGAGAAGCGGGTCGTGATGAAGAAGGGGATGCGGGGATGGCAGGTGAGGCCGGAGTTCGAGGACGAGTTCAGGGGAAGGGAGAACTCCTGAATTTGGCCCAAATATAGAATGATGAACCATAAGTGATTATAAAGGCCAGATGCCTATCTCGGACGAGGGAACCAAATGTCAGGTAAGGTCGTGTCCTTTGTGGGTCTATGTCTGCTATCATTGATCATAGTAACGACTCTCACGGCGGTCGTCAACGGTGAAACGATCGTCGTTGACGATGATGCCGGCTCATGGGCTCAGTATGATAACATTCAGGAAGCCGTTGACAACTCATCAGCGGACGATATTGTCCGGGTATATGCCGGGACATACCATCCCGATTGGGTATACATCAACTGGACCCTGTCAATAGTGGGAAACGGCTCGACGCAGACGACATTCGATGGGGAGATGACCAATGATCGGGCCCTTCAGGTGAACGCCGATAATGCTTACGTATCTGACCTGATGATCTACAATTACAGTACAGACCGGACCGCCGTTAACATCAATTCCAACTGGACGACCGTGGCGAGATGCAACTTCTCTTACAACGGCGATGACGGTCTCAGGATCGGATATCTCATAGAAGAGCAATCATGGCCACATAATGTCACAATAGAGGAATGCGAATTCGTTCACAATACATATGGAATATTTGCTACCATGGGGAGGAACCACGTTTTTAAAGACTGTCTCTTCCAGCGCAACCTGCATGGACTCGCAACCTCCACTGGATATTACGGGTATGGTTTCAATCATACAATCGTCAACTGCACTGCAAGACTGAACTTTGGTAGTGGCTTCCGCATCGGTGGAACGGGAATCAACATCACCCAATGCTACGCCATCGACAACGACGATTACGGATTCTACTTCCATAATGGGTCCCTTACCATCAGTGAGTGCGACCTGACAGGAAATGAGGTCGGGATCGGTATCAGTAACGACTGGAAGCCATTTGCCGAGGACCTGAATATCGTCCAATGCGGATTTTTCAACAACACCAGAGGAATTCACGGTTCCCACTCCAGGAGGATCCTCGTCGACCAATGTAATTTCTCAGGGAACTACAGAGGGATCTACCTCGCATCGAACACGGACGACTGGACGATCGAGAACTGCTCCTTCAATAACAGTGGTGATGTCCACATCCGTGGCGGTGACTGTGACGACGCAGAGATCATGTGGAACGAATTCATGGGTCACGACACGGCTATCTATCTTACGTCCGGCTCGGATGGTTCAACGATCCATCACAACAATTTCATGTCCGACGCCAACGTTTCATCACAGGCGAAGGATGACGGCAACAGCAATCAGTGGGACGACGGTGAGGAAGGGAACTGGTGGTCCGATTACAATGGGTCCGATGGAAATGGTGACGAGATCGGCGACACCGAATACGTGATCAACGGCAGTTCCGATTCGACCGATCGGTATCCTTTGATGGACCCAGCCATGACCAGCGCACCGGAGAAGGTCAGCGGACTGAATTTCGTGATGATCACATTGTTCCTGGTCGTTGTTATTGGTATCTTGTTCAGAAGGCGACATCCATGAGATCTATTCCCATCGTAGGCTTCATTATATTGGTGTCGATACTGACAACTATCGGAAACGGATCCACGGAGACCATAGTCGTCGATGACGATGGAGGGTCCTGGGCGGATTACTCCGATGTTCAGGACGCCATCAACAATTCGGGTGCTAATGATACGGTACTGATCTACGAAGGAGAATATTTCGGTGGGATAACTCTGAATGAATCCGTATCATTGATCGGCAACGGTACTAACAAGACCACCATCAATGCCGACGGTGATCGGTATACAGTTAGGATCGAAACAAGCTGGTGCAACCTGAGCAAGGTGAAGATCACCGGTGCAGACTATAACATGGGTTCGTTCGGAGTTCTGATAGTCGACGATCTGGATAACATCACTATCGACGAATGCATCATTATTGACAACGATAAGGACGGTTTATACATCAAGAATGGAGATAATTTCACCATTCGTGATTCATCCATCATCGATCACATGTTCACTGCGATGGAGCTCCGTGTATGCAAGAACTCTCGGGTCATCAATTGTACGATCTCTGATCACCGAACAGCCATTGAATTGCCTGGGGGTTCCAACCTACTAGTCAAGGATTGCTACCTCGAATCGATCGGTCGAGGTACCATTGTCAGCAATGTCTACAATGCTACCTTTGAGGACGTTACAACCTACCCCAACAGTTCTGTTAAAAGCTTGAACATCGGGATCACTCATTCCGAATTCATCAAATTGGTCAATTGCCGTGGGGACGGCAGCTACTCGATCTGGGGTAATGAATTCGACCATTATTCCAATATTGAAGTCGAGAATTGTACAAGCCAGGGTAATCCATTCAACTTCATAGCTCATGATAGGGACGTGATCCTAGAAGCGCCTAGAGGTCAGGTTGCCATATTCAATTCGACCAATGTGAGTGTGTTGAATGCTACCATCAATAACTACTCATATGCACTGAGGATCCATTACTCGGACAATGTGACGATCGAAGCATCGAACCTGGATGATAATGACATTTACAGTCTCTATATTGATGAATCTCAACATATACGGTGTCTTAATATCTCAACCTCGAATAATCCGTCCTCAACGTCGAATGCATGTGGGATTAAAGCTGAAAATAGCGATTTCATTCGAATCGTTAATTGTTCAGTACGGGACAATGACTTTTGTGGAATTCGATTAACTAACTGTGATCATACCGAGATCAATCGCTCGATCATCAAGGACAATGGAGATATTGGTGTGCAGATTCGAGGAAGTTACTATCCATGGAGCTGCAGGGATAACAATGTCGTCAATTCGACGATCCAAGGTCACGACACCGGTGTCATTATTACTGCTTCCTATGGCTCCTTCATAATCTCAAATAATATTTCGTCATCCGACATCAATGGGATCGACCTGTCAAGTACTCGCTATCTAAGGTTCATTGATAATATGATCACGAATTGCAGCGGATATGGAATCGATATGTGGGAGTCCGAAAACGATGTAATTTCGCGAAATCACATCTACAATTGCGGCCTAGGTATCAACATAAGGGGTGGGAATTTTACATTGATATCGAACAACTCGATATTCGGAAGCGATTCGTATGGAATGGCTCTCTTCGGAGGGGTATACGACCGTCCCGCGAGAGAGTATCTGATCAAGTACAATGAATTCATGGACAATCGCAATCATTCTATCTACATTAACAACGCAAGGGAATGCGTCATCCATCACAACAACTTCGGTAAAGCGCAGAGTGCAATGGACAACGGGAACACCTGGTCCCTTACTAACTCCACATGGGACGACGGAGAAGAAGGAAACTACTGGGCCGACTATAACGGCACCGATGGTAACGAGGATGGAATCGGGGATACTGCCCACCCTATCGAAGGGGATGCCAACTCCACCGACCGGTATCCGCTAATGGACCCGGCCACGACCAGCGCACCCGAGAAGGTGCCGGGGATCTCACCGATCGGCCCTATGATAGCCTTGGTCGCATTAACGATCCTCCTACGCCGTCGCTCAGGCAGAAAGTAATTAATCTCCAGGTCTTATCCCATTGGGGGAATCGCAATGGCAGAGGTCGACGAGAACGAGATCATCAACATCCTGAAGGTCATCGAGGAGATACTCCGTAACACACCGCCAGACAGGCGTTTCTGGGGAATACACAAGGAGGAGCACATACGAAAGGAATTCGCCCGTCTCGAGTTCCTCTACATAGATCTCGGCATGGAAGGGTTGAAGCGCGACCTGGAGATCGCCGAAGCAATGCTCGGTCTCCTCAAGGGCGATACAGGGGTCCAGTTCGAGATCGAATGAACCCTAGTAATACCTGCTCTTGATCCCCCCTGCCTTCCACAGCGGCATTGCTCCCATCAACAGAACGAGACCAACACCTGCCAGGCACAGCGACATTGAAATTATCAGGACTATACCGACGACTATCATGATCCCCGCTATCATCCTCATTCCCATTGGATATCACTTCCTTGGTCCATGATGCGGTGGTCCTCCGCGATCGGTGAAAGTAGGACTCATACAATACTTAACAGTTCTCAAGGAAGGAAATAAAAAAAAGGGGGGAGGGGGCTTTCGCCCCCCCGGATTGGCGTTGCTTGATCGTCTCAGCTTCTGTCAACCTCGGCTCCGAAGTGGAAGGAGTAGTCCTTCTCGGACTCGTCCTTGATGGTGTCGCCGTTCTCGTCGTTCCAGATTATCGCCTGGACCTTGAGGGCCTCCCACTCCTTCTCCTCGTCCGTGTCGTTGTTGTAGAACTCGTAGCCGCCGAGGAACAGTGTGGTGTTCGACTCGGAACCGTCGTCCTGCAGGTCGTGTCCCTCGCCGTAGACGAGGTAGAGGTATCCGTGGCTCGGGTACGTCCCGTTGCCCTCGATGTACGCTCCGATGGCAGCGGAGGTGGAGTTCTCGACGTATCCGTTGGAGTTCTGGTCGTAGAGGGCGTAGCGTATTATGAGGAGCCTCTGGCGCTCGGGTGTGCCGTCGCCGTCGTCGTCCTCGGACTGGAACCCGATCAGAGTGGTGGTGTTCTCCTCGGGGTTCCCGTCGCTGTCCGCGTCCACCTTCAGGATGTGCCAGATGACGCCGCGCTCGACGCCGTCGTCGGTCTCCATGAGCCATGTCACGCCTTCCTCCCGCTCGTTGTTGCCGTCCTCGTCTGCGTCCACGGTGGTCGCTATGCCGAAGAACAGGACCTCGTGGTCCTCCTCCTGCATGTGCACCGCGGTTATGATGTTCTGCTCGTCGGTGTGGTTCTTGTGGTAGAGTGCGAAGGACATCTGCTCGTCGACCGTTCCATCGTCATCGTGGTCATGGGCCTCGTGGTACCAGACGAACCAGTCGGTGTCGTCTCCGACGACCTTTCCGCCCGCGACGTAGATCTTGAGGACCTCGTCGTTCCCGTCGTTGTCCTCGTCGACCTTGAGGGCGCCAGCCTGCATCGCGTTGTTCTCCTCGGCCACGCCGTCCGTGTCGTTGTCCCATGACTGTATCCCGGTGATGACCGCCCAGATCCTGTCGGCCTCGCCGTCCGAGTTGTAGTCGGATATCTCGAGGATCCAGATCCATGTGTTGTTGGTCTCGGGGTTGCCGTCGTCGTCCTCGTCGATGATCTCGGTGCCGAAGAGCACGACTATGAGGTAGTCTGCGTTGCCGTCGGTATCATTGTCGTACATCTCCATTGCCGCAGCGGTCGCGGTGCCCTTGTTCGGGGTGCCGTCCATGTCATCGTCCTCGACGATGGCCGTGCCGATGACGGCCCTCATGTGCATGGGGTGTTCCTCGGAGGTCTCGGCGAACTCCTGCTCGACCCCCACTATGAAGGATTGGTTGTACTGGGGGTTGCCGTCCGTCGTGACGTTCTGTTGGTTTATCATTATCCAGATGGCCGCCTGGTACTCGTCGAAGCCGTCGGTGTCGTTGTCATAGGTCTCCAGGAATCCCATTGCTCCCACGACGTCCTCGGTGTGGTTGTCCTCGTCGTTGTCCCACATCTGGTTGTGGGCGATGATGGCGCGGCGGTGCTCCGCGGAGCCGTCCTCCTGGACGTTCTCCATCTGGACCTGGTAGTGGTAGCCAGTTCTATACTCGGCGTTCCCGTCGCTGTTGTTGTCGTAGAGCTGGTGTCCGTACGCGACCATGCCGACGTCGATCCAGTCCTCGTCCGGGGTCGGGTCGTCGCCCTCCCACCAGAGGACATCGTTCTCGAGGTCGACCTCATCGATCAACACCGCCTGGCGGTAGTCGACATCCGGCTGCGAGGCGTTGTAGATCTCGTCGCCCAGGCCGTACGACTCCTTCGTGTCCTCCTCGTACAGCTCGCCGGTCGCCGGCTCGCCGGACGACTCGTTGGTCAGGTCGTTGTTGACGGTCGTTAGGTTCAGACCCTCGAAGTCGGTCAGCGTGTCGCCGCCCTCGGACAGGTCCTTAATGGGCTCACCGCCGATCTCGCTGAACTCGGGGGTATCGTCGCCGTTCTCATCGAAGATCTCCCCGATCTCGTCCTGGAGCTCCTCGTCGACGAACTCCGTTATGGTGCCCTCGTCCTGATCGGCCTCGCCGTCACCGTTGCTGTCCAGCAGGTCCTCGACCTGGTCGTTGGTCTCCTCGTTCTCGGAGGTCTCCTCGTACTCCTCGGTCTCTCGGATCCGGAAGTCGTAGGCTCCGAAGAAGACGCCCAGATAGTCGAAGTTGCCGTCGGAGTTGTCATCTGTGATGCTCATCACGGCCCTGGTTCCCCAGGCACGGTCAATGAAGCCGTCGTCGTTCTGGTCGACTCCCTGGTCCATCGCGGCCGCCGCGGCGCCCCTCTCGGGATTGCCGTCCTCGTCCGCGTCCATGAGGTAGATCGCGAACCTGGTGTTCTTGTAGCCGTCCCACACGCCGTCGGTGTGGTTCGCCCAGGTGCGGTTCTCGACCCTGAAGAGCGCCTCGTACTCGGGCACGCCGTTTGTGTCGTTGTCCCAGGACTCGTATCCACCGGCCTCGGTGTACATGTATTCCGGATCTCCGCTTGAGTCGTTGTCGTAGATGTATTCCCTGCCCTCGGCGGCGATCACGTGCTCGGCACTGCCGTCGTCGTTCGTGTCGCCGTTCTCGTAGGCCCAGACGTAACGCTCACTCATCTCGGGGATGCCGTCGTCGTCGCTGTCGGTCAGCGTCTCGCCGACCGCGCCCGTCCTGTTGCGCTCGGTGTTGCCGTCCTTGTCGGCGTCCCAGTACTCGATGGCGCCGGCGTTGTTGCTGATGTATTCGGGATTGCCGTTGGTGTTGTTGTCGTAGTACTCCATCGCGAGGATCCCGATGCGTCCGTAGATCGCGTTGCCGTCCCGGTCGCCGTACTCCTCGTAATCGGTCTGGTGCCACCAGAGATAGGTGTTGTTCATCTCCTGGTTGCCGTCGCCGTTCGCGTCTATGCCGACGGAGGTCATGACGAGGACCCTGATCGACAGGTTGTCGCCGAAGAGCTCCTCGACACCGCCCACGAACCCGCGGACGTACTCCGGGTTTCCGTCGGTGTTGTTGTCGTACCAGACGTGGCCTATGATGACGGCCCTGTACTCGTCGAGCTGCCTGTCGTCGTCATCGTCGATCTCCTCCTGGGCCCAGACCTGGTGGTTTGCGAACTTCAGGTCCTCGCCCGAGAAGCGGAGGTTCTTCGCCACGAACAGAGCGGACTCCTTCTCGTTGATTCCGTCGTCGTCCGCGTCGAGGGTGTACTTGCCCCACTTCCGAACGCGTACGACGGTGTCGACGATGGTGGTACTTGTCCTGTACGCCGCGAACACGAGGGTCTCCTCGTTGTTGAGGTCCTCGTCCTCGTTCACGGTCACTCGGCCCCAGTTCCACTCGACTATCCTGCCCGGGGTGCCGTCATCGTTGATGTCCCAGATCCGCATGCCGACCACCAGTATGGCCTCGTACTCGTGGACCCCGTTCGAGTTGTTGTCGTATCCCTCGTAGCCCGCGAGCCAAAGCCAGGTGAACTCGGCGTTCCCGTCGTCGTCGCCATCGTAGGACCAGACGATCAGGAGCAATGCGTTCTCCGACTCCGGGTTCCCGTCCTCGTCGGCGTCGGTGGCCTCGTAGGTCCAGTAGACCTCGCGGGACCAACCGGTGGACTCGTTGTAGTCCTCAGTGTCAGTAGTATTGTCGTCGTACTCTGCGAGCTCCTCGGTGAAGTCTGAGTATCCCTTGCTCGTGGCCGTTGCCTCGTAGTCGGGGTCCTCCCTGGCTTCATCGGTCTCGCCCTCGCCCCAGAGCACATGGAAATCCTCTATGTCATCGGTCTCGGTGACCTCTTCGTCGTAGACAGAGGCGTCCTCCTCGGGGTCGTACTCGACGATCTCCTCGGCGTCCTCGTCCGTCGGGAGGTCTCCCTCGATCGATTCATCGTTCTCCTCGAGCATGTCCTCGACGTCCTCCATCTCGTAGTCGAGCATGTCCATGCCCTCGGTCGAGTTCACCGCGTTGCCCAGGGGTGTTCCGGGTTCTGCGATGATGGCATAATCGGGTTCGCCGTCGCCGTCCTCGTCGAGGACCTCCTCGACGTCCACGGATCCGGCCTCTTCCAGGGTATCATTGTCGTGGTCGGGCTCGCCGTCCCCATCGGGATCGAGCTCCTCCTCGACGTTCTCGGGCTCGTAATTGTTCGATATGATCCTGTCGAAGGCCGGTGTCTCGGTGTACTGCTGTACCTCCGATCCGCCCTCGTCAACATCATCGTCGGTCGGTATTACCTGCAACAAGCTCATCGCGCTGAGGATGACGAGGAACGCCACCGCCACCGCGATCAATCCTTTCTCGCTTCTTCCATTCATAAGCCTCACCTATATCTTGCGTATCATCTTCAAGTGCGGGGCCTCTTATATACAGAGACTTAAGGGTGTTCCGGACGAATGTTTCTATATGTTTTATATATGAGAAAGACGGCCTGAACGGTATGGACGGCGGCAGTCCGAGGGCGATGGAGGACCCTCTCCAGAGCCTGTTCAAGCTATCCGACGACCTCTACAAGAACGCAAAATGGAGCTTTCGGAGGATAGATGTGACCATCCTCTTCCTGCTGTTCTCCCTCTTCTTCACCGGACTCCTGGTCCGGGCGTGGCTTCCGACGGGGAAGCCAATGTTGATAATGATCGCACTGGGTCTCCTCGTGGCCAGCCTTATGGCCATGATGATGATGCTGAAGCTCAGGAAGCTCCTCCACGACTACGTGACCCGACACGCGGCCATCAACGCCGTCAGGGCGGATCCGATCGTGCAGGTACCGGAGGGCGGTACCCCGACGGACAGGTTCCTGTCCCACCTGAGGTCGAAGAACCGCGAGTTCAGGCAGTTCATCGAAGCCCATCCCGAGACGCTCCGGAAGCCTGGTTCCCTGAGCGGCGCGAAGAGAAGCCACGAATTCGACGCATACGTGTTCAAGAAGGGCTTTCCGGCGGGCAGGTCATACATGCTCCTGATCCGGGAGCTCGAGGGACTCCCATCATTGAAGGACCTGAAGATGCTGGCCCGGGAGGTCGACGACATCACGGCCAAATGGAGAACCGCTCCATCCAGGGTAGTCCTCATCGTCACCTCGCCAATCGAGGACATACCCGGGAACGCCTACGAGGTCCTCATCGACGGCGTACCCCTTAGGAAAGGAACATCCATCTTCCAGGTGGTCATAGAATCGGCCGACGGCACATACGATTTCATACCACTGGTCCCCGAGATGCGGGGATTCATGCCGTGAACGCCGATTGTCCAGTCAATTCAGAAAGATTTAAACATCAAGTAACCTTCCGTAGTCCCTGATGGTCGTGTTCGCCGCGGAGGCCGGGAGCGCGGATGACGATCCACCGGTCTGCGCTATCTGTAAGAAGCAAGGGCCGGACTATGTACACTCGTGCGGGGCGGAGTTCCACAAATCCTGCCTCGAGGAGTACAAGAAGTTCATCGGGTCATCCGACGTGATCTGTCCACACTGCCTCGAGAAGGTATCCTACGATGAGAAGAAGAAGGAGGCCGTCGACTTCATCGGCACTACCAAGGGGCCCGAGGACCTGCTGGCCCAGCAGTACCTCGACCTATCGACGGAATATTACCTCGAGCACATCAACAACGATATGTACTACGTCAGGGCCTTCGTCACGAACATGGACCCGGAGTCCGGGATATGGCACATGTATCCCATAACCATCAACTACTCCAACTATCCGGAGAGGCCCAGGATGACCATACCGGAGGACGTCCTCACGGACGCCCTGGACCTCACCGAGACCATCGATATGTTGAGGGGTTGGAAGCCCGACTCCCCACCGCAGCTGGTCGAGCTCGTCAAGTCCATCGAGCACTCCATAACGGACAAGAACAGGCTCTACGAGGAGATCGACCAACTCGTCAACGAGCTGGAGGGAGTGAGCGACAACGCCTCGAAGGTCGGATTCTCGTTCGATACGTACGGTGGAAGGAAGGTCGAGTTCTCACTCGGACTCGCCAACTACCCGCACGCACCGGACGTGATGGTCGAGGGCGTGCCCCTCGGCAAAGGTTTCGAGACCCTGAAGGCCTGGACTGTCCGCGAATCGACCCTCAACGAGGTGGCCGTGGAGATCAAGGCACGTCTCATGCACCATTACAGGCGGGCCTTCGAGATCGAGCTCCTCGAACGCTACTTCGACGTCGACGACAACGAAAGACTGATCGTCGGCATGCGCGACCCTGGCTCGGGCGCGTTCCTGATATTCAAGGTCGACTTCCCGCCTGACCATCCCGCGAAGGCGCCAAGGATAGACGTCGACCAGTACGAGAACGTCTCCACCGAGGACCTCGAGAACATATTCGGGTCCTTGGAGAAGGCCCTGAAGGACTGGAAGAGCGACGTGTATGTCGTCGACGTACTGAGGGCCCTCCAGAACGAACTCTTCGAGCACGGCGGCGAGAAGTGTCCGACCTGCGGCGATCCTGACTGCCCCGACTGCGGAGCAGACCTCGAGGAGGGCTGCAGGGAGGTCTGCCCGAACTGCGGTCACGCCTTCCACGCCCACTGTCAGGAAGGGATGGAGATCTGTCCCTACTGCCTGATCCCGTTCCCCGAGGAGGTCTACGAGGTCGAGGTTACCGACTAGGCGGAGTATTTTCCAATATCCTTAAATATCCACAGTCCACCTTCGTAGCGAATGGTCGAAGTCAAATGTCCTCTCTGCCACTCGCGTTTTGAAACGGACGGCCCCAAAGCGGAATGTCCGGACTGCGGAGAGGTCTTCTACCCCGGTGGTGAACCTCCGAAGGAGAAGAAGGCTGCCGAGCCCGTCAAGGAGAAGGAGCCGGAACCGGAACCCAAACCCGTATCCAAACCCCAGCCGGAGCCGAAGCCAGAACCGGAAGAGCGGAAGTCCGCTGTCGAGAAGATGCTCGAAAGGACCCCGCCCGCTCCACCGCCCAGACGGGAGGCCAGTAGGGAGCCGGAAAGACAGCCGAAACCGGTGGTCGCCGCGAGGGGGAAGCCTCCGTCCAGGCGGCCTGTCAAGAAGCCTGCCCCCGTGAAGGGACCGGCCCCGGCAAAGAAGAAACCGGACCTGGCCTACATCCCGTTCGAGTTCCGTGTCCCGAAGGGTTTCGTTCCTCCCGAACCGGAGAGACCGGTCAAGAAGGCCGTCAGACCCCGACCCAAGCGCAGGGTCGCACCTGCCGATACACCCGTCAGGCCCGTTCAGAAGGTCAAGCCCAAGAGGGTCAAGCGTCCACTTCCACCTCCGCCCGACGATGAGGAGCCAGAACCCAGGGAGGGCGGCATCAAACCGATCCCCCGGCGGACCTCGGACCTTCCAGTATGGAAGACGCGGTCGGGTCTAGCCGGTATATTCCTTGTCATAGTTTTCATCCTGGCGCTGGCCCAGGCAATGATGATGATCGCAGCGGACGATGGTCCCGCCGAGGGAGGCGGAAGGGCCGACATCCTCGGCACCGTCGTCGACACCGAGGGCTCGAAGGTCGTTGGGGCGATAGTCACCCTCGACGGGGGCGAGGTCGCCTACACCGACGGGAGCGGCTCGTTCTATTACGACAGCGTCAAGACGGGGGACCACACCATAGCCGTCGACGCGGATGGATACGAGACGTCCAGCTGGAGGACGACCGTATCTGGCTCGAACCGGTACGTCGTGATCACCGTGGGTCCGGTCGAGCGGAACGTCGACGACACCAGCGACCTCGAGAGGAGGGACAGCAGCATCCCCATGATAGCCCTGATCTTCGTTCTGTTCGGAGGGATCGCCTTCGTCGGCGGCGTCTTCGCCCTGCGGGGCCTTGGCAGGACGATACCGATGATCGGAGCGGTGGCAGGGATGGTCTCCATCGGTCTGTTCGCCGGAACGGTCCTCGCCGTCCTCGCTCTCATACTGCTGATATTCTCCGAGAAGGAGTTCGTCGAGATCCACAGGTGCGCGGCGTGCACCGGGGTCATCGGCGGGGACCATACCTCCTGCAGCCAATGCGGTGCCGAGTACCACCCCGCGTGCGCCCGCGGCGAGGGCGAATGCGTCGTCTGCGGTAATGCCCTGAGGTGAGCACTTGTACGACGCAAGGTACAAGGTGCGGCGGATATCCCTCATCACCCTTTTCATAACGTTGATCGTAAATGCGATTTTCTTCCTCGCTCCGCTCAGCGAGCCGGCGGACTCGGTCCACCTCGGCGAGGAGGGCGGTGCGAACATCGTCGACCAGAGCGAAAAGTTCGACGACATGAACCCGTTCGCCCGGTCCGTCTACCTGTTCGGCGACGCCACCTGTCATCAGAAGGCGAGCAGGTCGTTCTTCATCAACGGGAACCAGATGCCCGTCTGCGCCCGGGACGTCGGGATATACCTCGGACTCACGCTCGGTGTACTGGTATTCATGGTCTTCCCCCGCAGGTTCTCGATGTGGTGGCTTGCGATCGTGATAGCCCCCTTTGCCATAGACGGGATGGTCCAGCTCGTGACGGCATACGAGAGCAACAACGCCCTCCGGCTGATGACTGGCAGCATGTACGGCGGTATAATCGGAGTCTTCATCCTCATGTCCATCAACGAGATCTACGACGTCAGGCTGAAACTGTTCGGACCGGAGAGATGGCTTCGGAGGAAATTGAGGATGCCCGAAAAGCCACCTGTGCTGTACCAGTACAGGCCTCGGGAGCCGGAACGTCGCGAGAGGCCGTCCTCCGATGAGAAGCGGCCGCAGGCCGGACGAAGGAGGCGTGACCCTCCCCGCAGGAAGGGACCGGCCGGTCCCCGGACCGGGAAGGAATGAGTTCTGAGAACTGGGATGTGTCCCGGCACTAACGGAGGCTTTCATCGGACGGTCTCCCGCTCTCGGCCACCTGACCCGCGCCGGGACTGTGTGGCGCAGGGGTTGGACCGTCATCATGCACGGGATTGTCCCAGTCAGACGGGGACCCATTTACTACGCCCTGTAGCCCCGCACTTGCCGCGAGAATCACGGATCATCCCGCTCTCCGAGGCGAGGCGGGCATCGATTCGGAACGTTCGTATTAATAGGTGTCGATTGCCGACCAGTATCCCAAAGTGTTAAATCGTCACCCTGCGATTGCCAAACATGTTGGGACCCCAGCACGTGTTCGTCATGCTCCTGACCGTTATGATGATATCCATCGGAACCGCGAGTGTGGAAGCCGATGAGGTGTATGATGAATACGATGTCTCGTTCGATAGTCCCACCTCCGTCACGGTGGAGTGGGAATGCTCCATCCAGCTCCTTACGGTCGATTCCTCGTTGCGTGACTGGGAGAACATCAAGTCAGAGAACCTCCAGGAGAATGCCTCCAGGATAGTGTTCGACAGCGCCAACCTCACCGCGTCCCGTTTCTACCTCTTCAGCCAGATATCCAACGGGACCGTGACCTGGGACGAGGATGTCATATCCTGCACCTTCACGATCACCCTTGGCAAGCGGACCTGGGCACTTGACGAGTACGACGTAGTCTCGATGGACGATGTCGTCGACGCCGCCCTCGAGATGGGCGGGAACGTCAGCATCTGGACCACGATCTGGGTCGAGGGAGAACACCACGCGAACGTCACCTTCGGCGTTGATTCCCTGGGAGACGATACCGGTGGGTCAGGTGCGTACATCATACCCACAAGGTACGTGAACAGGACGGTGAACGCCCTCTCCGGTCCCAGGCAGTGGAACCGGTACTACGGGATCATGGGAAGGGGAGGAGTACAGATCGAGGACCCCTTCATCGACGCGGACATCTACATGCCATCGATGAAGCTATACGAGCTCAACGGGACGGTCTCCTACGGCACCATCGACCTGTGGGACTACGGGATCGAACTGCCCGACACCATCAACCTGACATCGATGAACGCCGGCGGTGTGCGGATCCTGGTGAACAACGGACTTGCCAATTGGACGGACATAATCGACGACGTCGCGGACGAGCTCGTCTACGGCGGCATCGACATCGAGCGGGCCATCCGGGAAACCTTCAATAGCGATGGGTCGATAGCGGTCGATTTCGACCCGGATTCGATAGCGACCGTTCCGTACACCAGGGGTCAGCTCGCGGCACAGGGGCCGATAGAACTGGACCTGCACAGTGCCGATGACGCACAGCTCTTCAACGAGGATGATGAGACATTGATGGGATTCCTCAACTCCGGGGCCAGGACCCGAATGGGGACCAATGCAGACCTCTCCGGATACGACTACAGGTTCATGTTCCGGGCTCCTTACGGGATCATTGCCGAACCCGAGCTCGGCGAACAGGTCGGGAACTTCGCCAGGTGGAACGGCTCCGGATTCCTGAACACGTCCATGTGGTTGAGTTCGACCGATGCCCCTGGCGTCATCCAGAACGACACGAACGTCATGATCGACATCGACATGAGCGACATATCCCTCCTCGGGATGAAGATGAACTACGAGTTGAACGCCGAGGGCCGCGTCAGGTGGATGCTCCTCGGACACGACCTCCGGAAGGGCGTCCCGCGGGACATGGAGATCGAGTACGTGAGCGCCGACCTCATCCGGATGATGTACGGGAAGGGCCTCATCAACGAGGAGGACATCGACAACATAACCCGCGAGATCCGCGAGGGCCTCGAGGAGGATAGCCCGTTCTCAGCGGGCATGGAGATCGAGGTCACGGGCTATGACGGCGAGTGGGACATCAACGACATGGACGGCCGTCCGGCCGTCGTTTTCACGATATACTCGAAGGGGGAGATGGGTCTCAGGGGCGGCGAGAACGTCCTCCTGAACATGATATCGGTGCCCATCGAGTTCGAGCTCGCCTCTGTCGAGGGCTGGAACACGACATACAGTATATTGCTTCCCGAAGGCCTATCCGTGGCGAGCGTTGAGGTCTCCGACGGGGAGGTCACCAAGTCCACCGAGGGATTCAAGCACAGGGTAACCATCCGGATCCCCAGGGACGTCGAGAGCGTCACCGTCAAGCTCAAGCTCAACGTGGGAATGATGTTCCTGATCAGCCAGTTCTGCATGTGCTTCCAGGGACTGCTCCTGATCGTCGTTCTCCTCGTCCTGGTCAAGGTCTGGAAGTACGTAAAGGAGAGAAGGGCCGAGAAGAAGGACGACGAGCTCATCGCCAAGGGACTGAAGGCGAAGGCAGCCATCGCCACCCTCAAGGCCGCCAAGGCCGCCGAGGAGCGGGGAGAGGAGCCTCCCGAGAAGGGTCCGCCTTCCGAGGATGATGAGGAGGTCGAGTTCAAGGAGGACGTTCCGGAGGAGGAACCCGAGGAGGAGGTCCCGCCGGAACCGGTCGAGCGGCGTCGGAGGCGGAGACCTGAGCCACCGGTCGAGGAACCCGAACCTGAGCCTGAGCCCGAGCCAGAGCCGGAACCCGAACCATCCGATGAACCCGATGAACCGCTTTATGAAGATGAGGAGCCAGAACCTCCCGCGGAGCCGGAACCTACCGCTGAAGCCGGAGGGCCAGCGGTGATGGGGAGGCCGGGACCTCAGACACCGGACCCCGAGGCGGTCAAGGCTGCCAAGGGAACCCCTCCGCCGGTGGCACCCGCCAAGTCCGATGTGGAGGAGGATGTCGAGGACGGACCGGAGGAAGAGGAGGCTCCCGAAGACGGATCCGACGACGAGGAACCGGCGGACGAGCCAGATTCCATCGAGGACACCTCGGAATGGTCCTGAGGCCGTCCATTCCCATTGTTCGGCCCGAAGGACAAACTATTAATAAAGGTCCCCGATATGACCGTGTCCATCAGTCCATTCGAACGGAGGAAGGGTACTTGAAGTACACGCGATTCGAGAATGCCAGGATCATAGGCGCCCGCGCGCTCCAGATCTCGCTCAACGCCCCTATTCTCCTCGATATCCCCGATAACCTACTCGACCCACTGGCCATTGCCAGGATGGAGTTCGAGGCCGGCCTGATACCGATCACCACGAAGACCCGTACCGCCAAGGAGGCGTAGGATGACCGAAGACGACCTGTTGGTTCCAGAGAACGTATATCTCACGTCCGGCACGCATATTGGTACTCAGCAGAAGAGCGCTGACATGCTGCCCTTCATTTTCAAGGTGCGTGACGACGGCCTGTATGTGCTTGACATCAAGGAGACCGACCAGAGGATACGGATGGCTGCGGACTTCATATCGCAGTACGACCCGAAGAACGTCCTCGCGGTCGCCGCCCGCCAGTACGGCCAGAAACCGGTGAAGACCTTCGCCGACAACACTGGCATCCGGGCCATCCCGGGTCGTTTCATCCCCGGAACCCTCACCAATCCCTCTATCAAGACCTACCAGGAGCCGGAACTGATCGTCCTTTCGGACCCGGCCACCGACACCCAGCCTCTCAACGAGGCGATATCCATTGGGATCCCGGTCATCGCACTGTGCGACGCCAACAACGAGACCAAGTACGTCGACATGGTGATCCCGACGAACAACAAGGGGCGAAAGGCACTCGCTCTGGTGTTCTACCTGCTGACACGCGAGGTCATGCTCAGTCAGGAGCGGATCTCCAGCCCCAGCGAGTTCGTCATGGATATCGAGGACTTCGAATCCCAGTTGTGAGATGACCAGATGCAGTTGTCCGTGCTCGCCAGCGGCAGTAACGCCAACGCAACTGTCGTCGTCGAGGATGGGCATGCGCTCGTGATCGACTGCGGCCTCTCAGCCAGGGAGTTCTTGAAACGTCTGCACGGGGAGTTCGGAGAGGTCGACATCGATGCCATTCTCCTGACGCATGAACATTCGGACCATCTTTCCGGAGTGCGCCCGCTGGCCAGGAAGACCGGGACACAGCTCCATTCCGTGGCTGCGACCCTGGAGAAAGCTACGGGGACGGGTAGCCTGGAGGGCGTGGAGACCCGCGAGGTGGTCCAGATGGAACGCACGGAGATCGGTCCGTTCGTCGTCACCCCGATACCCGTCTCCCACGACGCCGTCGACCCGGTCGGATACAGGGTCGAGTCCGGAGGAAAGGTAGTCACGGTGTCTACCGATCTCGGCTACGTCAACGACGAGCTGCGGGAGAGCCTGGTGGACAGCGATGTGGTCGTCCTGGAAGCCAACCACGACCTGGAGATGCTCCTCAACGGGTCATACCCCATCCATCTGATCGAGAGGATCGTCGGGATGAGGGGCCATCTGTCCAACGAGGATTCCGCCGGAGGTATCGCCGAGGCCGGTCCGAGCGTGGCCTTCCTCGCCCACCTGAGCCAGGACAACAACACCCCCCAGAAGGCTGAGGCGACGGTCATCGAGACCCTCGAGGAAAGGGACGTCCAGACCGAGGTCTTCCTGACCTACCGGGACAGGGCAACGAAGGCCATTGACATACCCTGATTTCGACATCCGACGAATTAAACGACAATTCTAATATACCCAATCGACCATATTTCGACACCGGACCAGCCATGGGCATCGGTCCGGCATGAGGTGATGATAATGGCGAACGAAGGTTACGGCAAGGTTATCCTGTTCAACGAGCATTTCGTCGTCTACGGGATCCCGGCCATCGCATCGGCGGTGGACAGGAGCACGACCGCGACGGTGGAACCCTGCATGACGTCATGCGGGGGAGAGTTCATTCCGGGTGTGTATCTCGAGGACCAGAGGCCCGAGACCCCGGGTTACAAGGAGAGCAAGATCGACCAGCAGCGTGATTCCATCAGGTACATGCTCGAGGCCATGGACCTGGACCCGACGCCGAAGCCGATAAAGGTGACGCTCGGCGGGGAGCTCATGTGCGCGAGCGGGATAGGAGCCAGTGCGGCATCCTGCACAGCGATGGCCCGTGCGCTTTCCGATTTCTACAGCCTCGATCTCGACGACGACAGGATAAACGAGATCGCATACCAGGGCGAGAGGGGCTACCACGGCACGCCCTCCGGCATCGACAACACGGCCGCGACCTTCGGCGGGCTCATCTGGTTCCGCAAGGAACCGCCCACGATGGACAGGATGAAGATGCCCCAGCAGGTCGAGGTGGTCATGGGCAACACCGGAAAGGTGGCGGACACGACCGCAGCCGTGGCCGGCGTCCGCGAGAGGCGTGAGCAGAACCCGGAGAAGTACGGCGCACTGTTCGACGAGGCGTCCGAGATGGCAGCGACCGCCCGTGAAGCCCTCAACGCCGGCGACCTGGAGAAGGTCGGCAGGCTCATGGACGAGAACCACAGGCTCCTGCAGGAGATCGAGGTCTCGAGTCCCGAGCTGGACCTCCTGGTGGACGTGGCTCGGGCCAACGGCGCCCTCGGCGCCAAGATGACCGGAGGCGGGCTCGGCGGAAACATGGTCGCCCTGACCCCGGGGAAAGAGCTCCAGGAGAAGGTCGCGAAGGCGATCGAAGCCGAGGGTTACGCCGCACTCAGGACCAGGATCGGATGAGGTGATCGGATATGAAGCTTAGACCGTTTCTTGAGAGGTTGGAGGAGAAAGGTGAATTGCTACGCGTGACCCGGGAGGTCGACGCGGAATACGAGATCGCCAACGTACTGAACTCGCTCGGCGAGAGGCCGACGATATTCGAGAACGTGAAGGGTTACGACATGCCGGTCTTCGGCGGGATCTGCGCCCATCGCGACTCGATTGGCGAGGGAATGAGTACGACCAAGGAGGGTATACTCGGCAAGCTCGTCGACGCCCTGCGGAACCCCGTCGAACCCGAGATGGTCACCGACGCTCCATGTCAGGAAGTGACCATGGACCCGGTCGACGTCGGGAAACTGCCGATACTCACACATCTTCCCGGCGACGGCGGACGCTACATGAGCGCCTCCGTCTGCATACTCAAGGACCCCGAGTCCGGAAGGAACGTCTCCTATCACAGGATGATGCAGCACGGTCCGGACAGATTCACTGCCAGATTGATCAAGAAGCGTCAGACGAGGACGACCTACGACAAGTCCGAAGAGGATATCGAGTTCGCCATCTGCCTCGGCAGTTCCATTCCAGTACTGATAGCCGCCTCTCTCGGACCTCCGTCCGGTGTGGACGAGCTCTCCATTGCCAATGCGATCGCGCCGACCGAACTCGTCAAGTGCAAGACCAAGGACCTCGAGGTCCCGGCGGACACCGAGATCGTCATGGAGGGCCGTATCACACGCGATGTTGGAGCGGAAGGACCATTCGTCGACCTCACCGAGACCAGGGACTTCGAGAGGCAGGAGCCCTTCGTAGTCATCGACGCCATAACCCACAGGAAGGACGCCATGTACCAGTGCCTCCTGCCCGGAAGGCTGGAGCACAAGACCCTCATGGGGATGCCGAAGGAACCCACGATCTACGACGAGGTCTCCAAGGTGGCGGACTGCAAGAACGTCTATGTTAACATGGGCGGCGGTTCCTGGCTCCACTCCATAGTCCAGATCAACAAGAAGACCGAGGACGATCCCAAGGCTGCCATCGAGGCCGCATTCAAGGGCCACGGCTCGATGAAGCACGTCTGGGTGGTCGACGAGGACGTCGACATCTACGACCCGGTCTCCGTCGAATGGGCGATGGCGACCCGCTTCCAGGCGAGCATCGACATGTACGTCTGGGAGAAGCAGCCGGGCAGTTCCCTGGATCCAAGCGGATTCCACGAACCGGGCAAGAAGACCCAGGTGGACAAGGTCGGGTTCGACTGCACCAAGAGGAGCGACATCGACCCGGCCAAGTTCGTCAAGGTCGAGTACGGGGAAGTCGACACCGATGATTACGTCAGGTGAGGGCCGAACGAGGGTCTGGCTCGAGGTGACCGAGGTCGGAGAGGACATCGTTATCACCTTAGGTGGTGGAGAGAGGTCTCACATCGGCGGAGTCGTTCTGAAGGTACCAGATGAAGAGGTCAGGACAATGCCCATCGGGACACACCGTGACCTCGAGGTACTGATCCCCCTTGCAGAGGCTGCATACGAGAAGTACGGTAAGTCGATCGTCGTGGTCGGAGGGATCCATATCGATGACGCGACGAGGGAAGAGATCCTGGAGATAGTGGAGAACTGCAAGGACCTGGCATCCCAGCTCTGATCTGAAGTGAGAACATGGAGACCATCATCCGGACGTTCGATGAGGGTGACCTCGAAGAGGCATCCACCATAATGGCTGAATCGTTCGAGGCGAAGTTCACCAGGCTGGCCGACCTGTCGGTACCCGAGATCGCTGAACTTTCGGTCCATCTCGGGATATCCTATCCGAGACCATTCCACGGGTACCTGGTCGCCCAGACGGGGGAGTCCGTTTCCGGCGTCATCGTGCTCAAATGGAAGGGGCAGGACAGACTGTCGATGCCCATGAGATGGCGAAAGGCCAGGAAGTTAGGGTTATGGAACGCGGTCAAGACACTATTCGGGATGATCCTGCTCGATACGTCCCCCAAGGCCGGGGAATGCTACATCGAGCATGTTGCCGTCTCGAGCGAGCACAGGGGCATGGGGATCGGGACGATGCTGATCGAGGAGGGTGAACGGATCGCCAGACGGTCTGGTCTTCCCCTCTATTCACTGTATGTGGCCGAGTCCAATGAGGGAGCGGTAAGGCTCTATCAATCCTTGGGCTTTTCCATCGATAAAAGGGTCAAGAGTTGGCTCACGAAACGGATATTCGGAATTCCGGTCTGGTACAGGATGGTCAAGGCCCTCGATCAGGAGATAGACGATCGCCGATGACCCAGTCGGCGATTCACAAAATATATAACCATCCTGCGCCACTGACGGGATTACCGCTCAAATGGGGGATAGAAGCATGTATCTTACCAATGAACAGGAGGCGATGCTGAACGGAGAGGACGGACCGGTGCTGGAGCGCATGTTCCGGCTTCTCGTCCGTCTCGGGGACATCTACGGAGCAGAGAGAATGATCCCTGTCGGTTCCGTGCAGGTCGCCGGAGTGTCGTTCAAGTCGATCGGACTTCCGGGAACCGATTTCCTCGAGGACATCGCGTCGAAGGGGGAGAAGGTCAAGGTGTTGACCTACCTCAATCCAGCGGGCATGGACATCGAGGACTGGAAGGAACTAGGGTTCCCGGAGGAGTTCGCACAGAACCAGATGAGGATCATGGATGCGTTCCGCGAGATGGGCATCGTGGTCACGTCGACGTGCACGCCCTACCTGGCAGGGAACCTGCCCAGGTTCAGGGAGCATATCGCATGGTCCGAATCCTCGGCAGTGTCGTTCTCGAACTCTGTGATAGGTGCCCGGACGAACAGGGAGGGCGGTCCGTCCGCCCTCGCTGCAGCGCTTTGCGGGGTGACACCGGATTACGGGCTGCACAGGGACGAGAACAGGGCTCCGACAGTGGTGATCGACCTCGAGGCCGAACTGAAGTCGAATGCGAACTTCGGCGCCCTCGGATACCACGTCGGCAAGCTGGTCAAGAACAAGATCCCCTACTTCAGGGGCATGGAGAACGCGAACACCGACCAGCTCAAGGCCCTAGGCGCGGCGATGGCAGCTTCGGGCGCGGTCGCCCTCTACTACGTGGAGGACCTGACCCCCGAGGCGAACCAGCAGGACATCTCTGGATTGGAGACCTTCTCGGTGACGGATTCCGAGATCAAGGAGACCTATGCGACCCTGAGGACCGGGGAGGAGCCGGACATCGTGTTCCTCGGCTGCCCCCACGCTTCCCTAAGGGAGATCGCCGATGTTGCCGCACAGGTCGAGGGTAAGACCCTTAGAAAGCCTGTCTGGATAGCGACATCCCGCGTCATGAAGGAGGCTGCTATCAGGATGGGCTTCGACAAGACCATCGAGGCTGCTGGCGGAAGGATCGTCGCCGATACGTGCATGGTCGTCTCGCCCCTCGAGCAGATGGGCTACGGGACCACCGCTGTCAACTCCGGAAAGGCAGCGAACTACCTTCCTGGATTCTGCAAGCAGAAGGTCGTGTTCGCGGACATCGCGGACCTCGTCATGGAGGTGGAATGATGGAAGGAAGGAGCATCAGTCCGGGCAAGGCCGAGGGAGAGGCCATCGTCTCGACCGAGCCGATCGGGTTCTACGGAGGAATCGACGCCCAGACCGGGATAGTCATAGAGCAGGGACATCCCCTCGAGGGCGAGAGCGTCACCGGAAAGGTCCTGGTATTCCCGAACGGAAAGGGCTCGACGGTCGGGTCCTACGTCATCTACGGACTCGAGAAGAACGGTGTTGGTCCCGTGGCTATCGTCAACCAGGAGACCGAGACCATCGTCGCCACAGGTGCGATCCTCGCTGGTGTGCCATGCGTGGACGGCATCGACATCTCGACCATCAATACAGGCGACAAGCTTATTGTAGACGCCGACAACGGGACCGTCGAGGTCGCATGAAGGACAGGATAATCGTCGGGATATCGGGCGCTTCCGCCCAGATGCTGGCCGTAGAGACTCTGAAGGCCTTGAAGGACACAGGCATCGAGATTCACCTCATCGCCACTGACACCGCGAAGGACATCATCGAGAAGGAGACGGAGTACTCCTGGGACTTCGTGGCCGACCTGGCCGACGTCGTCCATTCCGACGATGATATGTTCGCATCGGTCGCCTCCGGTTCTTACCGGACCCTTGGAATGATAGTCGTCCCATGCAGCATGGCGACCCTTGCTGAGATTGCGAACGGATTGGCGACCACACTTCTGACGAGAGCCGCGGACGTGACCCTGAAGGAGAGAAGGAAGTTAGTCCTCGTGACCAGGGAGACGCCGTTGAGCTACATCCATATCAAGAACATGTCGACCGTGACGAAGGCCGGCGGAGTGATCCTCCCGCCCATGTTCACCATGTACTCGAAACCGGGTTCGATAGAGGACATGGCCCGTCACATAGTCGGCAAGGTGCTGGACCAGTTCGACCTAGAACACGATCTCTACAGGCGATGGGAATGACCATCGAGATGAACAGCAGCAGTCTGGAAGCACGCGTCATCAAATTGATCAGAGAGAAGTACCCGATAACGATGAAGCAGATGGCCAAGGAGCTTCACGTCTCGGACATGAAGGTCCGACGGGTGATCGGTCGACTCGCCCTTAGAGGGATCGTCGAGAAGGAGGTCCTTCCCGATGCGACCTACGTCCGATTGATCAGACACGATATCAAGTTCGTCGGACGGAAGGCGGACCAGATCCGTCCCATCAAGCACACCAGCACCAGGAGGGTCGTCGAGGAGCCTGAAGAGAACCAGAACATCTACCAATAGATCATTTTAAGAAACAAGGACAATCCTTTGACCTCAGGATAACGATCTGTTCATCTGGGGTATTGACATAATCCTCCTGCCTTTCGCTCCCCGTTGCCAACGCTTGTTCTAGCGGGCTCAGATGCCGATATCCCCTCAGTTCCATCTCCCTAACAAGGTCCTCATGGCGTAGATACAATGCTCTTTCCTTGCCCACCCATCTGAGGGTCTCTGGATGGTTCCTGTACCCCGTCCTTCCCTTGGTCAGGATCGACCAGATCGCATGGACCTCCCTGTGCTCTCCGAGAAGGTGCTGTCTGCACAGGTGAGCCGGTTCGATGTCCCATACCCTCATCGATCCCTCTGTCCGTGGAGCAATGATAAATACATTCCCTAAGACGGGGACCAACGATTAAGTATCCACCAACCATACCTGGGTCGATGCAAAGGACCATCAAGAAGGATTGGACCAGGAAGGAGCTCGACAACTACATTAAAGACATGAAGACGACCACCCTGGCGGCGAACATCACCGTCGAGGGTACCCATAGGGTACTTGACCTGAGTGAGATCGAGGAGATCCTTCGAGGTGCCGAGATCCTTGCCCAGCAGGACTGCTATTGCCGCGAGAAGATGGGCAACTGCAAGGAGCCCATGGACGGCTGCATCAACATCAACGAGGAAGCCAGGGACATGATCGACAAGGACAAGGGCCGGGAGGTGTCGGTGGAGGAGGCCCTCGAAGCGTTCGTCCGTACCTATGACGCAGGTTTCGTCTACATGGCGTACGAGTTCGAGAACCAGGACGGGATCGCTGTCATCTGTTCATGCTGTACCTGCTGCTGTCATTCTCTCTCTGCCGCCCTGAGGTTCGGTTACAGGGACCACGTGTTCAAGTCGAATCTCATCGCCCGTCAGGACATCGATAAATGCAATGACTGCGGTCACTGCGTGGAGAGATGTCAGTTCGACGCCCGGGAGATGGTCGAGGGCACGCTGATCTACAACGAGCAGATGTGTTTCGGCTGCGGTCTGTGCATGACCTGTCCGCAGGACGCCATCACGATGGTCGAGCGCTAGAGTTCTCAGAGAAGTACTGTAAGTCCGTACGCCAACGCTGCCGTCGGAGCCGAGGCCAGAATTACCGCGATGCCGAGATGCTCAAGCTTCTTGATCCTGGACAGCGAGACGCCGTGAGCGATTATCGCCACGGCGACGAAGGCCTCGACGAGGGCGGCCGTGGGGAGCTCATGCATGTAAAGAGTGACAGAAAGGACCCCCATGGATGCACCGATCGAGAGCAGGGCCGCACCGTAGAGGATCCTCCTGATCGGCCAGTTCGAGCGGCTCATGATGATGAGGACAATGCCGACACCGGCGATCAGGAAGGCCACCGGGATGACCCTGGGGTCATCAATGTCGCTGAGAGCGTAGTAGGGAACGAATATGATAGAGTAGATCCCGGCACCGAGGGAGATCCCCCTCAGTCCTGGGATTCCTATCCCCCAACCCTTCCCGCTTAGGAGAACCGTCATCACACCGAGGACGAGCCATGCCTCGACGTGCCCTTGCTCCTGACCGGATGCGGGTATCATCGAGGCGATGCCCTGCAGTACGAGCATCGTCCCCGCGACGGACATCATCATCTCCCTGCTCCTCCTCTCCGGTAGGGCTTTGTAGAAGACGAACAGAGAGAACGCCATCAACGGGACCATTGGGGTGTCCGGATGCGAGAATCCCCTGATCAGATAAGATAGGTGGACCAACACGATCGCTGCTACAGCCATCGGCATCCATGTGATGCCAGCCCGTCTGCCGAGCTCCATCGTTCCCGATAGGAACATCAGTCCTGGAATGTAGGCCATGAGAAGTACCAGGGTGTTGTCGACGAGAATGAAGGTTGCGAGGAGCAGTGCGATCCCTGCCGGCAGGGTGACGGAGATCAATCCCTTCAGGATCTCCTCCTTCTGCGCAGCGATGTCACGCCAATCCATCCTATCACCGTAACCGGACGGTGGAGGTACATCCCGGTGAGCATCATCCTCTGGAACTGACTCATCGTTCTCACTGGTATTTTCCTCATCATCGGGGAAATCCGGCTCCGGAGGAGGTACAGGTCGTCCGATGTCCTCACCGAGTTCCGATAGTTTGATGACCTGCAGGGGGCTGAAACCCGAGTTGACAGCGAAGGAGAACGGCACCTCCGCGCCATCGACAAAGACGGTGCAGGGGTCCAGGCCGTTCCTCAATTTGGTCGATTCCGACAGTCCGTCGGGTGTCAGGATATAGGACTTCTGGCTCCGGGCCTTGCCACGGATGCGCGAGAGCGTTACCTCCACGTGTCCCTTGTCGACCATCTTCGAGAGAACGATGGCCACGTAACCTCGCTTGATCGACGTCGCCTCGGCGATGCCGGACTGGGTGACCTCGGGCGGCCTCTCGTAGTCATCGGCGGACCGTATCCAATCCGAGAGGTGGAGGAGTATCTTCTCCTCGGCCGTCAGTCTCGGCAGTGACATCGGCATGTGGTAGCCCGTCAGGTCGTTATATACCTTATCGAAATCCCTTCCACGTCCTTCCCCGGAATATCTGGCCCGGGCTGAGAACCCTTCCGGTATCGTACCGCTATGTCCGTGCAACTGCCCGTTGCGGTCCATCGTGGTCCCAGCTCTTTCCATGCCGAGAACGGCCGTTCCCGACATCCTTGATCACTTTCCTAGGCCGATGTTATCGTTATCTCTGGTGATTCCGCCCTCAATCCAGGCTGGTACATGTCGTATACGACCATCGAGGCAATGGTCGAGGTCGCCTCGAGGTCGGCCCTGATGGTGTACGGGATCTCGATCTCGGACCCCGGACCGATGGGCGTGATGTAGACGAGAACGGTTCCGTCGTCGTCTTCCCAGTTGTCTATATCGCCTTCCTCGATCATCGTGTCGAGGTCCCATGTCATCTGTTCGAACCCTGCGGGCGTTGGCATCTCGATGAGGATCATCTGGAGCGGGTCGGTTCCGTTGTACGTTATCGACACGGTGCCGTTGACTATGTCACCCGTGCTCACGTTGACATCGCTCATGATCAGGTCGATATCGATCGGTAGTATGACCGGTTCGTAGGGCATGTAGTACGATGATATCAGCTGGAATGCGATCTGTCCGATGCTGGCGGATCCGATCGTAACATCGAACTCGTCGTCAACGTATGGCCTGAGATCGATGTACCGTGTCACTTCGGCGTTCTCCTCGGTAATTGTCTCCTCGTGGACCAGCGTTCCGTCGATCGACACGGAGACCGCCATCTCCTCGACATCTAGTATCGCCTGTCTCGCAATGGCCTGGAAAGCCACGACCGTGTCCCTGGTCCCGAAGAACCCTGTGGTCGTCCTGTGATTGAGGAGATACCTCGTCCCTGCCGTCGCATAGAATGGTCTAAGGTCGTTAAGCGCCATGACGCAGTAACCGGTGGTCTCGACCACTTGAGGGGTCGAGCTCCAGCGCCAGTAGTAGCGGTCGTCGCTTCCCGAGTCGATCATCGTGTTGTCGGTTGTCCAGTAGGTCTCGTCACCGTCCACGATGGCCAGCTCCTTGAGCCTGTCCGCGATAGGAGTCGTCTGTGAGTGTCCCCGTTCCTCCAATACTATCAGGGATAGTGCGAGGGAGTAAGGATCGTCCCATATCTCGCTTAGATGAGAACCGATGTAGGCGACGGCGTCATCGAGTGCCGTTCCATCGTATCCGGAATAGATCAGGGACCTGGCGACATAAGCCGTCGTCGCAACGGTCTTCGTCTTCAGCACGTCCGGTGTGTACTCGTAAAAGCCCCACTCGGGGAACGTGAACGAGCCGTCGGAATGCTGCAACTCCAGTATGAGTGCCTGCATGTCGGTGATGACCTTGTGGTCGACAGCGAATCCCGAGTCTATCGCGTCCTGGAACGTTATGAGGCCCCATGACGTGAGCCATGGGTGTGGCGCCCTGTCGGATGGGAACCATACGATGCCCCTCCCGGGTCCGTCCGGATTTTCCATGAGGAAGGTGAGCTCGTGGAGGATGCCCTGAACGACGATCTCCTCGTACTCACGCTTCTTGTCGTCGCCGATGCTGTCGTCGAGCAGCCTGTAGGCGATGACGTCCATTGCGAGAGTGGACATGCTCTGCTCTCCGCAGCCGCTGACATAGTGGATGTACTCCTCAGCACCGTCCATCGCTACAGCGTTCATCGAGCCCTGGAGCTTTATGTAGGCCATCTCGCTGCCAGGGACACGAAGCGGGTCCATCTCGATCGTGGTCTCGACGGTCATGTCGTCCTCGAGTATCCCGTTCGTGACGTTGTCGATCCTCAAACCGGTCGGTTCGACCCTGATCTTCCTGATCACGGAGTCCGAAAGGATGCCGTTCGTCGCATCGAGCCTCACTGAGGCCTCTCCGACCTCGTCCGCCACAAGGCGGAAGGAGATCGAGTCCACTGAGTTCGCGTCGACGACGACCGTTCCATCGGTTGCCCCGACGATGGTCATTCCCTCCGCAGATATGTCAAGTGCGATCGTTGACTGCTCATCGAGATAGTTGTAGACGAGAGCCTTCAGTTCGAACTCGTCGCCTAGAAGCGCCCTTACGGGAACGTCTGGCTCTACGAAGAAGTCCTGGAACACCGTGATCTCGATGTCGTCCGTTCCGATCCAGCCCTCCATGGTGGACGCAACGGTCTCCATGCTCCACGTGGTGATGGTGTCCGGTGCTGTCAGATCGATCGAGGCCATTCCGTTCTCATCTGTCTCTATCATCGGATTCCAGTACCACGTTTCAGGGAAGTACTTCCGTACGTGGGTCACGGATTTCCCACCGGCCGATGAGTAATCATCGCCGGATCCGGCCTGGGAACCGTTCCCGGCGCCCAATGCGTTCTCGGGAACACCGCCATCTGCTATGAAATCCCATTCATCCCAACCACCCCGCCATCCACCATCCTCCTTCTCGAGGAGCTCCCCGGAATCCTCATCCGCGCTGCTTGAGGGTGCGGACATGTAGGAACCGATGCTGTCCTCAGAAGTCGGCGTGATGGTCTGGGTCATTATCGCTGCAGGCGGAAGTGCGACAAGAGCGACTGCAAGCATTGCATATGCTGACGCCGTCCTTGCCTTGCTGACGAGATACATGAATGCGATGACCAGGACGAGCCCTATCGAGAGGATGGCGGGGGCCATGCCCTCTGCCTGGAAGTCGAGCGCTTCGTTCGTATCGTGGATGTAGGCGCCGATCTGGACCTGTTCCTCTCCGCCCGTCGGCACGTAGCCATCGATGCCAGGGGCGGATTCCTCTCCGTCCATGTACCTGAAGACCTGGTAGACCTCCTCGTCCTCGTAGAGATCGGATGCCGTCATCCTCTGGGCGAGTTCGAACACCGAGGTATCGATGATCCTGATACCGAGCGCTGCCTGGACCGGAAGGTCGTGCCTGTCGACGGAGATATCGACCGAGAGGTCGTCGCCGGGTTTCACCGTCGATGACGACGGTGTCGCTGATACGGTCAGCGCATCGGGGTCGATGACCGCGACGAGTGCGCTGGAGGTGGCCGAAGAAAGGTCGTCCGCTATCCTGAGCGCCCTTACCTCGATGCCAGGGGCCATCTGCGGCGTGGTGGTGAACGAGAATGAACCGCTGCCCTCGGAAAGGTCGAACGTTCCTGAGCGGACACGGGTGCCAGACGTGAAAACGTCGTAATACCCCTTCGTAGAGAGGCCACCGCTCGAAACGACGGAGAACGTTGCTATCTCCCCGACATCGTAAGAGTACATGCCGGGAACGATCTTGATCCCGTCCTTGACGCCGTCCAGGTCCAGTACGTATTGCGCGGTCGTGTCGCCGTCGGTGACGTTCACCTCGATGTAACCGCGATGTTCGGGAACGGTGAAGGTTATCGGGGTCATCCCGAGGCTGTCCGTCTCGAGGTCCCATGAACCAACGACCTCGGGTCTTGGATACCACCAGCCTCTTGACTGATCGTCGTTCGGGTCCTCCCAGTCGTCGGAGTCGTATTCGAAGAGGTTGGCCTCGACAGATGCTTCCGCAGGTCGACCATCCGGATATGTCACTATCAACCAGTAGGTGGACTCAAGGCCGGCGATGTTCCAGTCACCGACCACCGCGAGGGTCAGAGGCGACTGGAAGAACGATGTCGCCAACGTCTTCGTCTCGGTATGGTCCGCCGTGTCAGTTACTGTGATGTTGAACAGGAACTGGTCGAATCCGGACCAGTTCGTTCCTGGTGTGAAGTCTACGATAAAGGTCCCGGAGAGTGAATCGCTCTCGAGGGTATTCAGCGATGTGGAACCGTAATGGTCGTCGTGGCCGATGATCTCGACCTCGATCTCCCCCTCCACAGGCTGTCCGAACGAATAATCGATGGTCAGATCGAAGGTGATGTTATCTCCCGGAACGTACCATGCCTTGAGCCCGTCAGCGGCGATGATGAACTTGGGAAGGACGTAGCGGTCCACCTTGAGCGAGGCCTCCTCGAACTCGTCGCCGACCGTTGCCCGAACGGTGTACTCACCGAGGGGCATCAGGTCCGAGAGAGTGAAATCAAGTGCGGAAATCCCGTATGCGTTGACATCCAGCGTACCCTTGAAGACCTTGTCGCCCTCGGGTGAGAATATGTCGATCTCCACCGCATCGGTCGATGGCGTCCGTGTCGACCTTTCGAACGTCAGGAACCGCATGTGCACGGTCTGGCCCGGTTGATAGATCGGCTTGTCGGTCTGGATGATAATTGAGACCGACCTCGACTCGACGACGCTCAGGGTCCCCGTGAATGAGCGTCCGTCAACGTTCACGACTATCGTGGCGTTCCCGATGGGCGGGATGAAATCGACGTTGGCGATCCCATCACCGTCGGTCTTGCCAGCGTACTTCTCGATCCCCGTTTCGGTGATTATCTCCACCAGGACCAGCTCTCCCTCGAGCGGTTCTCCGTCCAGGTCCTGAGCGATCACGGTCACCTTGTCCGACTCGTCGCTGCTGAGTTCCGACGGCATCATTACCGTCACGTCCGATTCGGAGGACCTGTAGACGTCGTCCAGACTGTCCACGAAAACGGCCGTTCCGACCAGGGCAAGGCAGAATACGATGATTATCGTCCATCTCTTCATTTCGTTCACCCACCGCTTCTCTGTATAATCACGGACGACGAGGGTACAAATACCCCTTTCTGCTGCATGCAGCATGCAGGACCTGCCATCGGCGGTAATATTCTCCATCTCGACCGGTCATCCCAATTGCGTTTTTCGGTCGAATTCACACAAAAATCAACGATATATGGCGTATTTTCTCCAGTCAGTAATGCTTTTATACGCACAATGGCTTTTTCAACGGAGTGGTGGCGGTCATGTTCAGGGACTGTATCAAGGGGTTGGACCGGGTGTTTCAGAGTGAAATCAAACCTGGCAAGACCATCCTTGTCACGGGCCCTCCTGGTTCTCTGAAATCGAGTTTCGTTCACGCCGTGATGAAGTCATATGTGGAGAAATCCGGTGAGTTCGGACTCTTCACGACCCTCGAGCAGGACACCAGCTCCCATCTGGAGGGCATCGAATCCATCGGTCTGGGCCTTTCCAGGAACCTCCAGATAACCGATTACAGCGAGATCCTCATGGACGAGTACGGGGGGAACTTCAACTACATGGAGTTCACCGAGATGATGATCGACCACTTCAAGGACCGCTACGGCGACAGGTTCTCGATATACGGTTTCGACTCCCTGGGTGCGCTCTATTCCATGATGCCAGATGTGAAGAATCCGCGCAAGTTCGCTTTCCAGTTCTTCTCGATGGTCAGGAAGCACAATCTGACGACCTTCATCATCCTGGAGAGCTCCCTCCAGGGCGATCCACTGACCATGGGGAACGAACCGTTCCTGGTGGACGGGATATTCCATCTGGGTATCAAGAGGAACCGAGGTCACCTGACACGCTACTTCCAGGTCATCAAGATGCGCGCGACCAAACACAGCATGGACCCGTTCGCCATCAAGGTGGACGACGGCGGCATCGAGATACTCGGACCCCTTCTCGACACCTCTTGAATTGGTCACGTTGATAACTGGCCGAAACTTCAGAATACCCTCAACTGGGGGTTATTTCTCATTTAATCCGTTAGAAATTAACCATTGAAAGTTAATTATTCAATAATCACCCCTATTTTACTACGGTCTTTGGGATATATTTATCTACTTTTGGATATATTCCTATTCACATAGATGGTGAGGCCATGACGTTCGAACTTATGATGACAGACACGGCACCAGTCACCGACGAGAAGGATATGGACCGGGCGCTCATCCGTTTCCTCGGTCAGATCGGCTATCTCGGCAAGAGATATTCGAAGAAGAGCAACGACGAGGTCAAGGACACCGTCGCATACCGTCTGGTCGCCGACTGCTTCCTCGGTCACCCCAACAGGGCGTGGCGCGTCGAGGAGATGACCGCCTACCTCGAGACCAGCGCACCCACCATCTACAGGCATCTCAACAGGCTTCGCGGTCTGGACCTGATCGAGGAGGTCTACGCTGACGAGGAGAAGTCCAAGAAGGGCTACCGGGTCAGGTACGGAAACCTCGCCAAGGCCTGGTCCTTCCCAGAGGCTCACATCCGACTAGCCATGGACAACTTCAGGAAGAGCGTCGGACACATCCAGACTCTGATCGAGAGGGGGTCGTGAGAATGGACATGGACCTCCAACTCGTGCCCGAGTCCAGATACCGTATCGAGTCGCTCGCCAGCCGCGACAATCCCATGGTCACGGAGGGCGCTTTCAAGGGATTCCTCCACGTCGGGAATGGCGTCGTCGCCATCGCCCTTGACATGGATGACGGTCTCAGACGCGTCATCCCTACACACATGATACTTGCCATTGACATCCTCGAGGTCCCAGAGGCCCCCGAGGAGGAAGAGGAGAACGATTCCAAATCGTTCTACAGATAGGGGACTGGTTCGAATGCCGTCGGTGAAGTTCACCGTTGACGAGCTCGTTAGACTCTCCGGAGTCGACGACATGGAATTGGACGACATCATCGCGATCATCAAGATGATGGGCGCCGACCTCGGAGGGATCGAGGACGGCGTTATCGACATGGAGTTCTTCCCGGACCGTCCGGACCTCTTCTCCGTTGAAGGCGTGGCCAGGGCCCTGACACAGTACGTATCCGGGGTCACGGAGTACCATCCCGTATCACCTGGCGACATCGAGATGAGCGTCGACGCCAAGGTAGCCGACGTCCGTCCGTACGTCGTGGGCGGAGTGGTCCGCGGAGCGTCGCTTGACGATGACGCAGTTCAATCCTTGATGTCGCTTCAGGAGAAGCTACACGCCACCATCGGACGCAACAGGAGCAAGGTCGCCATCGGCGTCCATGACCTGTCCAAGGTGACCCCGCCCTTCAGGTACACCGCGGTCGAACCGGAAGGATTGAAGTTCATCCCACTCGGAAAGGAAGAGGAGATGAGTCCAGCAGACATTCTCGAGAGGCACGAGAAGGGGATCGACTACGCCCACATCCTCGAGGACAAGTCCCTCTATCCCATGATACTGGACGCCAACGACGAGGTGCTCTCGTTCCCGCCGATAATCAACGGGACATTGACCACGGTCACCGAGGACACCACAGACCTCTTCATCGATTGCACCGGGAGCTCGTTCGAGGCGATCAGGACATGCCTGGATATCGTCTCCACATCGCTTGCGGAACATGGCGGAACTATAGAATCAGTTACGCTGCCTCCGATCGACGGAGCGCCGTGGCCATCCGAGCCGATCGTGACCCCGGTCGTCGAGGGCGAACCGATGACCGTAACCCACGACCACATCTCATCACTGGTCGGGACCGATCTGTCGCAGGAGGACGTGCTCACGTCACTTTCAAAGATGGGATTGAAGGCGGAATTCCACGGCGACGATGTCGTCGTTACACCGCCCTCCTTCAGAGGGGACATCCTGCACCCTGTCGACATCATCGAGGACGTCGCCATCGGATACGGATACAACGACATACCGATGTCGCTCCCGAAGAACGCAACCCTCGGTCGCGAGTTCTCGAGGAACGACGTAATAAGAGCGCTGAGGTCCACCATGGTCGGCCTCGGATTCCAGGAGATCGTCACCCTCCATCTGCGAGGACCGGAAGAGGAGTTCGACAGGATCAGAAGGGAGAGGACCGACGTACCTACGATATCCAATCCCATCGGGGTTGAGACAAGCATCCTACGTGCGTCTCTGCTTCCGTCGATGCTCCGGATGCTCTCGGACAACAGGCACAGGCCATTGCCACAGATGGTCTTCGAGATCGGACAGGTCTACCAGGGCAGCGAGCAAAGGACTGTCGCCGGATGGGCCGTCATAGACGCTTCCGCGGGATACACCCAGGCCAAGTCGAACATGGAAGCGATCATGAGGAACCTCTCATCGGCATTCAACATCAAATCGATGGAGGACCCCTCATACCTTGAGGGGCGACAAGCTGCACTGATGAAGGAAGGTACAACGATCGGCGGCTATGGCGAGGTGCATCCCGAGGTCCTCGAGAACTTCGAGCTCGGATACCCGACGATCAGCGGAGAATTCTATCTTGACGAGTTCTACTAGAATTGAAAGGTTTACTCCTCGAACTTGTCCGAATAATAGGTCCTGACTATCCTGAGGACGTCCTTCCAGTTCTTCTTCTGGATCGGTAGGCCCTGAGCCCTCCGAGATTCTCCACCCCGCTCGAACTCCTTACCCTTCTCGAACTCGAATATCAGTTCGGGTCCGAATATCGGTGAAATTCTAGGGAGTATCCTCGTCACGCTTTCCAGCTCGTATGTGAAGCTATCATCGACGGAGGAGACGATGTCACCGAACGTCATCTCTGCAAGGGCTGTATCGTTGAAGATCTGACCCTGGTCCAGCCCCTCCGTCAATCCCCGGTATATCTGTATCGTGTTCAAAACCCGGTGCCTGAAGAACGATGCGTAGAGGAACTTGGGCTCCCGACCTGTTCGCCCGCCACCTTCAGCCTGGATGAGAATGACCTTCAACGGATACTCGTCATCGCCTCCACCCTTCTCCTCCGGCTCGGCGATGTACTCCCAGCAGTTGTGACAGTAGTATCTCTTGTAAGCGGTGAGCCAGATCCCATCCTCGGCGCAACGCGGACACTCCATCGTAACACGTATTGTTCTAAGATAATAAGAAAGTGCCTGACAGCGTTCCCGGTTTCCCGTGGGCTCTCGCACCACAGTACAGCCGGGAACGCGGGCGGGCTTAACTGCTGGGTTCGGATGAGACCAGGTGTTTCCCCACCGCTATGGCCGTCAGACAAGTTCCGTTAGAGGACGGTCCCGTATAAAAAGATTATGCCGGTCCCTTCCTACGTGGTTTCCTTGCCTTTTTACCTGTACGAAGGACATCCTTGTATTCGTCAGTTATATGGCAGCCCCATTTCCGCTCTGAAGATACAACACCCTTCGCCTTCAGGTCCTTGACGTGATAGGCGACCGTCGACTGCGTGATATCAAGACGTGAAGCCAGCTCTCTCTGCTTGATACCGGGCTGTTTAATGATCTGCATCACAACCCTCTTCTCTACGTCGCTCAGAACGACGTCTGGGACCCTGTAGCCGTAAGGATAGAACCTCCGATACATTCCATCCGGACGTGATTTGATGAAACCACCGGATTCGAGCACCCGCAGGTGGTATCCGGTGGTCCCGTTCTTCAGGTCGAGTTCCTTCTTGATCCTGTTGAAGTGGGAACCCGGATTCTCGTTGAGGTAGAGTACGATGCGACCCCTGGTCTCATGGTCGGTGATGGCTTCCTTCTTCAGTTTGGAATATAGTGGGAACAGGAGAGGGATAGCGAAGTAGCGTCCTCTGTCGATGGCCCACAGGCCTGCGAATCCTGCTCCGAGGAGGCCGATGGAGGCTCCGACGAAGATCCATGTAACGAAGACCGGATCTGTGGAATCTCCAATATCATCGAGAGATATCGTCCCTCGCGCTGTTCCGGAGTTCAGTTTTTCGTTATCATCGGAATAGCTTGTCGCCGTGATGTTGAAGCTTACCGAACCGCTAGCATTCAATGGTACCAGCGCCGAGATCCTAGCCTCTTTCTCGGAACCCGGTAGGATGTAAAGACTTTGATTGGTGATCGTGACCCATTCGCTATCGACCGTCAAACGGATCATCTGGGGAACGTTACCCTGATTTTCCACCGTAAGGTCATACTTGACCTTATCACCGGGATCGGCGCCGGACGTCAATCGGTTCAATCCCAGTGAGAAAGAATAATCGGCCCCACTAGCTGTGACAGTTGTCTGTTCTGAACCGACCATCTGATCTTCGTGTAGAACGACGACCTCGAATGTATAATCTCCAGATTCGTTCAGTGAGACGCTGAATGTGAGATTCGTATAGCTCGTACCTGGGGAAAGGATCAAAACCTGAGACGAATTCTTAACTACGGCGTCTTCCCGCTTTGTATTCAATCTTACTGTAAGATTGGATTCATGAGGGATCCCCGAATGGTAACCAAGGGTGATCGTCACATTAAGGGATTCACCTGTGACCACGTACCCATCATAGGAGATGTCTGCTGTAACCTCGAGTGACCGATTGAGCCATTTCTCTGGTGGGCTGTACGGATCCATAAGGGGATAGGAGTCGATCGTGCCAGTACCGTTATGGATGTAGTACGGAACATCACCGATTCCATCTTTATCATTGTCCTTTCCAGTATAGTCGCTCCAGTAGTTACCCTCAGATCCATCGTCCCACGTGGTGGCAATACCTACATTCGTAACCTGGTGACGATCCTCATTGTGAATATAGAAGTTATTATGATGAATTGTCGAGTTTATACAGGTCTTTGTAATGTAGAGCGCAAGTTCATCACCAAGTGTGAACTCATTGGCCCACACCATGGTATCGAGAGACGAATAATCGATGACGATACTGCTGTAGGTATCGGAGTTCCCACGGAACCTGTTGCTTGAGATGTTCGTGTCCTCCGAGTACAACAGGCGGACCCCCGTTTCGGAAGAACGAATCTCATTATCGACTATTCGGTTACCCTTGGATCTGTGAAGATATATCCCCCACTCACAGGTCTCGATGGAATTGTTCATCAACAGGTTGTCGTCTGAATATATCAGTGAAATGCCAGAATAGGATTGGTTTGAGACCGTGTTCTCACGGACGATGTTGTTCCGGCAGAATCCCATCTGTATGCCAATTCCCGAATGATTGACAAGATTCCCTTCGACGATCACATACTCACAGGCTGCCATTATTATATGGCGGGAGGTTCCGTTCACAACTCCTCCACTAGCATTCTTTACGTAGATTATCGGGCTGCCATCGATCTGGTTTGACTGATCGATACTGTGTGTGTTCCAGTTCGCTTTGTAATGTCCGTAGATGTTGATCCCACAGTTCGAAAAGGTATTATTCGATACTACGGTCCGATTCGAATGCCAGATGCCCAAACCATATTCTGCATCGACGACACGATTGTGGATGATGCGATTATCATCGGACCACGCGATGTGGATTGACCGTCTTGAATCACTGAAACTACACGACTCGATCAGGTTCCCTTTCGCCCCGTCCTCAAGGGCGATCCCTCTCTCGATGTCGGATAAGTGGATATTCAGGAGCGAGCACTGATCAGAGTCCACCAATATTCCGTTCCGGGGTCTATACTTGGTGCCTTCCTCGATGCCAAGACCTTCGATCATTACGTTATTACTCTTTACCCAGACCACTGACATCTCCTCGTCCGAGCCCGCTTCCAGCGTGGTGTTGGATGAACCATTTCCTATGATATCCAACCTCTTTTCGATGATGATTGATTCCTCGTATTCACCAGCGTAGATGTTAATGATGTCAAAGTCTGTCGCATGTTCGAGTGCATCCTGGATCAACGAGAAATCAGCCCACGAACCATTGTCATCATCCACGATCCAGGTCTGTGGAATCATATCATTTGAGCCGGACCCATTCGGATTCATAAGAGGAAAAAGGTCCGCGATGAGCAAACTGCCGTTGATCACATAGGGTATATCGCCGATCCCATCGTTGTTCACGTCGGTCCCATTGTAATCCGACCAGTAATTGCCACGTTTTCCATGATGCCATGTAACGTTGTTACCGTCATCCTGAGCGTTCTCCGTGTTATCTATCAGAGCATTTTGATAGATAATGCCATAGGTGTTGGACTCGTTCTGGTCTTTTACTCTTCCCCAGAGCTCGATACCTATCTTCGAATTGTTCTGGATCGTGTTGTTATTTATAATGACGTCCGTGATGTCTCTGCCGGCACCGATCATGTTAGCATAGATTCCTATACCAATGTTCGAATTGTTCGAGAAGGTATTGTGATGGATATGGAGTTCATCTCCGAATCCCGTGACCCTCAATCCGTATTCGTTATTTTCACACGTATTATTGACGATCTCCAAGTCATCCGGCTTGTAGACATCGATACCTATCCAGGAATTTCCGGCACAGATATTGTCGACCACTGTACTTCCACTCGATTCACCTACATATATCCCTACGAAGCAGTTCTCTAGATAGTTAGAACCGATCAACGAATCATTGCCCCCACTTATGATTCCGGAGACTGAATCGGTACAGTTAAGAATGATGTTTTTTAACACGGTACAGTTCGATGACCACTGGATCCTGACACCGCCGCCATTTCCTTCGATATAATTTGCGTTTATTTCGCTCATCCACGATTCCCGGATAGCGATCCCCTTCTGAGTATTGTTAATGATAGTGCATTCATTGATCGTCAATTCGTCTACTCCTTCCGAGTTGATACCGTGATGACCGTTGTTCAGGATGGACGAATATGATATTGACACATCCTCTGAATCAAACAGGCCAATACCACGATGATAACTATCCTGAATGACGCAGTTGAAGACTGTCACCACCTCGCTTTTATCAACCGTCAATCCGTACTGACCGCTGTTCGTGATAGTGACGTTCTCTAACCTGATCTGTGTGCTGTGCTTTACTAGCAGTGAGGATACCGGTCCATTCTCGGTCCAACCCCCTCCACCCATGATCGTTAGGTTAAAGACGGAAGCTCCATTGCTTCTTACCTTTAGTGCTGATTCATTCACGGCACCATTGATGATAGTTCCGGTTCCATTCCCACGTACGGTCAGCTGATCCTTCTCGAGTATGACCGATTCGCCATATGTCCCCTCATATACGTAGATGATGTCTCCGGTCCATGAATTGTCGATCGCGTCCTGGATGCGAGTGAAATCTGCCCATGATCCATTGTCGGCGTCGACTATCCACTTTCTCGGGTCCCTTGATGGATCGATATCGGGAATTGATCCATTCATCGGACGCATCAATGGATATTTATCCGATCGGTTACCATCTCCGTCGATGTGGTACGGTTTGTCTCCCACACCGTCTTCATCAGAATCATTACCGTTATAATCTGACCAGTAATTACCGTGTCTGTGATAGTACCATGTGATGTTATGACCATCATCGACAGCTTGGTTAGTATTGTTAATGATTGAATTCTCGTAGATCACACCCCAGGCCCTGCTCATCTCCTCATCCTCGATCTCACCCCAGAGCTCGATACCGAGATTATCATTGTTGGCTATCGTGTTGTTCCAAATCACGAGATTTCTCAGCTCGGAGTCATCATTTTTAATCTGAGCATAGATACCAATTCCATTGACCGCACTGGTCGTGATGGTATTCTGAAAGACATCGACCTCGTCACCAATACCAATGATCCTCAATCCATCCTCACCACTATCCACACATGTATTATTGATGATGTGGTAGTCCAATGGATTGTACACCTGGATACCAAGAAAACGATTGCCGTAACAGATGTTGTCACGCACTGTAATGTTGACCGATTGTCGCGGCGAGATCCCGCTACTGCAATTGAAAATGTAGTTATCCTCAATCAAGGAATCCGAAACCTCCCAGAAATGAATACCAGAGTGACTGCCGTTCATTACCACATTAGATCTAATTATAAATCTAGTCGTTTCACTGCCAATATTGATGCCACCGGAACTGTCCTCAACGTGATTGTCACTAATCAGCCCGATGTCCGAAAATCGGCTCTGGATCCCGTCATAGGTATTGTTTGCAACCAGGCAACCGCTGACCGTCAGATCGTCGGAATAACGTGCACAGATTCCGAGGTCGTAGTTATCTCTCACAGAGGTGTTTGAAACTGTTACAGCGTTCGAATTGACTATGTAAACGGCACGGTCGAGAATGAATTGGATAGTACAGTCGTGGATGATGACGTCCTCACTGTTCTCGACATATATACCGAAATATTCTCCATCTTTCACGGACACGTTGGTCAAATTGACATATTGGGCATGGTCAACATATACAGAAGGTATCGTAGCGTTACCACTCCCATCTTCCCCACCACCGAACACCGAAATATTCTCGATACCGATCGAATCGCCTTGGATATCAAGCACCGTCTCGCCAGATGTTCCATTTACGATACAAATATCAGATGCATTGCCCAGGATGGAGATGTCATTCTTGTCAACCAGGACCGATTCGTAGTAGATGCCTTCGAAAATACGGACATCATCCCCACCGGTCGAATTATCTATTGCGTCCTGTATCAACTGGAAGTCCGCCCAAGATCCGCTATCGTCATCGACGACCCAGGTTCTTCCTTGTGCGTCTGTGGACAGGACCAATAGAAGAACCAGGACCAAGGATACCGCTATCAATACCCTTCGATAGAGCCGGAAACCATCGCGATTGTCACTATTTTCTTGTCCCCTCATACTCTCCCCTCGACACCGTTCTTACGATGCCGTCATTATATGAGGAGATTGGGTTACTTCTCGATAATTCTTGCGATAAGCCCGGTTCCTGCGTTTTTAAACGGGCTAATACCTTCACAGCTTGTCCTTCTGGTCCTTCAGGATGGTCCTGTATTCATCGGTAAGCTGACAGCCGGTCTTCCGCGAATATGTGACGATACCCTTCTCCTTCAGGTCCTTGACGTGATAGGTGATAGTGGATGCCGATATCTTGAGTTTGGTCGACAGCCTCTTCTGGCTGATCCCTGGGTTCTTGATTATCTCCATCACTATTTTCTTCTCCATGTTCCCCAGGTGGACGTTCGGGATTGAGTAGCCGTGGGGGTAGAATCGGCGGTACATCCCGTCGGAGACCGACTTGATGAATCCGCCCTTCTCAAGGACCCTGAGGTGATACCCCGCGGTACCGTTCTTCAGGTCCAATTGTTTCTTGATCTTGTTGAAGTGAGCTCCTGGGTCATTATCGAGATACACTACGATCCTGCCTCGGATGTCGTGGTCTTGGATATTGTCTCTCTTGAGTTTAGAATAGAGCGGTGAAAGGAACGGTATTGCTAGATATCGACCACGATCGGTCGACCAGACGCCAACCAACCCGATGGCTCCAAGAGCCGTGACACCAAGGAATATCCATAACAACCCTATCGGGTCGGCAGTGGGGTCTGAGACCGTTATTTCCACCGATGCTGAACCCGAGTTGTAGACCTCATCGTCCAAAGATATGCTCTCTGTCAGGATTGTGAAGTTGACCACACCTTCGGCTCCTGAAGGGATCGTTGCTGTCACCGTCGTTGTCCCCTCGGAATGAGGTAGAATGTAGATCGTTATGTTGTCGATTACTATCCAATCCTCCTCGCACGATAATCTGAACCTTTGAGGGACATTCCCTTGATTCTCGATAGTAAGAGTATATTCGACTTCATCTTCTGGCTTCGCTTTTGATGACGAGCGGTCCATCGTCACCTTGAACGAATGGTCCCTCACTTCGCTCAGGATGGCTGCCTCGGCTGTTTCGACCTCGACATCATCGTGAATGACCTTACCCTTGAAGGTGTAGTTACCTGATTCGTTCAGGTAGAGTGATTGTTCCAATGTCTGATTCCACTGACCTACCGGAATAGTGATATTACCCTGGATGGTAGAATAGTGCTCTCCATCGAGCTGGATTTCGATCTCGACCGTTGCATATGTTTCTTCAGGATCCGCTGAGGCTGACTCGAGGACGATGACCACGGTTATGGTCTCCCCCTTTATCGTTTCACCTATTGTCCAGATCTCGGAGGAAACATCAACTGATGTCCCTGGCTCCATCAACGGGTAGGGGTCTTTCGCACTGTCGTTCCCATCGAGGAAATAGGGGGTGTCACCGATACCGTCCCCATCGTCGTCCGACCCTGTATAATCAGACCAGTAGTTGCCTCTTTTCGCCATGTACCAATAATTGTACGTGGTGTCATCGAACCCCTGGGAGTAAGGTCCATTATTGGAATTGAACGAATTAAGACTCAGGGTATTGTTGCGGCTGTAGACCGGATCATGGAAGATGTTCAGGTAACTCCTCACCACGATTCCATGCTCTCCATTTCCATCAATGCTATTATTGAGGATGAGGTTCCCATCACTTCGATAGACCTCGATCCCTGCAATGGTATTATTGAATATGTGATTCGATCCGATTACATTGTCATCGCTGTCTTCCAAATAGATACCCGTACCCAGCGTCTGATTTGGGAAATACCTCTCGTCATAATATGGTCCGGTACCCTGAACTTCACACCCAAGGATTCGAGACTCATTTCCCATTGAAATGTAGATAGCATATTGGTGATTATCGTTAAATGAACATCTTTCAATTGCCGTGTATTCTCCACCAAATTGCGATACGCCTCTCACAAACCCAGTCACTGAGGACCTTGCCAGTGAGAAATTACTGGACTTGTACAACTTAATCCCCGTCAATCCGGTTCCTTTTACGTCAACGTTCGAGACCGTGATGTTATTTGAGAATCCGATCTGAACGCTCGATAGGTTCATGATTTCATTCTCATTGAATATTGTGAAGTCTGTAACATTGGCAAGGATGAAACAGGATTGGAGTCCGGAGCCCATACCGCCCGTCCGATTTCTGATGTAACTCACTTCCCTACCATCCATGGTGTTCGAGTCGAATGTATGTGTCGTCCAGTCTTCAAGAACCTCACCAGTCATGATAATGGAGGCATTATCGAATTGATTCCTTTCAATAGAAATCTCACGAGACCTATAGATGGTCAGTCCCTCCTTCAAATCGGTGAACCTGCAGCTAATAACCTTGACTCCCGACGATTCCTGGATATATATACCATCATCGTCCCCGGAGGAGAAGGTGCAGTTGGAGATGATCCAATCATCACAGCGAGGTAGATAGATGCTCCATCCAGAGATGTCCTCAAAGACGGAATTCACGATTCTACTGCCATCCCGACTTCCCCATATCCCGCGTGAATCCATAAAAATGCAATTCCGGACCAAGTTGTTGTTACCACTTAGATCAATTCCCCTGGTTCCGTTGTCAAATACAATATTTTCTATAAGACAGTCATCTGCATGAACGTGAATCCCATCTCGGTTACTGTTTTCAACTATTCGGAGGCCGATTAGACGCGTGTCATCTTCTAAGATACTGACGTAATTATGTCCGCAGATAATTCTTGACCGATGCGATTCGTTGCCAATGATCGTGACACTTTTTCGAGCGTCAAAATCAACGTGATCACCATCGAAAGCTACTACGTAATCACCGTTATTTGCATTATCAATGGCAGCCCTGATCGCCTTATAGTCGTTCCACCAGCCGTCATCGTCGTCAACGACCCATACCTTGATTCCCTCAGCTTCGACGCCGTCCCACTCCTCGTCAATAGGATGATCGTCTGTGGCGCCCGTCTTTCCCAAGAGGATGTATGGTTCTTCACTCTCATGATCCGACCAGAAGTTACCCGCGTCACCATTATCCCAAATGTTGAAATAACCATCGTCAAACGCCTGGCTCGAGTTTCCATTGTTATCGATGAAATTGTTGTGGTGGATCAAATTGTATGCGGATCCACCCTCTGACTGGATTCCGTACCCCTCATTGTACATGATGTCATTATAAATGATCTCGTTCACTGTAGCACCCTCATCAATGACAATACCGAGGGCATCCCCCATTCCATCGATTTGGTTGTTCGATATTTCATTGTAATGTATCTGGTTCCGGATCGTGGTCCGTAGATTGATGCCAAATTTGTTATCTGAGATATTGTTGTAATTGACAACATTGAATCCACCCTGTTCTATGGTTATTCCAAATGAATTGTTCGTGATAAGGCAAGAGGAGATTTTATTATTCTTCCCGTGGATCTCGATACCACCGTATGTACAATTCCTTACCTCCAGATTGTTTAATGTGACGTGATCACTGAAGACTATGATCCCGCTGCCTTCCGTACCCTGAATCATGAATTTTGCAATCTCTGTCCAGTCCGCGATTACAGTTATCACGATATTGTGGTCCTCAGCCCCGCCAACGATTCGGGTGGTCTCTGAACCATTTCCGATTAGGCGTACAGGCGTCTCGATCGTCAATGTCTCTCGATAAATACCATCATAAACGCGAATGATCGAATCGGCGGCAGCATTGTCGATCGCATCCTGGATGGAAGAATAGTTCGCCCAAGACCCGCCATCGTCGTCGACTATAATATCACTGACGATCACACTGCTGGACCATTGATACATCAATGGGTACCTGTCCTTAGAATCTGAATCGATGGTATATGAGGTGTCTCCAATACCGTCATCATTGTTATCTATTCCTGAATAGTCGGACCAGAAATTCCCCTTCTTCCCGTTGTCCCATTGATTGGTTGACCCCTCATCCATCGCTTGAGGGCTCTTTTGACAGTCTATGAAATTATTATGGTGGATTGCGTTATTGCTCGCTCCAGATCTTAATTCGACTCCTGTCTTATTTGAGTTTATTATTGTATTATAAGCAATCAGATGATCCTCGGAATTTGAGTATATTCCTTTAGACACATTGGAAAAAATACAACTGACAATCTTATTACCAATCCCTTCATACAGCAAGATGATGTTTCTCCCCCAGTGGTTCTCGATCGTGCAATTATCTATTGTGTTGTTATCTGAGTCGTCACGAAACATAATTGCGTAAGTGTCTCGTACGACATCATAAATGGAGGTGTGGGTTACGATATTGTTTGTACTATAATAGAAGTTTATCCCTGCGCTTGATTCCCCCCATCGGTCTGCCCATAAGGTGCAATTACTTACGACATTATCATTTGCGTAACGAAGATGGATCCCGCTCCAATTATTTCGATAGATCTCTGAATCCTCAATATGGCAATTCTCTGAAGACACTAATCGTATTCCAATTTGATTATGGTGTATACTGGAATTCCTTATCGTAATGTTATCCGAATGAATTATTTCCATTCCGCTGTCTGCAAATGAAATATTCTGGTTCTCAATGATGACATTAGACGAATTTATTAAAAATATCTGGCCATATGTCTCATTTATCGTACCTCCAGTTAGATTCGTGAACCAAATGATCTCTCTTTCGTTCACATAGTTATTCGTGAGTGTAGTGGTGAAATAATCCTCGATCGCGTCCAGAAAAACTGAGATGCTGTTGTCCTTGAATGTACAATTGATGACTGATGCGTTACGACTATTTGAGATACGGATCCCGTAATAAATGTTGGTCAGAAAACTACAATTCGATATTGTGTTGTTGTGACTGTAGAACATTGCCACACCATCATAATCATAGTCAATGAAAGTGCAATTGTGAATCGTATTATTGTGTGAATTGTAGGCCGATGGGGGGCTACCTCTGAGATTGATAGCCTCTATCGTGAAATCGGATATATTGAGACTTCCATCGAGAACATCGAATTCGTTATCTATGAACGTTCTGTTTCTGTCTTCTCCAATGATAGTCAGGGACTTCTTCATCTCCGGCATCCAGTAAGTTCCTTTTCGAACGATCAACGTATCATGTTCGTTCACTTCCTGGTACGCCTGTGTCAGGTTCTTGAAGTCGTGGTCTGGTCCTCCAGCCTTGTCCACGATCCAAGTCTCACCTTCAACATTATTACACAAGACTGTGATAGAAACCAAAATAAGGACCAAGGGTACTACTATGAGCACCCTGCGGTCCTTCAGGAAACCATCACCTTTGTCCACTGTTGCTTGTCCCCTCATGCTATCCCTCATCGGGATTTCTATCTTTCCGTGCTTATATGTGCAGATTGGTTCAGTCATCGAAACTCATAGGACTTTCGGTCGAATTATCGGAAATGTTCACGTATATTACTAAATACCCCCAGTGTTTACGTTCGTTCAGATGCTTGCGGTGAAGGGGCTCACCAAGTGGTACGAGGGTTCGAGCAAAGCTGCAGTGGACAAGCTTTTTTTCCAGGCCAAGAAGGGAGAGATCGTAGGAGTTCTCGGTACCAACGGTGCCGGAAAGACCACAACGCTCTCGGTTATCGCAGGATTGCTGCCTCCGACCCAGGGCGACGTCACCGTTTCTGGATACAGCGTCTCGCGGGACCCTCTTCTCGTCAAGAAGAGGATCGGATACATGCCCGAGAACCCACATCTTTACGAACGTCTTACCGGATGGGAGTTCCTGAGACTCATCATCGACCTACGCGGTGTCGACCGCGAGAAGGGCGAGAAGTTCATGTCCGAGTTGGGAACATACATCGAGCTCTACGACCGCCTTGACGACTTCGTAAGCACTTATTCGAAGGGAATGATCCAGAAGCTGGCATTCATGGCCGCAGTCGGCCACAGGCCGAAGGTGCTACTCCTGGACGAGCCTTTCTCCGGTATAGATCCGGTCGCGTCGAGGAAGATGCGCGAGTGGGTCCGGGGCTATTCCAAGAAGGGCCACACCGTACTTCTCAGCACCCACATAATCGACCTGGCGCAGCGGATGTGCGACAGGGTCGTGATCATCCACGAGGGCAAGAAGGTGGAGCATGGGACGATCCCGGAGATCGTGGGGCGGGCGGAGGTCGAGCACCTCGAGGACGCTTTCATCCATGTTATCGGGAGGAAACGCAGTGAGAACGGAGTCCCTACTACATGCTGATGTCCTCGCGACATGGCGTCTCCTCAATTACAGACTGCAGAAGCATGCCATTCTCTCAGCCTTCATAATCGTCTCCGTCGTGGGATTGTCCTACCTGATAGTATGGGGTATCCTTGTCATCATGGATGGAGGCGTTGAACTGGGCCTCACTCGCCGGGACACCATGCTGCTGATGTTCGGCATCATGCTGGCACGATCGATCACGTACACCTACAACCGTTTCCTCAAGTCCCGGGAGATGCAATACATAATGTCGTCCCCGGTCCCCGAGAGGGACCTCGCGTTCAACAGGCTCCAGCTCAACTTCATACTCCTCGGAACCCTCTTCACCATAGCCCTGGGACTGTTCTGGAGCTCGATATTGATCGCCGGGACACAGGGGCTGGGTCCCGGGAACCTACCTCCCACCCTGATCTACGAACTGCTCGTGTTGTTCGCCCTTGCACTGTTCTTCGGGTACTCGATACCGGTGAAGGTCCAGGTCAGGCCGGTTAAACGGGCAACTGTCCTGTTGCTGCCCGAGATCTACACGGGATTCCTGCTGTTCCTCGTCCTGCCGATATCCGGGGACAGGATCGCTCCGGACCCGGTCTATCTTGTCATGATATCGATAACCCTCGTCATCGGGCTCGAATCCTTCTTCATGGCGATCCCCCTCGCGAAGACGGGATGGGCGAGACAGACCATGAAGATGGGCGCCTCGAGACCGATGAGGGCGCCGGTGCATTTCTCCAGGAGCGCCCACAGGTTCTGGGGGTCTCGGCTGTCGAGCCTCGTCACCAAGGAGGTCAAGATCGTGCTCAGGGAGAAGGAGTTCGTCGGGAACCTTCTGGTATCCGTGTCGATAGTCGTGCTGGTCGCTGTGACATTCCTATACTTCCCCCTCGACCTCGCATCGGGCATGGAGGGGAACAGCTACCTCGTCTATCCTATGCTGATCGGCTTCTCACTCTACCTGATCGGCGTCCTCATGGGCGCGCTGACGAACCTTTCCATGGTGGGGATCGAGGGGAAGGCGATGTGGAACCTCAAGGTCCTGCCCATCCTCGGATGGGAGGTGATGTGGTCCAAGGCCATTGCGACGTTCCTGGTCGCCTGGCCGGTGATGATGGCCGCAGCTCTCACGGTTCCTTTACTTGGACAGTACCCGATCGCTGTCACTGTCTTCTTCGCTGTGGAGGCAAACGCGTTCCTGCTCGCCTTCATCGGACTCGGCTCCTGGGCCTCTGCCGCTTACCCTAGCTTCGACGACATGGAGCACGGGATGCCTGACATCCTCATACAGATACTCATGCTCATCTTCACGTTCATCGTGGCCATCTTCATCGGGGCCATCCCCGCGATAATAATGAGAGCGGACCACCTCTACGGCCTGTTCGCGTGCATGGTCGCACTCCTTTTCAGTATCGTCATTTTCGAGCTCGGCGTCCGGGGCGGCGCCTACAGATACGAGCTGATCGACGCCGAGGTCTACTCGGGCGGCGTGAACTACGTCGGGAAGAAGGGAAAGTTCATCGACTACAGGTATTGAGAACGATACCTTTGCAGAAACGGTGATTTTCAGAACGATGGTTTGACACTTGACGACCTAAGACAATAGGTGGGGGGCCGAAGCCCCCCTGAGTTGCGTAGGAGGTGATCCATCCGCAGGTTCCCCTACGGATACCTTGTTACGACTTAGCCCTCCTCGCTGAACCCGGATTCGAACATCCCATAAAAGATGCCCTCATCCGGACCCAACTCGGATGGCTTGACGGGCGGTGTGTGCAAGGAGCAGGGGCGCATTCACCGCGGAATGTTGATCCGCGATTACTACGGATTCCAGCTTCACGTGGGCGAGTTACAGCCCACGATCCGAACTACGAACGGGTTTCGGGATTGCCTGCACCTCTCGGTGTCGGAGCCCATTGTCCCGTCCTTTGTAGCGCGCGTGTTGCCCGGGAGATTCGGGGCATACGGACCTACCGTCGCCCTCTCCTTCCTCGGCCTTAGCGGCACGCGGTCCCCCTAGGGTGCCCAATTCCCGGAGGAAAAGGTAGCAACTAGGGGCGAGGGTCTCGTTCGTTATCTGACTTAACAGAACGCCTCACGGTACGAACTGACGGCGGCCATGCACCACCTCTCGATTAATCGAGCAAGCTCGTCAGGCTGGCCTTCATGTAACCGTCGCTCCCGGTGAGTTTTCCGGCGTTGAATCCAATTGAACCGCACGCTCCACCCGTTGCGGTGCTCCCCCGCCAATTCCTTTAAGTTTCACTCTTGCGAGCATACTCCCCAGGTGGCAGGTTTAACAACTTCTCTCCGGCACTGGAAGCACACGTAGTACCTCCAACACCAAACCTGCAGCGTTTACGCCCTGGACTACCCGGGTATCTAATCCGGTTCGCTCCCCAGGGTTTCGTCCCTCACCGTCGGATCCGTTCTAGTCGGACGCCTTCGCCACCGGTGGTCCCCCTGGGATTATAGGATTTCACCCCTACCCCAGGAGTACCTCCGATCTCTCCCGGTCCCAAGTCCTACAGTCTCCCCGGAAGTCGGACAGTTGAGCTGCCCGATTTACCCAGGGATTTGAAGGACCGGCTACGGACGCTTTAGACCCAATAATAAAGGCCACCACTCGGGCTGCCGGTATTACCGCGGCGGCTGGCACCGGACTTACCCAGCCCTTACTCCGACTGCTTTTTAGGCAGTCGAACAGCCTATGCTGTGCATAGGCACTTGGAGTTCCCTTGTCGCGGTTTCCCGCATTGCAAAGTTTTCGCGCCTGCTGCGCCCCGTAGGGCCTGGACTCGTGTCTCAGAGTCCATCTCCGGGCTACCTCTCCCAAGGCCCGTACCCGTCGTAGGCTAGTGAGGCAGTTACCCTCACTACTACCTGATAGGCCGCAGACCCATCCTCGGGCGCCGGAGCTTTGGACCTGGGAGCATTCCAGCATCCCAGATCTATGGGGTATTGTTCCCGGTTTCCCAGGGTTATCCCCCACCCGAGGGCAGGTTATCCACGTGTTACTGAGCAGTCCGCCGAGGGCCGAACCCTCTCGACTCGCATGGCTTAATCGAACTCCAATAGCGGTGGCCGCCGGCAGGATCAACCGGAGTTGTCTCTCTCGTTTGGGAAATGCCCGCGGCTTCATGCTGTACGCACTCACCACATTGTCTTTATTATATCTGGTTCGGTCGTCAAGTGTCGGATCCGAGAGGGCACGGTTTACACCGGATTTCTCGGACCCCCATCTGAGGGACTGCGTGGAACCGAGACGCTCATGGGTCGCAGGATGCGAACTCACGCCTCAAGCCGGAGCAGTCCATGTCCTATGAGGACTATCCCCTCACAGGGCCATCTCATATAAATGATTTTCTCTTATTACCCTTTCGGTGGAAGGGACCTGATACCGTCTTTCGTCGAAGAAATGAGGGTATGAGAATCCCGCTTCCCGTTGTTGCTGAAATCGTTATATACGGATTGGCCTATTCCGGCAGAGGGGATCACATGGGACTGATAGACGATACTCCACCGATGGAATGGGGAATTATCAAGATTATAGTGGTGCTGCTATGCGTAGGACTGTTCTTCGCGCCATTCCTACCATGGATGTGGGAGGACAACGAGATCTTCGATTTCAACAAGGAATGGGACGGGCTTGATGATGACATGTATGCTAATCCGTCGATATCCTACACCGTATGGCTAATAACGCTATTCGCACTCATCTTCCTGTTCATCGGCTACGAGATCAGTATCGACATCGATGGTGATAGGAAACGGATGAACGAACTTATTGCAGCCATGCTATTCTTCATCCTATTCATTCTCTCTGCCAGCTTCTACTACAAACTCAATGACATCAGCGAGGACTGGGCCTCTCAATCTGGTGTGGATGTCGGTGTAGGGATCGGCCTCGTATTGGTCGTGATCGCAGCGTTCCTGAACATGATCCTCTGCACTGTACTCTGGAAGCAGAAGGTGGACGAGGATTTCTTCGCTTCGAGGGAAAAACCCGTCAAGGAGACGACACCTGCTGTGGAACCCACCCCCAAGCCGGCTCCGCAACCGGTACCCGAACCCAGACCTGAACCAGTGCCAGAACCTGTCGTGGAGGCAAAGCCTGAACCTGCACCAGTGCCGCAGGCCGCTCCTCCGGCAAAGGCGGCTGAGGATGAAGGTCTCTCCAAGACTGCCGCGTTCAAGAAGGAGATCGAGAAGGACGACAAGCTGCCACCGCCGCCATGGATCAAAAGGGAAGAGGACTGATCAGGCCGTACCGTTGGCATAGTAGTAGACTTCTACGTGCATGTCGTAGGGAGTACCCAGTGCTGCGTATGCTACGGCGGTCGCTGTATATTCACCGTAACCGAACCGCTTCATGATGTCGAGCTCGCGCAGGATGATGGATTCCTCGCTGCTCGGATTACCGGATGTCGCGGACCCTCCATCAGCTCCCTCGAGGGTCAGGTCGAGGTCCTCCGATCCGGTGATGCCCGATCCCGAGAGGTTCACGATGACCTTGAAGGCGCCCTCGTCCACGTCGAAGGTGTGCTCTCCGTTCATTCCGATCCCGACTATGCCGCTGGCGACACCGGAGAAATCGTACTCCTCGACGGTGAACTCCTTCTTGGTATTCGAGTCGTCAGAGCTGCCGCCGCTGCTTCCCTTGTCGTCATCGTTCTCCGGAGCCGTCGCGACCGCCACCGCTAGGACGAGTACGAGAATGATGGCGGCGAGGACCTTCGTGTTCCGGAGGATGGGTTTGATGTCCATCGGGAATGCATCTAGAACACCGGTAATAATGTTTTCCGTCCACACGAGGCGATACGACGCGCTCGCCAGTTCCTCTGTATACTGGCAACGCGCCTCACCGGGCCCGCAGGTGGTGTCCTGGGCATCGTCGCTGGCTGGCAACGCGTTTCACCCGATCGGTATGGGATGCCACGGCCTACTTCCCTCCGTATGGCATCTTAAAATGGATGGTCAGGAAACATTGCCACCGGCACTTTTATATCCTTACAGATATCCACGTTCGAGAGATGAAGATCGTCCACAGGGACCTCTCCAAGAACGAGGTCGTGGTGATAGTCGAGAACGACGACGACCTCTGGGCACTGAACAACATCGTCCGGCCCGGGGACGTCGTGCACGCAAGCACCTACCGGAAGGAGGAGCGGGCGTCCGACAAGCTGCGGCCCGAGAAATCGGAGAGGAAACGGGTCTACATAGGGCTCGAGGTGGAGAAGGTCGAGTTCCATCAGTTCTCCGGAGATCTCAGGATACACGGTCTGATCGTCGAGGCAGCCTGGGACGTCGGTTCGTATCACACACTGATCGTGGGCGCGGGAACCAAGCTCAAGATGGTCCGCAGGTTCACCGGCCTCGACATGAAGATCCTGGAGGAGAGCGTCGCCGATGCAAAGAGGCCGGATGTGACGTTCATTTCCATGGACGACGAGCTCGCCACCGTAGCATTCATGTCGAAGAGAGGGATCCAGCAGGTCTGTGATATCCCTGGACCTGGATCAGGGAAGATGTTCAAGGTCAAGACCGATGACAGTTACTTCGCCGAGGTCGCCACTGCAGTGGAGAACGTCGAGACGGAGTTCATCGTGCTCGTCGGTCCCGGCTTCACCAAGGAATCCTTCATGAAGTTCGTGAAGGAGAAGCAGCTCCTGTCCGGAAAGAAGCTCCACGCCGAGGCCGCCGGTGCTGCCGGCATGTCAGGCATCAACGAGGTCCTGAAGAAGGGCGCCCTTTCACGGTTCCTGAAGGACTCGAGGACCGGGGACGAGCTACAGGCGGTCGAGAGGGTCCTCGGAGCCATCTCGGGCGGTGGTGACGCCGCCTACGGATTCGTCGAGGTCAGGAAGGCCCTCGAGATGGGCGCTGTCGATATGCTGTTGATCATGGACCACATGGTCCGGGAGGGCTCCGGCGACGAGCTGTTCAGGCTCGCGCGGGGGACGAACTCCAGTACACTGGTCGTATCCTCCGGCCACGATGGCGGCCGGAAGCTCGATGGTCTAGGCGGCGTGGCGGCGCTGCTGAGATACAGCATAGGTTGAGGTGGTGTTATGGGAGAACGGCACATCAACAAACTGGATGCAAAGCTCGCAACCGTCGGCGTCGACGTTCCGGCGAGGATCGAACTCCTCGGCGATTCGATAGAGCTCGAGAACAGACTGTTCGAATCCCTCAAGCTGTCGGAGGACCATCCCGAACGGGTCGCTTTCCGAAGGGAGATGTCCGTTCACATGGTCGAACTCCGCCGGGCCCTCTCTGCGGCCGAGGACGAGGTCAGGGCCGAGGACCTGCTCCTCAAGGGACGGATCCTGAAGAAGGTGCTTTTCATCCTGGACTCAAAGGACGACCTCGGACCGCATCGCGACAACGAGGACGTCAAGCGATGGATCGACTTCGTCGACAAGATAAAACATGATTGACCCCCTTTAGCGATCATTGTGAAGGGTCAGTGAATAAACGATATCGAGCGTCAGGCTTCCCGAGGCGGACCGAGTGTCGCAGCCCTCCGCGCTATCAGGAACACGGCCAGGTGCTCAGGTACGGAGTTCTCACCTGCGTTGAGGACGTGGTCGACACCCTTCATCCTCATCGAGAACGGCTCCTTCAGATGTAAGGTGACCTCCTCATCGCCGAACGCCACCGCCTGGTCAAGCGGTTCGAACGTCCTGAAGGCGTCGATGTCCAGCTCCACCACACGGAGCCCGGTCTTTCCGTGGAGTGATCCAGGCACCCTGATCAGTCGTTTGATATCCGTCGTCACGGGTTCGTCCGCCTCGCCCATCGCCTCCATGCGGCCGCGTTCGACGACCGCCTTGACGAATGGCATTACTGGGAACCTGTCGGGGAAGATGTCGATGTTCCCGGCGGACAGGTCGTCCTTCCAGTCCGACGCCAGTCTGTCGAGTATCTGTTCCCCGCTCTTCTTCCCGATTCCCTCGAGCGATGTGATCTCCTTGAGGGCCTCGTCACGCGGAAGGGACGAGATACGTTCGAGGTCCGCTATCACGGCCCGGGTGATCCGACCGCCCCATCCCGGATGGTCGATCGAGGGAAGCCTGTACGTGAACTTCTCCTTCGTGTATCGTCCCCGGGTCGTCGAATCGATGGCTATCTTCTTGAGAAGGATGTCGAGGTTCAGTCCGCGACCTGAGATGTAGTCGATGATCTCCCTCCTCGCTCCCGAGGAGAGCGGCAGGATGTCCGGTCGGGACACGTGGAGATGGTATCCCCGACCGCCCGAGAAGACGAGCCTGACATGCTCCTCCTCGATCCCCAGGTCGCCGAGGACGAAGTCGTCGAGGAGCTTTGCCATCTCACGGCGTACGGCGGAGAGCATCTCCTCGTAGGTCATCGTCTCGGCTCCGGGAAGGTGGTCCGAATCCAGATCGAAGATGAGGTCCGCTCCGAGCCAGCCCTTCTCCACCATACGCCTGGCCGAAGGTTCCGTGTAATAGGCCGTGGAGTAGTATGCATGGGCGGGGACCTCCTTCGAGAAGAACCTGTTGACGTTCTCCGTTGACGAGAACGCCATGTGGCGGACCATGTAGCCTCCACCGAAGAACATGAACCCCCATTCACGCCTGCCAAATCGCGGAGGGACCTCGGGATTGTTCCGACCGTAGTGGTCCGAGAATCTCCTCTGCAGGAACTTGATCTCCTCCATACCGATCGCCGTCAGAGTATCCTTTTCAACAGGTCCTCGTCGAGGGCGACGTAGAGCACTATCATCACGACGGCGAGCCCCGTCGATAGGACGGCGAACCACTTCACCTTGTCGGCAAGGTCCTCGAAGGACACCGCGATGTACACGTACGCCATGACGATCGCGATGAACGTGAATGCAATGCCCCCACTGAGGAAACTGCGCCTGAACGCAGCCCTCTGTCTGTTCGGTCTCATGAACTTACTATTCCTGGCTCAATAGATAAAACTAACTGTAAAGGGAGCCAGTATCTGGACCTTCACAAATGGACCTCAGAGCGTGCCATTTAGGCGTTTGATGACGTCCCGCGCTCCTTGGCCGTAGGTCGGATGGGTCAGGGCCATCTCGATGTTCGCCTCGAGCCATCCCGTCACGGTCCCCGAGTCGAAGCGGCGACCCTCGAACCTGTAGCCGTAGACGTCCCGCTCCTCGATGATCATGTCGATCGCGTCACTCAGCTGTATCTCCCCGCCGTGTCCCTCGCCTGTCCTGTCGAACGCGTCGAAGATCTCGGGCGGGAGTATGTACCGTCCTATAAGAGCGAGGTCGGATGCCGCCTCCTCCGCAGGAGGCTTCTCCACGACGTTGTGGACCTGGTAGAGCCTGTCGTCCATGTGCGTCGCCGTGGCGACGCCGTATCGCGAGATCTCCTCCTTCGGCATCTGCTCGAGCGATAGGATCGGAGCATCCAGCTTCCGGTGCATGTCGAGGAGCTGTCCGATGGCGGGCTTCTCGGATACGATGATGTCGTCGGGGAGCATTACAGCGAAGGGTTCGTTGCCGATGAACTCCCGGGCGTGGTTGATGGCGTCCCCGAGTCCCGCGGGTACCTTCTGGCGGATGTAATGGATGTGCGACATGCATCCGATCTGGAGGACCTCGTTGAAGTGCTCGTCCTTCTCCTTCTCCTTGAGGTAGAACTCGAGCTCCAGGGACCGGTCGAAGTGGTCCTCTATGGCCTGCTTCCACCGGCTGGTGATTATGAGGATGTCCTTGATCCCCGCGGCGATGGCCTCCTCCACGACGTACTGTATCGCGGGCTTGTCCACGAGCGGGACCATCTCCTTGGGCAACGCCTTGGTCGCGGGCAGGAACCTCGTCCCCAGGCCCGCGGCCGGTATGACCGCCTTCATTGTGACTACCAACCAGAAGGGTTATAAAAGCGTTATCCCCGGATGCGACGGGACCCTGGCTGCGACGGAATCGTCCCTACTGTCATGAAAGTAAAGTACAGGTTCAGATGTCCAGTCCCTCGTCCCTGAGGAACTCGCGCATGTCCTTCTCCGTGACCCTCCTGTACTCGTAGAACTCGGTGGGGTCGAACCAGTAGCCCTCCTTCGAGAGGAACTCCTTCTGTTCCTCGAGCAGTCTGAGATGGACGACCTCCTCGATGACTATCTTCTCTAGTGCAACGATGAGGTCAAGGTCCTCGGTGTCGTCCAGCATGGCCTGGTAGTGGTCTATGGACCGCCTCTCGGCGGACATCGCCATGTTGAGGGCGTCCCCGACCGTGGTCCCGCCGAACGACCTGTCGATAGCCGCGCGCTGGAACCGTTTGTTCCGTTCGAACTCCTCCGTCACCTGGGGGAAGATGGGGATATGCCGGATCTCGATCTCCTCGGGGCGGAAGAACTTGACCTTGTTCTTGAAGGCCTCCCGCATCTCTATGAAGGTGGCCTTGTGCCTCACCTCATCGCCGGCAAGGGCGACGAACATCTTCTTGACGAGGCCCGGGCCAACGGAGTTGGCCTTGTCGGTGTAGAATGTATAGCCGTCCTCCTCGAGCTGGATGGCCTCCTCGATCTTTGAAAGCACGTGTTCCTTCATAGCTGCCCCGCCCCCTCATTGCCCCTGCCATACATAACACTTTTTCCATATGCCGCCAGGCGATGTCACCATCCAACTGATTATATATCCTCCGACCGTATCTCCGTTCGATGGACGCGATACGGATAAGGGGACTCCGACGCTCCTTCGGCGATGTCAAGGCATTGGACGGCCTTGACCTATCGGTGCCGGAGGGCTCGTTCTTCGGTTTCCTCGGTCCGAACGGTGCCGGGAAGACCACCACCATAGCGGTGCTGTCGACGGTCCTGGTCCCCGACACCGGCAAGGTCTCGGTGAACGGGTACGATCTGGGAAAGGACCCGATCGATGTTCGCCGGTCCATCGGTCTCATGATCGAGAATCCAGGCTTCTATCCGGACCAGACCGTCCTCGACAACCTCCTGAACCATGCTGCATTCTACAAGTTGAAGAACGCGGAGAAATCCTCGCGGGGACTCCTGAAGGCCCTGGACCTCTCGAGCGTGAAGAACCGCAAGGCCGGCGGTCTGTCATTCGGGATGCGCAAGAGACTCGCCCTTGCCCAGGCGCTCCTCACCAGGCCGAAGATACTTCTGCTGGACGAGCCGATGACCGGCCTCGATCCGGAGGGGATAGCCCTCGCCCGGGACCTCCTGAAGGACGCCAACGAGTCCGGTGCGACGATCTTCATGTCCACTCACATACTGTCCGAGGTGGAGGCAGTCTGCGATCGTGTCGCCATCGTGAGGCGGGGCCGCAACATCGCCCAGGGCACACCGGCCGAGATCAAGGCCCTGCTTCCCGACGGTGCAGGGCACTTCATCGAGTTCCATGCCGTTATCGGGCGCGAGGGCGTGCCGCGGGAGATCCACGATATCGGAAGGGTCTCGTTCCATCCCATGGGCTTCGTCCTCCACGGGTTCAAGGGGGCGCCGGAGGATGTCTCGGCAGCGGTGAACGACATCCTGGTCAGCCACGAGATCAGGGTATCGGGTCTATACCACCGGGTGACCAGCCTGGAGGACGCCTACCTCGACCTCGTTGACGCCAGGTCAAGGAAGGGAAAGGCCAGGCCGAGGACGAGACGGCCTTCGAAATGATCGACAGGTACCTCTTCTTCAGATAACAATCGTTTTATTCCAGTAACCTTCATTCCGGCCGATGTTCCCGCTCGGGCACCTCGGCATCACACTCGGCATCGCCATCGCCCTGGTCAAGGTACGGCCGACCCTCGAACGGCGGCTGGACCTGCGATTCGTGCTTTTCGGTGCGATACTGCCCGACGTCATCGACAAGTTGTTCGGACACGTGATCCTCGCGGGAACCCTCGACAACGGACGTCTGGTCGGTCACTCGGCGCTTTTCGCCATCGTCTTCCTTGCCGTCGGGATCCTGATCGCATCGGACCGACTGACCTCGATCGGGTTCGCATCCGGTGTCCATCTCGGTCTGGACCTGATGTGGTACCTGCCTTCGACCCTTTTCTGGCCCGCATATGGGTTCGGATTCCCCGCCGAGGACTTCGAGGTCTACGACTGGTTCGCGACACTGGTCAGGGACCCTGTCGTCCAGGCCGGCGAGGTGATCGGCGGCATCATCCTACTCTGGTTCGTCCTCCGGCATGGTCTCTACAGGATCGATCGGATACGGGAATTCCTGTTCAGGGGCGTCCTGGTCAGACAGCGACCTCGGCCGCGTACCAGAAGTAGATCAGCATGAGACCGGCGATCATCATCACGATGCCGCTCACCCTCTCGATGGTCTTCATGTGCTTCTTCATGAAGTCAATGATCTTGGTCCTCGAACCGGCTATCAGTGCGGTGAACGTCACCATCAGCACGCCCATCCCGAGGCCGTAGAGGAGGACGACCATGAAGCCTGCGAAGATGCCGCCCTGGGCGATCCCCACCGTCAGAATGAGGATGAAGAGCGGTGCGACACATGCCGAGGATGCGGCCGCGTAGACCAACCCGTATGTGAACAGACCGAAGGCTCCCTGCTCCTCCGAGTCGAGCTTCACGTCCTTCCCGGTGACCCTGGACAATCCCTTCTCGGCCGTCTCCTTGGAGACGAAACCGCCTGTCAAGCCCTTGATCATCTGGTAGATCTTGCCGGCGATATCCTTCAATGGAGTGGTGATGTAGTGGAACGGGATGTCGATGTCCCGGAACATGGCGAAACCGAAGGCGAGGATCATGAGACCCATCACTAGGCCGATGTAGCCGAGATAACCGAATATGAAGTATCCGAATATTCCCACTATCAATCCAATTATGCCGAAGAACAGAAACATACCCATCGCAGGAATGGTCCCTTGGATGGCGCCGCGTCTCATCGCCCTCCTGATGTCCGCCTCCTCCTCGTCCTTCGAGTCCATCGTTACGTAGTAGGACATATAGGCTGGCATGAGCGGGTAGGCGCACGGTGAGAAGAACGTCACCATCCCCGCAACGAAGGCGAGGCCGAAGACACCGAGGGAGACGACCGCCTGCCTTTCAGCTCGCCCCTCCTTTACCTTGTCGATCTCCTCGCTGAGCTTATCGGCGTCGGCGTGGCTGCTCTTGAACGTGACATATCCCTCTTTGTCGATTATGAAGTAGGTCGGATACAGGTCGACACTGTATTCCACGGTGACCTCTGGATCTATCTGACCGAAGACCCACTCCGCCCCTACCTCCTCCTTGAGGTCGCGAAGGTCGGACCTTTCCTGCGATCCTTCGACATCGCTCACTGATAGGATGACGATGTCATCCCCGTACTTCTCGTAGACCTCCTTGAGGTGAGGCATCCCCTTCCGACAGCCGGGACAATCGGCGAACATGAAGTCCAATACGACGATCTTCTCTCCCCTGTAATCGCTGAGGTTGACCCTGTCCCCGTCAAGCGTCCTGATCTGGAAGTCGGGCGCCCTCTCGACCGCGAAGAGCGGCCATATGACGAAGACACCTATCAAGAGTACCACGACGGCGATGGCGCCTATCGTCAGGGGAGTCCTTCTCCTGTCGATGAAGTCCATGAATCCCGGTGACGTCCCAGCACCTGCCACGGGTGCAGCGGGTTTCGGTTCCTCCTCGGGCATTGGAACGGGTTCCTCCTTGACCGGTGGGGTCTCAACGGGCGTCGGTTCGACGACCGGTTCCGGTTTGGGTTCGGGTGCAGGTCTCAAGGTAGGCGCTTCGACCGGTGCACCGGTAATGTGCGGCGGCGGAGGCAGCTTGCCCTGCTCCCTCTGGATGTGGGGCGGGGGCGGTGGAGAACCCGGGGGTTGCACCGGCGGTGCCTCCTTTACCGGTTCTGGTGCCGGCGGCGGAGCCTCCTTCACCGGCTCGGGCGTTGTGGCAGCCTTCGCTGGCTCGGGTGGTGCCGGCGGCTCCGGAGGTGGAGCGACCTTTGCCGGTTCTGGCGGTGGCGGCGTCGATGTGGCCTTTGCGGGCTCTGGCACGCTCTCGACCTTCGGGGTTGGAGGTGGGACCGTACCACGGCCGCCTTCAGACATCATCTTGCCGAGCTTCGCCTTGATCCACTGGGCTCCGGTGGTCCCGACCGGCCTTATCATGGCCAGGTCCAGGACGTCCGCCTTCTGAAGGTCCTCCACTGTCGTGTAACCAGCCAGGACTAGAGCGTCTGCAGCCTCCCGGTCTATGGCCAGGACCTCCATCAAGTCTTCTGCCCTCAAGACATCACTGCGGCTAGGTAAGGTACAATCTTTAAAAACCTTTTTCCGAAGGAGGTCTCAGTTCTCGGTCCTCCGGGTGACCTTGATGAGCCCCTTCCGGTGGGCCAGATAAAGTCCTGCCGGAATGGCGATCAGTATGAGCAGGACCAAGAACGGCCTGTCCTCCACGATGTTCCCGTCTTCGCTCGAACCACCTCGTTCCATGGCCACCTTATCGGAGATCGAAACCCTCTTCAGGGAGACCTCGTAGACAGGCCTGTCATGGGTCCCTCTCAGCGACGCGGGTAGCGGAGCTGTGTTGTTGGCGTCGGTGTCGGTCCAGACCTGTGCCATCTCTCGTACATGGTTCAGTCCCTCGACGACCACTCCGAAGACAGTATACCCGTTCTCCGGGGGTGTCCTGTTCTGTCTCTCGGCATGGTCGAGCTGGTGCTGGGGGCCGTCGCAGATGTAGAACTGGCTCTCGGCGGAGTCGGGATCCACACTTCGAGCCATTCCGACCGCACCATCCACATGTGTCAATTCGGGGTGCGGTTCCAGGTCGACGGTCTCGCCACTACCGTCATTTAAAGGATCGTTGGCGTCCGGGTCGCCACCCTGGCAGACGAAATCGTCGATTATCCTGTGGAAGATCGTACCATCGTAGAATCCACGCTCAGCCAGCTTGATGAAGTTCTCGGTGTGCCTCGGAGCCCTGAACTCGTAGAGCTCGAATACGATGGTTCCGTCCACCCAGTCGGGATTGAGGAGCTTGAAGTTGTTCAGCGGATCGTCATAATCAGGCCTTGTGAGCGTATACCTGACCTCGAGTGTGGCATACCTGTTCTCCCACCAGATCCCGTCGCTTTCCTCCACCTTTCGCTCCGAGGTTGCCGCTGCTGGCATGGCCAGCGAGCACAGGACAAGGATAGCCATCGCCAGTGCTGGCGTTCGGAGCATGGACCATCATTTCACCGAGATTACTTAAACATAATGGGAACCACGCCAAATTCAGATACTGTATGACATTGATGATGAAAGTCTCTATGATGCATGGGTACCCAGCTCACGATTAGCTCAGAGAGCGACAACACCCTTTTGTAATGATGTAGCGATTCGAAATCATGAGCGTGCTCATCCGCGGCGTACGGCTCGACGGGAAGAATGTGGACATCTACTGCGAGGACGACAGGATAACCGAGATCGGATCGGTGTCCGTCGAGGCGGACCATGTCATCGACGGGAGCGACAAGGCAGCCATTCCAGGGCTTGTCAACACACACACGCACGCGGCGATGACCCTATTCCGTTCACACGGGAACGACCTCCCTCTGATGACATGGCTCTCGGAGAAGATATGGCCCATCGAGGCCCATCTCAATGCTGACGACATCTACTGGGGCACTCGTTTGGCGTGTCTTGAAATGATCAAGACCGGGACCACGGCGTTCAACGACATGTACTATCACGTCGGAGCGACCGCCCGGGCTGTCGACGATTCAGGTATTCGCGGCGTCATCAGCGCGGTCTTCTTCAACATGCTCGATACAGGCGATATCGATGCGGCCATCAAGGGAATGACGGACCAAGTGAACGAGATCCGGTCCGTCGGCTGTGACAGGGCCGTTCCAGCACTTGGTCCACATGCCCCGTATACCGTTAGCGACGAAGCCCTCGGCGCCATAGGAGACCTTTCAGAAAAGGAGGACCTGCTGGTCCATTTCCATCTGGCGGAGACGGAGAAGGAGATCAATGATTACAAGGAGCGTACAGGCGAGTACCTGGTCCCCCGGATGGAGGAGATCGGCCTTCTGTCTCCCAGGATGATAGCCGCTCACAGCGTCTGGGTATCTCCAGAGGACTTGGACATCATGGCCAGGAACGGCGTCACCGCGTCTCACTGCCCGATCTCGAACATGAAGCTCTCTGTCGGACGAGCCCTTCCGTATCCCGAAATGATGGCAAGGGGGATCCCCGTCACCCTTGGCACCGACGGCTGCGCATCCAACAACGACCTCGACATGTTCGAGACGATGAAGTTTGCTGCACTCCTTCAGAAGCATGCGACCAACGATCCCACTGCGCTTCCGGCACACGAGGCTCTCCTCATGGCGACCAGGGCTGGAGCGGCTGCCCTGAGTATAGATACTGGCGAGATCGTGGTAGGAAGGAAGGCCGACATCGTGCTCATCGACCTGAAGAGGCCGGAGATGGTACCCGGGCACGACCTCGTGTCCAATATCGTCTATTCGGCGAACGGGTCCTGTGTCAATACGACCATCTGCGACGGCCAGGTCCTGATGATGGACCGGATCGTCGAGGGCGAGGCCGAGGTCCTTCAGAAGGCGGCCGAGGCTGCGAACGACCTCTTCTGCCGTGAATAGACGCGCTCGACGCCGACGTTGTCGGGCGTCAACGCGTCTCACCGATTCCGGATGGGGGTGCCAAGCGATTTATACGGCGGGAACATTCGGTAGACATGAGGTTCATACAGACAGACGACGCTCCAGCACCGGTCGGTCCTTATTCCCAGGCCGTCGAGGCGAACGGCTTTCTTTACCTTTCAGGTCAGCTTGGCATCGATCCCGAGACCGGGGAGATGGCCACGGACGTGAGGGGCCAGGCGGCCCAGGTGTTCGCCAACATAGGAGCCGTCCTGGCAGCGGCCGGTCTCGGACCGAACGATGTCGTCAGGGTGAACGCCTTCCTTGCCGACATGGACGATTTCAAGGCATTCAACGAGATCTATTCCGACTTCTTCGGCGAGCACAGACCTGCGAGGGCAGCGATACAGGCCGCGAGACTACCCCTCGACTCCCTGATCGAGGTCGAGGCCGTAGCGAGAACCCCTGAATGAGGATACGGGCGGGTCGTCAGGCCCACATATCAGATTCTCATGGATCCCGCGAAATAGTCGAATTCGGAGCGGATTTTGGTACTTGTCGATGATCGCTCCTCCCGAAAGGGCTTAATACCCCTATCTGAGTGCAGGGCCGGTGTGACACATGAATGTCAACGTCGCGATGAACCGATGGGACCTCTCGGTCCGTCGGTACCATGCCTGGAAGCATGAGACCACGTATGTGAACATGACGCTGCTGGCGCTCGCCTTCGCGGCCCTGACCGGACTGGGTGCCTTCATAAAGGTCTACACCCCGATCTCACCGATACCGTTCACAGCGCAGACCTTCTTCGTCCTCATGTCGGGAGTGCTTCTCGGAAAGTACTGGGGAGCGTACAGCCAGATGCTCTACATCGGCATCGGTGTCGCCGGAGTACCCTGGTTCGTTGGAGGTGCCTCCGGGGCCGAGGTTCTGACGGGAGCGACCGCAGGCTACCTGTTCGGGTTCGTTCTCGCATCCGCCTTCCTCGGATGGATGACCGAGGGCGGTATCCAGAACAGGGAGACCAAGTCCCTGGTCGGACTCAATATCGTAGCATCCCTGATCATCCTGACGAGCGGCACCTTCGGGCTCGTGGCCCTCGGGTTCACACTCGAGCAGGCGATCCTCTTCGGATTCCTTCCGTTCCTCGTGACGGACGGTATAAAGTCGTTCGTCGCGGGCGGTACCTCCGTGATGATGACCTCGCGATTACCCTATGGAAGGATCACGGAGTGAGCCAGGACAAGGGGGCGGATGCGAATGATGTCCGTCCCTACCCCTATATCCAGCATATCGATGATTCCCGGCCAGTATGTTCCTAATCGATACCATTATAGTACTGAACTGTATCCCAAAATCGTCGAGACAGAGGGGGTGGGAACCTGAATGGACTGTTCGCTGATAGGAAGATAGTCGCATTGGTGATGACGCTCGTACTGTTGGTCGTGATGATTGCAGGCCAGACCTATTTCTACGAGGACCCGGTCGAGGAGGAAGAGGACACCGGTGGCCTCGTCAGGGTCTACGACAGCCGCACGAAGATGGGCACCGTCGTGTCGATAATCGTTTACGCCGAGAGCGAGGAGGACGGACTGCGGGCGATCAATAAAGCGTTCAGTATGTTCGATAGCGTCGAACACCGTGCGACCCGGTACAATGAGAGTTCGGAGCTGATGCAGCTCAATCTCAATGGAACCATGCCGTATGCCTCACCCCATCTCGAGGAAATGTTTGAGGCTGCCATCGAATTCGGCAACCTCACCGATGGGGCGTTCGATGTGACCGTCCTGCCCTTGATCGACCTATGGTCTTACGATCCGGAGGCACCAGTACAGTTCTGGGACCTTAACGAATCTGAACAGATGACTGCCATCAATGACACGATGCCTTACATCGGTTGGGATAAGATAGAGATAATCGATCACAGCACGACTACCAGGAACGTTACCATCCAATACGAGTCCAAGAAGATGTCCTGCACCCTCGACGGGATCGCAAAAGGCTACGCCGTCGACCGAGCCTTGTGGTCCTTAGCCCAATTGCACGGGATCGAACATGCCCTGGTGAACGCTGGCGGCGACATCGGGACCATTGGTACAAAGGCGAACGGAGACCTTTGGACCATCGCAATGGAGAATCCCGAGAACGTCTCCGAGTTCATCATCAACGTTGAAGTTGATGGGATGGCTGTCGCGACCTCCGGCAACTACAGAAGGTTCTACGACCCGAACGAATCCGTCGGACATATACTCGATCCATCCACTGGATACTCGGCCACGGAGAGCATGAGCGTAATGATAATCGCGGAGGACGCAACGACCGCCGATGCACTGGCGACCGGCGTATTCGTCATGGGTCCGACAGATGGGATGGCGCTCATCGACACGCTCGACGACGTCGAAGCGCTCATCATCGGAGATGATAGCACCATATACACTTCAGAAGGACTTACTGACTACGGCGAACTGGGGGTGGATGAATGAGCCTCGCAGCGATGTTCACGAAGAGCAAGGGCGTACATCCGCCCGAGAACAAGGTGACGGCGAACAAGAAGATCGAGAAGATGCCCCTCCCCAAGGTGGTCTATCTGCCGGTCGCCCAGCACATCGGCGCTCCGGCGAAGGTGATAGTGAAGCGGGGAGAGGAGGTCAAGACCGGACAGGTCATCGCCGAGGCCGGAGGATACGTCTCGGCTCCGATACACGCCACCGTGTCCGGGAAGGTCTCCAAGATAACCCAGGGGATCCACTTCGTGTCAGGAAAGCCGATGGACATCGTGGTCATCGAGTCCGACGGGAACGACGAGTGGGTGGAACTGGACAAGAAAACGAACCTCAGCGACATGGACAACGAGGAGATCCTCAAGCGCATCTGGGATGCCGGCCTGGTAGGAATGGGCGGCGCGACGTTCCCGACGCATGTCAAGCTCAAGCCTCCCAAGGACAAGCCCATTGACACGCTCATAATCAACGGGGCCGAGTGCGAGCCCTGGATAACCTCCGACAACCGCGTGATGCTCGAGAAGGGCGAGAAGGTCCTGAAGGGCGTCCGCGTGATGTTGAAGCTGATCCCCGCCAAGAAGGCCATCATAGCGATCGAGAAGAACAAGCCCGAGGCCATCGCCCATATGAAGAAGCTCGTCGCCAAGTCGAGGATGAAGAAGGTCGAAGTACTCGGCCTCCCGACCCAGTATCCGATGGGCGGCGAGAAGACGATGACCAAGGAGATACTGGACAGGGAGGTCCCGATCCTCGGTCTTCCGCTCGACATCGGGGTCGTCGTTCAGAACGTCTCCACCTGCGTCGCCATCAGTGAGGCCGTCTTCGACGGCAAGCCGATGGTCGAGAGGGTCATGACCGTTACGGGGATGGTCAAGAAGCCGAAGAACCTCCTCGTGAGGTTCGGCACGCCGGTCGAGGACCTGATCGAGCACTGCGGAGGCATGAAGGACGAGGCCGATGAGATCATCTTCGGCGGGCCCATGATGGGAATAACCCAGTACACTCTCGACACTCCCGTCCAGAAGGGCACGAACTGCGTCCTGATCAAGAAGAACACGAAGGCCGACGAGCGCAACTGCATCCGCTGCGCCAACTGCGTCAACACCTGCCCCATGGAGCTCATGCCGACACTCTACGTCGCCTACGCGAAGAAGAAGATGTGGGAGGAGGCCGAGGCGGCCTTCGTCGACGACTGCATGGAGTGCGGCTCCTGCGCGTACGCGTGTCCTGCAAGCATCCCGATCGTTCAGTACATCAAACTTGCCAAAGCTGAGCTTGGCAAGATAAGGAGGGCGAAGAAATGACGGCCGACGAGAAGGAGGTCGGGAGGACCTTCAAGGGTTCGACCAGTCCTCACGTGAAATCGACAACGTCCGTCGAGAGGATCATGTACCTCGTCATCATCGCCCTGCTGTTCCCGACTGCCGGCGCTGTCTACTACTTCGGTGTCTACGTCATATTCATCGTGATCACCGCGGTGGTCACCGCCATACTTGTCGAGTACATCTCGAAGATGCTCCGGAAGCGCCCCTTCGTGATGGACGGAAGCGCCATCATCACCGGTCTGCTACTCGCCCTGGTACTTCCACCGAGGATACCACTGTGGGCCGTCGCCATCGGCGCCGGCATCGCCATCGCGATCGCAAAGGAGGCCTTCGGAGGACTCGGCCAGAACGTCTTCAATCCCGCTCTCGTTGGAAGGGCCTTCCTGACAGTGAGCTTCGCGGGACTGATGACCAAGTGGGTCGCTCCCGTCGATTCCCCGACCGCGGATGCGGTCACGGGTGCAACGCCCCTCGGTGATGGGTTCGAGCGCTCGGTCGACTCGAGCCTCTACTGGGACATGTTCATCGGTAACACCGGCGGCTCCCTTGGCGAGACATCCGCCCTGCTGATATTGATCGGTGCGGCCATCCTTCTGGTGTTCAAGGTCATCAACTGGAGGATCCCGGCCGTCTACATCGGCACGGTGTTCGTGTTCACCGCAGTCCTTGGCGAGGACCCGATCTTCCATGTTCTCGCGGGCGGTCTGATGCTCGGAGCCTTCTTCATGGCCACCGACTACGCCACGGCACCCCTGACGAACAGAGGCAAGTGCATCTTCGCACTGGGCGCCGGCCTCCTGGTGGTGGCCATACGACTCTATGGCAGCCTGCCCGAGGGTGTCCTCTTCTCGATACTGATAATGAACGGGTTCACCCCGCTCATCGACAGGTACACCATCCCGAAACCGTACGGCTACGTCCCGCCTCCCGAAGAGGATGACGGGAAGGAAGAGAAGAAGAAGGAGGGATCCAAGTGACAGGGATCAGCAAGGACGAGATCGTCCCGGTCCTCTTCCTTACGATCGTTGTCTGTGTTGCGGTGATCGCCCTCACGATAACGAACTCCATCACGAAGGACCTCATCGAGGAGCAGAAGGAGATCGAGATCAAGGAGAACCTCGAGAAGCTCTTCCCCGAGATGGACGACTTCGAGGAGGACGACGACGAGGAGTTCTACATCGTCTACCAGGGCAACAATCTCACGAACGGGACCGTCATTGGATTCGCGTTCACCGTCGAGGGTGAAGGATACGGCGGCACCATCGAGATGCTCGCCGGGATCGAGGCCTACTCATATCTGGCGACCGAGAGGATCGGAGGCCAGGAGTTCAGTTACACCGTCACGCCGGACTTCGAACCCGCTGCCGATAACTGGACTGAGAGCGAGTTCCCCAACGGTACCAAGGTGTTCGAAGTGGACGACAACAACGGGTCCTACAAGATATTCGTCGAGAGGTCACCTCTCAATGAGACAGAGATCGACATGGTGACACTTCGTGGTTTGAGGATCGTCTTCCACGCCGAGACCCCCGGTCTTGGAGCGAAGATAACCGATGACGACTTCCTGAACCAGTTCAAGGGGATCGCACTCGGAGACCTTTCACTCACGGCGGATGGAGGCGAGGTGGATGCCATCTCCGGCGCTACCATCAGTTCCGAGGCTGTGACCGATGGAGTTTATGACACCGTGAAGTCCAAGGTGAAGAAGATCAGCAAGTGGCTAGAGGAGGTGGACGCATGACCGACGACAAGGTCTGCACGGTCTGCGGCGACGCGGAGTGCAAGGAGGGCCATCAGGTCTGTCACACCTGCTTCAGCATGGCCCAGGCCGAGGACTTCGCCGCGCCCGCGAAGGATGGAGGTTTCATGGAGACCTTCAGGAAGGGGATCACTACCACGAACCCGGTGTTCATCCTGCTTCTGGGTCTCTGTCCGACACTTGCTGTCAGCACATCGCTCGACAACGCGTTCGGGATGAGCGCTGCCGTCATGTTCGTGCTTCTCGGTTCGAACATCATAGTCTCGATGATACGGAAGTGGGTCCCGGACATCGTTCGGATACCGACGTTCATCGTGATCATCGCGACCTTCGTGACGATAATCCACCTGTCGATGCAGGCATTCGTGCCTCCGCTCAGCAAATCGCTCGGGATTTACGTACCGCTCATCGTCGTGAACTGCATCATCCTCGGCCGCGCTGAGGCGTTCGCATCCAAGAACGGTCCGTTGCAGAGCCTCTCCGACGCATTCGGGATCGGCATCGGCTTCGCCGGTGCGATCGTGCTGATATCGTTCTTCAGGCAGCTGCTGGGCACCGGGATACTGGAGCTGTTCGGGACCAAGCTCGTCGAGGTCCCAGGCCTCGTCGACCACCCGATGAACATATTCGTTCTCCCGATGGGAGCGTTCATGGTGCTTGGATTGGCGCTTGCGGCCTTCCGCTACATGGGGGTGATGGAAAATGAGTGACCTTATATCGATCTTCATCGGCATGGCGCTGATCAACAACTTCATCCTGACGAAGTTCCTCGGGCTCTGCCCGTTCTTCGGCGTCTCGAAGAAGCTCAACGCGGCGATATCCATGGGGCTCGCGGTGATGGTGGTGATGCTGGCGGCATCGCTCGTCACCTGGGTCATCTACTACCAGATATTGCTGGTGTACGAGATCGAGTACATGCAGATCGTCATCTACATACTCGTGATCGCATCGCTCGTCCAGATCATCGAGATGGCCATCAAGCGCACCAACATCCAGCTCTACAACGCTCTCGGGATCTACCTCCCGCTGATAACGACGAACTGCGCTGTTCTCGGCGTCACGTTCATCAACACTCAGGAGGGATTCGGACTCGTTGAGGCGCTCGTAGCCGCTCTCGGTGCAGGATTCGGCTTCACCCTCGTCCTGGGCATGATGTCCGGGATCAGGGAGAGGCTCGAACTCGCCGACGTTCCAGAGTCCTTCAGGGGGATACCGGTCGCGTTCCTCGTCGCCATGATACTCGGACTTGCGTTCCTCGGCTTCGGAGGGATAGTATGATCGACGGTCTGACCCTGATCATCATCGTGATCCTGACCCTGGTCGGGCTCGGATGCGGAATCGCCATCTTCATCTTCAACCGGATCCTGCCGGAGGAGAGCGAGACACTGAAGGCGACCGCGAAGATTGCCGAGGTTCTTCCGGGGGCGAACTGCGGAGCCTGCGGACAGCCCGGATGCTTCGCCTACGCCCAGGCCCTCGCCGCGGATCCTGAATCCTTCAAGGACCAGCCGTGCAAGATAGCCCTCAACGACGACCAGTGCGTCGCGGACCTCGAGAACGTCCTCGGGATGGAGCTCGACGCCGGAACGCCGGTGAAGGCCGTCGTCCATTGCGTCGGGAAGAGCGAGATCCTGTTCAACTACAAGGGAGTTGGAACCTGCAAGTCGGCTGCCCAGCTCTCCGGAGGATACAAGAAGTGCGCCTTCGGATGCATCGGGCTCGGTGACTGCCTCCGAGCCTGTCCCTACGACGCCTATACGATCGACGAGGAGAGGAATGTGGCCATCGTCGACTGGGACAAGTGCGTCGGCTGCGGCCTCTGTGTGCCGGAGTGTCCTCACGGACTCATCGAGCTCGTTCCGAATGACACCGCACAGTTCCTCGGCTGCTCGTACACTACACTGCTCCCCATTCCTGGACGGGAGCGCTGCGAGCAGGCCTGCATCAAGTGCCGGAAGTGCGTCAGAGCGGACGAGGAGGGTCGGGTGACGTGGAACGACGAGAGGATACTTCCGAACATCCCGTCGGTCGCGGTCCCGGAATCCGTAACGGAGTGCCCGCCGCAGGTCATTATTAAAACGGGCAAGTGAATCACCCTTTCCGAAAGGGGGTTGATCTCACATGCAGTACGACCTGAAGGACAAGGTGGCAGTTGTAACGGGAGCATCGCGGGGTATAGGACGAGGCATCGCCCTCGAGCTCGCAAAGAGCGGTGCGTCCGTGATCGGAACCTTCATCACCCATAACGAGGCGGCCAACGGGGTCAAGGGCGAGATCGAAGCGCTCGGTGGAGAGGCCGACATGATGCTCGCCGACGTCTCCCTCGAACAGGACGTCAAGAACCTCAGGGACCGCGTCATCGATTCCTATGGCTCCGTCCACTTCGTGGTGAACAATGCCGGGATCCATCAGCATCTCAAGTCGTGGGAGTTGACCCTCGAGGACTGGAACCGGATCATATCAACGAACCTTACGGGAACGTTCCTTATGTCGAAGGCGTTCACTGTGGACATGAAGATGAGGAAGTACGGCAGGATAGTCAACATCTCGTCATGTGCGTCGTACACCGGCACGGACCACGAGGTCCATTACGCCGCCTCCAAGGGCGGTATCAACTCCTTTACCAAGTCGCTCGCCCTTGAGCTCTCACCCTTCGGGATCAATGTGAACGCGGTCTCCCCGGGATTCATCGACACGGACATGCTCGTCTGGGACTCCGATGAGCAGAGGGCTGATACCGAGGCCACGATCCCTCTCCAGCGGATCGGCGAACCAGCAGACATAGGGCACATGGTGGCTTTCCTCTGCTCACCTGGCGCCGACTACATCACTGGTCAGATGTTCCATGTGAACGGCGGCCTCGTGATGCCCTAGTACGCCGACCTTCTCCTGAGAAGCAATGCCGCGATGAGAGCGATCAATATGACGATGGCTAGTCCAGAGATCAGCGCAGCGTCGAACTCATCTTGCTTTTCAGCGACCTTGTACGTGAACGAGCAGCAGCCCGCCTTCATCGTATGGAACATGGCCCCCCTCGAGTCATCCGTCTCGAAGTAGAACTCCACCACCGTTCCCGCATCCTGCCCGGGGATCCAGCCCTTGTACGAATCACCTGATCCCGAGAGGTCCCTCGCATGCCATTCTCCACCATCCACCCTGTAATACACCTTCACTCCGTTAACGTCGAGGTTGGTGGCATTCCCCACGGTGACCTTGAGCGGGAACGACTTGCCGTCGTCCACCTCGGTCATTTCCTGATCATAGGCGATGTAGGGTGCATCCACGTCAAGGTCATGGTAGCCGTTGTCCCTGCCGACCTTCGCCTCGTTCGCGATCCTGCTGATATAGAGGTTGCATCCAAGGAGCATCCTGCAGGTCGGAATGATCATCTCCTCGAGGGGGTGGAAGCCGCCCTGAGAACCAGTATTCAATTCCATAGTGTAGGACAGCGTTCCGTGGGCCCCGTACATGTAGTCCCCCCATTCTCCGGAGACCTTGTATCCGCCCTGGTCCTTCCATGAGCCGTAATCGGTGATGTCCATCATCCGCGTACCGACCGTCCTCAACAGCCCTTCATGCTCGGGGTCCTCGTACGTGTAGCCCCATGGCCAGATGACGAGTGCGCTGTACGAGTGATAGGACATAGCCATGATGACGTTCGATTTACCGTCGTGATAGTCCGGCCTGTCCCCGTCTGGGTATTCCTCTGCGTCCTCGTCGACGATGTCGAGCTTCTTCATGAGTTCCCGGATCGCCTGGGTCTCGGGTTCCGTGAACCCTCCGTCCTTGTCCTCGTCAACCATGCCGTCGCCGTCGTCGTCCCGGCCGTTCCAGTAATCCTCGTCGACGCCGTCCGGGTCGTATATCCGGTTGCCCGTGATCGGGTCAACACCGACGAAGCTGTCCCCGTCCTGGTCGACGTCGTCGTCTGGTCCCCTGTACTGTCCGTCCCACTCGTTCCGGGAGTCCGATACGACGGTCACGCCGTTGGTGTCGACGACGTAACCCTTCTCGTTCCTGTTCCACTCGAAGGGGTAGTTCCTGTTGAGGTCAACGCCGTCGGTGTTGCTGTTGAAGGATCCGTCGCCGCTGCTCCTCTTCCCGCCGTTTATGCTCTGGTCCCGCTGGTTCTTGCGCCATCCCCCGCCATCGCCGGGTTCCGAGATGGTCCTGTCGTACTCGTAGCCGTCGGGATTGAGCATGGGCACGACCCAGATCTCCCGGTGATTGACCAGGTATGTTGCCAACGCCTCGCTGGCGTCCTCGTCGATGCCCTCGTCGATAAGGCCGTCGCCGTCGTTGTCGTGGCCGTCCATTCGCGCAACGGTTTCGTTGTCCCCGTCGTCATCCTCACCGTCGCCGTCGTCGTCGATCCCGTTGAGGGGGTCCTCGTTCAGGAGCCCGTCCATGTCGTTGTCGATAGGAGATGAATCGTAGTAGTGTACCAGGTACTCGATGAAGTACAGGCATACGCTCAGGCTCATCCATTCCCTGGCATGATGCAGGCCGACGATCAATATGTCCTCCTCGTCGGGGTCGTTGTACCATATGTCCTCGACGTCCTGGCCGTCGGATATCTTGACCCCCCAGATGGATCGATCGTACCAGGTCGCGCCGTTGTCAGTCATCTCCGAAAGGTCGGTAATGCTCACGATATCCGGGTTGTACATGGCGAGCATCTGGAGTCTTGTCGTCACCTCATCGTACGAAGGATATTCCAGGAACCCCTCGTCGATCGGATAGACGATGGTGGAATTACCCTCCTCCTCCATCGCCGTGCGGTCATTCCGATGGCTCGTTACCGACAGAGACGTCGCCGGGACGGCAGCAGTGCTGAGAAGCAGTAGGGCGATCAAGAGGGCCCCAGACCTCATGATGCTGTCAGGTGATGGATTCTATTAAAACGTTTCGAGCCAGGATGTGTTCAATACTCGCTCCATTCCTTGACTGGCAGTTCATCGAAATCATGCACTTGAAGCGCCTCGATCAACCTCTCGGTCAACCTGAGGTTCGTGAACAGGGGTACCTCGTTGTCGATGGCAGCCCTGCGGATCAGGTAATCGTTGGAGAGCTCCTCCTCCTCGTTGTTCTTCGGTATGTTGATGACCATGCCGATCTTGCCGTTGCTGATGTGTTCTATGCTGTTCGGCTTGCCGCCGTCCAGGGGCCATCTCAGCGTTTCGGTGTCGAACCCGTTCCTCCTCATGAAACGGGCTGTGCCGGACGTGGCATAGAACCGATACCCCATCTCCTTCATCTTCGTCAGTGCTGGTAGGAACGCCCTCTTGGTCTCTATCGGTCCAGTGGATATCAGCACGGTCTTTCCGTTCATCTTCAGCCCGACGGAGCGTAGCGCTGACAGCAGGGCTTCCTCCATGTCGTGCCCGAAGCAGGCTACCTCTCCCGTGGATGCCATGGCCACACCCATGGTCGGGTCCGCCCCCTTCAGTCTGGAGAAGGAGAACTGTGCAGCCTTGACACCGACCAGGTCGAGGTCCAATGCCGACCCTTCCACCCTGCTCACGGGCTCTCCGAGGATCGCCTTCGTGGCAATGTCTATGAAGTTTTTCCTCAGCACCTTCGAGGCGAACGGGAAGGTCCTCGACGCCCTGAGGTTGCACTCGATCACCTTCAGCCTGTTCTCCTGAGCGATGAACTGGATGTTGAACGGTCCTGTGATGTCGAGGGCCGATACGATCTTTCTGGCGGACTGTTTGATCCTTCGGGTCGTCTCGACGTAGAGCCTCTGTGGCGGGATAACGACCGTAGCGTCACCGGAATGGACACCGGCGTTCTCTACGTGCTCACCTATCGCGTAGAGGAGGATCTCGCCGTTGGAGGCCACCCCGTCGAACTCGACCTCCTTGGCGTTCTCGATGAACTTGGAGACGACGACCGGCGTCTCCGGGTTGACATCCGTCGCCCTGGTGAGGTATGCATCGAGGCTCTCTCTGTCCCAAACCACCGCCATGGCTGCGCCCGAGAGGACGTAGGACGGTCTTATCATGACGGGGAATCCGACCCTGTCAGCGAACACCGCCGCCTCCCGGATACTGCTCGCCTCGGTCCACTGAGGCTGGTCGATCTCGAGTCTGTCCAGGAGCGACGAGAACTTGTTCCTGTCCTCGGCCCTGTCTATGTCCACCGGCGACGTCCCCAGTATCCTGACTCCCTTCTTGTGGAGCATCGGAGCCAGCGTGTTCGGCTCCTGCCCGCCCATAGATACGATGACACCCTCGGGGAGCTCGAACTCGTAGATGTCCAGAACCCTCTCGAGGGACAGCTCCTCGAAGTAGAGCCTGTCGCAGATGTCGTAGTCGGTGGAGACCGTCTCCGGATTGCAGTTGACCATTATCGTGAGATAACCGCAGGCCCTGGCGGTCCTAACGGCGTTCACGCAGCACCAGTCGAACTCCACGCTGGAGCCGATGCGATAGGATCCGCCCCCGAGCACCATCGCCGCACCCGCCCGCGGCTCAACGTCGTGGTCGGTGCCGGAATATGTCATGTAGAGGTAGTTCGTGGTCGCCGGGTATTCCGCGGCCAGGGTGTCGATCTGCTTGATGACGGGAAGTATCCCGTACTTCTTCCGCAGCGACCTGACCTTCGCCTGCGTCGAGCCTGTGGCCAGCGCTATCTGGAGGTCGCTGAAGCCGAGCCTCTTCGCCCGTTTCAGGACGTCAGGCCACGGAGTGCCCTTCTTCCGGCCTGTCAGCTCCTTCCTCATGGCGCCGATGGCAGCGATCCGGTGGAGGAACCATCGGTCGATGTACGTCCTGTCATGGACCTCGTCGATGGTCAGACCGTCGGACAACGCCTCGGCCACTGCGAACACCCTCCTCTCCGTCGGGCTCGCCAGTTCCGCATCGAGGTCCTCGAACTCGAACCTGTTGAGGACCAGCCCGTTCATTCCTGTCCCGATCATCCTCAGGGCCTTCTGGAGGGCCTCCTCGAAGGTCCTGCCGATGGCCATGACCTCTCCGACGCTCTTCATCTGGGATCCGATGCAGGTATCCACCCACCTGAATCGTTCGAGGTCCCATCGCGGGACCTTGACGACGACGTAATCGAGGGCCGGCTCGAAGAAGGCGACGGTGGAACCGGTCACAGTGTTGGGTATGGATGCCAATGACGCCCCGACCGCCAGGTGGGCGGCGACTGCGGCGAGAGGATAGCCTGTGGCCTTGCTTGCGAGCGCGGATGAACGTGAAAGACGGGCGTTGACCTCTATGACGCGGTAGTCGTTGCTGAACGGATCCAGCCCGTACTGGATGTTGCACTCTCCGACGATGCCTAGGTGCCTCACCGTCCTGATGGCGACCTCCCTGAGCATGTGGTACTCATCGTTCGTCAGCGTCTGGCTCGGCGCCACGACGATGCTCTCTCCGGTGTGAATACCCATGGGATCGAGGTTCTCCATGTTGCAGACGGTGATGCAGTTGTCATAGGAGTCCCGTACGACCTCGTACTCGACCTCCTTCCATCCTTCGAGGAATTCCTCTACAAGGACCTGGGGGGCCGTGGCCAGCGCAGCCTTCGCTATCGAGTTGAGCTCCCGTGCGTTCCTGGCAACCCCGCTCCCCATCCCTCCGAGGGCGTAGGCGGAACGGACCATGACCGGGAAACCGATCCTCTCGGCGGCTGCCGAAGCCTGCTTGACCGTTGTACAGGCCTTCGACCTCGCTGTCTTGACGTCGATCTCGTCAAGGCGCTTGACGAACCGTTCCCTGTCCTCCGTGTCCTTGATGGATTCGATCGGAGTTCCCAGGACCTCGACCTTGAAGCGCTTGAGGACCCCGGAGTCGTTCAGCTCCACACCGACGTTCAGACCGGTCTGGCCTCCGAATCCTAGCAGGATGCCGTCGGGGCGTTCACGCTCGATCACCCTTGCGACGGTATCGTGGTCGACCGGCAGCAGGTACAACCTGTCCGCCATCCCCTCCGACGTCTGGATCGTTGCGATGTTCGGGTTGACAAGGACCGTCTCTATCCCTTCCTCGCGCATCGCCTTGAGAGCCTGGGAGCCGGAATAGTCGAACTCCCCTGCCTGTCCTATCCTGAGGCCGCCGCTGCCGAGGACCAGTACCTTCTTGGGCCTAGCCATCCCGCACCACCTCCAGGAAGCTGTCGAAGAATCCGCTGGAATCCGTCGGGCCCGGTCGGGCCTCGGGATGGAACTGGACCGACGAGAACGGCTTGGTCCTGTGCCTTATCCCCTCTACCGAACCGTCGTTGAGGTTCCTGTACCAGACCTGCCAACCTCGAGGTAGGTCCTTGTGTACCGCAAAACCGTGATTCTGGCTTGTGATGACGTATGAATCGGTCCCGATCAGATGGCAGGGCTGGTTCTGCGACCTGTGTCCGAACGGCAGTTTGTAGGTCCTCCCCCCGGCGGCGAGTGCCATGATCTGCGTCCCGAGGCAGATACCGGACACAGGTACGGTGTCCTTCCGCTTCATGACCTTTCGCAGTTCGTCTATCGTGGGGTCGCACTTGGTCGGGTCCCCAGGCCCGTTGGAGACCATGAACCCGTCCGCGTCCATCTCGCTGAACGGATGCTCGCAGGGAACGGTCGTGACCTTGCACCCCCGCTCCAGCAGTGCGGTCAGGATGCTCCTCTTGGATCCGCAGTCCACGAGGATGATATGTGGTCCTGTTCCCTTGTGGACCTTGACCTCCTTCGAGGTGACCTCGCCGACGAGGTGTGTCGAGTTGGGATCGATGACGTCCCGGGCATGGGACCTCCCAGCCGACTTGCCCATGACGATCCTCCCGAGCATCGTCCCCTCGCTCCTGAGGCGCATGGTCAGCGCTCTGGTGTCGACACCGGTCAAACCGACGACATCCTCGTCCGCTAGCCAGTTTCCGAGGCTCGACGCCGCCTCCCAGTGGTCGGTCGCGGCTATATAGTCCGAAACGATGAGTCCCCTGACGTGGATGTCATCGGATTCGAAACGCTCCTTCGCATCGGTGAACGATGGAACCCCGTAATTCCCGATCAGCGGGTAGGTCAGGGTCAGGATCTCTCCCCTGTATGACGGGTCCGTCAGGGTCTCGGGGTAGCCCACCATTCCTGTGTTGAAGACGACCTCTCCATCGGAAGTCCCGGGTGCGCCGAAGACGGAACCCTCAAAAACCGTCCCATCCTCCAGGACCAGGTGTCCCGCCATGCTTCCACCCTTAGCAGTCATGGCTGGAAACCTCCATTTTCGAGCATTAGAGCGTGGGCTAGCCTAGTAAACCGATAGAGAACATATGGACAGCAGACCCCGCCGGCAGCGTGCTGACGTTCCACCTGCTGTACCATCTAGGCCTCAGGATAGCGTTTGTGGGATATAATCCTTTAGCGGAAATGGAGGTCACCTGAGAATGGGGAATTACCCGGATCCGTCCGGTCCCAACGAATCCTTCATTCGCTTCTACGCGGATCGAATCCGTTTGGCCCGGACGTTATTCTGTGAGAATATCGAGGTCTTAAGCCTCCAGTCGGGATCCTTCCCGCCCGCCCATTGTCACCAGTATCGGTTACCCCGTTTTGTCCGAGGGGACCGACATCACGCAGGCGGTCAGGACCGCGACGACCCCCCTGGTGAGCTGCGTCTCATCGAGAACCTTGAGTGGTGGAACGTGAACGAATCCGATCAGGGCTTTTCTATCCCCCAATCGGTCGAAGTGGAGAGAGCGGTAGAGGAGCATATTGCAGAGGTAGCCCCCTGCATCGTCCGACGTTGAAACAGGTAGCCCTGCGTCGGTAAGGAATCGTTCTATCGCCTTGACAGGGAATGTCGATGGCAGATGTTCGGGAGCATCCTCGATGATGCTCTTCCCCTTGATCTGCTCCCCCTTGTTGTCTGGGATCCTGAAATCGAGGATGTTCTTCCCTTGCGTCTCTATCTTGAGCCCCTCGGCCTTCTCGTGAAGACCCAGATGGACGACGATGTCATATTTCGTCTCCCTCAGAAGGTCGTCGAGGACGTCGGGAGCGCTCGTGTCAACGGGCAGGACAACCCTGTCCAGGAGTATCTCCTGCGGCAGGCTGTCCAGTTCGAAGAGGTCGAAGGAGTTGACGACAACCTCCGTTGGATTGACCTCGTTGTCACCGAAGGGTTCGAACCCCGTAAGAAGTATCTGTATCACTTCTTCCACCCTGCTCTCTCGACGAAGATGTCGGAAAGTTCGCGCCAGTCCTTGAACACCACGGCGGGGATGACCTGCTTCTCCTCGTCCTCCTCGCCCCAGGGCATCGCCGTGAATCGCCACTTCCGTCTGAGCCAGGCGGCCCTCATACCGACGGCCATGGAGCCCTTGATGTCGTAGTTGTAGTGGTCGCCGATGTGCATGACACGCTCGGGATGGTCCCTCAGCTCGAGCTTGTCGAGGGCGGCCTCGAAGACAGCCGGCGCGGGTTTCAGTTCTCCCGATTTCTCGCACTCCTCGATGGACACCCAGGGATAGTCCAGGAATCCCATGTACTCCAACTTCTTCATTGGCGGGTAGTCCGTGATTATTGCGATCTTGATGTCGTTCTTGACACAGAGCTTGACGAAGTCATGCGTTCCCTTGTAGGGCTTGACGGTCTTGAAATCCTGGTTCCATCCGTTGTACAGGACCTTGTCGATCTTGGCATAGGCCTTATCCGGGGTGAGGCCGGCGAGCTCTCCGACGATCTCCGCCTGCCGCTGTCTGAAGTGCTCCTGCTTGCCCTCCTTCCGGATGATCTGCCTCGCCTTCGTGAGGTGCATGAGGAACCTGACGTACCTGCCCCATCTGTGCAGACGAGGGATCATCATCCTCGGATAATTATAGAGATTCGCGTCCACGTCGAAGGTTATGGCCTCGAGATCGGACCATTCGGCCTTGTCAGGGTCGTCAGCCATGCTGTCACCTTTAACCTCGCTCCCTGCGATATTGACAATCTACTAGTTAAGCAATATGCCCCAGGAGTACTCCGTGTTCCCGGTCCACTCGGACCCGTCCTCCCGATGGACGTTCCCCTCGGCATCTGTGTACTCGATCTCGATTATCTCGGACGGGAACTCGTTGTAGAAGAACTTGTTCTTCCAGATCTTCCACCGATGGAACGCGTAGGTCGTCTTTCCGAGGGCCCTGACGCGGGCCTTCAACCTCTCCTTTCCCAGCTCTCCTGTGATCTCGTACTCCGGCAGTCCGGTCCCCTCCCGGATGACCTTGTACTTGACATGCTTGAACCTCTTCGTCTCCTGGCCCTTCGGTGTGTAATTGAAGTTCTTGTTCATGTACCGGAACCTGTTGTCGTACTTTGGCTTGCAGTCAGCGCTCCTCCTGAAAGCGTAACGTCCGAAGAAGGACGTGAAGTAGGTCAGGTACGATCCGTCGTCCTTGTGGAACACTCCCCATAGCCACGGGAACGCCGGCGAGTTCAGGGTGATGTGCTGCATGTATAGGCTCCCGTCGACCCGTCGAGTGTTGCCATCGGTCGTCAGCTCCCCGCTGGCACCGACGTTGTAGATCTTGTGGGCATCGAAACCCATCCTCTTCGTGAGCATCGTCTTCTTGTAGCCGATGGGTGGGGGCATCTCGGCCAGCTTATCGATCTTGAACTCGAACCTCTTCGGATCGCGGGAGAACTTGAGCTCGAAGGAGTCCCTGTCGATGGTGTTGGTGACGTCGTCCGACCTAATCTCGAAACCGCCGTCGAACATCCGGTTCTGGAACCTGGACACCGCCGGCTCCTCCTCCGTGAACTCCTTCCCGTCCCAGTACCACCAGGTCGACATCCCGTTGTACGAGAACTCCTTCTCCGTCCCCTTGATGTCACCGGGCGGCCGCCAGTCGACCCCGTTCACCTTTATGTTCCCGTATGATTTGGTCGTCCAGAAGGCCACGATCTGCTTCCTGACCCCGTCCTCCTTGAAGAAGAACATGTACCACCACCAGATGAAGTTCCCCTTGCCCTTGAAGAACCTGACAGGAGGGAAATCCTCGGCGTACTTCAGCTGCTCTGGGTTGTCCCACTTGTCTATCGGTGTGAAGATGTGCTTCTCCATGTCGATCACGTTTCACTCTTGGGGTGGTATCAGGCCCGAGAACCTGACGATCTCCAGGCCTTCCTTCTCGAGCTCTCCGTACATGAGGTTCATGCCGATGGAATCCGACGGCATGTGGCCGGCCACGACCACGTTGATGTGGTGCTTCTTCGCCAGCTCGATGTGGTCCTCCTTGATGTGCATGCAGACCACGGTCCCGACGCCAGCGGTCTCGAAGGCCTCGTACAGCGTCTTGGCTCCGCCCGTCCCGCCGGCCATCTTGACGCAGACCTTGCCGGCCCTGTTGCCCGGAGACCCGACGATCACCCTCGGACCGTTCTTCAGAACGGTGCCGATCCTGTACTCTGGTATCTCCTTGAGCGTCGCAAGAACGTCAGAGAGCTGTCTCGGTTCGGCCTCGTCCATCGTTGTCTGGACGAAGTCCTGGACCATGATGTCGGACGGACTGTGTGTGCACATGAACGGGACCCCCAGCAATCTTGCTGAATCCACGGACTGGTTGTGGTTAGCGGGCATGACGGCCCTCATGACCTCAGCGATCCGAGGCTCCATCAGCTGTTCCGCGACGTTTATCGGGATCCCCCAGTCATGGTAGAAATCCTTCTGGACGTGCATCACGTTCGGAAGCCCGGGCATGCCGATGCCTCGGGGATGGTGACCGACGACGAGGTCTATCTGCTCCCCCTTCTCGCGAAGCCTGTCGGCGACCAGTATCTCGGCAGAGTCGATGTTGATGCCCATCATCAGCCTGCCGACCTCGGCGTCCTCCGGATTGTTGAGTATCCTCGAGTCGTCGTAGGGGTTCCAGAGACGCTCCTCGTCGAACTCCCACTTCGTCTCGTCGGTCAACTTCTCGTGCTCCTTCCTGACCTCCTCGAGTAGCTTCGCAACTCCGTCCTTCCCGCGGGGGTCCTTCTCGATCCCCCGTTCGATGACGTACCTGAACAGTTCGCTGACCTTCATGGAAATGCCTCCGCTTGGAGGGTCTAGGAGAAAGTTGCTAAAGAAGATTTCTCCAAGCACTGATCTTCCGCTTATATCGGGAAAGACCCCTATGTTACGAACGAATTCTTACCTTTAGGCCGAGTGCGGAAAGACGCACTCATGTCAAAACACCGCACCAATGTGTATTAAAGATGTAAAAACACCGCACTAATCTTGACTTAAACCACGGGCGTGTAGATGTAATTGGAAGGAGGGAAAAAAGATGGTGAAGAACACGAAATTCCGCGCGCTCCGGTGGGAAGTCGGCAGGACCGCCCGCTACGTCCTCGAGGGCGGCAGGCTCGTACCAGTCGTCGAGTTCTGATCGGGATCGGATCAAAGCCCCTTGCATGGGACCGCAAAGGGGAATGGACATCCATGATGTCCGTCGGGAACCCCTTCGGGACCCTACTTTTTGATTATTACCCGGGATCAACCCTCGATCTCCACGTTCTTGAGCTCGAAAAGGCCGTCGACCGACAGATATCTCTCACCGGTGTCGTAGAAGAGGCAGACTATCGTCTTACCGTGGAACTCCTCCCTTTCAGCAAGCTGACCAGCCACCCATGCAGCGGCACCCGAGGTCGGCCCGACGAGTATCCCCTCGGTCAAAGCTATCCTGCGGACCATCTCGTATGCCACGGAGTCCTCGACGTGCATCAGTTCGTCCATGTTGTGCTCGGACCGTTTGAAGTTCTTCGTGACGAACCCGGGCCCGATACCGATGATCCTGTGGACGCCCTGTTCACCGCCTGAATAGACCGGACTGGATGCCGGTTCGAAGGCAACAACCTTCACGGACGGGTCCATTCCCTTGATGTATCGCGATATCCCGTCGAATGAACCGGAGGTACCAAGGCCGAGCACGACCGCTCCGAGGTCCCTCCCGGTCTGCTCCCAGATCTCCGGACCGGTGGTGGCCTCGTGTGCTCCGCCGTTGTCCGGATTGCCGTGCTGGTTCGTGAAGAACGACGTGTCAGGATTCGCGTCGCAGTACGCTATAGCCCTTTTCCGGGCCCCTTTCGTGTGCTCCTCGCCCGGGGTCAGGACGATCGTCGCACCATAGGCGCTGAGTATCTGCTGCCTCTCTACCGAGCAGAGCTCGCTCATGTATACTCGGACATTGAACCCCATGACAGCTCCGAGACTGGCTATCGCTATCGCAGTATTGCCGGAGCTGGCCTCGACGACCTCGGTATCGTGACCGATCTCGCCCCTTTCGACCGCTTTCCGGATCATGTTCAACACCGGCCGGTCCTTTATCGACATCGGGTTGTTCAATTCGAGTTTCGCCAGTATTCTCGCCTTTGATTCAGGGTATAGTCTGCTCAGTTCGAGCATCGGTGTTCGGCCTATCAGTTCCGTCACGTCCTTGGCAACGAACATGGGTGTCCCTCGCCTTCGGATAGGCCTGCGAGGTTCAAAAAGCCTCCCTCAGTCCAGCCCTTCTATTATCTCCTCGACGGGCTCCCACATGTCCATGGTGTAGAAGTGGATGCACGGGACCTTGTCCATCAATCCCCTGCACTGCTCGATGGCGTGCTCTATTCCGATGGCCCGCACCTCGGCAGGGTCGTCGATGTTGTCGTCCATCCTGCGCTCCAGCGCTTCCGGGATTGATGCGCCGCACAGGCTCTTGACGATCCCGATGACGCTCCTGCTGATGACCGGCATGATGCCCGGTATCATCGGCACCTCGACCCCTGTCGCCCGGGCCCTCTCCACATAGTCGAAGAAGAGGTCGTTGTCCATGAAGAGCTGGCTTATGCAGAAGTCAGCACCCTGGTCGACCTTGTACTTGAAGTTCGAGAGGTCGGTCTCGAGGTCCCGGCAGCCGTCCGCCATGCACTCCTGATGTCCCTCTGGATAGCCTGCGACACCGATGCAGAAGTCATGGCTGTGCCGTCTTATCTCACTCACCAGTTCCGAGGCGAAGTTCATGCAGTCGGAACTGTGGACGTATCCGTCCGGTCTGTCGCCCTGAAGTGCCAGGATGTTGTCGATGTCGAAGTAATCGAGGACGTCCAGCGTCCTCCTCAGTTCGTCCCTGGGGGTGGCTATGCAGGTCAGATGGGCTACCGCCTCGATCTCGAACCTCTGCTTGATGATGGCTGCGACCGGTATCGATGTCGCCCTCGTCTTACCCTCGGGATTGTAGGTGACGGAAACGAAGGCCGGATCGTACTTGCGAAGATGCTCGACGGTGTCGAAGATGTTCGACATGTGCTGCTGGAACGTCATTCCCTCTGCGGAGTAGGCCACCTTCGGCGGGAAGACCTCCAGTGAGAACAGCGTCCCGTCGGAACCGTCGAGTATCTGGGATACCTTCATGTTACCCCCATTCGCGGACCTGGACCGCGCTGGGATGTGATAAATCTTTGCCCCTCGATCCAGGCGTTCAATCCGAGCGGGGGGTCCGTATCAGCATGACCGGACAGGGAGCGTGCCTGACGACCTGCTCCGCCACGCTGCCGAGCAGGAGATGCTCCAGGCCGCTGCGGCCCAGGGTGCCCATGACGATGATGTCGTGGTCCTTCGCCTCCGCGACGATCTCCCTGGCAGGGGTCCCATGCACGAGCCGGGACGAGACCTCGATGCCCATGCGCTCGCCCATCTCCACTACGGTATCGATCGCAGACTGCCCCTCGTTCTCGAGTACCGAATAGACGTCCGTGATCATCGAATCTGCCGGGATCCCCGAGAACGCGCTCTCGTCCACGACGTAGATCGCCGTGGCCTCCGCGTTCACGAGCTTCGCAAGGTTCAGGCCCTTCTTCACTGCCTCAAGCGTGTACTCCGATCCGTCGGTCGGGATCAGTATCCTGTTGAACTCTTCGACCATGCCAGGTCCTCCTACTGCGGTCTATCCTGGAACCCCTTGTTATAGGTTGCCCTGAATTCCCCCTCGGTCTAGACAACGATCTCGGTCTCGTCCATTTCTCCGGGCCTCATGAGATGGATGACATCCAGTCTCAGCCGGATGAGAGCATAGTCCGGATCGTCATGGCCTGTCCAGTACGTGTCGAAGTATGGCGAGGCCTTGGCGGCCGCGGCCTTTTCGCTCATGTCTGTGACGATCTCGCCCTTCCCCATGGCGCGTAGATAACCATTGTTCTCCCCCTCGCTCAGAGGGATGACAAGTTCGAACCTCGGTTCCGAGCCGAGCTGCTTGATCTTGTTCGAGTTCGCCCCGGTCAGTATGTATAGCCTTCCCGCGACGTGCATCACTGTCAGCGGCCTTACCTGCGGCCAACCGTCGGCCACTGTGGCAACATACGCGGTCGGCATCCCGTCGAAGTACTTCCATACATCATCGTCAACCATTCGATCTCCTCTATGGTGTATCGGGTACCCTGATTATCCCTTTTTTCCCGACCTGAGTGAAAGTATGCGGTAAGATACAAATACTTCGAACCGATTGGCCGACCGGAGGCTTGTTCACATGATGGACCCTAGGATCAAGAAATTGGCTGACAATCTGATAAACTACTCGTGCAGCGTGAAGAAGGGTGAGACCGTCCTCATCGAGACCATCGACATCCCGAAGGAGATGACGACGGAGCTGATCCGGGCTGCCCGGAAGTCGGGAGGCAAGGTCCTCCTGACACAGAAGAACAACGAGATCATGCGAGAGCTACTCAAGGGGTCCACGGACGCTGAGATCAAGCAGATCGCCGCCACCGAGCTCTACCGCATGAAGAAGGTCGATGCCTACATCGGCATGCGCGGCTCCTACAACATCACCGAGCTGTCCGACGTGCCCGGCGACAGGCTCCAGGCCTACATGAAGCACTGGATCAACCCTGTCCACATCAAGGAGCGCGTCAACAAGACCAAGTGGGTCGTCCTGAGATGGCCGACATCGTCCATGGCGCAGCAGGCGGGCATGTCCACCGAGGCCTTCGAGGACTTCTACTTCAAGGTCTGCACCATGAACTACGGCAAGATGTCCAAGGCGATGAACCCGCTCAAGAGGCTGATGGAGCGTACCGACCAGGTGCACATCACCGGACCGGGGACCGACCTCCAGTTCTCGATAAAGGACATCCCCGTCATCAAGTGCGACGGGAAGCTCAACATCCCGGACGGCGAGATATTCACCGCTCCGGTGAAGAAATCGGTCAACGGGACCGTGAAGTTCACCGCAGAGACCCTCTACCAGGGCACGGTCTTCTCCGACATCGAACTCACCTTCAAGAACGGGAAGGTCATCGAGGCGACGGGATCGGACCCGGAGAAGATCAACAAGATCCTCGATACCGACAAGGGCTCGAGGTATGTCGGCGAGTTCGCCATCGGCGTCAATCCGTACATCACGAGGCCGATGAGGGACATCCTCTTTGACGAAAAGATCGCCGGTTCGTTCCACTTCACACCCGGCAATGCGTACGACGACGCCGACAACGGCAACAAGTCGGCCGTCCACTGGGACATGGTCTGCATCCAGACCAAGGACTACGGCGGCGGCGAGATGTACTTCGACGGCAAGCTCATCCGGAAGAACGGCAAGTTCGTGCCGAAGTCGCTGCAGGGCCTTAACCCGGCGAAACTCAAATGATCATGCGAGCTGCAATAATCCCGTAGCTCGTCCTCTCGAACGCTCCAGGGACCAGATAGAGTCAATGGTAGTCGGCTCGATAGCCAAAATGATACAGCTGCGTGGCTCAAAGTGAGGATATGACGAACGGAGGATACCAAGGGATCAGGATCGAGCTTGAGAAGAAGAGTAGCGAAAGGTTGGCCCTCAACCTCTTCAAAGGATTGATGATCCTGGCATTCCTCTCACTTGTCTTTTTCATCCTCATGTGGGAAGGAAATCCCTTCCCCTGCGTGCTGGCGATCGCCCTGATTCTATTCCTTTTCCTTTACATCCTTCCGAAGATGGTCGCATCCCTCGACATAACGGATCCATACAACCGGCGATTGATCAAAGAGATGAGGAGCACCCGCCCGAATCGTTACCCAAGCGATTACCGCACCTTTACCACCGAACTCATACAAGCCACCAGCGCTCTCCGGCAGATCGCAGGAGGCCCTTTTCACATTGTACCGGTCAGCACGAACATCGACAAGACCAGACGATGCCTGACGGTACTACGAAATCCCGATCCACGGACATACTCCATATACAGGGATACCCTGAATGCAATCGAGAGGGCTCATCGAAGGGATCCGATACTCCCTTCCAAGACGATAATGGGCCTTGCACGGGAGATGAGCGACAGCATCGAGGAGTACCTCTTCGAACTTGAGGATAGGTTTCTCAAGGAGCATGATGAGGTCGTTAGCAGGCTCCGCACATATGGTGAATGACGATCCGATTTCGAGGTCGACCGCCCCAATACTAAATAATGGATGGTCATACCATACCCAATGCAATTCCCGAGACCGGACAGGAATACAAAAAAAATGGTCCTGGTCCTCTTCATCATACTCCTGGCTGTGACCCTGACGGTCAGAACGGTCGATATGCCCGAACCGGAGGACCCGGATAGCGAGAAGGACGACGGCTGGGCGATCCTCCATCTCTTCGAGGTGCTCGGGATCCTGGTGTTCGTACTCACCATCTACCACGCCAAGGTCAACTGGGGTATGGAACGTGTACTGGCCTTCTTTCCTGCACTGTTCGTCTACGCCCTTGCATTCGAGGACATCAACATCACGATCTCGGAGCAGTACGGATACAACTCGAATGCCTGGTTCCTATTCCATGTCACCATGATCGCCATCCCGCTCGGGTGGTGCGTCATCGTGTATTGTGCTGTAACGGCCCTCGAGGCCTCTCCAAGGCGATTCACTCCCGTCCAGACCGGGCTCGTCGCGGGGGCGTTGGCGCTCTCCATCGACCTCGGGATCGACGCCACGGCCTTCGCGTACGGCCTGTGGACATGGAAGGACGGCTACTGGTTCGGAGTGCCCCTGATGAACTTCGTCGGATGGTTCGTCGTCGTGTTCCTCTGGGTCAGCATGTGGACCCATCTCAGGAGAAAGGAATTGCCTTTCAGGAAGGAGTTCGGATGGTCCTTCGGAGTGACGGGGATGGCCCTCGGCCTGCAGTATCCCCTGTATGGACTGTTCATGGGGTTCTTCATAACACTGGGGGTGTTCTGAAATGGATAGGGCATCCCTGTTCAGGGAGAAATGGACGGACATCTTCGTCATCGGAACCCACGGATACTTCCTCGGAGTGGCCGTGTTCCTCGGCCGCCCAGACCTGTTCACCTTCGGCCTGGCCGCAGCTGCAGGAAGCATACTCTTGTTCAGATGGGTAAAGGGATAGCCCGGCCAGTGTGTCACACTAATCTGACAGCGCCTTGCACGACCTCTGGAGCAGTTCCCAGAAGTTCTCGACGGACGATATCTGCACCCTCTCCGCAGGGGAGTGAGGGTTCTCGATCTGCGGTCCGAGCGAGACCATGTCCATGTCCGGGTACTTCTCCTTCAGGAGACCGCACTCCAATCCGGCGTGGATGGCCTTGACCTCTGGTTCATACCCGAGAAGCTCCGTGGTCACCTGTTTCACGACCTTCAGGGTGGTGGAGTCGAGGTCCGGTATCCATCCGGGGTAGCCGTCGAGCTCCTCGACCTTGGCTCCCGCCATGTTCGAGATGGACCAGTGCATCGACCTGACCCAGTCCAGGGCAGAGCGGACCGACGATCGGGTGGAGATGACGATGTCGACACTCTCCCCCTCGTGCGTGAGGACCCCGACGTTGGTTGACGTTTCGACAAGTCCGGGTATCTCGTGAGACATTCCCATGACGCCGTTCGGAAGCGCCTGCAGCGCCTTGATCAGAAGCGCTGACGAATCTATATCTATGGCTCTTCCAGGCATGTCGATGACCTCGATGTCGACCTCGATGTTCGGATCGATGGTCCTGTACTCGAATATGATGGCATCGGCCTCCTTGTTCGTGGCCTCGATGAACGTGTCCTTCATCCCGTTCGGGATGATGGCAGTCGCCTCGGCCTCCCTCGGGATGGCGTTCCTCTTGTTCCCGCCGGCGATGTGGCCGATATGGGGATCTCCCGAGGCCTCCATTCCGCGGAACAGGATCCGGGTAAGTACCTTGATGGCGTTCGCGCGGCCCTCGTGGACGTCCACGCCGGAGTGGCCTCCACGGAGCCCGTGGACCTTGACCGATATCGCAGTCATATCGAGGCTGGATGAATCGAAGGTGTCGACGAGGAACTTGATGTTCGTGTCGGCCCCACCGGCGCATCCGATGCATAGTTCCCCCTCCTCCTCCGAATCGAGGTTGAGGAACAGCCTGCCCTTGAGGACATCCGTCCCTAGCGAGACAGCGCCGTTGAGCCCGGTCTCCTCGTCCACGGTGAAGAGGAACTCGAGGGGTCCATGCTCGAAATCTGTTTCCATCGCCGCGAGCATCGCAGCGACTCCGATGCCGTTGTCCGCCCCAAGCGTTGTCCCCCTGGCAACGACCCACTCGCCGTCGATGACCGGTACTATCGCATCGGTCTGGAAGTTGTGGTCCACATCGGAGTCCTTCTCGCACACCATGTCGACGTGGGACTGGAGCACCACTCCAGGTGCGTTCTCCCTGCCCGCCGATCCTGGCTTCCTGACGATGATGTTCCCGCCCTGCTCGCGGATGTACTCCAGGCCGAGACGCTCGGCGACTGACACTATGTAGTCCCCGACCTCGTCCTCGCTCTTCGAACAACGCGGTATCCTGCTGATCTCGACGAAATAGTTCCACACTATACCGGGCGATAACCTTGCTACCTCTTCCGACATTATGAATCCCCCTTGGTACCGCCCGGATTGTCGCTTCGATATAAGAGCGTTCCGTGGGACGCTACCCGGAATTCAAGGAAATTGTTAAATAGGCCGGGGATGAAGGATACCCAGTGATAGCATGCGGGTGCTGATGTTGATCACAGTCGCGATGGCCATCGTTGCCCTCTCGTTCGTACCAGGGACCACCGCCCATGACGATATCGACGTCAGGGTGACCTACGGCGGGGCAGACACGAACAATACGGTCGCCTACAAGGGCGATACATTAGATTTCTACATCTGGGTGCTCAGCGACTATGAATACAGCCCACTGACCTTCAAAATTCGGACCGAATCGATGACTGGATACAACATGCCTCGGGCACTGAGCAATTCGTCGATGACCCTCAATCATTCCGAGGAGGACTACTCCAGGCTTACCATCTATACTCCGCGGGTCACGGACATAGAAGAGTACGTCGTAAGGGTCATCGTGACTGCTGAAGAGGACGAGAGCATCACGGAATCGGTCCAGATAACCATCGAGGTGATCGACCGTATCGACAGGGGGATCACCGTCGAGATGGGAGACAAGCGACTCATCCTGAAGCCCGGCAAGGAGGAGTCCATCCTCGTCACCATCGACAACGAATACAATTACGACAGGGAGATCGTGATCACGGCCCATTCATCGAGCGAAATGGTATATGCCTCCATCTATCCCGAGCACACCCTGAGGGCCGGAAAGTCCCTTGAGCTACTGCTGTTCGTCACCAGCGACGAACCCGAACGAGCCTTCATCTCGGTCCACATCGTCACTGAGGAGATGCCCGAGTTCCCCGTGTGGAGGCACGTGAACGTGACGGTCGTGGAGGACAAGGCCTCTCTTGCGGCTGCCGAGACCAGTACCGGCCTTTCCATCAACAGCATCATCATCGGATTCACGATAGGATACCTGATAGCACTGTTCTTCACGGTCTTGATTCTGAAGGACAGGATGGGGAGATACTGACCCCCTCACATGAACGAACCTGTACGGTCTTTACGCAAATCGTTAAATATCGAGAACCCCAAGGAACCCCAGTGGTAACATGCGGGTGCTGATGTTCATCACGATCGCGATCGCTCTCATCGCGGTCGCGTCGCTTCAGGGGGCCGAAGCAGCCGAGGAACTCGACGTCAGGATCACACACGATTCCGTTCAAACCAATGAGACCGATGTCTTCCAGGGTGACCTTGCACATTTCCACATCTGGATCTTCAACGAGAACGCATCCGGTTTGACCCAGACCTACGACATAGACGTTAAGGGTCCGAACGAGGAGGTGACTCGGCATCTCAACCGCACCTCCCTCACCGTCGAGTACAGGGAGGAGGAGTCGGTCAGGATCGGATTCGAACCTTCCATGGAGGCGAGTACCGACGAATTCGTTTACATTATCCGCGTCGAATCCACCGAGAACGAGAACGTCACCGACTTCGATCGAATAACCCTGAACGTGCTGGAGAGACCGGACGAGGGTCTTACCGTGGAGATCGACAGACGAAGGGTCACACTCGAGATAGGCCAGACCGGTTTCATTCACCTGAACATCACGAACGATTACGATGGCGACCGAGAGCTCGTCCTCATGGCCGATCCATCCAACAATTCGACCGATGCCTTCATAGAGAGGGACCATACCATCGAAGGCGATGAGACCCTGCATCTGATCATGTACCTCTATGGCGATGACCTCGGTGATTCCTACGTGGCGATCTACATCATCCCTACAGGGACTCCAGAATTCTCACTTTACAAGCACGTCAATGTGAGCGTGGTCGAGGACCATAGCGCAAGAGAGAGAAGGGAGAGCGACTCGCCATCGGGCCCAGCCTTCTACACCGTCGTCGGTTTCACGATCGGCTGCCTGATAGCCATGTTCGTTACGATAATCCTTCTGAAGGACAGATTCCCGAGGCACTGAGAATTCAGTCGATCTTCCAGTACTGCATGTCCAACTCTAGTTCGTAATTGTTCCCATCGTCGGTCTCGCCGAGGGGTCCGAGGTTAGGGCTCTGTGGTCCGGCCGATACCATTATCACCGTGATGGTCCACTCGCCCTCCCATGCCTCCTGTCCGGGGAAATCGACCGTTATCGTGATCTCCCCCTCCTGGCCGTTCCCGTTGGTGTCGCTGTCGCTGTACTCCTCGCCATTCGGTGGTGCGACGACAAGCCGGAAAGTGTCTCCTTCATTCTGTTGGGGAGGGGGACCATTCGGTTCATCGGTCCACGTGAGGGTGACATTGGCACCTGTGGCCGCCCCGCCGCTGTCGACGTCGTACTCGTCCTCCTCACCCTCGTCAAGGTAGCCGTCCTCGTCCCACGTGTACTCCCAGAGCTCGTCCGTGATCTTCCTGTGCTTCCCCTTGTCGTCGTCATCCGTCTCGAAGTAGGTGTTGGTGCCAGCGGACCAGGCGCTCATGAGCAGAACGGGTATCATCAGGACCGAGATCACGACGATGTGGTTGGGCGTGAAAGAGAAAGGCATCCACTTCTTCTTCGGTGGAGGTGTTTCGGGGGCGGGCTCGTGTACGTGAGGTACCGTTATCAGGGTTCCGCAGGCGGGACACGTATCGGAATCCTCTGCTAGGGCCGCTCCGCAGGCGGTGCAGTCCTCCATTGCTCCGACCTCGGCCGCGGCCAGCTCTCCATCCACGGGTTCCGGCTCGACGATGGCCTCGACCTCCATTGCATCGTGCCTGCCGTACTTCTTGTCATACCAGATGAGCCCCACTATGGTCATGAAACCCGCGCAGGTCACTATGGCCCAGAAGAGCTTGGGCCTCTCCCAGCCCTCGGCGACGCTTCCGAAGAGATGACCGCCGACGTATGACCCTGCGACGTATCCAATGCCCGAGGGGATGAAAGCGTAACCCATGTAGACCGCGACCTTGTCCTTCGGTGCGATCTTCGAGACATACGCGATGAAGTTGGGATGCGTGATGAACTCGCCGAGGGAGAAGATAACGATGCCAGCCAAGAACAATGCGGGTATCGTGGTGGCTCCCAGGAGCATCAGCCCTATGCAGAATATGGTGATCCCCGTGATCATGAGGTTGAGGGAATCCTTGCCCTTGACCTTCTGCGAAAGGTACGGGCCCGCAACGACGATCGTGAGGGGATTGAACCCGGCGAGGAGGAAGACGGAGAACCATTCCGGCATCTTGAGGAAATGGACCATGTACAGGGGGAGGTAGGAATGGTTCATAGCGAACATGAACCAGAAGCCCGCGTAGATTAGAAGGAGCGCCGTGAACTTGACGTCGGACAGGACGGTGACCATGGTGGACATGGCCTCGCCGATCTTCTTCTCTGGATTCGGCGGAGCGGGGTCCTCGAGGATTGTGAAGGTTATCGCAAGGTTGAGGCCCACCAGGATGGTGGATGCGAAGAAGACGTACTCCGCATTTGCCTCCAGGTCGATGATGTTGGAGCCCATGATGGCTGCGAATGTCCAGGGTACAACCAGTGCTCCCAGGTTGATCATCCAGTAGTAGATCGCGTAGGCCTGGTTCCGCTGGTCCTCCCGCGTCATCCTCGCGATGCTCGCGGATATTATCGGCTTGAAAGCTCCCGCGCCGATCCCGAGGAACAGTATACTGAATATTATGAGTTCAAAACTGTCGAACAAGCCAAGGGAGGTGTACCCCACCGCCATGGCCATGAAGGCTCCGATCAGTGTCCTCCGGTACCCTACCTTCTCGGCAAGCGCCGCTCCGATTAGAGGGACGAAGTACAGGAGGGTGAGGAGTATCGCCAGGAAGAGGCCCGTGTCAGCCGCCGAGTAGTCCAGGTTGTCGTGCAGATGGACCGCCAGGATCGCCATCGTCCCGTAGTAGGCACCCCTCTCGAGGAGCTCAAGAGCGTTGATGACCCAGAAGTTCCTGGGGAACTGCTTGAACAGGCTCACTTCTTCCGTCTGTTCCTCTCCTTCCATCGATTGCCTCACTCAGAGTTTCATCTGGATGTTGGCTTTCAGATAAAAGGGTTGCTACGGTTCGACATGGATGGACCCGGCATCGCCCGACCCGATGCCTTCCCGCCCGCCCATTGTCAGATATGGTGGTGGGAAGTGGCCGACTGTAGTTGCTCAGAAACCGTAGAGCGGTCCGAACTTGCCGTTGAGGTACGAGATGAAGTGGTCCTCGTCAAGCGGGTTCCCGGTGATCTCCCTGCAGAGCCCCTCGGCGCGGTGCAGCTTGCCCTTCTCGTGGATGTTCCTCCTCGTCCAGTCCAGGAATCCGGAGAAATCGCCATTCTCGAACGAGGTGTACATGTCCGGCATGTCCTTGAGGGCCATCTCGAAGAACTGAGCGGCGTACAGGTTGCCGAGCGTGTAGGTCGGGAAGTAACCGAACGCGCCCATGGACCAGTGGATGTCCTGCAGGACACCCTGCGAGTCGTCAGGCACATCGAGTCCCAGGAACTTGTCGACCCGTTCGTTCCACGCCTGCGGTGCGTCGTTGGCGTCGATCTCACCCGAGAACAGGGCCATCTCGATCTCGAACCTGAGCAGGATGTGCAGGTTGTACGTGACCTCGTCGGCCTCCACCCTGATGAGCGAGGGCGCTACGTCGTTTATCGCGGCGTAGAAGTCCTCGACGGTGCGGCCTTCGAACTGTTTCGGGAACGCTTCGACCAGCTTCGGATAGAAGAACTTCCAGAACGGAAGGCTTCGACCTATCATGTTCTCCCATGAACGCGATTGAGACTCGTGGATCCCCAGGGAGATCGCGACCCCCATGGGAGTGCCGTAATGGTCATCCAGGTGTCCCTGCTGGTAGAGACCATGTCCCGCCTCGTGGATCGTCGCGAATATCGCTGGCCTGAGGTCGTCGGGGTTGTACCTCGTCGTCAGCCTGGTATCATGGAGCGTGCCTGACGTGAACGGATGGGTCGTGGCGTCGAGTCGGCCGCGCTCCATGTCGAAGCCGATCAGCGGAAGGAGCATCTCGTTGAAGCGCTCCTGGTCGCTGATCCGGTACCCTGCGGTCACGATGGACGTATCGGGGCGTATCCCCGTGTCGACGATCCTCTCGACGATGGGTACGAGCTTGTCCCTGAAACGCGCGAAGAGTGTCTCGACCTGCGAGCTCTTCATCCCGGGCTCGAAGGCGTCCATGAGAGCGTCGTACATCCTGTCCTCGTAGCCGATGAACTCGGCTTCCTGCTTCTTCAGGTCGAGGAGCTTCTCGACGTGGGGCTTGAATATGCTCCAGTCCTTCTTCTCCCTGGCCTTGGCCCAGTCCTGGGTCGCTCCGGTCTTGGTCTTCGCCAGCTCCTTGACGAGCTCGGGCGGGACCGCGACCGCTCTGTGGTACTCCCACGCGGTCTCCCTGACGTTGGTCTGTTCCTCCGGTGTCAGGTCCTCGTAGACGCTCTCCCTCTGGAGGTCGTCCAGATACTTCCCCATCTTCTCCGATGTCATCCTCGAATGGATGGTCGTCGAAAGCGTAGCCATCTCGAGTGACCTGTCCAGACCGCCCTTTGGAGGCATGTAGGTCTGCTGGTCCCACCATAGGATGCGCTCTATCCCCTTGAGGTTGTAGATGTCCTTTATCTCAGCGATGAATTCGTCATACGTGTCCGTCAATCGAATACCCCCTTTGCGGCCCTGATGCGCATGACCGCTACCCCATTAATAACCTTGCGATGACATGTGAATCCCTAGGTTCATTCGCCCTTCTCGGCGACCAGGTGATCGATGAGGTTGGTCAGCGACCAAACGAGGTTGTCCGCAGTCGGCATGCAGAACATCGGCCTGTCCATGCCCTCCGGGAACGCCATCATCGAATCATAGATCGAATCGTCGTCGAACTCGATGAACATGAGCATCTTGTGCTCCTCGTCCTTGAAGAGCTCCTTCGGTCCCGCCTCGATTATGTCCTTCACGAGTTCGGATCCCCGCCCCGTCGCCGATATGAATCCGATGTCCGTCTTCAGGGCTTCACGAAGGGCCCTGACGATGAGCGCGACGTCCTCCATCGCGTAACCGTGCACCATGATGGTCTTCATCCGATCTCCCACGCCGATGTATGGCCTTCAAGGTTAATCCGTGTTTCGCCGGTGATACGGATATGGTTATTAATCGACAAGGCATGACGGCTACCATGGAACTCGAGGTCATCGGCTCATGCGAGACCATCAGGGCGAATAACGTAATCTGCCTCGCACGGACCTACAGGAAGCACGCCGAGGAGCTCGGCAACCCCGTTCCCGAGAAGCCGGTCGTCTTCCTCAAACCGAACTCATCTCTCATGACGGACGGGATGGAGATCGGTATCCCGCCCGGTTCAGGCGAGGTCCACCACGAGGTCGAACTCGCGGTCGTCATCAAGAAGGGAGGCCGTCGCATCCCCGTCGAGAGGGCCCTGGAATACGTGATGGGCTACGCCGTGATACTCGACATCACTGCCCGCGACATCCAGTCCGAATTGAAATCGAAGGGCTTGCCTTGGACCTACGCAAAGGGATGGGACACCTTCGGACCGATATCGAAGGTAATGCCCATGGAACGGATACCCGATCCCAACGACCTGAACATCAAATTGACCGTGAACGGCGAGGTCAGACAGGACTCCAACACGTCGTTCATGATGTATTCCATTCCCGAGATCATCTCGTTCATTTCAGGGTTCATGACGCTGCAGCGCGGTGACGTCATTGCAACCGGTACACCCGAGGGAGTGGGTCCGCTCGTCGCGGGTGACAGGACCTTCGCTGAGATCGAGGGCGTGGGAACGCTCGAGAACTCGGTCGTTCAGGGATGATATCGGTAACGTCGAACTCAGAACAGCTTCTCTGCCACAGGCTTGATCAGGTCCTCGTCGTCGTTCCTCAGGTCGTTGACGAGTTTGGTAACGTCCGTTGACTCCATGTCGCCTGCTCGGAATGGACTAAGGAGCGACTGGAGGTCATTGACGTTCGTATCCGGGTCCAGCCATGCAGAACGGTCCTTCCTTGGAATGATGGCGGGCATCCGATCGTGGACCCCCTTTACCATGTCGTTGGGGCTGGTGGTGATTATCGTACAGGTCTTGAGCTCCCCCCCGCTCGGAGGGTTCCAGGTCTCCCACAGTCCAGCAAGGCCGAACGGCTTGCCGTCCGACATCGAGAAGAACACGGGATTACGGGTACCGGACTTCCGCCATTCGTAGAATCCATCGGCGGGGATAAGGCATCGCCTATTTGCGAAGGCATCGCGGAACGACGGTTTCTCAGCAAGGGTCTCGGCCCTGGCATTGATCATCCTGCTGCCGAGCTTCTCGTCCTTGGCCCAGTGGGGTACGAGTCCCCAGCGGAACGTCTCTATGGCCCTCTTGCCGTCCGACAGTACCACCGCTGCGACGTCCTGCATGGGAGCGACGTTGTACCTGGGCTCCAGTTCGTCGAGCTCGATGACCTCGAACTCCTCGCCTATCACCCATTTGGTGCTGAACAGAGCGAAACGGCCGCACATGGTCTATCCGAACCTGTAGTGCTTCCGTATCGGCTTCTCGACCTTCCACGTGCAACCGAGCCCCTCGGGCATAGTCACGAGGGACCCAGGTCCGAACCGGACCGGCTCTCCCTCGTTCGGTTCGACCTCGACCTCGCCTTCCAATACGTAGAAGGTCTCCTTGCTGTCGTAGAACCAGTCGAAGACGGACACCTCCTTCTCCCATATCGGCCAGGAGAAGACGCCCATCTCGTCCAGCTGCTCCTTCTCGACTTTTTCAACCTTGATCTCCATATACTGTCACCTCATCCGAACATCCCCGTCGGCGGCGCCCTCTCGTCGGGCTTCTGCACCTGCTTGACATGCTCCATGGCCTGCTGGATCTGCTTGTCTATCTCCTCCGCCTGCTCGAGCAGCGGGGTCGTATCGACCTTGATCTCGGGAAGCATCTCGTCCAGGACCTCGAGGATCGCTGCTGCGCTCCTGCTGTCAGGGAACTCGGCCCGCGCCTCGGCCAGGAGGCAGCCCACGTCGAGCTCCTCGGAGAACGACTTGTAGAGGAGGACGCCGGAAACCCCACCCACGGCTCCGTTCGACATCGCTTCGACGTGCAGATCAGATAGCATGTTCCGGGCGTTGTCCGTGTTGCCTACATAGTAGACGCTCAACTCGTCATCGTCGAGGCTGGTCTGCAGACCTTCGACCGCGGTCAGGAATTTGCATCCCCTGTCCCTGCACCAGTCCAGTATCGTATCTGCAAGCGGTCCGATCATATCGGGGGCGATCGGGAATTCCGTGGCGATAACAACCAGCTGGTCGCAATCCCCCTTCGGCCCGCACACCCTGTCGCCGGCATATATACGGATCGGAGGCGCCGGTCTACCGTCGTGGACCACCGAAGCCGGGAACAGCTCGTCCGACGCGATCCCGCCGATCATGTCCAGCTCGAGCTTCTTCACCAGGAAGTTGGCCACAATGGACGAGACCATGCCTACCGTTGGAAAACCGATGACCACCATTGCGTTGTCTATGTCCATCTTCTTGTACTCGTAAACCGTGATGTCAACCATTCGAACCCCAACGTGGGATGGTTACGGATTTAGTTAAGGATTTTGGAACCTCAATCCTTTCTACGGCAGACCATGACCTGCTTTCTGGATCCCGGTGTGAACTCCGACTCATCGAAATAACCGTACCTCTCGACGACCTCGAATCCATTGTGCTCGAGCAATAGCAGAAGCTCCTCCGGGTAGAACACCCTGACGCCGAACTCGACGGTCTTCCACTCCTCGCCGTCGATGACCCACCGCCACACGATCCGGTTGACCTGTGCAGCGTCGTCATATTTCAAGGTCTCTTCGATCTTCACATGTCCACGACCGTCAGGGTCCTCGTACTCAGCCTGGATCGTGACATCATCAGGGTCCCTGGTCATGAAATCCAGGTTCGGATTGAAGACGTCCATCACGAAGGTGCCGTCATCTGCCAGATGCTGCTTGACCGTCTCGAAAACTGCTTCGATGTCCTTCATGTCGTGGAAGTGTGCTAATGACGTGAACGGGATGGTCACTAGCTTGAACCTACGGCCGAGCCTGATATCTCGTACGTCACCCTCTATCCACTCGATGTCGACCCCAGCCTCCCCGGCCTTCTCCTTACCATATGCCATCATTTCGGGTGAGAGGTCGACACAGGTGATGTCGTGCCCATGCTGCGCGATTGGTATAGCCAGCCTTCCGGTGCCTCCAAAGAGCTCAAGGACCGGTCCGCCGTACCTCTCGGCCATCTCGACATAGAACGGGATGTCGTCAACGTAGTGCGAATACTTGGCATCGTAATGCCTTCCGTCCTCGTAAAGTCTGTCTGATTCAGTGTAGACCATGTCAGGTCCCTCCACGTAACCGCTTCCAAGGGACATCTTCTAGAAAAGACTTGTGGGGATAACGCTCGAATCACGTCGCATCATCATGAGTAGGGCGTTATCCAGGTACCGCTCTTGAATTGTGCTTGAAGAGAGATCGTATTGTAGGACAGTATCGCTCGACGACGGTTCGATCTGTCGTCATCGCGTCTCGTTAGTGATGTAACTGTGTCACTGACGCGCTCGACGACCTCCCATTGGGTCGTCAACGCGTCTCAATGATTCAGCCGAGGAAAGTTGGCTCACCGGAACGGCCCTTCGAGCTCGTTGAACTTCCTGGATACGACCATTACCTCGATCTCGTCCATCTTGATCGGGCGCTTCCCCCAGTCGCCTGCCGTGCCGCCCCAGATGTTCTCGACCTTGAAGCCAGCATCCTGGTGGAGCTGGGTCAGTTCCGGCGGGGTGAATCCCTTCTCCAGCGCGGTCATGGACGCTGGTCCGTCGGCGGTCTCGTAGGGCATCGGGTGGATCTCGATGAGGTTGATGGGGTCGAACCTCCCAGCAGCGATGTCCTCGTCGTTGTACTCGCGGGCCATCTTGTAACCGTTGAGACAGGTGAGTACGAGGCGACCGCCCATCTTGAGGGCGGCGTTGATGTTCAGGAGGATCGCAAGGTGATGTTCCATGGGGTTGTCGTCGGCAGCGAGAAGTCCGAACGAGCCCTCGCAGAGGCAGATGGCGTGGTCGAACTCCTTCTGGAGCTGGAACGCAGCGGCGTTCGCCTGGATGAGCTCAATGTCGACATCGGCCTCGATCGCTGCCAGCCTGGCCTCCTCCAGCATACCGTCGGAGAGGTCGATGCCTGTCATGACGCATCCGCGCTTGGCCAGTTCCACGGAATGGCGCCCTGTCCCACAGCCGACATCGAGGATCTTCATACCGGGTTTGAGGTCGAGCAGTTCGAAGAGGAAATCACACTCCTCCAAGGTGTTCTCGGTGAAGTCGTGGTCGAGATACTCGTCGGCGATGTTGTCGAAGAACTCCTGCCATTCGTTCCTATCCATCCATTTCACTCCGCACTTACGATACTATCCTATCGAGGTCGTTCTCCACTGGCGTCCCTTTGATTCCAACGGCTTGTTTCAGATATAAGGATATCTCAGCATCCTCGATGTCGTAGGTTTCCATCAGTCCCCGGACGATGGTCCTCAGATACTTCTCTCCCGGAGCGAGCGGTTCGAGATCGGCCGCCGTCATCGACGTGAATGTCAGGATCGGATGGGGCATCTCGAAGCCGACATGGATGAGCCGCCCATATGGACCGGGCAGCTCGAGCTCGCCTCTGCCTATCGCATCCTCGATGGAGAAGTCCATGGAACCATCGTCCGGTTCGAGTCCGTTCTCCTGTCTGACGATCTGAACGAACTGTTCGCTGGTCACCAGGTACATCCGGCCTCGGGTACCGCTCAACGTCATGTTCTCCGTATCGACGAACGCGACCCCTGCGTCCTCCCACTGCTCGCACCGCATGGAGAAGAGCAATCCGTATGGAAGTATGATCGACCTGTCATCCCTAGGGGGAGTCCTGTCCGAACATCCGGAGTGGTCCTTCGTCGAACCCTCGGGAATACCACCTTCGATGTAACACATGAAGCGTTCCTGGTGAAGGTTCGAGCCGTAGCAGGCGTACCAGACCAGGTCCTCGCTCATCTGATCGTGACCTTGATCATCTTGTCGCCCTGCCTTATGGAGTCCACGACCTCCTTGCCGGACTTGACCTTCCCGAACACCGTGTGGACGCCGTTCAGATGCGGTGTGGCGACGTGGGTGATGTAGAACTGGGACCCGTTGGAGCAGCTACCCCTCGTCTTCTTCCCGCTCACCCTGTCGTGCTGGCACGTCCCGGCGTGGGCCATTGCCAGGCTTCCCGGTTCGTGACCGAGTCCGGGAACTATCTCGCACTCGCTCTGGTACCCTGGTCCGCCGGTTCCGGTCCCCTGGGGGCACCCGGTCTGGATCATGAAGTTGTCTATGACCCTGTGGAACTTGAGCCCGTCGTAGAACCCGTCCCTTGCCAGTTTCACGAAGTTCTCGACCGTCTTCGGTGTCTTGTCGTCGAACAGGTCGAGCACGATCTCGCCCTTGTTGGTCTCTATGACTGCCTGCATGATGATACCTCTTATCGTAACGATATCCATCACGGTATTTAGGCATATTGTACTGATACGATCTCCTGCGTCGTTTGGGGAATCGACCATCAGGACCGAGCCTGTAGATGGACCACCTGCCTCCGAAATCGATGTAGATCCCCCTCTGATGCTTCGCGATCGAGAATCCGATTATCACAGCGCCGACGAAGGTCGAGATCAGGCTGAAGAATATCCCGTAGATCACGGAGGATCTGCTGTATTCCATATCTCCCCATCCATGATAATGTTCGTCGTATCCGACCGAGATGGCGGATACGATGAGGACAATGAACCCGAATACCAGAAGTACCCGTGGCAACCTCACCCTCATCTCGGGTCTTGGATACATGAATTGTTCCTTTATCACATATAGGAATATCAGAACGGTCAAGAAAGCGAAGGGACAGATGAAGCATCCTGCACAGGCAACTTCGGATGAACCAGCCAGTACAGCAATGGCATTCAAGACGTTCCCCAATCCGAACGTACCCAATATAAGGGAGGTCAAGAGCATTTGACCGCTGAATCGGTCGGTCCTCTTGAAGACCATCCAGCTGATCCAGATCGTGAAACCGACAGCACTTCCGATGAATCCAAGGTACCAGATCGGAAACCCTTCCTCCATCTCTCCCTGATCCCCATTCAGAATGACGACCTGATAATCGTACTTCGTACCTGGAGCAAGTCCATGCGGATAGGTTTCGTCACGATCGGAAATGATCTCGTAGTCAAGGTCGGCATCCTTGATGTGCAGGGGACCGGAGAACCTCACCTTTCCATTGCAGAAGACCCACCCAGTGTTCTCACCGATGTACAGGTCTCCTTCCAAGTGTCCTTCCCAATGCACCCCCAACGTGGCGTTAGGAGGGATGGACTCCCCATCCAGGACGATCGGATTCCCGTAGTGGGAGTGGGTCGAACCATGGACTCCCGAATAGTAGGGTAGGAGGTAGACATTGACGATCAGGAATGGAACGACCAGTAGAACGATCAGCCATTTCAGTTCCTTCGCATCGATCGGTATCCTCATGGTCCCGGTCTGTCCATTCCTGTACCAGTATAAAACCAAATCGCTTTGACCGAAATCCTATTATATGGGAGTAAGTATGTATAAGTATAATAAGGTTGACAAAATGACACGACGAGGATCCCGGACCGAAAGGCAGTTCTCGCATTGGCATGCGCTCCGCAACGGCTCCACCCAGGCGGAGGTGGCCCGGCTTAACGGCGTCACCAGGCAGGCCGTCAACAAGGGTGTGAAGCTCCATGAGCGCGACGTTGTTCTTCGCCTGCTGGATACCGCGCGTTCGATCGGGGTCCTCGTCGAGTGGTACGACCAGAAGCGCGGAGCCCTTATCGGGATCTCGCCACAACTCGGCAATCTGTCATGTATCATGCTGATCGATGACGAGAATGAGGTCCGGGTCTTCTACGATCCGAAGAGCGCACGAGACAGAGAGGTGAGGCGTCGGACGATCAAGGAGATGACCGAGGTAGTGCGGGACGCGTTCGGACTGAGGTTGTCAACGAAGTTGAAGTTCAGGGAGGTATTGGATGAGATCATCGAGAAGGGATAGGTCCGCGACGCCGGCGGAGGAGAAGCGGTCAAGTACGAGGTTCACGTGGTTAAGGTGGGTTGCCCTACTGGTCGGAGTGGCTGTCATGCTATCAGCCGTAGCGATCGTGCTCTCCCTCGAGTTGGAAGCTGGAACGACCGTCGCCATCATCGTCGCAGTGAACGTGATCGTCACCGTTGTGATCCTGTTCATCCAGGTATCGCCATTGCTATATGCCAAAAGAGCGCCTGCGATACCCGACGGCGGAGTGGATGGGCTTCCCAGGCCAGATCTGGAAATCCCGTACGAGGAGACGATACCGTTGACCATACTACTCATGTTCTACATACCGATGCTGGTCATCTATTCCTTCAGCATGATAAGGGTCGGATTGACCGAGCCCGGTTCCCTGTGGATATACAGCTCGATATTCTCCTTCCTGCTACTCATCGTCGTTCTCTTCGGGGTTCTCCATGTGCGGTGCGATCCCGAGGAGATGGCGTTCGGATTCGGTCCGTTCCGCAAGAGATTGAAGCTCGGCGAGGTGGTATCCATCAGGCCGGTCGCCATCGACCCTCTCAAGGAGTACATGGGATGGGGGCCTAAGATCGGATCGGACGGCTCCAAGGGTTACATCGCTTCCGGCAAGGTGGGCGTAAGGATCGAGACCCAGAAGAGGGACTACGTCATCACCGTTCCTGAACCACAGGCGCTGGTCGCTTACGTGAGGACAGCCCGAGATGCTGGGAAGGCCTGAACGGTATCAGGTCCGGACCTGCATCGGCTCTGCTTCAAGGGACTTCTCTATCTGGGGAGCGACCTCGGCCCAGATCTGTTCCGCGAGGACCCAGTCGGCCATCTCCTCGGTCCATGACTGCGTCAGTCCGTAGATCTCGGTACGGTCCATGTGCTCCATATACGGCAGGACGAACACCTCAAGGACGACACCGCCCTCGACGGGCCAGAGGTAGAATTCCAGTCCTACTCGCTGCTCGTCCGTTTTGAGGTCCTGCATGGGCGGGAATTGGATGTGGAACAATCGCGTCAATCGCTCGATCGGGTCCCACCTCGCACCGTCCATCCTGATCTCGGTAATGGTCTTGTTGACGGCGATGATGAGGGTTCCCACGCCCTCGTTCTTGTCATCGAACTTCACGATCGGGTATCCCAGGTCCTTGATGAACCCGCGGACCCTACGACCCTCGTCCGAGACCTTGCGTCCAGCCAGCATGTACCTTCCGAAGGGGTAGGCTATCCTTCTCATGGGCGCGGATTGACCCTGCGATACTTAAGTGATTCCGATACCACCCAAACCTTAAGTATCCAGAATCGCCTGGCCGTTAGCAGGAGAAGTTAGCTTGGCACGACGTAGACGGGGAACCCAGATGGGCCGTGGACCGAACCGGAGCACACGTCCGGGCGCGCAGAAGCACAGCAAGAGGCAGCCGATGCTGAACGTCGCCTATCAGGACGTCTTCAGGTACGAACTCAGGCGCATCTTCGCCGAGGCCGGCGTCGAGCCAGATGATTATGCATCCCTCGTTGCCCAGATAATCGCCAAGGCGTCCCGCATCTCCATCGAGGAGGCCAATGTCTTCCTCGAGACACTCGTCGAACGTGAGGAGATAACCACGGAAACAGCAGCGGCCATCTCGAAGCTGCTCGACAGGAACACGAGATACCGCTGATCAGAAGGTCAGTTTGCTCCAGACATCAATGGTTCCGGTCAGATGCAGCGCTGTAAGTATTATGGGCTGATGGACCAGATAGATCGGCAGGGAATTCCGGCCAAGAAAGGTCAGAGGACGTACGGATACATTACCTCCTAGGTCGGGTACCTCGATCAACCGTTCGTGGCCTCCGAAGGCGATGTCCCCGATAAAGATCCCGATCAGCACGACCCCGAACCACGGCAGGAAGGGGTAGTAGTCGACGGTGACGAACCCATCGGGAACCCAGCCGGTCCACAGGAGCCAGTACGGTCCCCCGCCCAGGGTCCTGAGGTGCAGACCCGCAGCGACCAGGACCATTCCGACCGTCACGTTCCACCGCCCAAATCTGGTGAACGGTATTGCGATCACGATCGACAGGCCGATGAGATGAAGTATGCCGAAGACGACGGATCCAGTCTCCATGAGGGACCAGGTGACCGCCGTGATGACCATCCCGAGACAGAATATAAACGCACCTCTCGTTGCAGCTCCGGTCGCGAATCCCTTGAACGGGTCACCGCGAACGGATGATCTAGACCGGGCAAGCGACAGCGAGACGCCCACCAGCAGGATGAAGAGGAAGGCGCTCGAGCGTCCTATTAGAGGCCAGATCCCATCGCTCACCGAGAAGTCGCCATCACCGAAATAGTAGATGTCGAAGGCGATGTGGAACACCATCATCAGTACCAGAGCGACCCCTCTAAGCAGATCGATCTCCCAGAAACGGTCAGATGGACCTCGCCGGACGCCGAGCATTCGTTCGAGGATCCTCACGGTCCCACCTCAGACGTCCAGCTTCGTCTGCCGGACGTTCGGCTCGCACACTTCCCTGTAGTTGCACCGGCCGCAGGTCATCTCGGTCTCGACCTTCGTGAACCTCTCCACCGGAACCGGTACGTTGCCCTCGACGTCCTCGCACATGGCCTCGATGGCGTCCATGTCCTCGATGATCCTGTTGTGAAGCTCAAGGCCGTCGACGAGCTCACCGGTGATGGTGACCGCATCCTCGTTCGGGTGGGCGAGGTACTCCACCGTACCTTCCATGTTCTCCAATGGGATCCCGTAGACGACGTTCGTGAAGTACATGTAGCTCTGGACCTGGAGGATGTCGGTCTCCCTGTCGGGTCGCCCGGTCTTCCAGTCGACCACGTGCCAGGTGCCGTCCATGGCCTTGAAGACAAGGTCGGGTTTTGCGTAAGCCTTCCTTCCCTCGAACCTGAACTCGCCGTAACCCGGCGGATCAATGGCCCACTCGCCGCGTGCGCTCAGCGGAACGTCGTTGAGCAGGGCCGGCCATCGGGATGAATAGAACGCACTGATACCGGTCCTCACCTTTCGGACCGCCTTGTCGATCCGCTCGTCGGAGATCGGCCTTCCGTAGCGGTCCTCGAACATGGGGATGTTCGCCAGGAGCACCCTGAACTTGTTCTCGGCTATGTCCAGGACCTCCTTCTCGTCGAGGAAGCGTCCTGTGAGCGAGAGGTCCTTGATGACCTCGGCTATGGTGTTATGCACTGCATTGCCGACCTCGATGTTCACGGTGGACAGCGAGCGCAGCTCCTGGACCTTCATCTTCTCGTGTCCGGAGAGCGCCCTGGGCGCATAGTATTGGTACCAGTACTGCCTGAGACAGTTCCTGAATGTCCTCATGCGGGAGAACGACCACCCGGGAGCCCAGGTGAAGGGGTACTCGATCATGTCCGTCCGATCACCCCGGGAACGAATCTATCTCGCTCAATTCCTTGATGTACTCGTGACCGGGTCCCCGTAGCTCGTCGAAGTGCGATCTGGAGATGGAATAGACGGCCAGTTTCTTGTTGTAGCTCTTCTTGATGCCCTCGAGACGCATCCCGTTCTTCTCGAGTACCCTCTGCGAGGCGACGTGCTGCGGATCTGTGAGTCCTATTATCCTCTCCAGCCCGAGGTCCTCGAACCCGTACCTGATGCACTCGGCCGCCGCCTCCGTCGCATAGCCATGGCCCCAGTGCTCGACGGCCAGATGATAGTTGATCTCGATCTCCGGTCCGACGCCGTCCAGGAGGAAGAGTCCGCAGTCCCCGAGCATCTTCCCGGTGAACTTGTCGGTGACGGCCCATATCGAGTAGCCGTGGGCCTCCTGGTGCCGGAGGACGTTCTCCAGGACCTCCTTCGTGACATCGATGTTGGGGGATGGCCCGGCCGGTATGAACCTCATCACCGCCGGGTCGCCGATGATCTCGTGGAGCTCCTCAACGTCCTTCATGGTGAACGGTCTTATCCGGAGCCTTTCCGTTTCGAGGTCCAATGTCGTATCCATGGCTACCCTTCGAGGCGGTATCCACGGTTCCGCATAATAGTTTTACTGTCGAGGCTGGACCGGCTCCACGACACCACTGGCCATGTCGTACAGTGCTCCGACGACAGTGACCTCCTCGTTCTGGACCCTGGGTGGGATTATCGGACCCGAACCGGTGATCCTCTCGACCATCCTTCTAACGTTCTCGACGATCGCGTCAGCGTAGACGTTCTCCGAGCCGATAACAGCCGCAACCGACGGGGCAATAGCATGGACCACGGTTCCCGTGTTGCCTGGATGGACACCGCCCTCGAGGGCGGCCCCGACGGCTCCGCACGAGGTGTGGCCAAGCACCATTATCAACCTGGTCCCGAGGCGGTCGATTGCGAACTCGATGCTTCCTATGACGACGTCGTCGGCGACGTTGCCGGCCGTCTTTATCACGAAAAGGTCTCCGATCCCCGCGTCGAAGATCAGCTCGGGAACGACCCTGGAATCCGAGCATGTCAGGACCACCGCGAAGGGGTTCTGGTCCGTTGCTACCTCGTCGCGCCTCTCGGTCGTCCGGTTCGGTCCCTCCGGGCTTCCGCTGGCGTATCTTGAATTTCCCGCCATCAGGCGTTCAAGGGCCTCGGTTCCGTCCATGGGACCCCCCAGTGCTGGGGCCGTTATATCCCTTTCGGTCATTCGGGCAGTGTCCCTTCCTGCTCCTTGAGGATCGATTTGATCTTCGCGTAGCAGTTGTCGAGGGCCGACTCGGCACGACGGACCAGCTCGACCTCTGGTACCGCGCTGTAGACGTTTGAATAACCCCGGGGCTCACCGCCCCTGCGCTCCTTGTAGGCCAGACCGCACGACACGAGCTTCTCCAGCGCCCTATATGTGGTCGATCTGTCCCTGTCGACGAGGTCCGCCACCTCGGCCGCCATCATCGGGTCCGTCCCCTGGATGGACTGGAGGACCGAGGCCTCAGTACCGTTCAGGTTGAACATGCACTTCATCAGGTCGTAGCATGTGAAGGAACCGTCCTCGACCTTGCCCGACATCGTGGGGAACCCGGTGAGCATTTCCTCAGGTGTCCTTTCCATTCGTATCACCTCACACGAAGAGGTTGACGTGGGCTCCGGCTGCCGCATCTAGATACGTGCCGACGCCGCCGATCTCCTTCGCCTCGGGGATGAGCTGGTCCTTCGAGACGTTCATCAACCCCATGGTCATCTCGCAGGCGATCATGCGGACGCCGAGGTCTGCCGCGTCGGAGATGAGCTCATCGAGCGGTGCCACGTTGTTCTTCCTCATCAGTTTCCTGATCATCGCCGTTCCGAGACCGCCCATGTGCATCCGCGAGAGCTTGGCCTTCCTCGCTCCGTCCTTCTTGATGAGGTTGAGGCCCCAGAACGTGAAGAACATGGTCACCTTCGTCCCTTTCGCAGCCGCGCCCGTTCCAATTATGAAAGCGGCCATCGCCTTGTCCAGGTCGCCGCTGTGGACGACCATCGTCATCGAATCCGCTGCCGGCATGTTCATCCCTTCCTTATGGTGATGACCCACTTGGGTCCTGTCTCCTCTATCGAGACGACCTCATCCCCGGTGTCCTCGATGGCCTGGGGGATCTCGTCCTTCGAGAGCCTGTGGTCGCCTTCCACGACGAGCACCTGGCCCGTCTCCATCTTCCTGAGGGCCTTCCTCGTCTCTATGAGCGGTTTCGGGCAGTTCATGCCCATCGTCGTTATCCTCGTTTCATCTGCCAAAGTCATCATCTCCTAGAACGTCATACTGACATCGTGCTCCATTATCAATGAGGAGACCTCCTGGGCGTCTATCACCTCGGCCTCCTCGACCAGTTCGTCCTCTTCTATCCCTCGTTCCGCGAGGGACTCCTTCACCACGAGCAGTCGACCCCCGAGGTCGAAGGTGTTCTGGACCTCCTCGAGGTTGTTCGGAAGTCCTATCCTCGTCGTGTCCTGTGCTGCCACTGCCATGGCGACCCCGTCGTCGGCCAGGACGAGTGTCACGTCCATCCCCTTGGCGAGGGCGGCGTTGGTCATCAGCATGGCTCCGTAGCCATCGTCGTCACGGCCGTAGGTCCCGTGAACGCAGTATACAAGTACGGATCTCGCAGCCATACCATCAGCCTCCGAAGGTTATCACTTTGTCCGAACCCTTCACCATATCGATGAACCTGAAGGACCCTGCGATCTGGACGCCGTCGACTATCTCACCTTCTTTGAGATCTCGCGCGTCGGAACACCTCTGGCAGGAGGCTGCCTCGACGCCGCGCTTGATCGCCGATCGGAGCCACTCGGTCGGGTTGTTGAAATCGAGTTCAGAAGTGACATTGGTGACCCAGACCCCGTCCAGGTACATGAAGAGATTGACGTCGTACTTTGCCCTCTTCGCCGCGAGGGCCGTCCTCATCGCCATGTCAGCGGCCTCCGAGACGTAGGGTCCCTTCGTCAGGAGGATCGTGAGCGTCTTCGTGTCGGTCATATGACCATCACCCTGTCCCATTCCTCCATGACGTTCAACACGAGGTCCTTGTAGGGTTTCCTCGAGACCTCGACGCCGTCCGCCATTCCATCCTCGGGTATACCTGCGGCAAGGAGGTGGTCGCCGCTGGCGGTCACTGGTACGCCCTTCCTGAGAAGTTCGTTGAACAGTGTGAATGCCTCGTTATCCTGTCCCGTCTTGGCGAGCCAGACGCCGTCGCTGATAAGGAAGAGGCCTACGCTTCTACCGTCATCCAACGAATCCAGAGCGGTCCTCAGTATGCCTGCAACGGCTCCTGTTTCAAGCGGCGGTTTCGTGATGACGAAACCGAGGTCGGTGTTGGATCCTGTCATTTCGCCCCTCCTTTGTTGTGTGGTATTGTGCCACAACTATGCACCATAAAAGAGGCCGGTATTAAAGACTTTTCCCCTCAGGCGATGTACTCGTATGAGGACCTGTCGAAACCTTCGACAAGCTCTATCCCCGTCTCGCTCGGCTGCCACCCGACCGTGGGATAGACGAGGTTCGGGAAGAAGTGTTTCGTGTCCTTCGCTATCTTGGATGCCACATGCTCCTCCCCAAATACCTCCCTGACGATATCGTAGGCCGTCCGCCTGACCTGCCGCTCGTCGAGATATCCGAGGGTGTGAAGGTATTCGTGCAGAAGGACGGTGAAGGCATAGGGCGCGAAGAGTTCGGGTTCGGTGTCCCTGATCCTCATCAACGGGACCTTGTTCAGGACGATGACATTTGTAGCGACGTAGTAGTATCCACCGAAGAACCCCTTCGGATGGTTCCCGAGGTCCGCCAGACCGAGCATCAATCCGCCTCTGCTCTGACCGAGGACCTGGCGTACCGCATCCTTGACGATATCGAAGACCTCTGCAAGGTCGTCTGCAGCATCGAGCCTCTCCGGGAATGTTTCCATCGTTCGATCTACCTTCTCGGACCGTTTATAACTTCCACCGAAACCGGCTCAGGCGTACATTGCCTCGGCCCGCTCCTTCAGTGCGCGGTTCATCTTCCTGAACCCCTTTTCCGTCGGCGATCCCAATCTCCTCATTAGCAACGGTGTCAAGAAGCCCGTGAATGTCTCGCTCTGTTCGAACCTCACACCCCCGTTACGTGGTTCTATCCTGAAGACGTGCTCACCATGGAACCCCGGGACCTTCCCCAACCACCTCATCTCCTCCCGAGGCCTCGTCACAAGAAGGGTCGGCCTGAAGCTCATCCCTTTCTTGCCCTCCGGTTTCAGGAATACCGAGATCCGTTCGCCCTCCTTCACAACCCCTTCCGCCTTCGTAATGAACGGATTCCATTCCTCGAATTGCTCGAGATCTGTCAGCACATCCCAAACAGCCTCGGGTGAGGCATCTATATCGATCCATGTCCTGATCTCACGTGTCATCATACTCACCTCATCTAGAATTCGCGATCTGACCATCACTGCTTCTCTATGAGTACCTGTTCCCTAACAGCAACGCGTACTAGTCGCCTGGCGGCATGTCGCAGTACTTCAGTACGAGGTCGGTGGAGATGTACCTCATCATGCAGTCCGGCACCAGGGTAACGATCCTTCCGCCCTCCATCTCCTTCGCAACCTTCAGGCTGGCGAACACGTTCGCTCCCGATGATATGCCTGCCAGGATGCCCTCCTCTGCAGCTAGGCGACGTGCGGTCGCCATGGCCTCGTCATCGCTGACGGCTATGACCTCGTCGTACATCTCAGTGTCGAGGACCTCGGGGATGAAACCCTCGCCAATGCCCTCGATCTTGTGCAATCCCGGATCGCATCCCGAGAGGACCGCGGAACCAGATGGTTCGACTATTACGATCTTGATGCCTGGGACCTCCTCCCTCAGGAGAGAGGCGACGCCGGACATCGTTCCACCGGTTCCAGCTGCGGCTACAAATACATCGATCTTCCCGTCGGTCTGGTCTATTATCTCCCTTGCTGTCGTCTCGCGGTGTGCTCTCGGGTTCGCGGGATTCTTGAACTGGTCTGGCATGAATGCACCTGGGATCTCTTCGATGAGTTCCTCGGCCTTCTTCAACACCCCGGGGATACCCTCCGCCGCCGGAGTGCGGACCACCGTCGCCCCGAATGCCTGGCACATGTGCGTCCGCTCCTCGCTGACGAACTCCGGCATGACGACGATCATCTTGTAACCCTTGGCCGCCGCGACCAGCGATAGAGCTATTCCGGTGTTCCCGGTGGTGGGTTCCACGATGGTCCCTCCGGGCTTGAGGAGGCCGCGGCTCTCGGCATCCTCTATCATGTATATGGCTATCCTGTCCTTGATGCTGCAGGTGGGGTTGGACGATTCTATCTTGACGACGATCTCCGGGGAGTGCTCCTTGCCAACGCTGTTCAGCCTGACCATCGGCGTCTCCCCAATGAGCTCGAGCACGCTGTCGTGTATCATCGTGTCACCTCGGCGGAGCGGGACAGACGACGCTCTCCCGGTCCTCGTGTGGAATGGTATTGACCTATAATATCCTATTTCCTTAACCCGGCCCGCCGGAGCTCCCCGAGGATGAAGTCGGACTTGGAATCCGTGTATCCATCCCGGTCGTTCCTGAACTCGATAGCGAGCTCCTTCTTCAGGTCGCCGTAGGCCTTTGCTATGACGGGATCGGCCCTGAGGAGTTCCCTGAAGTCCAGGTGGTCCTTCCTGAATTCGTTCTCCCACTGAACGATGTGAACGTGGAACATCCGCTCGCCGTCGACGAACTTGTCGAACAGCCGCCGCTGGGGGAAGGTCCACTCGAGGTCCTTGCGGTATCGGTAGACCAGACCCTCCATGACGGGAACGGTCCTGTCGAGGTCCTCCTCGCGCTTGAGCCCGACGTTGATGTCGATGACCGGTTTGGCCGCCAATCCCGGGACCGAGGTGCTCCCGACATGGTCCATGGTCTCGACGATGTCGCCGAGGGCTTCTCCGATGACCGATGCCTCCCTGTCGTAGATCTCGGTCCAGACCGGGTCGTAATCCTCGACGATTATCGGGTCGTCGAACGGCCAATCATCAACATTCTCCATGTCGCTCACTCAGTACGCATCCAGGTCGCTCATCGTGAAGAGGTCGTCTCCGACCCCGTACAGGTCCTCGATCCCCCCGATGTCCAGCTCCCCGGTCAGGTCGACCGCCATGAACGTCCCCCAGGTCGTCCCGATCTCGGAGGCTCCCGAACGGACGAGACGTTCGATGATCGCCCTCCTCGGTGTCCAGTCGTACATGATGTGACCCGTTCCGGTATCCTTCTCCAGTGCTGCAATCATGTCAGGTACGTCGTCGATGTCCACGGCGCACATGTCGATCAGGTTGATGTACCTGTCAGTTGACTTGCCGATGGTGAACCCGATCATCTCACCGTCGCGGAAGTAGCTATGCCTATCGTAAGGACCATCGTGGAAGTTCATCTCCCTGATGCTGATGACTCCTTCGAAGCGGTGGGTGAATCCCAGGAGGTCCTCTGCATATCTCTTGTAGATCCCATGGGCGTCCTGATCTGTAAGCCCCTTCTTGCAGACGACATCCGTCTCCGCAGGTCCCGAACAGGGTTTGATGGCGGAACTGAAGTGGCCGAAGTCCCGGTACCCGAACTTCCTGTACAGATCGTATGCCACCCAGGAGCGCCGCGTTCCCAGGACCGCGAATCGAACATCCTCTTCCAGGAGTATCCTGTGGGTCTCCTCGAACAATGCGGTGGAATATCCGCGCCGGGCGGAATCTGGACGGGTGCAGACACCCCAGACGAACCCGACCTTCTCCAGCCCCTCGGTGGTGTCCGTGTCAACGACACAGTAGCCCACCTGAGCCCTTACCTCGTCGTCATCGACAGCGTAGAGCGCGTAATGATCGGGGAGCCACGGGTCCTTCTCCCTCAGCTCACGGGCCAACTCAGGACTGAGGAACCATCTGAAACTGGTCCAGTCAATGACCTTGACCCCATCCGGGTCGACCTCGTCGTAGGGGAGTATCTTCATTAGACCATGTAATCGGTTCGATGTATAAGGGCATTGTCAGACAATCGGAAGTTCGATCTCCGCGTAGTACTTCCTTTTTAGATCGTTTCGCAACCTCAATACTAATCCATTATAGCGGAGCCCTCTAACGTTCATTATATCGTCATCTGAGAACTTCCCGTCCCCGTCCGCATCCTCGAACGTGACAAAGAGCGTATGATTCGTTCCATTGGCGGGCTCCCGCGCATAGAAATTACTACCTATTGTCAATGAAGAAGCATTGAACTGGTCCTCGAGGAAAAGGATGTCAGTGATCTTCCCTGACATTGAAATCGTCTCGTCGTCCGAATCCAATCCTTCGATAACCTCGCTTTTATTGTTAAGTAACTGATAAGATAGATCGCTCAGATCAGCTCCGTCCGTCATGATGAACCTGATCTCGTGACTACCCATGGATGACATCCTCATGTGTCCAAGGGATATTTCGTCGCCCGAACCCGAGCCGATGGTCACTTCAGCATTGTCCCACGAAGCGAAGAACGCATAGGCCAGTATGGCAATGACCAGGAACGACACGACAACGGCCACGAGGATGAACTTGACCGCCGAGCCCTTCTTTGCCGGAACGGGCTGCGGGGCTCCTCGACCGTATGGGTCGACATAACCCGGTGTCATCGTGGTCGCGGGAGCTGCACCCAGCGGCTGCTGCGCTCCGGGTGTGAAGCCAGAATATTGTATCTGATACTGGGTCCCCTGCTGTTGCCCCGGATATAGTGGCTGTTCCTGTGTCCCCGGAACCGGCTGGACCTGTGGCGCCTCAACGTAACCTGGCTGCTGGCTCTGGTCATACGGTTCCTGATACTGGGCCTGAGGCTGCTGCTGATAGGCCGTCTGGTACTGTTGCTGCTGCTGTGCGTACTGCTGCTGAGCTGGCTGCTGTGCCGCTGCGACGTACGCCTGACAGACGTAACAGTAGTACTGACCGTACTGTTCGACATAATTGGTCATGTTACCGCATGTCGGACACTGCATATCGTCCCCTCTGGACCGGGTAGGGAACGTGGATATAAAATCCTATCCTGGTTCAGCCATCTTCCTTCCGGGTCAGGTTGAACCATATGGTCATCGTCAGGATCACGACCACGAAGGTCACCACGACGGCCATCGAGGAATCCGGCACCGCTGTGTCGTCCTTGTGCTCCTCGTCATCGCTTTGGATGTCATCACAGTCGCTGCAATGTTCTCCGACTACGATGTCCATCTTGACCTCGGCCGACCAGGTGTCGTTGTCGTCCATCACCGAGAACCAGATCCTGTGCTCTCCGACTGTCATGTTCGTCCGGTTGAAGGACTGGTTCCTTGAGAGGACGCCAGTGACGTTGGAACGCCATTTGTATGCCACGACCTCACCGTCGGGATCGTTCCCGTGGCCGCTGAAGTAGACGGTGTCGCCCTTGCCCTTGGGCGGAACGTAGATGGAATCGATCTCGGCGGTCGGAGGTTCATTGGTGGCGTTCTGCGCTGACGCTGATGGGATGAGAACGAAAAGGATGGCCAATGAGATGGCGATCACGGAAAGGAGCAGGAGATAGCGTCCACGCATGCGCATGAGATGGAGACCCCCGGTTTTTAACGTTGCGCCTCGCTCAGGATGACCCCCCATTCGTGGAGGGAATGGTCGCTCCTTTCGATTGGACGGATCTCCGGTTCCGACAGCATGGTATCAGGAGGGACCTCCCTTACAACGAACATCACACGCAGGTATTCTTCATAGACCAGTTCGGTCTCCAATTTGAAGATGCGTTCGATGTCAGCCTCCAATGCCGGCTGGACAGCATAGTTGAACTCATCCTTCCCGAAGGCTATCTTCATGTCCTCCGCGATCCAGTAGTCGATGAAATCGTTCACCTCGTTCTCCAGGAATCCGTACCCATCCATGATGTCCGAGAAGATGGTCCTTAGGTCCCCGACCGATACCGGGTCACCATTCCATGTGTATCCCACGGTCCCTTTGCCGATGGTCCATCCTCGGTCGCTTACCCTGGGGACGATGGTCTCAGCTTCGTAGATCAGATAATCATGCATCGCACCATCCGAGTGGATTCTTCCATCCTCCAGTGTGAGGTCCCTCCATTCGGTGATCGAGGAGAGAGGACGTTCAGGGATCGTCCTGATGGTCCGTCCCTTGAGGTACAATCGCACGGTCTCCTTATCCACCTTCGGCGTCCGCAGGTAGATCGCAGGCTTGAACGCCACCGCTTTCATTTGAGATAGGAGAAGCAGGACCAGGTTCCACAGAAGGGCGTTGTACACCATGGTCGTCGCAGTGTTCCTGAATCTCTTACCCCCCTTTGCGAGCAGAATCAGTGGCACGATGATCGCTGCCAGGCTTATCGGGAAGCAGATAAAGAACGCGTCAGTGAACCCCTCGGTCCCTACGAAGGCGTTGACCACCCACGGGCCGTCCTCCGGATTCCTATGCGCGAGGGAGACCGTGTCAAGGAAGGCTATGATGAACAAGAGGAATGCTACTCCGAGAAGACCGACGGAGAGCCACGGGCTTGCCTTGTTCAGATATCTCGACCTCTCGATACGTCTTTTCCGCGCTCTTGCGAGACGTCTGATATCATATCGATTCCTGTGGTATGTCCATACAGCGAAGGCTATCAATAAAACGCCTATGGCATTCATCGCGAGCACAACGGGGTTTGGACCGAAGATGCTGTACAGGGAAAGGCCGTGGTACAGGATAATCAATCCTATGAAAGTTCCCATGCTCACGATATTCATGTTCTTCTGGGTCTTGATCGCCTCCGATCTTCCCATACCCCGAGGTCTGCTGACGATCGTCCTCTTCTGTTCCTTCTTTTGTAAGTATCCCTGGAGGCTGATCAGGACGCCCATCAACATGAACGTGCTTGATATCAGCACCATCTGGGATATCGGTTCGAGGACCTTGACATAGAGCGGGATCTCGTGGTCGGGTCCGCTGAACGATTCGACATGGTAGAGGCCGGCCAATCCGAAGATGATCGTACCGGCGAGCATTGCCCCCCATTTCTTCAATGGAGAACCGAAGAGCACCCTTGGTCGCTTGAGATCGCACCAAGGGATGAAGATCATGTATATGATCCCCATGAACGCCAGCGCTGCGAATACCACGAAAGCCTCCCATTCCATTCCGATCAGGAAGAGGAATCCGGAGGTCCCGAGGGTGACCGCGAAGATGGTCACCAGGATATCGAGTACCCATCTTACGATCTTTGGCTCCCCCGTTCGATCCCGAACGGCCACCCAGGCGAGCAACAGGACCGATGTGATCAACATCATCAGGACCCTGGTGACCAACAATAAGCCCTCTTCGATGCGATCGTCGTACTTCGACCCGCTGTTGCCGTAGATATGGTTCCCATCGGACGATACGAGGTGGATCCCCCATGATCCCGTGTCGCTGCAGTCGTTATTCCTTATAACGTTTCTGTCCGCCCGCAAGAGGTAGATCCCGTTGTCACCGTTCCCTGAACAATCGTTCCTAGCGATCCTGTTCGTATAACTGCGCTCCATCTCGATGCCACGTTTCGAATTGTTTGAGAAATCGTTATCCTGAACAACGCAGTTGTCCGCATACCCGATCGTCGATCCGACCCGATTGTCAGTGCAGACATTGTCCTCCGAGGTCATATCGTCGACATATTCCAGCTTGATCCCAATGTCGTTGTAGAGACAAGTATTGTCAATCACATCGTTCTCTTGACTGTTGTAGACCTCGATACCCCAGAGACGATTCCAGTAACAATTGTTGCCCAAGACATCATTTCCTACACTGTCCACCAGTTCGATCCCCTGACCATTCGATGAACAGTTGTTGTACGAGATCCGGTTCAGATTCGATCTGTAGATCCGGATCCCCCAGTCGTTCTCAATGCAATCGTTCGCTAGGATCACGTTCTCCCTGCATTCGCCATAGTAATTGCGATGATGGGCTCCAATAGCGATCCCTTGATAATTGGAATCAATTCTATTTGTCGCAATATAATTCCGATGGCTGGCGAGAAGGGTGATCCCGTAGGTGCAGCTTGATATCTGATTGTTAACTATGCGATTATCATTGGACAAGGCGACCATGATGCCGTCCGGAACGTTCGAGATGTTCAAGCCGCTCAACTCGATCCGTTCACACTGGACCGTGATGACCTGACCCGTATCATCTGGAACCGTATGATCGGACACATTGACGAGATATCTTATCGGCCTGCCATTTACCGTGTTCGACACGTCGATATCGTGAGTGTTCCAGCATTCTGTATCAACACCGTCGATCCTCAGGCCGCAATCGATCATCGATATGTCCTTCAATGTGTTGTTCTCCGAATAATAGAGGCTGATCCCCACCGGAGAGCAGCGGACGGTCATGTTCGAGATCGAGCAGTTCGATCCCCTGACTAGGATGCCGTTATCCTCCGTCCTGACATCGAACCCACTGACGTTCACCCGATCCCCCGCGATGGTCAATGCGATCCCTGATTCGATCGTGATGACAGGTCGGTCGGTCCCGTTTCCTGTCAATGTCAATCTCTCATCTATAAACAGACTCTCGTTGTAACTGCCGTTGTTGACGATGATCAGATCACCGTCCTCCGCCTCCCCCACGGCTGACATTATGGTCGTGTGATCCCCGGGTCCATCGTCGTCCACTATCAGTGTCCTAGCGGTCGATACCTGACCCACGGACAGAATGACCAGGGGGAGGATGAAGAACGTCATTATTGACATCGATCTAATGAGCCTGGTTCGTTTCCCACAGACCATCACGTCCCCTCTGGCACCCGGTATGGCATCTTACTAAATAATCTCATCGTCCGGTGATCGGCCGGATCAATCGGCGTCCTCGGATCCCTCGATCCATTTCCCCTCGCTGTCGATCTTCCCTTCCTCTTTCAGGGAGGCGATGTGGGCTCCATAGTCCTCCTCGTTGTCGAAACAGAGCGCCGGTGCTACCAGTCCGCAGTTCCTGCAGACGATCTGCCCGGAGACGTCGAAGACGCCTGGGACACCTCCCTCTGCAATGCTCGCCATTCCGAGGTCCCTGCTCCCGCATCGGACGCAAGCGTCGATATCGTCATACATCGAGACATCGTCGTCCTCGGTCGCGGAATCGATCCTGTCGTAGACGTCATCGTCGGAATCGAGGGCCCTGTCCTCCGCAACGGCCTGCTCCTGACCGTGGGCAGACCTGTATCCGTCGATGGCCTCCCTCAGGTCCAGGAGCACCTTCTTCCTTCCCGTGATCAGATATGTCCTGTCCTCGGTCTCGATGTCAAGGGCCCATATCAGGACCGTGTGATAGCCGATGATCAGGCCGAGTCCGAAGATGTTGCTCAAAACGGCCAAGAGGATGTGGACCTGGAACATGACGTTCAGACCGAGAAGTATCCACGGTATCAGGATGAACAGGACGCCTATCCGGATCGCGTTCTCGGGAAGCCTGTTGACCCTCGTGTAGAGGACTGACGTGACCTTGTCGAGCCTGACCCTGACGACGTTATCACCCTTCCTCGCTGTCAGGGTACTGCCCTTCACCCTTGTCCCGTATCCCCTGAGCTCTATCCTTTCCGTCATGGTGTCCAGCACCTATGTTCGTCTCGGTAAGTGATAAGGATATCGCCTTTAATGGATGTTCCCATCGAGCCAATCCCGATCTGCCCTGTAGATGACGAGTTCGCGGTCATAGTACTCCTCGGTCATTCCCTCGGACCTCAGCCCGAGCTTCTCCATGACCCTTATCGAAGCGTGATTTCCCGCATTCGCCAGTGCGATCACCGAGGCAAGGCCGAGCTCTTCGAGGCCGAAGACCAGCCAGGCTCTGGCGGCCTCTGTCGCGTACCCTTGACGCGTGAACTCCTTTGAGATGGTCCATACGACCTCCACCACTTCCTCGTTATCGGGTATCACCGCGAGGCCGACCGACCCTATGAGCTGGCCGGTCTCCCTGACGATGACCGCTGCGCGTGTGAATCCCCGCTTCTGCCACGACTCGGTCCTCTTCAATATACCCTCTCGAATGGTCGCCACGTCAGGGACCTCCTCGACGTTGTGCCCTTCCATGATCTCGGGTTGCAGTACGATCTTGAGATACTCCTCCGCGTCGTCATCGGTGAACAACCGCAGGGTCAGCCGTTCGGTCTCCATGGGCAATGTCATACAAGGTCCTCAGGCGACCCATGTCATCTGCCGATATCATCGTTTCGTATTCCCTGGCAGTCGTTTGGCTACGGCCGAAAGTTATATATATGTTATAATTATATAACCAAAAGTTACAAAGATAAAACAAAAGGTTAGAAATAACTAACCTATGGATGGGGGACACTCGATATCGGTGGTGTCTTGAAGAACCGAATGAAGGAGCTGAGGGCGAGGTACGATATGACACAGGCAGAGCTGGCTGGGATCGTTGGCGTACGCCGCGAGACCATCGTTCACATGGAGAAGGGAACATACAACCCCTCGCTGAGGCTCGCGCATGCAGTGTCCAAAGCGTTGCACACCTCTGTCGACGGACTTTTCACGTTCGAGGAGGATATCTAGTTTTGAGTGGACTTGAGGGATTTAGGGGAAGGGATGTTTGAAGAAATTTCTTTCAAGCCCCCGATCCCTTCCCCGCACATCCCTGCGACACGAGGATGAGGACTCGCTCGAGCCCGGGCCACGGCGGGCTCAACGCGTCTCTCCAATACCGGTACACTTTTCTGTTGGATACCCGTTATCCGACCATGGCCAAGGTCAAGATCAGCACACAGGTCAACCCGTTCCCGATGCCCGTCACCCTCGTGGGATCCCTCGTGGACGGTAAACCGAACTTCTTCACGGCTGCCTGGATAAATCGGGGCGATTACACCCCACCCTGCGTTATGGTCGCTATGAACCCGAAGCACCACACGACTCGGGGGGTCAAGGACAACGGAACGTTCTCGGTGAACGTCCCGGGCAAGAAACACGTGATCAAGACCGATTACTGCGGCATCAATTCGGGGAAGGACGTTGACAAATCGAAACTCTTCAACGTCTTCTACGGAAAGACCGAGACCGCGCCCATGATAGAGGGATTCCCCTTGAACCTCGAATGCAAGCTGATGAAGGAGATCGAGATGGGATTCGACCACATCTTCATCGGCGAGATCGTCGACGCCTATGCGGAGGAGAGCTTCATCAAGGACGGCAAGATCGACCTCGTATCGATGGAGCCATTCGTCCTCATGATGGCGAACGGCAAGTACCATCTCGTCGGGAGGGAGCTCGACGACGCATGGGGTGCCGGCAAGAAGTACAAGGCCTGACGGAACCGGTCCTCATGGTGCGATCCCTGGACCTCCCGAAAACCTCGTTATAGCAGGAATTTCCCTGTTGCAGCCTGCATGCAACACCAGGGGATATAAGGCTCGAACACGAAGGAAAGTACAACCTGCTGAGATGATAATATGTCGAAATCCGTGGACCAAGGATCGAATCGGGGCCGTCGTGTAAGCTATCTCGTCGTATCGGCGAGCATCTTCCCGAGCTACTTCAGGGCCGAGCGCGTCGGCCCGAATGGCGTTGAGGACCTCTACCTCGACATCACCCGGACCCGTCGTATGAAGACCGATTCGCTAATAGTCTACCGCGAGAAGCGGTCCTGATCACGTTCGATCGAACAACGGGGAGGAGGCTGGTACTTGACCTGGTCCCCCGGCCGTACTCCCCGACCCTTTTTCCTCAATAACCAGCCAGTATCTCGTCCATCAGTCTGATCTCGGCCTTTCTGAGGTGTTCCACCGCGGTCGCCTTGCTGATACCCAGGCCGTCGGCCAGGTCCTCGGCCTTGACCCTCCTCGGATATTGATAGTACCCACGCTTCTTGGCGGCGATCATGACCTCCCTCTGCTTCTCCGTGAGGATCGCGAGGTGGTTCCTCCCCTCGAAGGCGGCCCTGTGGTACGACACAATGATGACCTCGCCTATGAGCTTCAATGCCTCCATCAATTTCCGGATGTCCTCCTCGGTACCTATCGCCGAATAGACGATCGACTCGGCCGTTGCCATCATGGGTGTGTCCCAGATGACATCTATCCGGAACTCCTCCATTAGCGGCCTCATGGAATCCTGGACGAATCCGCGGACGATGCATGTGTATTCGTTCCCTCGCTGCTCGATGATGCCGATGATCTCGCTGTGTCCGGGTACCTCGATCTCCTCGATCCCGAAGCCCTCCCTCATAGTGAACTTGGCGACCGCCACCTTCATGCCGCTCTCGAAGTCGAGCTTCAGGAGTTCCAGACCTTCCATCCTCTCGATCTTCTCGAAGAACGGGTCCATATGCTCCCTTACCATCTCGTTCGGTCTGAACTCGATCGTGACCTTCCTCATGGTGATGCATGACAAACATCGTTATTATAAATACTGCCGTTCATGAACGGGACAATTACCTTCAACTGCGGAGGACTAGTACCCAACGACGAAGGGGTGTCGAAATGAGCAAGGTCGTATCCATCAAGGGTCTGCACAAGAGCTTCGAGACCGGGGGAGAGGTCACCAGGGTACTGACCGGCCTCGACCTCGTTGCCGGGAAGGGCGAGATGATCATGATAATGGGCCCCTCCGGGAGCGGGAAGACCACCCTGCTGAACATGCTCGGCGGGATCGACAGGCCGGAGAAGGGTCGGATCAGGGTCGGCGGCGTCGATATCCTCAAGCTCGACAAGGCCAGCCTGAACGCCTACCGCCGCGACTCCGTCGGTTTCATCTTCCAGTTCTACAACCTCCTGCCGACGCTGAGCGCCCGGGAGAACGTCGAGCTCGGCATCGAGATGCTCGTCCCTGACAGGGCCGAACTGACCGAGAGGACCGAGCGCTACCTCGGGCTCGTCGACCTCGCAGACAAGATGGAGAACTTCCCGCAGGAGCTCTCTGCCGGACAGCAGCAGAGGGTCGCCATCGCAAGGGCTCTCGCCAAGGAGCCCATGATAGTCCTCGCCGACGAGCCGACCGGCAACCTCGACGAGGAGAGGGAGCAGGCGATCATGGAGCTGATGAAGTCCCTCCAGGACGAGCTTGGCACCACGTTCTTCATAGTATCCCACAACCAGCGTCTGAAGAAGTTCATGGATAGGACCCTTGAACTGCGGGGTGGAACCCTGGTCGACATGCCCAACGGCGGAGGCGGCCGATGAGGCCGATCTCCCGGAGCGTCCTGAGGAAGCTCTGGAAGATGAAGTGGCGGACCGTCGCCATCTCCTCGGTCATCGCCATCGCGATGGCCATGATCGTCACGGGATGGTACGCGGCCGCTGTCCTCGACGAGAGCACCGAGAAGTTCTTCGAGGACTACAGGATGGCCGACCTCTTCGTTGAGTTCTCGGACGACCAGGACCCCGGGGACGTTTCAGCGGTCCTCGATGCCTCGGACGACGTGAAGCACTACGACCTTCGGCTCGTCCGCGACGGTATCTATGACCCCGAGGACCGGGAGATCAATGCGGTGCTGATCGGGATAGATGAGCCCGCGGACCGCGATGTCATCCGGTTCCAGAGAAGGGAAGGCAGGTACTTCCGTTCCTCAGGCGAGGCGGTCGCGGTAATCGGGATGGAGGATTACGGCGTCAAGGTCGGATCCACCGTGCCGTTCGAGGTGGCCGGGGTCACCATAGATCTGAAGATCACCGGCCTGGTATCCAGCCCGGAATACCTATTCACCAGCGCCTACACCGACTACGGCCTCCCCATGGCCGGGTCCCTCGTGGTGGTCTACATGCCGCTCTCGGACCTCCAGAACGTTACCGGCGGCGGGGTGAACGACGTCGTCCTGACCCTAGAGAACGGCGGTTCAGGCGAGAAGGTCGCAGACGACCTCGAACGGTTCGGCACGGATTCGGTCACCAAGCGGTCGGACCACCCGTCGGTCACGATGATGAAGGTCGGTGCAGAGAAGATGAAGGCGATGTTCCCTCTCCTCGGTGCCATATTCATGCTCATCGGTTTCATCTCGATATTCATGACCATGATGCGTCTGGTCCAGAACGACTCGAGGTACATCGGCGTCCTGATGTCCCTGGGCTACAGCAAGATGGACATCGCGAGGTCCTGGGTCGTCATGGGCCTGTTCATCTGCCTGATCGGTTCGCTGATCGGGATATTCGTCACATTCCTTCTTACAGAGATGATCGTCAGCGTCGGCACTGCCATGTATTACCGTATGGACCTGGTCTATCCGTTCCATCCCGAACCATTCCTCATGGGCATCGGTTTCGTGATGGTGGCGGTCCTCGTCTCCGTCATCGTCCCGGTCTACCTCATCACCAGGTCATCGGTCCGCGAGGCCCTGGAGTACAAGCCCAGAACGAACGTTCACACCTCGAAGCTGGGCACGGGACGGATGTCGAAGGTCACGTTGATGGGATTCAGGAACACCACGAGGAACCCGTGGAGGATGCTCATCACGGTCCTCGTCGTCGGGATGACCATTGGTGTGGCCGGTTCATGGCTGGTAATGACGGACTCAGCCTTCTCCTACGTGAACGACCAGATCGACGCGGACACATGGGACCTCAGCGCGGATTTCAAGGGCCAGGTGGTCGCTGACAACCTCTCTGCCTCCACACTGAACCTGGGCGAGTCCGATGTCGAGTATGTCATCCCCTACACATCGATGTTCATGAGCGTCGGCGGCAGCGGCAAGAGCGTCGGGGCGACCGTCGTCGGCTGCGACAACATGTCGGCCACCAGGGACTTCGACATGCGCGACGGGCGCGCGGACTTCGAGGGCGCCGTGCTCACCAACACCCTCGCGGACAAGATCGATGTCAAGACCGGGGACGTAGTTTCCATACGAAAGGGGTCCGCAGAGGTAAAGCTCCGGATCACCGGTGTAACATACCACTCGTTCCTCAGCAACATCTATACGGAAAGGAAGAACCTCCAGCTCTTCTACGATCCCGACAACTGCACCGGAGCCTACGTCAAGCTGACCGATCCCGGCACATCCGACGCCGCGGCCAGGGAGGTGAGGAACGCATCCATCGTCTCCAGCGTCCTCGTCCACAAGGACATCACGGAGACCCTGAACAGCGTGGTGGACGATGCAAGGGCCTTCCTGTACGTGTTCTTCATCATGAACCTGCTGATCACCATCGTGGTGGCCGGGTCCGCGGTCATCCTGGCGACGATGGAAAGGGACGTCGAGTTCGCCACCCTCGACACTCTCGGGATACCCCGGTCGAAGGTAGCTAGATCCATTATGGCCGAGATGTCCCTCCTCGCCCTGATGTCGTCGGCGATCGGGATCCCGATGTCCTACATGTTCGCAGGTATGCTCGCCGTCGTGATGTCGGAGGTGATCTTCTACTTCCCGATCATAATAACGATCGGTGCGACGATAACCACCTTCCTCATCGGCGCTGCGTTCGTCATGCTCTCTTCGGCCGTCCCCATCAGGTATTCCGGGAAATTGGACACCGAGAGGACCATCAGGGAGCGCACCGCCGGATAGTCCAAACCCCATCGAAACCACCGTTTTCCAGCACCAAATGCAGTCTGCACTGTTACATGCAGCATGCAAGTGTTAAATAGGTTATAATGGGATGCAACCGCACAGCTGCCCAGAGGGAAGGACCATGAAAGACCGAACGAGATATCTGAGCGCGTTGACCGCCTTCGTGCTGCTGATCGGGATGGCGTCCGTCGGGACGATGGTCACGTCACAGTACGTACAGCCGGGCGGGTCCAACGGGACTGCGAGCGGAGAGAACGTAACACTTTCGGGAACGGTGACGGACGGCACTGACGGCATCTCGGGAGCAGAGATAGCACTGTATGGTGGAGATGTATTCTACCCCTGCGAAGACGAGAGGAATCTCTGGATGCCCTACTGGTACCATTCGACCAAGACCGCCGAGGACGGCACATTCGAGATCGAACTGCCGAGCGGTAACTACTCCTTGAACGTCCTTGCGGAAGGGTTCGAGAGCCATTACGATTGGATCGATATATCCGAGGACACTGAGATCGAGATCGAACTCACCGGATACACCGCGGTCATGACCGGCTATGTCGCGTCCACTGACGGCGACGCGATATCCGACGCCTACATATCTGTCTATACAGCGTGGGACTGGCGGGACGAATGCCGGGACGATCATGACGAGGACTGCTTCCACGAACAGGAACGCTACGACGGAGCCGGTTGTGTCATCTCGGACATAGATTACCAGTATTTCTTCGCATACACGGACGACGACGGCCATTACACCCTGTACGGCCTGCCCGGTGAATACGAGGTCTCCGTTTGGGCCTACGGATTCAGCTCACTCTACGACGAAGTGGAGCTGGTCGAGGGAGAGACCGAGATGGACTTCGTCCTCGAGGATCAGACGGCATACGTCGAGGGCTGGGTCTACGACGAGCAGACCGGAGATCCCATCGAGGGAGCCCTGGTCACACTCGAGTACTTCCCGGTGTTCATGGAATACGGTCCTGAAAGGTCCGACTACTCCTGGGATGACATCGACATCTGGGACGGAGTGGAGATACTCTTTCACTACACCACCGAGACAGACGACGAGGGTCGGTTCGAGTTCGAGCTCGAGGCTGACGAGATGTGGATGTACGGGTACCTGACCGTCGAGGCGGAAGATTACAAGCTGTACGAGACCGACCTCTTCATCGAAGAGTACGTTGAGATCGAGGTCCTGCTCGAATCCGACTCAAACGAAGGCGGCAGTGGCTACATCACCGAGTATGAATACGAGTACATCGACGAGAACGATGACGGCAATCCGGAGTACATCTACGAGCACAAGGTCGTGTACGAGGGTTACTGGTTGATCTACGAGTACGAGTACATCTACGAGGACGCTGACAGCGACGGCAACCCGGAGTACGAGTATGAGTACGAGACGGGAAAGGACATCGATGACGAGGACCCTGTGAAGGACCGCGACGACGACGTCGACAAGGACGACGTCTTCAAGCCTCTGAAACCCGGTGACAAGGACGCCCCCGAGAGGGAGGTCACCGACCCCGAGGACGAGGGCGGCGACATCTGGGCCGAGGGCAAGGGAAGCTCCGGAGCCGGAACCGACGTCCACACGAGGGGGATCGCGTTCGTCATGACCATCGCGCTGGTCGGCGGAGCGTTCCTGCTGCTGATAAGACGCCGGTAGACTAGGTGATATGAGGGACGCCCGTATGGGACGTCCCACTCCCTTTTTATTACTTTTTGCTCAACGGGTTATCGGGAACTGGATCTCGGTTATCCATTCCTCCTCGGGCATGTCCTCTCCCCATTTCACGTAGAGTTCGCGGGGTGCTCCGGTAACCTGAAGGCCATTGGCCATGACGTAACCCATAACGGCCTTGTACCTGTCTGTCAGATCGGTATATCCTCCGGTGAACCTCAGGACGACGGCCTCGGTCGGTGCGACATCCTCGATGCCGGCCTCGCCATCCGTCTTCAGTTCAGTATCGGCGGGAACGGGTACACCGACCTTGAACTTGACCTGGTCCGGGGGCGTCGTGGCTGGATCATCGTAGTATTCGGCGAGGCCGCTATTGCCGGACATGTCCGGATGGATCCCATTCGCCTCCATCCAGCCCATTAGGTCCATGAAGGCCTTGCCCACCGTCTCGTGGAAGGGCATCCCCCTGCCCATGTGGCTGGCTATTCGCATTCCATCTACGCTCTTGATGATAATATCTTCATCCATCTCTACACCTATTTATCGATTGCCGAGATGGTATAATAAAGTTCAGTAGAGGGCATGGTGAAACTGCATTTTCAGTAGCATTTTGGATCGTTGCGAAGAACCCGCAATTAGGATTAAGTACGACCACCACATTGAAATGCCGGGAGATCGCAGATGAAACTCTGGATGATAGGAGTCCTGATACTGTTGACATTACTCCTCGTAGGGTCGACATCGGCGGTCATCCATGTAGACGGCAATGACGGCCAGTCATTGGTCGACAAGATGATCGACGTCGACGGTCAGGGCAACTACACCGAAAGGCAGCGCATTTCTGAGGACATCATCTATCGACCCAGCGAGGATCTCGAGCTGACCCTGCTGAGGGGCGGAAGGCTCACCGTTCGTGTCGAGCAGGGCCAATTCGCCTGGGCGACCCTCGATATCAAGGTCGTGGCGAGGATCATGATCGATGGCTCCGAGCTCAAGCTCAAGGGCAGCGTGACCGGAAAGATCGACTCCGACCACGAGGTCGACCTCGAGGGTGAACTGAAGGTGAAGAGGGACTTCGAGTACAGTCCCAGTGAGAAGCTGAGGGCCACCCTCCAGAAGGGCGGCGCTGTCACTGTCAAGGTCGAGCAAAGCAAGTTCACCGAAGCGACACTGAACCTTCGCATCCTCTCGGAGATCAAGATCAAGGGACAGTGGCTGAAACTTAAAGGGACCGTTTCCGGCAAGATCAACGCCGCCTTCGAGGTAAGCTTCACCGGCGAGCTCGACGTCCAGGAGGACTTCACATACAGGCCAACCGAGTCGGTCAAGGTGACCCTCGTGAAGGGAGGCAAGGTCACGGCCAAGGTCGAGAAGAGCAAGTTCAAGGAGGCAACCCTCGATCTTACGATCCTCGCAGAGATCACCATCAAGGGGGAACAGTTGAAGCTGAAGGGGACGATCGACGGCAAGATCGATGGATCCTTCAATGTCGACATGACTGGAGGGTTGAGGGTCGAGGAGGACTTCGTGTACCACCGGAAGGGCAACGTCAAGGTGACGTTCCTGAGGGGTGGCAAGGTCGCCATAGACATCGACAAGAACAAGTTCCAGGAGGCCGACCTCAATCTCACTGTCGCTGTGGACTTCACCATCAGGAACTACGTCCTACGTTTGGAAGGGTGCGCCACAGGGCGGATCAACAACAGGTTCAGGGTGGAGAAACTCAAGGGGCGCTTGACAGGTGTGAGCATCGGACGGACGGGCTCCCAGACACCACTGTGGTCGTGGACGGTCTCGTCCAAATGGAACTATAAGACCAAACGATTGACCCTGACCGCCCCCTAGGTAAAAAAGAATCCGTGGACCACCCTCACGGTTAAATAATCACATTTCGATTCCTCTTCCGGAGGATCTGACATGAGGATGCTGATCGCAGGATTATTGATAGTGCTAGCACTGGGACTGATAGGTACGACGGCTGCCGACATCTATGTCGACGAGGACAACGCCGGCGATTCGTCGATGGACGGTACCTGGGACCATCCGTACAACACCATCCAGAGGGGTATTGACAATGCCACCAGCGGTGAGGACATCTACGTCTGGGGCGGGTCGTACTGGGAGAACGTCATAGTCAACAAGACAGTCAATCTGATCGGCAACGGGACGAGCGAGACCCGCGTCAATGCCAGCAATTCGGGTGACGTTTTCTACGTGACGTTCAGGTACGTCAACATCAGCGGGTTCAATATCACCGGTAGCGGCTACGGGGTCAACACTGCCGGGATCCAGTTCGACGAGGTCACCAACGGGAACGTCTCCGACTGCTCCTTCATGTGGAACGAGTGGGCGGTCTTCCTGGATGGGAGTGATCACATCGACATCACCGACTGCTACTTCTCGAACAACACCGAGGGCATCAGGGGATACAACGCCGATTATGCCGACATCTACGGCTGCGATATCTTCGGCAGCGATTACGAGGGGATCAACTTCGTGAGCAGTTCTGACTACGACACTATCGTCAAGTGCAACGTTTCCTGGAACAATCGGAACCGGACGGAGGCGGCCGGCGGAATCGATATCGACGGATCGAACTACATCAACATCACACAGAGCTACATCAGTCACAACGCCAAGTACGGGGTCCATCTGGTCAACAACGGTTTCAGGAACGACATCTACGACAACGATATCGTGTGGAACTGCGGCGGCGTGGCCGGCGTGTTCGTTGACAATTGTGCATACACGCTCGTGTCCTCCAACAGGATCGAGAACAGCACCGGTGAGGGTGTGGCAGTCTACGGCAGGTGGGGTGTCACCGTCTGGAACAACACGCTTTGGAACAACAATCGGTTGAGTGGAATGACAGGCATCTATGTCTCCGCGTCCCACAACATCCACATATCCGAGAACGTCGTAGCGAGAGGCAACTTCTCGGGGATCTATGTCCAAGCGACACAGGGAGCGCGGATCCATGACAACATGATATTCAACAACACGGAGCACGGGATCTGGATCACCACCAGCAACGATACCGTGATCGCCTGGAACGTGATAACCGGGAACCAATTCAACGGCATCCTTCTGACCGGGACCTCGACGAACTCGACGGTCCACAACAACACGATATTGTACAACAACATGAACATGGGTGAGTACCTGGGCGGGATCAAGCTCCTGAACGCAGGATGGTTCGACATCGACAACAACACGATATCGAACAATCCCAGGTACGGAATATGGCTCGATGAGGTGGCGAACGGGACCGTGAGGGCGAACGAGGTCGTCTTCAACTGCGGGGGCCGAGCAGGCCTCGGCATGCGGAACGTAAGGTTCACCCATGTCCAGTTCAACAACATCTCCAACAGCACCGGCCATGGGATCGATGCCTCAGGGATCGATTCCTGCGTCATCCACAACAACACCATCGTGGGGAACAACATGAACGCCCAGGGCGACGGCGGGATCTACGTCTACGACAGCTGGAAGTGCGAGTTCAACGACAACGTGATATTGAACAACACAGGCTATGGCGCCAGGATGAACTACGTCTCCAACTGTTCCATGATGGGGAACACTATCAGCGGTCACAACCTTGACGGTCTTTTCATCCAAGCGAACGGTGACAACTGGGTCATCGTGGAGAACACTGTGACATGGAACAATCTGGACGACGTCGGATACAGGGCTGGGATCCGACTTGACTCATCCGGCTGGTGCAAGATCGGCGAGAACATCGTCATGAACAACAAGAAGTACGGCATCCGGCTCTTCAACTCCGACAAGAACACGATCGAGTGGAACGACCTCCTGTGGAACTGCGGCGGCGAGGCAGGTCTTGTGGTCCATAGCTCGGACAGGAACATGGTCATGTGGAACAACATCTCGAACAGCACAGGGACCGGCATCGATGTATTGCTCTCTCATAACAATACCTTCCACAACAACACGCTCAACGGTAATGCGATGGAGTTCAGCGCAAATTCCGGAGGCATATACCTCTCGTACAGTCATTGGAATACGATCACCGACAACATCGTGCTTGACAACCGACTGTCCGGCATGAGTCTCCATTTCAGCGAGAACAACACGATGAGGAGGAACGACATAGGCAGGAACAGCCACGGGTTCTACTCCACTGGGTCAAGGAACAACACCGTCGTCAACTGCAGCATATGGATGAACAGCGGTTACGGCATCACGACGACAAACGCCTGGCATTCCTGGATCACCCAGAACGAGATATTCAACAACACCGATCACGGGATCAATATACACAACTCCGAGAAGGGTGTCGTCTTCCTGAACAATCTCTACGGCAACGGTGGAACGTCATCGCAGGGATACGACAACACAGGCAACAACACCTGGGACAACGGGACCCACGGCAACTACTGGGACGACTACAACGGGACCGATGGCAACGATGATGGTATCGGCGATACGCCGTACGGGCTCGATGGCGGCTGGTACAACGACACCAAGCCCCTGACGAACCGGACGGACAACAACGTACCCCGCGAGGTGCCGGAATTCGGTATCCTCATTACCGTTGGCATGACCGTAGTCGTGTTCGCAGCCGTGTTCCGGCGCCGGCGCTTGGCCTAAGTAAACGCATTTACTATGGCAGGCCGCCACGGCGAGCCATCCGTCCCATTTTTATATCTCGGAAGCGTTCACCTGGACAAGGTGTTCGAATGCGAGGTATCCCAGTTGTTGTAATGATGGCAGTAGCCTTGATTATCGTCGTAGGGTCGGCCACAGCCGCTACCCATACCGTTGATGATGATTGGGGCGGAGCGGACTTCTCCACGATTCAGGACGCGGTCAACGGGTCCTCCGACGGGGACGTCATACTGGTCTATGCCGGGTACTACGATGAGATCGTGACCGTGGACGTCGAGGTGACCATCCGCGGGAACGGATCCACCGTGACCCAGGTGGACGCAGCGAACAGGACAGGTTTCAACGTCACTGCGAGGAACGTCTCGATCGAGGACCTCGAGATCGACGACTGCAGCTTCGGGGTGAACTCGACCGCACTTGGCCTGTCGGTGGAAAGGGTACTCATCAACTCCAACAACGAGGGAGTCCATCTGTGGCTCCACGACAAGGGGAACAACCTGACGGACTCCCAGTCCTTCATTGTCGGCGACACGATGGTCTCGAACTGCGATATCAGTGCCGTCGGGGACGCGATATATCTCGACGCCCGGTACTGGGGTTACGGTCTTGAGGACAGTGCCAATGTCCAGATCGGAGCATTCATCTTCTATGGCAACGAGATCGACGCGGAGGATGGTATATGGCTACGGAACGTTCGTAAGTTCGGATACCGGATGAATTTCGCGACCAGCTTCGAATGGGACGGGATCCAGATCAACGGCAATGACATAAATGTGACCGATGACGGGGTGAACAGTTCCTACAGGTCCATGGGATACTGGGGCCGCAACATGGAGGACAACTCATCCTTTACGATGGGGGACCTCGAATTCAGGGACAACTCGATCACCACAATGGGGGATGGGTTCCACGTTCGGGCTTTCAGGTATGTCGGGAGTTACCTGTATGACGACGCGGTCGTAACGTGCGGCGACATCATCCTGGCAGACAACTTCGTGAACGCCAGCACCAACGAATCGGACCATGCGATCAGGATGGATGGATACTACCGTTTCGGCGTTTATCTGTACAATCGATCGTCCGTGACCGGCGGCATGTTCCAGCTGAACGGCAACACCGTGAACTGCTCGAGCAACCGCGCGATCCTCATGGACAATCTCCAGTACTTCGGCTACCAGATGTTTCACAGGTCGTCCGTGACCTACGGAGATATCGAGTTCAACGACAACGTCGTCTACGCTATCGATCCGTACGGCGATTGGACACGGGCGTTGGTTGTCGACGGGATCGGCGATATCGGCAGCCATTGTTACAACGATACCTCAGTAACCGTCGGGAACATTTACATCATGAGGAATGTCCTGGAATCGAAGTACGAGGCCCTGGAGATCGACTCCACCAGCCTTTGGGGATGGTATTCAGAGGGTGTCGATCTCCGGATCGGGAACTTCACCGTCAGCCAGAACATCATCACCTCCCACGAAGGGGACGGGATCGAGCACGGCAACTTCTACGGCCACGCCCGACAGTGCTCGGGCGGAACCATCGAGATCGGATGGTTCGAGTATTCCAGGAACAACATCACTGCTGCTTCACGCGGGATAGAGATCACCAACCATCGATTGCGCGCATATGACTTGGACGGAGGCAGCGATGTCACTCTCGGCGGCATGACCATCAGATGGAACAACATATCGTCGGAAGGTGACGGCATCTTCTTCCGGGGCAGGAACAGTGGGTCTTTCGGGAACACCCTCACCGGCTATGTGAAGGTCAATATCGGGGCCTACCGGATCATGGACAACAACATCGATTCCGTCGTCGGCAACGGGGTCAACCTGACGGCCCAGAAGATGGGGTCGAACCTGGCGAACGGATCTTCGGTGGAAATGGGCCCCTTCGTTGTGTCGGGGAACAGCTTCGTCAACGGTTCGGGCATAGTCATCTACAAGACGATCTACAACGGAAGGAACGTCTCTGCCTTCTCGAACTTCACCTGGCCCGGAGTGTTCGTCACGGACAACGTTGCCAACGTGGATGATATGGGCATATGGTTGCTGAACACGGATAACGTCACTGTCACAGGTAACGAAGCCATGAACGGCGGAGCGATCATCATGATCTCGAACTCGACGAACGCGACCGTATCCGGGAACATCATGCGTTTCTCCAGCGTCGGTCTCTACATGAACGAATCCAGCTTCTGCATGGTGGAGAACAATACCGCTCGGAACAATTCGTACGGGATCTATCTGGTCGAATCCGATACGAACACGATAATCTACAATGAGGTGTACCACAACTCGAACTACGGATGCAACCTACTCCTTTGCGACAACAACACCATCCATCACAACAACTTCATCAACAACAATGGGAACACCAGTCAGGGATATGATTCAAGGGACACCAACCAGTGGCACAACGGAACCCATGGCAATTACTGGTCCGATTACAACGGAACCGATTCGAACGCGGACGGCATCGGAGACACCTCATACGATCTCGCGGGTCATGTGGATGCGGAGGATCCGTATCCATTGATGAACATGACGTCGAACAGCGTTCCGGAACCGATACCCGAGTTCGCGGTCATGACGGTGATGGCCGTTACGTTCGTGATGGTCGCCGCCGTGTTCAGGCGCCGGCGGCTCATCTGAGATGATCATAGGTCGATATCACCTGGCGACCGGAGGTCGTGTTCCAGATCCTCACAGCCTTACGATTAGGGTTAAATAGCCACATCTGGATTCGCTATCGCAGGAGGATCAAGCATGAGGATGTGGATATTCGGATTAATGATTGTGCTAGCCATGGGTCTTGCGGGCATATCTGCCGCGGAGGACATCTACGTAGATGACGACAACACGGGAGACCCGTTGATGGACGGTGGACTCGACAATCCATATGACACGATACAGCGCGGGATCGATAACGGGACCACGGACGACGTGATCCATGTATGGGCTGGGACCTATTACGAGGAGGTCATCGTGAACATGGAGGGCCTGACCCTGATCGGGAACGGGACCGATGCGACCTACGTCAACGGTAGTTACGGCAACGACACGATATGGGTCCAGGACAACGGATGCTCACTGTCCGGTTTCAATATCAGCGCGAGCGGGACAGGCAACCACGATGCGGGATTACACTTTTCCAGCGTCGACGGTCTGGACATAGATAATTGTTCCTTCATGTGGAACATGGACGGGGTCTACGGAGGCGATTCAAACTGGGTCAATTTCACATCCTGCTATTTTGCCAACAACTCGGATTACGGCCTCTTCTCCGGCGGCGACATCTGGTTGAACATCACATGGAGCACCTTCGAGTGGAACGACCTCAGCGGCGTCTACATCGGGTCCAACACCGACGATGTCGTCATCGGCAACTGCACCTTCGAGAACAACAACCAGGCCCCCAACGAGTATCAGGGAGGCATCTCGGGTGACTACAATGACAGGGTGATCATCGAGGATTGCTACCTCAGGGACAACCCGAAGTACGGCATCCACATGAACTACGCCGACAACTGGACCGTCCGAAACAACGACATCGTCTTCAATTGCGGAGGCGTCGCTGGACTCTCGATATACAGGTCCACCGGCGTGTGGGTGTACGGGAACAACATCTCGAACAGCACCGGGGACGGTATCGAGAACTACGATTCCTCCTGGATATGGATACACAACAACACGATCAACGGCAATGTCATGCAGACGAGAGATGCCGGGATAATGTGCCGGGGTACGAATGCCCACAATATCACCATCGTTGACAACAAGATCAACTGGAACGATGGTGACGGCATCTACATGCACAGTGGACCTGACGACACCCTGGTCGCTCGTAACGACATAAGGAACAACAAGGACAACGGCGTTCAGATCAGCCAGGGGGTCAGGCATTTCGTTATTGACAACATCATCGTCCTGAACGGTGAGTTCGGGGTCCAGTACAGCGAGGTATGGTATGGAGCCATCACAGGGAACGAGATCTCTGACAATTTGGGCTATGGTGTATCTCTCGGTCTCTGCGCGGACAACGACATCGTCGGGAACAACTTCTTCGACAACGTCGGAACGTCATCGCAGGCATACGACGACTCGATGGACAACTACTGGGACGACACTTGGGACGAGGGCAATTACTGGTCCGATTACGGAGGAGCCGACGACAACAAGGACGGCATCGGAGATACGAACTACACCATCGATGGTAACAATTCCGCGGACAACTACCCGCTGATGGAGGTTAACGGTTCCTTCGGATACATGCCGTACATCGTCGATGACGATGCTGGTTCATGGGCTGACTACTCGTCGATCCAGGATGCGATCAATGCATCCGAGGACGGACGGACCATCCATGTCTATGCGGGTGATTACTACGGCGACCTGATGGTGAACAAGACGGGGCTGACACTTGTCGGGAACGGTACCACCGAATCGACGATCGAGGGCGAGTTCGATGGTCCCACGGTGACACTGGCGAACAATTCGATACGTCTGTCCAACCTCGGGATGAGCATCGGGGACTACAGCGAAGGCGTGGTCGATAACTGGCGTTACTACAGCACCATCGATAATTGTTCGTTCTTCGATTTCTACGGCTACGGATATACCGGGGGCGATTGGGCGACGATCGACAACTGCACCTTCGACAACGGGTCCACAGGAATCTATCTCTTCAATGACGATAACAACGCTGTCAAGAATTGCGTCATGACGAACATTACCGACGAGAGCGTTATGATCTATTACTCGTCCTCCGCTTCTGTCACGATGTGCTCCCTCGACTGGGGTGGGATCGTGATCGGCGGGAACTCCGCGAACGACTTCGCCACCCACACGATAGAATCGACCACCGTGAACGGAGATCCCGTGGGATATTACAAGAATATCGACAACTCGTCGGTCGCTACCGGATATTCCCAGGTCATATTGGCGACCTGCCAGGACATGGAGGTCTCGGGCCTCTCGTTCTCCGATGTCGGTACTGGCGTCCAGGTACTCGGCTCCGATCGGGTCAACGTCACGGATTGTGATTTCGATAATGTCGAAGATGCGGTCTACATCTCCCATTCGGACAATGTCACGGTCGCAGACTCGGTCGCGACCAACATCCTTGACCATGGTTTCTCCACACAACAGGGGTCCGACATTACCTTCCGCAACATCACCGCATCCCCCGAGACCTCTGGTTCGACTACCGGTATCCATCTGAACTGGGGAAGCAGGATCACGGTGGAGGACTGCATGCTCTCCGGATTCAGCCGTGGCAGTTTCTCGTTCATCATCGACAACTCCTCTTTCACGAACTGTACCTACTTCGAATGCAGTCAAGGCCAATTCCTTCGCAACTCGGAGAACCTCACTATAGACAAGTGCAACTTCTCCGATTCACAGAGTTACGCAATGAGATACGACAACATCCATGGAACGGTCATGAACAGCTCGTTCTCGCGCGGTGATTTCAACAGCGTACGGCTCGAGGACTGCGAGAACATGACGTTCATGTACAACGAGTTCTTCGACAACGACGGATATGCCTTCTATCTGGACAACAGCGTGAACAACTCGATCCACCACAACAACTTCAGGGACAACAATGGAGCCCTGGGTCAGGCATTGGACAACGACGGCAACAACACCTGGGACGATGGAGTATCAGAAGGCAATTACTGGTCCGACTGGAATGGGACCGGAACATACGACGTGGGCGGTTCGGACAACGCAGTGGACAGATATCCACTGGGAAACCAGACGAACACGAGCGCTCCGGAGAAGATACCCGAGTTCGCGATGGTGACGGTGCTCTCGTTCACTGTCGTAGTCTTCGCCGCCGTGTTCAGGCGCCGGCGGCTCAGATGAAACGCTGGAACCAGACCTGATCGACGTCCTCGCCGAACTTCCGGCAGACGCGTTCGAAGCGTCCCACCTCGTGGAAGCCGTTGTTCAGATGGAACCGGAGAGAACCTTCATTGTGAGCGGACGCCATCGCGATCAGGTTGTCCATCCCAAGCTCCTTAGCCCGGTCGAGTAGAACGTCCAACATGTCCGTTCCCGCACCGTTGCCGCAGTGGTCGGGATGGAGGAAGTAGCCGACCATCCCGGTCCGGTCCAGGGTGGACAGCGGATAGTATTGCTGGACGAAACCGAAACCGACGACATCCCCCTCATGGACTACGACCATGACCGGATACTTCTCGGCCGTCTTGAGGAAATGGTCTGTGAAATCCTTTCCCACCGGGACCTCCGGGAATGCGGCGAACGACGTCTCGACGTAGTGGTTGAAGATCCCGAGCACCGCGGGGACATCCCCCTCCTCGATCGGACGGAACGCGTAGGTCATGATATCGTTCCCGCTATGTCACTGGAGAGCAAAAGGGTTACCATCCACCCTGTTGGTGATTTTTGACAAAAACCTTATATCTAATGACAAACAAATGAAAAATATAGCGAAAAAAAAGCGGAGGAATGATATTATTCCAAGAAAGAAGGATGAGCATCAGAAACAGGACTATTCCGGCCTGTTCCGGAAGGAGATCGATCTCTATCATCTCCTGGTCCTCAGGGAGGGAGCGAAGCACGGGTTCAAGACCCACGACGGGATCTCAATGCAGCAGATAGCCAAGGAGATTGGGATCGTCACGAACACCGCCACCGCCCGGGCGAAGTCGTTGAAATCGTACGAGATAACGGACCACAGCACGGCCGTAGACCTTTTCAAGCTCTTCCCGTGCCACTGCATCATCTTTCTGAAGTACCCCGAGCCCAAGTCATACGACAAGAAGGACCGGACCGAGATCACCAAGGAGATCATCGACTACGTCCACAAGCTCGAGAACAGGAAGGTGTACATCTCACGCGGGTTCAACATAACGGGATGGCCCTGGGACATGGTCCTCGAGGTCCATGCGTTCAATTACTCCGAGATAGCCTCCATGGTCGTCGACGACATCTATCACAAGTTCAACATCTCCGAGACGCAGACGTCTCAGATATTCAATTACGAGATCACTCCGACGGTCGAACTGCTTGACCAGTTGATAACGGACCTAACAACGCAGAGGAACAACAACAACCATCGGTACCTTGAGAACACCTGAAGCCTTTTACCAACAGACACCGATGGTCGGATGATATGTCCAAGCGAAAGGACGATCGTGTGAACATCCAGACACCACCCATAGTATGGGGTGATCCCTCAGAGAGCTACCGCTGGGCCGTCGCGTCCGCCGAGGCCAAGAAGAAGAGCAAGAGGTGGAAGCACAGGCAGCCGGAAACGGTCGATTCCCCAAGGATAGCGATCTTCCTCGATACCAAGAAGAGGATGGTCCGAAAGGGTCTTTCAAGATTGATCGGGAAAGGCTGGATCGAGGACTCGATCGAAGTTCGGCAGAGCGTCGAGATCGTTTTAAGGGGTCTGGCGTTCGCCAAGTTCAAGAACGTCGTCAACCTTGTCCTGGACGGCCAACAGGTGTATTCCGCTCCGGATGAGAGGAAGGACGTCCATCACGTCATCGACCTATTCCATGAGGAATTCGCCGATGCTGAGTTCGATGAAGCCACCATCGAATCCGCACTCTACGGAAAGAAGAGCAGTCATGTTCATATCTCGGTCAGGAATCGATATCGCTCTGACGAATCCCCGATACTCATCAAATTCGATGGAGAGATCGAGCTGAGGCAATTGAACTCTTTCAGCAACTACTTGGAGAAACATCTAGATATCTTAGATGAAGAAGGTCGTTGATCATCGCCCGAAGATCCCGCTAAGGAAACCGCCCCTTCTTCGTGCGCGCTCCTTCTTCTCGTACTCCTCGTACCGCTCCTGTTCCTTGGCCTCCATGTCGCCCTCGAAGCCGGCTTTTGACGTCTCCTTCAGGTCCTCCAGTTCACCGGCGTCCAACCACACCCCGTGACAGGTCAGACAGACGTCCACCTCGACGTCCTCCGCCTTCTCGAGGTCCATCAGTCCGCCGCATCTGGGGCAGACGAGCTTCGACTGTGTCTTGGTGCCGATGTCCTTGGTGAGATAATCCGTGAGACTCTTGTCCCCGATGATCTTCTTCAGTTCGCCAGTGTCGAGCCACATGCCCCCGCACTTCGGGCAGACGTCCACTGTGACATTCCGCCCGATGACCTCCACCTCTTCCTGTTCCATCCTGGTGAAGTCCCGGGGGCAGTCCAGTCCGCGGCCCATGTAATCCTTCTTGAGCTTGCTCATCATGATCACACTCTGAGATATCGTCCTAGACGACCTCACCGAACTTATTTCTTTCTCCTCATCAACACCAGCATGATGAGGACGACCACGATCACCAGAACAGTGACGACGGTCATGACCAGGAGGTATTCCCCATACCCTTCTTCCTTCGGAGCCCCTCCTTTCATCCTGGTAGTGATGGGGAATTCGTCCAGAGCGCTCGCATTCCCGGGAATGGAATAAGGTTCGTCACCTATCCCATCGTTGTTCGTGTCCTTTCCCTTGTAGTTCGACCAGTTGTTACCGATCCCATCTCGATGCCATGAGTTGTTGAGGCCGTCGTCGTATCCGTTGACCCCATTCTTGATGAACGTGTTGTTCGTGACCTTGTTCAACCAGGAGCCGTTCGTCAGGTACACACCTTTGAAGGTATTGTTGGCGATCGTGTTTCCCGAGATCGTGTTCGAATACAGGTTGTCCACCGCTATTCCGTGACCGTTATCGACGATCTCATTCCCGGTGATCGATGTATAACCGTTAATATTGACGTAGGTCTCCATCCTCTCGAGGGTCATCCCATGGATGTTGGACACGATATCGTTCGATTCCACGGCGACCTTGTAGGTCGTGGACAGGTGAATACCGACCGATGCCGAAGTGATATAGTTCTCCCTGATCTCGACGAGGTGGGAATAGAAACCGAGGATCCCCTTCCCATATCCTGATATGGTGTTGTCAACGATCACATCACCGTAACCATAGAACGAATAGATGCCGATCCCGCCAGAATTGATCAGTGTATTGCCAATAACGGTACAATCGCCAGTGTACCCTAGACTGATGCCAGTCCAAGCGGAATCGATATCCAACCCGGTTACGGTCACATTCCGGCATCCTGCGAGGATCACCTGTGAGCTGTCGACAGGTACCGATGCGTTATCGATATCCACCCAGTACGTGATCGGACTCCCGTCGAGCGTGTTGTTGATGATGGTGTGATATTTCCAGAATACATGACCGTCTCCGTCGATCGTGATCCCACCCGAGTCAAAGGTATTGTCCGTCAGGATGCACTCGCGGCTCATCAGATAGATGCCGGATACGGAGAAGAACGAGTTGTTCGTGACGGTGTTGGAATCACCGTCATAGTCCATTATCGCATGGAATTCCCCGTCGAACGAACATCCGAAGATCGCGTTATGCTCCGAGGCGTACATCTCGATCCCATACGTCGTCAGGAAGTCCGAACCAAGGACCGCAGAGTACGTCATGGCATCGGCCTTGATGCCATACATCCCCTGGCTCAGGGTCGAGTTCGAGATCAGAACGTTGGTCGATGAATCGATCGTGACGAGCTCGTAACCATTGTTGAAATAACAGTCGTCCATCGTCACGTCGGTCGTGTTCACGATCGCGACGTTCGAGTGACCGGAGAAGTACATCTGGTGCTGGACGTTCATGCTTGAGATGTTGCAGTTGGCGGCTGTGATCGTCAAACCGACGTCGCTAGTGGCGAAGATCCCCGAGTCCTGGGTGCCGTTCCCGATGAGATCCAACGTCTTGTTCAGGACGACATGCTCGTGGTAGATGCCCTGGTAGATCCTTATGGTGTCACTCTGGTTGGCGTTGTCTATCGCATCCTGGATGGTGTTGAAATCGACCCATCGTCCCTCGTTGTCGTCGACTATCCTCGTTTCCCCAGTTGCAGATCCAATTATGATTAACAGAGAAAGAAACAGAAATGAAGCGACAGTAGTACGATTTCTCATATGAGTCCCATTATGGGAGTTCTGGGATAGTGTAAATAACTATCGAGAATCCGAACTGGTCAGTACCATCTTCTTCGCGATGATGAACGCCGCGAAAGCGGATACTACCGTCACTGCGGTGACCAGAGCTAGCTCGATCATTGGCCTATCCTCGTCCGGTTGTGCGACTCATCCTTTTAGAGGCTTCCGGTAACGATGTAACAACTCAAGTGGGTCGTCTGGCCAGAAGTACCGCTGCGAACGCCAAGACGATCGTCATTGGCATGAACCCAGGGAGGCCATCGTCATCGTCGTCGCCACCGCCATTGCCACTCGGTCCGCCTCCCTCGTTGTAGACGGTGACCGTCCTCATGTATATCTCCGAGGCTGCGTCCTCCGTGTGCGCACGTGCCATAATCGTGTAGTTGCCGTTCTCGAATTCGGTCGTATCCCATGTCGCCGTCCACTCATCGGTCCCTTCCGCGAGGTACCAGCTTCCGCCGTCGAGCGCGGTCTGCACCGACGTTATATTCTCACCCGAAGACCAGGCGGTCCCTCGGATCGTGATCACTCCCGATACGACGGCGCCCTCCATCGGCTCGTCGATGACGCAGACGAGTCCGTCGTCTCCCGGAGTGAAGCCGTACTTCGCCATGTAGACCGCAGCGTAGGCGTCCACGATACCATATCCGTAGTCGCCGTTGTATTTCTCGCTGAGGTTGGCGTCCATCGGCTGTCCACGGGCCTCGGCGGTCTCCCTGAGGATGTAATCGATGTCCTCCTGCGTGAGGTCCGGGTTCGCCTCGAGCATCAGTGCGGCTATCCCGGAGACGTGGGGTGCCGCGTACGAGGTACCGTCGGCCGAGTTCCATCCTGACCCGTCCTGATCGGAAACACTGTGTGTAGCCGAGAAGATGTCGACCGCGGGGGCAACCACCTCTGGCTTCAATTCGTCATGGGGATTGTCGTCGCCATCGTCCCGCCTAGGTCCGCGTGTCGAGCTGTCCCAAATCTCGTCGTCGTCCCTGTGGACGGTGTTCTGATCGTCGATCCCACCGACGGTGATCGCTTTGTCGGCAGAGCCGGGTGCCCCGAACCCGTCGTTGTTGGGGCCGTCATTCCCTATTGCGACGACCACGACAAGTCCGTGGTCGACAGCGTTATCCACAGCCTGCGCGAGGTCGCTGGAGCCGTCGTCGTTGTCCTGGTTCGCATATGATATGCTCAGGACATGGATCCCGTCGTTCGTCGGGTCCTCGTCCCCCCAATCGTCGTGCATGTGGTCGACGCACCAGTTGATGCCGTCGATGAGGTACTGGTTCGTGCTGAACCCGGCGATGAGGTCGTTCGCGACCTTGACCTCCACCAGGCCGGCACCGGGAGCGACTCCCGTGTTCGTGCCATTGTCCCCACCGAGCCCGACAGCGCATCCAGCGGTCATCGTCCCGTGGCCGTTGCGGTCGTCGGGATTGTTGGTACCGTCCCGGGGGTCCGTGGGATCGGGGATCTCCACTCCCGCCACCCATTTGCCGGCGAAGGTCTCGTGGCCGTCGTCGACGCCCGTGTCTATAACCGCGATATTAACGCCGGCACCTGTGTAGCCTAGTCCCTCCCAGACGTCATCGTAGACGTCGTTCGGCTTCGCCTTCACAGCGGGCACGCTAATATCGAGGGCAGGATAGAGATAACTCTCGCTCTCGACATGTTCCGGGCTCTCAATGACCAGAGCAGGCGAGATGACCGTCATCAGAAGTAGCATTGCGATCGGTATGGTTCCCCTCAGCATGTGCATTCCTCAGAGGTCCGTTAACGCGGTCCTTTATAATCTTTTTAGTGGGAGTGTTACAAAACGTGTATCGGTGTGCCTGAAAGAAAATTCCAAGAAAAGCAACGCTCCTCCCACGGACGGGGAACGTCGCGTGATAGAGGTCCCTGCTGATTACTGCGCCTTCCCTTAGCCAGACTCGTATGGCCTATCTCTTTTTAAGCCCTTCGGTTTGGAAAAAACGCTTGAAACGTTAAAATATTGTGACAATAGGAAGTTCGATCCTACACTTCCACCTTCCTCTTCCTGGGTTTCGGGTCAGGAGACCCGAGGTCCTCCCCGCAACGCGTGCAGGTGAACCTCCTGGTGTTCGTGTTGTAGGCTCCGATGCGTTTATGCTTCGTGCACGAGGGTAACAGGTACCCGGTCCGCCGATCGATCGATCCCAGGCGCTCGAGTCCCTCGAAGAGCTTGGTCATGCGCTTGACGAACCCCCTGCTGTAATCTGCATCCAGGCGGGGCCCGGTCGGGCTGTTCATACGCAATCGCTCGTAATGCTCCTGACAGGACTGGACGAGCTTCGCATTCCTCTTCGCCAGCGGCATTGTCTTCAATCCAACCGGCTGAACGATGACGTAATGTGAATACGTTGACAGGACGAATCGGGGCAATCCCTTGGTGTCCAGGACCCTGAAGTCGAAGACGTCCTCGTGCGGTACCGAGATGACCTTCTGGCCGTGCTCGACCTTTACCGTGGTGGGAACCTCCATCTCGGGTCCGATCATTATCCCCCATGCGGGGACGAAATCGAATTCCCTGCATTCGAACCTGTCATTGGTAAGACTGGTGATGCAGCTCTTCTGGACACCCTTCGTATCCGTCAGGGTGCCTGTCTCGTATGCGATGTCAAGCTTCGACATTCCCGTTGACTTCACCCTCTGCCCGTCCTTAGGGATCGCGGAGATGCATGCGGGTACCTGGGCTATCAGGTTCTCCTCGTCCTCTTCGGACTCATCCACGGCAGATAGGGGGTCAACCTTCGGTAACTCCTTCTGCACTGGCCAGGGTAGCGCTCTGAAAGTTTAAAAGATTATCCGCCGAGCGGATCGAACTCGTACCAGTACCCCGTGCTCGACATGTGGAGGAACTCATCCTGCAGGAGGGCGAAATGACGCTTCTCCTGCTTGATTATCTCCTCGATCGTGTTCCTGGTCACCTCGTCGTCGACGCCGTCGAGGATCTTCCCGTAATGCTCCACGGCAGCCTGCTCGGCCTCCATCGCGAGTCTGAGCGCGTCGAGCTCGTCCACGTCAGGGTCCGCTCCCGAGGACTCCAGGTCCTTCGGGAACACCGGGATGTCCGCGTACTTCTTGCTCGTCTCCACCAGCTGCTGCCATTCGTCGTGCGTCACCTGGCTCTCGAACATCTTCTGGAACGTCCTGAGGTGCATCTGCTCGTCCGATGCCAGCCCCTCGAAGATGGTCCTTCCCATGCTGCTCGATGTCTTCGCCGCGGCCTTCGTGTAGAATGCGTAGCCGTCCTTCTCCATCTGTATCGCCATCTCGATGGCGTTCCTGACGTTCAGATCCATGATGATGCACCTCTCCTGTTGTGGGTAGTTCCCCCGTACCTGGAATCCGCCATCGGATTAAAACCCTTTTCCCGACAGGATTCACGCGTCGTGGTCCGGGATCCACAGGTTTTGCGCGGGATCGCCGTAAAGAACGTACTCGTTGACGGTGATGGCTCCCTCGAACCCATCGCTCCCTTCGGACTCATCGTAGCCCTGGACGCCGATGACGTAGTTCTTGGAGTTCATGAGGGCGGTCCCGACGTCGTTGTCGTACTCGCATACCTGCTTGGAGAAGGTATCCACGAGATACAGTGCTCCCGTTCCGCGGATGACGTTCTCGCCGGAGACCTCTATGTCATAGAGTCCGTATGCCACCCTCGAGGCTCCGATGTAGCCCGTTGCACCTGAATACATCATCGCGTACGCGAAGAACTGGTCGCTGGACATAGTGACGCTGTCCACCAGGCCGGTCAGACACGCCATGGCGATGGCGAACCCTGGCTTCATCGGGGCATCGTTGACATTATCGGCGGTGAACTCCCATCCGACGGTGGAGTACCAGCAGTCGATGTCACCGTGGCCGTAGTACACGTCGTAGTTCATCTCATCGATGAGCTCGCGGAGGTTGTCGCCCGTAGCGACGTCATAACCGAGGGGTGTGACGAAGAACCCAGCCTCCGACATCGTGACCGTCTGGTTCACCAGTGTGGGGGTGAGGATCCCGGGTCCAGGGCCTATCTTCGTCGTCCCGATGACCATCATCGAGTTCTCCTTCCAGTCCTCGGAAACGGTCTCGTAGGCCGTGTGGGACGCATCGTCCTCCCAGGCGTACTCGCAGACCTCCTCGTATCCAAGTGTCAGAGCGACAGTGCCCGATACGCTCCATGGGGTCCTGCCAGCGATCCGTCCGATGGCGATCTCCTGTTCCGGATCGTCGTCCGTGTTGGCGTACTGGTAGTCGCTCGGGGTGTACTGCCTCTCCTGGACGTAGGCGGTCATGTCGGCATAATGGAACGGAAGACCGATGGGTCCGCCGACCATGCAGATGTACCTCGTGTCCATGCTCCTGAGCTGGAGTTCGGCAATGCCTCCGTCGACGGCCTCGTCTATGAGTCCCGAGACGTTTGTTGCTGTCTCGAACGGAACACCCAGGTAGGTGTAGCCATCGCCGTAGGAGACATCCCACGTGTCGTATCCATCGACGTCGAGGATGATAGCCTTCCTGTAGGCGGCGACCTGCGATGCGAACGCTGAGATCCCCGGCACCGGGAGCACGTTGTCGCCCCATGGGAGATGTACGTCATTGGTATTCGTGACGACGATGTAATCGACCGTCTCGCCGGATGACAGTAGTAGCTCCAGGTAAAGGTCATTGACATCCTCGGTCGCTAGTTCCAGCGTCTTGAACCCACCAAGGGAGGACCAGCCGATCATGACAACGTATCGAACCCCCAGCTCCCTTAGGGTGCTCTTGACGTCCTTCTCGGTCCCGGTGGAGACCGGCACGATGGGGCAGCCGACGTAAGCGGCAAGGGGTCCGGCAAGAACACTCTCGGTATAGCCACCGGTGACTATTGCGACCTCCGAGGATATCCATCCTGTCCTTGCGATCTCCAGCCCAGTCTCGTTCGCCGAAGTGACGTCGAACGTCAACGATCCCCTGTCGGTGACAGCGAGGAACCTCTCGATCGGTTTGTAGTCGGAGGGGCCTGCGAGGAGAGGTATGTACTCGCCGGTGTCCGCCCTGACGGCCATCGGTGTGGCCAGGGGGACCGTGCGGAGCACTTCGTCCCTGTCGCCGTCGATGTGTATGACCGCATCATCGACGTTGGGGTTGCGCTCCTCCTCCGAGGTCGAGAGTATCTCGATCCATGCGCTCATCGGCATGGATGGGTCTTCCTCGTCCTCCTCGGCCGGGAGCATCATGAAGGCCATCCCGACGAGGACGGCCACGAGCACGATCGCAATGAGTTTGGGGTTCATGTTGGAACACCTACACCGAGCCATCCTGCTTCTCGCTATTATTGATTTCGGTTGAATTGTAACCATCGAGCGCGCGACATCCTTTTCTACGGACCGGACGTTAAAGGATCATGTCCGACAGGTGGGCCCTTCCCGATCGCTCAGCCGCCTTTGACAGGTGCGCCAGCAGGAACACCCAGGACATCCGTTGCGTCATCGATGTGATGGGCGAGGACATCGACAGCGCTGAAAAGGCGGAAGCCTTTGTTATCGACTACCAGCAGGTACTGGAGGAGATCGACAGGAGACGTCTCGACGTCTCGATATCCGTGAAGCCCACCGCCCTCGGAGCCATGTTCGACAGGGGGCTAGCCCACGAGAACCTCCTGAGGATATGCGGAAAGGCCTCCTCGCTCGGGATCGGGTTCGAGATCGACATGGAGGGCACCCCCTTGGTCGACCACACGATCGACGGTGCGATCGCCTGCTCACTCCTGGGTGCACCGGTGATGCTCGCCCTTCAGGCATACCTCGACAGGACGGAGGAGGACCTCGAGAGGGTCATCGACGCGGGCATCGAGGTCCGCCTGGTCAAGGGTGCCTATCTCGGCGACGTTCGCGATTTCAAAGCGGTCCAGAGACGTTTCGTGGACATCGTTGACAGGCTCAGGGATGCTGGAGTCCCGTTCTGTGTGGGGACCCATGATCCAGAGATGGTGAGGTACGTCACCGGACTCGGGATCCCCGAGGACAGGATTGAGTTCGGGTTCCTGATGGGCCTGGGAGAGGAGACGAAGGTCGAATTGACGAGGGAGGGATGGCAGGTGTCCGAATACGTACCCTACGGTGACGACGTGAGGGCGTACGAGCTCAGGCGTGAGCGCTATCTGAAGAACATTGAAGCCATCGGAAGGGAACCTGTGCGCTAGTATTGCCTGTACCTGGTAGACCCCTTCCCTGGATACCTTCTTTCGTACCCGGCCCTAGGCGGCCTCGGCGGTCTGTTGTACTTTTTCCGGTAGACCTGCCGTCGGTCGCGTTCGAAGGTCGTCCTCCGAGGTCTGCGTTTGACCTGCTTGGCCATCGTGTAGTTGAATTGCAAATTGCACTTGGGACACCGGGTACGACCACCCTTGACCTTGGGTGAATTGGCAACTGAATGGGCAGTGAACTCGTAACTGCAGTTCGGGCAATAGACGTTCTTCGCTATGGAGAACTTCCGCCTTTCCGCGATGTACCTTACGAGGGGGTCCTCGACAGGTTCTGGCGGCCGTCTATCCCTGACATGCTTCGTCGACGGTACCGTATAGAGCTTCCTCTTGATGTTCGCCGTGATCCTCTTGAACTTCCTGTGCTCCATCTTGAACCCGAAGAACCCTGTTGCCCTGATGTCTGAATCGTATTCCATCTTGACCTCGACACGCTTGCGGCCGACCTCGCCGACCGATATGGTCGCTATGCTTCGCTGATGGGGAAGCCGGCGGGACCCGATCACCACCGCGTCGCCGGGATAGACCGTGCCGTGACGCCGTCCGGACCATATGACCTTGAGACCTCCCTCGTCGAAGAGGGATCCAAGCATTGTCCTCACATCGTCGATGTTCCCCTTCACGATGATGTTGATCGATCTACCAGAGGTCCTGATGTCCCAGATTATATTGGCCAATATCAATGCATCCATGAACACCGCGTAGGCGATGGTCCGCGCCACGATCGGCGTCCGCAAGCGGAACGAGAAGATGGCATAAGCGATTAGGAGAACCTGCAATGAGATGATCAGGGCGAGCTCGATGTACAACCGTCTGTTCACTCGCGATTGGGGCTGCCTTTGTTTGTATCGATGGGTTGGTGGAGGTGGAGTGTGCATGTAGTCCCTCTTCACATTCCGCCCTCCCTCATCCAATCATCGTGGTGAATGGCCGGGCCGTCGCTGGTGTCGATCTGTCCCTTCCTCCCGAATCCTCGGTACATCACCTCAGCGATCACAAGTCCAACGGCAAATACGAGTAGATATGACATTTCTCGGTCCTGCGCTCCGTTTACCGCTATCCACGTGATCGAGAACGCCACCAGACAAATGGGGACCGCTAGCAATATGATGGTACCCAGGTCCATCTCTCCCTTTGCATTCCTCGATACGATGCTCCTCATCGGTCCCTGCACCAACTCTCTATTGCCGTGTCTGGATAAAAAACCGTCGCTCAGTAGAGGTCTTCCATGGAGAGGTATCGCTCGCCAGAATCGGCGAACACCGCAACGATCAACTTCCCCTCGTTCTCCGGTCTCCTTGAAAGTTCGCGAGCCCCCCAGGCGGTCATCCCGGACGTGATCCCGGCTAAGACCCCCTCGGTCCGGGCTACCTCCCTGCAAGTCTCGAACGCATCCTCTTCTGTAACAGTGATGACCTCGTCGAGGAGGGACCTGTCAAGCAGTTTCGGTACGAATCCAGGGCTGGTCCCTGCCTGTCTGTGAGGTCGGAAAATGCCTTGCGAGATCATCGGAGCGATAGCGGGCTCTACACCCACCACCCTGAACGATGGTTTGAGCGGTTTGATGTACTCCGCCGTCCCCATGAGCGTACCTGTGGTCCCGAGTCCGGCGACCATGATGTCGATCTCGCCGTCGGTGTCATTCCATAGCTCCGGTCCCGTCGTCTCCCGGTGGGCCATCGTGTTCGCGGGATTGGAGTGCTGTTCTATGTAGAACGAATCGTCGATCTCGTCCAGCAGCTCGAGCGCCCTTCTCTTCGCCCCGGCAGTACCCTCCGCGGCTGGTGTCAGCTCCAGCTCCGCGCCGAAAGTACTCAGAAGCCGTTTCCTCTCGACGGTCTGGATCTCGGACATACAGATCATCAATCTGTAGCCCTTCATCGCGCAGATGTGGGCGAGGGCAAGACCCGTGTTCCCGGAGGTCGCCTCGATTATCGTGGTATCCTGGGTGATCCTACCGTCCTTCTCGCCCTCCGCGATCATGTACGAGACGGGACGGTCCTTGACGCTGTAGGGGTTGAACATCTCCATCTTGGCCGCAAGTCGCGCCGGCAGTCCTTCGCCGAAGCGATCCAGATACATGAGAGGAGTGTTGCCGATAAGGTCCGATATCCCCTTCGCGATGTTCAAACTGTCACCAAGACCTTAACCCGTGGCTTGATTAAAAGGATTGGGCAGGACCGAGGGGACCGCATCAGGAGGTCCTGCCCGGAAAAGTTCGATTTACCACTGGTGTGATCCTCCGGGTCCTCCAGCGTTTCCCCAGGGCAGAAACGGCCCGGCTGGATCCCTCGGTGATCACGAATATACTGTATATGTAAGCAAAGAGCAGGGCGATCGACCTGTAGTTCAGGTATGGCCATTCGGAATAGGACTTCATCATCCCTCCGAAGGCGATCAACGGACCGAGGGAGGTGTAGACCATATCGGGGTCATGCTCCGCGTTGTACGGCGCACCGGAAGCGTTGTAGATGATCGTCGTCCTTCGTTCCAGGATCTCCTCCATGATGGCCTCCTCGGTGAAGGTCGTCGCGTTCAGTAGGGTCCATCCGTGGACGTTCATCCCGGCGGGATCGTGCATGTCCGAACCGGTCGCGAGGCCGATCCCGTAACCCTGGGCGATGTTGAACGAGTCGATGTCGTAACCCATCTCCTTGGCGTTCTTACTGTTGACGATCTCGAAGTAGTCGATACCCCATTCGATCAGTTCGGTCCTCGACGGGATGTCGGCACCGTCGTCTACCGAACGCGGGTAATGGTTCACCATAACGACCCCACCAACGGCATGAGCGTCGTGGATTACCTGCCTGATATCGTCGTCCGAGGGATGCGATGGAACGTGGTTCCCCATCCAGGAGAAGTGCCGGACGAAATCGTCCGATGTCCCTATGATGTTCATGTGGATCCTCTCGGTGGTCCATTCCATACCGATGATCACCTTGAACGAGTCATTGTATCTGGCTCGGGCGATGTCCCTCGCTGCGAGGGCTCCCGATATCGTGTTGTGGTCCGTTATCACCGCAGCGTTGAAACCGTGTGCAATGTGCCATTGGATGTTCTGTTCTGGGGTGAGGACCCCGTCGCTGCTCGTGGTATGGCTATGGAAGTCGATCACTACGGACCAGACCGATCCGTTGTAATCCGGTCCGTTGTTCATTCCGTCCCAGTCGCCGTTCTTGTATGCATACGGCGACCTGTAGACGTCGTGTGCCATGAGCCCGGTCGTCATGAACATCATGACGATCAGCGTGAAGGCGATCAACCTCCCCTTCACGGAGCCATGGCTACCGTTTACAGCATTACCTCTCATTGGATCCCCACCTGGTTCGCACTAAGTCCGTCTCACCAGATATATCCGTAGCTGACCAGCTTCGCTTCCTCGTCCTGGATCAGTCCGACCCCCGGAGCATAGGTCTTGTACTCCGTCTCGTCGTCCTCGAGGGGATTGTTCTCGGCCACTTTCAGGCATCCGTTGAACGTCCCCGCGGGTACCGTCATGGTCACGTCGACCTTCGCGTGTTTCGCACGGTCCATCGCCACCCCGGGAGCCACCTCCTGATAGTAAGCGGACCCGAGTGTTATGAGCCCGGGCATCATGAGTCCGGCCTTCGCTCCGTCCACCCCGTGCTCCCATTCTCCCTCGTGGGAAACGATCTCGCCGTTCTCGTAGTCGTCCACTGCCTCGCCGAAGTAGAAGACACTGTTCGTCTCGACGTCGATCGCCATCCAGTTCCTCGAGACCTCGATCAGTTCTCCGTCGAGCCATTCCCTCTCTTCGTACACGCGGGCCTCTATCCCTCCCACCGTGTACGTGTCGTTGAGGATGGTTATCTGCAGTCTCAGCTCCTCTCCGTCATCAGTGCCTTCCAGGGTCATCCTGTATCCAGGCTCGAGTATCCAGAACTCGTTGCTGCCGTTGGATTTCCACGTCCTGGATGCGATCGCGAAGTCCCTTGTGTATACCGCCCTGCTGCCCTCGTCCTCTTCATCGTCCTCGAAGATGTCCTCGAAGGGGCCGTCGTCCATGCTGCCAGCCATCACGACGCTGAGGACCGCAAGACCGATGACCAGTCCGATCACGAACATGACCTTCGGCTTCTCGTTCCATTTGGGCTCAGGGCGCCTTCGCAGCGCCCGCTTCCTCGTCTCGTTCTTGTCCATTTCATCACACCTTTTTCGCTGATGACAACTTTTTCGACGACGGTATTAGTACTCTATGACACAAAAGGTGAAATATAGTACAAAGCGGAAAATGTTCAGCGCTCGAAGTAGATGTCCAGTGCATTGTCCACGAACCCATCCCAGAACGATCTCTTGTACAGGATGAGGAGCTCGACGACCTCGCGCTCGTTCATCACGGTGAAGAGATGCTCCCTGCCGGAGCGCTTCTGCCTCACAACCCCCTGCTCCCTCAGCACCTTCAGGTACTTCGAGAGCGTCGAATGCTTCAGGGACAGGCGTTCCGCTATCCCCGAGTGGGTGGTCCCCGGATTCGCCATGATGTCCAATATAATATCACGGAATCTCTTCTGTCTCAGATAGGGCGCCACCTTCTTGCTGGCTGCAGAAAGCTTGCCGGCCGCGAAGTACACCTTGAGGTTCTTCTCCTCCCGGCCTACGATGAGCTCCTTCTCCTCGAGGTAGTCCAGGTGGTACCTGAGGGTGCTCAGATGGATATCGAGGTCCCGGGATATGCGCCTCAGATGGGTCCCTGGATTCCTCTCTATGTAGTCGTATATGGTACGATGGTTCTCCAGCCTGATGTCCTCTTCGCTCATCAGTCGCTCCCCTTGGACACAAGGGAGAGTGTTATCAGAACGACTATCGCTATCTGGATCATCGCGATCCATGCCCACCATGGGTCCTCGCTGAAGTCGGCCACGATGAATCGGACGGCCAGTGCGGCGGCCTCGACCAGTACGAGGAGGAATGCGAGCGCTGTGTAAAGCAGTCGTTTGCTCTTCACACTCAGGTAAGCCCTGAAGAAGATGATCACCGGCAACAACGAAACGATCGCTGCCAGGAGCCACAATATCCCATTGACCTCGAACTCGATCTCCATCCTTTCACCATCGATGGATTGCACTCAGCGGTTATTATGGGTTGTGGCACAAAGTGTGAAGGGAATTCGGCTACTTCTTCTTCGTTCGAGGAAGCATCCTGTAGCGGTTGTAGTATTTTCGCCGTCTGGTCACACCGACATTGTTGTGCGGCTTGAACTGGCCGCTCACGGACCTGAGGTCCTCTACGGTGAACGCTGCCTTCGGATTGTTCCTCTTCACGTTCCTGATTATGCCCCTGACCTCCTTCCGCCTCAGAGGCATGTAGATGATGTTGACTGGACCCTCGTCGCTGTCAGCATCGATGATGGTGTACTTGTGGCCCTCGCTCTCGAGATATTCGATCGTCTCGACCGCTGTGCGCCTCGTTATCACCCGCAGGACGACGTAACCGATGGAGATGCGCTCCTCCAGGTGGATCCCGACGTAGTTGCCGATGGCGAAACCGAGGCCGTAAGCGACGTAGTTCACCCAGTTGGTGAGGTTCTGGATTATCTGGCCAATGGCTATCAGCCAGATGATGACCTCGAAGAATCCGAGTGAGGCCGATGCCAGCTTCATCCCCTTCGACACGTATATGATCCGAAGGGTCCCGATCGTAACGTCCGTTATGCGGGCGGCGCAGATAAGCACCGGGACGATGAGCAGCATCGGATCGAAAGCCATTCTGACCCTCCTTTCGGACGCCCTCACACCAGTGACGGGTATTTAAGACTTGCCGTGGGATAACAGCATATGCCAGACATCGTAAGGCAGATCAGTCTTCCTTACCGTATCCGATGGTCCCGACCGCGTCCTCGATCTCGTCGAGCGATGTCGGATCGTCTATGGTCGAGGGGGTGCTGTAGTTCGCACCGTCCGCGATCTTCCTTATCGTCCCCCGAAGCACTTTTCCGGAGCGTGTCTTCGGGAGCCTGTCGACGAAGGCTGCCTGCTTGAAGCATGCTATGGGTCCGACCTCTCCCCTTACACGCTGGACGAGGTCTGTCAGGATCTCCTCCTCGGGTGTCGTCGCACCCTTCTTCAGGACCACGAAGCCGATGGGGACCTGACCCTTGAGCTTGTCGTGGGCTCCGACCACCGCGCACTCCGCCACGTCTGGATGGTGGGATATGATCTCCTCCATCGCTCCCGTGGACAGCCTGTGGCCGGCCACGTTTATCACGTCGTCGACGCGGCCCATGACGAATACGTAGCCGTCCTCGTCGATGTAACCGCCGTCGCCTGTGAAATAGTATCCCGGGAACGGGTCCATGTAGGATTCGATGTACCGCTTCTCGTTCTGCCAGAGGCCTGTGAAACAGCCAGGGGGCAGCGGGAGCTTGACGCCGATGATCCCTTCCTGGCCCCTCGGCAGCTCCTTGCCGTCGGGATCGAGAATGTGGACATCGTAGCCAGGAACCGGCATCGTCGCGGATCCCGGTTTCACCTCGAACGTGGTGAGGTCCCTGAAGTTGCCGGTGATGGCCCAGGCGGTCTCGGTCTGCCACCAGTGGTCGTAGACAGGGACACCGAGGAGCTTCGTCGCCCAGAAGTACGTGTCAGGATCGGTCCTCTCGCCTGCGAGGAAGAGGGTCTCGAACTTGGAGAGGTCGTACTTACTCATGAACTCACCCTCGGGGTCCTCCCTCTTGATGGCCCTGAATGCCGTCGGGGCGGTGAACATGACCTTGACGCCGTGCTCCGAGATGACGCGCCAGAAGGCTCCCGCGTCCGGGGTACCGATCGGCTTCCCCTCGTACATCACGGTGGTCGCACCGAGAAGGAGCGGGGCGTAGATGATGTAGGAATGGCCGACGACCCATCCGACGTCCGATGCGGTCCACCAGATGTCGCCGGGCTCGATGCCGTATATGTGCTTCATGGTCCAGAGCAGTGCTACAGCGTGTCCGCCGTTGTCCCGTACCACTCCCTTCGGGATGCCTGTCGTGCCGGAGGTGTAAAGGATGTAGAGCGGGTCCGTTGCCTTCACCGGAACGCAGTCCGCGGGCTCTGCCGCATCGACGACCTCGTTCCAGTCGAGATCCCGGCCCTCGACCATATCGGACGTCACTTCCGGGCGCTGGTACATGATGACGTGGTCCGGCTTCCACTCGGCTATGTCGATAGCCTGGTCGAGAAGTGGATGATATGGAATTATCTTCTTTCCCTCGATGCCGCAGGAAGCGGACACGATGACCTTCGGCTTGGCGTCGTCGATCCTTATGGCCAGCTCCTTCGGGGCGAACCCTCCGAAGACGACCGAGTGGATGGCCCCGATACGAGCGCAGGCGAACATCGCGACCAGCGCCTCCGGGATCATCGGCATGTATATGACGACGGTGTCGCCCTTCTCCACTCCCTGGTCCCTGAGGGCTCCGGCGAACCTCGCCACCCTGTGCCTGATCTCGGAGTACGTGAACTTCTCGATCGTACCGCCGGTGACGGGGCTGTCATATATGAGCGCGATCTGGTCACCACGACCGTTCTCGCAATGCCTGTCGAGGGCGTTGTAGCATGTGTTGAGCTCGCCCCCGACGAACCACCTGTAGTGTGGTGGGTCGGTGAAGTCCAAGACCTGGTCCCACTTCCTGTGCCAGTCCAGACCTTCCGCGACCTCTCCCCAGAACCGTTCCGGTTCGTCGATGGACATCCTGAATGCTTCGTCGTAGTTCATTTGCATACCCCCGTTGAGTGCGGTCGGATGGGAGTAGAGAGGTCTCTGTAATAAATCTTACCGTTGACGGGGAAAGGGGAACGTTCATTGACGTTCCATTCACGCGCTCACTGACGTCTCGGCCTGTCAGCAACGCGTATCGAGTACGAAGGTTCCCGTTGGACCTGGGATCGACCTACAAGCGATGTCTACATCTCATCGAGAACGCTGTCGATGTTCTCGGCGATGATCTTCTTCTGCACCTCGGGAGCGCCCTCTCCCAACAGTGCGGCCTTGGCGTCATGAGGATACTCGGCCACCGGATGGGTCGCCATTACACCCCGTGCTCCAAAGGCCTCCGTCGCCCACTGGGTGATCCCCATTCCCTCCTCCGTGTTGAAGAGTTTGGCCATGGAAGCGTTGGCCCGGGACTCCCGGCCAGTATCGCTGAGCCACGCGGCCTTCTCGACAAGAAGCCATCCCGCCTCGAGTCTGGCCAGGTTGTCCGCGAACTCAACCCTCTTGGACTCGTGCTCGAACAGCGTCTTCCCGAATGCCTTCCTCCTGCGTACGTGGTCGTATGCCATCCTGTACGATCCCAGGGCGGTCCCGAGAGCAAGCGCTGCTATCCCTATCCTGCTGGAATTGAAGATGTCCATAGTCTGGTAGAACCCGCGTTCCGGTTCGCCTATCATATTCTCGGCCGGTATCCTGACGTCCTCGAACCTGAGAGTGGAGAGATGGGATTCCTTCCATCCGTACTTCTGCATCCTCATCCTCGTCAGGCCGTCGGCATCGCCGTCGACCGCGAACTGCGAGATGCCTCGATGCGCCCTGGCGGCTCCGGGGTCCGTCACCGCGGTGAACACCACGTGGTCGGACAGGTCTCCGTTCGTGATGTAGGCCTTCGTCCCGTTGATCACCCACTCATCACCGTCCCGCTCGGCTGTCGTGGTCAGCGCCGAAGCGTCGGAACCTGCCCCCGGTTCGGTGTTCGCGAAGGCGATGACGGCGTCACCGTCCATCCCGGGCACCATGTACCTCTTCTGCTGTTCAGGGGTCCCGAAGAAATGGAACGCCTGGACACCGAGCTGGGAGTGGGCGAATGCGGCGATCGCCAGACCGCCGGACAGCTGTGCTAGCTCCCTGTAAGTGTGAATGTTCATCTGCCATGGTATCCGGACGTCGCCATCTTCCGTGTGCCTGAACCCGAGAAGTCCCTCCGAGCCGAGGATCTTCCACAATTCGTGCGGAGTGGTCATGTCCGCCTTCCAGGACGGATGCTCTGGTCGTAGACGCTCCTCTATGACCCTCTTGACATGCTCGATGAACTCGACCTCTGCCCCTGACCTGCTGAAATCCAATGGCTCACCCCGTTATGGGACCGGCCCGGGATTATTAATAAATTGGGCCGAACCTATCTTCGGGAGTACGTTCCCATCAGGACAGCCTCGCCGATCTTGTTCTGCTCGACGAGCTGGTAGAAGTTCCTCGCAGTGATCGTCGGCAGTATCTCCACCCTGAGCGCGTACAGTTTGAAGAAGTAACGGTGTGTCCCTGTCGGCGGGCATGGTCCGCCGTAGTTCTCCTTGCCGAAGTCGTTCGTGACCTGGCGTGAACCCTCTGGCACCACCCCTCGCGGGATCTCCCTCGCCTCGGAGGATATGTCGCAAAGGAGCCAGTGGACCCATGTGCCCATGGGTGCGTCCGGATCGTCCACGATCACGGCGAAGCTCGCCGTGTCCCCGGGGACCGCGTCCCATGCGAGATGTGGCGAAACGTCCTCGCCGTCACAGGAGAACAACCTGGGTATCATGCCTTCGTGCTGAAAGTCCTCGCTCCACAACTTCATTCGGATCCCCCCTTTCCGGGAACCGTCATACGGTTAATAATCCTTGCCCTTCAGAGCTTCGGGTGGCCCACCGAGCTCATGTAGATGACGGCCTCCTCCTCGCCGTCCACACCCACAAGGTGGTTCGACTCGCCGTCGAAGAGCGCGCCGATCTGGCATGTCGCCAGGTTGATGGCAACGGCCGCCAGGGCGAGGTTCTCCGCGATATGGCCCACATCCATGTAGACGTACCTGTAACCTCTCTGGCCGTACTTGAACAGCGTCCGCGCGAAAATGGCCGTCCATACGATCGTGGCTGGAGCCTCTGCTGCCATCATCTGGCCGAGCGCTGCCTGGGCAGCCTCTCCGCCCACCGACCCGGACCTTACCTCCTCGAGGTGGTGGCCCTTGATGTTGTAGTGATAGACCCCCTGTTCGACGCCGTCGACGTTGTTCACGACGATGTATGTCTCGATGGGATACAGTGCGCCGGCCGATGGAGCCGTCCGCAGCCTTTCGACCCTCGCGGAAACACGGAGCCCGGTCGATGACCAGAGCAGGAAGGACAGGTCGTCGAGCGCTAGGGACCTGTTCTCGTAGTGGCGGACGCTCCTCCGATCCCGAAGGACCACGTCCATCGATAGTGTCCCCCACCTGTTCGGCTCCGGGAGCTCCACCTTCCGGGCCTCGGGATACTGCTTGTATTGAGCGGGCCTCCTGATGGAGCGCTCCTTGGTCCCGGAGACCCCGTCCCTGGAGTACCTGGTCTCCCTGTGGAACCTGTCGCCTACGCCCTCGTCGTCCTTTCCGAACGTGCCGGTCACCGTATCTGTAATGGGACTATGGATATTAGAACGTAACCCGAAAGGACCGATGATCACGGCTTCAGTCGTTTCAGGGTGTACTCCAGCACGCGGCCGACGGCTTCGAGGCTCTTCCCCGAGACCTTGTCTGGGGTGTCCTCCTGGGTGTGCCAGTAGTTCTCGGTCTCGTCCGGGTACTGGAAGTCGATGAGGTCAATGGCGGGGATGCCCCGGTCTATGAACGGGTTGTGGTCGTCCCCGATGTACTGGCCGTCCTCGTCGACGAACTGCTTCACACCGAGCTTCTCAGCATTGGACCAGATGATGTCCATCAACTCCTCGTCGCTCTCCATGGAGTACAGCTCGCGGGGGATACGAAGTTCGGCGTCGCCGACCATGTCCACGACGATGACGTGCGCGATCTCCTCGACCTCGAGCGGATCGAGGTTCTCGGCGTAGTAACGGCTCCCGTAGAACATGCTGCTTGCAGCGGGTCCTGAGTCCTCTCCATCCGTGAAGAGGAACTTGATCGTGAACGGGAGGTCCTCGTCCTTCAGGACCCTTCCGAGTTCCAGGAGCACCGCCACCCCCGAGGCTCCGTCGTTGGCCCCGACGATGGGCTTGTAGTAGTCCTCGTGGTCCGTCGGCCTCTTGCCGGGAGGCTGCTTTGCGTTCCTGTCCGAATATGGCCTCGTGTCGTAGTGGGCGATGAGCAGGATCGTCGGGTCGCCGGTATCCCTGCTCTCCTTCCAGGCGATGACGTTGGAGAACGGGGTTCCGTCCCAGTCGCCGTACCATCCAGTGAAGTTCTGGTACCTCGTCCGGTACCCGTACCCCTTCATCGTGTCCTTGATCTCCTGGGCGACGGCCCGCTGGGCCGAGGTGTTCGGGGTCCTGAACCCGGCGTCGCACTGCCATTCCACGTGCTCGTAGGCCTTCTCCCCCGAGAACTCGAGGTTGTCGTAGGGCTCGTCCTCATCATCCGTCGTCAGAAGTGAGTACGCGGCGAGGGAGACCAATGCAGCGATGACGAGGACCGCCGCTATGACCATGAAAGTGTTGGGTGAACTCGTCTTCATGGGCCGGCGCGCCTTCGACCTGCCCTTGGCCTTCTCCTTCGGGGCCTCCTCGGCCTCCTCCCTGTACATCTTGCGTCGCTTCGCCAGGTCACCGCCCCCTTGAGAGCCGTCTTATCAGGGCGTCTGCCGCGCTGGCCATCGGATTGACGCACTCGCTTGCGAGGGGCGCGTAGCACCAGTCCGTGGTGGCCAGATCGTATGCTGTCAGTCCCGAGGTCACCGCGAGTGCGATGTAGTTGACCGTCTCCGATACCCCGTGGGGTCCGAAGACCTGACCGCCGACGATCCGTCCGGTGTCCGAGAGAGCCGTAAGTTTGATGGTGATCCTGTCGTCAGATATGTAATGGGGCCTGAGGTGTGACTGCATCTTGACCGAGATGGTCTCGAATCCGTCCTTGGCCGCCCTGCCGTCGGTCAATGCTGCCCCGCCCGCATGGAATGTGTGGGTCGCGACCACCCAGGAACCCAGTGCTCCTGGGAACGACGCCTTTCCTCCGGCCATGTTCACCCCTGCTACCCTCCCCTGGCGTGTGGCCACCCCTGCGAGCCGCATCGGCGAGGGCTTCTCGCTGACGAGGTCGATGGTGTCGACGCAGTCCCCGGCGGCGTAGACGCCGCTCACCGTCGTCGTCATCAGATTGCTCACGAGGATACCGCCGTGCTCGCCGATGTCGCAGCCTATCGACCGGGCGAGCCCTATCTCGGGGACCACTCCGGTCGCGAGCACCACCAGGTTGGCGCCGATCTCCTCGTTGCCGGCCAGTACGCCCGTGACATGACCGTCGCCGACGATCCTCTCGAGCATGGCGTCCGTAACGATCCTGACGCCCTCCTCCTCGAGTGCCGCCGCCACGTTCTTCGAGATGTCCGGGTCCAGCGAGGCCGGGAGGAGTTCCGGGGCCATCTCCACGAGCACCGTCTCGATCCCACGTCCGGCAAGTTCCGACGCGGTCTCCACGCCGATGGCGCTGCCGCCGACGACCACCGCTTTAGTGGCAGTCTCCGCTGACGAGATGATCCCCCGGGCGTGCTCCGGTGTCTTGAGGACGTGGACGTTCTCGAGGTCGGTCCCGTCGACTGGCGGGACCATGGGCCGTGTGCCTGTTGCGATGAGCAATGAATCATAATTGAACGTGAGTTCGCCATCCTGGCCGACCGCGCCCACCGTCCTCCGGTCGGGATCGATGTCGGTCACCGTCGTCCCGTTGAGGAGCTTGACCTTCCTGTACCTGGCCTGCTCCACGACGTTGGCGAGTTCCAGGTTCCCTCCGATGGCGAAGGGGAGGGAGCAGGGGTGGTAGATGTCGTGTCCTCCAGAGTTGATGACCGTGATGTCCGCCTCCCTGTCGGTGAGGGAAGCGTAGCCCGCGGCGGTCATGCCCGCCGGGCCGTGTCCGATGATAACGATTCGTCGCGCCATGGCTCCTCGTGTCGGAATGCCCATGTCCCCATATAATCGATTTGGTCAGATGCCCGCTGCCTCGAGCACCCTCTTCACCGATCCCTCGGCGTCCATCTTCGGGGGGATCAGCGCGTGCGCCTTGTCATACCCTCTCCGGAGATCGATCTTCTTCTGGTCCTGGTGCGCCCAGTGCCTCTCGCCGAAGTGCTTCCGTGCAAGGTACTCCTGCTCCGTCTGTCCGGGGGTCGGCACAAGTATCGCCTTCCTTCCCATCGCTGCCAGGTCCATGAGCGTCGAGTAGCCCGACCTGGTAAGGACGATGTACGAACGGGAGAGGTATTCGGCCCTCCTGCTGGCGGACATATAGTCGTGGACCTCGACGCCCTTGACCGTGCGGACCTTGGCCTTCGAATCGGAGACGCCCCGGCTGACCACGATCTTCTTGTCCTTCAGCTTCCCGGTCTGCGCCATTGCCAGCTTCTCGAACTTCGTCCTCTGGGGCTCCGGACCGGAGACCGAGATGAATACATCGATGTCCTGCTCCGTTTCCACCGGCCGGAAGTCCGTGAGGATCCCTACGTACTCGATCTTCTTCCTGGGTACGAGGTCGAGGTCGTGGGACAGTATCCCAGTGAGATTTCGCTCGTCCTCGTCCGGTATCAGATATCTCTCGAACTTGTCCGAGAAGTCGGCGACGAACTTCTCGCTCTTCCTCTCGAAGGTCTTGATGTTCTTCGGTGCGAGGAAGCGCATCTGGTGCGTCATGAGATATGACGGCTTCCGCTCCAGGTAGACGCCGTACCTGTTGTCCGAGATGACCCTGTCGAACTTGATCCTGCGGTGCATCCTCTCCACGGCCTCGTGCTCGGCCTTGATGCCCTTGAAAAGTCCGGGAAGGGATGTCAGGAACTTCGCGTAGAACGTCATCTTGCTTCCCGTGTACGGGGACGGGTAGTCCGGAAGGTCGTGGACCTTGACTTCGGTCTCCCGCTTCATCATGGAGAGCGCCCTGCCGGAGGTGACGACGTGGACCTCGTGTCCCTCCTCTGTCAACTGCCGGATGACAGGCAATGAACGTGATGCGTGGCCGAGTCCCCATGTGCAGATGCCGTAGAGAATCTTCACGGCACCTTAACGTCTGTCTGCCATTATAGTATTATCTGTACTGGGGATTCCCGCACACGTCCCCTCGGTGTGCTTCCCGCCCGCCCCAGGTATCATATCATCATGGGAAGGATGGCCCGGCTGTACAATGGCATACATTATCTTTTTATACATCTCAAACCTAACTTGCTAATCCTCATGGACTCGGACGTTATCGTGATCGGCGCCGGTCCGGCCGGCAGCACAGCAGCCAAGTTCCTAGCAGAGAAGGGACTCGATGTGCTCATTCTGGAGAAGGACAAGCTTCCCAGGGACAAGGCCTGCGGGGGCGGGGTCGTCCGCCACATCCACAGGTTCGACTACATGAGCGATTTCATCAACGACAACCACCTCGGGGAGTGCAAGGCCCACAAGTCCTACGATCGCACCCTCAAGTATTGCGTGGAGTACCACACCGACGACGTGATGTTCTACAACGTCCGCAGGCGCGACTTCGACCACCAGCTCGTCCAGTTCGCCCTGGAGTCCGGCGCACGGCTGGAGCAGGGTGCGGACAACATGGTCCTCGACGTCAAGCTCGAGATGGACGGTGTGAAGGTCCACACCAGGGAGGGCGACCTGCACGCGAAGGTCGTCATCGGCGCCGGAGGCGCCATGGACCCGGTCGCGAGGTACATACGCCGTTCCGGCGGGAAGCCGGACGACATGTCGGACATGTCGATCTCACCTGTGTTCGAGTACCCGGTCGAGCAGTCCTACGTCGAGGAGACATATCCCGATTACATGTCCTACTTCCACCACGGCTTCGACGACTCGGTCTATGCCTGGGTCTTCCCCAAGCGGGAGATGCTCAACATCGGAGTCTGGCCGAAGCCGGGTATTCGGGTCAACCCGAAGGAGAAGCTGCAGACATACGTCGACCACCTCTACTCGGTCGACCTGATGCCCGAGGAGTACACGGTCGACAAGTACCTCGGTGCACCCCTCCCATCGGCAGGTCCGGTGGACGTCACTTACGATCACAGGATGATAATTGTCGGTGACGCGGCGAGGCTAGTCTCGCCGCTCACCGGCGAGGGCATATACTACGCGATGGAGTCGGGCCGCATGGCCGCCCTCAGCATCGAGGAGGCACTGGCCAAGGGAAGCCCGAACGCGAGCGCACTGGCTCCGTACCAGGAGATGTGGGAGTCCACCTTCGGCGCGGACCTGAGGGCCATGAAGAGCTACGCCCGCGATGTCGCGAACCACGGCACCATGCTCATCAAGATGGCCTCCGACGACAAGCAGCTCAAGGGGCTGTTCGCCAACCTGTTCATGGGGACCGTCGGCGCCGCAGGGATGCGGAGCAAGGTCATGATGCGCCTCGCCATCGACGTGCCGATGGACATCCTCAAGACCATCAATCCGCTGAGCCACCGGAAACCGGGCGAGCGCTCGCCACATACGGACAGGTTCGAGGAACCCCCCATCGACGGGCCGGAGGACGAGGAGCCGGAGGAGGATCTCCCGGACGACGGGATCAGACCGCCGGAAGGTCCTGACAGCGGACCAGTGGCAGAGACGTGAACCACAGTTGGATCATTCCTTCCTAGCGAATGCGCTCGATGACGTCCGATGGATGTCATCAACGCGTGTCACCCGAAGATCCCGGAACGACAGCTGACATCCCCGATGACGAAGAGGTTGATGCCGATACGTATCTCCAGCTGGCTCGATGAGCCAGCAATCTACCCAAAGGTCTTTATCGTGACGCATCGCTTACTTTAACGGGGAACGGTCGGCAATGCGACAACAGGACCAATTCCATTGCTATGACCGTGCAGAGGTGATGAGATGCGACATCATTGGAAATTCAGCGCCCTATTCGTAGCGGCGCTCTTCTTCGGTCAGATATCGTTCGGAATGGTCTCCTACATGCCGGTCTCGACCCGTTCGAGCGGGCCGGTGGCGGTCGGGGACCTGACATATCATGATGGATATCCTGACCTGTCGAACGTGACCGGGACGACCGGGTCGGAGCCTTCCTTCTACATGATAGGGGACATGATCAACGCCGCCAACGGTAATCTCTTCCTCCAGTCGACGGACATAGCAGTGCTAGGGAAGGCGTATACCCTGGAGGTCGTCAGGACCTACAATTCGTACCTGAGGGAGCGTGACTCGCCGTTCGGCCACGGATGGACCCACAACTACGGCATGGCCCTGGAGGTGAATTCGACCAGGGCACTTCTCTTCGAGGGGGACGGCTCGATCCACGAGCTCGCCAGGATCGGAGATGATTTCACCCCGCCCGAGGCCAAACATGTCAACCTGACCATCGAACAGGATGGGTCCTACAGGTTGCGGTCCCTCGACGGCCGTGTATTCGCATTCAATGATACCGGGGTCTTCATGAACGAGACCGATAGGAACGGGAACATGCTGACCCTCACATACACTGGAAGCCGTCTCACCTCGGTGATGGACGACACCGGGATCGACCTGACGTTCGATTGGACCGGCGATCATATCACTTCGGTCACGGAGTCGGGACTCGACCGGAAGGTGTGGTACAACTACTCGGATGGCAACCTGACCGATTGGTCGGATGCTACCGGGAACACCACACTGTACGGTTACAGTCATGACTCCACACACACCTTGACATCGGTCGTGAACCGTGAGGACGAGATAATCCTCTTCGATTACCGGGTCGAGACGGGGGATGACGAGGGCTATATGGTCAACAAGGTGCGCAAGGGCGTCTACAACAGGACCAACACCACCGCATGGAACCTATTCACCGCCATGACCGTGGGATACTCGAACGGGACTACGTCATATACGAGGGGAGGAGCCTTGATATCGATCGAGCTCGACGAGGATGGACGGTGGACGAACCGCACGAACCCTGCCGGCCATGTCATGACGAATTCGTATACGAACGGTCTCCTGACCTCGTACGAGAACGAGATGGGCGATCTATGGACATATGTCTACGATGACAACGGGCTCCTCATCGAGGAGACCGATCCCATGGGGAACACCACATACAACAATTGGACCGTCATGCACAACGATACCTTGTTCCTCGCGGTGATCGTCAACACGACCGACTGGCGCGGGTCAACCACCGAGTACGGTTATGACGGCAGCTGGAACATGAACAGGACGACCGACGCGCGTATGAACCACACCTATTGGGGTCTCGACGCCGACGGGTTCGTGACGAGCGTCACCCCCCCTGGACTGGGAACGTCGGTCTTCACGCGCAACTCGATCGGCCAGGTAACGAACAGGACCGATCCACTCGATAATTCCAACCTTTACGAATATGACAATGCCAACCGACTGGTCAATCAGACCGACCCGAACGGTGGATCAACGCTGATCGAGTACGACATGCTGGACCGTCCCGTCAGGACCACGGATGCCATGGGGAACACCACGCGGTTCACATACGACGCCGAGGGACGGATGGTCAAGAGGGTCGACGTCAGAGGCGGTGTCCACACCTTCGATGCAGCCTCGGAAGACGGTCCAGCCAGCGTCACGGACCCGGACATGGGGACCACCACGGTGGTCTACGACCAGTACGGCAACGTGAGGTCGAGGACGGGACCTGACAACACGACACACCGGACCGAATACGACGATCTCGGCAACCTGGTAAAGGTCACCGACAAGCTCGGCAACGAGGAGCGGATGCGGTACGACCGCATCGGCAGGTTGATCAGGTACACCGATGCAAGGGGTGCAGTCACCAGATACCAGTACGACCCGCTCGGAAGGCCCGTTCTCATCACTGACGCCCTGGGCGGCCAGACCCGGTTCATCTACGATGCTGGCGGGAACATACTCACCCTGAAGGATACGCTTGGACGGACCACCAGCACGGTCTACGATGAGCTAGGCAGAGCGGTCAAGATAACCGATGACAACGGAAGGTCCTCGCGATACAACTACACAGCGTATGGAAGGATATCCCGGGCGACCGACCCACTCGGAGGGTGGGTCCAGTATCTTTACGACGATTCAGGTCGCCTGACCAGGGTCCGGAACGCACTGAACCATTCGGTCCGCTACACCTACGACGGTAACGACAACGTGCTGACGTTCACCGACCCGAACGGGAACGATTGGGAATACGTGTATGACAGGCTAGACAGGATCACAGAGATCACCGATCCTCTCGGCAATTACACCCGGTATCGCTACGATGCTGCCGGGAACACCGTATTGGTCAGGGACACACGTGGGTCGAGGGTCCATTATACCTACGACAGCATGGACCGGGTCATCTCCGTTCGCGATCCCTTGGACGGTTACACGAACTACACCTACAACAAGGCCGGCTTCCCGGTACTGGTGACGGATCCGATGAACCTGACGACGACCCATTCCTATGACGATGCGGGGCGGCGGACCTCTGTTACCGACCCCGGTGGAAACACCACTCATTTCCGGTACAATGCCGTCGGCGACCTTAGGGCGATCACATATTCGGATTCCACAAGCGTTCGCTTCTGGTACGATGCCCTCGGGAGGATGACCAGGGCCCTAGATCAGGTCTCCGCATTGCATACCTACACCTATGATGCGATGGGCCGCAGGACATCGGAGACCGATCCGCACGGCCATTCGACGACCTGGACGTACGACGACGCCAACCGCACAGTGATCGAGACGGATGCGGACGCGAACCGGACCCTGACCGTCAGGGATCCCCTCGGCCAGGTCATCGAGGTGAGGGACTCCCTCGGAAGGTCGATAGAGTACGAAAGAAATTCGATAGGCCAGATCACGAACCTGATCATGCCGGACGGATCGTCGACCAACTTCACGTACGATGCGAACGGGAACCTGCTCAGGGTGGACGACCCCCAGGGCGGATACTCGATCTTTTCGGTCGACGAGCTGGACCGGCTCGTCTCCACGACGGATGCTAACGGAGGGATCGTCACCTACACCTACGATCGGGGAACCCCTCTCGTGACCGTCCGCACCGACGCGATGAACCGGAGCACGACGTTCGGATATGACGTTCGAGGACTCGTCTCGACGATAGATGAGCCATCTGGCAACAGGACGAACTACGGTTACGATGCTGCCGGACATCTCGTCCAGCGGGAGGACGGGGAAGGCCGTGTGACGAACTACACCTACGATCTCAACGACAGGTGTTCAGCGATCGACTACGACGACGGCTCTGGCGTTCGGTTCACCTACGATTCGATGGGCCGCACCCTGCGGACCAAACACATCGGGGGTCAGGGTGAGTCCGTCTTCCAGAATTACGATGCCGCGGGCAGGAGGACCTGGCTGGGCATCAACTATCAGAACTTCTCGAAATACTTCATGTTCGGCTACGATCTCTCCGGTCGTCTGATATCGATGGACGATTCCGAAGGTGGAACGACGACGTACGACCATACCGCGAACGGAAGGCTCGATCAGCTGACCGCTCCGTCGGGAGGAACATATCAGTTCTCTTACGATGCTGGCGGCAGGCGTACGCGTGTGGATGGCCCGGGCGGAATATCCACATTCTACTCCTATGACGTCATGGGCCGGACGATCAACATAACCGCCGAGTGGACGAACGGAACTCCGATCGTACGGCGACTGATGGGATACGATCTCGTGGGGAACGTGCTCAATGTGACGGACGAGAACGACGACGTCACGGAGTACGAGTACGACGCGGTGTATCGCGTGGTGAACGCGACCTATCCGGACTCCTCATGGGAAGCCTTCACCTACAACCTCGCAGGTGACCGGGTCACCAGGTCCCAGGACGGGTGGATCACAAATTACTCTTACGACTCAGGTGGGCGTCTCGTGTCTACCGGGATCGCCTCGTATCGATACGACGGAGCCGGGAACCTCATCGAAAAGGAGGAAGGCTCGGACACGACGACGTATTATTACGACCACGAGAACCGGAAAGTGAACGTGACGATGCCGGACGGTCACGATGTAGGATACAGTTGGTCCGGTACCGGAGCGCCCATACTCAGGACGGAGGGTACCGAATGGCTGTTCTTCTTCCCCGTTGGATACGACATATCGATGGTCTACGACGGCTCGGGTACCCCTTTGACCAGGAACGTCTACGGTACCCGAGTCGACGAACTCCTCGAGGCAGAGGACATCGGCAGTGACACTCATCGACTTTACTCCGACAACATCGGCTCCATCGTCGCAGCGACGGGACCCTCTGGCACGGTCGTCGGACGTGTAACTTACAGCGCGTTCGGCAACTCGTCTGTGACTGGCTCGATGCCGGTGTGGAACGGGTTCACTGGCCGTATACGCGACAACACGACGAACCTTACCCATCACAGGGCTCGTTGGTGCGACAACGATATTGGCCGGTTCACCACGGTCGATCCCATCACATCGTTCGATCCGATGGCCGTCGATCGGTACACCTACGCGGGCAACAATCCGACCACGTTCATCGATCCCCTCGGTCTCGACAGGACGCCCGCGCCGTCTACCCCGGTCGTCACGTGGACGACCACCAACGCCCAGGAGCGGAACGGCGTCACCTCCACGGAACCCTACGACCTGGAGATCGTCATCAAGATCGAGATGGACTTCTGGATAGACGAGACCACCCGGCGATCATGGCCGCACAACATAGACGGCAAATGGTACCAGTACATGTCCGATGTCAAGTACCGCGAGAAATGGCATCGGACGATCATCATATGGATCGGGATCACTGCGACGATCGAGAAGGACGAGGAGCTCATAGGCAGGGCGCAGGACTCTCTCGATGATGCCAGGACGGCGGGAACCGTGGCGACATGGACCTCCGCCGGCGCCACTGCGGTCGGCTTCATTCCGGTCGTTGGCGATGTTCTGGGATTGGTCGGTAGTGGAGCCAGTTTCGCTGCCGGGGCCGAATCGACCCAGAACTACGAGAACGCGATCGACGATCTGATGAACGCCCTCAATTCGGTCGGTGTCTCGCTTGATTTCGACATCATGTACTGGGTCAACGACCAACAGGTGAGCAGCACGTTCATTCAATCCGTACCCATCGCGGGCCAGATGATCTACGAGATCCCGTCTGGTACACCAGGGACGGTCATCGGACCCTGGGGGCCTGTCAAGGTCACCGGACCGAGGCCGAAGCCCCCTGGAGGTCCGTATCCAGTTCCACAGCCACGTCCGACACCGACCCCGACACCGACACCCACACCTACGCCCACTCCAACACCGACGCCGACACCCACGCCGACCCCGACGCCCACACCGGGCCAACTGCCTGTTCCGACACCTGAACGTCCAGTTCCCCTGCCAGGATTGCCCGGAGACCATTGGGGTCCGACGACTCCTGTGACACCGGACGGACCAGAGGCTGTGGACGACGAACCGGAAGAGGCCCCCTTCTATACGTACGAGGACGGAAAACCAGCGTTCGTTCAGGACAACACACCCTTCGAGAAGATCGCAGGCACCGACGACGGTCGCGCCACGGATGGAGACCTCGAGGAGATCGACGAACTCCGTCATTCCTTCGATGACGAAATCGAGCCGGATACGCTTCGATATACTGCCTACACATCCGAGCCGACGACCAGGAACGACGGCGAGAGACCTGATAGGAGTCCTGTCGCCATCCCCGGCCTGAGCACCGGATTCGTCAATCTACCCGATTGGCTGGACGACAGGATCGTTCCGTTCGACGACTGGAAGATCGAGCCCGGACCGAACCACCCGATGACCGATGGTTCCCTCATATCACCGTTCACCGACAAGGTGGATTTCACGATCACGAATGACGGCGACCACGACGGACAGCATGATGTCTTCTGCAGGCTGGATCACTATGAAAAGGAGGACATATCGACCGTCGGTTTCGAGTCCGGAACACCCCTCTTTTGGTCGGTCCACAATCGTGGCACAAACACCAGCGGTGAGACGTGGGGCGAGAAGGCGAACGCCCGGACCGGCAACTACTCCTTCGGCGTCTCCGCAGGGGAGCCAGGCGAGTGGATGGAGGAGTGGCTCATCACGGATTACTACACGCTGATCGACTACGACGATCCACAGGCCGTCTTCTACTTCGATGCTGACAACGATACCTTCTCGAACTCGCTGTACGTGTTCGTATCCGATTCGGCAGGAGGACTCCCGGACGGATTCACCGGGGAACCGGAACTCACCATCACACCGTCGGACTGGACGAGCCACACCGGGTTCGCCGAGCCAGTGAAGGTGGACCTGTCGGATTACAGCGATAGCGAGGACGTGCAACTCGCGTTAGTATGGGAGGGCGGTGAGTCCAAACCGGTCTTCATCGACGATTTTTCCATCGGCGGACTCACCTTCGTAGAGATCGAGACCCAGAGCGACGGTCCTTTCTACATCGACCCCGAGCCTGCGGAGGGAACACTGGCCAGCACAACGGCCGATGTAACCTTCGACATCGACCTCACCTCCGACGCTGGTGGCGGAAGCGGTGGAGGCGTATACCGCATCACTGCGTGGTTGAATGCGACCGGTTTTGACGACGACCCGTACAACGATGTCCACCAGGTCACGGTGACCGCCCTGAACATCACGTCCCCGTACATCACGGTGGTCTCCACGGCCGGTATGGGAGAGGCCGATATCAGGATAGAATGGACACCTGCACCCTACGCCGACGCATACGAGGTCTACTTGACGTCCGACCCGGAGGTCTGGGACTTCTCCTTCCCGGTCGCCACTGTCAACACCACCTCCTTCGTGGACGTGGGGGTCAATGACGAGAAGCACGGCAACTATGCCCAAATGCGGTATTACACCGTCCGAGGGATCAACGGGACGACTGATGTTCCCGGACAGAACTCGCAGGTCGCTGCGAAGCTGTCCAAGACCTTCGGAGGCGGCGGGGGTTCCGGCGCGTACTGGCAGTCGTTCTCGATACCGTACGAGACCACCATGACCTTCACCGCGGACGACTACTGCGACTGGATCCCCAACTGCCAGGGGATCAGCCGTTACCTCGTTCCTAACCAGACCTGGGAATACCATGCCACCGCGATGCCCAAGGGCGCCACTGACTGGACGATGGTCCCGGGAGAGGCGTACATGGCAGCCCTTTCAGCGGACTCGACCTTCACCTTCACGGGGATAAGCGCTGCCTGGACGAATCCTTCACACGAGGGTCTCGAGGCTCCTGGCAACTTCACAGTGACAGTGGACCAGAGCAATTCGAGCAGCGTCAACCTCTCATGGGACGACGTTCCTGGAGCAGCGTCCTACCGCATCTACAGGAGCGAGTCAAGGGGTCAGTTCGATATCGTGAAAGGGTGGATCAGGGAGTTCGACGATGACATCAATACGACGCGGAACCATTACACCGATCCATCCCTTCCGGACCTCCCCGAGATATTCTACATGATCGTCGCAGTCGACAGTGAAGGCAGGATCGGAGACACCACACCGGTCCGCGGAAGGTTCCGGATGGACCTGACCGGTGCTGTGGGTGGCCTGTGGAACCCGATAGCACTCCCGGCAGTCCCGGCGACGAACCGAACCGCGGACTGGTACTGTGACGAGATGGACGACTGTGACGGTATCTCACGATACCTCACCGCTTCCGACACGTGGGAGTTCCACGCCACCGGCATGCCGGAGGGAGCGACGGACTGGGACCTCGAGCCAGGGGTCGGCTACATGGCCGCGATCTCTGGCGGAGGTGGAATATACTGGTACTTCAATACTTAGGAGGTGTGATGGCATGGGAACAGAAATCAAGGTGAGGATGGCGCGGACCGCATCGGTCCAGGCAGTGATATGCATCGTCGTTCTCCTTATCGTGGCGGGCGGAGGGAACGCAGCCATGAAGGCCGTGTGGGGCCAGGTCTACAAGTCGGACCACGACGCGGCCTCGGGATACAACGGTACCTGGGCAGCGATCGTGGTGAACCACAATGGGACGAACACCACCTACGAGGACCCGAACGGCCTCGACGGATCGGGATACTACTCGGTGACGATACCGGACGGTGAATGGTCGGTCAACGACACGTTCAAGGTGAAGGTCGACGGGACACCGTGGAGCGACGCGAATGGGTCTGCCCACAACGCCACTGGCGGGGGTTCTGGCCACAACTACACCGATAGGACGTTCATACTGGATGACGGCATCAGCCAGAGGCAGGACGTCGAGACCCAGACCACGACCGAGATCCCGGAGTTCGCCGTTGGGCCGGTCGTTCTCATCGGTCTGCTGGCAGTGGTCACGTTCCTGAGGATCGACAGGCGAAGGCGCAGACATTGAGCGGAAAGTGTTGAGACCGGCGCGACAGATCAATACCCAGTGTAACATCTGTAATAGAAGGTTTATTAAGGCGAACGTTTCTTTCTGGGCATTGGGGGTTCACACGTGTTGAAAGTGAATAGACAACTGAGCGTATGTGTTCTGATGGCGGTAATGGCCCTCGCTGCATTCCTTATTGTGGCGATACCGCAGAATTCCAGCGGCGCCACCTATGTCGTCGATGACGACAATGGGACCTGGCGGCATTACTCCACGATCGGAGCAGCGATATCTGGCGTGAACAGCACCGACACGATCGAGATCTATGCCGGTACCTATACCGAGGACCTGAGCATCTCCAAGGCTCTCACGTTCGTCGGGAACGGCTCCGGGACGGTCGTTGCAGGGGACCATGACATATCCGTGGAGGACGTCTATTTCGATTCGATCAACTTCACCAACCCGACACCGAGCGACTACACGTTCGTTGTGGACGCTTCCAGCGGCAACCTCGACGGCCTTGGCTGGTCCAACTGCATCTTCGTCCTCGAGGGATATGCGGGCATCCATCTCGGCGGCGATGTCGGTTCATCGAACACCTTGATCAACGTCGCCATAACGGACTGCGAGTTCTGGGGACCGAGTTCGAAGGCCGCGAACCCCTTCAAGACGGGCGGCACGTTCGGCACCCCTGGTCTGGGCGTCGGCATATCCACGATGAACTTCACCGGGAACTCCATCATCCGTGCTTCAATACCTATCCTGCTGGAGGATAACGATATCAGCGGCGTCTACTTCGACGACAACACGTTCACAGGCACTGACGGAGTTGTCTACTTCTGGGGGAACGACACGCCCTCCGGGGTCCTGACCGACTTCGAGTTCACGAACAACGAGGTGGACGACACGAACTCCTACGGCGTCGGCATCGGCTATCCGAACGGCACCTTCACCTCAGCGAACCTCGGTACCGGCAACCTGGTGAACTACAACAACATCGACGTCGCCGGTGCATACGGCATGGGCGGTGTCAGCAACTTCATGGGTGGGTCCCTCGACGCCACCATGAACTGGTGGGGCGCCTCCGACGGTCCGAGCGGCTCCGGTCCTGGATCGGGCTCACCGATATCCCACGACGTGACCTTCAATCCCTTCTACGACGAGATGGTCGGCAACGTATCCAGCAGCCTCGTGATCGACATCGATGGGGACGAGACCTTCGATGGCTTCGTCGGCGAGGTCGACGACCTCACCATCGACGACGGGTCCGACGTGACATTCATGAACTCCGTGGTCACGGTAGCGGGAGACCTCGATGTCTCATCCGGGACCTTGACGTTGATCGACACGACGCTGTATGTTGGCGACGTGCTTGTCTCGTCCGGCGGGACATGGGTCGTGGGCGACAGCAAGAATACCGTCTATGCCCAGAACATCAACATCAGCGGGAACACGACGTGGGACGCCTCCAACATAATGATGGACTGTACCTCGGACCTCGAGTACCACATCTGGGTGCATAACGGGGGCGAACTGAACATAATCAACGACACCATGGTGTCCAGGAACGGCTCTTTCAACTACGAGTTCCAGCTGCAGACCGGCGGTGCCCTGTTCATCAAGGATTCCATCATCGAGTACATCGGTTCCTCATCGGGAACGGGCAACGGTGAATACGGTCTCTATCTCGGAGCTTCCGCTACCATCGTGAACGGTACCTTCAGGAACTCGTACAACGGGATACTCACCGACGCATCCGGCATCGACATCTCGATGTCGACCTTCGGTTCCAACACGAGGTACGACCTTCGCACCGTCAGCTCCGACGATGTGATGGCGGAGGACAACTACTGGGGATCCGTCGACGAGGTCGATATCAGGACCGGGATCCACGACAGCGTGGAGAACGCCGGACTGGGTACTGTCGACTACTCGCCTTGGTACGACGCGACCTTCATGACCCAGTACAACACAGATACCGACGCCCCCTCGATCACGATCAACATGCCAATGGACAACTCGACCTACAACGCGATGGTCGAGATCAATGCAACGGTCACGGACCTCAACAGGAACGACACGGATGTCTGGTACAGGTGGGACATGGGCACGCCAGAACTATTACCTCTCGACTCCGGGGACTGGTTCTCCATCATGAACGATACAACCCTTCTCATGGATGGAACCCACAACCTGACGGTCATCGCCTACGACGAGATCGGAAACCAGGCTATGGAGACCACGGAGGACATCATCATCGACAATGGCCTTCCAACGATATTCATCGACTCGCCTGGTGAGGGCTTGGTGATCGGCGGTTCCGTGGAGATCAACTCATCCGTCGTCGACGACAATCGGAACGACACGGATGTCTGGTACTGGTGGGACTCGGATGCTCCGACCATTCTACCTTACGACACGGGCGATTTCTTCATGACATCGTTCGACACCACGACACTTTCGGACGGCGTCCACAACCTCACGGTCAAGGCGGTCGATGAACTCGGCAACGAGAACATGACGACAGTCGAGAACATCGAGGTGGACAACACCGCGCCGACGATAGTGATCCTCGAACCTACGGCGGACGAATACGAATCAAAGCGGGTTAACGTAACGGTTAACATCACAGATGCCAACAGGAATGACGCGGACGTCTGGTACTGGTTCACCGACGAGGGACCGGCAGCACTTCCCTTCGACAGCGGCGACACGTTCTCCGGCTTCAACAACACCCTGGGCGAGGGCATCACGGAGGGTTACATCAACGTGACCATCAGGGCCATCGACCTCGTGGGGAACTCGGCTGACGCCGTCGTCAACTTCACCCTCGACAACACCGCTCCGACCATCGTCATCAACCTCCCTGGGATGGACGACGTGATAGCCGGTGTCGTCGACCTCAACGCCACCATAACCGACGACAACCTCGACACGTCGACGATCACATTCAGGTACTTCCTCAATGACCCGACCGATCTGCCCGTCCATTGGGGCGACTTCTACACGGCCTCGAACGATTCCGTGGCCGAGGGATGGCTCGATGACGACGCCAACGTGACCGTGATGGCATCCGACCTCTCGGGCAACATGGCCCAGGAGACGGTCGACATAATCATCGACAACACAGCTCCGGTGGTCAACCTTGGTCTGATAACCGACACGACCATCGGCTCGACGAGCCTTGTGAAGGACGGAGATGATGTTAGCGTCTACGCATTGGTAACCGATGACAACATACACAATATCACGGCGAACCTGACCGACCTCGGAGGATCGATGTACGAAACCCCGACGGATGAGAACCTCGCGACCGGTGAATTCTGGTGGAACCTCACCGGAGTGACCTGCACGCCCTCCGACGGAGAGATCAACGTCTCGGTAGTGACATATGACGAGGCGATGGCATCGGATTCCGATCACTCCATCACATTGTCCGACAACACCGCACCCATGGTAGCGATCAACATGCCAACGGAATCCGACATAATGGGGGGCAACATCACCATCAACGCAACGGTCACCGACCTGAACAGGAATGACACCGATGTATGGTACTGGTCCCAGAACAAGGGACCGACCCTGCTTCCACTCATCACGGGAGACTGGTTCGAAGCGACGAACGATAGCGCAGCCTATGGATGGAAACAGAACAACAATGTGATCACGGTCAAAGCGGTCGACCTCGCCGGGAACGAGAAGACCTTAGTGGTCAATATTACGGTGGACAACACCATTCCGTCGGTCGAGATAACGGCACCTTTAAGGAACGACGAGATCGCTGGCGAGGTGACTATAACCGCCACTGTCACGGATACGAACAGGAACGACACCGACGTCTGGTTCTGGTACGATGGCATTGCACCGGCTCTCCTGCCCTACGACTCCGACGATGAGTTCACGATCACTGTGAACAGCTCGGCGGACAATTGGACAGACGGAAGGGCTTACATAAACATCAAGGCCGTCGACCTGGCGGGAAATGAGAATTCAACCGAGACGGTCAGGATCGATGTGGACAACACTGCGCCCACTATCACATACGTTCATCCCCTGAATGGGACCTACCATGCTGGAACGATCCCGGTCAATGTCACCGTCGCCGACGTCAACAGGAACGATGGCAAGGTGAGGTTCTGGATCGACGACATGAGCGAGAAGTGGAGGGTCAATCACTCCACCGAGAACAACTTCTCCGCAGAGCTTGTCACCATCAACACGGAAAAAGAGCCTCCGAAGGTTGGCGTGGACGACGGCATTCACACGATGATAATCACCGCGGAGGACACCTACGGCAACAAGGGAAGGGAGACGATAGAGTTCTTCGTCGACAACAAAAGACCGCTCGTCAATTTCATCTCACCGCTGGACGGTGAATACTACAATGGGACCTTCGAGCTCAACATCACCGTCACTGATACAGTGGGCCGTAACAATTCGGCGGTATGGTACTGGTTCGATGGCGATGAGGCCAATCCGATCCAGCTGCCCTATAACACCGGAGACTGGTTCACAACGACGATCGACACCGTCGCCCTAGGATGGGAGGACGGTGAACATACCTTGGACATCAACACCACGGACCTTGCCGGAAACTACAAGATCACGAACACCAACGGCTCCTCCCAGACGATAACCTTCACCGTCGACAACACGATCCCAGAGATCAACGTCACATCATTCATGGATGGGGATTATCTTTCCGGCACCGTCGATATCAGGATCCTGATCAACGAGACCAACCTCGATGAGGATGACGTCTGGTACTGGTGGAACGAAGAGGCCATGGATAATCTCCCGCTCATCTCCGGTAACGAGTTCGGCACGACATTCGATACCGAGACCGTAAGCGATGGTCTCAACAACATATCCTTCATGGTGGTCGATCTGGCGGGTAACTCGAACATGACGTCCATTGTCAACTTGATCTTTGACAATACCGTTCCCGAGATATTCATACAAACTCCTCTTGACGACGCTGTCGTCGACGGATGGATCGAGGTCAATGTCAGCGTTATCGATCTAAACATCGGGAACGAGAACGAATCCGTCTATTACTCCTGGCAGGGGGATGAACACTCACTCAACGCGACCGGTGATACATATTACAACACCACGATCAATACCTCACGACTGACCGAGGGATCTTCAACGTTCACCATCTACACGTACGATAATGCATCGAACTACAACTCCGCACAAATAACGATAATCATCGACAGGACGGACCCGGTCCTGTTCTCGGACACACTCACTGATGGGTCGTTCGCCCTAGGGACGTACGACCTCGAGGTCGAGGTCACCGAGACCAACATCAACCAATCCATGGTGTTCTACACGTTCAACGGGACGGACTACCCGATGACGCATCTCGTGGGTATCACGTACAATGCGACCTTCAACACCAGCCACTTCGCCGACGGGCTCTACCAGATAGAGTACAAGGCGTATGACCTGGCGGGGCACTTCGGAAACACCACCCATATCAACATAACAATAGACAACACCCTGCCGGAGCTGGAGCTCCTCTCACCGATGGACAACAGTCTGCTCAGCGGCGATGTGACCATCAGCGTCAACGTCAACGACACCAACATTGACAATTCCAGCGTCAGCTTCCTTGTCACTGGCAACCTCGAGCAGTTCCTCAGCAACGATACGACCCCGGACGATTGGCATTTCGAGAGCGTGAACGATACCGTGGATGAGGACTGGGAGGAAGGCAACCTGACCATCACCATTCGCGCCATCGACCTCGCTGGCAACATGAACGAGACCTCCATCGATGTCGTGCTCGACAACACGGATCCGGGATTCAGTGACGTAATGCCTGAAGAGAACGAATTCCTCAACGGAACCTTCACGATCTCCGTCACGATCGACGAGGACCACCTCGACCCCGCGAACGTCACTTGGCACAGGAGCGGCGAGGACTTCGAACCGATGGACACTGACGACAACATCACCTTCTACAAGGTCATCGACACGATCACTGACGGCTGGGACGATGGTGTCGAGACCATCACGATCCGGGCTATCGATAATGCGACGAACAGGAATACCCAGGATATCCTCATCGTCATCGACAACACCTTCCCGACGATCGAGATCATCGATCCCGAGGAGGGCGCCATTGTCCTTCAGACCCATACCTTCGTTGCCGAGGTCGATGACGACACCACGACGACATCTCTCCTTACAGTCGAGATCGACCTCGACGGTGACGGGGATTACGACGATGAGATGGACCATCAGAGTACAGACGGCACTGTCCTAACCTATTCCCACGAGGAGACGAACATGGACATCGGCCCCTACCGGCTGGACGTTCGAGTGACGGACCGTGCGGGGAATTCCGCCAATATGTCCGTGAACTATACGGTGCGTTCGGCGGACATTGTGGACCCGCAGGTCGAGATCGTCTATCCTGACATCTGCATCGAGGACGTCTACTACGTCGACGACACCGACTTCACTTTCTCGGTAAGGATGATCGACGAGAGCTTCAACGAGACGGGCATCGAGTACGAGCTCCCGGACTCGGAGGAGCGCTTCCCGATGGACTATGACTCCTTCGACGATGTCTTCGAGGCCGACCTTCAGCTGCTCGAGGATGAATACATGATCACGATACATGCCACCGACGCATCGGAGAACTACAGGAAGTACGAATTCGATGTGGTCGTCGACGCCACCGCCCCGAACGTGACGATAACATCGGTCGCGACCGATGGGGCCGTGGGAGCCAACTTCTCCCTGAAGGCCACGGTAAAGGACAAGAACGACGACCGGTCCGCTGTGATGTGGAACTCGGACATCAACACGACATTCGCACCGATGGAATGGAAGTCCGGCAACGCATATTCGGTCAAGGTCAACACCACCGAGTGGGACTATGGCACCTTTTCGATGACCGTCGAGGCCTACGACCTCGCCGGGAACAAGGGTAGTGCCACGGTCGTCAATGTGGAGTATGAGGAGACAGTTCCCATTGTCGACATCCTCACTCCCGAAGCGGATGAGGAGATATTGGAGGAGTTCAACTTCACCGTGGAGATCACGGATGACTACGTCGATCCGATGAACGTCTGGTTGGTACTCGACGACGAGCCCGAGGTCCAGATGTGGATCAACAACGACACCGAGGACGAGTTCTGGCGGTACATCGAGGACATTGACGTCGGATATCACTGGGTCGAGGTCTACACCGAGGACCTGGCAGGGAACTGGGCGAACGCGAGCCTTAAGTTCCGCGTTGTCAAGACCGAGGAGCAGACGATCAGGGTCGGTGGAGGCATCGAGGTCATCGTCACCTATCAGGGGAATGGCGTAACGGCCGAGGTGCCCGATACGATTCCGACTGGAGAACCGGCGAACCGGATTTCTCTCGACATGTATGTGGAGATCAGCCTCGAACCGGACACGACACTTCTATCGGCCACCATCGAGTTCTCGTACGCCGCCGCCACTGGGATCAAGAAGATCGACAAGACGGCCATCGAGGTATATGTGTGGGGCTCATGGATACTCGTCGGGGATTATACGAACGAGCCGGGCCAGAGCGTGATAACCGCGAACGTCGACGAGGTAGGTATATACGCAGTGTTCGGTGGTGAAAAGGAGGACAGCACTGGACCATCAGATCCCAGCGGAGACGGCGGAGGCGGAGACGACGCCGGGCTCCCGATGGAGTTGATCCTGATCATCGTCGTGGTGGTCGTGGTCGTCCTCGTCCTCGTGATGAGGAAGAAGAAGAAGGGCGAGGAGGTGGACACGAAGGAGCCGGCGAAGCCCGACGCACAGTTCGCCGACGGTCAACCTACGGGTGTCGTGACCGGTCCAGGCATCGGTCCGCTGGCACCGCTAACGCCCCCTGAACCGAAACCAGCACCTGCGCTTGCCGAGTGCTCGAACTGTGGAGCGATCATCAGGATGGACGCCAAGGAGTGTCCGAAGTGCGGCGCTGTATTCGACGAGGACCCGTTCGGATTCGACGATGAGGAGTTCGACGACGAGGAGGACGAGGGCGGAGCAGAGGGCGAACCGGAGACACCGGCGGAGGGTGAGGCACCGGCCGAACCCACCGAGGAGGGGGCCGAGACACCCCCGCCCGCAGCTGAACCAGCACCCCCGCAGGAGGGCGAGATCCCGCCGCAGCCGCTCCAACCGGTCGACCCGTTGCTGGTGGACCAGCAGCAGCAGCCACCAGCCCCTCCTCCGCAGCAGTGACACGGAAGAGAATTCGTCATAGCTCATCTGGTAATCGTTAATATAGCCTGAATTGGGAATAATTATTCCCTCTTGATTTAATAAATTAAGAGTTTGTTGATAATTAGGCGATGGGTATTTCATAGATGCGCGTCCTGTATCAACAAGGTGGGGGAGAGGACTGCTAGGTTTTCCGAATTTAAATCTGTAGCAGACCTGCACCTTCCGACTCTTGAACGTAGAGGTGAAACAGATGAACCCCAACATGTTGATGGGTCTCGTCGCTGTTCTGGCCGTAGCTAATTTAGGCCTAGTTGCGACGACGACGATGGTCGTGAACGACGTAGCGAGCGACGAGGACAGCAGCGACACGATGGCTCCGGAAGTGCAACCGGATCCCATCGGGAACGCTGCGGCAATTTACGTCAAATTCGACGGTATAGACGGTGAAAGTACGGACGAGAACCACGACAAATGGATCGAGGTCCTCTCGTGGAGTCACGACCGTGGGGCCGTAGACAGGTCAGACAACATCGGTTCCAGCGGAATGGACGGTGTGGCCTCGACCTCAATCGTCCTGACCAAGGAGCTCGACAAGGCTTCCCCGAAACTGGCGGAGATGCTCTCAACGGGCGGGACGACCGACGTCGAGTTCGAGATCTTCAGCCTCGTCGAGTACAATGACAACAACGACCTCGTCCTGAGAAAGCGGCCCGGCAGGATGGTCCAGTCCGGTATGCTCACTAATGCCTCGATAATGCACCAGACGACCATGCCCGTCGTCCTCCTTCCTGAGAGCGGGGGGACCGACCAGTCGCACATGACCACTCCCGGCCATAAGTACATTGACACCCTACGCGTAATGGGCGAGGAGATATCTCTCTCCTACGAGAAGATAACCTGGACCTACGATACGGGCGGAAAGGAGCACGAGGACGACTGGGTATCCCCGCGGGTCCTCGCCGCGAATGACATAGAGAACCCGTACTTCATTCCAGACACTCCGGGCGAATACGGCTTCGAGACTCAGTTCAACACAACCCTCACCTTCGATACCCCTGGCCGCGGTCCCGGAGACATCCCGCACAAGACCGAGATCGATCAGATCGGCCTTAGGCTAGCGATCCACCAGCCGGGAGGCGGCGCGACCGGTCAGTCCCGCAGGCGAGGCGTCCACCAGCCCGGCGGTAGTGCCACCGGCGCCACGCGAAGGAGGGGTGACGTGATCATGGAGGATATCACCTTGGTCAAGGAGCTCGACAAGGCTTCCCCGAAGCTCGCCGAGGCGCTTGCCAACGGAGAACCTCTCGAGAACGCTACGATCATCCTGACCGAGCGTGGCTCGGGCGGCGGAGGAGGAACGGTCTACCTCAAGATAGAGCTCGAGGAGGCTATCGTCAGTTCTTATTCATCCGGCACCGGCTCGACGAGGGCGCCCGACTGGCGCGTGGAGATAGAGTTCCCGGATCGGGATGTCTCTTCAAGCAGTGGCGGGTTCGACACCGAGATGGTCTCACTCTCGTTCCACATGGCCAATATCACATATCCGGGCGCGGGCCCCAACGGCACCGACATGGTACTGTCGGCCGATCCCATGCTTCCCCGCGACGGGCGCGTGTTCACCTCGACCTTCCTTCACATCCACGGCTTCGAAGGAGATGTTGAGATCGAGGGCCGCGAGGGCACAGTCCTCCTGCACGAGCTCGGCCACGCGATGGGCGACCCCCACACGAGGTGGGACCCACTCATGCTCGATCTGAGCCGTAGTTCGGTCTCCTTCACGAAATACATCGACAAGGCCTCTCCGTTGCTGATGCGGCGCATGAACGACGGCGGGACCCTTAACGCGACGATCTTCGTCGACGAGTACCGAACACATTCGAACGGGTCCATCGAGCGGGTCGAGTACATGAAGTACGAGCTGAAGAACGTCATGGTGACGTCCGTCTCGACCGGCGGGTCCGGCGGCGAGGACAAGCTCACCGAGAACGTCTCGCTCAACTTCGAGGAGGTCAAGACGACCTATGTGGAGATGAAGGAGTCCGCGACTTACATAGCAGGTGATCCACGCGAGGACCAGTACAGCATGGACATGTTCCTGGACATCGAGGGCGAGGGATTCGAGGGCGAATCGACCGCTCGCGGCCACAAGGACGAGATCGACGTCCTTGCCTGGAGCTGGGGCGTATCTCAGTCCGGCTCGTTCCATGTTGGAGGCGGCGGCGGTGCTGGCAAGGCGAACTTCCAGGACATAACGATCGTCAAGCCCATCGACAAGTCATCACCGATGCTCATGCAGGCATGGGCGAACGGCGACAGCCTTGGGAACGGAACATTGAGCCTTGTGAGGCGGGGAGAGACCAGCCCAATGGTCGAGGTCGAGATGATCAGCATGCAGCTGACGTCCATCAGGACCGTCAGCTTCGTTCCGGAGATACCCACAGCTAGTGACGAGTCCGGGGAGTTCTGGTTCGAGGGCCTGCAGCCAGGGAGGTACGTCTTCCCCGCATTCAGTGCATCGGGGACTGGGAACCTCTACGAGGAGATAACCCTCAAACCGATCAGGCTGGAGCTTGCCTACGCAGATCCCGGCGACGGAAGCGGTGAGATCAAGGTCGTTCTCAAACACGACAACTCGGGGATCGCTCCTCCCCAGACCGAGATAACCGTCCAATATGAGGGCCTTAGGGGATTCGATCCCAATCCTGACGACCTCTGTTACCCATGGCGCTATGAAACAGGGCTCCATGTCTCGACAGACAGACAAAGCGGAAAGATAATTGGTACCCGGATGCATTCACCGTTCTCCATCGAGACATTCTACGATCCGGCATCGCCATTCTTGAGGCAGGCACTCACCACTGGTGACGAATTCAACGTGACCGTCAGTGTTAATCGCGTCGCAGCGGACGGGTCCAAGGAGAACTTCTACCGTTACAAGCTCGTGGATGCGATAGTGTCTTCTTACTCCGTGAGTGGAAGCACAGGCGGAGATCTCCCAACCGAACAGATATCCTTCCTATACGAGACGATGACCACTGAATACGTCCTTGACGGCATCAAGGAGGACGATCCGGGAGTGTTCGGAGGCCGTGGTGGAGGCGCCATCTATCTGCACGTGAACGGGATCGAGGGCGAGTCCACGGATTCCGGCCACGAGGGCTGGATCGACGTACTCTCGATCGACTGGGGCCTTTCATCCACGACCAGGGATGCAGCATCTGGGCTTCCCACCGGCAAAAGACAGCACGAACCGGTGGAGTTGACCATCGAGTACGAGAAGGCCTCCCCGAAGTTACAGGAAGCCCTCACTAGCGGTACACCCCTCGACGCAACGGTGGAGATCTTCGAGATCGACGAGAACGGAACGATGGTCCACACCGTGACTCTGAACATGACCGAGGCCGAGATAATTTCCATCGATAGCTTCAACGGCCACGTGACCCCGCTGAAGGGTCATAATGACGCAAGCACAGGTCAATGGGCATACGTCGACAGTGGATCGACGGTGAGAGGATTCGACACCGAGATGATCTCCATGCAGTTGACCTCATTCCGGTACTCGGAGCTCTCCGTCTACTATGAGCAGACGGGAGACCACTTCTTCGACATCTGGGTCGACCCCGAGCCCAGGGCAGGGTTCATCAAGCTCGGCGACATCAAGGGCGAGGCTACCGACGCTGACCATAACGAATGGATCGAGGTGACCGGCTACCAGCACAGCGTCACCCGCGAATTCGCCGGCTACGATCTACGCGACAACGAGACGGAAGGAAGGCTCCTTCACACGCCGTTCATCTTCACGAAGGTGTTCGATTCGTCCAGTCCATCGATCATGGACACATACCTGAACGGGTCCCTCATTGGTGTGACCATGGACGTCACAAGGCCTATGGCCGCTGGGGCCAGTGGGTCCACGAGAACGGCCGTTACGGTGACCCTCGAGAACGCCTCCATCGAGTCGTACGAGCTCAATTACCTCGATGATGACGACGATGGCGATGGGATCCCAGTGGAGACGGTCTCCCTGAGATATTCCCATGTCGAGTGGAAGGTCGAGGAGGGCGAGAGCCTGAGGTCGGAATGGTACGATCCCTCGATGGCTCCCAAGACGAGAGCGTCCTTCATCAAGTTCGACGGCATCGACGGCGAATCGAAGGACATCGACCATGACGGCTGGTCCGACCTGGTGGCTGTCCGCTACAGCGTCAGCGAGGAGATCGAGGGTGCCACTGGCCTACCGACCGGCAAGACCGAGGTAAGCAGCGTCGTCGTCGTGAAGCCTGTGGACGCATCGTCGCCGTTCCTCCTGATGTCCGTGGCCAGGGGCGACGTCTACGATGTGACCATCGAGAGGTACCAGCCCGATCTCACCGCAGCTGACGGACGGGTACACTACCTGACGATCGAGCTGGAGAACGCATCCGTGGAGCGCGCTGAGTCCATCGACGACGACTGCGACAGCGACTGTGACGACACCTGGGACGACATGGAAGAGATATCCCTGAGGTTCGAGTCCATGAAGTGGACGTGGGAACTGCTCGGTATCGAGCACGAGGACATCGGCTGAACGAGAAGGATAACCAACGAACGAAGCGGGGGGCGATATCCCCTCCTCCAGTCCCCCGCTTTACCCTTTTTTCCGTTGAAAACGGTGTTTTCGGGCGATAAAAAGGTTTAAGTCGTTTAAATGGCCTTGTCGGAACGGGTAGGGAGATGAGAAGGGGTGTGTTGATAGCCGGGGTCTCGCTTATCGCCTTCGGATTGGTCATGATGGCATTCTATATGCTCAATACGGAGTTGAACAACGAGAAGGGCACCAAACGGCTATACCCGAACGGGGAGGACGGCATCATTCTAACCGATCTCGAGAGCGGAGACGTCATCTATCTCGATTTCGAATCAGATACCAGCGTTCACGTATGGATCTCCCCTACCGATAACCATCTCCTTGACGGAGAGCTCATGGCCACGAATTCTACGGGGGGGTCCTACTCCCAGAAGGTCGGTCAGTCGGGTTCTTGGTACATCACGTTCCAGAACCTCGACAGCGAGAACGACAATCACGTCGAGTACGACATCCAGGTCCAGAACTGGATAGGTCAGATCACTCTCATACTGGCACCTGTCTTCATCATCTTCGGCGCCGTCGTGGCTGTGGCCGGATATCGTTTAGAGAAGATCGACAAGTCCGAGATGGAGGTCAAGCTCCTGGACAAGTCCAAGAAGGGCAAGCCCGGGGCGAAGGGGAAGACGAAGGTCGTCAAGGGAAAGCCCGTCAAGAAGACCCAGAAGAAGAGGCCCAAGGCCACGGTCTTCGAGACGGAGGATGACACCTTCGAGCCGGAGCCCAAGGAGGACCTGCCCGCATGGGACGCCGTCGACAGGGTCGAACGCGAACGGCGACCCGAACGGAAGGAGGACACCGGATGGGCGGACGGGCCCAAGTCCGAGCCAGAACCACCTTCTGAAGGTTTCTCCGGGTGGGCAGAGGAGGAGAAGCCCGAGGAGCCCGAGGAAGAGGAGGAGGAGGAAGAGGAGAAGAGCCTCCCCTGCGTCATGTGCGGCGGCCGTATGTTCAGGGACGCAAGCACGGAATGGGTCTGCGACCGGTGCGGAAACCGGATCTGAGGACCTTCATCGACATAATCATCACTTCCAGTGTGGACTCTTCCCATCGTAAATGATAAGAACCCTCACAGACGTAGCGGGACCGACAGTCCCGTGGTGTAGCGGTCAACATCCCGGCCTTTGGAGCCGGGGCCGGCAGTTCGAATCTGCCCGGGACTATTCCTTTTTCATAAAAGAGGGAAAAAGAGCTCACTCTCCTGATCACTTCTTTTTCTCCCCCGAATGAGCTGTGCTTACCGTCAATTCCAGGTTTCTCGCACAGAGGAAGAACGCTTCCAGTTCAGAACAATGGCTTTCCCGTCAATTCTTTCTCCAATTCCTGATCGTATACATATCGTAATTCTAACGAACGCGGTCTTCTACAGTCTGTCGTACTTGACGGCCCGACCCTTGACCACGTCCGCAGGGTATTTGTCTGAATTCGCGGCTACCTTGCGCTCTACCGCGTCCTTCAGATCGATATCGTACGTAGAGGCCAGCGACAGCAGGTAGATCAGGATGTCCGCCATCTCCTCCTCCACCGCCCTCATGGAGGACGGGTCCGACATGATCCCGTCGGCCTCCTCCCTCGCCTTCCACAGGAACTCCTCCTGGAGCTCCGACGCCTCGATGGAGATCGCGGTGGCCAGGTCCTTCGCGTTGTGGAACTGGCTCCAGTCCCGTTCGTCGATGAAACGGCGCACCAGCTCCATCATCTCATCAAGGTCTCCCATGTCCGGCAATCCCTCCATCGATATTTAAGGCCGACTGCGGCCAACCTTTATCTACCCGGAGTCTCGTGCAAGTCGCATGAATTGGACCATACTCAGGGTCAAGGACCAGGAGCTCATCAACGGGCTCCTGAAGGACGATGTGGTCAGCCGGCAGAGTGTTACTACGAAGGACGATCCCGACGGTGGCAAGATCATACTCATCGAGGGTTCGGACGAGGCCCTGGACAGGGTCGCCGAGATGGCGCCAGAAACCGCATTGGACGAGGACGAAGCCCAGGAATGGTTCGATAGGATAAAGAGCGAGGAGAGTGCCGTGGCCTCTGGCGTCGGCATGATCTTCGACTGATTGACCGCCAGTGATGCGGTCGGTCCGGTGAAGTTGAAATGGAGCCAACCCTCGAAGACTACCTTCTTGCCATCATCCTCCTAATACTGTTAAGCAGGATCCTAGGACTGATCCTGAAGCGGTTCGGTATTGCGGAGCTGGTGGGATACGTCGCAGCTGGCCTGATCCTCGGACCATTCGCCATTGCCGTATCCGAACCATTCGGTCTCACATGGGGCATTCGGCCAGATATCCCAATAGAGGTGTTCGCGGACTTCGGGATACTCGTCCTGATGCTCTACACAGGCCTTTCAACGGACTTCCATACGTTCCGGCAGGTCAAGAGAGCGAGTTTTGTCGTCGGGATCGCGGGTGTGGCGGTAACGTTCACGATGATCTTCGTGGTACTGATGGCCATCGGTGTCGGTGTCAACGCGTCCTTGTTCATCGCAGCCCTTCTCTCGAACACCGCGATCGAGGTCAGCGCGGGGATCCTGATGAAGTTCCCCGAATCGAAGCTCAAGTCGGTGGTGATCGGAGCCTCGTTCGTCGACGACATAGTTGGTGTAGTCCTCCTGGGTATCGTCTCCTCTCTGATATTCGTGGGACACCCTGATGTCCTGGCAATCTCATTCATCGGTGTCAAGGTAGTAGCGTTCCTGCTCATATCGCTCTTCATGTTCTCGTGGCTCCTCAACAGGACCTTCGATCGGTTCACAAGGAGCGAGGAGAAGGTGCTACTCACTGCCACTATCCTGACAGGTCTCTTCTTCGCCGTCCTGGCGAGGGAGCTCGGCCTCCATCCCGTCATAGGCGCGTACGTGGCGGGCTTCGTGATCGGAAGGTGGGGCTCCATCCCGGACCCCATGCTGGAGCACAGCGTCTCGAGGAACAAGCTCATACACGAACTGGAAGCGCCTATCACAGCCTTCTTCGCCCCCATATTCTTCGCTTACATTGGATTGCTATTCGTCACTGCCGGACAGCCGGACTACTACAGCCTCGCGATCCTGGTCACTGTCCTCTCGATCCTCGGGATAGCTGGGAAACTCGTCGGCTGCGGGTTCGGAGCACGCCTGTCCGGATTCCCTGCTAAAGAGAGCGCGGTCATTGGATTCGCCATGGGTGGAAGGGGAGGCCTGGAACTGGTCCTGCTCAGGTTCGGACTCAATTCAGAGGTGATCTCCTCCACGGAGTTCACTGCAGTTGTCACTATGATCCTGATAACCGTGTTCGTCGCCCCGATCCTCTTCGGCCAGTCTGCTAAACGGCTGTCGGACGATTGACCGATCAGTGCTGCCACATGGGAAGGACCCTTTCGTAACCCATGAGCTTCACTCCGGCCACTGTCGCTGCCTCGTATGTCATTCCCCTGACATCGTCAAGGCCGACCTCGGTGATGGAATGGTGCCCTGTGAGGGCTATGAGCATCCTCAGCTCCTGGTCGAGCGCCTTGATGTAGTTGTCGACGCCCCTGGCAGCCCCCTTCGGCAGCTTACCTGGCTCGCCCGTGATGCCTACCCTGCAGTCGCCCTTGACGCAGTTCTCGTAGCACCCGGTGCAGCCCATCGCCACAAGGAAGGGAAGGTCGAGACCGACGGCATCCGCGCCCATGGCCAGGGCCTTGAAGATGTCGGCCGACGTCATCATGCCGCCGTTCACGATCAGCTTGATGCTCGAGTCCTTCATCCCGGCCAGCTTGAAGCCGCGCTGGACCCCGCCGAATATCCCCAGGATGGGTGTGCCCACCTCGTTCCCGACGATCGACGGCACTGCCGTCCCGATGGCTTCGGATGCGTCCACCACGATGGCGTCCACGCCTGCCTCCACGGCGATCTTGACGTCGTCGATGAGGTTCCCGGCGCCGAACTTCAGCAATATCGGTATCTTCCGGTCCGTGGTCTCCCGGACCATCTCGACGATGTACTTGATGTCCTCGGGGGTGTCCATGTCCAGGTGCTTGGACGGGCTGAGCGCGTCGGCCCCCTTCGGGAGGGCCCGTATCTCGCTCATCTCGTCTGTGATCTTCTCGGCGAATAGGATCCCACCCATACCGGGCTTCGATCCATGCCCAAGGGATATCTCCACGGCGTCCGCGGACCTAAGACCGTCTAAGTCCACAGAGAACCTTCCGGATGCCATCTGGGCGATGACCTTGCCGCCGTTGGCCAGGGTCTTCGCCTCCTCCGGGGACAGGCCGCCCTCGGCGGCATTGAACGTGATGTCGTGCTCGGCCGCGGCCTTCACGAGGACCCGCCTCGCATCTGTCGAAAGGGCACCCAGCGATAGGGGAGCCATCATGTACGGCCTTTCCAGCGTGAGCGGCCTCTCCAGGCCCGATCCGATGACCACCTTCGTCTCGACGAGCGTCCGCATGGAATCGTTCGGGAGCCTTGCGGCCTGCGCGGGAGTGATCACGATGCTGTCGAGGTCGGGGTGCTTGCGCACCATCCCGAACCCGCGCATCGGGGCCCGTCCAAGCTCCGACGACAGGCGGACATGCTGGACCGACCTGTTGAACCAGGTGTCCTCGTCGATGACCGGCGTCTCCTTCTTCGGCATCAGTTCCCCTCCTTCGATTTCTTGAGGTCGTCCATCAGTTTCTCGCGCTTGGACCTGATCTGGGCCAATTTACGTTCGAGGTCCTCGGTCCGGCTGACCTGGTCGTCCTCGTCGTCCTCCTCGGCCTTGACTATCGGGCCCGTCGGCGCAGCCGGCTCCTCGACGGCTCCAATATCGACGATCTCCGGGACCGTCTCCTCGACGGCCTCGACCTGGATGACCTCCTCATGGGCCTCCTCGTCCTCCAGGTCCGGCGCCGCGAACTCCTCCTCGGCCTCGAAGAACGGTCTCGTCTTCTCGGCAGTGATCTTCCTGAGGGTCGTGACCCCCTTGACGTCGTAGGCCTCGAGGTACTTCACCACGGCGGCGACCTCCTCCTCCGTCGCCTGGGTCTCCACGGTGTTCTTCCCCCGCTCGGTGATCGTCCCGCCGACGTATATCTCACCGCCGATCATCCACTGGCCCAGATGGGCTCCGGCGTTCCCCGTGATGACGAGGGTTCCGCCCTGCATGTACTCGCCGACGTAGGAGCCCGCGTAGCCATCGATAACGAGTATTCCGCCCTGCATGTTCAGGCCCACCCTGTCGCCAGCGTTGCCCTGGACGATGAGGTTCCCTCCACGCATGTAAACACCGGACCCGGTCGCGACGTGTCCCTGGATAATTACCTCGCCTCCGGACATGTTGTCGCAGACGTAGCGTCCCGCGGGACCCTGGAGGGTCAGTCTGCCACCTCCGTTGAATGCGCCGAAATAGTCGCCGCCAACACCGGATATCCGGGTCTTTCCCTTCTGGATGCCCACCGCTATGCAGTGCTGGCCGGTCAGACCCTCGATCTTCACGACCTTGCCCATCTCGATGAGCTTCTTGATCTGCTCGTTGATCGTCCTGGAATCGTATACGACCTCTCCGGCCATAGCTAACCCCTCACGTCTTCCATGATTGGTGCGCCGATAATAAACCTTTTTGTAAGGTTCGTACGGTCCTCAGTCCCAGAACCTGTGCGTCCTGGCGAAGGTGACCTCCGCCTGCAGGATCCCCCTCAGAAGCTCCAGCTCGTCGTAGCCATACAGGCGCAGGAGCCTCGCTGCCGTCTTGGGGCCGACGCCCCTCGCGGCGAGGGCCATCAGGGCCCTGTCGCCGTGCTCGCGGACCAGGTTAGCCGAGAGCTGCAGCGGCCGCGCCTTCTCCTTCGACGAAAATGAATCCTTAAGGTCCTTCCTCTCCGCCTTCCAGGGCCGCATGGCGGCGACCATGGTCGAGCCGCACCTCGTGCATTCGTAGGTCCTGTCCTTCTCGGCCATGCCGTGGAAGACCGTCCTGCAGGACATGCAGACGAGGGCCATTCGCTGAGCCCTCAACCGGTTCTCGAGCGCCCGGAGGATCGCGCTGTCCGACCTGAACGGCCTCATGAGGTCCCCGTAGCGGTCCATCCCGCTCCGTCCAATGGGTGAGAGGGCCGTCATCTCGACATCTATGTCCGACGCCTGCATCGCTCCCAGGACCTCCGCCGCACGCTCTATGTCCATCCTGTCCCAGAGATAGCTCTCCATGGCCTCCTCGAACAGGACCGTTCCCTTGTACCTCTGGACGACGGTAGTGCCGAAACGTGAGATGTCCGCCTCCCTGCGGACCGCCCCGAACTTGCGGGCGACCTGGAAGAGGTGCCACCTGACCTCGTTCGAGTTGAGCAGTGATTTCCTGATGATGGTCTCCAGGGTATCCGGGTCGGTCTCCGTGAGGAGTCTCTGGACCTCGTATGCCGCACGCGGCATGTTCGTCCTGATGAGCACCCTCGAGGGATCTACCTGCTTCGACACCGAGGCGCCGCTCTTCGCAGCGATCATCGTCGACAGGAAGTGGCCAAGGGCCATGTTCGTCCTCGACCCGAACGGCGAATTGACGACCACCAACCCTCCAGCGTCCTCGATGGTCACAAGGTCGTCTGAGGGCATCGGTCTCGGATGCCTTTGAAGGAATCGGACAAGCCTCTCCCGGCCCTCGATAATTATATCTGCTTCCACGGGACTCCCCTTATCACTGATGATATTTAACGGTTGTAGTCTGTGTGACTCGGTCGAGCTCCTTGGACCATACATGTTAGGGTCATTTCATAAATCTGAGGCGATTTCAACCCATTTCTTATCAATAAATGATTGTTTGGTGGGGTACACTATTATAACACAAATCTCCCTATAAATAAATTGGGGCTGTTTTAAATATATATGAACCTGCATTCTACATTTCCTTGAAAAGTGCCCTCCAAACGTAGGCGCATGAAAACCCATATATACGAGGTTTTCAGTCGTTTCGTTGGAGGTGAACACTGATGAGAAAATCAGTAGCTACAGCGCTAGTAATGGCTTTGTTAGTACAGATGATAAGCGCGGGTGTGCTTATCACGATGAACGAGAGGACCCCCGGAGTGCTCCAAGATGAGTCCCGGGTCCATGGCGACGAAATGTCCGCCAACGGTATTAAAACGGGTCTATCCGTTGAAATATCCGGTCCGCCGACCGCTGAGGTCGGCGAGATAGTTGAGTATACGATCACGGTGACGAATACGGGAAGTGTAGACCTTTACATCCCGTTGATGACCGATACGCTGCTAGGGGACCTTACAGGTAGGATAAGCGGCGGTGTCATCACGGAGGATGAGGGTTTCGAGACATTTACCGTTACCCACTACGTACTTGCGACCGACTCCGATCCGTTGTACAACAATATTACAGTGGACGGTGAGGACAAGAACGGAGGGGACCAGGTCCAAGACTCCGACGACCACACCATCGATATCCTGTCCACTGGTGTCTCGATAGAGCTCACCGGTCCGGAATCGGCGGAGGTCGGAGACCCCGTCACCTACACCGTCGAGGTCGTCAACACCGGAGAGGTCGACCTCTACATCACATCCCTCATGGACACGCTGGCCGGAGACCTGAGCGGTCTCATCAGCGGTGGCGTCATCACCACAGAGGAGGGATCCGAGCAGTTCATTTATCCATACATAGTGAAGAAGACGGTCTCGGACCCGCTGGTGAACCACATATCCGTCAGGGGACAGAACATCAATTCTGCAGATGTCGTTTCAGATTCGGACAGACATTCTGTCGACATCGTTGAGACCGTGATACCAGAGACCCCAGGACCCCTTGCCGATACAGGGGACGAGACCGGCGTGACCATCGAGAAGTCCGGTCCCACATCGGCAGAGGTGGGCGAGACGATCACCTACGACATCACAGTTACCAACACGGGGAGTGTCGATCTTTACATCACCTCCCTTTCGGACCCCCTTGTTGGTGATCTGAGCGATGAGATCAGTGGCGACGTGATAACGACGACCGAGGGTTCAGAGACCTTCTCGTATACGTATACGGTGCAGGCCACGGACTCCGATCCGCTCGTCAACACGATATCGGTCGAAGCCGACAACGAGGCAGGCGACGACCCTGTGGATGATTCCGACACACATTCTGTGAACCTCCTGTACACCGGGATCACCATAACCAAGAGCGGCCCCACGACCGCGGAGGTCGGCGAGGAGATCACTTACACCGTAGAGGTAGAGAACACCGGCGAGGTTGACCTGACGATCACCTCCCTGACGGACACCGTCGGTGGCGACCTCAGCGGAGAGATCTCCGACGGCGTCATCACAACGACCGAAGGGTCGGAGACCATCACCTACACCTACACGGTGCAGGATTCAGACTCCGATCCTTTCGGCAATACTGTAACCGTGACCGCCACGAACGGCAACTCGGGCGACAGCGTCACTGACTCCGACACCCATTCGGTCGACATCCAGAACACCGGTGTGACCGTTACCAAGACGGCACCGGCGACCGCCGAGATCTGGCAGATCATAACCTACACCATCACGGTGACGAACACCGGGGACACGGACCTCTACATAACGGCCCTTAGCGATACCCTGCTGGGCGATCTCAAGACGAAGATCAGCGGCGGGAAGATCACCACCTCCGAGGGCTTCGAGACGTTCACGTACACCTACATCGTGACATCGAACGAGGACCCCCTCGACAACTCGATTACCGTCATAGGTGAGAACGAGTACGGAGAGGACCAGGTCACCGACACGGCCTCGCACACTGTGGATATCCTGTTCACCGATTTCACAGTCGAGAAGACCGGCCCTGCAAAGGCATTTGTTGGTGAGGAGATAACATACACCGTCACCATCACGAACACCGGAGAGGTCGACCTTTATATAGGTTCGATCACCGACACGTTCGTTGGCGACCTTACCGACGAGGTACCCGGCGGAGTCATAGACGTAGGCGACTATGCGGAGTTCAGCTACACGTGGACCGTGCTTTCCACCTCCCACGATCCACTGGCGAACGCCGTGAACGTCAATGCGGAGAACCAGTACGGAAGCGACTGGATCAGCGACTCGGACGGCCATTCCCTCGACGTGCTGTGGACCGGCGTCTCCATCGAGAAGACCGGACCAACGACCGCTGAGGTCGGAGAGACGATAACGTACACGATAACCGTCACGAACGAGGGCGATGTCGATCTCTTCATCACATCCCTCCTGGACGACCAGTACGGCGACCTCAGCGATTACATCACTGGGGACAAGATCACCACGAAGGAAGGCTCGGAGACCTTCACCTACGATTACACGGTCCAGGCCGGAGATGACAACCCGCTCGTCAACACGATCACCGTCGTCGGCGAGAACAAGTTCGGCGACAACGAGGTAACAGACTCGGACAGCTGGACCGTCGAACTCGTCGGGACCGACGTCGAGATAACCAAGAGCGGTCCGGAGACCGCCATGGTCGGCGAGACGATCACCTACACGTTCACGGTCACCAACACCGGTGTCGTGGACCTCTACATAGACTCGATCACCGACACCGTTCTGGGAGACCTAACCAGCTACGTCACGAGCCCGATCGCGAACGGCGGCTCGGACACATTCACTGTCGATTACGTCGTTCCGTCGACTGCTTCTGACCCGCTCGAGAACACCGTCACCATCGAGGCGTCCAACGAGCACGGCGAGAACGACGTGACCGACACTGCTAGCCACTCCTGCGACCTGCTCAGGACCGGCGTGTCGATCACCAAGAGCGGTCCAACGAGCGGTGAGATCGGAGAGGAGGTCACCTACACGATCGTCGTCACGAACGAGGGCGACGTTGACCTCTACATCACCTCTCTGATAGACGACGAGCTCGGCACCCTCACGGACGATATCACCGACGGCGTCATCACGACGACCGAGGGATCCGAGACGGTCTACGTGACACACACCCTGACCGTGAACGACGACGACCCGCTCATCAACACGGTCACAGTCATCGGCACCAACAGCGCAGAGGGCGATGAGGTAACGGACTCCGACACACACACCTTGGACATCCTGCGTACGGGCGTGGACGTGACCAAATCCGGTGCGGATGACGCCGAGGTCGGCGAGAGCATCGATTACACGATAACCGTGGAGAACACCGGCGCGGTGGACCTGACGATAACCTCCCTTAGCGATACCCTGCTCGGAAGCCTGATGTCCTACCTGACAGACGAGGACACCGGTAATGCCGGGATCCAGATACTTGTAGGTAGTACACAGACGATCACCTACACCTACACTGTCACCGATGAGACCGACGTTCTCGAGAACACGGTGACCGTCATTGGCGAGAACGGCAATAGCGATGACGAGGTCACCGATTCAGCCTCCTGGAGCCTCGATGTGCTCAGGACCGGGATCGAGGTCACGAAGGATGGACCTGCGTCCGCTGAGGTCGGAGAGGAGATAACTTACACCATCAGGATAACCAACATCGGAGATGTTGAAGTCGAGATCACCACGATCAATGACAACCTGTTAGGAGACCTCATCGGCGAACTGACTACGACGACCATAGCGGTCGGGGAATATATCGAGTTCACAGTCACTTACACGGTCCCCGCGGTCATCGGAAGCCTCTACAATATCGTGACGGTCCTTGCCGAGAACCAGTACGGGGACGACAGCACTTCGGATTCTGACGACCACACTTGCCGGGTACTGCGTACCGGTGTGACCATATCGAAGGACGGCCCGTCGGATGCTCAGATCGGTGAGACGATCACATACACGATCAGGGTCACGAACACTGGTGCTGTGGACCTCACGATCACATCATTGACCGACACACTCCTCGGAAACCTGCTCACGGAGATAAGCGGCGGTGTGATCACCACCACCGAGGGTTTTGAGGAGTTCACCTACGATTACACCGTACTCGCGGGGGACGACGATCCCCTCGACAACTCGATAACCGTCACCGGACAGAACAGCAACAGCGCGGATCCAGTAACGGATTCGGACGCCCACATCGTGGACCTCGAGTACACTGGACTGACCGTGATCAAGGAGGGTCCCTCCTCAGCCGAGGTCGGCGAGGAGATCACCTACGAGTTCACCATCAAGAACCCCGGTGAGGTCGATCTCTACATCACGACGTTCTTTGACACCCTTCTGGGCGACATCCTCGCAGCGGAGGGCTACGGAGCAAGCAATCCGCTCGTCGTAGAGCCGAACATCGACTCCTTCTTCGACATCACCTACGAGATCGAGTTCGAGGACGACGACCCCCTTCCGAACACCGTGACCGTCACAGGTGAGAACGAGTTCGGTGAGGACGAGGTAACGGATACCGACGACCATTCCGTTGACATCAAGTTCGCCGGAATGGAGATCACCAAGGAAGGACCCGCAAGCGCCGAGGTGGGCCAGACAGTGACCTACACGATCACAGTGAAGAACACCGGAGAGGTCGATCTGGTCGTCACGAAGCTCGATGACGACGTCCTCGGGGACATCCTGGCAATGAACGATTATGATGAACTGAACCCGCTCGTGGTCGATCCGTTCACCGACTCGTTCTTCGACATCGAATACGAGATCGAGTTCGACGACCCAGACCCACTGATCAACACGGTCGTGGGAGAGGGCGAGAACCAGTACGGGGCCGACCCGCAGTCCGACGAGGCGAGCCATTCACTCGACATACTCCGCTCCGGTCTCACCATAGAGAAGACCGGACCCGAGACCGCCCAGGTGGGAGAGACCATCACCTATACCATCAAGATAACTAACACCGGACAGGTGGACCTCGACGTCACCTACCTGTACGACACACTGCTGGGCGACCTGCTCAGCGACCTTGCCACGGGTACGATCGCCGCTGGCACAACCGAGACGTTGACATACACATATACGATCGGCGAGGACGACCTCGACCCACTACCCAACGCGGTCACCATCAGGGCCGAGAACCAGTACGGTCAGGACCAGGTCTCGGATACCGACGACCACGAGGTCGACATCAAGTACGCTAACATCTCCGTGGACAAGGAGGGACCCGCGACGGCACAGATCGGTGAGACGATCACGTACACGATCACCGTGTCGAACCCGGGCGAGGTCGATGTGACGATAACATCACTGGACGATACCCTTCTGAACGACCTGCTCTCGTACCTGACGGACGAGGACGCCTCGGAGCCAGGAGTACAGATCCTCGCTGGCAGCAGCCAGTCCTTCACATACGATTACACGATACCCCTCCAGCCCGAGGACCCGACCCCCAACTCGATAGCCGTAGTGGCAGAGAACTACTTCGGCGAGGACGAGGTCAGGGACTCGGCCAGCCACTCCGTGGACATTCTCCGCTCCTCGATCACGATCTCGAAGGCGGCACAGGACGAGGCGGAGGTCGGCGAGTCGATCGAGTACACGATAACCATCGTGAACGACGGCGAGGTCGATCTCACGATCACCTACCTGTATGACTCCCTCGGAGGCGACCTGAGCGGTCAGATAAGCGGCGGTGTCATCACCGTCAGCGAGTATTTCGAGACCGTCACCTACACGTACACTGCTCCCTACTCGCCGGACCCGCTCGAGAACACGGTATGGGTCAATGGCGAGAACAGCAATGGAGAGGACGTCGCATCCGATTCTGCGAGCCATTCGGTCGACATACTCCACGTCGACATCAGCATCGACAAGGAGGGACCGATCTCGGCCCAGGTGGGCCAGACGATCACCTACACGATAACCATAACGAACGAGGGAGAGGTCGACGTATACGTCACATCCCTTACCGACACACTGCTCGGCGATCTCATCGGAGAGCTCACGGACACAGAGATCCCCGAGGGAACCTCCGTTTCCTTCGACTACGAATACACCGTACTATCGACCGACCCGGACCCGCTCGACAACGAGATATCAGTGGCAGTGGTCAACGGTCATGAAGCGGACCCGGATTCAGATACTGACGGACACCGGGTGGACCTGCTCTTCCCTGGTGTCGAGATCACGAAGGAGGGACCGTCCTCCGCCATGGTCGGCGAGACCATAACCTACACCATCACGGTGACCAACACCGGCGCCACCGATCTCGTTCTTACCAAGTTGGAAGACTCGATCGAGGGCGACCTCCTCAGCTACATATCCGACAACGAGATAACACTGTCCGAGGGCTTCGAGAGCTTCACCTACACCTACACCATTCTATCGACCGACACAGATCCTCTCGCCAACACGATCACCGTGGAGGGTGAGAACGAATACGGCGCGTCGGACGTCAGCGACACGGCGAGCCATTCGGTGGACATCCTTTACACTGACGCGACAATCGAGAAGACCGGCGATGCGAGCGCAGAGGTCGGTCAGACGATCGAATACACCGTCACCATCGAGAACACTGGCGACGTCGACCTTTACGTTTACTCGCTCTACGACACGCTCGTCGGCGATCTGACAAGCCAGATAACCGATGGCGTCATCGAGGTCGACGAGATAGAGGTCATCACATACTCACACACCGTCACCATGACGGATCCCGACCCGCTCACGAACACGGTCTCCCTGACCGCATACAACAGATACCAGACCGACACCCTGTTCATCTTCGACGACCACGAGGTCGACATCAAGTACACGGGCATGACCGTGACCAAGACCGGTCCTGTGTCCGGCGAGGTCGGCGAGGAGATCATGTACACGATATCCATCGAGAACACTGGCGAGGTCGATCTATACATAACCGAGTTCGACGACAGCCTCCTCGATGACCTTCTGGTCTACTTCGGTTACGACGAACTCGACCCATTGGTCATAGGGGCAGGGGTGGAATCCTTCTTCGACGTCTACTACACCATCGAGTTCGACGATACCGATCCGCTGCTTAACACTGTTACAGTAGAGGGCGAGAACCAGTACGGAGGCAATCCGCAGTCGGGCGAGGACAGCCACTCCGTGGACATCAAGTACACCAGGATGGAGGTCACCAAGACGGCCCAGCAGACGGCGGAGGTGGGCGAGGAGGTCAAATGGACCATCACCATCAAGAACACAGGCGAGGTCGATCTGGTCATCACCAAGGTCGACGACTCCCTGCTCGGGGACATCCTTGCGGATGCAGGTTACGGTCCTCTCAATCCGCTCATCATCGAGCCCACGTTCGATTCGTTCTTCGACGTCTTCACCGAGATCGAGGTCGACGGCGCCGATCCCCTCATCAACCGCGTGACCGTCGAGGGAGAGAACCAGTACGGAGAGGACGGACAGGAGGACGAGGACAGCCATTCCATCAACATCCTCCGCTCCGGCATCGAGATCGAGAAGACCGGGCCGACCGACGCTGTGCTTGGCGACGAGATCACCTACACGATCACCATCAGGAACATCGGCGAGGTCGACCTCTACATCACCTCGCTCCAGGACACACTTCTGGGCGACCTGATCGGAGAGATAACCAATCCGATCGCTGCGGGTACGACAGTCACCTTCGACTACACGTACATAGTGTCCGGCAGGGACGACGACCCGCTACCGAACACGATCACGGTCAATGCGTGGAACCAGTACGATGCCGATCCCGTCAGTGACTCCGATGGTCACTCCGTGGACCTCCACTACACCGGAGTCACCATCGAGAAGACCGGACCCGTTGACGCAGAGGTGTTCGAGGAGATCACATACTGGATCACCGTTACGAACACCGGGGACACTGACCTGCACATCGATACACTGACCGACTCCGTCATAGGCGACCTCAGCACCTATATCTCCGATGGGGTGATCACGGTCGCCGAGGGCTCCGAGACGTTCTCGTATGAATACACCGTGACCGACACACCCGATCCGCTGGTCAATACCGTGACCGTCGTCGGTACCAACTCCAACGAGATCGACTCGGTCACTGCGACCGACTCCCACTCTGTTGACGTCCTCTACACGGGCGTCGACATCAGGAAGACCGGACCGTCCACCGCGACGGTAGGCGAGACGATCACCTACACCGTGGAGATCGAGAACACCGGAGAGGTCGACCTCTACGTGACATCCCTGGTCGACACCCTCGTTGGCAACGTCATCGGACTCCTGGACGACACCGTCATCGGTGTCGGAGAGACCGACACGATCACCTACCAGCACACAGTGACATCGACCTACGATCCGCTCCCGAACGGAATCAACATCAACGTCGAGAACCAGTTCCAGAGCGACTGGAAGAGCGACAACGACGACCACTCGGTCGATATCCTGCGCACCGGGGTCGAGATCACCAAGACCGGACCCGAGAGCGCTATACCGGGCCAGACGATAACCTACACCGTAGAGATATACAACTACGGCGAGGTGGACCTCTGGATATTCTACCTCTGGGACTCCCTCGTGGGCGACATCAGCGGTCTCGTCTCCAACCCGATCGCTGCTGGCACGACACAGACGATCACTTACACCTATACCGTCCAGGAGGACGATACCGATCCCCTGCCGAACAACGTCTACGGTCGCGGATGGAACCGCTTCCAGACCGATGTAGTGGATGACGAGGACGGTCATTCCGTGGACCTCAAGTACACGGGCGTCGAGATAACGAAGGATGGACCTGATGACGCGAAGTCCGGCGAGACAATAACCTACACGATATCCATCAAGAACACGGGCGAGGTGGACCTCTACGTCACCGACCTCGACGATACGATCCTGGGAGACCTGACGACCGAGGTCACCAACCCGATCGCTCCCGGGGACACATTCACCTTCACGTACGACTACACCGTCCAGAGCACCGACTCCGATCCGCTGTTGAACGAGATCACGGTAACCGCCAGTAACGAGGCAGGTGGAGACGAGGTAACTGACACAGCAAGCCACTCGGTCGACCTCATGCTCATCGACGTCACGATCGAGAAGACCGGACCGGAGACCGCTGAAGTGTGGGAGCCGATCACATATACGGTCACGATCACGAACACTGGAGACGTGGACCTGTATATCACGTACCTCGACGACGATGTCATCGGCGACCTGAGCGGCAACGTCGATCCGAACCCGATCCCCGCCGGGGATTCGGTCGAATTCTCGTACCAGTACACCGTTACGGCGGCACCGGACCCGCTCGTGAACGAGATAACCCTGATCGGCGAGAACGAGCTCGGCGAGGACACCATCACCGCCTCGGACACACACTCCGTCGACATCCTCTATACAGGTATAGAGATAGTGAAGACCGGTCCCGACACAGCCTTCGTAGGTGAAGAGATCACTTACGACGTCACCGTGACCAACACCGGAGAGGTCGACTACTACGTCACCTATCTCGACGACACCCTTGTGGGCGACATGACGTCCTACATCACCGACGATGTCATCACCCTGTCGGAGGGCTCCGAGAGCTTCTCTTACACGTGGACCGTCACGAACGAGTACGATCCGCTACCGAACGCGATAAACATCAACGGCCAGAACCAGTACGGAAGCGACTGGGTCAGCGACTCGGACGGGCACTCCTGCGACATCCTCCTGACGGGCATCGAGGTCACCAAGGACGGACCGAGCGAGGCCCTTGTGGGCGAGGAGATCACCTACGAGTTCACCGTGAAGAACACCGGCGAGATGGACCTCTACATATCCACACTCTATGACGACGTCCTGGGAGACCTGAGCAGCTACATCAGCAACCCGATCGGCGCCGGCGACACCGAGTCATTCACCGTCGATTACGTCGTGACCGGCGAGGAGGGCGATCCCCTCGTGAACACGATCACAGCAACAGGCGCCAACATCTTCGGCGGTGGCGAGGTGACCGATACTGCCACCCACCAGTGCGACATCCTGTTCACCGGAGTGACGGTCGAGAAGGATGGACCGACCACAGCACTGGTCGGCGAGGAGATAACCTATACGATCACCGTGACGAACACCGGTGATGTGGACCTTTACATCAAGGACCTCTACGATACGTTCATAGGAAATGTCACTGGCGATATCACCGACGGCGTGATCACGGTAGCCGAGGGCTATCAGACCTTGACCTACACGCATACGGTCGGCGAGACACCCGACCCGATCATCAACACCGTCACCGTGACCGGCAAGAACGAGGTCGGCGGCGGCAAGGTTACCGATACCGACACCCATGAGTGCGACGTACACCACACTGGCGTCAGGATCGAGAAGACCGGACCTGCCACCGCACAGGTGGGCCAGGAGATCACCTACACGATAACCGTGTGGAACACCGGTGACACCGACCTTTACATCAGCTCGCTCTACGACAGCCTGCTGGGAGAGCTCAAGACCTACATCACTGCCGGTGTCATAACCACCGGTGAGGGCTTCGAGTCGTTCACGTACACCTACACGATAACCGGCGATGAGGACGATCCACTCATCAACGAGATAACTGTCTACGGCGACAACGAGATCCAGGGCGATCCCGTGTCCGACACCACGAGCCACGAGTGCGACATCCTCAGGACCGGTATCCGCGTCGAGAAGATCGGACCGGACACGGCAGAGGTCGGTGAGACGATAACCTATGAGCTATGGGTCCACAACACAGGCGAAGTGCCAATCACCTTCGACACCATCGAGGACACCCTGACAGGCCCACACTCCTTGGGCAGTGGAGTCACTCTAGGCGTCGGACAATCCGGTTACCTGGAAGTGGACTACGTCGTGACCGAATTATACGACCCGATCGAGAACACCATGACCGTCACTGGCTACAACGCATATGATTCGGATCCTGTGACCGCTTCCGACACCCACGAGGTTGACGTCCTGAGAACGGGTGTCAGTATCTTGAAGTGGGCTCAAGCGACCGCAGAGGTGGGCGAGACGGTCCTGTACACGATAGAGATCTACAACGAGGGCGAGGTCGATCTGTACATCACGTCACTGTGGGACTCATATCTGGGCGAGATATCCCACTGGCTGGACGACCTGGTCATCACGACCGAGGAGGGCTACGTGACGCTCTACTATAACATCATCGTGTCCGATCAATTCGATCCGCTGACCAACCTTGTCGAAGTCTATTGCGAGAACTACTACGAGAGCGACCAGGTGATGGAGTGGGATGACCACGAGCTCGACATCCTCCGCACGGGTATGGAGGTCACCAAGACCGGACCGCAGACAGCGATGATCGGCGAGGAGATCGAGTATACAATCGGCATTGAGAACACCGGCGAGGTGGACCTCTACATCACCTCCATGGACGATACACTGCTCGGAGACCTTCTCGACTATCTCGGATACGGACCATCCAATCCTCTCATCATCGAGCCTTACGTAGAATCGTTCTTCGACGTCTTCTTCGACATCACAGTGGACCTGGAGGATCCGCTCCCGAATACGGTCACCGTCACTGGTACCAACAGCAACGGCGAGGACACTGTCCAGGACAGCGACAGCCACGAGGTCGACATACTCAGGACCGGCGTCAGGATCGAGAAATCCGGACCGGCGTCCGCTGAGGTCGGCGAGACCATCACATATACGGTCAAGATCACGAACACCGGTGAGGTTGACCTCTATATCTGGTACCTTGAGGACTTCCTTGTTGGCAGCCTGATCGGTATGATAACCAACCCGATCGCACCTGGCGTCACCGTGACCATCACCTATCAATACACTGTCCAGGAGAATGACCCCGATCCTCTCTATAACTGGGTATATGTCGAGGCTCTCAACGAGTACGATTCCGACTACGTCTGGGATTTCGATGAAGTTAATGTCGACGTACTCTACGCCGGACTGACAATCGAGAAGACCGGACCGGAGTCCGCATGCCTTGGTGAGATCATCACCTACACGATAACCATCAGGAACACCGGCGAGGTGGACCTCTATCCGACCTATCTGCAGGATACGCTCGGAGGCAACCTTATCAGCCAAATCACCGACGGCGTGATTGAGGTCGGAGAGACCGAGACCTTGACATATCAGTGGACCGTCTCCGGCAGGGACGACGACCCACTAGAGAACGATGTCACCATCATAGCAGTGAACCAGTTCGAGGCAGACGAGGTCACTGGCACCGACGATCATTCAGTCGACATCCTCTACACCGGGATCATCGTCGAGAAGACCGGACCACCGACAGCAGTGATCGGAGAGACCATCACCTACGAGGTGACGATATACAACGATGGAGAGATCCCTCTGTACATCACCTCGGCGATCGACTCGATCGTGGGCGACGTCACCGACCTGGTTGACAGCCCGATCCCGGTTGGCAGTTCCGACACCTTCACCTATACGTGGACAGTTGAGGCGACACCCGATCCGCTGGACAACACCATCACCGTCATAGGCGTGAATAAGTACGGGATCGATACCCAGACCGATACTGCCACCCATCGGGTGGACGTCCTCAGGACCGGAGTGACCATCGAGAAGACCGGACCGGCGACCGCCCAGGTGGGCCAGACCATCGAATACGTGATAACCATAACGAATACCGGGGAAACAGACCTCTACATCTACTCACTCTACGACACCCTGCTGGGCAACCTACTGGGCGAGATCAGCGACGGTGTCATCACGACCGACGAGGGATACGAGGTGATCTACTACGACTACCTTGTCACTGACGAATATGATCCGATCCTTAACAGCGTCACGATCTGGGCCTCCAATTACTACGGCTATGACATTGTGACCGGTACCGCTGGCCACGAGGTCGATCTGCTCCGTACTGGCCTCGAGGTGACGAAGACCGGGCCGGAGACCGCCGTAATTGGCGACCTTATCGAATACACCATCACCGTGAAGAACACCGGTGAGGTGGACCTTTACATTACCACTCTATACGACACTCTGCTGGGCGACCTGAGCGCATACATCACGAACCCGATCCCTGCAGGCACGACCGAGACTATCATCTATCAATACGGTGTCAGTTATCAGCTCGACCCGATCGAGAACGAAGTCACCGTGACAGGATGGAACGTACACCAGAACGACGAGGTGACCGAGACCGCCAGCCACGAGGTGGACCTCCTCAGGACCGGTGTCGATATCCGAAAGACCGGTCCTCTGACCGCCGAGATCGGTGAGACGATCACCTACACGGTCACCGTCTACAACACAGGAGAATGTGACCTGTACATCGGCGAGATCTATGACTCGATGGTCGACATCGACCTCTACGGTTACATCAGCGATGGGGTCATCACCGTCGCCGAGGGTTCCGAGACCTTCACATATCAATACACGGTACAACCTGGCGACCCGAATCCACTCGAGAATGAGGTGTTCGTGAACGCCGGCAACCGGCATTACAACGATTACGTCGAGGCTTGGGCGTACTGGTGGGTAGAGCTCCTCTACACCGGAGTGGAGATCGAGAAGGACGGTCCCTCGACCGCCGAGGTCGGCGAGGAGATAACCTACTACATATTCGTGGACAACACGGGGGACGTACCCCTCTACATCACCATCTTCGAAGACACGCTACATGGCGATCTGCTAGGCGATATCACCAACCCGATCCCTGTCGGAGGTTCCGAGACCCTCACGTACACGTGGATCGTCGGAGAGACCCCTGACCCGCTTAACAATGAAGTTGGTATCCAGGGCCAGAACTCGCATGGATACGACGTGGTGCAGGCCTTTGACAGCCACCAGGTGGACGTCCTCAGGACCGGCATCAGGATCCTCAAGGAAGGACCCGGGACGGCCCTGGTAGGCGAGACCATCACATACACAGTGACGATCTGGAACACCGGCGAGGTACCCCTCTACATAACGAAGGCATACGACGGCCTACTTCAGGAGGATATGGTCACGCTCGTCTCACCAAATCCGATCCCGGTCGGCGGATCGACGTCGTTCACCTATACGTGGACCGTCTCGCACGACGACAATGACCCGCTCATCAACGAGATCCGCATCTGGAGCGAGAACTCCAACGGCGGCGACGAGCGCTATGTGACCTACTGGATATCTACCGACATCAAGTACACCGGTGTCGAGATCACGAAGACCGGCCCGACCGATGCGGTCGTCGGCGAGGAGATCGCCTACACCATCGTGGTGACCAACACCGGCGAGGTGGACCTGACGATAACCTACCTCTGGGACAGCCTGCTGGGAGACCTCAGCGGATACATCACCGACGGTGAGATCACCGTGGGAGAGGAGTTCGAGACCATAATCTACGACTACACGATCACGACCGACGACACCGATCCGCTCTACAACGAGGTCACCGTGATCGGCGAGAACGATGTCGGCGGCGACGAGGTCACCGACAGCGCCGACCACACCGTGGACATCCATTACACCGGCGTGTTGATCGAGAAGACCGGACCCGCGACCGCGGAGGTATGGGAGACCATCACCTACGAGGTCACCGTTACGAACATCGGAGACACTGACCTGTACATAGACGAACTCGAGGATACCATCATCGGCGATCTCAGCGGATACATATCCGATCAGGTCATAACCGTCGAGGAAGGGTCCGAGACCTTCACCTACACATACAAGGTCACCGACGAGTACGATCCGCTCATCAACGAGATCACTGTCGAGGGCAGCAACTACGAAGGTGGAGAGACCGTGACCGCCACGGACGACCACTCTGTCGACCTGCTGCGCACAGGTGTCGAGATAACCAAGACCGGACCTTCGACCGCGATCGTCGGCGAGACGATCACCTACACCGTGACGATCGAGAACACCGGTGAGGTGGACCTCCACGTCACCTCGCTCATGGACACCCTCCTGGGCGACGTGAGCGGTTACCTCGACGACCTCGTTATCGCCTACGGAGAGACCGATACGATCACCTACCAGCATACTGTGACATCGACCTTCGATCCGCTCCCGAACGGCATCAACATCAATGTGGAGAACCAGTACGAGAGCGACTGGATAAGCGACAACGACGACCACTCGGTCGACATCCTCAGGACCGGCATCGAGGTCACGAAGACAGGACCGCAGACCGGAGAGGTGGGCGAGACGATCACCTACACCATCACCATCGACAACACTGGAGAAGTCGACCTGTACATCACTCAGTTCGACGACTCGCTCCTGGGCGACCTACTCGACATCCTCGGCTACGGACCGTCCAATCCGCTCGTTGTCGAACCATTGATCGATTCATTCTTCGACATAACCTACGAGATCGATATCGAGGACCCGGACCCACTCCCGAACACTGTCACCGTGACCGGTGTGAACGAGAAGGACGATGACCAGGTCACCGGCGGAGACGATCATTCCGTCGACATCCTCAGAACGGGCATCGAAATCACGAAGGACGGCCCATCCTCTGCCGAGATGGGCGAGGTGATCGAGTACACGATAACCATCAAGAACACGGGCCAGGTGGACCTGTACATCTACACGCTCTACGACAGCCTCCTGAACGACCTCACCAGCTACATCACCAACCCGATCGCGGCCGGCGCCACTGTCACCTTCAACTACTACTATACGGTCACACACTCGGACGACGATCCCCTCGAGAACGGCATCTATGTCTCCGCATACAACTACTACGGAGCCGATGGAGTGGTGGACTACGACTCGCACACCTGCGACCTCAAGTACGCCCGCATGAGCATAGAGAAGACCGGACCGGCCACTGCCGAGGTGGGCGAGGAGATCATGTACACCATCACCATCTACAACGACGGTGAGGTGGACCTGTACGTCTCCTACCTCTGGGACAGCTACGAGGGCGACCTGAGCGGCCTGATCACCGGCGGCGTGATCACCGTGGCGGAAGGCTTCGAGACGATCACATACACAAGGATAGTATCCGGAGCCTACGACCCGATCTACAACGAGGTCGAGGTCATCGCTGACAACTACTACGAGGGCGACGAGGTCACGGATACCGATTCGCACTCGGTGGACGTCCTCAGGACCGGTGTCGAGATCACCAAGACCGGACCGGCCACTGCAGAGGTCGGCGAGGAGATAACCTACACAGTGACCATAGAGAATACCGGCGAGGTAGACCTCTACATCTACGCGCTCTACGATTCACTCGTGGGCAGCCTGATGAGCCATATTACGAACCCGCTCGCCCCTGGAGAGATAGTGACCATCACCTACACCTATACGGTGCAACAGGGCGACAGCGATCCTCTCGAGAACACGGTCACCGTCAGGAGCTACAACTGGTACCAGTCCGACGGAAGGATCGAGTCCGCGACCCACTCGGTAGACATCAAGTATACAGACGTCAGCATAACGAAGACGGGACCGACGGACGCAGAACCCGGGGATACGATAACCTACACCATTACAGTATACAATGATGGTGAAGTGGACCTGTACATCGACTCCCTCATGGACTCGCTCCTCGGAGACCTGATCCTCGAGATCAGCGACGGCAAGATAACCGTCGCCGAGGGCTACGAGACATTCACCTACGACTATCTGGTACTGTCCTCCGACCCGGACCCGTTGATCAACACGATCACTGTCGTGGGATCGAACAGCAATGACGACGATACCGTAACCGACACCGCAAGCCACGAGGTCGACCTTCAGAAGGTCGACTTCACGATCGAGAAGACCGGACCGGAGACCGCGGAGGTGTGGGAGCAGATCACCTACACGGTCAGGATCACGAATACTGGAGACACGGACCTTTACGTCACCTACCTGGACGACGACATCATTGGCGACCTCAGTGGCAGCGTCGATCCCAACCCGATACCTGTTGGCGAGTATGCAGAATTCACGTATCTGTACACCGTCACCGCAGAATGGGATCCGCTGATCAACGAGATCACCATGACCGGCGAGAACGAACTGGGCGAGGATGAGATCACGAAATCAGATACACACTCGGTCGACCTCCTGCGCACCGGCGTCGAGATATACAAGGAAGGCCCCGACATCGCCATGGTGGGACAGGAGATCACGTACACCGTTACGGTCGTGAACACAGGCGAGGTCGACTACTACGTGACCTACCTCGATGACACGCTGATCGGGGATGTCAGCGGTTACATCACCGACGATGTCATCACCCTCAGCGAGGGTTCCGAGACATTCTCATACACGCATACTGTAACGGCCCAGTACGATCCACTACCGAACGCCGTGAACGTGAACGGGCAGAACCAGTTCGGAAGCGACTGGGTCAGCGACTCCGATGGACACTCCTGCGACATCCTGCATCCAGGCGTCGAGATAACGAAGACCGGACCCGAGGAGGCCCTCGTCGGCGAGGAGATCACCTACACGATACGGGTGACCAACACCGGTGAGACCGATCTGTACATCACGAGCCTGTATGACTCGATCCTCGGTGACATCAGCAGCTACGTCGACGGCGGCGTTGTGACGCTGGCCGAGGAATATGACGAGTTCGACGTGACCTACGTGGTTCCGCAGAGCACACCCGATCCGCTCGTGAACGAGGTCACAGTTGTTGGGACCACGATCCACGGCGGCGAATCGGTGACTGCTTCGGCCTCTCACGAGGTCGACATACTCTACACTGGAGTCCGGATCATCAAGACCGGACCCTTGGATGCAGAGGTCGGTGAGACGATCACATACGAGGTCACCGTCTACAACACTGGCGAGGTCACACTGTACATCACATCGCTGACGGACACCCTCGTGGGCAACCTGAGGGATGAGATCAGCGGCTACATGATAACCGTGGCCGAGGGTTCCGAGACGTTCACCTACACATACACCGTGACCGACACCTGGGACCCGCTCGTCAACACCATCACCGTAAACGGCGAGAACATGTACGATGCGAACCCGGTTACCGATTCATCCACGGTCTCCGTGGACGTCCTGAGGACCGGCGTCGAGATATACAAGACCGGACCCTTGGAGGCCGAGATAGGCGAGACGATCACCTACGAGATAACCGTGATCAATACCGGTGATGTGACCCTATACATCACATCCCTCGAGGACACCCTCGGTGGAGACCTGACCGGTTACCTCGCAAGCTTGGAGCTGGCGGCCGGCGCCTACGACATCTTCACGTACACCTACACCGTCCTGGCCACGGACCCAGACCCGCTGGGCAACACCGTCACGATAGAGGGATGGAACCAGTACGACAGCGACCCGGTCAGCGATACCGACGGACATTCGGTGGACATCCTCCGCACTGGAGTAAGGATAGAGAAGACCGGTCCGACGACCGCGGAGGTCGGACAGACGATAATGTACACCATCGTCGTGACCAACACCGGCGAGGTGGACCTGCATCTGACCAGCCTGAGCGACACGCTGGGCGGCGATCTGTTAGGTCAGATCAGCGGCAGTGTCATCACGACTGGAGAGGTCTCCGAGACGGTCTATTACTACCACACGGTCGGGTCCACACCGGACCCACTCCCGAACACGGTGACAGTCACCGGTTGGAACTCCCATGACATGGACCAGGTATCTGCCGAGGACAGCCACTCCGTTGACGTCCTTCACGCAGGCATCAGTATCGAGAAGAGCGGTCCGGAGACAGCCGAGGTCGGCGAGACCATAACGTACACAGTAACAATGACGAACACTGGCGAGGTCGACCTGTACATCGATTACCTCTGGGACCTGCTGGTGGGAGACCAGCTCTGGCAGATAACCAATCCGTTGGAGCCAGGCGATTCGGTCACCTTCACATACCAGTACACGGTACAGCAGAACGACGAGGACAATCTGTACAATTGGATATACGTCGAGGCTTACAACCAGTACCAGTCGGACTTCGTGTACGATTACGAGGAGGTCTGGGTGGACATCCTCTACACCGGCGTGACCATCGAGAAGACCGGACCTGAGACCGCAGAGGTCGGAGAGACGATAGAGTACGAGGTGACCATCACCAACACCGGCGAGGTCGACCTTTACATAACCTATCTCTGGGACTCGCTCGTGGGCGATGTGAGCGGACTCATAACCAATCCGATCGCCTCTGGAACCTCCGTGACCATCTACTACTACTACACCGTCCAGCAGGACGACCCCGATCCGCTCGTGAACGAGATATGGCTCAGGGCCTGGAACCAGTACCAGAGCGACCCGCAGGGCGGACACGACACGCACTCCGTCGACATCCTCTACACCGCCATATCCATAGAGAAGACCGGACCCACGGACGCCGAGATCGGCGAGGAGATAACCTACACCATTACGATATACAACGACGGCGAGGTCGATCTGAAGATAACGTACCTCTACGACACGCTCCTGGGCAACCTCCTGAGCGAGATCCCCAGCGGCGTCGTGACCTATGCCGATGGAAGCTATTCCTTCGACTACACCTACACTGTCCTGTTGAGCGACGACGACCCACTGCCGAACGTGATCACCGTCACAGCGACCAACCTGTACGACAGCGATCCCGTCGGCGACGAGGACGACCATTCCGTCAACCTCAAGTACACCGGCGTCGAGATCACGAAGACCGGACCCGCCATCGGCGAGGTCGACGAGACGATCACCTACACCATAACCATCGAGAACACCGGCGAGGTGGACCTCTACATAACCGACCTGGACGACACCCTCCTGGGTGACCTGATCGGAGAGATAACCAATCCGATCGCACCGGGCGACACCTTCTCCTTCGACTACGACTACACCATCGTCCTGGGCGACGAGGACCCACTCCCGAACGTCGTAACGGTCATCGCGACGAACGAGTTCGGCGGGAACGAGGTCACGGACCTGGCCCGCTGGTTCGTGGACATCCCGTACACCGGGATCGAGATCACGAAGACCGGACCATCGACCGGGGAGGTAGGCGAGACCATCACCTACACGATCAAGGTGGACAACACCGGAGAGGTGGACCTGTACGTCACCTCACTCGACGACACCCTCCTGGGTGATCTCCTCGACGAGATCAGCGACGGCATCATAACCACGACCGAGGACTACGAGGAGTTCACCTACGAGTACACGATCAAGGACACGGACGCGAATCCGCTTCCGAACGTGATAACCGGTGAGGGCGAGAACCAGTACGGCGGCGACTACGTCATCGATTCCGCGGCCCATCAGGTCGAGATCCTGTACACGGGCATGGAGGTCTGGAAGGAAGGGCCGTACAACGCCGAGATCGGAGAGACCATCACCTACACCATATACATCAAGAACACCGGAGATGTCGATCTGGAGATCACAGACATCGACGACACCCTCCTGGGCGACCTGACGAGCGAGGTCACCGGTGCGATCGCACCGGGAGCGACCTTCTCCTTCGATTACGACTACACCGTCCTCGAGACCGATCCCAACCCGATCTGGAACACCGTTACCGTCAAGGCCACCAACCAATACGACGAGGACCCGGTCCAGGACTCGGACTACTGGGGCGTCCAGCTCCTCTATACCGGCGTAGAGATCGAGAAGTCCGGACCGCTCACAGCTGAGATAGGCGAGACCATCACATACACCATTACGGTGACCAACACCGGTGGTGTGGACCTGCACCTGACCGAACTCGATGACACGGTCCTTGGAGACCTCCTCTACAAGATCAGTGACGCCAAGATCACGGTCGCAGAGGGCTCCGAGACCTTCACCTACGACTACACCATACCCGACCCGACCTCTGAACCATTGGACAACACGATCACCGTCACCGCCACGAACCAGTACGGCGGCGACGAGGTGACGGACACGGCGAGCCATAGCGTCGACCTGATGTACACCGGCGTCGAGATCGAGAAATCCGGTCCGACGACGGCCGAGGTGGGCGAGACCATAACCTACCAGATAGTCGTGAGGAACACCGGAGAGGTCGACCTTCACATCAGCTCGCTGACCGATGACATCCTTGGCAACCTTATCGGATACCTTGCCAGCACCACCATCGCGGCCGGCGACTACGACTACTTCGACGTCGACCACGTCGTCGAGGCCACACCGGACCATCTGATCAACACCGTGACTGTCGTCGGCGACAACCAGTACGACGCCGACGAGGTGACGGACGATGCGTCCCACGAGTGCGACGTGCTGAGGACCGGAGTGACCATCGAGAAGACCGGACCTGCGACCGCCGAGATCGGCGAGGTGATCAAGTACACGATAACCGTGACGAACACCGGCGAGGTGGACCTCTACGTGACCATCGACGACACCCTCCTGGGAGACATCACCGCTGGTATAACCGGCGGCGTGGTCACGACCCTCGAGGGTTCTGAGTCCTTCGACTACTACTATGTCGTCCAGTGGGACGATCCCGACTTCCTGGAGAACGAGGTCACAGTGACCGGCAAGAACGTCGAGGGCGAAGATAAGGTCACTGATACCGACGACCACGAAGTGGACCTGCTCTACACCGGTGTGACCATCGAGAAGACCGGACCGACGACCGCGGAGATAGGCGAGACCATCACCTACTACGTGACGATAACCAACACCGGCGAGGTACCGCTGTACATCGACTATCTCGACGACTCGCTTGTCGGCGACGTCAGCGGACTGGTCAGCCAGCCGATCGCTGTCGGGACATCCCAGACCATATCCTACGAATACACCGTCCTGGAGAACGACCCCGACTGGCTCGAGAACACGATCCGCCTGAGGGTGTTCAACAGGAACCAGATGGACGCGAAGGTCGTCTCCGACAGCCACTCAGTCGACCTGCTGTACACGGGCGTCGAGATAACGAAGACCGGACCCGACTACGCTGAGGTGGGCCAGACCATCACCTACACCATAACCATCAAGAACACCGGCGAGGTCGATCTGTACGTCTACTGGCTCTACGACTCCCTCCTGGGAAGCCTGCTTGGCGAGATCACGAACCCGATCGCACCCGGCGCAACCGTCAGCTTCGACTACGACTACACCGTCCTCTGGACCGATCCGACGAGCCTGTACAACAGCATCACCCTCTACGCATACAACTATTACGAGGCCAACGTGCGCATGGATTCAGATGACCACACAGTGACACTGCTGTACGCGGACGTCGAGATAACGAAGACCGGACCGACGGACGCGGAGATCGGCGAGACGATAACCTACACGATCCGCGTGACAAACACCGGCAACGTCGACCTGACCATCACGACGCTCTACGACACCCTCCTGGGCGACCTCAGCGGTGAGATCACCGACGGCGTGATCACGACCACCGAGGGCTACGAGGAGTTCACCTACGATTACACTGTCAAGCAGACCGACACCGATCCTCTCCCGAACGAGATCGAGGTCGTGGCGACCAACCAGTACGGCACTGACACGGTCAGCGATGAGGCCAGCCATTCGGTGAACCTCAAGTACACCGGAATGGAGGTCACCAAGACCGGACCTGCGACCGCCGAGATCATGGAGTACATCACGTGGACCATATCCATCGAGAACACCGGCGAGGTGGACCTCTACATAACATCCCTCGACGACACGATGTTCGGTGATATCCTGGACACGCTCGGATACGACGAGCTGAACCCGCTGGTCATCGCTCCGGGCGACACCTGGACGGTCACCATCTCGAAGAACATATTCTCCTCGACGGACGATCCCATCGAGAACACCGTGACCGTCACAGCGACGAACCAGTACGACTCCGATCCGCAGGAAGGTGCAGACAGCCACGAGGTCGACGTCCTCTGGGCGAGCATCAAGATCGACAAGTCCGCGGTCGGAACCGCGCAGATCGGTCAGACGATCACCTACACCATCGTGATAACTAACGACGGCGAGGTTGACCTAGACATAACATATCTCTGGGACACACTCCTGGGCGACCTGAGCACATATCTCAGCACCGGATCGATCGCTGCGGGCACCTCGGAGACCATCACGGTGACCTACCTGGTGACAGACGAGTACGACCCGATCGAGAACACCGTGACGGTCAAGGCATGGAACCAGTTCGAGGCCGACCAGGTGGAGGCGTCCGACGACCACTCCTGCGACCTTCTGAGGACCGGAATGACGATGGAGAAGACCGGCCCAGCGACCGTCGAGATCGGCGAGACCGTCTACTGGGACTACCTTGTGACCAACACCGGCGAGGTACCGATCTACCTGACCCACGTCGATGAGGTACTGATCGAGGATTGGTACTGGCCCACGCCATTCTACATCGGTGTCGGCGGTTCCCAGTCGTTCTACTGGGGCAGTGGATACACCGTGACCACAGCTGATGACGATCCGCTCGTCAACAGCGCTACGTTCTATGCAGATAACTACTACGGCGAGGACGAGGTCCAAAGCACTGACGACCATGAATCGGACATCCTCCGCACCGGCATCGAGGTCACGAAGACCGGACCGGAGGAGGCAGAGGTCGGAGAGACGATCACGTACACCATCACCGTGAAGAACACGGGAGAGGTGAACCTGTACGTGACCCTGATCGACTCGTACTACGGAGACCTGACAAGCTACCTCACCAACCCGCTCGCACCGGGCGAGACGCAGACCTTCGACTACGACCACACGATACTCTCGACCGACGACGACCCGCTCGTGAACACCATCACCGCAAGCGGCGTGAACCAGTACCAGGCGGACCCGGTCTCAGACGAGGCCAGCCATACCGTCGAGATCCTCGGAACCGGGGTCGAGATCACCAAGACCGGACCGACCACCGCCGAGGTGTGGGAGGAGATAGTCTACACCTACACCGTAACCAACACTGGCGAGGTGGACCTTTACATCAGTTCCATCGACGACTCGCTCCACGGCGAACTGAAGAACTACATCAGCGGTGGCGTCATAACCCTGCTCGAGGGCTCCGAGACGTTCACCATCACCCACCAGGTGACACAGACGCCCGATCCGCTGGTCGACGAGGTCACCGTATACGGTGAGAACTCGAACGGCGGTTCACAGGTCCAGTACTACGACGACCACACCGTCGATATCCTCTACACCGGAGTCGAGATCACGAAGACCGGACCGGCCGAGGCAGAGGTGGGCGAGGAGATCACCTACACTGTGACCATCAAGAACACTGGCGAGGTGGACCTGTACGTCACATCGCTCATGGACACCCTCCTGGGCGACGTCAGCGGATACCTCGACGACCTGGTCATACCTGTCGGTGTGACCGATACGATCCAGTACACCCACACCGTGACCTCGGTCTACGATCCGCTCCCGAACGGCATCAACATCAACGTGGAGAACCAGTACGAGAGTGACTGGAAGAGCGACAACGATGATCACTCCGTGGATATCCTCCGCACCTACCTGACTGTCGAGAAGACCGGACCGGCCGACGCGGAGATCGGTGAGACGATAACATACACCGTGACCCTGACCAACGACGGCGAGGTCGAGCTGACGATAACGGGCATGGAGGACGACCTCGTCGATGACGTGTTCGACCTCCTGACCGACACCACCCTGGACGTCGGCGAGTCCGTATCCATCTCGTACACGCACACCGTGGCCTACCTGGGCCCCGACCCACTGCTGAACACCGTTACAGTGACCGCCGAGAACCAGTACGGCGAGGACGAGGTCGAGGAGTCCGACGACCACTCGGTCGACATCCTGAGAACAGGCGTGGACATCCTGAAGGAAGGCCCCGACTTCGCAATGATCGGCGAGGTGATCACGTACACCATTACAGTATACAATACTGGCGAGGTGGACCTCTACATCACCAAGCTCGAGGACAGCAACGTGGGCGACCTGAGCGGAGAGATCAGCGGCGGTGTCATCACCGTGGAAGAGGGCTTCGAGGTCATCACCTACGAGTGGACCGTCACACTGGACGACGCGAACCCGCTCAAGAACCAGGTTGTCGTGATAGGCGTGAACCAGTACGGCAACGACCCGGTCGCTGACTCGTACTGCCACGGACTCTGGCTCCTCTACACTGGCGTCGAGATCGAGAAGGACGGACCCGAGGAGGCCGAGGTCGGCGAGGAGATAACCTACACCGTGACCATCGAGAACACCGGCGACGTCGACCTGTACATCACGTACCTCTACGACTCGCTCGTGGGCAGCCTGCTCGGCGAGATCACCAACCCGCTCGAGGAGGGCGACTCGGTGACCATCACCTACACCTACATCGTGACCGAGGACTACGATCCGCTCGTGAACACCATCACCGTGCGGGGAGTGAACTTCTACGAGGCCGACGAGCAGGAGGAGACCGCCACCCATAGCGTCGATGTGCTCAGGACCGATATCGACATCTGGAAGCAGAGTCCCGCCGACGCAAAGATCGGTGACAAGATAATCTACACCATAACGGTGTGGAACCTTGGCGAGGTGGACCTGTACATCACAGAACTCGAGGACTCGCTCCTGGGTGACCTTAGCATCTACATCACTGGAGGCGTGGTCTCCGTCGCCGAGGGCAAGGAGGTCATCACCTACGAATACACTGTGACCGACGAGTACGAACCACTGATCAACACGATCGAAGTGACCGCATGGAACCAGTACGACTCCGACGAGGTATCGGATGCGGCAAGGTCCGAGGTCGAGATACTCCGCACGGACGTCGAGATCGTGAAGACCGGCCCCGAGACCGCCGAGCTAGGTGAGACGATCGAATACGAGGTCACCATAACCAACACCGGAGACGTCGACCTCTACATCACGTACCTCTACGACTCGCTCGTGGGCGACCTGCTCGACGAGATCACAAATCCGCTCGAGCCGGGCGACTCGGTGACCTTCACGTACGAATACACGGTCAAGACGACCGACCAGACCCCGCTCGAGAACACCATCGAGGTCAGGGGCTGGAACTGCCACGAGCTTGACCCGACATCCGACGAGGACAGCCACTCGGTCGACCTGCTCAGGACCGGCGTGAGGATCACGAAGGACGGACCGGACGACGCTGAGATCGGCGAGACGATAATCTATACCATCGTGGTCTACAACACGGGTAACGTCGATCTGCACATCACCTACCTCTGGGACAGCCTCCTGGGAGACCTCAGCGGCGAGATCAGCGGCGGTGTGATAACCGTTGCCGAGGGTTCCGAGACGATAACATACGAGTATACGGTCACTGACGAAGATCCGGACGAACTCGATAACACAGTGACCGTCAGAGGCACGAACGAGTTCGGCGAGGACGAGGTCGAGGACGATGCCAGCCACACCGTCGACCTGCTCTACACATCCATGGAGATATGGAAGGAAGGTCCGGAGACCGCTGAGATCGGCGAGACCATCTACTACAAGGTATATATCCAGAACATTGGTGAGGTCGATCTCTACGTGACGCTGATCGACGATGACCCATGGGGAGATCTGCTGGCTGCGATCGGCCAATCGCCGACCGATCCGTGGATAGTACCGGTCGGTCAGACCTCTTGGATAACCTACACTCACATCGTGACAACGAGCGATCCTGATCCGCTCATAAACACCGTGACCGTCGAGGCAGAGAACCAGTACGGTGCCGACCCGCAGGACGGAGAGGACAGCCATTCAACCGACATCCTTCGCACCGGAATGGAGGTCACCAAGACCGGACCGGACAACGCCGAGATCATGGAGTACATAACCTACACCATCACCATCGAGAACACCGGCCAGGTGGACCTGTACATCACCGAGCTCGACGACTCGATGTTCGGCGACCTCCTGGACAGCTGGGGATACGATGAACTGAACCCGCTGATCATTGAACCGGGAGACACCTGGACCGTCTACATCTCGTTCAATGTGTTCACGTCGCACTCCGATCCGATCCTGAACACCGTGACCGTCACTGGTACGAACCAGTACGGTGCGGACCCACAGGAGGATTCCGACAGTCATGAGACCGATATCCTCCGGGCGAGCATTGATATCGACAAGTCCGCCGTCGAGACCGCGCAGATCGGTCAGACGATCACCTACACCATAGTCATAACGAACGACGGCGAGGTCGATCTCGACATCACCTATCTGTGGGACACCCTCCTGGGGGACCTGAGCAGCTACCTGAGCACAGGCTCGATCGCAGCTGGAACGTCCGAGACGATCTACGTCACCTACCTGGTGACCGACGAGTACGACCCGATCGAGAACACCGTGACCGTCAGGGCATGGAACCAGTATGATGCAGATCAGGTCGAGGCATCCGACGACCATTCCTGTGACCTGCTCAGGACTGGAATGACGATGGAGAAGACCGGACCGGCGACCGTCGAGATCGGTGAGACCGTCTACTGGAACTACCATGTGACCAACACGGGCGAGGTCCCGATCTACCTCACGCACGTCGATGAGGTACTGATCGAGGACTGGTACTGGCCTACGCCCTACTACATAGGTGTCGGCGGTTCCCAGACCTTCTACTGGATCGGCGGATACACCGTGACCACGGCTGACGACGATCCGCTCGTCAACAGCGCTACCTTCTACGCAGATAACTACTACGGCGAGGACGAGGTCCAAAGCACTGACAGCCATAGTTCGGACGTCCTCCGCTCCGACATCACCATCGAGAAGACAGGACCCGCGACGGCCGAGGTCGGCGAGGAGATAACCTACGAAGTGACCATCACCAACGACGGCGAGGTCGACCTCGAGATAACATACCTCTACGATTCGCTCGTGGGCAGCCTGCTCGGTGAACTGACGACGGGTTGGATATCCGCCGGTTCCTCCGAGACCATCACATACACCTACACCGTGCTCTCCACGGATGACACGCCACTCGAGAACACCATCACCGTGACCGGTCAGAACCAGTACGGCGAGGACGAGGTCTCCGCCGAGGACGACCACTCCGTCGCACTGCTCAAGACCGGCGTGAGGATCGAGAAGTACGGACCGACGACCGCTGAGCTGGGCCAGACCATCACCTACACGATACGCGTGACCAACACAGGGAATGTGGATCTGACCATCACCGACCTTGACGACACCCTCCTGGGCGACCTTTACAGTGAGATCAGCGGCGGTGTGATAACTACCACGGAGGGCTTCGAGCAGTTCACCTATGACTACACCGTCACATCCGCTGATACCGATCCGCTCGGTAACACGATAACAGTCGACGCCACCAACCAGTTTGGCGGCGACCCCGTAAGCGCTTCCGACAGCCACTCCGTCGACATCCTTTACGCCGATCTGAGCATCGAGAAATCGGCCCTGACCACCGCGCAGGTGGGTCAGACCCTCACATACACCTTCGTGATAACGAACGACGGCGAGGTCGATCTCGATGTGACGTACTTCTTCGATAGCCTCCTGGGCAACCTGATCGGATACCTGGACACTGGAACGATCGCCGCAGGAACATCGGAGACGATAACCGTCGATCATCTGGTGACCGATGTCTACGACCCGATCTACAACTATGTCACCATCACGGCATGGAACCAGTACGACAGTGATGCTCAGAGCGATAGTGACTCCCATACGTGTGATCTGCTGCGTACAGGCATCGATGTCGCGAAGACCGGACCCGCGACCGCGGAGGTCGGCGAGCAATACTACTACACATACACAGTATACAACACAGGGGAGGTCACCCTGTACTTCGATACGATCCAGGACACCCTCAAGGGTGACTTCACCTGGACGACCCCGTTCGCGGTCCCGGTCGGTGGAAATCAAGTGATCCTGTGGACCTACACCGCCACCGATGAGTTCGACCCGATAGAGAACACCGCTACATTCACCGGATGGAACGAGTACGATGAGGACGAGGTCACGGACTCGGACGACCATGAAGTCGACCTTCTCCGGACGAACATCGAGATCACGAAGACCGGACCATCCTCCGCAGTGGTCGGTGAGACCATAGAATACGAGATCACCATCGAGAACACTGGCGAGGTTAGCCTCGACATCACATACCTCGACGACACGCTCCTCGGCGACCTGCTTGGTGAGCTGACATCGACAACGATAGCCTCTGGCGCCACAGTGACGATATATGTGGACTATCTCGTTACCGACGAGTACGACCCGATCGAGAACACCGTCACCGTAAAGGCATGGAACCAGTACGACAGCGACCCGGTCGAGGACTCGGATGACCATTCGTGCAACCTACTCCGGACCGGAGTGAGCATAACCAAGGCCGGCGGACCGGACGAGGCATCGGTCGGCGAGGACATCACCTACACCATCACGGTGACCAACACCGGAGAGGTGGACCTCCACATCACGTACCTCTGGGACAGCCTCCTGGGGGATCTGAGCGGCTACATCACCGGAGATGTGATCACGGTCGGCGAGGGCTATGAGACCATCACATACGATTACACCGTACAGAGCGGCGACCCCGACCCCCTCATCAATGAGGTGACCGTCATCGGCGAGAACTCGGAGGGCGGCGACGAAGTGACGGACTCCGCGGAACACTCCGTGGACCTGCTCCTGATCGGCGTCATCATCGAGAAGACCGGACCCGCTACAGCCGAGGTCTGGGAGTGGATCACGTACACCATTACAGTATACAACACTGGTGACGTGGACCTCTACATCGATGAGCTAGACGACGACATCATCGGCGACCTCAGCGGCAAGATCAGCGACGGCGTGATCACCGTCGCAGAGGGCTCGGAGACCTTCAGCTACCTTTACAAGACGACTGATGTGTATGATCCTATCTTGAATACGGTGACCGTGGTTGGAACGAACGAGTACGACGATGATGAAGTGACGGAATCGGACAGTCACTCCGTCGACCTGCTCAGGACGGGAATCGAGATCGAGAAGACCGGACCGGAGACCGCAATGGTGGGTGAGGAGATCACCTACACCATAACCATCAGGAACACCGGAGAGGTCGATTACTACGTCACGAACCTCGTGGACGCCATCTATGGAAATATGATCAGCGAGGTCGATAGCCCGATCGTTGTGGGCGACACTGTGTCCTTCACCTACGATCACACCGTGACCGATGCTTACGATCCGCTCCCGAACGCGATCAACATCAACGGACAGAACCAGTTCGGTTCTGACTGGATCAGCGACTCCGACGGACACTCGGTGGACATCTACCGCACCGGCGTCTCGATAACCAAGACCGGACCGACGGAGGCACAGGTCGGCGACACCATCACGTACACCATCAAGGTGACGAACGAGGGCGAGGTCGATCTGTACATCTACGAGCTCGAGGACACCATACTGGGCGACCTGAGCGGAGAGATCAGCGGCGGCGTGATAACGACGACCGAGGGCTACGAGGAGTTCACGTACGACCACGTGGTCAGCGTGGACGACGACGACCCGCTGCTGAACGAGATCACCGTCAAGGGATGGAACATCCACGACGGGGACATCGTGACCGATTCCGCCGAGCACAGCGTGAACATCGTATATGTGAAGGGAACGCTGTACGTCGAGAAGACCGGGCCCGCTACCGCTTACCATGGCGATGAGGTAACCTACACGATATACGTGACCTACGACAGCTCCGACGACTCGCCCGCCCAGAACGTGGAGGTTGTGGACGATCTCTACGGCACAGCGACATACGTGAGCGGCGACACCGACGGCGACGGATACCTCGATACCGACGAGACCTGGGAGTACGAGGTCACTGGAACCATCCCAGACCACTCCGAACCCGAGACCGATCCGATCGTGAACACCGCGACGGCGACCGGTGAGAACCTCGACGGCGACGACGTCACACCCGGTGAGGGAAGCCACAGCACCGACATCCTCCACACGGAGGGAGAGTTCACGATCGTGAAGGACGGTCCGGCTACCGCCTACCACGGCGATAGCGTGACCTACACCTTCACGGTGACATACTCGAGCGATGACGGCTCCCCGGCCGACGGCGGCTATGTATGGGACGACCACTATGGCTATGCAACGTATGTGAGCGGTGACACCGACAGTGATACCGATATGGACGTCGATGAGACCTGGATATTCGAGGTGACGGGAACCATCCATTCGACATACTACGATGGCGAGGAGAACCCGATACACAACACGGTCGAGGTCGACGGATACGACCTGGATGGCGACTGGTGTGGCCCTGCATACGACGACCACTACACTACGATCCTCCACGAGGAAGGAACACTGTACGTGGACAAGCAGGGGCCGACGGTGGCCTACTTCGGCGATTCGATGACCTTCAATTTCTACGTGACCTACGAGAGCGATGACGACTCCCCGGCAGACAACATTGTCGTCTGGGACGATCACTATGGAGCTCCGACCTACGTCTCTGGCGACACCAACGGCGACGGATATCTCGACACCGATGAGACGTGGCTGTACACAAGGACTGTCTACCTCACGTCGTACTACTACGACTCGCATGAGGACCCGATCATCAACACCGTTGAGGTCACCGGCACGGACCTGGATGGTGACACCGTGACACCCGGCGAGGACAGTCACCAGACCGACATCCTGCACCGGGAGGGCGAGTTCACGATCGTGAAGGACGGGCCCGCGACGGCCTATCATGGCGATTCCGTCACATACACGTTCGAGGTGACATACTCGAGTTCGGACCATTCCCCGGCCCAGTACGTACAGGTCTACGATGACCACTACGGATACGCAACCTACGTGAGCGGCGACACCGACGGAGACGGGAAGCTGGACTACTCCGAGACCTGGACCTACAAGGTGACCGGTACGATCGGCGCTCACTACGATGGTGAGGAGGACCCGATCGTCAACGAGGTCATGGTCTGGGGTTACGACCTCGATGATGACTTCGTGGGATATGCCTACGATGATCACTCCACCGATATCCTGCACACCGCCGGAACACTCTACGTGGAGAAGACCGGACCTGCGACCGCCTACCACGGACAGACCGTGACATACTGGTTCTATGTGACCTACGAGAGTGATGACAATTCACCGGCCGACGACGTCACTGTCGACGACAACAAGTACGGAACCGCGACATACTACGGCGGCGACACCGACGGCGATGGACTTCTCGACACTGATGAGACCTGGGTGTTCTACGTTATCGTTACCATCGGCGACCACGAGGACGACGAGGAAGACCCGATCGTCAATACCGGAAAAGCGACCGGCATCGACCTTGACGGCGATGCAGTGACGCCTGGCGAGGACACTCACGAGACCGACATCCTCCACTACGAGGGCGAGTTCTGCATCTTCAAGACCGGACCCGCGACCGCCTATCATGGCGACGATGTGACCTACACGATAACCGTCAAGTACAAGAGCGACGACGACTCCCCGGCCCAGTATGTCGAGGTGGTCGACAGCATCTACGGCGATGCGGACTACGTCAGCGGCGACACCGACTTCGACGACCTCCTGGACGTCGACGAGACCTGGACCTTCACGGTCTCCGGAACGATACCGGATTACTCCGAACCCGAGACCGACCCGATCATCAACACGGCCAAGGTGACCGGCAAGGACCTGGACGACGACGTGATCGAGCCGGCCGAGGACACCCACAGCACCGACATCCTCCACAGGGAGGGAAGGCTGACCGTGGAGAAGGACGGACCCGAGACCGCGTATCACGGCGATGAAGTAACATACACGTTCGAGGTGACATACTCGAGCACTGACGGATCCCCGGCGGACGATGTCGAGGTGACGGATGATGTATACGGAGATGCGACCTACGTCAGCGGCGACACCGACGGCGATGGCCTGCTGGACGTCGACGAGACCTGGGTCTTCGAGGTGACGGGATACATCAGCTCCACCCACAGCGATGACGAGGAGAACCCGATCGTGAACACCGGAACCGCCACAGGTATCGACCTGGACGGAGACGCGGTCACACCGGGCAAGGACTCCCACGAGACCGAGATCCTCCACCGCGAGGGCGAGCTGACCATCGTGAAGGATGGACCGACCTCGGCATACCACGGCGATTACGTCACATTCACGTTCGAGGTAACATACTCGAGCGCGGACGACTCGCCCGCCGACGACGTCAAGGTCTACGACGACATCTTCGGATACGCCGACTACGTCAGCGGAGACACCGATGACGACGGATTGCTGGACGTCGACGAGACATGGGAGTTCGAGGTCAGCGGTTACATCGGCCTCCACGATGACGACGAGGACGATCCGATGGTCAACACCGCCGAGGCGACAGGAATCGATCTGGACGGCCAGGACGTTACACCCGGCGAGGACAGCCACGAGACCGACCTCCTCCATCGGGCGGGCACCCTGTACGTGGACAAGACCGGACCGGCGACCGCCTACCACGGCGATGACGTGACATACCTGATATACGTGACATATGACAGCAGCGATGACTCGCCCGCAACGGAAGTGGAGGTCACGGACGACGTCTACGGAACCGCTACCTACGTTTCCGGCGACACTGATGACGACGACCGACTTGACGAGGGAGAGACCTGGGTGTTCAAGGTCACCGGTACGATACCTGACTACTCCGAACCCGAGACCGACCCGATCGTGAACACCGCGACGGCCACTGGCGAGGACCTTGACGGGGATGATGTCACACCGGGCGATGATACCCATAGAACGGACATCCTCCACACGGAAGGTACACTCTATGTCGAGAAGACCGGACCGGCTCAGGTTTACCACGGAGATACCGTGGCCTACTGGTTCTACGTGACCTACTCCAGCACCGACGGCTCACCAGCTGACGATGTCGCAGTGGACGACGACAAGTACGGCTCAGCGACATACTACGGCGGCGACACCGACGGCGACGGTCTGCTCGACACGGACGAGACATGGTTGTTCTACATCACCGTGACCATCGGCGATTACGAGGATGACGAGGAGGACCCGATCATCAATATCGGCATGGCGACCGGCGTGGACCTCGACGGCGACGCGGTCGAACCCGGCTACGGCCGTCACTCCACCGACATACTGCACCGCGAGGGCACGCTGTATGTCGAGAAGTGCGGACCGGCGACGGCCTACCACGGCGACGACGTCAGGTACACGATCAAGGTGACCTACGAGAGCGACGACAACTCACCGGCGGACAATGTTGAGGTCATAGACAGCATCTATGGTGACGCGACCTACGTGAGCGGCGACACGGACAGCGACGGACTGCTGGACGTCGATGAGACCTGGACCTACTACGTCGATGGCACGATCGGCGCACACGACGACGATGAGGATGACCCGATCATCAACACCGCCAAGGCGACCGGTACGGACCTTGACGAGGATCCGGTGACTCCGGGCACGGACGACCACAGCACCGACATCCTGCACACCGAGGGCACGCTATACGTGGAGAAGACCGGACCAGCCGAGGCATATCACGGCCAGACCGTGACCTACTGGTTCTACGTGACCTACTCCAGCGATGACGGCTCTCCGGCAGATGATGTCGCAGTGGACGACGACAAGTACGGCCCCGCGACCTACTACTACGGCGACACCGACGGCGATGGCCTGCTCGACCCCGGCGAGACCTGGGTGTTCTACATCATCGTGACCATCGGCCCATACTCCGACACCGCGGAGGACCCGATCACCAACACGGGCAAGGCGACCGGCGTAGACCTGGACGGCGATGAGGTCGAGCCTGGCTACGGCCGTCACACCACCGATATCCTCCATTGGGATGGAATCCTATCGGTCGAGAAGTACGGCACAGAAGAGGCCTACCACGGCGACACCGTGACATACTACTTCGATGTGACCTACGAGAGCGACGACGACTCACCTGCTCAGTCCATAAGTGTCGTGGACGACCTCTACGGATCGGCAACATACGTCAGCGGCGACACCGACAGCGACAGCCGGTTGGACGTCGGCGAGACCTGGAAATACACTGTCTCCGGGACCATCGGAGCCCACGATGACGACGAGGAGGACCCATTGGTCAACACCGTCACCGTGACGGGCGAGGACCTTGACGGCGACACCGTGACACCTGGCGAGGACTCTCACGAGACCGACATCCTGCACAGGGAGGGAGAGCTCTCGGTCAGGAAGGACGGACCTGCTTCCGTGTACCACGGCACGACCGCCACCTACACGATCTACGTGACCTACTCGAGCGATGACAACTCCCCGGCCCAGAACGTTGCGGTCGTGGACGACCTGTACGGAACCGCTACCTACGTGAGCGGAGACACCGACACCGACGATCTGCTCGATGTGACCGAGACGTGGAGATACACGGTCTCCGGAACCATCGGAGCCCACGACGACGACGAGGATAATCCGATCAGGAACACCGCGACGGCCACAGGCGAGGACCTGGACGGCGACGAGGTCACACCGGGCGAAGGATTCCACGACACCACGATCCTCCACAGGGAAGGTACCCTCTACGTCGAGAAGAGCGGACCGGCAACGGCTTATCACGGCGACGAGGTGACCTACACCTTCGAGGTGACCTATGAGAGCGCAGACGACTCGCCTGCCGTGGACATCACCGTCCTCGATGACGAGTTCGGATACGCCGACTACGTCAGCGGCGACACCGATGGCGACGATCGGCTGGACGTCACCGAGACGTGGACCTACGAGATCACCACGACGATCGGCATATACGTGGACGGCGAGGAGGACCCGTTGGTCAACCGCGTCGAAGTGAACGGATACGACCTCGATGGCGACGAGGTGACCCCGGGCGAGGACGAGCACGAGACGGACTTACTGTACTACGTCGGCAAGTTCTGCATCGACAAGGACGGACCGGACGAGGCCTATCACGGGGACACAGTGACCTACACCATCACCGTCAAGTACAAGAGCGACGACGACTCACCGGCGAAGAACGTCGAGGTCGTCGACGACATCTACGGAACAGCTACATACATCAGCGGTGACACCGATGGCGACGGCCTGCTGGACGTGACCGAGACCTGGAAGTTCGAGGTCGAGGGAGAGATAGGCGATTACGAGGAACCCGAGGACGACCCGATCGTAAACACCGCAACTGTGACCGGCCAGGACCTGGACGACGATGACATCCCATCCAGTTCGGACTCGCACAGCACCGACATCCTGCATCGCGCAGGAGTACTGACCGTTGTGAAGAGCGGTCCCGCGACGGCATACCACGGCGATGACGTGACCTACTACTTCGAGGTGACCTACTCCAGCGATGACGACTCACCCGCTCAGAACGTACAGGTCACCGACGACCTCTACGGGAGCGCTTCCTACGTGAGCGGCGACACTGACGGCGATAATCTGCTGGATGTCGACGAGACGTGGGTGTTCAAGGTCGAGGGAACGATCGGCGATTACGTCGATGGAGCGGATGATCCCATCGTGAACACCGGAACAGCAACAGGCGATGACCTGGACGGCGATACCGTCACGCCTGGCTCCGACGATCACGAGACCGACATCCTCCATCGGGAGGGCAAGCTCACGATCGTGAAGGACGGTCCGGATACCGCCTACCACGGCGACGATGTGACCTACACCTTCGAGGTGACCTACACCAGCGACGACGACTCCCCGGCAAAGGACGTGACGGTCGTGGACGACACCTTCGGTACAGCTTCCTACGTGAGCGGCGATACCGACTCCGACGGACTGCTCGACACCGATGAGACCTGGACCTTCGAGGTCGAGGGAACCATCGACGACCATGAGGACGACGAGGAGGACCCGCTTGTCAACGAGGCCACCGCATCCGGTCAAGACCTGGATGGCGACGACGTGACACCCGATACCGACGACCACAGCACCGACATACTCCACAGGGAGGGAAGGCTGACGGTCGAGAAGTCCGGACCTGCCACCGCCTACCACGGCGATTCCGTGACCTACACGTTCGAGGTGACCTACTACAGCACCGACGGCTCACCGGCCGACAACGTTCTGGTAATCGACGACACCTATGGCTCCGCGACCTACGACAGCGGGGATACCGACGGCGACGATCTGCTCGATGTCGGTGAGACCTGGATATTCAAGGTCACAGGGACCATCGGCGCACACGTCGACGGCGAGGAAGACCCGATCGTGAACACGGTCACCGTGACCGGCGAGGACCTGGACGGCGACGCCGCCACATCCGACACCGACACCCATTCGACCGACATCCTCCACCGTGAGGGCGAGTTGACCGTCGTGAAGTCCGGCCCAGAGGAGGCCTACCACGGCGACGACGTCGAGTACACGATCGAGGTGACATACTCGAGCGATGACGACTCGCCCGCCGACAACGTGGAGGTCACCGACGACGTCTACGGCGACGGCACATACGTGAGCGGCGACACCGACGGCGACGGATTGCTCGACGTCGATGAGACCTGGAAGTTCACCGTCAGCGGTACTATACCGGACCACGAGGACGACGATGACGAAGAGATCGTGAACACGGCAACGGCGACAGGCGAGGACCTCGACGGCGACACCGTCACCCCGGGCAGCGACGAACACACCACCGAGATCCTCCACACCGCCGGCGAGCTGACGGTGACCAAGACCGGACCATCGAGCGCGTACCACGGCGATGATGTCGAGTACACCATCAAGGTGAGCTACTTCAGCTCCGATGGATCGCCAGCCCAGAACGTGTTCGTCGAGGACGACAAGTACGGCGTGGCGACCTACGTCAGTGGTGACACCGACGGCGACGGCTACCTAGACACCGACGAGATCTGGACCTATACGGTCAGCGGCACCATCGGCGATTACGAAGATGATGAGGAAGACCCGATCATCAACACCGTCGAGGCCACCGGATACGACTTAGACGGCGACGAGGTCGATCCAGGAACCGCGACCCACAGTACCGACATACTCCACTACGCTGGCGAATTGACCGTGGTAAAGAGCGGTCCGGCCGAGGCACACGATGGCGACCAGGTGACATACACGATAGAGGTGACCTACTCGAGCGACGACAACTCCCCCGCCCAGAGCATACTGGTAGTTGACGACATCTACGGATCCGCTTCATACGTGAGCGGTGACACCGACGGCGACTATCTGCTCGACACGGATGAGACATGGACCTACTCGATCACCGAGTACATCGATGAGGCGGAGGACGATCCGATCGTGAACACGGCTACCGCCACGGGTTACGACCTGGATGGCGACTCGGTCACACCAGGCGAGGGCGAGCACTCGACGGACATACTGCATCCGGATATCACCGTGACCAAGAGCGGTCCCGAGGAGGCCCACGAGGGCGACACGGTAACCTACACGATCAGCGTGGAGAACACGGGCGATTGCACGCTCTACGATGTGACGGTGACCGATGACGTCCTCGGCGATCTGACCTCCTACCTGACCGACACGACGCTCGACGTCGGCGAGACCGACACCTTCACGGTGACGTACACGGTACCCACATCCAGCTGGACCACTGACGAACTGATCACCAACGGCGGATTCGAGACCCCTGTCGGGACGGACTCGGCGGGCTGGGACATCTTCCCGGACGGCACGACCGGTCTCGGCTGGTCGGTCGATTGGTACTCCACAGATACCACCTACGGCGGCGGTACCAGGCCCGAGACGGCCAACCTCGAACTCCAGTGGGGAGTGACCGGTTGGGATCCCGCCGAGGGAGACCAGTACGCCGAGCTCGACGCCGATTGGGACGGACCGGACGGAAGCCTGTCCGGGGAACCCGCATCTGTGAGCATATACCAGGATGTCGACACCGACGACGGAGAGACCTACAGGTTGACCTTCGCCTTCTCCCCGAGGCCGGGACAGGACGAGACCCAGAATGTCCTTCTCATCCACTGGGGAGACACACTGGTCGACACGATCGAACTGGACGGCTCCTCGAACTCGGATTGTGAGTGGTACTACTACTCCTACGATCTCGTCGCAAGCGATGATACCATGGAGATAAGATTCTCCGACGGCGGCGATTCCGATTCCCTCGGAACGTTCCTCGACGACGTGAGCCTGCGCACCATGGACTACCTCACGAACACCGTTACAGTGACCGGAGAGGACAACCTCGACGAGGAGGTCACTGACAGCGACTCCCACGATCTCGACGTACTCCACCCGGAGATAGATGTAGTGAAGGTCGGACCGTCGGAGGCCCATGAGGGTGACACAATAACATACACCTTCACCGTCTCGAACCTCGGCGACTGCCCGCTCTACGACGTGACCGTCGAGGACGACATACTCGGAGACCTGATCGGCTACATGACGGACGACACGCTCTCCGAGGGCGAATCCGAGACCTTCGACGTCGAATACACCATACCCGACGGTACACAATCCGTCGTGAACACCGTGGACGTCGAGGGTACCGACAACCTCGGAGAGACCGTCTCCGACAGCGCAACACACGACATCCCGATACCGCTGATCGTACTGCATCCGGACATCGAGATCACGAAGGTGGCCGACAAGACCACTGCCCGCGTGGGAGAGACCGTGACCTTCACGTTCACGGTGACGAACACCGGCGACTGCACTCTCTACAAGGTATACGTGATCGACGACATCTTCGGAAACCTGACGACCTGGCTCGAGGACACGACCCTTGACGCCGATGAATCCGAATCTTTCGACTACGAGTGGGAGGTCCCCTATCCGGAGCTCACCGGTTCGGACGACTGCGACTCGTGCGACGATGACGATGATGACACTGACGACTCCGGCTCCAGCTGCTGGGACAAGTACATGAAATGGTGCAAATGGTGGAAGTACCGCTCCTGCGACGACGATGACGACGATGATGACGACTGCGGTTCATGCGACGATGACGACAATGGGTGTGATGACGACTGCACCAGTTGCGACGACGACGATGAATGCGATGACTGCGGTGGAAGCTACGGCGACGATGACGAGTGCGACGACTGCGGCTCGGCCAAGTGCGACGATGATTGCGGAGACGATTGCGACTGCGATGATTGCACCAACGATTGCGACGACGGCGATTGCGATCCCGACGTGGAACTCGTGACCAACGGCGGCTTCGAGAGCCCTGTCGGCACCCACAGCTCCGGATGGAACATCTACGACGACGGCACGACCGGCCTTGGCTGGTCCGTCGATTGGTACTCGACGACCACATCGTACAACGGCGAGAGCAGGCCGGAGACCGCCCACCTCGAGATCCAGTGGGGCGTCAACGACTGGAACGCCGTCGAGGGTGACCAGTACGCCGAGCTCGACACCGACTGGGACGGACCGGGCGGCGGACTCAACAAGGAGCCCGCCTCCGTGACCATCTACCAGGACATCGACACCGTACCTGGTCAGAAGTACAAGCTGACCTTCTCGACCTCGCCGAGGCCTGGCAAGGACGACGAGCAGAACGTGCTCCACGTCAACTGGGACGCCACCCTTGTCGACACCATCGAGGAGGACGGATCGTCCAACAGCAGGAACTACTGGACCAACCACTCCTACGTGCTGACCGCGACCGACACCACGATGACCCTGAGGTTCACCGACGGTGGAACGCCTGACTCGCTCGGGACGTTCCTCGACAATGTGAGCCTGCGGTGCATAGCTGACGACTGCTGCGACCTCGAGTGGCTCTACGATGAGCACAACAACATCGTCGACGTCGCCGGCAAGGACAACCTCGGTCAGTGGGTCCAGGACTCCGACACCGAGACCGTGATCGTACTGAACCTGCCATACACCAACCTGACGAACTCCGAGCTCTGCTACTTCGACACCCTCGACCGCGACGGACAGCAGTTCAACCTGACCTTCGTGGACAAGGACTGCGAGGACGACGACGACGAATACGACGACATCTGCTGCTGGAAGTACAAGCTCTGCGGTAAGCACACATCCTGCTGTGAGGGAGGCGACGACGATGATGACGACGACGATACTAGCACGGATACCACGTACAAGCTCTCGTCGAGCACCCCGAGTCAGTTCTACTACAACGTGTTCCACATCGGCGAGGAGGGCGACGATTACTCGCTCGACATAACCATCCCGTATCCGTTCGTGACCCATGGACTGAACCCGATACACGTCTATAGCGGAGTGCGCTTCAGCAGCAGCGGTTGCTACATCCCGTGCGGAGACGAGCTCGAGTTCGACGAGAGCGGCACCGACACGACAACGAAGTCGGGTGCCCTCGGAATCCTGCTCTCGGACCACTCGGATGGATCTGTGACGATAACGATCGAGGGCACCGTGCCCGAGAGCGGTCTTGTCTACATAACCATCTACCTCGACTACGGCCTCGAGGGCAAGAAGGGTTACACGCCGGACGACGACGACAATGCGGAACACGACACCTACACCAACTTCGACATCGATCAGTTCACCGAGTACGTGTTCTCCGTGAGTGGAGATATGGAGGACGAGCTGACCATCGAGAACAACAACGTCTTCGAGGGCGACGGCGACGACGACACCGACGATCTGCCGCTGGACCCGACCATCGTCTTCTTCGCGATGGCCGCGGTGCTGATCATCTTCCGCAAGAAGCGCAGGTACTGAGCAACAAGCAATGGAGGGGGGCGACCCCCTCCACCCCCCTCTTTTTTTTACTTTTTCTCTTCAGCTTGAGCTGGGCCTCTTTCGTCTTACCCTGGACTACAATAACCTTCAATATCGATCTCTCGTCATCATAGGAAAAGGAACAGTGGGAAGTAGAGTATCAGAAGAATTATCCCCATCCACCGGGCCATCTTGATCCTCGTCATTCCCATGAGGAGCACGGAGACCCCGATGACGATGGCGCCCTGGTACATCATGAAGCTGTTCGAGACCGCTATCGGACCGATCGCTCCCGCCACACCGAGGACGAGCAGGGTGTTGATGATGTTGCTGCCGATGATGTTTCCCACAGCGATCCCCTTGCTCCCCTTGAGCGTAGCAGCGATCGATGCCGCGATCTCCGGCAACGAGGTCCCGATCGCTACGATCGTCAATCCGATGAGGAGCTTCGATACCCCGAATTCGGTCGCGATGCTCACGGCGCCCTCGACCAGCAACCAGGAACCTCCGACAAGCGCTGCCGAGCCGGCCACCACCAGGACGAAGGCCACCACGAGGGAGTGCTTCGTCTCCTGACAGCCGCAGTCCCTGTGGCTGCGGTACAGATGAAAGAAATAACCACCGTAGAGGGCGAGAAATATGACGGCGTCGTACGTCGCGAACTCACCGTCCAGGGCCAATCCGAAGAAAAGGGCGATAGAACCGACCATAACGAACGAGTCCCGTTTCGCTTCCCTCTCCGGTACGAGCGATCTGATGAGCAACACTCCTCCGAGTGCAAGGCATATGTTCGCCATGTTCGAGCCCACGACATTCCCGAGAACCAGCTGCTGATGCCCTCCGAACGAGGCGATTATCGATGTAACGAGCTCCGGGGCCGACGTCGCGAAGGCGACCAACGTGAGTCCGATGAGATGTTCGCTCACGCCGAGGCGCTTCGCCACGGACACCGCTCCGTCAATGAAGACATCGCTGCCCTTGACTATCAGGGCCAGCCCGGCGATGACGATCGGAACGGCGTAGACCGGGTCCATCGGGTCGAGATGGAGTGGTGACTATTTAATGGGTTGTCATGTGCGGATCGAAATATCACAAATGAATGTCGATTCCGAAGACCTTGGACGGATTCTCGACATGAATGAGATGTGCCTGGTCCTCGGTCAGGTTCCCGTTCTCGAGCATCTTCCTTGTGACCTTCGGGATGGTCTTCGGACCGAGCACCGCACCCGGTCTCTTGAGATCGTCGATGTAGTCCGTTTCGAGCATGAAGTCGTTACCGCCGGCGAACGCCGTGAGGATGTTGTCCTCCTTCGCCAGGATCGACAGGAACATACCGAGGTCTCCCGCGATCGCCGTTGCCGGTGGAGCGTAATGTTTGACAAGCTTCTGGGTGTCGAGCCCTGCTGTCGATGCCATCTCAGCAAGTTCAGCGTAGATGCCGTCCGATGTCTCGGAATGGACGATAACGGGACAACCTATCTCGGCTGCAAGCTCCATTGCATGGAGCAGCTGAGCCTTCGAGTCCTCACGTACCCAGGGCTCGACCGGGAAATGGGGCATTCCCACCTCGCCGATCCCCACGGCGTCGCCCTCGCGGACCATGTCGGCGGCGATCTCCATCGCTTCCATCATCAGCGGATGCGCGACGTCCCTCTCGACCTTCTCTAGGAGATGGGTATAATGGACCGGGTGCGGTCCCTGTATAGTGTTGACAACGGCTCCCTCTTCCCTTGCCAAATCGCGGAGTCGCTGCGTGGTGCCGAATTCCTCGCGGAAGCCTTCTGCGTCCCTGATGTCGATGCCGTAGGGCTTGTTCGCCAGGATGATGTGCGTTCCGCCCGTCTTCACGAAGTCCTTGACAGCCTCGCCACCGCGTCCATCCGGGCTCAGGTGCATGTGCGAGTCCGTGATCGGCATTTCCATGGGCCGATGAGCGAATTCGCGATATATATCTTCATCGATGGAAGGAAGACGCGCTCGTCGTCGTCCCCGTGGGACGACAACGCGTATCACCCGCTCTGGAATGGTCATTCCAAAGTTGGATCCTAGATGGGAACGATAATAAGATTTATCTGTGGGTATTTTCATGGTATCCCAGGTGAGATGTTGCGACAACCTGCCGTAGCGGGACGGTTCTACGAGGGCTCAGCGGAGGGCCTTAAAAAGCAGATTGAAGCCTGTTACATGCACGAGTTGGGTCCTGGCCGTTTGCCGTCCCTGAGCGATGGGAACGACGTTACGGGACTGGTATCCCCCCATGCGGGCTATACCTTCTCAGGTCCGGTGGCCGCACACGGCTTCCTCGAACTCGGATCGAAGGGATTGGAGGGGAAGACAGCGGTGATCATCGGTCCGAACCATACGGGGATCGGGCCGCCGGTATCCGTCATGATGGACGATTACAGCACCCCTCTGGGTGTGGCACAGGTGGACCGCGAGATCGCTCAACGGATAATCGACGCCGGCTTCCAGGAGGACTCGATGGCCCATCTCCACGAGCACTCCGTCGAGGTACAGGTCCCCTTCCTTCAACATCTAACGGAGGATTTCAGGATCGTCCCGATAGTCATGATGGCCCAGAACCCCGACACCGCCCGGTCCCTTGGCAAGGCGCTTTCGGAACTCCCGCAGGATGAGGTTGTCTATATCGCATCGACCGACTTCTCCCATTACATCTCACGAGAGAGGTGCCAGACCACGGACGCGATGGCCATCGACAGGATCCTGGAAATGGACGCACCGGGCCTCTACAGGACCGTCATGGAGAAGAGGATATCGATGTGCGGCTTCGGTCCCGTCATGACGGTCGTCGAGGCCATCGGGCGCGGGGAGGCCACCCTATTGAAGCAGACGAACTCGGGCGACGTGATGACGATGGATGACGTCGTCGGTTATGCCTCGATAAAGATGGTACGGAATTGACGGTGAACTCGCTCGATGACGCTGAAGCGGTCATCAACGCGCTTACAATTAATCGGTAGAACAGGTCTTCAGTGCGAAAGATTATTAACGACGACCCGTCTTTCCGAACGTCCCACCCGAGGTGATGGTATGGACATGGAGAGGCTGAAGTTCACGGAGAGCCACGAATGGGTTTCGATCGAGGACGGAGAGGCGGTGATCGGCATCACCGATTTCGCCCAGTCCGAGCTCAACGACATCATATACGTGGAGTTCCCCGAGGTTGGGGCCACGCTCAACAAGGGCGAGGTCCTGGCAGTGCTCGAATCCGTCAAGGCGGCCGAGGAGGTCTATTCACCTCTGACCGGCGAGGTCCTCGCGATCAACGATTCGCTGGACCCGGAGCCAGAGCGGATCAACCAGGACCCCTTCGGCAACGGATGGATCGTCAAGATAAGGCTTGCAGACCTGGCGGAGACCGAGGCCCTCTTAGCGCATACCGATTACACCAGGGTCCTGGAGGACGCGAAATGAGGCGTTCGCTACTGGAGATCCTGGCATGTCCGGACTGCAGGGCTCCCGTCGAGCTGGCTGGGGTCGAGAGCGAGGACGACGCTGGTGTCGTGGCCGGCAACCTGAAGTGCACCAAGTGCTCCAGGGAGTTCCCGATAATCGATGGGATCCCCCACATGCTTCCGGCCGGCTCTGGGGACGATTGAAGGTGATGGAAATGAACGGATACAAGGTCAGCGGAAGGTTCAAGATGGGCGACAACTGGATGCCCTTCGAGATCGAGCTGGTGGCGGAGTCCGAAGAGGGTGCCCATGAGAAGGGCCTCTCGGTGATCGGCTCGAGGCACCGGACGAAGCGCAAGGACATCGAGATCGGTACTATCTCCTCCATAACTGCCGAGGAGGCCACCTCACCGGTGGTCCAGTACCACCTGGAGGCCTCCAAGTGACCGAGATGGAGAAGGAGATAGTCCAACTCAGGATGATCGAGAGGGAGCTCCAGGCCTACCAGGGCCAGATGGAACTCCTGACCGCGTCCATCCAGACCCACAAGAAGGCCGTCGAGACCCTCGACGCCATACCCGGTCTTGGGGCGAACGACGAGATCCTCGTACCGATCGGAGGCGGCGTGATACTGAAGACCAAATGGAACGAGGGCTCCGGTGTCATGGTCGACATCGGTTCAGGGATAGTGGTCGAGGAGGACGCTCAGCCGATCCGTGACAACGTGAACGGCCGTCTGCACCAGATCGAGGCCTCGTTGACCAAATTGGACGCACACGTGAGGGAGCTGCAGGCCCAGTACGCGATGCTCTCGCAGAAGATCCAGCAGGCCTACCAGGGGGCCGGAGATGTTCAAGAACCTGCGGGATAGGATATCAAAGGCCAGCGAGGACGCCGCGGTCGAGATCGAGAAGGACGTCAAGCACGGCAAGCGCATGAACGAGAAGCGCCTCGACCAGATCCTGTGGGAGCTGGAGATCGCACTTCTCGAGGCCGATGTCGCGCTGCCCGTCGTCGAGGCCATCAAGGAGGAGATGAAGCACCGTCTCGTCGACGCCAAATTTTCGAGGAAGGTCGACATCGAGGACTCCATAGAGAAGGCCCTCAAGGGTGCGCTGCTCAAGATCCTCGGAACCAACAGGATGAGCCTCGTGAAGGCCGTGGAGACCGGTGAGAAGCCGTTCGTCATCATGTTCGTCGGCGTCAACGGCACGGGGAAGACCACGACCATCGCTAAAGTGGCCAACCGGCTGCTCAGGCGCGGAAACTCCTGCGTCCTGGCCGCCGGGGACACCTTCCGGGCGGGAGCGATCGAACAGCTGATAATGCACGGGGACAAGCTCGGTATCAAGGTCATTCATCAGAAGGCGAACAGCGACCCCGCTGCGGTCGCCTATGATGCTGTGGAGCACGCCAGGGCCAGACGCAAGGACGTGGTCCTCATCGACACGGCCGGCAGGATGCAGACGAACATCAACCTGATGGATGAGCTGAAGAAGATCAAGAGGGTGACGAACCCGGACCTCACGATATTCGTGGGAGACGCACTCGCCGGCAACGATGCGGTCGAACAGGCCATCAAGTTCGACGGTGCCGTCGGACTGGACGGAGTAATCCTCTGCAAGGTGGATGCCGACGCCAAGGGTGGTGGGGCTCTGTCGATCACCTATTCGCTTGGAAAACCGGTCCTATACCTGGGTGTCGGACAGGAGTACGACCAGATCGTGCCGTTCCAGCCGAAATGGCTCCTGGAGCGCATGCTCGAGGGCGACGAGGACGAGTGAGATTACTATTCACCTGATGCCTGGATAGTAAGAAATTAACATGTTCACCAAAACGTATATGGTGTATGGTGTTCATTTTCGGTCGGTGGTAATGTGAAATATCATCTGATGGTGCTGCTCGTGTTCGTCATGTTCCTAGGTTCGACCATGACCGCAGCGGCCGATTATCCCAACGATTGGACCCACAGACCTGTTTTGGAGCATTTCACGGGACTGTCCTGTCCTCCGTGCATGTCGGGGGCACATCCCGATTCCACACAGCTGTGGCAGGAGGAGGGATACACCGAGGGCAATCCCTGGAACTACATCGAGTTCCATGAGCTCAACGGAGGCGGCGAGGACGACCTCATGACCGACGAGTCCGAGGACAGGATGCGATACTACCAGCCCGGTGTGTCCGGCACCCCGTCCCTCGAGGCTGACGGCGGATATGTCCAGCTGGGCGGATCACATGGGTCCACAGCTGACGCGAACTACGCCGACATGAAGGAGGCGCTCGCGGACTCCGGCAACAGGGACGCCATCAAGAAGGTGAAGTTGGATGTCGTCTCCAAGTTCGACGGCAGCGAGTTCGTCATCAACGTCACTGTCGAGTACCTCCAGAACGATGAAGCGTTCGATCCGTTCAACCCCCTTGCTCCCGATACGCTCAACGGGCTCCTTCACGTCTTCATGATCGAGGACAACGTCACTGCCTGGAGCACGGTCAACGAGGAGTACGTCACCACGCACAACGTATTCAGGGAGTACGGGATGGAGGGCGAGGAGATCACCCTCGAGGTCGGAGAGACCTGGAACAAGATGGCAGTCTGGAACGTCCCGACCACGGCGATCCGCGACGGCGAGGAGGAGGAGATCCGAGTCCCGATCAACCCTCTCAATGTCTACCCGGTCGCTGTTCTCTATGACACCGACGACACGTCCTCCGGCAGAGGGGATGGCAGCGACAACAACGACGGTGGCGATGGTGATGGGACCCCGCGAGCACTCAACTCCGCCACCCCTATGAGCTCCGCCTACGACGCCGACCAGACCCCGCCGACCATCAGGGATATCACCCTGAAGAAGGAGGGCAAGAAGGTCAACGCATCGCTTTACCTGGACGACAGGGACGACATCGCCGGAGCGATCATCCTTTACACTACGAGCCTTGGCGGGGATAACGAATCCGTTCCCACGTGGATGTCCGCCGAGATAAAGCTCAAGGCTTGCGTCGGCGACGTCTGTGACAAGAAGGAGAGTGGTCTCGGCTACGCGACCCTCGACATCACCCCCGGAACGGAGTTCTACTTCTACGTCCTGGCCTACGATGGGGAGTGGACCCAGGCGACGTCGAAGCAGATGAAGGCCTCCGACTACATGAAGGTCAGCAGCGGTGGATCGGACGCGACCCCGTTCGACCCGATGCTCCCGATACTGGCGTTCGCAATAGTCGCCATCATGGTCAGCAGGAAGCGCCGGAACTGAGTGTGTATTTGACTTGATTCACAGATCACATAGCCGTGGCTACGTCCAACGATACTGGATAACGGATCACCTGTGACGCTTCCGTTTCTTCGAGCGTCCCTTCTTCCCCCGCTGTCTCGGCTTGCCAGAACTTGCGGGCACCTTCTTGACCGCAGGCTTCTTCCTGGGTCGGGATGCCCGTTTCACCTTTCCTTTGGACCTCGTCTCCCTGCTGCGCCTGCCATCCATGAACAGATAGACGCCTACTGCGGCGAGCACCGCGATGAGACCGATCATCCCCATCGCTGTCGTGGAAAGTCCCTCGGAGCCTGAACCCTTGTCCTCGGTTCCGTCAATTGGGCCCGCTGCCTCGCTCACCGTCTTCTGGGCGCCCTGATAGATCTCGCCTGTCTGTATGTCCTGGACGAAAGCGACCACCCCGAGGTTCTCGGGCCAAGGGTCCACCGTGAACGTGAAGGTCTTTGAGAAGGCCTCCCCGTCGAGGACGGAGACGTCCTTGGTCCTCATTCCCCTGGCGACGAAGCGGAACTCATCCAGTCCGTTCGCTCCATCGTACTCAACGTAGTCCTGGACGAGGACGACCGAGAGCTCGGTGTCGTTGAAGATGTCCTCTTCCGGCGTACCGTTCACCCACACCTTCAGGGTCGGGTCGTCGTTGATCACGCCGATCCTCAGTTTGAGCGGGGCGGATACCGACGAACGGCTGCTCAGTGCGCTCCTGTAATCGTCGCCGACGTCCTCGTATCCCCCGACTATCTTCTCACCGCCGTCGAACACGACGGTGGGATAGCCGTCAACACCGTAGTTCTGCATCCTTCCCTGCGTCGAAGAGATGCCCATCGGGTCCCTCTCGCCGCTGTATTCCAGGGGATGGAACGATATTACAGCCATGGATCCCTTGTTCGCCTCGTAGACCTGACCCAGCTGGGGGTCCGCTATGGCACAGTAGGGACAGTTCTGAGCAGTGTACAGTTCGGCGACGACGAACCTGTTCGCAGCGCTCGCTGCCGGCAGCAGGGTGATCATCAGAACGATCGATATCGCGAAGGTCCAGGAAGGTCGCATGTTCGGAATTCCACCTTTCCGCTTTAATATCTTGTCCCGTAAGGCTCCCCAATCGTTAAATAAGCGCTATCGGCTCGTGACCACGATGCGGAGGGAATACGCGAAGGGGTCCTTCGAGGACGACCACGTCATCGTGCCGAACGAGACCGACGCCTCCCGGCTGCGGTCGAGAGGCAGGTTCGGCGAGACCATCGCCGGAGGAGCCCTGAGGCTCGACCTGGTGGAGGCACTCTTCCTCCTGGAGGAGGGACGTCTCAGACTCAGGACAAGCCACTCCAAGGTCCTTGACGCCGGTTACCGGCTTCACGACGACTTCGGCGTACGGTTCCTGTCCTACAGCGATTTAAGGAGTCGAGGTCTCGCCCTGTCGACCGCGAGGTCAGGCACGTCCTTCGACATGTTCCCACGCGGCGGGGAGTTCTCGGACCCGTCCGACACCGGTGTCATAGCGGTCTCTGAGCGGAGCGTACTGTCGCTCGACGACGTCCTTGCCACCGTCTCCTCGATCACGCCATCGAGGGAGCTCATGTACTCGGTCGTTGACGACGAGGGGGACGTAACCTACTACCATGCGACATCGCCCGAGCTCAGCGGGGACTGGACACCCGACATTCCCGAGGGCCGTATCCAGATAATGGAGGACCGCGGGATAATCGAGGGAGAGGCGTCCCACGACCTCTTCGAGAAGGGTTTCTTCGGCCGCCGGATGATGTCGTGGACCGTGCTTTCGCTCATAGAATGTGCATACCTCGGAGAACAGGGAATGGATATGTTCAGGAGAGGTCGACGCACTTCCGTCAAGGCCGTGATGAGGCGTGCTGCATGGCTGGACAGAACTGCCGACATCAAGCTCGATGCTTACACGGAACTTCGCAACAGGGGACTGATCCCGAAGACCGGATTCAAGTTCGGAGGGCACTTCAGGGTCTACGACAGCATGCCCAGAACGAAGAGGGAATCTGACCGTACTCACGCCCGATTCCTGCTCCAGGTCGTCCCGAGACACTTCAGGACCACCTGGGAAGAGGTGTCCAGGGCTGTAAGGCTGGCCCATGGCGTCAGAAAGGAGATGGTATATTTCGCTCCGCCCTCGAGGTTCCTCGGGCTCGCAAGGGTGAGGCCATAACTGTTCATTCCGGCGGCGAGACGGTTACGAGGTCATAGATACCTTCGACACCGGCAGCGTACCTCGTGTTCGTGTAGAAATGCTTCCTTCGGACCACCTCGACCTCGAAGCCATCGATACCGACGGTCGAATTCTCGAAGCTCATTATCGTGGTCCTGTTGTTGAAAGGCGAGATGTCCCTGATGTACGCAGCCGTCCCGTTCTCCCGCCAACCGAAGGAGACGTCGTCGCTCCACAGCTGCGGCCTGACGTAGACAAGCTGGACGATCCCCACCCGGTTCCCGTCTATCGAGCACCTGAAGCCCAGTTCGTTGTCCATCAGTTCGTGGTCCAGTTGTCCGCCTTCGTGCTCCCCGGGAGCCAGTGTGCTCGCCGTCGAATACGAGTTCCCGTTCAGGACGACGCTCATCATCCTCGTGAAGGACCCGTTGGCGACCCTCGACAGGCTCCAGGCGTCCATGAAGTATGTCTGGTTCGTGCCCCGGAACCTAACCTTTGGCTGGATGAACCAGACGTCAGGGTCGACAGGTACCGTGAAGTTGCTGCTGATCCAGGTATAGTTCTCATCCACAGGTACGTTCGAGAGCACGGTAATGTTGGCAGCGAGGTCGTCCAGGTCCCTGTAGGTCGGGATGGTGATATCAAGGTCCAATGTGCCGGTGCCGTTCACGGACCTGACGTATACCCCGAACTCGTACTCCTTGCCCGGGACCGCTATGGCGGTGTTGTATGGGACGTTCCCTTCGATGTGCTTTCCCGCGTTCGAGGGACTGGTCGCGATCTCCAGTACCTTTCCCCCCGGGACCTTGATGAAGTCGTCCTCCTCGGCGCTGTACAGGTTCAGAAGGGCCTCGTCCCCCCTGACGGAATAGAAATATCCCCTTGTCGCCAGATTGGAGTCGAATCCGATCAGGTCGGCATTGTCAAGATGTTCAGTCACGTCTGAACCGATCAGTTCGATCAGGTAGTCCTCTGCCACCATGTGGTTGTTCCAGGTCCATGTCTGGCCGTCCATGACCTGCTTGGGAATGCTGTACCATTCCATGCCGGACGATGAAACGGAGTTGTCCATTTCCTCCCTGAGGTAGGGCAGGCCGGTAACCTCGAAATCCTGATAGGTGCCGTTGGCCGAGTCCCAGAGCTGGATGGCTACCTCCGAGTCCGTGATGGAGAAGATGTAGGACCAGCCGCCCTGGTCGAGCCCGGTGGTGTACCTCCCGTTGGAAGGAACCAGGACGAACGTGCAATCGTCGTCCCATGTCTCCCCATGGAGGTCGTGGGCGATCGTGTCATAACCCTTCTCCTTGTGACCGTGGATGTACAGGACGATCTGTGGATTGTCGTCGAAGAGGGAATACCACCAGTCTATATCGTTGTGGACCCCGTAGTCGTTGCCGTTCCAGGAACTGGACCTGTCATGTCCGGCTCCCGTGGTCTCGGCCGTTGCCTGATGGCTCAGGATCACCGTCGTGTGATCCCCATACCTGTCGACGAGGTACTCTATCCATGTCTCCTGATACTGCGATAGATCGTAGAGCACATTCGTCTGGGCGGCGCAGATGAACAGGACATTGTTGTACATGAAGGCGTAGTTGTTCTCGTTCATGCCGGAGATGGACCGCCCAAGCCGCTCCTTGCGCACCGGATCGCCGTCGACCATGTTGTCGTAGTTCGTTATGTCATGGTTCCCGAACGTCCAGAAGTACGGTATCCTCTGGTGGTCAGCGTTGTTGGCGACTATCTGACGCCAAGTGTAATCGACATCGGTCCATTTGCCGGGCATCCTGCTGTCGCTGATCCAGTCCCCCATGGTCGCGATCACGAAGTCCATCTCGGGAAGGTCTGGGTGGTCCATCCAGTCCTCGATGGTGTCCGTGTCGTGCGGTGGAACCATTCCGTTGGAGGCTCCGTAATGCTGGTCGGCACTCACTCCGAAATGGATGACGTCACCCCGAAGGTCGTAGACCGTCGGTGGTTCATCGATCTCTTCCTTCTCGTCATCATCATCACTGTCGAAACAACCCTGAAGGCCTGTTAGTAGCAGAATTATTGTGAGAAGAACTACGATCGGTCGGTCAATCGGATGTGTCCGCCCCATCCGCGCCCTCCTCCGTCTTCCCTTCGCCGTCATCCGGACCCGAACTGGGTTTGACACCCTTTAATCCCTTCGGCCGTCTCCTCCGGGGGCGGCGGAAGCCGATGAGGCCGTTCATCTCCATTATCCTCAGAAGATAGGCCAGACGCGGATAGAGTGGTTCGATCCTCTCGCCGAACTCGTCGTGCATCGTCTCTCCGATCTCGCGTACGGTCCGCTTCCCATCGATGAGCTTCCAGGCCGCAGTGGACCTTGCGTCGAGATTGATGGAGACCTCTATGGGGAACCCGAAGGCCTTCGCCGCCTTCTCCTTCCATGGTTTCGAGAACTTGGGTCTGACGATCCGGACCTTGCCGTCCACGGTCTTCCCCTTCACCCTTCGGTAGGGGACCTTCTCAAGAACGTTCTCTCTCACTTGTTCCATAGGTCATCCCACAGCTCCCTGACCGAGGACTTCTCTATCAGGGTCCGGAGCGAAACGTATCCGAGCAATATAACGAAGTATGCGAACATCAGCATGCTGGGCCAGGCGGCCGGATCGGTGAATATCGCCATCTCGATCTCCGCCATGACAAGTGCGGCGACGATCACGCCCATGAGGGCCTCGCCCGCGATCAGGCCAGAGCTGAACAGGATGCCGTTGTGGCCTGTCTGCTCCTTCTCCTCGTCTATCTTCTTCTTGATCTCATCGGGATGCAGATGATATGTACGTTTGATTGTGTGATTTTCAGCCACCTTCCCTACAGTATGCCTGAGGAGGCCGCCGATGAAGATCGGTACGGAGAGCGTGAACGGGAGGTAGATGCCGATGGCGACGGACATGATCGGTATCCTCAGAATGATGAGCCCGAAGGCGATTATCATCCCGAGCGCCACCATGTCGTACGGCATGTCTCCCTCGAAGACGCCCTGCGTCACACCTGCGATGAGGCCTGCCTGCGGCGCCGGAAGCGAGGGGCTGCCGATCTCGTACGCGCTGTGAAGGGCTACCAAGGTCCAGCCGATGACGAGAGCGGCTGCGATGACCCCGATGAACTCGGCGATCTGAAGGTTCCTGGGGGTCGCACCCAGAAGCTGCCCGGTCTTCAGGTCCTGCATGACGTCCCCTGCGATAGCAGCGGCGCAACACACCAGGGCAGCGACCAGGACCGTCGATGTCATTCCGGCATCACCCTCGGCGCCGAGGGCGACCAGCAACAGTGCCGCGAACAAGGCTGTCGCGACCGTTACCCCGGAGATGGGATTGTTGGAACTTCCCACCAGTCCGGCTATGTATCCAGCTATCGCTGTGAAGAAGAACGCTGCCACTAGCATGACGACGCTCGACACTGACGCTATCAACAGGTCCTCCGAGACCCACAGGTAGACGGCGAAGATCGGTATCACGAAGAGGAAGATGAGGGTCCAGGTGAGCTTCATGTTCATATCGAGCTCGGTCCTGATGACCTCCTTCTCGGTGTCCGTGCCGCCGAAAGCCTGACTGATGCCCTTGGTGATTGCCTGTCGCATGCTGAAGATCGAATATATTCCGCCCACCACCATTGCGCCGACGCCGATGTACCTGATCTTCGTCGACCAGAGCACCGTGTAGACCCCGATGTCGTCCCACGGGCCGATCCAACCGGCCGGTTGGTCCGGCCATCCCTGGGTCATGCCGATCGCCGGAGCCAGGATGAACCATCCGAGGATGCCGCCCATGAAGATGTATGACGCGATCCTGAGGCCCACTATGTACCCAACGCTCATGAGCGCGGGCGAGAGGTTGGCGCCTCCGTAGAAGCGTCCCTTCCAGATCCGGGCGGTCGCCTGGACCTTCTCCCTGAATATCGAGAGACCGAACTCGGAGGATGCGAACTTGTAGGCCATCGCCGAGGCAAGGCCGACCATGACGTACTTGACGCCTGGACCACCCTCCTCCCCTGTCTTCAGGACCTCGGTCGCCGCCACTCCTTCGGGATACGGCAGGTCCAGGTCGACTATGAGGACCCGGCGGAGCGATATCGTGAAGAGGACTCCGAGACAGCCACCGACGAGGGCGATGATGGTCGTCTTGGTGACGTCGATCTCCGACCAGAGTCCGAGGACGAGCAATGCGGGAATGGTAAAGATGACACCCGCGGCCAGGCTCTCGCCGGCGGACGCCATGGTCTTCGCGAGGTTCGTCTCGAGGATCGTCGCATTCTCGACTATCCCGTACTTAGTGAGACCCCGGAAGACAGCGAGCGCAATGACAGCTGCCGGGATCGTCGCGGAGACGGTCATTCCAGCGTAGAGGCCGAGGTAGGCGTTCGCCGCCGCCATGACTATCGAGAGGAAGATACCGAGCATCACAGCCTTCGCTGTCAGCTCCGGAACCGTGACCTCAGGCGGTATGTATGGGACGAAATCCTTCTCTACCATAGTTCTCCGGCTAGGTTATTGCTGTATGGCTCTTAAAGATGACTGTCAACGACATTATCATCCGTGTAACGACCGAACCATGGACCACCTTGGAACCGGTGATAAGACGGTCACCATTCGAAAACGTTATAAAAGAAGGCGTTATACTTAAGTTGCGTTAAGTCAGTTAATCTTGCTTAACTCGGAGGCCCTCGAGTGGACGAGACGACCCTCGACAAGATCGAGCCAGGCAATGCTGCCGTCGTTACACGCGTTGGCAGGCATGGCCATGGAAGGAGGCGCCTCATGGCCATGGGAATGGTCCCGGGTACCGAGATCGAGGTTCTCAGGAAGGCTCCGCTCGGCGACCCGGTCGAGTACAGGATAAAGGGTTACAGCCTCTCCATGAGGAAGGCTGATGCTGCCGACATCGAGGTCAGGCCGAACGGCGGTGTCAATGGATTCTCCAGGCCGATGGCCACCATCCCCGAGGGCGATACCGGGCGAATCGTCGGTCTCCACGCTGGGAAGGGCCTGGCGCGGAAGCTCGAGAGAATGGGTTTCTCCCTCGGGTCCGAGATCCGGATACTCAGGACCGGAAGGGGAAGGCTGAAGGTCGAACTCGACGGAAGCGAGGTCGCTGTAGGCAAGGGCATGGCCATGAAGATCATGGTCGAACCCCTCTGAGGTGTCATCTTGGCGCGCGAGACCTACCGGATAGCCCTCTCGGGAAACCCGAACGTCGGCAAGACCACCGTTTTCAATGCTATCACCGGAGCCAGACAGCACGTCGGCAACTGGCCGGGCGTGACCGTCGAACACATGGTCGGGAAGAAGCGGTTCCGGGGAGTCGACCTCGAGGTCGTGGACCTGCCAGGAACCTACAGCCTCACCGCATATTCCGCGGACGAGGTCGTCACCAGGGATTTCATCATCGACGAGAGACCGGACGTCGTCGTCCAGGTCGTCGACGCATCCAACATGGAACGGAACCTGTATCTCACGACCCAGCTTATGGAACTTGGGACAAGGGTCGTCATCGCCCTCAACATGGTCGACATCGCCGACGCGAGGGGCGACACCATCGACACTGGACGGATGGAGGAGTTCCTGGAGATACCTGTCGTCAAGACCGTCGGCAGCAAGGGAGAGGGCATCGATGAGCTTCTGAACGTGATCATCGACGAGGCGCGGCTCGGTCCGCACCACGAGCACGAGATCGGTTACGGCGAGGAGCTGGAGGAGACAATCGCCCACCTAGTAAGGATAGTAGCGCGGGACCGGAAGATAAAGGACCGCTACCCCCTGAGATGGGTTGCCGTCAAGCTCCTTGAGGGTGACGAGAACGTACTCTCCAAGCTCAAGGGAAGTCCGGTCGAGAGGCAGGTACGACGATTCCTGAAGAAGGTCGACCAGGTCGAGATCGAGGCAGTCATGGCCGACAAACGTTACGAGGCCATAAATGCAGTGCTGCCCCAGGTATGCACACGATGCGTCATCAGGATGTCCCCCTCGGACATGATAGACCGCGTCCTCACCAACAAGTACCTCGGGATCCCGATATTCCTCGCCCTGATGTGGGGGGCGTTCGAGCTCACGTTCACCGTTGCGGCACCGTTCATGTCGATGATAGACATCGGACTCGGCCACCTGGCTTCGGCGATCCATGCCAATGTTGCGCATGAAGGTTTGGCGTCCCTTTTGGCGGACGGGATCCTCGGCGGGGTCGGCTTCGTACTGATCTTCATGCCGAACATCTTCATCCTGTTCCTACTCCTCGCGATCCTCGAGGACAGCGGCTACATGTCCCGCGCTGCGTTCATCATGGACCGCCTGATGTACAAGCTCGGCCTTCACGGCAAGTCGTTCATCCCGATGCTCATGGGATTCGGCTGCAACGTCCCGGCGATAATGGCCACGAGGAGCATCGAGGACAGGAAGGACAGACTGATCACGATACTCGTCAACCCTTTCATGGCCTGCGGCGCCCGACTGCCCGTCTTCGTCCTCTTTGCAGGTGCCTTCTTCGGCCGTACCGCTGGTGCCGTGATCTTCTCGTTATACGTCCTCGGGATCGTCGTCGCCATCGTGACCGCGAAGCTCCTCAGGACGACGGTCCTCAAGGGGAGACCGGCTCCATTCATCATGGAACTGCCGCCATACCGACTACCTACGGTCCGGACCAGCGTCCTGCATATGTGGGACCATGGAAGGATGTACCTGAAGAAGGCAGGGACCATCATCCTTCTCGGGGCGATCATCATGTGGTTCCTGGCCAGCTATCCGGCTGGTGTGAGCTACGGGAGCGGAAGTTCCTACGCGGGGATGATAGGACGCACAGTAGCGCCGTTCTTCGCTCCGATCGGCCTCGATTGGAGGATCGCGGTAGCCCTTCTCTTCGGATTCTTCGCAAAGGAGTTCGTCGTCGGGTCCCTTGGGGTTCTGTACGGGGTCGGCGATACCGATTCAGGGGCCATCACGGACGCACTCAGGTCCGAGAGCGGCATCGAACCGGTCCACGCCTACGGGGCGATGGCATTCACCTTGCTGTACCTGCCATGCCTTGCCACGGTCAGTGTCATCAGGAAGGAGACAGGGTCCTGGAGATGGACGATGTTCTCCGTACTATACGGTGTGGCCATAGCGTGGACGATCGCATTCGCCATCGTGCGGATAGGCGTAATGTTGGGGTACGGGTGATAGATTGCCTGGAAGGAGAGGTCCGAGGATAGCATTCGGGGCCATTGCCGGCGCCCTCTACCTCCTGTTCGGTCTCATGGAGGCGACCGCAGCTGCAGGGATCGTACTCCCAGAAATCCTTTTCGTTGGAGGCGACCCCATGGGCGCCTTCGTGCTGGTGATCGTCGGAGCGACCTTCCTATGGGGTTCATGGGAGATCCACCAGGGAATGGATGAAGGGATTGCATATATATACGTCGGAATAGTCCTCGCTCTAGCATTCGCAATGATCTACGCTCTCGTGATGGGCGCGAACGCCGTCGAGGCAGGGCCGATCGGGAACGAGGACCTCTCGGACTGGGAGGCGTCCGATGACCTAAGACCGGGCCTGTACCTCGCCGTACTGCCGCTCATCGGGGTGATCGCGTGGAGGGACAGGTTCCGCCTGTCTGGACTGACGAAGGCGGGAAAATGACGATACGGAGATGATGGAAATGATCAAGGATACGTTGAAAGCAATGGCCGGCGGAGTCGGTTCCGTGACCGGTATGGCGAAGGAGCTCGGTATCTCCAAGGAGGATACCGAGTCAAGGATAGACGAGCTTCTGAAGATGGGCTACATCGAGCAGCTCCCCGAGCACATCTTCAAGCCCCAGTCGGGCGGCTGCATGGGATGCGGCCTCAACACCGCCTGTGCCGAGGGCGAGGGACCGGCGACCACCGAGAAGACCTACATGCTGACCGACAAGGGCATAAAGGTCGCCTTCGAGTGAACCTGAGAAAATAGTTATACCTGTAGAGTCTGTCGGTGGAACATGGACAGGGACTACGTCACCGTCGTGTCAGGTCTTCCGAGGTCCGGCACGTCGATGCTCATGAAGATGCTCGACGAGGGCGGTATCCCACCGCTCACGGACGAGATCAGGACCGCCGACGAGGACAATCCGAAGGGGTACTACGAGTTCGAGAGGGTGAAGAAGCTTCCCGACGACACCGAGTGGGTCCCCGAAGCGGTCGGAAGGGCCGTCAAGGTCCTCGCCGAACTCGTGACGCAGTTGCCTCCCGGCCACGAGTACAGGATAGTGTTCATACACAGGAACATCGACGAGATCCTCGCGTCGCAGAAGAAGATGATCATCCGGCGCGGTGAGGACCCCGATGCGGTCCCTGATTCAGAACTGAGGATGCTCTTCCAGACCTATCTCAAGATATTGAAGAGCTGGATCGATGGGCAGGACAACGTCGACGTCGTCTACGTCCACTACAACGAGATCCTGGAGGACCCGAGCGGCGCCATCGAGGCGATGGACGGGTTCCTTGGCGGACTCGACACGGAAGCGATGGCTGCAGCCATCGATGATAGGTTGTATCGCAACAGGGCTTGAGCCATCGGCTCATACAATTCAATAATCGTACCTAACGGCCACGCCGTCCTCTATCTCCAGACCGTCAGCGTCGACACGGGTTATCCTGTGTCTCGCACCCACGTACTTGACCATCTCGATCCCGGCCTCGTCCAGCAGTTCCTTCGACAGATCGTCAGGATAACCTTCCATGTAGACGATCCTCTCGATCCCGCCGTTGATGAGGAGCTTCGAGCAGATGACGCACGGGTGAAGTGTCGTGTAGACCGTCGCTCCCGCGATAGGTGTACCGAACACTGCTGCTTGCACGATAGCATTCTGTTCCGCGTGAACCCCGCGGCAGAGCTCGTGCCTCTCGCCGGCCGCTATCCCCAGCTGTTCCCTCATGCATCCGATGTCTAGGCAGTGCCTGAGCCCTTTGGGAGCACCATTGTATCCTGTGGCGATGATGTGCTTGTTCTTCACGAAGACGGCGCCGACCGCCCTTCGGGTGCAGGTGGTCCTCATCGCTACGATCTCGGTGATCGCCATGAAGTATTCGTCTGTGTCGAGCCTCTTCAATCGGGTCCTCTCCTCATCCTCTCCATCGTTTCCACGAACGTGACATACTCATCGAGCATTATGTCGAGGTCCCTCGACAGTATCGCCATGTCGTCGCCGAGCTTGTCTATACCGTTCTCGGAGACGGCGGCCTTGAACCTCTCCCTGACGCTCTTCAGGTCGGCAAGTGCCTCGTCGACGCTACCGGGTGGCCTCATGGCCCCGATCGATTCCCTCGCCTTCTCGACGAAACCGGTCGCCAGTGAGGGTGGTATCTTCAGCGCATCCCTGATGTCCCTCGGGGGCTGCATGGCAAGAGTGCCGATGTTCTCGATCCCCCAGCGCCTCAGCTTCCGTGAGTACTTCGGTCCGATGCCCAGAAGGTACCTTGGAGAGGCCTGTATGACATCGAGCATGGAGTCGGGGTCGAACTCCCTGTTGAACATCGCCCTCACTTCGGGCGGGACCCGTGAGGCGGCCGCGATGTACTCGGCGGCGTCGATCCATCGGCGGATCTCGACCCTGTACTCCTCCGGGTCCAGTGCGGCGAGCATCGATAACGTCGTAACGCCGCTGTCCCAGAGGTCCCTTATGGCCTTCTGGTCGGCCTCGCTGATGAGTCCGATGTTGGCCGCGAGGGCGTCGCCTGGTTCGAGGGATTCGTCAAGGAAGTCCCTGATGAACGTGTCGTAGGCCTCGCGGGCCATCTTGCGAAGGGCGTTGATGTCCTTGGGCACGTTCCTGCCCGGTTCGACGCGGAGCATGTCCACAAGTCGCTCCACTCCCGCGTCGGTAAGTCGCTCCAGCGACCCCTCGGAGACAGCCATCGCCGAGACTGGGATGTTAAGGTCCTTCCATGGATTGCCCGTCGGCTCTATCTGCCCCTTCGCGCTCATCAGCCTCTGCCCATACAATGGGTCCCAGCCATAAATACCTTATCTGGAACCGTCTGGGTACATTCTTCACGAGTGGGTGGTGTTCAGGCGGACGTCCTCTCCGGCGCACCGATCGGTACCCCGCCAGGTGTCCTCGCAAGGTAGAGGTACGGAAGCGAAAGCACAGGAAGCACCATCGCTGTCGAGATAAGATGTCCGATCGTGAATGGCAGTGCCATCGTGTAGCAGAGGATGAATCCCTCGAGGCTGTGTGCGTAGAACGGCCCGAGCCAGACGCCGAAATTCGTCCAGGCGTCGAAGACAAGGACCCCTGCGATCCCCGAGCCCGTCAGCATCGTCAGGCCCCTTGGAGAGAAGTCAGCGGTCTTGCCGAGATAGCTCGAGAGCAGTCCGACCATCGCGAAGCCCGACCAGGTGAACACCGCGATCTCCAGGATGAAGACCGCACCACCGCCTATCAGCACCGTGTCGATGTAGAGGTCGCTGAAGGCCATCGCAAGGACCGGTACCGCGATCCCGTAGTTCCTTCCGAGAAGCGATCCCGCAAGGACCGAAACGGCTCCGATGGATATCCACAGGTCGAAAGCCACCAGCTCGTTGCCCGGGGGCATCAGTCCCCTGAAGGCCAATCGTCCAGCCACACCGATGCAGACCAGCGAGGCCGCCATCATAAGTCTCAGTTTCCTTCCATCATCCATAGCCCTCGAACCTCCATTCAACGTGATCTCCGTCCTCGAGGCGGTATCTGTCGGCGCCGACCATGCCGGCATCGCCGTTCACGTAGTAGATCCAGTACTTCCCGTCGTCGCCGCCGGTCCTGTGGCCGATCCTGTCCACCAGGATCGAGTCGAAGCTCGCCCAGTAGGTGGTCTCGACCGTAATGTTCGCTACCCTGGGCCGGGCAACGTCCAGAAGGGCGCCGAAGACGGTCGCGTTCACGGTCTCGATATCGTAGGTGTCCTCCGTCCCGTCGCCGAAATCGAAGGTCACCGTCACGCCGATCGGCTCGTCCACGACGTAGTCCCCATCGTCTCCGCTCATCCAAAGGCCGAACATGGCCCCGACTCCCAATGAGACGAAAACGACGGCTGTCAGCACTACTGTGAACACCTGATTCATACTAACCCCTGGAGCGGTCTCCCACCCATCGTTGACTGTTTATTTAAGATTTATCGAGGAACGGTCCCGGCTCACTATCTCGTCCTTCGCCGCCACCCTATGGTCGCGATCCCGACGACGGCGAGCATTGTCACGGCGATGATGAACCCGAACTCGGGTATCACAGTCCCCGTGGTCTCGGCGGCAGTGCTGTTGGTCACGTAATGGTCGTTGGCATAGAACCTGTAGGTGTGCGTGCCGCCCCCTAGCTTGGTCTCGTAGTAGAACTCCGCACCGTTGGTGTAGTTCGTGTCCATGCCGTCCACCTGCATCATCGTGTGGTTCGTTCCGTCGATGTTGACGTAGACGAACATGGGCGTGTTATTGTTCTCATCGATGTAATCGACGGTGAAGTTGAACATCGTAGTCCTGTCCCCCGATGACGGGTCCATCGTCCCGTTCTCGAGCTCGGGGGGCGCATTGACATTGACGGTCCCGGTCATGCTGGGGTGATACTCGCAGTAGTAGGACCAGTTGGCTGCCGAATTGAAGACTATGGAACCGGTTCCCCCGGATCCACTGATGTCACCCGTATCCCAGGCATCGTCGTCCTCTGTGGCCGTGTGGGTCGCCGAGTCGTTGTTTTCCCACGTGATCGTGTCCCCTACCTCGATCGTGATATCCTCCGGCTTGAACTCGAATCCCTCGATCTCGACCCAGTGGGTCTTCGCCGAAACACCAGGCAGGACCAGCAGGGAAAAGCCCAGGATAAGCAGTACCGCTATCAACAATTTTCGTGATACCATTCCTATCACCTGTGACGGAAGCACGGCTGGAATGTATATCTTCATCCCCTAAATCGCGATCATTCGATCATCGCACGCGCGCCGCAATGCGGACACTGTATGACCGCCGGTCTCTCCCGGACCCTGACGATCAGCTTCCTCTCGCACTTGTAGCAGCGGATCAGGAACTCCTCCTGCTTCGGTCCGCCCACGGGTGCCTGCGAGAACTGTGCCTGTCCGGAGTCCTTTCCGCCTGTCACGGCTGCGCCACCTGCAGGCGCACCTCCAGGCGCGGTCCCACCGCCGCCGGCTGCTGCCGGTGCGCCTCCCCCAGCGGGTGCTCCTCCGGCCTCGCCTCCGATGGGCGCGGACGTGGTCGGTCCGCCTCCGCCCATTCCGCCGGTCTGGGCTACCCGGCCTCCCGATCCCGCTACGGGTGACGGGAGGGCGGATCCGTCGTAGGCCGCCTGTATGAGCTCCTTCGGCGGAGCCCTCTTGAAGACGTCGATGTGCTTCTTGACTATTGGATCGACGATGAACTGCTTGATCGCCAATGCCTCGTCGAGCTCGTCGAGGACCGCGTGATGATATCCAATGAGCAACGCTTTGTCCTGCGCAAAGGACCTGAGGATCATCTTGGTCTTACCGCCCTCGCCCATGAGCTCGATGTAGGTCGCGAACTTCTCGGCGACGCTCTCGCAGTAGAAGCGGACCTTCCCGCGCAGTCCCATGGAGCTCCTCGCGATGGAGGGTTCGAGCATGAATATGTTAACACCCTTGAGGGTGTTGCCGATGACATCGACGATCCTGTCGGCGGGGAGCGGGAGTGCTATCCTCTCCGCAGTGTTGATGAGTCCCTTTGCGACCTCCATCCATTCCGATGTGTCGATGGGCCTCGGGTAGACTATCGGAGCCTCGATCGAGAAGGATACCGGTAGGACCTCCTCCTCCCTCATGTGGTCGGTCTTGGGGTTGAGGAACTGAAGTTGGGATGATAACGATACCTCTCCACATACATGGGCGGGCCTGAACTCGAGCTTGACGACCTCCGGCTTTCCCGGGAGCAGACGGGGTATCTTCGTCTGCGTCGTCATAGGAAGTAGTGACTGCGGGTGCCTGACCGAGATGAGGATGTCGTAGATCGGCCTCTTGACCGTGTTGACGAGCATGAGCATGTAGATGACGTTCGCACCCTCGAACCTGATTGTACTCTTCGTCTTGATCAGCTCCGAGCCTCCGCTCGTGAGGTCTCCAAAATCGGTCGGGTCTGCGATGTAGTCCTCGACGGTCTTGATTCCACCCTTCTCGTCACGAACCATGCTGCGTCGATCCTCCGCCGGGGAACCGCCCCCGATACGTTACCGTATCCCTGAATATATCTAGGTTTATATAAATCCTTACCGCCCTCTCTCACCAACGACGGGGCTTATTTCACCATCGCGGGCCCTCGTTGCTGTTGTCATCGTGCAAAACAGGGCTGATTTTCCCGTTTAGTCCGGGGGTCTGGCCACCCGAACTTCTCTATTGTTTCTCCTTCCTTTCGGGATCCTCTTTCTCCTGCTTCTCGACACCCTCTTCCCATTCGGGTGTGGGGGCACCCTCGTCCCCGGGTCCTGCAGGGGTCTCGCCGGGATCATCGCCGTCCGCCTTCGAACCCTCCCATTCCGGCGTTGCCTCGGGATCGTCGGAATCGTCCTCTGCGGAAACCTCATCCTGTTCGTCGCCGTCGTCCTCCCATTCAGGGGAGTCGACCGACTTCGATTCGTCCCGCAGGCCGTCGAGGTCCTCCTTCCTCTCGGGTCCCGGCCTCGCTCCGGGGACGGCCTTTTCATCCTTGTCCGGAGCCCTCATCGATCCATAGCGCTCGACGTGTCCGGCGTCCTCGAAGTCCTTGATGTCGGGTCCCTCGTCCGGTTTCCGCGGCACGCCCATGGGGAAGTCGGGGCCTACATCGTCGGGTTCGCTGCCCGGGATCGGCGGTAACGGCTTGAGGCCCTTTCCGTCGTCCTCGACCTCGTCTTCGCTGTCCCCGTCCTTGGTCTTTTCCCACGCATCGTCCTGCGATCCCTTCGGCAGCAGCGCGCCGCACTCGGGACAGCGATGGGATACGTTGTCCTCGACCTCGGACCTGCAGCGCGGACAGGTGACCTTGTTCGCCCTTGCCCTGATCTTCTTGAAGGCGCTCTTGTGCCTGATGTAGACCACTGCAAGGAATATCACGACGATCACGAGGACCGCTATCATCAGGAACGGAACGAGGGAGCTCTCGTCCTTCTCCCCCTGCAGCTCGAGGGGAGCGAAGATCGTCAGATGAGTGACGTTCGCCCAGACGAAGTCGTTCTCGATGTCGACGCCGGTAAGACCCGCGATACGCCAATCCTCGTCCTCGGCATCCCAGTAGAACATGCGCAGTTTCTTTGCGCTGACACCGGAGGGAAGGTCGCCGTAATGCACCTCTATACTGACCCACGAGACGTTCGCATCGGGATCGTCGATCTCGATGGTGAAGTAGAGTCCTATGTCGGTCCTATCACCGCCTGACGGGTCTGCGGTGGGGCCTACGTCCAACTCACCCGGGCCCTGGATGGATGCCCAGACCACAATGTATCCATCCGTGAACGAGCTGTTGATCATGAGGATGCGGTCCCGCGTCACGACCGTCGCTGTGAGCGGTAATAACTCACTCCCTTTGGACCCGTTGTTGATACCGTCAGTTGCCACGATCCAGTAGTTGACCCCGGGCGGGACCACGGCATAGCCAGGAATGACGGCAGAGTAGGTGCCTGACAAGTGGTCCCCAGAGGTCCGATCCATTTCGATGCCAGCGAAACTGAACGGGTATCTCGGGTCCTCGTAGCGAAGCTCGACATATTGAACGAACCGATCATCGCCCACTACCGCCGAAATCGTCAACGGTTCGCCGTGCGTCCAGTTGACCTCGGGGACATGGCTGATCCACGGCGCATCGGTGTCGTCCGGAGTAAGGACGTCCACCTCGTACGGGTCGCCCACCGGGTCAGTGACCGAGTTGCGACCGTCCGAGGCGATCATGTAGTAGGAGAAGTCGTCGGAGACATCCGAAGCAGGGATCGTCGCTTTGAAGAGGATCCCTCCGTACATTGGCAGTGTCTTCCATGATGAGCCCTTCCCGTAATAGAGCGTGACATTGTCGATCCCGATGTCGTCATACACATATACCGTGATGTTCACATCCACACCGGCCTCCGCCGATGTCACTGGTTCGTGGACGATGGCTGGGGGATTCCTGTCGACGGCCGAGAGGTCGATTGTGAAGTTCCTCTTCTCGGACGGTACCTCGAACCTGCCATCGCCGATCTCCACCCACCATTGGTAGGTGATGTTCTCAGTGAGATTGTATATGAATGTTGCCGATGAGTTGTGCTGGTGGACCTGCCAGACCTCGGTGCCGTTGTGATAGAGGAGCAGGCGGTTGCTGTAGGCGTCTCCGTCGGGATCGTAGGACTGCCACGCGAACAGGACGGTGGTCGAATTGATGACAGCGTCGTCGGGCGGTGTCAACAGATCCACGGTCGGCGGATGGGGAAGGTCGGAGTTGTTCAGGGTGACGAGGGTACCGAGGCTGTATCCATCGACGGACTGGTCGCTTGGAAGGAACCATACGTACAGTGTGCCACTGAACTCGGGGACGTCGTTGAGCGAATCCCAGACGAAGGTGTAATTCACCCCGGTTGCGTCAACCGGTAGGTCGTCGGTGTCATTCAGGATGGTACAGGGTCCGTATGTACTGTTATCGATGTGCCAACCGACGTAGACCGAAACCGGGTCCCAGTTCGCGTCCGCAATGGTCACGTTGAACCAGACCAGTCCCATGTCGACGTTCTTGTCGATGAGCTCGATCGTCGGCTGTTGCGCCAGTAACATGAAGGATATCCTCAATACCGGACCGGGACCCACGGTTTGTTTGACCTGTTCGCTTGCCCTATCCTTGACCGAGACGTTGTAGGTCTGGTTGTGAGTACCAGTGATGTTGTGAACGACGCCGGGCATGATGATCCATGGGCTCTTGCCCTTCGTGTCCGTCCGGGCTCCAGTTCCGCCATATCCGGGGGATGCATGCATTACGGTATCGGATATCGTGTTCAGGACCTCGATCTCGGCGTCGCCGACCGGATTGGATGCAAGGGTGTCGTCGGTCACCATGACCTGGAAGTACATCATCTCAGTGATCCAGCTGTAGTCGTGAATTGTCGCCCAATCCCAGGTCGAGTTGTATGTAAGCAGGTAGGAGCCCGACAGGTCCAACCTACCAAAGGAAACGTTGAAACCGGTGCCCATTGAATCCCTCAACGCGAAGTAATCGTCAATGCTCGAGTGCTCGATCCAGAAGGTGGTGTCCATCAGTTCGATGTCCTCGATGATAGAATCCGAGATATCGATGTCGCTCTCATGGGCCTGTAGCTCGCACCACGCCATACTCAGTGAGGCGCCTTCGATATCGATGCCTTCGGAACCCACTATCAGGATGTTGATGTCGGTCGCGTTCATGATTGCGAGGTTCGAGCTGTTTATCAGTGCAAGGTATCCATGCTCGCTGGCATCGATGTCATCGGTAGCGTTCATGTAATATCCGATGGAGCCTCCGTTCACTGTCACCGTCTCGTTGAAGTCGAGGGTGGTCATGTCGATGCTCTCTCCGTCCATCCACAGGTTGCCGATGTCCGAATCCCTCATGACCAGCGTACCGAAGCTAACCTTGAGGTCGTCGGAAAGCACAGAACCTGTTATCTCGAGGGTTGAATCTCCCAACCAGGCATCCCCCTCCAGACCGGAGTCGATGACCACGACATGGCTCGAGAAGTAGACCTGGGCCGAGTTGAACCCTCCCGTCATGTTCGAATCCTCTATCGTCAGGTTCGAGAACACGACCATGAAGCCACTTGGAACATCGACGAAATTGCAGCCTTCGACCATCACGTCCGCGAATGTCAGGTTGTACTGGCTCCCCCCTCGGAAACTTACATCATCGAAGTTAGCCGACCCGGTTATGTCGAACCCATCCGTGTTGCGTATCTCACCGCCCGTCCAATTGACGTGGCCGCCCACTGACAGGTCCGCGCCGATCAACGACGTATCCATGAACTCGGCCGTCCCCGTGATATCGAGATCGCCCTCGATATCGATCATGTACAGCGATGCCGATCCCGGAATCGACACCGAGTCGAACACTCCGATTGTCGAATTGCTCACGGATGAAACGGAATCGATCACCATCCGCTCGTTCTCGACCCATTCTACGTGGATGCCGTCCTCCATCAGCTCGAGGAGTTCGATCCGTGTGTTGATGGACCCGTTGAGGGTCAGGGCTTTCGATATGGTGCCCCCGTCATAGGTCCCGTTGAGAACGTGTATGGTATCTCCTTCGGCCGCGTTGTCGTGCCCCTTCATCACGGTGTCGTAGGGGTGATCCATCGAACCGTTCATGCTCCCGTTCGCGTCGTCGTCGACGTAGATGTCCATCGCGTACGGTCTTGTGAACGTCTCCTGGCGGCTCAACTGCATGTTCAGGTCCCTCATCTCCGACCAAGGTCCGAGGGTCATGCCTGCGTCGATGTCGTGGAGCGTCATTCCCCCCATGCTCCGCGTCATGTACTTGACGATGACACCTCCGATGATACCTGTCGACCGCGTCTTGTCGTCGGTCCCGTTGTAGACCTCGGTGGAATATATCTTGGAACCATCCTCGATAACGACACCGTCGACCCCCTCGATGGGTCCTTCCGAGTTCTTCGCATAGAGCCAGAGGTAATTGTACATCGTGAACGTCGATGTCGAGTCCACCGAGTGATTGTTATGTGTGAGATTGTAGGAGTTAACCTCCGACGAGTCGATGAGCTCCATGTCCATCTCGGTGACATCAATGGTGGAGTTCGTTATGTTGCCCCATGAGGCTTCGTAGCCGATCCCGTCCTCCGATTCGTTCAGGCCGATATCGTAGATGTCGGAGCTCGAGTTCCGGAAGTAGATCGACGCGAAGGTTCCGTCGCACCTGTAGAAGGTCGTGTCCATAATGGTCAATGTCGCCATGTAGGTCTCCATGTGTCTCTGTACCGAGTCAACGAGCGAGCTGTTCACGATATCGACGGTACCCTCGGAGACGGTGATCCCGTCGGTGGCCCCTTCTATCGTGACGTTGTCAATGGTCACGTCAAAGCCTTCCGTGATCGGTATCCCGTCGGTGCAGTCCTGTATCAACGAGTCCTCTATGGTGACGTTGATGTTGTCCTTCAGCATGATGCCGTTGGAGGCCGAGTAGATCTGTGCCCTCCTGACGATCGTGTCGTTGGTCTCCTTTGCGAGGTCGATCCCGTAGGTGCTCCCCGTGACCATCACGTCCTCGATGGTGACATCCTCGGACTCGTAGATGTACATACTGAACAGGGACACACCGAGGACGCTCGAGTTCCTAACTGTCACGTTGGTAGAGCCTTTCACGGAAACGCCGCGCACACCGTTCGTGATGTCGATCTTGTTCATCAGCGCGGTCTCGGCACCGGTGATGTCGATCGCAGTCTGGGTTATCGTGGGGAACTCCAGGTCCCTGAGCCTGATGTCGGGGGCCGTGCAAAGGATGCCGAAATCGCCGTCCTGGACCGATATGTGGCTGATGGTCGCGTTGGCGCTGACGTCGAACACGGTCCCGACAACCTCGACCGCGGTCTCGGTGGTTCCGTTCCCGTAGATCGTGACCGATTTGTTGACGATCACATTCTCATGGTAGTTCCCGGCGAACACGTAGATCCAATCGCCATCGGTCGCGTTGTCGATAGCGCCCTGGATGTTGTCGTAGTCCGCCTTCGCCCAATCGTCGTCGACGATTATGACGTCGCCGCTGCCGACAGCGGCTACGGCTAAAAGCATGCTCGATAGGCACAGGAGTGCTAGAAATCCCCTCAACATGTGCATCGCCAGTGTTCAATCGCCACTGTTTCATTTATAGGTTTGCATATAGGCCTTAGCGGTCAGGTCGTAACGCGTTTCCATGCTGAGTGGAGGTCAGCCATATCCCGCGAAACATTTTCCACGATAGGTTTAATTATAACTCACCGTATCGGCGACCGGTGACACAGATGGACATGAGTTCCTACCTCAGTGAGTACGATAACGAGAACATCACGATAGGCGCCATCGCCTCCCACTCTGCCCTGGACGTCTTCGACGGCGCGGTCGAGGAGGGCTTCAAGACCCTGGCCATCTGCCAGGCGGGCCGTGAGAGGACCTACACGGAGTTCTTCAAGGGCTACAGGCGAGATGGTGAGATGTACCGCGGCATGGTCGACGACTCGATCGTCCTCGACAAGTTCAAGGATGTCATGGGGCAGGAGATGCAGGTCGATCTGAGGTCGAGGAGCACGGTCATGATCCCGAACCGCTCGTTCTCATCGTACGTCGATATCGAGGACATCGAGGAGCGGTTCCATGTGCCGATGTTCGGTAGCAGGAACATGCTCCGGGTGGAGGAGCGCGGAGAGAAGCAGGACTACTACTGGCTCCTCGAGAAGGCCGGCCTCCCGTTCCCGGAGAAGGTGGCACCCGAGGACATCGACGAGCTGACGATCATCAAGCTGCATCACGCGGTCAAGAAACTGGAGCGCGGTTTCTTCACGGCATCCTCGTACGAGGAGTACCAGCAGAAGTCCGAACTGCTGCTCAAGCAGGGCATCATAACACAGGAGGCCCTCGACGGCGCACGTGTCGAGCGATACGTGATAGGACCGGTCTTCAACCTGGATTTCTTCTACTCTCCGCTGGAATCGAGGGCGAACGCCATCGAGCTCATCGGCGTCGACTGGAGGTTCGAATCGTCCCTGGACGGCCACGTCAGGCTCCCTGCACCCCAGCAGATCTCCCTGAACGAGAAGCAGATCGTTCCTGAGTACACTGTGGTCGGACACAACAGCGCGACCATCCGGGAGAGTCTGCTGGAGAAGACCTTCCCGATGGCCGAGAAGTTCATCGAGGCAGCGAGGGAGCACTACTACCCGGGAATGATCGGGCCGTTCTGCCTCCAGACCTGCATAGACAAGGACATGAACTATTACATCTACGACGTCGCTCCGAGGATCGGCGGCGGCACCAACGTTCACATGAGCGTCGGTCATCCCTACGGCAACGCGTTGTGGCGGAGACAGCTATCGACGGGCAGGCGCGTCGCAATGGAAGTGAAGCGCGCGGCCGAGGAGGACAGGCTCTCCGAGATATGCACCTGAGGTGATCCCATGTCGGATGATCGGGGACCAATAACAACGAGGACAGTGGTCCGAAGGACCATGCTGGTAGTGATTGCGCTCTTTATCCTGGTAGCGCCATCGATGCAGGTCGCAGCGACAAAGGAGACCCGCGACTGGAACGTCCAGGAAGGTTCATGCTCGTTCCACGGTCTCGGACACCCTTACACACTGGACCAATTCCGTGACTACGACGTCGTCGAGGTCTTTGTTAACGTATCTTACGGCGGTCCGATCGACGTCTACCTCATGAAGGCCCGCGAGTACAACAAGATGAAGGACGGCGAGGATTTCACAGCCGAGGTTTCGAAGCAGAACACCAATCGCACCAGGTTCAGGTGGCAGAAGCACAGCGACATCCTGTACGTCATCGGCTTCGACAACATGGACAATGCCAAGGACAACGATGCTCAACCGTACACCACCGCCTACATCCATTTCTCCATCGAGATCGACGAAAGGCACCAGGACATGGAGCTCTGGGCGATCCAGCAGTGGGGAATACTGGCAGGTGCTATAATCATTGTAGCCACTGTTGTCTTCGTCAAGGTTAAGCTTCGTTGAATTTCTTGTTCACTCGAACGACCGCCGGATGCTCTCGATCGCCGCATCGATGTTCTCCAGACTCGTAGCGTAAGAGAACCTCAGATATCCTTCACCGTAGGGTCCGAAGGATGTCCCCGGAAGGACCGCGACACCTGCGTTGTTGAGGAGATGGTCTGCCACCTCCTGCGAGGTCATGCCCGTGCCCTTGATGTTCGGGAACGCGTAGTATGCTCCCTTGGGGGCGAGGCAGCTGAATCCGGGTATGGAGTTCAATCCTTCCACCACGCGGTCCCTCTTCTCCTTGTACCTCACCATCATCTCAGAGATGAACGCCTGATCTCCGGTGAGGGCCTCGACACCGGCCCACTGGGTGAACGTTGCTGTACACGACACGGCACTCACGAGGAAGTCCTGCAGTCGTGCCGCCAACGGTTTCGGGACTACCATGTAACCGAGGCGCCAGCCTGTCATCGCATAGTATTTCGAGAATCCGTCCAGGAGGACCGTCCGCTCGGCGCAGCCGTCCCTCGCCGTGGGCGAGAAGTGGTCGTCCTCGTATGTCATCTTCGAGTAGATCTCGTCGGACATCACCCAGACATCCCTTTCCTCGGCTATCTCCGCGATCTCGTCCATCTCCTTCCTGGTCATCACCGACCCGGTCGGGTTCTGGGGTGAGTTGACTACGATCAGTTTCGTCTTCTCCGTAATACGTTCCTCGATGTCCGCCGGGTTCATCCTGAACTCGTTCTCCTCAAGCAACGGGATGCAGACCCCCTTGGCGCCGATGAACGAGACAATGGAACCGTATGCCGGATATCCCGGGTCCTGGTAGATGACCTCGTCCCCGGGGTCCACGATCCCTAGCATTCCGAAGAAGATGCCGGGTTTCAGTCCCGGAATTATGACGATCTGCTCGACGTCCGGCCTGTATCCGCGGGTCCTCTCGACCTCGTCCTGGAGTGCTTGCCTGAGTTCCAGGACTCCGACGGAAGGGACGTAGTGGGTCTTCTTCTTCTGGATCGCCCTGATGCCTGCCTGGGCTATGTTATCGGGTGTCTCGATGTCCGGCTCTCCGATCTCGAAGTGGAGTATCTCCCTGCCCTGTCGTTCCAGGGCCTGGGCCTTCGCCAGCACCTCGAACGCCGCTTCTCCGTAGATCCTTCCCGCTCCGTCGCTGAGCTCTACCATCTCAATGACCTCCTGCGTATCCGGAGAGGCCGAGTTCCGCCAGCCTCCCTTCCGTGGGAACGCCGGTGGCGTCCCAACCTCTCAATGAATAGTAATCCTGAAGGCACTTCTCGTACCCCTCCCGGTCGAGCGTAACACCCTTCGCCTCGCCCTCCGTGAAGGGATCGTTGAACATCCTCGGAGGGAGAGAGTCATCCGGGTTCATGCCTTCCCGAAGATTGAAGAGCCGGACGAGATTCCAGATCCTCTCGCCGGCCATGAGATAGCTCTCGACGGTGTGGTCGAAACCCGTGGCCTTGTTCCACATATCGACGCAGTCCTCCTCCGATACTGGCGCGAAATCGCAGAGTACCAGGGAGAAGAATGCAGCCCTCTCGTCCTGCATGCCCTTGACGAGTTCAGGCTTCCTTTCGAACGAGAATCTGTCATAGTCCGGGTCACCGATCTCCGTAGTGACGGTCCAGGCCCTCTCGTGGCAGCCGCCCCTGTCGGATGTGCCGTATGCCAGTCCCATGCCGAACGCTCCCCGTGGATCGTATCCCGGGATCTCAAGTCCGTTGGCGTGCACTGCGAACGCTTCGGAACCTTGACCTAGGATCTCGGCAGCTCCCCGAACACCCTCGGCGAGCACGTCCCCAGCCCGGTTACTCCTGTGAGCGATATCGTCGGCAAGCTGTGCCAGTGACGGCGGATCGCCCCACGATATCGAGTTCCCGCCGAGGTCCTCGTCGGAAAGGACCCCCTTCATGTATGCCTCGACGGCGAACCCAAGCACACCACCGAGGGAGATGGTGTCCATCCCGAGCTCGTTGCACCTTTCGTTGAGGTAGGCCACGTCCTCCATTGTACCGACCCCGAGGTTGGAACCCATGAGGGCGATCGTCTCGTACTCAGGACCCACAAGGGTCGTCCCCTCGAATGGTCCCGACTTCACCGATGACCTGTTCCAGCAGGCTATCATGCAGTTGTAGCAGGCTCCTCCCTTGTCGACGATCCTCTCCTGCATCTGCTCGGCAGTTATCGCCTCGCCGTCCTCGAACCACCCTTCCTGGTAGTTCCTGGTCGGGAGCAGGCCCCAGTCGTTGACGGGTTTGACCCAGTACGGTGTTCCGAACTTCGTACGGTTGGGCAGGAACGGATGCTCCCTGAATATCTTCAGGACCCTCGCCGTCGCCTCCTTGAACCCATCGGGGTCGTGGAGCGGTACGGTCCCGGTACCGACGATCGACACCGCCTTGAGGTTCTTGGAACCCATGACAGCACCCGAACCCCCCCGGCCCGCGTGCCTGTGGCCGTCCACGGTTATCGCCGCCAACTTCACCAGGTTCTCCCCGGCGGGGCCTATGACGGCCGTCCTGACGCGTCCGTTCGCCTGTAAGGCCTCGTGTGTCTCAAGGCATTCCATCCCCCAGAGGTCTGACGCGTCCTCGAACTCGATAGAATCATCCGATATACAGATCTGGACTGGTGATTCCGACCTGCCTGTTATGATGATGACGTCCCAGCCCGCCTTCTTCATCTCGGCCGCAAAGGTACCGCCGAAGTGGGAGTCGAGGAAGAGCCCGGTCTGGGGAGATTTCGTTACCACCGTCCCCCTTCCCGACGTTTGCGCCCCCGTTCCTGTGAGCGGACCGCTCGTGAACATCAGGAGATTCTCGGGAGAGAGAGGATCGGTTCCCGCAGGAAGCCTGTCGAATAGCAGTTTCGCTCCGAGCCCCTTGGCTCCTATGAAATCCCTTGCATCGTCAAGGTCCGTCTCCTCGATCGAGGTCGTCTTCGATCCCAGATCGATGTGCAGCATCCTACCTGTGTAGCCACCCATTTGATCACGTCCGTGATTGGGACGATTATGTCCCCTGAGCGTGAGGTTCAGTCCATGTTCAGGAGGTCGATGAGCAGTGCGAAACCGGTTTCCCGCTTCCCGGCACCCGGTCCGACTATCGTGACCGGTCCGAGCTCGTCGGTCTCGAAGGTCAGGGCGTTGGTTGCCTCGCCGACGCCGGCCAGCGGATCGCTGAGCGGCAGCCTCATGGGCTTGACGCTCGCCGAGAATGTTCCGTCCTCCTCGATCTCAGCACATCCGATGAGCTTCCAGCGCTCCCCGGAGGCCTTCGCCGAAGCTATATCCTCCATGGAAATTCCCGTAATGCCCTCGCGCTCGACGTCCTCGATCGAAATGCGCTTGCCGAGCACGACGTTCGAGAGGATGACGACCTTTCCGAGGGCGTCCCAGCCCTCAACGTCTCCCGTGGGATCGGCCTCGGCATAGCCAAGCTCCTGGGCCTTTGCGAGGGCGTCCTCGTACGACATCCCCTCCTCCATCCGGGTGAGGATGTAGTTCGTCGTTCCATTCATTATCCCCTTGAACCCTGTGATATTGTTGCCCGCGAGCGTGTACCTCGCAAGGTTCAAGACGGGCGTACCTGCCAGGACGACACCCTCGAATCCGTACTGGACGTCGTTCTGGATCGCCAGTTCCGTCAATTCTGCGACGTGCTTGACCGTCGGCCCCTTGTTGGTGGACACGACGTTCATGCCGGCATTCAACGCTGCCTTGACGTGCGTGGTCGCGGGCTCTCCGGTCTTGACGTCCGTGTAGGTGACCTCGATTATCGTGTCGGCATTGGTCTCGGTTATCGTCGCGAGGCTGTCCATCCCCTTGATGCCCGTCGGATAGTTGCCGAGGTCCTCACCGGACGATGCCATCTCGAGGAGCTTGGTCATGTCCAGGCCTTCCTCGTCGTAGACAGCGCCCTTGATCATGTCCGAGACGGCCACCACTTCGTATGTCAGGCCGAGGTTCTCGAGCATCTCGGCCTTTTCCAGGAGTATCTCGCAGAGTCCGACGGCCACTGTGCCGAATCCGATGAACGCCAGCCTGTGATGCAATTCAGTCCCCCCTGTGGTGCAGTTCGGGAGCGGCGATGAAGGTCAGACCGTTCTCCGTCAGCGCCCTGGCGGTGTTGTTGAGGGCGTTGTGCTTCTCGAGGTAGTTGCGGGTCAGGTGCGGCATGACGCCCTGCGCTTCCGCGTCCGACCTGTCCATGAAGTAGTCGAGGATGTCGCTCGGGTGTTCGAGGGTCTCTTCGACCGCCGTCTCCCCGCCCTCGTGCTTCGCGCTGATGTTCTTGACCGTGGATGCGATCTCGAGGAGCTCGTCCCGCCTGTCGTAGGGCTGAATAACGATGCTCTTGTATGTCTCGAGGATGTGGTGCTCGAACCTGACGTTCTCCTCGAGGCCGAGGTTGCCACGGATCTGGTCGCTGATCTCGATGGTGGTATTGTCCACGGAGTTGGAGAAGTTGAAACCGATGAGCGACGTCGTCCCGTCCGGTCGCGAGAACAGCCGCGCCATCATCAGGGTCCAGAAGACCGCGTAGGGATTGTCGTTCCCCATGAACACGGATATCTTGAACTGGATGTCGATGCCGAGCTTGTGGAGCAGATAACCGACGAAGATCGTGCCTGGATTGATGTTCAGCACTTCCTTCACTCCGTAGTTCGTGTAGTAGTAGAGGAACTCGTCCGCCCAGAGGACGGGATGGTCGTTCGGCTGTCCGACGCCTCCGAAGTAGCCAGTTATCGTCGCCGGTCCACCGAGATGGACGTTGCTGCCGTCAGTGCCCTTCGTGTCCAGGGTCTCGCACCAACTCGCTCCGATGATCTGCATGGCGGCGGACATGGCAAGGATGTCATCGTCCTCCTCCTGCTCCTTCATCTTTCGGACACGGATGAACCGCCCCGGCATGAGCTCACCGTTTTCAATGGCCTGCCTGGCCGACTCCATGAAGAATGAGAAGTACTGGCATGCCGAGACCTCGAGGGTGACGGCGAAGTCCTCGTTGAACATCATCTCGTCCGCGCCGTCTCCGAGGACCTTCCTGCGATACTCATCCACACCGATGAAGGCGCCGGAATCCCGCTGCTCGATCAACCAGTTCAGGTCATCGATGTAGGGCGAGCCCTTGGCCTCGAGTCGCGCCATCAGGTTCTCCACCTTTCCGGCATCCCGAGCCTTCCGGTTTATCTCCTCGGGTCCGCCGTACTTCTCGACCACGGCCAGGAAATCGTTCACAAGCCTGTTGTCTGGGTCGAGCAGGAACGCATTGATCTCGTCGAGTCTCATGTCCTCTATCGCCAGTTTACCACGTATGTCATCTGACATGCAATATGCCTCCCAATGATACCTCCGACGCTCGCTTGAGGGATAGTTCCGAACGCCCCATCGAAGTATCGCTCCACCCTAGTCTTTGGGGGATATTAATTTTTCGTTATGCTGTCAACAGTTTGGTCATCAAAAGGTCGACGATAGTCGTTTGGGAGCCCGGTCTACGCCCTTGGAGAACAGGTAGCCCGCGATGAGAGGCAATCCAATCGACATATCTACGAACGCCATCGATCTCTTCGCCCTCCTGTCCACCTTGCCCCAAGACTGTGCTTCCCTGAGCGTCGAACCGGACAGTCCTCCCCATTCCGGTCTGTCCATGGTGAGCTGTACCGCGTACTCATGTCCTGGAACGTCGCCGTATATCATGTCCGCCATCACGACGGCGTCGTTGATGTAATTCTTCGGAACACCGCCGCCGATGTAGATCGCGCCGGTCCCGTCGGCGTCGTTGACGAGCTTGGCCATCTCCATGTTGTCCTGGATCGTGTCGATGGTCGGTCCCTTGCCCGTACGGCTCCTGACGACGGCAAGTCCGATCCCGATAGAGCTGTCGGCGATCGCGGGGCAGTATACCGGCACGTCGAGGTCCTTCGCGGTGCAGAGGATCGAATCCTCGTCCTCGACCATGTCAGAGAGGTGATCCATGAAAAGACGGGTGCCCATGGTCCCCTCCTGCTCCGCGAACTTCCTTCCGATGAGGATGTCAAGGGTCCGGAACGCGTACTCATCGACGTAGGTGTCGTATATCCTGTCTATGTAATTGTCATGGAGCTCGGCGTCGGGAGCTTCCACGTCCCCTTTGTAGTGCTTGTAACCGGCAGCCTGGTAGAGGTCCTGGTAGAGTATCGCTCCTGTCGATACGACCACGTCGATCATGCTCCTCTTCATGAGGTCGGCGACGACCTTTCGAAGACCTCCCGCGATCATCGCTCCCGAGAGGCCCAGGAATACTGTGACGTCATCGTTGAGCATGTCCTCCCAGATCCTAGCCACATCGGCAAGGGCCCTTCCCTGGAACGACGTCGAGCCCAGGGACTCGACGAGTTCCTCGATGGACGATACCATCTCGAGGTCGATATGCTCGATCTCCTCCCGGAGGAGGTCCTCCCTCTTCATGACGTCACCTCACTCGATGATAAGTACGGCTGCGGCTACAACGGTGGTCCACTTGCCACTGGAGCCGCTCTTCGCTGCGACCGCGATGTGCTGGGTATTGACTATCCGGCCGTCGATCTTGAAGATGTCCCTGACCTCGTCGTAACCCGCGTCGAGGTCGTACTCGATCCCCAGCGTGGATGCGAGCATCTCCGCGGCGAGGTCCTCAGCGTACTCGCCGATCTTCTCCTCGGACATGCCGAACTCGTGGTGCTCGCTGATGTAACCGTGCTTGGTCCTGTCCTGGGGTATGGCGCAGCCGATGGCTGCCGAAACGAGGCGCCCATCCTCCTTCGATCCGTTCTGCGAAAGCACTGTGTGGAGGATCTGGCCGGCTTTGAGCATCCCAACGCCCTCGTCCATGGATATGATCTCGCACTCCGGCGGCATGATGGACGAGACCTCTACAAGATTGTACCTGGCGATCCTCGCGTCCCTGAGCGCGAGCTCGAAGCTGGCGAGCTTCTCGCGGTGGATGCCGACGCCCCTCGTGAAGAATACCTTGCTAGGCACTAGACCGGTCATCTAGTCGGTGAGGGCGCTTGGGATATAAACGCTTTTCCGCGGGTCTATCTCGAGAACGCGGCTCCCGAGAAGTCCTCCGGGATGATTCCCTCCGTTGCGTAGATGTACAGGGCCGCGGTCAGCACTCCCTGCGCGGCATAGCTCATCGAGATGACGATGACCAGGCCGCAGACGCCGATGACGATCAGGGCCATCCCTGTCAGGAACATACCGGCATAGAACATCAGATAGAACCCGAGGAATATCGGGATGATGAACAGGATCGAGAAGAGCAGGAAGATGAGTCCGAGAACGAATCCCGAGACCATCGTCTCTCCCCAGGTCTTCTTGAAGAGGCTTCCGCTCCTCTTGATCGAGTCGATCATCGGCCTGTCCTCGTAGATCAGCACAGGGATGACGAAGAACGTCAGCAGGCTCCAGGCGGCCTCCGCGATCATGCCGAATATCGATCCGAGGAAGCCCAGCTCGCGTTCCAGGTAGTTCCTCAGTACTCTAAGCAGCAGCCCGACGGTCGCCGAGATCAGTGCCCACTTGACGATCTTCCCCAGTCTGCTGTTCGCCATGCGGATGCCGTCCTTTATGGTAGGATCGCCACCCCTCAGCCTGATCGTGGCAATTGCGATGATGGCCACGTTGAAATACACGGCAATGAACGCAAGCACGAAGTACATCACGAAGTAGAGTGCATAGGCTCCGTTCGACTCGGCCAGGCCGAAGAACGAAAGTGGAAGTATCACGGACAGGATCAGAAGCACCATCACCGTTGCCGAGATTATCGGGAGCAGCAGCAGCTCCTTGTCCTTCCTAATGACACCGATGCTCATCTTCGTGAGTCGCCATGAGTCTCCAAATGTCCCCATAGGTATTACACCTCGGAAATCGGATTCCATATCATGTAGATAACACTGTCGCCGATACCTTCGATGCAACGCTGTCAATATGTCGATTTCAAACGTAAAATCATGACATTTAATGATATATAATGACAATATATTTATATCTCATTATAATAAGCCGGTACCATGAACCCTGACAGCGAGAAGAAGTACACCACGATATCCATCCCGACCCCCCTCGCCAACAAGGTGAAGGAGAGGATACAGGGTACCGGTTTCAGCTCGGTGTCCAGCTACACGACCTACGTCCTGAGGCAGATCATCTCCTCGGACGAGGCGAAGGACGAGGCGTTCTCCAAGGAGGACGAGGAGCGCATCAAGGAGCGTCTCCGGAGCCTGGGATACATCGATTGAGCGTGACGATCCAGAATTGAGGTGAACACATGATCACACCACACGGAGGAAAACTGATAGACAGGACTGCGTCGGAAAGCGAGCGCGAGGCGATCCTAGCGGAGGACCTGCGCACCATCGAGATCGCATCCGGCAAGGCGGCAGAGGTGCAGAACATCGCGACCGGCGTCTACAGCCCCCTCGAGGGCTTCATGACCGAGTCCGAACTCGTGTCGGTCATCGACACGATGAGGCTCCCGAGCGGACCGGCGTGGACCATCCCGATCATCCTCGACATCTCCGAGGACATCGAGGTCGGCGAGCGCATCATGCTCAACCACAACGGGAAGCCGATGGCGATGATGGAGGTCGATGAGATCTTCACATATGACCTGAATGAGATCGCACAGAAGGTCTTCGGTACCAATGACAAGGAACATCCCGGCGTCGCCAAGGTCCATGCCATGACCGGCAAGTTCGCCGCCGGCCAGATCACCCTCGTGAACGAGTACGAGGTCCCCTTCGGCGAGATGTACCTCAAACCCGAGGAGACCCGCGTCCTGTTCCAGGAGAAGGGCTGGGACCGTGTCGTCGCGTTCCAGACCAGGAACCCTCCGCACGTCGGTCACGAGTACGTCCAGAAGGCCGCACTGACCTTCACGGATGGATTGCTCATCAATCCGGTCATCGGAAAGAAGAAGACCGGCGACTTCAAGGACGGCGTCATACTGGACTCGTACAAGGCCCTCATCAAGGACTACTATCCGGAGGACCGCGTAGTGCTCTCTACGCTTCTGATAGACATGTGGTACGGCGGACCTCGAGAGGCCATACTCCACGCGATCATGAGGAAGAACCTCGGCTGTACCCACATCATCATCGGCCGCGACCATGCTGGCGTAGGCAAGTACTACGGGCCCTTCGACGCCCATGAGATATTCAAGGACTTCCCGGACCTCGAGATCGAGCCGTTCACCTTCAGGTCGTTCGCGTACTGCCCGAAGTGCGGTTCGCCTGTCAACGACAAGATCTGTCCCCACGAGGACCTGGTGATGTTCTCGGGGACCATGGTCAGGGCCATCGTCAACGAGGGCAAGATCCCCAGCAAGGAGCTCATGAGGCCCGAGGTGGCCGAGGTCATTGCTGCCCAGGACAGGCCCTTCGTGGAGTGAGACCATGGACTGGCCGAAGCTCGATGAATTGCTGGAAGGCGATTCTCACGGGCTGATCATACATCACTGGGACGCCGACGGGATATCGACTGCCGCGATGCTCCAGATGTACCTGGAGCGGCGGGGGAAGACGATCGAGCTCTTCTCTCCGGTGATAGGTAACTTCTTCCTGTCCGAGCCGGACAGGCAGGCGATAATGGGCGAGTACGACTTCGTCATGGTCTGCGACATCGCGCTCCCCGCGCCCGACATCGGATGGGTGGCCGAACGGTGGAAGACCATCCACATCGACCACCACCTGCTGAGGCACGACTTCCTGACGCAGATCAATCCCGTCGTGAACGACGTGGACCCGGGCGAGTTCCCCTCGGCATCGTGGGTGACCACGGCCTTCCTCGGAATGCCCTTCAGCCTGCTCTCCATCTACGGCGTCATCGGCGATGTCGGGAAGAGGGTCGAGGGCATGCCCGTCTGGGAGGACGTGAAGAAGGTCATGGACCTCTACCACCTCGAGTTCGACGACGTCCAGGAGATCGTGGATCTGCTCGACTCATCGTACAAGGTCGGGGACAGGGACGGCGTCGTGAACGCCGTCGCGAAGCTCCGAAACACCTACGAGGACCCCGAGGCCATCCTCCACGACAAGGCCTGGCACGCGAACCTCGATTCCATCGACAAGGAGATGGAGCGTCTCCTGTCGCTTCCGAACGAGGAGGTCTACGGGATCACCGTGAAGGAGATCGAGACCAAGTTCAACCTGATCAGCGCCCTCGGACGCGACATGGCCGCAACCCACGGAGCGGCCTTCGTGATAAACCGCGGATACTTCGAGGACAGGGACCAGCTCTACCTCAGGAGGACCGACGGGATCACGGTCGGCGACATCATCGACGCCGCCAGGGACCGCGGGTACTCCGCTGGAGGAAAGAACGAGGTCGTCGGCATGGTAGTGCCGAAGGAAGATACCGAGAGCGCCATCGGACTGGTCTACAAGCTCTCGGAGGGGAAGACGCCCCAGTAACGAGCATCGAATGAAAGACAATGATGGATATGGATGAGAACAAGGAAAGTACGGAGGAATTGAAATGAAAGGATTCACACTCTGGTTCACCGGACTGCCCTCCTCGGGCAAGTCCGCGCTGGCAGACGATCTGGCCCCGAAGCTCCGGGACATGGGCATCAAGGTCGAGCGCCTCGACGGAGACATCGTCAGGAAGACGCTCACGAAGGACCTGGGATTCAGCAAGGAGGACAGGCGGACGAACCTCGAGCGCGTGACATTCGTCGCGACGCTACTCGCAAGGAACGACGTCGCCGTCCTGGCGGCATTCGTCTCGCCATACAACGACATCCGCCACTGGATACGCGAGCAGCACGAGGACGGCCAGTTCGTCCTGGTCTTCGTGAACACCCCTGTCGAGACGTGCATCGAGCGCGACCCGAGGGGCAACTACAAGAAGGCTCTCGCCGGCGAGATCAAGAGCTTCACGGGCATCGACGACCCGTTCGAGGACCCCGACGACGCCGACATCGTGATCGAGACCGTCGGACGCTCCATCGAGGAGACCAACGACGAGATCCTCGCGAAGCTCAAAGAGTTGGGCTACATCGAGTAGGCGTCCAGAACTAGGGGCTCATTTAGAGCCCCGCGTTTTCTTTTTCGATAGTTTTTTCCACTCAGTATTGGATACTGAGCTATGGAACCAAAGAGGAAAGCCATCTTCAAAGACATCCCTCGATATCAGATCGCTCTTCTGGTCATCGTACTGATGGCTGGCGCATTGGTCGCTGGTATCTGGATCATATCTCCTCCTGGGGTGGATGATCAGAAGTATCAACCGGTAGCGACTGTCACCTCCACTTGGACATCCGATGGCAATATAACTGTCAATATATCCCATATCTCTTCTCGTATCAGGTTATCTGAGTTCAAGTTCATCATATTGGATCTAAATCGAATACCAGTCGAGGAAGGCGGTCTGTATGACAAGGTCAACGGTACATACAGATCCCAAAATCTGATCTTTCATGATAATGACCTCGATAAGCGGTTATCAATCAACGATACCCTGACCCTTGTCTCAGTTGATAATGGAGGAATTGTGGAACAGGGCTACATATTACGTATATGGCGTATCGATGCTTCCCCATCCACGATGGCGGCCGTTGAGATCCAAGCGAAGAAATGATGAATCGATCAATTCAATCGAGATTCGCCGCGACGAATCTTAAGGGGATGATTTACTGTATGTGCAATCGGCCTCCATGACAGCCCCGCGTTCTCTTTTTCGATAGTTATTTCACACCTGTGGCAGTTACACGATCATGGGTGATCCAAAATCCAATCGACCTCCTTTCAGGGTCAATCCCGTCTTCGCCGTGATCATCATGGTCGCCATAACGATGGTATTGGCAGCCACACTGTACGTGTGGGCTGAGTCTGGTTGTGATGGTCCCTATGCACCCGTCGCTGCGGTGACCATTGACAACAGCACCGGCAATTATACGGTCCGGATCTTAGATATCGACCCGGAGCCAGATATCGAGGATGTTGGATACGTCCTGCTGAACACGAACTGGATCTCAAGAGAAAGCGGTGACGTCTTGGATATAGTCAATGGCAACCTTAGTTCAAATACGGTCATCTATTTCGATAACGACAACAATAGCAAGTTGAGCATTAACGATACCTTCTTCATCCTGTCATATGAGAATGGCGGCCTCGCCAAGGAGGAATTCACATTCAGGTTGATCCACCATCCGACCGACGGAGCGATGGTTTCGGTCGAACTTCCCTGAAAATATGCTTTAATACTGTCGATCCCATTTCATGGGTGCTATGCGCCCTCCGAGGAGGAATAACACCACATTGGTGATCGTTGCTGTAATAATCGTTGTCGCTATCACCGTCGTAATTGCTTCCGTATCATACCTTTGGGCCACGGATATGTGTGGCGACCATGGCAGGAACACTCCCGTGGCCACGATCACGGTCAGCAAGGATCCAGGAGGCAACTACACCCTGCTCATCTCCTCGATCGAACCAGCGGCCGATCTCGATGAGGTCAAGTACCAGCTATTGAACCCGAACCGAGTCCCGGTCGAGCAGGGAGATATGGACGAGATCGTGAATGCAACGCTCAATACCACAACAATAATCTTCCTCGACAACAACAACGATTCGCGGATGGGAACGGGCGATGAGATATTCCTCCTGTCGGAGGAGAACGGGGGTCTGGCCAGAGAGGGATACATCTTCCGCATCATATTCGATCCGACCCACAAGTCGATCGCTTCTGTCGAATTGACGTGATCAGGAGAAGGTTATCGTCGAATACGATTTGTCATAACGCTGGTCCCTCAACACGAGGGTGAAGTCGCTGTCTGCCGCTCCTCCTTCGGCGGCGGACCTGACCCATATCTTGTCCCCCGTTGTCATTCGCCCGTTCAAATCCATATCCTCGAATACGATGAATAGTGTATGGTTTATGCTCCTTGGTGGCATTCCGACAGGGTCCCGGGAATAGAAGACGGGTGGGTGTTCATTATCAGCTGAATTGTATGAATGTAATGTGAAATTGATATCAATGAGGTCCCCCTCGAGGTCGATCCTGCGGTGGTCGGGATCCAGCAATGAGACGTTCTTTCCCAACCCGTCGTAGAGGGTGTATTCGATCTCGTCCATGCTGTGACCGGATGCGTTCAATAGATCGACACGATATGACCCATTTACTATCGTTACGTTGTAATCGATCTCGAAATTGGTCCTGATCATCGGTGTGCGGATCAGGGTCTGGTCCCAGTTCCGGATGCCAAGTCTGATGCCATCCCATTCATCGACAGCTCCTCCGTTAACGGAACCTCTGACCCAGAGGGTATCCCCGGAAGTGACCAGCCCGTCCGAGTCCGAATCGAAGTAGACAGTTGCGAATGTGTGGTTGATCGATATTGGTGGTCCTCCCGCTGGTTCCCTCGAATAGAATATCCCCCTATAGGTCGTGTTGATCTTAGTATGGTTCTGGTGGGAGATGGCACTAGAAAAATCTTCGTGTGTATAAACGATATCCTCAAGACTTCCCAACATGGTAATGATCTCGCCAGATGGATCCTCCCACCTATTCTGCATGAAGTTGTATGTCAACAATTGATATGAGACATCATCGATCGGCCAGGGCTCACAGTCGACGATCTTGATCCTGTAATCCCCCTGGTTCTCATAGATACTGACGTCGATCGGTACGACAGCCCTCTTGAACGTGATCTCCACCACATCGTCGTTCCTGTGTGGGTCATAGAGCTTGAGCTTGCACCCGGCGTACACCCCGCCCCCGATCGCGTCAGACCTGATTTCAATGTGATCCCCTTCAGTCAGTTTCCTGTCCCTAACGTACCAGACCTTGCCATTCGGATATTCATTCCGGATAGGCATGTCATAATAGACGAGGAACAGTGTAAGGTTGTTCTTCGCATCAGGATAATCCGCATAGAATCGTGACCAGTGGTCCTGTGGTGGGGTCGGATGGGCGTCTGGCCATTCCTGTTGGTTACGTGCTTCCGATGACTTGTTCTCATCATACCAGATGTCCCAGAGGGTCCCTTCCAAGGCGATGAAATTGCCATCAGGGTCGGTCACGAATACGACGGCGCCCTCCGGGTCGACCACCTTGAACCTGATGTTCTGGAGATACTTGCCATCGGCCTCTACCACCTCGATCCGATAGATGCCATCCATCGGAGTGTTCACTGCATATCTGAATCTGCTATCGTCGATGGTTCCCATGTACCAGAAATAACCTGCTCCCGTCGTCAATATGAACGCTGCCATGAAGATGACTACGAACTGCTCGTGGTTGAGCTTCATCCTGCGCATCTTGACACCCTGCCGCATTTACTACCACCTTACGAGTTAAAAGCATTGCCATGGCTAATTTCGTAGAAAGAGATATCAAATGGCAGTCTTCTCCCGATGTGAGGAGGCCGTCACACGGAAGCATTGACGATCAAGCCGATAAGGGAAGAGGACCGCGAGTTCGTGCGGATAATCTTCAACGAGTACTGGGGGTCGACCCAGATGATCACGCAAGGGAAGGTCCTGAACTGCGATGAACTCCCGGGTTTCATCGCATGGGACGAGATGAAGCCCATCGGGGTCATCACCTATCTTATCGTGGACGGCGTGTGCGAGCTGACCTCTCTGAATAGCATCGTCGAGGGAAGGGGGGTCGCCACGGCACTCATCGAGGAGGTAAAGGAGACCGCCCTTAAGGAGAAATGCTCACGGATCTCTGTCGAGACCTCCAATGATAACCTCATGGCCCTCAATTTCTACCTGAAGCGCGGCTTCCGGCTCATCGATGTACATCTGGATGCGATCACTGAAGCGCGAAAGATAAAACCGCAGATCCCGAAGGTCGGCGGACACGGGATAGTCCTCAGGGACGCCATCGAGTTCGAATTGACCCTCTAATCGTCCTCGACATCAGCGTCGATGATCCTGCCCTCGGGTCCGGCCGGGGAATCCTGCTTCTCCTCATCCTTTCCCGGGACCTTGCCACCCTTGGTCCTGATTATCGGAGGGCCGTCCTGTCTCTGTCTGCCAGCTTTCCTGTAGTAGGCCCGCTGCGCGCGTCTCTGGGCCTGGGCCTGCGCCTGCCACTGTTGAGCTCGTCTCCTTCCAAGCCAGAACAGGAAGAGCAATAGGCCGAGAAGGACCAGAGCACCCAGACAGCAGAGTGTGAGGACGAAGATGAAGACCCCGGAGAATATCATCAGCGCTATCACGATGACGATGAGTATCAGGAAAGGGATCCCTTCGATCTTGAACCTGCCCTTCATTTCGGTCACATCCGGAGCGATGACGACCTAGGCTGTATCTCGGTGTCGTCACTGCCCTCAAGATGGGACTGCGCCGATATTACTTGAAATTTCCCCCGGCTCAGAAGATGCTGTGGTGGATGGTCCTCATGACCATTCGGCCCTTCGGGGTGCAGATGTACGGCAGGATGAAGGGAGCGAGCATTCCGCCACCTCCATCGCCGCTCTGAGCGATCAGACCCATGTTCTCGAGCCTGCAAAGCTCGCAGGCGAGGTCCTCTCGCTCAAGTCCCGTTATTGTCTCGAGGTATGGCATGAAGATGTCGCCGCTCGGGTGGTTGCACAGTGTCTCGACGATGCGGCGCTGGGCCTCGCTCTCGAAGAAAAGTCCCGAGCCCTCAGACACGGTCCGACTCCCCTTTCCACCTGGACACATCTGCGCACGACGGGATGTCCGGTGTGTGCATGCAGGCGATCAATATCGACCTCTGTATCACCGGGTGCTCCTGTAGTTCCGCCAACAGGGGGGTCACCATGTTTTCCATCTCCATTATCGGATTTCCACGAACACATATAAAGGAAATCTGGTGATAACCTGGGACCCATGGGTGGCCACCGTACTCCCTGCGGTTTCACCTTCGAGCGACCCGTCTCCGAGCAGGATCCCTTGTGTAGATCCTCGCACAACCACTGTAACGGAACAAACCTTATATTCTGTGACAATCTCACCGCATTCAAGCGAGGAATGTTACGGGGGTCTCCGTGATGGCAAAGAAAGGGTCAAAACGTAACAAGACGGTCGAGACCGGCGAGGTCCTGAAGAGTCTGATCGACGATCCGACGAGAAGCGTCGGGCAGATCGCCGAGGAGCTCGAAAGCAACAGGCAGACCGTTTGGCGCAAGAAGAAGAAGCTCGAGAACGACGGGATCATCTGGGGATACACCGCGATCACCGACGATTCGAGGCTCAATCATCTCGCCTATCTCATTCTGCTCAAGACGAAACCCCTCAGCAAGGAGGTCTCCGAACTCATCGTCAGCAGGGTGGAGAACAACGAGATGGAGAAGCAGGACATCCGGCTCCTCGACCTGTTCTACACGAACGGCGAGTTCGACTGGGTTCTCCGGTTCTCTGCTCCCGACCACGTCACTGCACGCAGGTATTTCGACACGATCCGCGTCCTCTACGACGGTTGGCTCCTCGAGAAGCCTGTGATGCTCGACCTGAACTTCTGCCTTGTAGTCGGAGGCAAGGCGAACCCGAACGTCTCCACTCTCAACGATTTCGCGGCCATCTAACATTTCGTGATATAGGATTATATATCCGCGGACCCGTGTTGTATAGATGGGTCCCGAGGGTACGGCCGGAGATATCGATTACGATGCCGACTACCGTCCGGTCTTCCACGATTTCTACGAGCTCATCAAGCACCGTGTCGGCCGGATACTACTGGTTTCCAGCCTGTACGACGCATTCACCCTCGAGGAGGAAGGTCTGCTGTTCGAGCAGATATCCGGCGAGTACAGGGACCTGCTCCTTCCGTTCCCTCCCCAGGTCATCAGGGTATCCTCGGCCTCGGACGGGCTGGAGGAGCTGAGGAACGAACGCTATGACCTGATCATAACCATGGCGAGGATATCGGATATGGAATGTCAGGACTTCGCCGCCAGGGCGAAGGAGATCCAGGACATCCCCGTCGTCCTCCTGCTCACGGAGATGGCGGACATCCAGTACTACCATCGCCCGGGGGCGGTGATGAGCATAGACAAGGTGTTCTACTGGAACGGCGACTCCGCCCTCTATCTCGCCATCACGAAGTACATCGAGGACACGATGAACATCGCCCACGACACGTCCACCGGCCTCGTCCGGGCAATTCTCGTGATAGAGGACTCCCCCCGGTACTATTCGATATTCCTTCCCCTGATCTACACCGAGATCATGCAGCAGACGCGCGCCCTCATCACCGAGGGGCTCAACGAGCATGAGGAACGGCTGCGGATCCGCTCGAGACCGAAGATCATCCTCGCTGAGACCTACGAGGAAGCGATGGAGATGTACAAGAGGTACAGGCATCAGATCATGGGTGTGATCTCGGACGTCAAGTACAAGCGCAACGGCATCATGGACGGCGAGGCCGGTTTCAGGTTCGCCGAGGAGATCGACGACGAGATCCCGATCCTACTCCAGTCATCCAATGTCGACTGCGCCAGCATGGCGGCGGACCGTGGCATCACCTTCATCGACAAGAACTCCGAGTCTATCCTCCAGGAGCTGAGGGACTTCTTCACTGACAGCCTGGGGTTCGGGGAGTTCGTCTTCACGAGACCTGACGGGACCGAGCTGGCGAGGGCCTCGGACCTCAGGGAGTTCATAGAGATAGTCGAATCCATACCGATCGACTCGCTCAAGTTCCACGGATCGGCCCACCATTTCTCGAACTGGCTAAAGGCAAGGGGGGAGATCGACCTCGCCCGGAGGCTGAGGGACGTCAAGGTCACCGATTTCGAACTCGGAGAGGAGATCCGCGAGTTCCTTCTCGACTCGATCAACGAGAGCAGGAGGGTGAAACAGCTCGGCGTGATAACCGACTTCAACAAGCAGAACTTCGAGTTCGACCAGACCTTCACACGCCTGGGAGGAGGCTCGCTCGGTGGGAAGGGGCGGGGCATCGCGTTCCTCTCGATGCTGCTCAACCAGAGCATGATAACGAGCCAGTTCGAGGGGATCGAGGTCAAGATACCCGAGACGATCGTGATCGCCACTGACGAGTTCGACAGGTTCATCCTCGACAACGAGCTTCATGATTTCATCAAGGAGAACCGGACCGACGAGGAGCTCAGCGAGAGGTTCCTCTCATCCCGTATATCCGACGACCTGAGGGAGTCGCTCGGACGGTTCCTGGACCATGCCCGGTGGCCCATCGCCGTACGCTCATCGAGCCTGCTGGAGGACTCACAGAACCAGCCCTTTGCGGGACTGTACTCGACCTATATCCTTCCGAACAACTGCGATGACGACGGTACCAGGCTCGAACAGCTCGAGCAGGCCATCAAGCTCGTCTACGCATCAGCCTTCTACAAGAGGGTGAAGGCTTACATTCGGGCGACAGGCCTCATCCCGGAGGAGGAGAAGATGGCCGTGGTCATCCAGCGACTCATCGGGAACCGGCACGGCGACAGGTTCTACCCCTCCTACTCAGGTGTCGCACAGTCCCACAACTTCTACCCCGTCCATCCCCTCAGGCGCGAGGAAGGCGTGGCAAGCCTCGCCCTCGGATTGGGCAAGATCGTCGTAGACGGCGAGAAGGTCCTCTCCGTATCCCCCGATCATCCGAACGTCATTCCCGGGTTCTACACGCCAGACGACGTCTTCAAGAACTCCCAGAACCACTTCTACGCCCTCAACATGTCCGAGTCCTGCTTCGACCTCGGAATGGGTGAGGACATCACCCTGAGCAAGCTTCCCATTCCCACAGCGCAGGAGGATGGGACCCTGGACGACATCGCGAGCACGTTCGATGCGAATGATGGAAGGCTGCGCGACGGTGTCGGGACCGACGGTCCGAAGCTCATCACTTTCGCCGGGATCCTGAAATACGGGAAACTACCCCTCATCAAGGTGATCAAGGAGCTTCTCGACATCGGCCAGAAGGGAATGGGCCGGGCCGTGGAGATCGAGCTGGCCGGTCGACACAACGATGCAGGTGACCCGGAGTTCTATGTCGTCCAGGTCAGGCCGCTCGTGACCATGAGGGAGCGTTCACACCTTCAGATAGGTGAGGCCGAGGAATCGGATGCGCTTGTGCTTTCCGACCGCGCCATGGGCAACGGCATCGTCAGCGGCATCACCGACGTCGTATACGTGAGGCCCGAGACCTTCGACACGACCGAGACCATGGAGATAGCCAGGGAGATCGGGACCGTGAACGAGCAACTGGATGGTACTCCATATCTCCTCATAGGTCCAGGGCGCTGGGGGACCCGGGACAGGTTCCTCGGCGTACCCGTCGAGTGGGACCAGATATCCTGGGCCAAGAGCATCGTCGAGGTCCAGCTGGAGGGGTTCAGGATAGACCCCTCCCATGGGACTCATTTCTTCCACAACATCACGGCCCTCGGTATCCCGTACTTCACCATCGGGTTCAACAAGGAGGGCGAGAACGTCGACTGGGAATGGTTCGACGCCCAGAAGGCGGTCGGAAGCTACAAACACATACGGCACATCAGGTCCGAGGTGCCCCTGACCGTCAAGGTCGATGGTAGGTCGGGAAGGGGGATAGTTACCACGGAGCCGACCGACTAGTTTTTAGTAAAGTCAGTACCTTGCCATACCGTGGGACGGAACGGGTTCGAGAGATCGGTGGAATTCCTAGAGGGCAGACCTCTCCTACTACTGGTGGTCCTCGCGATCGTTCCCTTCCTGGTTGTCAACGCCGTACTCTCCCCGCTGTCGGGCGGGACCCACGGTATGACGCATTCCGATCATGGGAACGACATCTGGTTCGACGGCACGGTCGACGGAGTGCCCTACAACGGCTCGGAACCGCCCACCAGCGGCCACTTCAGGGGCGACGTCACCATCGGCGATAACACCGGATGGGTCATTTGCAACGGCGAGGTCCGGTTCTCCGGCAAGCTGGTGATTCGGGACGCCGAGCTCGACTATACGATCCGGTCGAACCGTTCCGTGAAGGGTCCAGGGAACACCGTGCGCCTCGAAAAGGACTATCAGCACATCGACATCGACGGGATTAGCGGAGACATGGAGGGTGGCGTACCGGTCTGGTATCTGGGGTCCTTCGGGACCGCCGTCGGCATCAGTGCCTGGGCGTTCTGGTTCCTGTTCAAGAGGCGTACAGGTCACGATAAGCTCGTTTCCACCGTGCTACTCGGTGCCGGTCTCATCTGTTTGTACAATGTATTCTTCTTCGGGCCGATGTTCACCACGATCTGCGTGGCCTTCGTGGCAGTGCCCGCCTTGGCCATGTTCTCGTTCGGCATATACAAGTCGATAAGGGAGGACATCTCCATGATGGACACGGACCTCCGGCTGTCAGGCATCCCCGAGGTCCTGATCATCGTCGGCGTCATCGTGCTCATCATCTCCACCGGCATGGTCGTCCACGCCGGCTGGGGCTCCTTCGACGGATACATGCACGACCCCGGGATGGCATGGCGGAACCTCATCATGGGGATCGCCGGACTTCTGATAGGCGGCGCCCAGATCGGGTTCGGCTTCGGCAAGCGTCTATTGAGAAAGAGGTCGCCGCGGTCAGGGAGACCAACGAAGGAGAGGTCTCGGTCAAAACCAGATGACGAGGATGAGGCGAACGTGTATGGATTGAAGGATTATCGTCCATTGAACGAACCACCGCGTCCGCCCGAGAATTGATATCATGAACACGATAAGAACACTATACATCACCAGCAGGAAGGACTGGCGAAAATGGCTGGAGGAGCATTTCGAAAAAGAGAAGGAGATCTGGTTGGTGTACCCGAAGAAGGCGTCCGGTAAAGAAAGGATACCGTACAACGATGCCGTGGAAGAAGCATTGTGCTTTGGCTGGATCGACAGCACGGTCAGATCCCTTGATGAGGACAATAGCATCCAACGTTTTACTCCAAGGAACCCCGGAAGCACATATTCCCAGCAGAACAAGGAAAGGATGAAATGGCTCTTGGAACACAACATGATCCATTCCTCAGTTTTGGAAAAGGCGAACCAGATCGCCTCGGAGAAGTTCATTTTTCCAGAAGATATCATTGAAGCTATCAAGGAAGACGAAACGGCCTGGGCAAATTACAACAATTTTTCAGACACATATAGAAGAATTAGGATAGCTTATATTGACGCTGCACGCAAACGCCCTGACGAATTCAATAAGCGACTTAACAATTTCATCGTCAAAACCAAAAAGAATAAACAAATAGGATTCGGTGGGATCGAGAATTATTATTGAGTGATCTGGACGATGGAATCCACCCCGCACCACCAAACCGTTCACCATGAACGCTGGGATGAGGGAGAGGATCGAGGGTATCGTTGAATCGTAGTATGAGAGAATCACTTACGCCTTAGATTGTGTTTGTCGAGTATTTCGATTACCTGCTGATAGTAATCCATAATAGTATCGATATTTGAAGTATCGATGGAGTATTCTTTTTCTCCGAAAGTGTACTTACCATTAACTATATTTCCGAAGTTTCCGAGATATCTCTTTGGTTCCTTCTGCTTAACGTCCTTAATCGATATTGTTCTTTCTTCGATATGTTCTAAGTGACAGCGAATTTCGTTATAATTTTTAAAGTATTCATCATATTGAATCTTGACTTTAAGAAGTTCTTCGAATCCAGTAGCTTTGTAAATGGCCACTAGTAAAGTAGGAAGACGATTCATTAAGATGAAATAAAACTGACAGTCAGCAAACATTTTGTCCTGAATTTCACGCCTTAAATTCACATCCAATTTATAGAAATCGGCATCATGCTCAAGAGCAGTACGATCTTCCTCGATACGTTTTATTTGTATTATTGCCCATCGGCAATTTGTTTCGAACAATTGTATTAGGATACCTGCCCTGTAACTGGTAATTGACCCCCAATAATCGAATGATTTGCTCATTTTAAGATCATATGGATTATCATTGCCATCTGAAGGTAGCTTTCTCGGTTCGACCATTTAATCCCCATCCTCCATATCGAATCTAGTAGCTTATTATTTATGGTCCCTATGACCCCTTTGACCATGCCCTACGTTATGACGTCATAAATTTATGTCCTCTTATGGTGTCTGGCTTGCTATCATAGGGATGGTCTAGGGCATGAGGACATAAGCGAATGGTGTTATGAACTATAATTTAAACTCCTGTCGATTTCGCTCTTCGAGAATTCTAAAAGCTAGCCGTTTATCGACAGGAATACGATTTATTGCATTCCCATATGGTGTGTGTTTCTTCTGATTGAATAGAATCAGACGATCATTTGGATATCCTCGGATTGTCTCTAACCTATCGACATTTGACCATGGAACAGTAGCTTCATGGTCTATGTAAGTAATATGCAATCCATCGATAGCAAATCCAACTCTCTCAGGTATTCTTTTAATGTTGTATCGCATAAGAAAAAAGAAATGTAATCCGCCAAATATTGCTACGGAGAATCCTATCAAGGGGTCCTGAACGAGATCAGATCCGTAATAACCATGAACGATACCTAATAAAGCTATCGGGATTGCGATTGCGAATGGTCCGTATACTAACAATTTTCGATAAATGTTCCGGTATTCCTCCGAGAGTTTATTATCTCGCCATCGTATTTCCATAGACTTCAATTATTTATGTAATCTCAAGTTAATATTTAGAATCTTAGGTTTGGTATCCCCCACCTACGTCGCCGTGGAAGGGTATAAGTAGAGTCAGAGGGAATCGAGAGACGGGATCATGAAGTGGATGGATAATGATGTCAATAGTCAATACATCTTAAGGAGGAAACGATGGAGAATATTATTTCCCGCTTCCATTTTATTCATTATGATGATTACAGCGTTGGTCTTTTACTTGTTGGATCCGAATAGAGATATTCGGATATTTATTCCAGCAGTCTTAGTAGGTATATGGGGTGCATCGATTCAATATTATATTCAAAATTATAATGTTAATCGGATAGTAAAGAGAATTGGATTATCGAAGGAATCAATTACTCTTGACTATCATCGTAAAGAAAGATTAATCCTACCTTTTAAGAACATAGTGAAAGTTGACACTTTGGACAACTGGAAAGATGTTTATTTTATTCAATGTAGACATCCAACCCCATCATTGTTTAAGAAGGTGTTCAATCAAGGAATGGAATACGTAGTCGTCACCAACAACATTGCATATCAAATCCAGAAGGTCTTAGCTGTAAATGGTATTTCTTCGAATGATTGATCTATAAATTTACCTTGGTGGGGTGGGGGGTGGCGTACCCCGTTATGGCCTATGGTTTTAGCTTTGGGAGTATATAAAGCGTTACGAAAAAAAGTTATTATCTATTACCCCCCGCGCATGGTGCGGGGGAGCGGACCGTTGATTCCACAAATCAGATACGATATGGAATCTACGGGTCAGTCGATTCCCGAAGTCAGGGAATCGACGTCTGTTAGTCTCTTCCAGCACCACCATCTGATTCAATCTGATAGTGACGGAAAGATGGTGGTGTGAGTGCTTGGATTCGAACCACTTAATGAGATCTTGCTCTCTGGATTAAGATAAGATTATTGGGTCGATCTGAATCGAAAAAAAGAAAAGACCGGGCCGGTCGAACCGGCCCGAATTCTGTGGGTTGTCTCGATTACCAGTGTCCCTGGTCGAGCATGGCGTCGGCGACCTTGATGAAGCCGGCTATGTTCGCACCCATGACGTAGTTGCCCGGGTAGCCGTACTTCTCGGCGGCCTTTGAGGCCTGCTCGTGGATGCTCACCATGATGCGGAGCAGGTGGGCATCGGTCTCCTCGAAGGTCCAGGACATTCCGATGTGGTTCTGGCACATCTCGAGACCGGATGTGGCTACGCCGCCTGCGTTCGCGGCCTTGCCGGGTCCGTAGAGGATCCCTGCATCCTGGTAGACCTCGATGGCCTCGGGGATGGAGGGCATGTTCGCACCCTCGGCGAGTGCGATGACACCGTTGTCCATCATCATCTTGGCCTCGGCCTCGTTGACCTCGTTCTGCGTTGCGCACGGGAGTGCGACGTCAGCCTCGAACTTCCAGGGGCGCTCGCCCTCGAAGTACTCGACGCCGTACTTCTCGGCGTACTCGTGGATACGTCCGCGCTGGACGTTCTTGAGGTCCATGACGTAGTCCCACTTCTCTCCGCTGATGCCGTCGGGATCGTATATGGATCCGCCGGAGTCTGAGAGGGTCACGCACTTCGCGCCCAGCTGGTTCGCCTTCTGGACCGCGTACTGCGCGACGTTACCGGATCCGGACACGAGGACGGTCTTTCCCTCCATGGAGTCGCCCTTCGTCTTGAGCATCTCCTGGGTGAAGTAGACAGTGCCGTATCCAGTGGCCTCTGGCCTGACGAGGGAACCGCCCCAGTTGATGGCCTTCCCTGTCAGGATGGAATCGAACTGGTTCGTGATCTTCCTGTACTGTCCGTAGAGGTACCCGATCTCCCTGCCGCCCACGCCGATATCGCCGGCGGGGACGTCGGTGGTCTGACCGATGTGCCTGTAGAGCTCAGACATGAAGCTCTGACAGAAGCGCATGACCTCATTGTCCGACTTGCCCTTTGGGTCGAAGTCGGATCCGCCCTTGCCGCCGCCCATGGGGAGCGTCGTGAGGGCGTTCTTGAATATCTGCTCGAACCCGAGGAACTTGATGATACCGGGGTACACCGACGGATGGAACCTCAGTCCGCCCTTGTAGGGGCCGATGGCGCTGTTGAACTGGATCCTCATGCCGCGGTTCACCTGGATATCGCCGTTGTCGTCCATCCAGGGGACACGGAAGATGATCTGGCGCTCTGGTTCGACGATGCGCTCAAGGATCTTGGCCTTCGCGTACTCTGGATGCTTGTTGATGACAGGCTCCAGGGACTCGAGGACCTCTCTAACCGCCTGGTGGAACTCCGGCTCTCCGGGGTTCTTCACTTCCACTTTCTCGATTACTTCTGCGATCGACATTCAAATTTCCTCCGGTCTAAGCGTCACCCCCGAAGGGGCGTGATAACATCGAGGTTTCCTATAAATATCTTTTCATTATGTCGAACCCCTTTTCGTTAATTATCGATGTCCGTCGACGGGTATCTACCATAATATCATAGGGCGCCCTGCGAGTATGCGAATCTGCGTTCGCCAGCCATGATCCGCCGGCTGTGCCTCCGAGCCCTCTGCGTGATCTTGATGAGTATCGTGAAGTTGACAGCGGCAACCATGAATGGGATGGATATCAGGCCCACGTTGACTGTCTCGGCAAGGTAGGCGGAGGCGTTCCAAGCTGAATGAAGACCGATGGCCAGTCCCATGGAGCCGATCATCAGTGGGATCGGACCGATGGACTCCATAAGCTCACCGGAGAGCTTCTCGCGCCGGTAGACACCGTAGGAGTATCCGACGACCCCTGTACCGACCGCGTGGCCGAGGGTACTGAGCAGGCCCCTGGCGAGGGACCCTGCTCCCCATAGGATCGGTACCCCGCCCTCGGTCAGATCGGTGTAGAGGAAGAACGATTCGTACAGGAGGTTCTCCACCATGGCGAAACCCATGCCGCACGTCACGCCGTAGACGAGACCCTGGAGAGGAGTCCTTATCCACTTGCTCAGGAAGATGAGGCCTATGGGCTTGGCAAGCTCCTCGAGGATGGGAGCCGCCACCGCGACCAGGAGGAACAGGTCCCTGCTCGGGACCATCGCCTCCGATAGGATCGCGATGTTCGTGGAGAGCATCCCCCACGTGAGCGCCAGAAGCATCGCCCTCCTCGGCTCGGGATCGAACTGGTTCGTATATGTGTACGAGATCCACATCAACGAAGGGAACGAGAACGCGATGACGAACGCTGCCGGGAATCCGAAATACAGAGCCGGGTTCGACCTTCCGAGTATGAGGAGAGCTGATCCCGCCACTATGCTGAACAGGAATATGTAGAGCAGGGGTCTGGGTTCGGGAATGTCCCATCTGTTCGTTGGGATCCTTTCGTCGGCGCTGTGCCACTCCCATGTGTACCTGAACGGCCCCCTCTGTCTGCTGAACCCTGGGTCGGGAGGCGTTCTCCTATCGGCGGACCACGGCCACGAGCTCCGATGCCTCCCGTAGCGCGGGTCCCTGATCGGTCCCTCCCTGAGGGGAGGCCCGTACGGCCTTTCCATCGACCACGTGTCCCTCCAACGGGCGCTGTCCCTCGGCGGCGGACGCCTCCATCCGGACTGGCCGCTGCTTTCGACGAGTCGGTCGTAGGACCACTCGTCGTCAAGTGGCGGAGGTACTGTTTCCACGGGATCGACTGTCCACGGATGATACCTGTCGAATTCCCGCGGCTCGTATCTGGCATTGAAGATGTAGTACCCACCCGGCATCAGGACCAAATAAAGCAGGAGGGACCCGACGAGGTAGAGGATGCCCATGGCGAGGAGGATTATCACCGGTCCGTATCCAAGACCGACGGTGAGCTCCCAGAGGCCCATTGTGGTCCCTATCAGTATCGCGAGCGACCCGACGACCAGTACGTATATCCGGAGAATGTCCTTGACCATGGACATGGCTACTGAACAGCCGTCCATCGCTACTTATACCTAATTGCGAAGTCACACCCTTCCGTGTGATATTCCGGACCCGAGCGCCGACGCGATCAGCCGTGAGACCCGGAGGGACTCCGGGATGTTCCCGATGACGGTGCAGAGCGAGAGTAGCTCTCTCACGCCCGCTTCATCGGTCCCGGCCCAGCTCGCGTGTATCCCGCTCATCTCGGTCCAGGTTCGCCCCTCGAGGAGCTCGAGCCTCCTGCCCGGGTCGTCGAAACGTGTGCCAAGGGCGTCCCTCACGGCGCCCATGTCCGGGGCGTCCCTCACTATGCTGATCAACGGCGTCCCTGTCCTCTCCGTGAAATCCTCGACGTCGATGACATTGAATCCTGCCATCGTCGTGGCATTGGTGAAGGCAGCGTGGACCTGGTCCCTCTGCGGAGCCCTCTCGAGCATCGAGATCATGACGTCGGTGGAATCGTCGCCATCGATCGCAACCCGGTCGACGGCCACCGCCTCTAGATAATCGGGTGCCCTCATGACCGCCATGACCAGGTCTGCGGAATCGGCGTCCAGGTCCACCGGCCCGGTCGAGAATCCGGCGCTCCGGATGTGGTTCTTCATGACCCCTGCTCCGGCCCTTCGCCCTTCCCGGGAGGCCACTTGGGTCCCGAGGGCTTCTTCGGCTTGATGGCGGGTGCCGGCGGTTTGCTCCTCTTCTTTCCGGGTGTCTTCGGTCCGGGCATCTTCTTGACGGTCCCCGGCTCGACCTCCTCTACATCTGCCTTCGGCGGTTTCCTGAGGAAGAACCTCACGAAGACGTAGAACAGAATTATCACGAATATCAGGACCAAGCCGCAGCAGAACGCGGTCAGGAACGGATCGGCCGGTAAATCCTCGGTCCAGGTGACGGTCATTACGATGCTCGCCGTCTCCGTTCCCGGGGCGTCGGTGTCCGACGGGTTGTCGAGGTTATCGATGACGATCGAGTAGTTGCCCTTCTCGCTCCAGACGGTCCTGACGTCGGTGATGTTCTCGAAGACCCTGACCTTGACCGACGACGCGCTGTACGAACCGTTGTTGCCCTCGATGATGTAGAGGTCCACCTCCGGGTCGGAATCGAACTCGATCACGATGTCGCCCTCCCAGTCGGGATCTACGACAATGACCCTGTGGCTCCCGGCAGAGAGGTTGAAATCCCACTCCTTCTCCTTCTGTATGGCTGAGACGCCGGGTGTGACGAGTATGGCGAGAAGCAGCACCGCGACGATGAACTTCGAGGTCCTCATGGTCCGTCAACCCCGACGACGTACTTTAACCTTTACCGGTCCAACCATTTCGAGACCGTTCGGAGAGTCGTATCCCGTCCCCCGGATCATCGGATTTTGCACCATTTTTCAGACGCGCTCGATGACGTCTCAAGCGGCCATCGACGCGTCTCAATCATACCCGATGATTGGTCTTTCGGCTTACGTTTGCGCCACGTTTGGGACGGTTATCGGAAAAAGTCCACCGGAAATGCAGGTTTCACCCCCTTCGGGAAAGGTATTTGAACCCCAATTTCAATTCCTTTCCGAGAGGAGTCATCATGAAGGCTTATTGTATGAAGTGCAGGAAACAGGTAGATGTTGTGGACCCGAAACAGATAACCATGAAGAACGGCCGCCCGGCCGTCAACGGTACCTGCGCAGAATGCGGTACCAAGGTGTTCAAGATCGGGAAGCTCGAGTGAGCCTTTCCAGACCCTGGACCACACCTTCTAGTCGCTGGACCTCCAGCGCAGCGAACACTCTGTCGTAGTTCGAGACAAGCCAGTGTATGCGTCGGGCCATCTGGTCCTCCCTGAACTCCTCGAGTTTGCGGAATCCCTTTATCCGGCGTACCTGGCCATCCCACTCCAGAGCGAACTCGGCGGCCGTCCCGGCCTTGAACCTCTTTCCGATCAGGTTACGCATGAGCATGCCGTATCTGACGGTCTCTATCGGCTTGATGAACTTGACCGACGCCCGGTACATCGAGAGCTCCGACAGGTCGACGCTCCTGATCGGCACATCGTTCTCGACGGCATATCGGCAGACGGCTATCAGGTCCGGTGGCGGCATCCCGACGTCGCCGTACCTCGTCAGATGCCTTGAATATATCTCGTCGTAGTTCGTCATGTGGTCCTCGTCCACCCCGTCGAGGGAGGACATCAGGCCGTCGAGCTCCTGCTTCGACACGGCCAGTGCTATGACGTCGGGACCGAACTCCTTGATGGCATCCATCTGCCTCTCGACCTCGGATGCTAGGCCCCTGACCGCTCCGAACAGCATGACCGAACCGTATCCGGGGATCTCGATGGCCTTCGTCGTTTCCATGATGACCTCACTCCGATCCGCAGGCGCCCATGTCCTTGCGCCGAACCTCTCCTCTTGGCTCGACCTCCTCGAAGACCTCCGCACTGAACCTGTAGAACAATATATCCTCGCCTAGCCACGCGCCCGGGCTCAGACCGGCCTTCATGCATGTGTGGGAGAGGAACGCGCTCACATCCCAGCCCTGCTCGACCGGGACCTGGGGCAAGAGTACTCCGCGGGCCATCCCGCTCTCGACGACGAGGCCGTGGACACCGACCGTCACCTCCTCGACGAGGGCGCCGCCCTTCGCCGGAACGAGTTCGAGCGGTGTCAACAGCGACACCTCGACAGCAAGCCCGTCCATCTCGGACATGCCCACCTTGGGGAACCTCGGGTCCCTGGTCGCCGCCGAGACAGCCACGTCCTTTATGGTCTCACCGAGCGCTTTCACACCCTCGATGTATCCGATGCAGCCTCGGAGATCGTGATCCGGGAAGGTCTTGAGGGTGACGAAGGCACCGCTCTCCTTCTCGAATATCTCTGGAAGTTGCGGAAGCTCGCCCTCTCCTGAAAGATGCCTTTCGATGACCGACCGTGCGAACGTCACAGCTGCCGCTCCGTCCTCGTCAGTGTACATGACAGCGTCGAATCGCGGGGGCTCGATTAATACCTATCGGACATGTAGCCCGGTCCGAGGCCCCAGTCGTCGTCCTCCTCCCGCTTGCGTGGAGGCTCCTTGATCTTCTTCAGCGTCCTCCTGAAGTGCCAGACGATGAAGACCACCACGACTATCATTACGATGGTAGAGATCAACATCACCCTGTTCTCAAGGAAGTAATTGCCCAGCGATATCATTCCCTGCGGATGCAGTCCGTAGTAGTAGATGACCATCGAGATGAGCATGTAGGGTACGACGAGGGCCATGGCGTTCTTCATGTTCCCTGAGACGACGCCGTAGAAGACAGCGGTCATGAAGGCGAAGGCGAGGAGATAGGCCGCAGTGGCGTTCATCAGGTGGTCGCTCGCCCCTGCCGTGGCGAACATCGAGAACGTGATCCCGAGGATGGCCGGGGCCATGACCACGCCGCCCATGACAAGTAGCTTCGCCTCCTTCCGGGCCAGCGCCTGCCTCTCGAGCTGGAGCACATAGATGGACCACGTGTCCTTCGTTATCCTCTCGAGCGTGTCGGCCATCTCGGCCCCCTGCTCGAGGGCGATGATGAGCATGCCCACGGACCTCTGGATCATCTTCGAGCCCGACTCCTCCCCGAACTTGAGGATCGCGTCGGAGAACGTCTCCCCCTCGGTGACGCGGTCGTTGAGCCTGTCGGTCAGACGTCTGATGGGGCCTGCGCTGGTCGTCGCAGCGGCGAAGAGCGCCGTCTCGATGGCCTCGCCGTTCCTGAGGCCCTCCACCATGCTGTTGATGAAGGTCGGGAACTCCATCTCGACCTCGATGACGTGCTTGCGATGATATGACGTCCACTGAAGGTACACGATGCTGATGATCGCCGGAACGGCGAGTATCCATATGGTCAGCATTATCGCGGACATCGTTACACCTTCGGGGCTTTGACCCACACGTACACTATTATCATCAACAGGACGATGGAAATGAGCAGATATCCGAGGTCTATCGTGTAGACAGGCGCCCCTCCGGGAGCGCCCGGAAGCTCGCTATCGGCCATTATGTCGGATGTGAACACGACTATCCCCAGGATCAGGGGAACGAGCACACCGAGGATCACGAACATCTCTCCGATACCCCGGGACATGTCCAGGAAGTCCCTGAACCGCCTCTTCCGGAGCTGGGTCTCCCTGAGCGCGATCTGGCGAAGGGTGTTCGTCACACCGGCGGACGTCACCAGGGACCGTACGATCGCCCTTGCCATCTCCGTGTACAGCTTGTTCTTGACACGTTTCGCGGACTTCTGCATTGCTCGATCGAGGTACGATCCCTGCTGGACCTCCGCTATAATCCGTTTGAACTCGAAGGATACCTCTCCATAATCGTGAGAGGCCACGTACTCTATGGCCGTCTCGATGCTCGCGCCGGACCGCAGGACGAGGTCCATCCCCATGATGGCGTAGAGGAGGTCGTTCTCGTCCACACCCCTAAGCCTTAACTCATCTCCCAGTGCGTCGAACATGCGTGAAACTGGATGGACATGTGCCGTTTTATAGGTTACTGAGAGAAATGTCATCCCGATGCCGAACAGATCGGTCCATTGCGAGTAACGGATCCATCCGTATTCGACAGACGCGCTCGACCGCAACTGTGGTACGCGGTCGACGCGTCTCATCTGTACTGGTTGGGGGTAGCCAATGACTGCCGACGCGCTCGACCGCAACTGATGTACCCGGTCGACGCGTCTCATCTGTGCTGGCTAGGGATGGCCAATGACTGCCAACGTACTCGACCGCAAATGGCGTACGCGGTCGACGCGTCCCGCGCCTGGTGCATGCGGCCGGTCATTGACCGCTGCCGTCTCCCGAGGTACATTTGTTTCGAAAAACAACCTATATATATCAAATCCGATACCGGCGTAAGGTGGTACCGGATGGATATGATGGATAACGTGTTCATGCTTGCTGGGCCAGTGAAGATACATCCTCGTGTGCTGCGTGAGATGTCTCACCCATCGATAGCGCACAGGTCGCCGGAGTTCACGGAAGTGCTCGGCGAGACAAGGGAACTTCTGAAGTACCTGTTCCAGGCGGACCGCGAGGTCGCGCTCCTCAGCGGGTCCGGAACGGCTGCCCTCGAAGCCTCAATAACCGGTATAGTGGACAGGGACGAGAAGATCCTCTGCCTCGAGAACGGCAAGTTCGGCGAGAGGCTCGGCGAGATCGCGTCGGTGTTCACGAACCACAAGGTCGTCAAGGCCGACTGGGGCGTCCATTTCGACCTGGACGAGGTCGCCGCGGAGCTCGAGACCGGCGAATACAGGGCCATCGCCCTCTGCCACAACGAGACGTCCACCGCCATGACCAACGACGCGGCCGCGATCGGCCGTCTTGCGGCAAAGCACGATGTCCGCTACCTCCTGGATGGTATCACATCCGTCGGAGGGCTCGAGGTCAAGCCCGAGGAGCTCGGCGCGGACCTCGTCGTCTTCGGTTCCCAGAAGTGCATCGCCGCACCGTCGGGGCTCGCTGCCGTTTCCATATCCGACAGGCTGCTAGACGAGCTCAACACGAGCACGTCCTACTATCTCAACCTCAAGAAGCACGCGATCAAGCTCCGAGACGGCTCTCAGACGCCGTACACACCGGCCATTCACCTCATAATGGGCTTCCGCGAGGCCCTGAGGATGGTCAAGGAGGAGGGTCTGGAGAACAGGGTCGCCAAGTTCGCCGCCATGGGCGACGCGACGAGGGCGGGAGCGAAGGCCCTCGGCTTCACTCTCTTCCCGGACGAGGCGTACGCTTCGAACACCTGCACCGCGATCAACTATCCCGAGGGTCTGGCGGACTCGGACTTCCGACCACCCCTCTGGAAGAAGCACAACGTCATAATCGCCGGGGCCCAGGCCCACATCAAGGGCAAGGTCTTCAGGATCGGCCACATGGGCCTCACTCGGTGGACCGAACTCGTCGCTACGTTCGGTGCGATGGAGTCGGTCCTGATCGACAACGGATTCGATATCGAACCCGGCGTCGCCACGGGCGAGATAATCAGGAGGATGGGATGATGGCTCTGGAATGCGACAAGTCGAAATGCCTCTACTGCGGAGCGTGCGTGGGCTCCTGCCCCGTTGAAGCGCTCACCCTTTACTCGTCATGGATCGAGGTCGACCATGACACCTGCACCGAGTGTGGCATATGTGTCACGCTCTGCCCCGTCGGGGCGATGACCCTCGGAGGCGGGTCCGAATGAGACACGAGGTCGACGTCCTGGTCATCGGAGCGGGACCAGGTGGATCGATGTCCGCCAAGTTCGCCGCCGAGAACGGCGCCGACGTCCTCATGATCGAGAAGCGCCAGGAGGTCGGCTCCCCGGTTCGTTGCGGAGAGGGCATCGCCGAACTCTGGCTGAACGACCTGGGCATCAAGCCGGACAAGCGCTGGATAGCCAACCAGGTGGACGGCGCCAGGCTCTTCTCGCCGAGCGGTCACTGCCTCACGATGGACGCCGCCCGCGCCGGATCGGAGACGGGTTTCGTTGTCGAGCGCGACATCTTCGACCGCACCCTTGCATCGGAGGCCGTCCTCGCGGGGTCGGACCTGTGGGTCCGCGCGATGGCCATGGGCGCCAAGGTCGAGGGCGATACGGTCAAGGAGGTCGTCGTCGATCGCCTCGGCGAGCGGATAACCGTGGTCCCGAAGGTCGTCATCGCGGCGGACGGTTTCGAATCACGAGCCGCCAGCTGGGTCGGTCTCGACTCACGTCTAAAGCTCAAGGACATCGACTCCTGCATCCAGTACCGGATGGTCGGGATCGACGATGATGCGAGGTACAACGACTTCTACGCCGGTTCGGATGCCCCAGGTGGTTACGTCTGGGTCTTCAGCAAGGGCGAGGGCGTGGCCAACGTCGGCATCGGTGTGGCCGCCAGCAAGCTGAAGGCGCCCGCGGATGTGAAGATGTACCTGGACAGGTTCATTGCCAAGCACCCCGAGTTCGCCAAGGGAAAGGCCGTGGACATGGTGGCGGGCGCCGTCTCGACGTCGTTGCCCATGGACCAGACGGTCAAGGGGAACTTCATGCTGGTTGGCGACTCCGCCCGGATGGTGGACGCGCTCACGGGCGGCGGTGTCGTCAACGCCTGCATGGCCGGTAAGATCGCTGGACGCCTCTCGGCCGAGTATGTCCAGGGGAGCGATGTCCTCGGCGACTACGAGAGGGCCTGGCGCTCGGAGCTCGAGAACACCATGGTCCGCAACTATGTCGCGAAGGAGAAGGCCGTCAACGTGACGGACGAACAGTTCGACCGCATCGTGCTGGCCCTTCAGGAGCTGGAGATAACCACGATAACCACGGCGGAGATCCTCGGCGCGGTCGCAAAGGCGGTCCCGGACCTCGTGGCGGAACTGGACCTGATGTTCTGACGAAGGTCGGGTCGCATTCAACCTTTAATGTTTTATAGCATGGGCTTTGTCGAGGTCCCGGAGGTTTCGAACTGACCGATGGTATCGGGAGGCTTGGGTCCGAGGCGAGCAGGGTCCTCACCCGCATGCTCGAGGCCCAGGGCAACGTCGTGATGGCGTTCCGCCGAGGTGGCGGGTACTGGGACTCATCAGAGGTCTTCAGGTCGGATTCCGTCACGAGCCTCCAGAACTTCGGGTTCCTGACCTCTGCTCACGGTTTCCTCGACGACGACGACTATGCGTTCGCAATGAGGTCGAGCGCTGCCTTCCTCTGGGACGCCCTCAGGAGGGGTGACCTAGATACCGCGGACCTCGCCGAGCTGTTCCGTGGGCTCTGCATAGCATACGCTACCACCCGTGACAAGGTGTACCTGCAGATGATAGAGGACGCATCGGTCGTGCTCCTGCCGGAGGAAGGCGTCCCGGACTTCGGGACCGCCATGGTCGAATCGCTTTTACACATGTCACTAGTCTTCGACAGGCTACCCAGGGGATACAAGTCGCGCGTCCGCAACGTCATCGAGAGGGCGTTCGAGGATATCGAGAGCTGGGGCAGGGACCCAAGGTCCCCGGACGAGGCGATAAACATCGCAGTACTCCTGGACAGGATGGGCACTGTCCTCGGACGGACCACGCCGGTCGCCAAGGCCCGCGAGGTCCTCGACAACGCCTTCGGCCCCAGGTCGGAAGAGAGGTGGGTAGTCGACATCATGGTCGCTCGATACGTCTACGGCGGCGAGGTCCCCGACGGCGAGGACCGGGACAGGATGCTGAGGCTCCTGAGACGCAAGATAATCTACGCTGTCAAGAGCGAGGAGACCGCCGACCTGAGGCTCATATGCGATCTTGCTCGGGAACACTGGGAGGAGGTCCTCACCTCGAAGGAGTCATCCGAGTTGACCCCGAAGATCGACGGGATCGTCCGGGAGAAGGTAATCGGCAGGATGAACCCCGACGGGGGCTGGGGCGACAGGTACGTCTACCGCGCCACTGCGACCGCAGGGATCGCACTGTTCAACATCTATCTCGTGACGGGGAACGAGGCCTTCAGGGACGCCGCCCACGACGCCGGGGCATACATCCGGAAGAACATATGGGACATGTCGGACGGCATCTTCTATTCCATGGACCGGATCAGCGAGCTCTTCTTCCTCCTCGACAGGGACGTCTCGGACGACACCTACGCCCTGTTGCTGGAGAACTATCACGAGAGGATACTCAACGCCCTCGAAACGGTCGGCAAGAGCGACCGGGACAGGCTCCTCTGGTATTCTGCGGAGCTATGCATCCTCACGTACTACCTGATGAGGATGACGGAGGACAGGCATCTCTCGAAGCACCTGGCCGACGTGTCCACCAACCTCGTCCATCTGCTCGACCAGTCGGTATACGACACGTCTTACTATCCCTGGTTCCAGGCTACCATCCTGGCCCAGGAGGTCCTCACAGAGGAGGACGGCGAGTACTACGGGATATTCAAGCCGTACCTTGCCCGGATGACGATCGATTGGAACACGACGATCAACGAGGAGATCGCCTATCAGAGGTACATCTACACGTACGACGCGACCCCTTCGGACGACCTGGCCCGCGCAGCCGTGAGGCGAGCGTCCGGATTCATCAGAAAAGATATTATACTCAATATCTCACATCTAATCGAGATAGCGAAGATATTCAGGCTCCTGGAGGCAGGAAATGGTGGAGACGATAAGAAAGGCTCTGCGTGAGCGGACCGAGAGGACGATGGACCCGAAGAACGCCCGGTGGCGCACCGACGAGCACGAGGTGGACGTCCAGTGGCGGGACATCGGAGGCATGCGCGAGGAGAAGAGCACGTTCAGGAGAATGGTGCGCTCCCTCGGGGAGACAGCGTCATATCCCTCGAAGGGCTTCGTGATATACGGCCCGGGCGGCTGCGGCAAGACGATGCTGGTGAGGGCGATCAGGAGGGAGGCCAAGCGCCAGGGCGTCGCATTCCATCGGATCAGCTGTGCAGCTCTCTACATGGAATCGCAGCCGAAGCTCCGGCTCGACCACATCTTCCAGAGGGCCCTCGTACCCTCCGTCATCTATCTCGACAAGATCGAGACACTCGCATACGCGGACGCCGCCGGCGCCGAGGAGGCCCGGACCAGCGAGAACCCGACCTTCGCGTACATGGCCGAGAAGATCGACTCCCTGCCGGACGGCGTGGTGCTGATCGTCGAGACGAACGAGCCGAACCTCCTTCCGGAGTTCCTTCTCAGGTCCGGTCGCCTCGAGAACCAGATCTATGTGCTACCACCGGACGAATCGATACGGCATGAGATCTTCAGCAAGTTCCTCGACGACAAGGAGATGGCCGAACAGCTCGCCATCGACACCAAGGGCTACACGGGCGCCGACATCATGAGGATCTCCGAGGAGATCAACGCCGGGCGGCTCAAGCCTTCCAAGGTACTTACCTTCAAATCATCCCTCAACTACGCGGAACACGCGAACTGCACTCTCTTCCAGAGACGCCACACCAGGGAGACCGTCTACCAGACAGACGTGGGATTCGAGGACATCGGAGGCCTGAAGGACGTCAAGAAGGACATCCAGTTCGCCATGGAGCTCATCAACGACGGAAAGCTCCAGAGGCGTCTAGGACTAGATGCCCCGAGGGGTATTCTACTCCAGGGCCCTCCTGGCTGCGGGAAGACGATGCTCGCGAAGGCCATAGCCAACCAGCGCAAGGTCCCGCTCATCTCGCTCAAGGGAACGGACCTCCTCGCCAAGTGGCTCAACTGGTCCGTGCTGAAGGTCCGCGAGGTATTCACCGAGGCCGAGGAGAAGGCGCCATCGATAATATTCATCGACGAGCTCGACTCCGCCGCCCGAAGGCGCGGCGTCGAGGAGGGCGGCTCCGACGCCGTCGTCAGGGAGGTCGTCGGCGAGCTCCTGACCCAGATGGACGGCATCAAGGAGAAGGAGGACATCCTGGTCATCGCGGCTACGAACGACCCGTGGTCGATAGACGACGCCCTGCTCAGGCCCGGCCGTTTCGACAAGATAATCTACGTCCCTCCCCCCGACGAGGATGGACGGCGCGAGATCATCGACAAGGTCATCGGACGGTCGAAGATAAACCACGAGATCGACATCGAGCGCATAGTCAAGGCGACCGAGCACTACTCCGGCGCCGACCTCGAGAACATCTACAACGAGACGCTCACCAGGCGCTACATAGAGCGAAAGAACCGTCTCCGGAAGATATCGACCAACGACTGGCTGAGGACCATCCAGGTCACTCCGCCATCTATCTCCATGCATTCGCTGAAGTACTACGAGAACTTCCGAGCGGTCAAGAGGCTCGACAAGCACATCCCCGAGATGTACATGTGAGTGGTCGGATCGACCGTTTCACCCCCGATAGCGTCGGATTTCTGCCCCTTTTTTAAATAATATCAGTGGTTCCGAGGTCGAAATCCAATGGACTGGCCCTTGGTGTGAAAGAGGGAAACGTATTTATAACGTCGACGACAAAAATATACTTTGGTGGCAGGACGTTAGCAAAGACATACAAGGAATGTATACAGGTAGACTCCCTGTGCAACACGTTCACCGAGATGCTCTCCCGCGAGGGATTCAACATCTACAAGGTAAACAGAACCGATGAGGTTACCGAGGTCCAGCTTCTTCACAATGCCCCTCTCGTACTGGGGGATGTGGAGGCGATCGACATCGCGTTCCACAAGCTGGACGAAGGTTACAAGCTCGAGCTGAAGGTGGCCGTTCACGGCCGTGACATGGTGAACGTCCTACCCTCCGGCATCGAGATAATGGAGAACGCGATCGCCGACCTGACCCAGGGAAGCGGGCTCAGAAGGTATACCGTGGGCGTTCTCGGCGTCGGGGCACTGAACGCCTTCAGGGTCCAGAAACGCCTCCTTCGACAGCTGGAAGGCCTGGCAACGACCCCTCTGGGACATACCTGATATTACGAAGATAGGAGACATCGGCCGATGGTCCCAGCCATGGCCGGACAATTCACTTCCTGGAGCCCTCGGGCTCGGCAGTCATTACCATGAACCTCTCAAGGTGGTCCGCCAGGAAGGCATTTGTCGTGAAACCCGCTGCAGATAGGTCCGGCGCTGCGATCAGCGCGTTCTCACCATCCGTTATCAGGTCCACCGCTATGATCCCCTCGCGCCGAAGCACCGTCGCCTCCTCGGGTACCTTCTGGAAGGGCGCCGTGATTATCGTGACATCGATGCTCCTGGCTACCAGTCCCTGGAACTCCCTCTGGTAGAGCTTCCTGAACTCGGACATGTAAGGGACGGACAGGACGACGCTGTTGTCCGCGGTGTCGAGGAACTCGCGGATCTTCTCGATGACCCTGTTCCGGCCCGTAAGCGTGTAGATAAGCTGAGGGACCCCCGACTCGCTTATGCTCCCGTGGATGGAGGACAGCTCGCCGTAGACGCGCTGGACACGGTCGACGGTCTCGCCCTGGACCGATTCGATGGGGTTCGGCTTGTATATCTTCGGCCTACCCTGGGTGACGATGATCAGTCCCTTTTCGACCAATGAGCTGAGGACCTTGTAGCTGGAGGTCCTTGGAATTCCGGCGGACTGGGCGATGAGTTCGGCGTCCCCATATCCCCGTGCAACGAGTGCGACGTATGCACGCGCCTCGTACGACGTCAGACCGAACTCCATCAGGTCGTCGGCCAGGGCGTCGATCTGGTCCTTGAGCCGTTCCGGTGCTTCCATCTGCGCCCTCAGTATGCACCCGGACTAAAAATGTTCCGATGGATCAGGCATAGTTCCAGGCCTTGCTGGCCGCAATGATGCCTAGAATGCCGATCGGTATCGTGATCACTCCGCCGATACCGCAGAGAACGGCACCCGCACGGTAGCTACGGGACCCGATCAAAGCCCCACCAATGATGAGGAGGATGGCTGTGAACAGGAACACCATTCGCAATATCTCGATGTCCATCACCAATGCCATGAGCAATGCAATGCCGCCATTGGTCATCGCCAGGGCGACAGGAACATTAACGGACGGTTCTGTTGGATATGATTCTGGTTGAGGGTACGATTGCCCAGGATGTGGTGCAGCCTGCACGGGAACTGACTGCCCAGCAAGTCTGTCCTCCAGTGCGGAGAAGAACCGGTCGACGTTCTTACCGCTCTTCCCCCAGTCCATTGTGTATGCGCTCGAACTGAATGTGACCCTGGTTCCCCGCTCATCCATACCCATGGTAACGATCAGGCTCTCTCCGTAGGAGGCCATAGACATACCTGCGCTCGCGTTTATGCGACCTCCCTGATAATCGACTGACTTGGTCTTGAACTTGCAGTCCGTCAAGGCCACCTGTGCGGCCGCGAAGACGACGTCGTAATGTTGGGAGTATAGTCTCCACTCTTCGGCACCCATGTTCTCACGATCCCCATTTCTGCGAAATGTCTATTTGGGTCCGTATGTCACAACGACTATTTACGGTTTCTTGATGACCTTCTTCTTAGGGGTTTCCCATACCGCATCCTCGCTCGCCTCGGACTCGGCGAACTCCTGCCTGAGCTTCTCGTACTCGTTGGCGTCCATCATCTTCGCCGAGGGCTCCTTCTTCTTTGCTGGCGCGCTTCCCTTGCCCTTGATCCCGCCCTTCCTGAGCTTGAGGACGATCAGGACGAGAAGCACAAGCACGATAATGAGGATCAGGCCTGCTATCAGCGGCATGAGCGAGCTCTGGTCCGACCTCTTGTCCTCCTCGGGCTCATCTCCGACGAGCAGCGTCTTCGTGAGGGTATTGTTGTCCTCATCGAGCTCGTTGACCTCGTCCTCCGTGTCCACCCTCATCGTCATCGTGTGTGAACCGATCTCGAGGTCCACGGCGAAGGAGATAGTATCGGACCCACCTGCAGTCACACCTGTCAGTCGGTAGCTCTTGATGAGGTTCCCGTTGTGCGAGAACGTCACGTTCACCCCGGGCGAGTCGATGAGTCCGACGTTGTCCACGGTCGCGGCTATCGTGACCGTGCCGGGGAACTCGAGGTAGGTGATCGGGCTGTCAGTGAAGAATATGAAGGAGGGCTCGAGGTCCGGCCGGCTGTAGACGAAGTCGGCCTCGGCTGCCTCTGAATCGTAGGTCCCGTCCGAGGACGAGACGCTCCATGTGTAATTGCCGAGCGGTATCGCACCTAGCGTATACGTGGTCGCCGTCAGCGATGTCCTGACGATCTCGCCGGTCGGACCGTTCACGACGATGTCATAGGACACATCGTCGCCGTCCGGCTCGATGGACGCGTTCCAGACGAGGGTCGGGGGCGATCCCACGATCTCTCCGTCGGCAGGCGACACCAGGACCGGAACCGTCGGCGGGCCGTCGGTGATCGTCAACGACCCGCTGCTGGCCGAGTCGGAGACGCCTCCCGCGACGTCGGTGAATACGAGGACAGCCCTGTAGGTGCCCTCGCCTGCCGGTCCCAGGACCTCTATGGTCTCCGTGCCGTTCGTCTCTCCCGTCCCCGTCGCGAAGGTGCTTCCGTCCTTGTAGACGATGTAGCTGTAGCCCGCCACCCCGGATCCGTCGTCCGAGGCGATGAACGAGATGAACAGGCCGTCCCGGTCGCCGGTCAGTATAAGCTGATCGACCTCTGGAGGCATGGTATCGACCATGAGGACCCCTGAAACCTCCCACGGACCTGCGAGTCCGGTCTGGGAGTTGCTGCCCATGGCCCTGAAGAGGTACTTCCTCGCGTGCATAAGGCTCGCGTTGTGCGTGAAGTTGAACGATGACCAGACCTCGCCGTCGTCCTCGACGCGCAGCGTCGTCCATGTGGCCGTCTCCGGATCGAGGTCCGAGCCGACCACCGCGAAGGCCATCTGCAGCGTGACGTTGGACACATTGCCAGCGGATATCACCTGCACGTTGGCCCAGTCATGCATCGACCAGTTGGTGGGCGTTCCCAGCCAAATGGACGGAAGTGAATCGTCGAGTATCACTTCCGCGTACTGTGTCCCGCTCAGACCGGCGCCGTTGGTGACCGTGATGGTCACATTGTACACGGCCGGGACCCATTTCATCTGCTTCATCAATACCTGATAGCCGGACCCGTTCCAGGGTACGGTGTAGGAATCGATGGGGTTCCCGGAATCGTAGGTTAGTGTTATGTTGAGCGATACGACGTCCGAGTCGATGTCGGTCGCGTTGCCGACGTAGAACGATATCTGCGATATGTTCCACGATGGACTGTCGGGTACCGGAGCGTCGATCATTGGCGGAGTTACATCGACCAGGGTCACGTTGCCGCTCGTCTCGTTGATCCATCCGTGCGAGTCGCCGGAGATCGACGTCCCCTTGACCCTGAACCGGTACGCTCCGGCCGAGACTGGACCATCCAGGAATCCACCCGAGACCGAGACGTTCAACCACTCGGTCCAGTTCCCGATCTCACCCCTGTCGATGAACGCGAAGCTCATCTGAACGTAGAGTTCGTCGAGTTCCCCCTCGACAGTGATGTTGGCGGGGAGGGCCTCGTGGGTCCACCACCCGCCCGGTACGGAGATGTTCACGAACGGCGGCGGCGTTATCGGCTCCCTGTATGTCAGGTTGAGGGTTGCGTCTATCATCAGGTGTGTTGCGTTCAGAATGCAGTTGTGCTCGCTCCCGTCGTAGTTAATCTCGGCGTTGTAGGTCAGGGCCATCTCGGCCTGGATCCCCTTGAGCACCTCGACGAGCGCTCCCGGGAGGGTGAAGTCGTTGACGACGATGAACTGACCATTGGTCTCGATGGCGGTCTGCAGGAGCTCTCCCATGTCCCAGTTCCCGTGGGCGATGACGTGGACCGTGGTCCCCGCGGAGATGTTCCCCAGGAGGTCCTCGTACTGCATGTGCTGCTTCGGATTCTCCGCATAGTTCGGACCGAACGCGATGATGAGCATGTGCTGCCGTCTACCTTCCAGGTCGTTCTCCACGATCGCGTCGTAGCAGTGCGCCTCGGAACCCTGGGCCACTGATGTGTTGAACGCATCGGCGATGACCTGCGCCGACGAGTTGAAGTCGCTGATCGGGTAGACATCCGTCGAATACTTGATGACCTCGACCGCCTCCGACGCGGTCAGGTTCTCGATGAACGGAAGCGTCCATTCGGTTACTGACGACCTCAATCTGGACGGCATGGAGTTGGACCAGTCCATGAGCACCGAGATGTTCCTGAGCGATGGGGTCCAGATGTCGATCTCACGATACCAGTCCTCCCAGAGCGAGGCTGTGGAGTTGTCGATATCCGTTATGTAGGTGTCGTTCGAGAGCTGGTACGTGAAGTGTACCTCGGTGAGCAGGTCCTCGAACCTCACGGTCCGCAGGTCGATCTCAGCGGACAGCACGATCGGACCCCTCTTCCGGTCGACCGGGTCCCATCGGATCGCGTGCAGATCGTTGACATCGAAGGCCTGGAACTCGTACCTTATCCTGTGGCTGACGGGGAGCCTCGTGCTGAAGTTGAAGACCACGCCGGATGCCCAGTCCGTGCTGCTCCCGACCTTGGTCATGTTGAAACCGCCCTCATCGAACGTACCGTCCTCGTAGGGGAAGGACGACTTGTATTTCCCATCGTTGTCGACGTCTATCCATACGACCGGGGTCCCATTGAGCGGGGCGTCGCCGTTGGGGTCCGTGTACAGTACCCTGAACTCGAACGACTGCGAAGCATTCCCGAGGTCGGGGTAGACCCCGGTATCGATGTAGTTCGTCTCGTTGGTCCACTTCAGGTTCGGCGGCGCTATGTCCGATACGAACTCCTCGACATGGGACGTGCTCATGTCTACCGTCCTTGAATCCTCCCAGTACATGTAGCTGGCGTTGACCGTGACGTTCGGTGTGGTGGTCGACGAGCCTGTGTAGGTCTTGTACGCCACCAGGAACCACCACGTCTCACCGCTGTTGTTGGTCTGCGGGTCGAATCCGCCGTATCCGTTCGTCTTGTACCTGTATTCGGAGTCCTCGAGGCAGTAGACATCCCCTAGCGGTATGGGTGTGAGGTCGAAGAAGAGGATCCTGACCCTGAGCCAGTTGCTGACGTCTAGGACCGCCACGTCGTTGATCTCGATGTCCCCCTCGTCGTACGTCACGTTCACGAAGAAGGCGTCCGCGTCCTCGGTCAGGTTCACCGGAACGTTCGAACCGGACGTGTCCGACGCCCTCATGGAGTTCCTGAACCCTTCGATGCACTTGAGCGCCTCGTCGGTCCTTTCGAAGGTCGCCCTCTTGATCTTGTTACGACTGCTCTCCTCGATGAGGATCCCTGTCTCAGCTCCGAAGAAATTGCAGTCGACGATCATGTTGAAATCGCTGAGGTTGAGATGCAGAGGGACGTCTATCCCGTAGAAGTCGCAGGCCTCGATCCTGCTGTCCGGAGCCTCGTACATGTAGATGGCGATGTCGTTCCCCGAGAACGTGCAGTTCTGGACCACGGTCTCGTTGGAATCGACGATCGAGATACCTGTGGCCGGTCCGCTGAGGTTACAGTCGATGACCCTTGTGAAATAGGACTGTGACCGTATCTCCACGCCGATGTCGCCGCCGAACACGTTCTGGTAGATCCTGTTCTCCTTCGACGCGGCTATCACGACGCAGGACGGGGCGTCGATGTCGTTTCCCCTGACATTCGTCTCCCTGCCTCCCGTGACCCTGACACCGGACTCGTTGGCCCGGATCTCGTTGTCCTCCACCGAGATGTTCCGCGAGAACCTCACCCATATCCCGTAGGGTGCCGCGTCCTCGATCATGTTCTCGGTGACCAGGATGTTCTCCGACTCCAGCATCTGGATCGCGAACTCCGAGTCGGATATCTCGTTGTCGATGATCGTTATGTTGCTCGCTTCGTACAGGTTGAAGCCCTTGTAGGTCCCGTTGAGGATGCAGCCTTCGACAGTGACATTGTCGGACTGCTGGATGGTGACATCGGCGTAGTAGTTCCAGTACAGGACGTTCCTTCCGAGGGTGAGGTCATTGGCTCCCGTTATCAGGATACCTGAACCCGTCAGGTGGTTGTATCCGTTCCCGAACGCCACGTTGTCCGACACATCGAGGTTTCTGGGATCGCCCTTGAGCCGTATCCCGTACCTGTCGTTGGCCCGGAGACGGTTCCAGTTGACGGCGATGTCGTTACCGCCCCGGACGAATATCCCGTACCTGTTCTCCACGCATGTGTTGTTCCTGACGACGTTGTTGTCCCCGTCAACGTCGATGCCGGACGAGGTCGAGTTCGTCACCGTGTTGAAGGCGACGTGGTTGTCGCCACCCTCGATGACTATCCCGTTCAGATTGTCGTTCAACGTGTTGTTCTCGACCGATGCGTCATCGACGCAGAGGACGCCGATATCGTTCCTGTTGATCCTGTTCCAAACGACGGTGAGCTCTCCCACGGCCGGAATGCCGATGTCGTTGTTCAGGACGTCGCATCCCTCGACACGGGCCGAACCGCTCTCGAGCGTCACCCCGTACTTGTTGTTCTTCAGCGTGGACGATGTTACGTTCGCCGAGCTGTCGATGATGAGGACGCCGGACGTGCCGTTCTCAAGCACACAGGAGTCGACCGATGCCCATTCCGAATCGACGAACGTTATCTTTCCGGTGTTCGAGACCCGTTTCGCTGTAAGCTCGATCCCGGAGAGGTCCACCGAGTCGTTCCTGAAGAAGTAGTGGATCTCCTCGCCGTTCGCGATGTTCGTCATGTTGATCCAGTGGTCGTAACGCTCCTCGATGAAAAGCCCGTACTCGTCCGAGTCCATGTCGTTATCGTCTAGCCTGCACTTGCGTGAATCGATGAGTGATATCCCCCGCAGATTGTTCCTCATCGAATTGTCCCTCACGGTTATGTTGGTGGATTCTATGAGGAAGATGCCGCTGCCCTCCGCGTTGTTCCTGAGGATATTGTCCGAGACAACGATGTTCCTGCAGTTGTACAACGTCACCTTCCCGACATTGCTGACATCGTTTGCCGTGAGCGTTAGCGAATCGATGGACACGCTAGCGCCCTTGTCGTTATAGTAATAGACCGGTTCGGTGTTGACAAGACAGGACGTCTCGAGCTGATTGTCGAAGTTCCCCTCGATGTAATAGCCGTACTTGTCATTCCCGGACATGATCGTACTGGTGACCAGGTTCTCCTCCGTGTCGATGAGTGCGATCCCCGCCTGGTTGTTGCTCGAAGCCCCGCTCCAGTTTATCCAGTTGCCGCTCCCGCCTTCGATCCTTATGCCCCATTCGTTGTCGATGCAGGTCACGTTGTAGAGGTACGTGTCCGTGGTGTCGACGAGGCGGATCCCGTTGAACACCTGCCTGGACGTCAGATTGTGCACGTAGATGTCATTGCACTCGATCACCGTAAGGCCGCTATCCCCGACCGATGTCGAGCCGCGATTGATGCTGTTGTTGCCGACGTCGATGTTCTCGCAGTTCCATAGCAGTATGCAGGAGCCGAAGGGCTGGTTGTTGAGCTCGTTGTCGAATATGCTCACGTAGCTGGAATTGGCGACGGTTATCTTCCCGATCGTGCTTACCTGGGTCTCGATCAGCGTGTATCCCGTGATCTCCTCGTAATCGTTCGAGGTGCCGTGTAGGTCGTTGAAGTAATGGATGCTCTCGCCGTTTATCACGAGGCTGGTCCTTATGGTGTGGTCGTACCGTCCCGAGACGGCGAGGCCGAAGGTCTGGTTCGTATCGATCGTGGTGTTCTCGATAATGCATCCCCACGAGTCCTGGAGTGTGATCCCCCCATGGGCGATGTCCTCGTCGGTGTAACTCGAGGTGGAGTTCGAGATCGTGCATCTCTTCGACTCCGCGATCTGCCCCATCTCCGCCAGGTCGGTGACGGCAAGGCCGTCGATATGGAATCCGTCGCAATCCGTCAACAGGAACCCCGTCCGCGACGGACCAGTGTCCGGCCCTTGCCTGACGGTGACCCGGTCGATCCGGCCGCTGCAATCGGTCACATCGAACCCGTAGGATGACATCTCTATCGTCAGGTCGCTAACGGTGATATTGAGTCTCCTGAGCACGAAGGCTGGATCGTCGGAGCCGTTGATCACGACGCCCGCCCGGGACTCGCCGACGATGTCGAGGTTCGATCCGTTGAAGACGGTCCGATTGATCCTGACGGTCTCGACGTATGCCCCGTTGTGGATGTATATCGTGTCATTGTTCCCCGCATTGTCCACGGCCTGTCCGATGGTCGGGTAGGGATTCCCAGCGGTCCCGTTCCCTCCGCCCGAATTGTCGTCGTCGACGTATATGGTCCTCGCACTGCTGGACATAGGAACCAGAGCGACGCACCCAATCAGGACAACCATCGAGAGGAAAAGGATATACCTCGTTCTAATCATGATTATCCCGGTTGAATCGCTGTTGAATGCTAATAAGCTTTATGGTGTTAGCTTCCGCATTAAGATGAAGGTACAATGACCGATGTGTCCGGATCAGAATGCTAATACGTCCCAGAGATAACGCGGAAGCTCGGTCCAAATGAGATAGATCGTGAAGCCGAGCCCGCCGAGGAGCAGGATGCCGAGACCCGTGATCTCAACGGTCTTGATGTACTCCTCCTGCGTCGGCTGACGGGCCATCTTGAGCACCCTGCCGTACTTGCCCTTGCCCATGCGGCGAGCAGTGTGCTCGATATCGTCCTGGAGCTCGGTGGCCCTCTTGAAGAGCCTGTCGATCCGGCGCATCGCCCATTGAATCGGCTACTCCTTATTATACGTTTCTAACGAAATGCCTCCCCTGAAGGAACCCTCGGTCCCATGATATCGGCCCGGTGCGGACCGGTAGGCCAAGTTCCGTCAGTGTAACGGTTTCAGACAATCTTTATATAATCAAGGTCCAATCATCCGCCGTGATAAACATGAGATGGTACCATCTCGCCGTAGTCCTACTCCTGTCGCTAACGCTTTGTATCGGTTTCATTGCCGGCCAGTCATCGGCCGTTTCCTTCGGTGCCGGGGAAGAGATCGAACTCGATGTCCGAATGAACAACGGAGATGACAACAACGAAACAACGATGTATCGGGACAGTTCATTTACCTTTACAATCTATATCTTCAATTTCAACGACTCATCTCAGGACGCTGTATTCAAAGCCTCTTATAAGATCCTCGGGGAAAAGTCCTCTATATCGGGTCAGTTCAACCGTTCAACGACCGAATCGGTCGAGCACCAAGGTAATACACGGATCGCAATCTCCATCGTTACTAACACCAATACCCTACTCGACTTCTACGAGTTCTCCATCAAGGTCTGGAACGAGGACGACGTGAACATGAGTGCCAGTGTCAGCGGAAGGGTCACTGTTACGGTCCTCGCTGCACCTGACGGCGATCCCGCCATCGAGGCGACGAGCGAGAAGTCAATAACGATGAGCGTCGGCGGGGAAGCGACCATCGAGCTCACGATAACGAACGAGGCCGACGATCCCGACGATATCGAGTTCACTCTAGCGATATCCGATTCATCGATAGCCGAGACGACGATCCCGCCGCTCCTCGATGTCATCTCTCTCGAGGACAACGAGGTGGAGGAGGTCAGTCTGACGGTATACGGATTGGCTCCCGGCACGACGACATTCACCTTTACTGTGACATCGGGGAACGACCCGGACAAGGACGCCGAAGAGCAGTTCACAATCACGGTCAACAAGGTCGAGGAGAAGAAGGAGGAGGACAAGGGCTTCCTCGAACAGGAGATCGCGGGCATCCCGCTCGTGGCCCTCTTCGTCGTGATCATCGTGGTACCGGTGGTCGCGGTCGTCGCCATGGGAAAGAAGAAGAAGAAGGGAACCGCAGGACCCACCGTACCGACGCAACCCGGGATGACCCCTGGCATGCCTGCGCAGCCTGGCATGGGAGCCCAGCCAGGGGCTGCCCAGCCGATGGTGATGCACTGCCCGAACTGCGGCGGCGTCATCGAGATCGCCAACCCGGCGTACCCTCAGCCGGTCCAGTGCACGCACTGCGGCTCGGCATTCCAGTTCCCGGGGACCGGTCAGGCGCAGGCCCCCCCCCAGGCTCCGCCCCAGCAGCAGTACGGAGCGCCTCCCCAGCAGGCCGGCTATCAGACGACGCCTTGCCCGGCGTGCGGCACGCAGATCCCCGTCCCGCCCCAGAGGCCGGTGACGATATCGTGCCCCGGATGCGCATCACAGTATCAGCTCAACTGATCAGGTTCATCAAATCGGATGGGTGACCGCATGACCATGTGCATAGTCAACATGAAGGCGTACGACGGTTGTTATGGCGCTAAGGGGCTCGAGCTCGGGCTCGCCCTCGAGAAGGTCGCCGGCGAATTCTCCTCGGAGACGGTCCTGGCAGTGGGCGCTCCCGATATCCGGCTGTTCTCGGAGAACCTTTCCATACCGATCTACGCACAGCATGTCAGCCCCTTCAAGCCGGGCGGTCGCACTGGTGCGGTCCTCGCCGAGGCGGCCGCCCTTTCGGGAGCCGCCGGGACCCTTATCAACCACTCCGAGAGGCGGCTCACCCTCGCTGACATAGAGGCATCCCTGAGCGCGGCGAAGAGGGTCGGACTTGCGACCGTCATCTGTTCGAACAACGTAAACACCTCCGGGGCGGCTGCGGTCCTCGGACCTGACCGGATAGCGATGGAACCCCCGGAACTGATCGGAGGGGACATCTCGGTCACGAGCGCAAGCCCCGAGATCATCGGCTCGACGGTCACGCACGTGTCCACCCTCGCACCCGAGGTCGGCATCCTCTGCGGGGCTGGAGTGAAGAACGGCGCGGACGCTGCCATGGCGATCGAGCTTGGGACCGAAGGTGTCCTGGTCGCCAGTGGTATAGTCCTGGCATCCGATCCCGGAGCTGCACTCGCTGACATCCTGCAGGGCATGGAGCAGTAGGTCGAAGGGATCAGAATTCTATCATATCATTCGGAACGCCGTTCACTTGACCTTACGGCGCTCCTCCTCGATCTGTTTCGCGACGGTCGAGAGCCTGTCGCCGAGGTCGAGCAATATGACCTTCAATTGCGGGAAGATCCTCTTCGCATCCTTGGTGTAGACGGCGCCCTCCTGGGTGGGCTTGATGAGCCCCTCCCTCTCGAGCATCCTGAGGGAATAGCGGATCCTGTGGTCCGGCAGGCCCGTCTCCTTGGAGAGTCTGATGACGCCGATGGGCGCCTCCCGTATCACCACATCCAGGATGCGGATGTGGCGCTCGATGAGGTCGATCTCGTTCCTTAGCGTCATCGTGAGGCTGTCCTCTGCTACCTTGGGTGTCATGAGTATCCTCTCATTGGGCCTGCACTGCCCCCGCGGGGGGTGATGGTCCGTGCGATATATAGACCTTGCGTCTCCGTAGCACGGTCCGAAAATGACTTTTTGAGAATCGAGCGTGAATGTAACATAGATTCCACAAACCTTTTAAATAAAAAAGGCCAAATTAACAATAGCGAAATGAACAAAAGGTGGAGGCACAGCTCTTCCACTCAAGGAAGTCCTGCCTGCTCATCCATAGCGTCACATCTTCCATCGGACGAGATGTGTTTTGTGCCTCCACCCCCAAGATTCCTGAGCCAGTGTGCTCAATTTCTATCTCTATTAGGCCTTGGTCTCGACCGTCTGCCTGGGAACCCTTATATCCGTGGACATGGTTCTGCGCCCGACGTCCACCACTTCAGGGGACGTTCGCGGAGGATGGACGGATGGAGTTCCCGAAGGCGATCAGCGGGCCGTACTGGCGATTCCAGCATTCCATGACCGGCAGGAGGGCCGCTAGGGAGGCCGTCCAGTACAGGGACCGATTCGACTCCGTCGAGACCTACTGCATGTTCATAGGGTACCCCAGGAGCGGCCACAGCATGGTCGGGTCCCTCATGGACGCCCACCCCGACATGGTCATTTCCAACGAACTTGACGCCCTGAAGTACGTCGACCTTGGCTTCGACAGGGACCAGATCTATTACATGATCCTCGAGAACACCCGGGAGTACGCGAGGGCTGGCAGGTCGCAGACCGGATATTCCTACGTCGTGCCCAACCAGCACCAGGGCACCTTCCGCGACCTGAAGGTCATCGGCGACAAGAAGGGCGGGTCCTCGACATTCCATCTGAGGCGGGACCCCACTCTCCTCGACAGGCTCGGCAAGGTCGTATCCGTGCCGATGAGGTTCATCCACGTGACAAGGAACCCGTACGATAACATCACGACCATGGCGACACGTTCCGGCAGGGACCTCGACGAGCGGATAGATACCTACTTCAAGTTCGTCGCGACCAACGCGACGGTACGGAAGAGGATAGGGCCCGACGGTGTTCTCGACATGCATCTGGAGGACTTCATCGCGGACCCCGCGGCGAAATTGCGATCCATCTGTGAATTCATCGGGCTCGACGCTCCCGACGATTTCATAAAGGACGCGGCTGGAATAGTCTACAAGGAGCCGAAGAGGACCAGGGCCAAGATCAAGTGGTCCAAGAAACAGGTCGCTACCGTCGCGGAGCGCATCGAGCGGTATGATTTCCTGAAGGGCTACACCTACGAGAGTTGAGTTCTCCAGTCTGTCTCAATAAGTTAGAAATAAGAGGACTCCGATTGAGACCTGGAGGTTCTTACATGCCAGACCTGAGGGACCGTGTCGAGGACGACAGGGGTTTGATAAAGAAGATACAGATGGTCATCCCGGGATACCGCGGGTACCGCAAGCGCGAGGACCTGAGGATCGCGGACAGCCTCCTCAGGGAGGAGGTCGCCAAGAGGATGGGTCGCGTCGAGAACGACGCCGATGACATCCGCGGCGAGCTCGCCGAGGAGATGGAGATGACCAAGATGAACGACCTCAAGGGGCTCATCTACGACATACAGACGTTCAGAAACAGGATCGAGCACGCCGAGCAGGAGTACTCGGGCATCTCGGCCGACTACAGGATACTGGAGAACGAGCTCGAGGCCCTCTACGAGTACGACCTGAAGCTCTTCAGTTCCGTCGATGTGATCCGGAAGGAGCTCCAGGGACTCGACCCGAAGCTCGACGACCCCGCCTTCAAGGTGAAGGTGAAGGAGGTCCGGGCAGTCATGAAGGGCATGCAGGAGGACTTCGACCTCCGTACGGAGACCATAGCGAACATGGTGGTGAGGAAATGAGCGTCATCGGAGCGGACACGATCGAATGGGCCCATTCGGACAAGGGCGATTACATCATGTACAGGGTGCCGAGGAACGTGCAGTACAACGACAACGTCGTTGTCCGGGAGGACGAGTTCGTCGTCTTCTTCAGGGACGGCAAGGCTCTGCACCTGTTCGACAGGCCGGGGCGCTACGCGCTCACGACCCAGAACATACCGGTCCTGGCCAGCATAGTCAAGGGCCTTTCGGGCGTTCAACAGGTCGGCGAACTGTACTACCTCCAGCAGAGGGAGATGCGGGGAAAGTTCGGCACGAAGGAGCCGCTGACCTTCCGGGACCAGGACTTCGGCCTCGTCCGCCTTCGGATGTTCGGACAGTTCTCCTACCGGGTCGTCGATCCCATTCTATTCATAACCCAGTTCGTCGGGGCAATGGGCTATTCACACAGCGAAGAGGTCATTGACTGGATGAAGGCCCAGCTCGTGATGAACCTGAACGACGTCCTCGGTGAGCTCAAGCGCGACAAGGGCATCGGAGTGGCCGACCTTCCCGCCTATCTCGAGGAACTCGAACAGCTCGTCCTCTCGAGGATCGGTGATGAGGCATCACGGTACGGCCTCCAGGTCATGAAGGTCGTCGGGATAAACGTCAATCTGCCCGAGGAGGTACAGGAGGCCGTCGACGCACGGGCCTCGATGGGCGTTCTCGGAGCGGACTACATGCAGTACCAGACCGGCAAGGCCATCAGGGACATCCCCGGTAGCGGTGGCGGCGGCGGAGGAACGGGCGACGCAGCCGCTGCAGGCCTTGGACTCGGCGTCGGAGCAGGTATGGGCATGGCGATGCCCGGTATGATCCAGGGTCAGCAGGGTCAGGGCGCCTCACCCGGAGCACCGCCCGTACCCAGCGAGACCGGCACTCCGTGTCCAGCATGCGGTGCGATGGTGCCGGCAGGATCGAAGTTCTGTCCCTCATGCGGAGCGGCGATGACACCTCCGACCGAGAAGTGCGTGAGCTGTGGAGCAGAGATAGAGACGGGAGCGAAGTTCTGTCCCGAGTGCGGCGCACAGCAGAACGCCTCCCTGATCTGTCCGAAGTGCGACGCGCAGCTTCCTTTGGGAACGAAGTTCTGCTCGGAGTGCGGGAATCCGTTGTAGTGGGTTGTGTACGCCCGAGCCCGTCCGATCCTCGGGAAGAATGTCTAGATCATCGTCCTTTCCGAGGATCAGGCGATTCATGGAATCGCCGGTATCGGGGCTCTTCCCTCCCTCACGTTGTCACCTATGTGGTCGTAGGTAGGTTAAGCGATGTACCCATTCAACACTCGCAGAGCTCTCCTTCCCTTATTGTCCTGATCCCCTCGAAGACCAGGAAGGCCGCGATGAATAGCCCGGCGATCGGGTCGGCCTGCCAGAATCCGAAAAGGTAGTTCAAAGTCAGGCCAACCAGGACCGCAACCGAGAGCAACAAGCACGCAAGTGTCTGCCTCGCGTCGGCGAGAAGGCTCCTCGACTTGACGGCGGCGCTGGTCTTCCGCTTCTCCATGAAGAGGATGGGCATGACGATGAGCGATGCGAGCGCGATGGCCATTCCGGGGATCGAGGGGTCGGGCTCCTCTCCGAAGCGGAGCTTGTTGACGGACTCGTACACGACATAGACCGCGAGGATGATGAGCGTGATGCCGACCAGCTTGGCCGCCGTGTGTTCGAGGGCCTCCTCCCTCTCCTCGGTCGTCGACTCATGGGGCCGGAACCGCCATATCATCACGCTGCCGGATAGGGACTCGATGAACGAGTCCATCCCGAAGGAGACCAGGGCTATACTTCCTGCGAGGAGTCCGAAGAAGATCGAGACGATGCCCTCGACGATGTTGTAGAATACCGTGAAATAGGACAGGTGCAATGCCCTCTTGCGCTGGCTGGGGTCGATCCCGCAGGCGCAGTCGGAGTCACACTCAACCATGGCAGACTAGAACGATGCGAGAGATTAGAAGGTATCGCCTATTGACTGTCGATCAGGAGCCATAGGTCCCCGTCCGCATCTCGTCCTCGATGGCCCTGAGCGCCTGGATCCTCTTGTAGGTCGGTGGATGGGTCGAGTGGAGCTCGGCCCAGGTCCCACCCCGGGTCTGTTCCTGTTCCAGTGCCAGCTCGAGTTCGCGCTCGTCTATGACCCCGTCGCCGTTCAGGTCGTACTGGCTCTTGTTGTTGGCTATGTTCCTGATCTCCGCAGCTGCTGCCACACCATCAGCTATGTAGAACGATCGAGCGTTGCCCGCTTCGTCCTTGGGCGCGAGCGAGAGTCCGTAGGTGATCTTGACGAGGGCGGATGAGAGGGCGTGCGGGTTCCCGGTGATCTCCGATGAGTAGGCATCGGCATAGTATTCCCGCACCCTCGAGAACCTGAGGACGATCATCTGACTGATGATGTACACTATCATCGACACCAGTCCGAAGGCGAGGATCGCCGCACCCTCGCGGGACCTCCCTCCGCCGAACCATAGCAGATGGGCGCCTATGTAGGCGAGGAGCGGTATCACTGAGAGGAACGTCATCATAGTAGCGTCCCTGTGCTTGATGTGGCCGATCTCGTGACCTATGACGGCCCCGATCTCCTCCTTGTTGAGCTGTTCCAGCAGGCCGGTGTGGACGGCCAGCCTCATGTCCCTCTTCGACCGGCCCCAGACGAACGCGTTCGGTGTCCTGTTCTGGACTATTCCCAGCCGCGGCATCCTGACCTCGGCCCTCTGGCAGATCTCGCTGACCATCTGCTCCAGGAAGACGTTTGCGCCGGGCTCCAGATATTTCACTCCGCACGAGGACTCGACGACCTTGGCCGAGACCCACCACTGGATGAACATGATGACCGCTGTTATGATTATAGCGACGAAGATCGGTAGACCGAGGAAGAGCGAGGCTGCCAGGAAGAGGATCAGCAGTATACCCATGAGGAGAATGAACGCAATTCCACTGTTCACCTTCAGAGCTCCCATCGATGCCATGGTCGAACATCGCATTTCCGAATAAATAGGTTGCCGTCGACACGACGGTCAATAGGGTCACTTGCCAACGGTCATCTATCTATATCAGAGACGCGCGCGATGCGCCCCCTCGGGCCATCAATGCCTGTCGCCTGTTCTGACGAGGTTCCCGGTCGGCCGACCTCCTTCACAGCAATGATTATCTATCCATCCATCGTTCCGGAAGCATGGTCGATATCGTCACCAGCGTGTCCTGCAAGGGGTGCGGCGCCCCGCTCAAGCTCCAGCCAGGTGAGGTCATCATCACCTGCGAGTACTGCGGTACCTCGTTCAACCAGGCGACGGACAAGGCGTTCATACTCGATCACAGCATCGTCCCGAACTCGCTGGACGAGAAGGCCCTGAAGGACATCGTGCGGGCATGGATGCGGGGCGGGACCAAGCCGCCGACGCTGGCCAAGGGCGCCAAGTTCGATTCGATCCAGCTTTCGTACATACCATTCTTCGTCATCGATATCAAGACGACCACGAAGTACCGCGGGGGTATGACCCGTACGGGAGGATGGGTCGCGAGGGAGGGAACGATGGAGAAGGAGTACTTCTGGAAGGTCCTCGCTAGAAGGGCCAGCACCTTCCCGACACGGGAGTACGACATTCCGATATCCGCCAAGGAGCCCTTCGACCTCTCCAAGGTCCCGGAGGGCTGCAAGTTCCTCAACTCGGAGATGGACGACGACGAGGCCGTAACGACGGCGAAGCAGGGCATCGAGGACAACACCAGGTTCATCCTTTCCCAGGAGATCGACAGCGTCGACGAGATCTCCACGACCTTCGATGTAGATGAGATAGAGTTCCTCCACGCGCCGGTATGGGAGGTCAGGTACACGTTCAAGGGAAAGCCGTACGACGTCCTCGTCGATGGCGGCACGCGGACCGTCATCAGGGGCGATGTTCCGCCTCCCGACACATCCATGAAGGGATTCATGGGCACGATCAAGCGAGGCTTTTTCGGAGATTGAAGATAGGGCCTGTCATGTGTCCGATCTCGCACATTTATTTATATCGTCGAGGGACATTACAACGGTAGGTGGACCGGATGAGGGATACTGTCGTGACGAATCGGAGCATCAGGCGGTTCAAGCAGGATGAACGGGTCATGGCGGCGACCCTCAGGAAGTTCGTCGACCTCGCCAGGCAGACCGCCTCGGGCGCGAACCTCCAGCCCCTTCGATACATCATTGTCAGTGGCCCCGAAGCCTGTGATAGGATATTCCCGAACCTTGCATGGGCCGGATATCTCCGTGACTGGGCCGGACCCGAGGAGGGCGAACGCCCGCCTGCCTACATCATAGTCCTATCGGAGGGCGTCCTATCGACAGTCTCGACCTACGACCCTGGCATCGCGGCCCAGACGATAACGCTGGCGGCTGCCGACCAGGGCATCGGAGCATGCATGCTGGGCGCAATAGACCGCAAGGGCATCCGGAAGGCCCTCGAGATACCGGAGGGATTCGACGTCCTGCTCGTCATTGCCCTCGGCTGGCCTGCCGAGGAGGTCATCCTCGAGGACATCGGCCCCGACGGCGACGTCAAGTACTGGCGCGACGAGAAGAGGGTGCACCACGTCCCGAAACGGAGACTAGACGACATGATCATCGCTGAGCATTGACACCGACCACGGTATTTTGATATACTAACATGTCTTACTGTGAATGACGGATCCGAACAGGGGGACTCGATATGCAGGACAACACGAAGAACGGACTTCTCATGCTTATGATCGGCACCTTGATAGCCTTGGCGTCCAATGGAATCCGGGCTGCCGGCGCTATGGAACCCTGTCTCGGTGCTGTCGGTGGCCTTCTCTCACTCCTCGGTCTGCTATTCGTATTCCTCGGGAGGAAGGAGTTCGGAGAGGCCCACGCTAGGAACGTCTTCATCGCACTCGTCCTGATGGTCATCGGGATACTCATCGTTATAGCCGGTGGGTTCATGATAGCCCTCGCCTTCCTTGCTGGCAATCCATCCTCCGTCTCCACGGGCTTCTACATCATCATCGTGGGCGGTATCGTGCTGGGAATTTCCAACTACTTCCTGCTGGTCGAGCTTGAGAACGACCTCGGCAAGAAGATCCTCATGGCAGCCGTTCTGGTGACCATAATGACCCAGTTCCTCGTGGCGGCGATCGCAGGGCCGGCCATCGAGGACATGATGGATACCCTCGACCAGGCCGAGGAGGAGGATTGGGAATCCGATGAACTCGAAGAGGAGCTGGAGGATTTCCAGAGGGATATCTCGGTCGCCACCGCTCCGACCATGGCCGGTCAAGCGTTGATGTTGTTGGCGTTCTACATAGCGTACGACAGGATCAACAAGGGCGAGCTCCGTCCTCGCGAAGAGGTCAGGCGCAGAGGTCCACGCGGGCCGATGCCTCCCAGGGGCGAGCATCCATGCCGGAGATGCGGCTACCCGCTCGTATGGGTCGGAAAGTACAGCAGGTGGTTCTGCGAGAGGTGCGACGACTACGACTAGTCGCTCACCCACAACCGTTTTAACCTCCCGTCCCCCTAGCAAGATACGGGGGAACCGGAATGGAGGAATGGACCACAGAGGACTGGAGGCGAAAGCTCGACCAGCAGGCCGAGGAGAGCCACGAGTACAGGCACAAGTTCTACGACATGGTCGACCTCGGGAACGCGGGGAGGATCCTCGATGTCGGCTGCGGGACGGGCGGGATCACCCGGGACATCGCCCTTTCGACCGACGGTGAGGTCTTCGGGATCGACATCGACCTCGAGAAGATGGAGATCGCCGGCAAGGTCCTCGCCGATGTCCCCAATGCCATGCTCATTGAGGCGGATGCAAAGGACCTTCCCTTCGAGGACGATTACTTCGATCTCGTCGTATTCCATCTCGTCCTGATCCACATCGACGACCAGCAGGCCGCTGTTAACGAGATGGCCCGTGTCGTCAGGCCCGGAGGCATCGTGCTCGCGACCCTCGAACCGGACTATCTGACGAAGGTCGATCATCCGGAGAACATGTTCTACGAACACTTCCTCGAGGGCCTCAGGGACCTGGGCGCCGACCTGACGACGGGCAGGCGCCTCAAGGAGATGTTCACACTTGCCGGACTGAAGGCCGAGGTGGGGGTCGAGACCGAGACCCAGTACCTTCTGATCCGGGACGACGAGAAGGAGATGAAGAAGTTCGAGGACAGCATGTGGTTCCGGGAGAAGATACTCAGGAACCAGGGGATGCCCGAGGAGCGGATCCACCAATACCAGGAGGAGAAACGTTCTGCGATCGCCGAGGGCAGGAACTTCTCGATGACCATTGCGATGTGGGCGATCGGCCGCAAGGAGTGAGGTCCAGAAACGGTCTTCGATCCATCACATTGGGATATGAACATATTCCAGTTCCGATCCATATCGTCGATCTGCGAAATTGTCCCAACTCTTCAGATATCCTTTAATATGAAAACGTCGACAGAAAACCGACCGACGGTCGGTCGGTCACTTGGGGTGATCTGATGGCGAACGGTTCCGATCGTAAGAAACAGATAATGGAAGTTACCGAGGACATGATCTGCGAGCAGGGCTACGACAAGACCACCGTCGAGGCGATCATCACCGAGATCGGGATAGCCAAAGGGACCTTCTATCATCATTTCAGGTCGAAGGAGGAGGCCCTGGACGCCATCGTCGACGACATCCTCGACGATATGAGGACGAACGTGGAATCCATCGTCGCGGACGGGGATGCGGACGCGGTCCTGAAGCTGGACAGGATATTCCAGTTCTTCTGGGAGGCGACCTTCTCCCGTCAGAAGTTGTGGGACTGCATCCTCGAGGAGCAGAACGCATACTTCCATACGAAGTTCGACAACAAGCTGGCACGGCTGCTGGTCCCGAACTTCATGAAGGTGATCGAACAGGGTGCCGGAGAGGGTACGTTCGATGTTCCGGATACATTCGTCTGCGCGAACGCCGTGCTCGGTGCCACATTCTTCACTCCCCGGGAGAAACTAGACCAGTATGAGTACGATCCCGGACCCAACTACACCGAGAACAACTGCCACATCCTCGAGAGGATATTGGGAGCAGAAAAGGGAGCGTTGAGGAACTGCCTGACGCGAGGGGTAGTCCTTGAAGGAGAGGAGGCTTGAAGATGAGATCTTTCGCGATATTGTTCACTTTCACCGCTTTGTGTGTGATGTTGACCATCTGCGGCTCCTCGGAAGCGGATACGATCATTGTTGACCCAGTCTGGGACGGGGCTGACTACAGCATGATCCACGAAGCGGCCGAGAACGCCAGTGCTGGTGATACGATCCGCGTTCACGCCGGTACCTACGTCATCGTAGAGGGGGAGAGCGGGTGGTCGGCGACCAGTTACCCGATAATCCTGAGCAAGAGGATCAACCTGATCGGGAACGGAAGCTCGGACACGATCATCGACGGATGGAAATGGGTCGACCATGCGCATAACATCCACGTCTCCGCCGGCGGATGCGTGATAGACGGATTCACCATCAAGGCCTCCTCCGTGCACCACGAGTTCGGCGGCGTTGGATTGTATGCGTCGAACACGAAGATACTGAACTGCACCTTCGAGAACAACAACTGGGCCATCAACTTCCTCGGCGGCAAGAAGGCGACCATCTCGAACTGCACCTTCATCAGGAACCGGGCCAACATAATGTGTTACAACGATGGTGGTGAGGACACCATCATCGGGAACACCTTCGAGGACTCCTACGTCTCATACACAGGCGATGAATCGACCTACGCCAACAACACGGGCGGCTCGATCTCTATCTCCGGGGACGACAACCTGGTACGCGACAGCCACTTCCCCTCCTCCAGCAGTGGATTGAGGATCGACGGGAGCTTCAACCACGTCAACAACAACACGATGGTCGGCAACGCACCAGTGGACAACTGGACCTACGGAAGGGGCCTGTACATCGCGACCGAATCCGACGACAACGTGATCGAGAACAACACCATTGCTGACAACTCCGTTGGCATCCACATCGCAGGCAGCTGGCGACATCCGACCCATGGATTGCTGAGCGAGCCTGCGGAGGACAATGTCATACAATTCAACAACATATTCGGCAATGACGAAGGGATAGTCGCCACGACGAACCACGACGGCGATACCTTCGCCGACGACAACTGGTGGGGCGACGCCTCCGGTCCCAGTGGAGACGGTTTCAACGGGACCGGAGACTCTGTCAGCAACAACACTGTCGTGGACACATGGCTCGGCCAGGCGATGGACCTCTACATCCCGCCGATCGCCCGTATCCTGACCCCGATGGGCAAGCACGACAACCACCCGATCGTGTGGAACGAGACCTTTCACATCGAAGGGTACGGTACCGGCGACATCCAGCGATACGTCTGGCGGAGCAGCATCCACGGTGAGATCTACAACGGCACGGATTCCTCTTTCAACATCAGCACGCTCGACCCCGGAAAGCATACCATTTCATTGAGAGTACAGAACACCGACGACGAATGGGGTCCCTGGACCAACAGGTACCTCTTCGTGAACATGCTTCCTGTGATAATCAAAGCATCGATAACCCCGAACGCAGTCATGCTCGGGGAATCCATCACCCTGAACGTGACCGCAAAGGACTACGACGGCTACGTCAGGGAGCATGATTACTTCTGGGTCAGCAACATCAGCGGGGAGCTCACCCATATCTCGCTTCCCATGGATCTCGGCAATTTCACAAGGCACGCGCCCCAAGCCGGTGTACACACAGTTACCGTCACCGTCAGGGACAACTGGATGTTCATGAGCAAACCCTACAACCTCACTCTGATCGTCCAGCAGAGGCCGGTCGGTTACCTGGAGCCAGGTTGGAATCTCGTAATCGTGAGCGACAGCAACCTGACCGTCAAGTGCCACGGAAGGGACCAGGATGGCGAGGTCGTCCAGTGGAGCCTGGCATCTGATATCGATGGGTCGCTCTACAATGGAAGCAGCCTGCCGATACATGACGGACCCGTCAGCAAGTACATCAACTGGACGTTCGAGGGTCTCACGAACGGAGTACACAACATTACCCTCCTCGTGAAGGACAACGACGGATTCTGGTCATATCCCTACACCAGACCGCTGATAGTCCACGACAGGCCGGTAGCCACTATAGAGGCGATCCATCCGGATCCGGCCCTCGAAGGTGATTACGTCCAGTTCAATGGAAGCGCGGTAGATGATGGAACGATCGAGGTCTATGTCTGGGAGAGCAGCCTGGATGGAGAGATATACAACGGGAACAAGTCGAGTTTCGTTACGTTCAATCTGTCACTGGGGGACCACATCATAACGTTCAAGGTCCAGGACGACAACGGCGCCTGGAGCCACGAGGTGAACTCCTCGATATCGATAACGGAGTCTCCTGTCGCGACGATTGTCAAGATATCTCCAAGTCCGGCCCTGGTCAATGAGAGCGTATCGTTCATCGGTGAGGGCCGTTACTCCAACGGCACGATAATCGCATATGTCTGGAACTCATCCCTCGACGGGGTGATCGGCCGAACCACGAACTTGACACTGAACAACCTGACCAAGGGGAAGCACAGGATATCCCTCACCGTAAGGGCCACTGGAGGGATATGGTCAGTTCCGAAGAAGAGGACACTGATAGTCCACGAGAAGCCCATCGCGGTGATCGACTCGATCCATCCAGACCCAGGCCTCGAGGGCGACCCCGCCTACTTCGCGGGGCACGGGATCGATGACGATCCCATCCTGCGCTACGTATGGAGCAGCAGTATCGACGGAGAGTTCCTCAATGGTTCCGAGGATAACCAGACGACGTCCATGCTGTCCTTCGGGAAGCATACGATCCTGTTCAAGGTCCTCGATAACAACGGCGCATGGAGCGACAAGGTAAGTATGACCTACTGGGTGAACGCCATGCCCATCGCCAGCATCATCACTATAGACCCGGACCCAGCGATCTTCGGCGAGAACACCACCCTCACTGGTGAGGGGAGCCACAGCAACGGGTCGATCGTCGGATCGAAGTGGACATCCGACCTCGATGGACTTCTGGATCGTGGAATGGAGATCACACTTGCGAACCTGACGAAGGGATATCACAATATCTCGTTCAGCGTTGTTGACGACAAGGGTATATGGTCGCGTGAGAAGTCGTACATACTGCCTGTCTTCAGCAGACCATCGGCCAGCATCGAGAGGATATCCCCGAATCCCGCAATGGATGGGGACATGATAACGTTCAACGGATCCGGCACAGGCGAACGTCCCATCTCGGCCCTCCAGTGGTGGCTGGACGGCGATTACCTGAGCTCGAATCCCGAGATCAAGGTACCTGACCTGGACGCAGGTGAGTACACTGTCCGATTCAGGGTCGTCGACAATGCGGGTGTCTGGTCCGATGACGCCACCGAGACCCTCGTCATCAACGGGATCCCCAAGGCTGTCGTCGTATCCATCTCGCCCGACCCGGCCAACGCCGGCGAGGTCGTCGAATTCACAGGCGGATACATCGACCTCGAGGACAACGTAACAGGCTTCCGATGGGAGTCGAACCTGGATGGTCTCCTGAGCGATCAGCAGGTGTTCAACACGACAGGACTGTCCAATGGGACTCACCGGATCACGCTCAGGGTCATGGACCATCATGGCGCGTGGTCGCCCACGGAGATCTCCAACGTCACTGTCAACGGATTGCCCTTCGCGAGGATCGTCTCGATAATCCCTTCCGTGGCGAACGAATCGCAGAAGATCAACTTCACCGGAGATTCCATGGACTTCGAGTACGACATCGATGAGTGGAGATGGGTATCCAACTTGGACGGTCCACTCAGCGGAGAGATGTCGTTCACTACCGGCGAGCTCTCCAACGGGACCCATGTCATATCCCTGAGTGTCTTGGATGGCTACAATGTCTGGTCAGAGAACGTCACCAGGACCGTCATGGTGAACGGCCGTCCCCTTGGTAGGATAGGATCGATAACGCCCGAGGTCCCTAACGAAGGAGACAACGTGACGTTCTACGGCGGCTATCTCGACCACGAGGACCATGTGGCTGGATTCCATTGGGAATCCGATATCGACGGGGAGCTCAGCGATGCCGCCCATTTCAGTACCTCCAACCTATCCGCCGGTATTCACAACATCACCTTCCGGGTGATGGACGGGAACGGTCTGTGGTCAACGAACAAAACACGATCGCTCGAGGTCAACGGTCTACCCACGGCCCGTATCATCAACATCGATCCGTCCCCGTCCAGCGAGGGCCAGACAGTGAACCTGACCGGTGGATACACTGATCTCGAGAATGACGTTGTCGATTTCGAATGGGTCTCGGACATCGACGGTACCCTCGGCGACCTTCAGAATGTCTGGATCGATGGCCTATCGAACGGGACTCACAACATCTCCTTCCGTGTCATGGACCATCGGGGCGAGTGGTCGGAATACGTTACAGATACATTGACCGTCAATGGGATCCCAAGGGCGAGCCTCACGGTGAACGCCCCGAGTCCGACCTACCGGAGGGATCTGATCGGGTTCATAGCCACGTATTCGGACGACGGGGCTGTCGTCGAATTCAAATGGCGGTCGGACATCGACGGTATGCTCAGCGAGAACCCTTCCTTCGAAACGGACGACCTCTCCGTCGGGACCCATACCATAGTTCTGAGGGTCAGGGATGACATGGGAGACTGGTCGTCTGATGCAACGATCTCGTTGCAGGTCCTCGAACGCATCTACGAGGTCGAGATCACCGGGCTCGATTACCCACTGACCGCGAGAGTTGGTGATATCGTCACCGTGTCGGCTACCATCGAGAACACGGGTGAATTCACCATCGACGAACTCCGCCTTAGATTGACTGTGGGTGAGTCCACGATAACCGTCATCAAAACGGATCCCGTGCTTTCGGGGAATTCGACCGTGGCGACCTTCGAATGGACGGCAGTCCAGGGGAACCACACCCTGGTGGCGCGTGCCGATGTCAACGGGGAACTGCTTGATATGGAAACCTCATCGGGCAGGCTGGTCGTGAAGGAGGCGAAGACTCCGACCGGAGATGGTGATGACGAATTCTCACCGGTACTGATGATCATCATCGGGGTCATCGTTGCCGAGGTCGCCCTTATCGCGTTCGTCGCCGTTCGGTGGATGAACATCAAGAAATGAGGACCGCGTGATAGGGAACAGTTATTACCCTGGCCTCGATTCTATCCTCGATAGGTGGTCGTATGTTCGGTAGGAAGAAAAAGGCCAAGGGGCACAAGAAAATCCCCGGCGAAAAGCTACGTCCACGGGTCAACTACTTCATCGACGGCGAGAAGGTCGTGTTCCGGCTGAACGGCCTCGATTTCACCTTCGAATCCTTCTATCTGGCCTACAGCGACGAATGGATGAGGATATTCATCCTGGAGGAGGCGCCGATGAACCTCATCATGATATCCGACGTTGCCCACGAGGAGGTGGAGGTCGACCGTGAGGAGGTCATCAACGCCGACACGGTCTCGTTCACGCTACAGCTCAAGGACGAGGACTTCGTCAACGTGATCGACCGCCTCCGCGAGGTCACGGAACCCCACGAGGCTTTCGATGTGGGCGGTGACAGGCTGAAGGACCCGTCGAAGTACAACATTAGGCGATGGGGCATGAAGCAGGTGCTCTATGATGAATGAGTGCATCCCAACAGCTCGGTCGTATTTCAGATTCCTGGAATATCCAGCCTAGTCCGGCCTTAGTGTGCCAGCGAAAACCTGCCAGGCGAGCGCCGATTTCGCTACAAGGCTCAGGATGACATACATCCTCTCACCGTAGAGATAGTCCTTCCACTTGCCAACCCTGCGGTACTGGAGCATCATGTTGAGGGCGAAGCAGTTGAAGAATATCGCTATCGAAACGTAGATCCCGTACACGAAATCAGGAGGGCCTCCGTCCCCTCCTCCTGCACCGAGCAGATGGATCGCAATGACGATCCAGGGGATGATCCCGGCGATCGACCCGATGATGAAAGGCGTCCAGTTGACCTTCTTCCTTTTGTGGTTCATCTGCTCCATGAGAAGGCCGAAGTAGATCATCGTCGCGTTCACGAAGAAGAGGAGGAGCAGTGTGCCGACGTCGTAGATCCCGGTCAGCATGGCGATCGCGACTATCATGATGGAAGCGCTGACGGAGTACTCGTACCAGCGGTACGGGTTCATCCTCTTCTTGAGGTTAGCAACATACTTGTCGTATAGTACCGTTGCGATCAGGAAGTGAGCGATCGCCGATATGAAAAGGAATAGTGCGATCAGGTAGCCCAGGCGGACCTCGGCGATCGTCACGGATTCGTGGACGAGCCTTTCCGTCGTCTCGTCCAACTTCAGGAAACCCCTGGTAATCGGCAGTGTGAAATCGTTGCTCAGCACCACCATCAGCATCCCCTGGATGGTGTGCAGGAAGCCCATTATCAGGTTGAACCTCTTCAATTTCTGGTATTTCACCTCGTCGCCTTTCATCTTGATCCCACCGTTCGACTGAATGTTAATCGACCCCTGTGGTGTTATTAATATCCAATCCCAAATCGAGATGACCTGAAAATGGGGTTTCTAAGACCCACCGTACACGACCGTCGTCGATGCCTGGAGGACATGACCTCCGGAGAACGTCCTCGATCCCACGATGGTTATCTCCATCGGCGATCCCGAGAGGAACACCAGGATCAGGTCGATCCTAAGTAGAAGTGTCAGGATGCTGATGTCGAGGGTAGCATTGACCGTCTGGACCCCCTGTACTATGTTCGGATCGTGCAAGTAGATCTCACCGATCTGTCCACCGTTGTAGTAGGCCCGGAACTCGAAATCCGTCAGGTTTACTGTGGCAGGAAGCGTGTTGTTCAATGTCGCTGTGATCCCGATCTGCGTCGTCAGGATCCCCAGGTCGATGTTGACGTCGTCGAGGGTGAGGTCGACGCCGCCCTCCTCGCTGAGGGCCGTCTCCGTCTCGAACTCCGTCGACAATCTGGAGAGCGTCCGTCCGTTCAGGTCGACGCCGGCCACCTGAAGGGTCATCGGTACCCCAATAAGCGCGTTTGCTGCCAGATCGTTCAGGACGTCGACGTTCTCGGCCGGGACGGTTATATTGAATTCCAGCTCGTTCGGTCCTCGGTCGAGGATACCATCGGTTGACACGGTTGTCATCGATGTGCCATTGTAGGAGAGGTCGAAGTTCAATCCCTCCAGAGTGAGCTTCACTACTGATGGATTGTCGATGGTCGTCCTGACGTCGACGTTCAGACCGGAGTCGTCGGTCGTGACGTCGGCCATGACGATGTCGATCTCAAGGTCGTTTAGTCCTCCGAGGTCGGAGCCGCTGTCCTCGAAGTCGCTGGCATAACCTTCCGAAAGTCTCGAGAGGAGCCTGCCATTCCTGTCGATCCCCTTGATGACGATAGACGGAGGGAATCCGTCCGCGAGTTCGGAGACCAGGGGACGATACCTCTCTACATCATCCGGTCCGATGTTGAAGGCGATATGCATCGGATTGTCTCCCTTGACGAGCATGCCCTCGGTGGAATGCGAGAACAGCAATGTATCGTTGTGCATGATGTCGAAGCTCAATCCCTCAAGCGTGGATTCCAGCATTCCGGAATTGACGACCGTGGCATTGATGTCGACAGCCAACCCGCCTTCACCGTCGTCGAGGATGTCCACGAGGTCGAGCCTGGTATCGATCGTCTTTCCCTTCCCGATCTCGAATCTCCTGTCCAGGTCCATGTCGAACGTGAACGGACCCCTTGTCGAGACCTTTCCCTTCACGCGGGCGACAGCACCCTTGTCTGTGAACGTCTGCTCGGCAAGGGCGTACATACCTGCGGGATCCTCCTCCCTGAGAACGATGGTCATCGATATGTCGTTGTCTCCCGGTCCGACATGAAGCGGCGGCAGTTTGAACGATCCGACCTTCCTTCCCCAATGGTGCAATGTCAGGTCGGCCTTCTTTGTGTCGGCAGAGAAGATCGATGGGTTCTTCACGACCAGATCGACCTCCGTCAACAGGGAATGGTTACCTGTCTCGACGATCCTGACCCTCTCTATCTCGACATCGATGTCCCCGAGGACGGAATAGGCATAGACAAGAAGTATGATGATCCCGAGGAGTAGTATCATGAGGGCCATGCAAACAGCGAGGAGCTTCTTCCACAGCGGGACACCCTTTTCCGTCTTAGAATGGACGGGTGGAGCAGGCTTCCTACCCGGTCTCCAATGTTCTTCGGGTCGTCTTCCTCGCGGGCGATACTTCGGTGGAGGGGACGCTGCTCGTCCGTATCGAGGCCCCGACCTCACCGGAGGTCGGAAGAGTGAATCCTCGAGCCTATAACCACGACGCGCCCTTTCCATTCCGCTCCCTCGGTATGAAAATATCCGGTTTCATACATAAAAAGCATTGTGGAGGGTTTGGACAATCGGATTTTTCTGGAGAAACACCGCAGTCTGGCACATCCAGGATGGATGTCATCTTCCGATCCGCGGCATACCTCCTTACCAAATTCCTTAATAGTGAGGTCCAACATTCTCCTGCTATGGGAGCGAAGATGAAGTGGGTCCTATCGGCCGTTCTCGTCGTGACATTCGTACTGACCATCTTATCCATGATACCGTCCGCGGAAGGTCTCGACGGTGACATCAATACACTGGAGAACGGCACCTACTCCACCTTCGACAGGAAGTTCAAGGACGGCGACCAGCTGACCTTCGCATTCGAGACCGGCAATGACATCCCGATCGACGTCTTCTCGGTCGACAACCTGAACTACGAACTCTACAAGGACGGTGAAAACTTCCTGTATTTCACCGGGACCTTCCTGAATGCGACAGAGGGGAATGCCACGATCGACTTCACCTATACGGACCACTACTACATCGTATTCGACAACACCTACGTCGGAGAAGCCCAACCGCCAAACGGGTCCATCGTGATCGAGACGGAGATTTCCTATTACATCGCCGGTTCGAACGCGCCACCCCCGGGTGCCGAGGTGGAGGTCACGAGCGGTAACGATCCTTACTTCTACTATCCTGGATACATCCTCGTCATCATCCTGGTCCTGATGGTCATCCTGATCGCCTATCTCTTCCGTTCCGGTGACGACTACCTGGACTACCAGTGATGATCGCTCAGCCCATCTGACGACTGCCGAGTCCATGGACAAGTGTTTTGTAATCGATATCGGATGATACCTGCGTGCCAGACGAAGTGAACAGCATAAGATCGCGTTGCAACTCCAGACAGATGGCATTCATACTCCTGGGACTAGTGGTGACGCTGATCGTCTCGGTCTCCATCTGGATTTTCATGGAGGTCGACTCGTCGGACCAGCCGTTGTACAGGGTCCTCTACCTTCTCCCGCATCTGGTCTGGCTATTTCCTATCTACCGGGCTTACAAGAACGACAAGACCATCAGTTCCATCGAGTTCTACGAGGACTATCTTACGATCAAGAGACTTGTCGAGAAGGATTATTCCGTTCACTGGATGGCCGTCAAGAAGATCAAGTACAAGGACGGACGCTCCTGCTTCTCCAAAGGCCTTGTAATAGAATTGAAGTCCGGTAAGAGCTTCGAGATGATATGCGAGAGGGAGGTCTTCGACGCGGTCATCAAGGAGTTGAAGAAGTTCCGGGTCCTCGAGGCCGAGCGAAGGAAGGCCAAGGCACAGTAAGCCATGGGCCAGGGCGGATCATCGCGGAACCTTCGGTCCCGCTTGCCTTGGAATTACTTCACTACCAGAATTTATCAACCGTTATTCCAAGATCGAACTGCGTTCGAATCCGCCGCATGGCCCAACCAATGATTGATTAATTAGAATATGGGCCAGGGCGGATTCGAACCGCCGACCACTGCCTTGTAAGGGCAGCGTCATAACCACTAGACCACTGGCCCATTGCTGCTCAATGATTACCGTAATGCGTCTCTATGAACGCTTCCTTGATGCGCTTCAGGTCCTCCTTCGGGAGGGTGCTCATCAGCTTCCATCCCAGGTTGAGCGTGTCATCTATCGACCTGTCCTCGTGTTCTGCCTGCGTCACGAGCTCGTTCTCGAAGAGGTCGGTGAACTGCAGATAGAGCTTGTCCCTGTCCGTTAAAGCCTCTTCACCGACAACAGCGATCAGTTCCCTGAAGTCCTTGCCCTCGGCATAGGCGGAGTACATCTGGTTGGATACGTCGTCGTGGTCCTCGCGGGTCCTCTCCGGTCCGATGCCGTGCTTCATCAGTCTGGACAGGCACGGAAGCACGTCGACGGGAGGATAGATTCCTCTCCTGTGAAGGTCCCTCGACAGAACGATTTGTCCTTCAGTGATGTAACCTGTCAGATCGGGAATCGGGTGTGTGATGTCGTCGTCGGGCATCGTCAGGATCGGGATCTGCGTTATGGAGCCCTCCTTCCCGAATATTCGACCTGCGCGCTCGTAGATCGATGCGAGGTCGGTGTACATGTACCCTGGATATCCCCGTCGTCCGGGAACCTCCTCGCGCGCTGCGGCGATCTCGCGGAGAGCCTCGGCGTAGTTCGTCATGTCCGTCAACACGACGAGCACGTGCATGTCGAGATCGAAGGCTAGGTACTCCGCCGCTGTCAGGGCCATCCTCGGAAGGATGATCCTCTCGATGGCGGGGTCGTCGGCGAGGTTGATGAAGAGAACGGACCTCTCGATGGCGCCGGTGTCCTCGAACTCGTGTACGAAGAAGTTCGCCTCCTCGGCCGTGATGCCCATGGCGCAGAAGACCACAGCGAACTCCTCGCCCTGACCCTTCACCGCGGCCTGCCTGGCTATCTGCGCGGCGAGGTTGTTGTGAGGCAATCCAGCACCGGAGAAGATAGGGAGTTTTTGTCCTCGTACGAGCGTGTTCATGCCGTCGATCGTGGATATTCCAGTCTGGATGAACTCCCGGGGGTACTCACGGGCCGTCGGATTGATCGGAGCGCCGTTGATGTCCTTCCTCTCGTCCGGCACGATCTCCATCCCGTCGTCCAGTGGCTGTCCCGTCCCGCCGAAGACCCGTCCGAGGATCTCCTTCGAGACCCCGAACTTGATGGTCTCTCCCGTGAAGCGGACCGCGGTGTCCTTGACGTCCACGCCCTTCGTTCCCTCGAAGACCTGGATGACGGCCCTGCTCTCGTGGACCTCAAGGACCTGTCCGTGGCGTGTGTCGCCGGTCCCGGTCTTGATCTTGACGAACTCGCCGAAGAAGACGTCGTCGACGCCCTCGACGACGATCAATGCTCCGGACGCCTCGATGACGCTCCTGTAGTCGATGTTCTTGCTCGTGATCATTCCATCACCTCCAGGTTCGCCATCTCGTTCTCGAGCCTCTGCTCGATCTTCACGAACTCGGCCTCGTACTGGTCCAGCGGGATCCTGCCCATCCTGGCCAGGTCCTCACGACCCTTGACCGCCTTGATGGTCGTGATCTCGACGTTCCTGTCGAGGGCCTCCATCGCGAGGTCGTGGTACTTCATCATGATCCGGAGCATCTCGAACTGCTTCCTGTCGGAGCAGTAGGTGTCCACCGGATCGTAGGCGTGCTGCCTCAGGAAGTCCTCCCTGATGACCCTCGCGGCCTCAAGTACGACCTGGTCTGACGGCGGAAGCGCGTCCGGTCCAACGAGCTGGATGATGTCCTTGAGTTCGGCCTCCTTCTGGAGGAGCTGCATGGCCTTCTCCCTTGTGGAGTACCAGGCCGGGTCGACGTTGTCTGCCCACCAGCCCCTGACCTTCTGGAGATACAATGAATAGGATCGCAGCCAGTTGATGGACGGGAAGTGACGCCTGTCCGCGAGGTCGGCGTCGAGCGCCCAGAACACCTTGGCTATCCTGAGAGTGTTCTGCGTAACAGGCTCGGAGAAGTCTCCGCCTGGCGGCGACACCGCCCCGATGATCGAGATGGAACCCGACCGTCCCTGCACGACCTCGACCTGACCGGCCCGCTCGTAGAACTCCGCAAGCCTGGTCGCCAGGTAGGCTGGGTAACCCTCCTCGCCGGGCATCTCCTCGAGACGGCCCGAGATCTCCCTCAGGGCCTCGGCCCATCGGGACGTCGAGTCAGCCATCAGGGCGACGTTGTAGCCCATGTCGCGGAAGTACTCGGCTATCGTGATACCAGTGTAGATGGAAGCCTCGCGTGCAGCCACTGGCATGTTCGATGTATTGGCGATGAGTATCGTCCTTGCCATGAGCTTCTCGCCGGTCCTCGGGTCCTCGAGTTCCGGGAACTCGTCGAGCACCTCTGTCATCTCGTTCCCGCGCTCGCCGCATCCGACGTAGACCACTATCTCGGCGTCGCTCCACTTCGCCAGCTGATGCTGGCTGACGGTCTTGCCCGTTCCGAAACCTCCGGGAATGGCAGCGGTCCCGCCCTTCGCAATCGGGAAGAACGTGTCGAACACGCGCTGACCCGTTATCAGCGGTAGGAATGGATCGAACTTCTTGAGATACGGACGCTCGCGCCTTACGGGCCATCTCTGAGAGAGCTTGATCTCCGTCTTGCCGACCCGCGCAACGACGTCGTCGATGGAATATTCACCGGCTGACGCGATGAATCCTACCCTTCCGCTAACGCCGGGAGGGACCATTATCCTGTGCTCGACGACCGGTGATTCCTGGACCTTTCCGAGGATCGCATTGCCTGAGACCTCGTCCCCGACGGACGCGGACGGCGTGAAGTGCCACATGTGGTCCCTGTTCAGCGGCGAGACGTTCACACCGCGATCGATGTACTCGCCCGTCAGCTCCTTGATGTCCGCCAGCGGCCGCTGGATACCGTCATAGATCGTACCGATCAGGCCGGGTCCGAGCTCGACGGAGAGCTGTTCCCCGGTTGTCTCCACCACGTCGCCAGGACCTATGCCGCTCGTGTCCTCGTAGACCTGTATGGTCGCGATGTCGCGCTCCAGACCTATGATCTCGCCGATGAGTCCCTGCTCACCGACCGCCACGACGTCGTACATCCTGGAGCCTGTCATTCCCTCGGCCTTCACCACGGGACCCGCGATGAACACTATCCTTCCTGCCATGTCATCACCTTGTCACATCGATGCCCACCGCCCGGCGGATGACCTTGGCCATCCTGTCCTCCTCCTCGCCGCCCTCGTCGGGCAGCTCCAGGAGGAGCGGTAGCATCCTCTTTTGATCGTGAAATCTGTCTATGTCCTTCCTTATCGCACCGGCGGCCGACTCGGAGATCACTATCATCCCGACCTCGGCGTTGCCGATGAGCTCCTTGAACCTCGTCCGTGCCAGATCGCCGTCGACGTTCGCTCCGTCCTGGACCTCGGTCACGTCTGCCACTCCGCCCAGCCTGAACGCCGTCGCCATGGTCCTGCTCCCTATCACGGCTATCCTCATGCGGCCTCCTCCGTGATGGTAGCGCGTTCGACGGCCGTCCATTCCATTCCCGCTGCCGCACCCATGAGCACCGCCCTGACATTGGCGGTCTCGAACTCCCGGAAGAGCAGGAACCTGGTCAGCGGACCGATGGACATGAACCGTCGGGTGTAGACCCTCTCGGCCATGTCGAAGGTGGTCCGATGCAATGCCCGCTCGATCTCCACGGGGTCCTTCAGCTCGGATATCCCGTCGAGGTCGGTTCCAGCAAGCGAGCCGACGCCCTTCGATGGGTCCGACGCGATCTCGGTCAGCATCCACGGAGCCACCGTGTCCCCCTCGGGGATATCTAGTTCAGCTAGCTTGTCTCCAGTACCATGGAGATGCATCCTTATCGCGAGGAGGACCAGTTCGGAATCGATCCTTGCAGTAAGGATATCGCGCAGCGGGCGTCCGGATATGCCACGCAGCCTTCCCGACGCTCGGGCCATGGCCCTGAGGTACGCGGCGTCGAGGTCAGCGTCCCTGGGTTCGTCGACGACCTCGCCGATCTCCGCCAGATACATCGACATCAGTTCGCCGGCGGTCTCGCTCCTGGACATCTTGCCTGCAAGCGTGCTGTCGATCCTGCCAACCGGGTCGATGGTCACCTCGTTGCCGTCCTCGAGGGTCGCACATGCGTCCCTGACCTCGTCGATCTCGTGGGACATCATCATGACCTGGTAGAACGGCCGTACGCGCTTGGGAACGACCTCGAGGGCCTCTCCGAGCAGTTCGCGGTTCGCCTGCTTCATCCGGGAGTCCGCTTCGTCGATCCCGGCGGCGTCCTCTATCGGGAAGTACCTGGTGGCGAGCCTCTTTGCAGCCTCCCTACGGTCGCCTGTCGCAAGCGCGTCGGCGAGCCTCGTGGAGGACATGTTCGGGTTCCCTATGACATTGAACCTGGTGTTCAGATAGATCAGCTTGATCGAGAAGTACCTGACGAGCAGCACTATCATGACGGCGGATGGTATGCCGATGACGGCCGCGATCGTCAGGATATCAGTCATCGCCGCCCTCCGAGACCTGGGCCTGGATGATCTCGCGGATGCGCGGTCTCATCTCTTCGACGATCGTGTCGAAACGCAGGTCGAGGACCTTTCCGTCGCCGGTGCTGAGGAGGATCCCACCGGCCCCTTCCACCGTCCCCGTGACATGCTTTCCGAAGGATTCGAGGAGCTCGAAGTCCGCCGAACGGCAGACCGAGACCTCGTAATCGCCCAAGAGTTCGTCGCCCACGGCGAGACATCTCTCGATGTAGGCGCGATACTTCTCTTCGTGGAGGTCAGATAACCTCTCGAGGGACCTCTCAACCGTCAGCGAGAGGACCTCGTCGAATGCCCTGCTGACCGTCCTCGACGCCTCGGCCCGGGCCTGGACGACGACGCCGCGGGCCCTCCGCTCGGCCTCGACGACGCTGTCCTCGAAGGCCTCGGCCTCGGTACGCGCCCTCTCGAGTATCTCTTCCCTCACGGAGTCGGCCGCTGTCCTCGCCTCGTTGAGGATACCATCGGCCTCCTCCCTTGCCTGCGCCTCCAGGTGCCGCTTCAGCTCATCGAGCCCCATCTACGGCACCCTCAGAACAGGCCTAGACCTATGATCGCTAGCAATCCGAGCACGAAGCCGAACATCGCGACGGCCTCTGGCATCGCGGAGATGATCAGCCCGCCGGAGAAGGCCTTCTCCCTCTTGCCGATGGCGCTGAGGGAGGCGCCCGCGGATATGCCCTGCGGGATGGCGGACACGCCGGTGATCCCGACGATCAGCGCGATGCCGAACAGCGCTACCCACGAACCCGAGTTCATGGCAACGTCCGGAGGCACGCCGGCCCCGCCGATGAGCCCGACGCCCATCAGTATGAAGAAGGCGATCGCGAACGCGTAGATGACCTGCGTGAACGGCAGTGCGGAGAGCATGAGGATCCGGCCGAGGCCGACCTCCTTCTCTGCTGACAGCGCCATCGCGGAGGTTCCTGCGATGGCGAGCCCCATCGCGGACGCGATGCCGGCGATCGCCATCATCAATCCGATCGCGATGAGCGACATGTTCTGCAGTTCCGTCGGTCCTGCCACCTGCACCTCGACGACGCTCGCGTACTCGCCGGTCGCGTTTGATATCACGAGCGACACCAGGTAGGTCCCGCCCGAGGTGTACCTGTGCGTCACGGTCTCCCCAGACGCGGTGTCACCATCCCCGAAATCCCACATGTAGGTGGCGTTCAAACCTCCGTCTGGAGCCATGAACACGACGTTCTTCTCGACATCCACTTCGATGCTGTCGACGTCCTCGGTCACTGTATCGCCGACCATTATGTCGACGGCCGCCGCAAGGGGCAGCATCATGACGAGCAACAGCGCCAGCACAAGGCATCTCAAACCCTTCATTTGTTTCCCTCCTCGAATTCAACCTTGGTGTAAAGTCTCTGAGCGTGAAACGGTTCGAACTGGCGTCCCTCGCCCTCGTAGAACCGCTTGTAGAACTCCACGAACTGGAGCCTCAGTGAATGGACACCCGCTCCCAGCGCCTGCAGGGCCAGGTTCCCCAGGTGTCCGCCTATCAAAAGGATCGTGATGACTATCGCCGAGAGACCGATGGGAAGCATTCCCCCCATGGTCAGGGCGAAGGAGTTCAGCGCCATGGCGAGGAGCATGGTCGCCAGGCCGAGGGCCATTATCCTGATGAACGACAGCGCGTCTCCGAGCATTCCTGTCACCTCGAACAGGAAGAAGAATGCGACGTCCACCAGTATGAGACATATCATCGCCAGTGTCATGAACAGGGCCGCCGTCTCGACAGCGGGCGGATACGACGCCTCGAACAGGAAGATGGTGATGAGCAGTATCCCCGCGGGGAGCAGCACTATCCACGAGACCCGCTTCAGCACGAAGTCCTTCCTCTTCCCGCTCCTTAGGTCGTTGATCCCGCCGAGGATGACGCTCACGTAGAGCATGATCGCCCCGATGAGTATGGACAGGACGATGAGTCCGGTGACGTTCTCGATGAGGTCTATCGGAAGGACGATCCCGCCTATCTCCAGGTGGTAGAGCTGGTCCCGTCCGAAGACGGCGCTGTGCAGGTCTCCGAAGAAGGACCCAGTCAGGAAACCGACGATGGCCGTGGATGCCCCGAGCTCTATCCCTAGGATCGATGCGCCCTTCATCGCCGGACTGGACCTTCCGATGACCCTGTATCCGTAGATGGAGAGCCCGAGGATTATCAGGCCATAGCCCAGGTCGCCCAGCATTATCCCGAATATCAGTATGAACGTCATCGCCGTGAGGACCGTCGGGTCCACCTCGTTCCTCGACGGTGTGCCGTAGAGGCTCACGATACCCTCGAACGGTCGCGCCCATCCGGGGTTCCGTATGTAGGTGGGGGCGTCCTCCCTCTCGCTGAGGTCGACGTGAGCCAGACCCTTGCTCGCCCGCCTGACGGACCGCTCGAGGCGGTCTGCGTCCCGGGCAGCGGCCCATCCGGTTATCTCGTAAGTGTATCTCCCCTCTGACAGGGTGCCCACGGCGGCGACCTGTTTGGCGGCCATGGCGAGCTGTTCCCTGAGAGCGAGGAAGCGGCCGTGGTCCGGCTGTAGAGCCGAAAGCTCCTCCTTCAGCCTTCCGATCTCCTCCTTGGCGGACTCGATCTCCTTGGCGAGCTCCATCGCACGGTCGGAAGGAAGTGCCGGAGCGGTAGGAAACTCGAGCCGGTCGAATCCGGCCAGCGCCTTCCTGTCCCTGACAGCTATCAGCGAGACCGCGCCGTCGTCCGAGGTCCATACCGCCTCCTCAGGAACGGTCTCCCCTGGTCTTATGAATGCTAGTGAGTAGCCTCTCCTCTCACCGACCTCGGACAGCCGGACCGGCGCTCCGAGCACCGGCTTGATGGCATCGAGCTCCTCGTCAAGCTCGCGTCGCTTCGACCTCAGCTCCTTCAGGCGCGAGTGGGCCGCAATGGCCCAGTCGAGGTCGTCGGCGACCCGGGCCCCCTGCTCGAGGACCCTGTCGGGGGTTGTGAACGGCGATCCCTTGGGTACGATGGGCTCGGGAAGCAGGATGGACCTCATGGCCTCCTTCCTGTCCGCCGGCCTGGGTCTCGATGCGTTGACGAGCGTCGCGATCCGCTTCCTGGTCTTTACAAGCTGGGAGTGGAGTTCCGGCGCCTCTCCCTCGGCAACCTCGATCTCCATGATGCCCTTCTCGTGCAGGTGCGACAGCACTGGCTGTACCTTCGAACGTGGAACGGCTATCCTGACGTAGAGCATCCTCTCCGGTATCATATCGATCCCAGCACCTCGTCGACCACGATGTCGGACATGGTGTCAACGGCCCTGGAACCCGCGCGGACCACGGAGGATGCGGTCGACTCCCCCTTCTCGCGAACGGACCTGGCATCCTCGGAGCCGTTGTGCTCGGCCTCTGCCGACCTCTTCCTGGACGATTCGCGTGCCTGCGAGACGATCCCGTCCGCCTCCTTCTCCGCCACGGAGCGGGCCTCCTCGATCAGGCTTCCGGCCCTCGATCGGGCCTCCTCGATCGTGCCAAGGGCGTCCTTCTCGATCATATCGACGAGCGATCCCTGTTCCTTGACCATCGAGTCCGGTAACACTATTCATTAATAAAGGATTAACCTATGGAATGGGTCCACTGAAGGTGTCCGTCAGGCACCGTCTTGATGTACCCCGAACCCACTGATCCTCACTTTCCGGGCAAGAGTTACGGACTCGATGTTCGAATGTCGATTTTCAGGCCTTTTTCGGAGGAAATCGGGCATCTGCCGGGCGAAAGGTTAAAAAACACGCTTACCATCCCTTTGATAAGGATAGCGCATCGACCAGGCGGGACTATCACTGTCCACATCAAAAATACCGGAGAGAGGGGGAACATGGCATCCAAGTCCGAGGCTAAGGAGCTTCTGAAAAAGGCCGTTGAGCACGCGAAAGCTGAGGAGTACGACGAGGCGATGGAGTTCGTGGACGAGTCGCTCGGGGTAATAGAGACCCCGGAGGGATACACGAACAAGGGCCACATCTACCGGAAACTCAAGGATTGGAAGAATGCGGCCGAGAACTATTCCAAGGCGATCTCGCTCGACGCAGACCACGAGAAGGCGATCTCTGGCCTCGAGGCGATGAAGAAGAAGCTTCCCGAGGAGGACTGGCCCTCCGAAGGAGGCGAGGAGCCAGCGCCGGTGAAGAAGAAGGAGAAGCCGGCCAAGAAGAAGAAGGCCCCCAAACCCGAGCCAGAACCTGAACCCGAGCCAGCTCCCGCTCCCGTCAAGAAGAAGAAGAAAAAGGCGCCGAAACCGGTCGAGAAGGAGCCGGAACCGGAGCCCGAACCCGAGGAGGAACCTGAGGAGCCAGCGCCCGAGCCAAAGAAGGCAAAGGTGAAGAAGGCACCGAAGGAGCCGGAACCCGAACCCGAACCAGTACCCGCTCCGGTGAAGAAGAAAAAGAAGAAGAAGGCCCCGAAGCCCGCACCGGAGCCCGAGAAGCCTAAGAAGAAGATGGCGAAGGGCAAGCCGGTCAAGAAGGGCAAGGTCAGGAGGCCCAAGGCGGATGTGGCCGCGGTCGAGGTGGTCGAGGTCGTCGAGGAGCCGCCCGAACCCAAGGCCGAGGAGGCCGAGGACGCCCTTCAGGACATCAAGGACGTTGTAAAGGACGATCATCTGAAGGCCATCATGAAACTGTCCCCGGACATCCTGATGGACTTCGATCCGGACATTCACAGGAAGCTCGAGATATTCCACCACATCGAGGCCATGCTCGACAACTTCGAGGAGGCCGAGGACGCTGTGAAGAAGGAGCTCGCCGCCCGGGAGGAGAACATTCTCCGGAAGGAGCGGGAGCAGGAACTCCTGGACAAGGAGCTCGAGCTCAAGAAGAAGCAGGTAACCCAGCGCGTAGAGGAGTCCGACAGGCGCTTCATGGAGGCTGAGAAGCACCTGAAGGGCATCGAGGACAAGGGCAAGTCGGTGAAGGACATGGAGTCCGCCATCACCGATAAGTCGAAGGCGCTGGAGGACAAGCTCGAGGAACTCAAGGTGACCACTGCGGCAGTGCGGAAGCGCCAGGCAGCCCTGGAGAAGAGGGAGGCCGAGATGAAGAAGATGGAGAAGAAGCTTCGCAAGGAGTTCGAATCCGCCTCCGCAGACGTAAAGGACAAGGAGAAGGAGCTCGACACACTTCTTTCCGCAAGGCAGATCGCCGAGCAGGAGATAGACAAGGAGAAGTCGGAGATCGAGGCCAAGTTCAAGAAGCAGATCGCGAAGCTCCAGGCCGAGCTCAAGAAGGAGCGCGAGGTCGCCAAGAAGCAGAGCGGCGTCGTCAAGAAGGCCAGGGGCGCCCTCTCGAAATCTAAGGCTGACCGCGAGGAGCTCATGGCCGCCCTCGGCAAGAGGGAGGCCGAATCGCTGCAGCTCAAGGAGAAGCTGGAGACGCTCCAGGCCTACCTCGTCGAGAACGAGAAGCTCCTGAAAGCCCGCGTCGGACGCGCGGCGGCCGACAGGGAGAAGGCCCCGGAGAGGGCGAAGGAGCTCGAGGAGGAGGAGACCGAGATCACCGAGCGCGTCAAGGAGCTCGAGACGGCAGTCGAGGACACCATCGAGGCGCCCGAGGAGGACGACCTCGATGAGGTCGATCTCGGGGACCTCGACGAGATGGACATCGACGTCGACGACCTAGATCTCGAGGCCGAGGCCGACGATCTCGCGGCGCAGTACGACGCCGAGGAGGCCGAGAAGGCCAAGGATGAGAAGAAGGAGGAACCCGCGGAGGACGACCTGGGAGACGTCGACCTCGGGGACCTCGACCTGGACGACATGGACCTCGACATCGAGGACATGGACGACGATCTGCTGGCAGAGCTCGAGTGAGACGGGAGATCCATGGAAAACGAGAAGAGGGTCGCAGCGCACTCCGCGTGCGACCGCGTTGCGGACGGGACCGTCATCGGACTCGGAACAGGCAGCACTGTACGATTCTTTCTGGAGAAGCTTGCTGAGCGGATATCCGAGGAGGAGCTCGAGGTCATAGGCGTCCCGACGTCGCAGGGATCGGAGACCATGGCGGCCGAGCTCGGCATACCACTGACCGACCTTTCGGAGCATCCCGTCCTGGACCTCGACATAGACGGCGCCGACGAAATATCCCCGCAACTGGACCTTATCAAGGGCGGGGGCGGAGCGCTCCTGCGGGAGAAGATCGTCGCCGACGCATCCCTCGAGGTCGTGATAATCGCCGACGGCAGCAAGACCGTCGACCTGCTCGGTGAATTCCCCCTTCCCGTGGAGGTCCTCCCCTTCGGGATCGAGCGAACGAGAAGCGAGCTCGAGAACCTCGGATGCCCTGCCACGGTCCGGGAGAGGGATGGGACAACATACTTGACCGATAACGGTAACAACATAATCGATTGCGCGTTCGGGCGGATCGAGGACCCCCGCGGCCTGGAGGCCAGGTTGCTCGGGATCCCCGGAGTGCTCGAATGCGGACTCTTCGTCGGGATGGCCGACGTGGCCATCGTCGCCGACGGGGAAGAGGTGAGGGTCCTGGAGGTTTGATCCACATGGAGGACAAGATCAGAGTAGGAACATCAGAGGACGTCATGACCGTAGATGTGATAACGGGCAACGAGGACGAGCCCCTTGCGTCCATAGTGGGGCGCATGGGCGCCAAGGACATCTCGCAGGTGCCCATCGTCGACGAGAAGAATCGTGTGCGCGGAATGGTAGACTATCACGTCCTGGTCAAGCACAGGCGCCATCAGGGTGGCACCAAGGCGAAGCATGTTATGTTCGTGCCGCCGGACGTGGAGCCGTCGACACCGCTGGTCGAGGTCGCTGACCATCTGATCCAGCACGAGCTGCGAGCGCTCCCGGTAGTCGAGAAGGGACGCCTCGTCGGTATCGTCTCGAGGACGGACCTCGTCAACTTCGCGAGCAGGATAGCGGGCGTCCGGACCGTCCCCGTGGCCGAGATCATGACCCCGGAACCCAAGACGGTCTCCCCGGACGATGACATCGCGGCTGCCCTGGCGGTGATCAAGCGGCTCGACGAGAGGAACCTACCGGTCGTCGAGGACGACCTGCTGGTAGGGGTCGTCGGCGTGAAGGACATATCCTCGGCGCTCATCAGGCCCACCGAGAGGTCGCCCATACTCAGCAAGGGCAAGGAGAGCAAGATGTCGCCCCAGATCAAGGGCCTCATGAACCCGCCGATAACGGTCGCCGAGGGTGCGAACCTCGGGACCGTCATGGACCGCATGATCGAGAGCGATGTATCGATGCTCCCGGTCATGAGGAAGGAGACCCTCGTCGGCGTCATTACGCACTACGATCTCGTCGAGTTCGTGGCGAGGTACAGGGAAAGGGAGGAAGTCCTCGTCCAGATCACTGGCATCGAGGCCGAGCCCGAGATATACGATGCGATGTACGAGATCATCGGACGTCTCATCGAGCGGATCTCGTCCTTCTCGAGACCGGAGACCATAATCACCCATATCGGGGAGCACGGCAATCCCTCGGAGGAGGGGCACGGCTTCTACGAGGTCAGGGTCAGGCTAAACGCCGAGAGGACACTCTTCACCGCATTCAGGTCGGGATGGAACCTGCTGGTGGCCCTCGACGAGTGCCTCGAGGCCATCGAGACTCAGGTCAGGAAGGACCACGACAAGCGCGAGGCCGACAACCACCGCCCGCGGAGGTAGTCGATGAAGAAGTGGAAGGCTCCAGTCTCCGAACCCTCAAACGTTATGGCCCGGAAGGTCCTCCGCGTCCTCAAGGAGCTCGACTACGAGTTCCGGCGAGACAAGACATACCAGAACTACACCCGGTTTCATGTCATACTGCCGATCCCCGAGGCCGCGTACACCTTCCGATTCTACGTGACCAAGCCTTCCGAGATGATAATCGACGTATACGATACCAGACCATCCCATTCCGGTACGCTGCACTTCATCTACCTTCAGATGATCGAGGACCCGCAGGACGCCAAGCGCTTCCTACGAAGACTCGTCAGGATAATGCGCAGGAAGCCCTGGGAGTTCAGATGGGGCGAGCGCGTAAGGACCGGGATAATCCTTCCGGAGTACATGGGAGCCAAGAAGAAATGGAAGCGGGCGATCGGTCCCGATCTGAAGGGGAAGAGAGGACAGCCCCCCACCCGCGCCGGATGAGTACAATCCTAGATCGACGCCGGCTCCCACGTACCTGGATGGGATCCGCCGGCCAAGTGGATCTACATCCTTTGGATTACAGTCTCCCAAAACCTTTTAACGTAACAGCCGGCATGACCTTGCGATGATATCGAAGCCCCGCGGAACCAGGGACTTCCTCCCGGACGAGAAGGAGGAGAGAGTGCGCACCTACGGAGCGCTTCGCGAGACGGCGAAGCTCTTCGGTTACCGCGAGGTGGAGACACCCACATTCGAGCTCGCCGAACTCTTCATCGCCAGGTCAGGCCCCGAGGTCGTCGACCAGATGTACACATTCGAGGACAGGGGCGGGCGGCTGCTGGCACTGAGGCCCGAACTCACGGCATCGGTGGCGCGGATGTACAGCGCCGAGATGCGCTCGATCCCGAAACCGCTCAAGCTCTTCTACTTCGGGAACTGCTACAGGTACGAGCGCCCCCAGAAGGGACGCTACCGGGAGTTCGCACAGTTCGGTGCCGAGGTTATCGGCAACGACTCACCGGCGGCGAACGCTGACCTCATCGGAATGGCCTTCCGGAACATCGCGGCGGTCGGTCTAGACGAGTACGTCTTCCGCATCGGCGACCTGAGGGTCCTCCGAGCGATCCTCGGGGACGATGCAACGCCCGAGGTGATGCGTCTCATCGACAAGAAGGACCCCGGGCTTAAGGCCGTCCTTCCTGACAGGGCAGATGCGATCCTCGACTCACGCATCGACGAGGTCAGGAGCATCGTCGGAGACGACGTGATGGCAGAGTACGACGAGCTGACCGGCATCCTCGATGCGATGGACGTCAACTACGAATTCGATGTCGGCATCGCCCGAGGACTCGATTACTACAATGGTATCGTCTTCGAGGCCGACGCACCAGCGCTCGGAGCCGAGAAGCAGGTGTGCGGCGGCGGCTCGTACGACCTGGGAGGCGTCGTCGGGATCGAGGGCCTGAAGGCCACCGGTTTCGCCATGGGGATCGACCGTCTGATCCTGGCCAGGGAGAAGGACGATGCCGTAGGTCCGATCGCCAACGTCTACATCGCCGCGCTCGACGATGCGGCGATCCCGGTCGCGCTGTCCGTTGGCCAGAGGCTAAGAACTGCTGGCATCCCGACAGACATCGGACTTGGTTCGGCGCGTCCGAACAAAGCGATAAAGGCTGCCCTCGACCGGGGCTGTTCATCCGTGATATTGATCGGCGAGGACGAACTCGCTGCGAACACGGTCACTGTCAAGGACCTCGCGACGAAGGAGCAGACTACCGTTCCGGTGGATTCGATCGTGGATAACCTGTCCTGAGAAGAATTTTCCCTGTGGCTCAATCGTTGCGCCACTCGATCTCGACGTCGAGTGAATAGTCATTGCTGTCGTCATCGCCGATCAGCGGGTTCGGGCCGATTCCGAGCCAGGTCTGGTCACCGGCATTCACGAGGGTTATGGTAACGAGCCACTCACCCTTGTATCCCTTCTCATCGACGAAATCGATCTCGATGGCGATGTGGCCGTCATCGTCCGAGTCCTCGTCGACGGTCTCGCCGTCCGGCGCCTCCACCTTCAACGAGAATCGGTCAGGTTCGTTCTCGTGCAATGGAAGGTCGGCCTCGTCCTCCCAGGTGAGGATGAACGTCCCCATCAGCGCGGTCATGCCGTCGGGGTCGACGGGGATCTCAACACTGTCGCCCTCCTGCAGGTTGCCCGAGGTCGACGTCTCGTAGGTGGTGTCCTCCCCCTCGCCGTTGGCTCCCCCGCCGTCGGATTCCGAAAGGTCCAGCTCGCCGCCGGCCACGGCCGCCCCAAGCACCGCTATGATGCTGATGAGGATGCCCAGATTGAATACCTGTCGGTCGGCGGAGTTCATCTTTCAAGGCTAAGGTCTGGTCCGATTTAAATGTTGTCGTTACGCGGTGGACCGGCGCTGGACGCCGGTCCTTTCCTGCATCAATGCGCCTCGCATGCGATGGATCGGGCCAGTAATTTTCCGTGTGTTGTCGATCGATCCATTTTCGCAAGTAGATATTTATATCCTGAAGCGAATGAAATCGGTACATGGCGAAGAAGACTGGCAGCAAGAGTGAGCTCACTTCCAGCGAAGCCTTCAAGTTCTTCGCCAACTTCGTGATCATCCTCACTGCACTGTTCGTCGTCAATATCGGGACGCTCATGCTCGTCTCGGACGAGTACTACGACGAGAACTCGCTGCTTCCACTGCAGGCCTTCGAGACCCGCATCGTCTATGACCTCCAGAGGGCGATGGGTTACGACGTCGAGCTCCAGTACTCCGACGAGAACGTCGGCATCCACCACAGGATAATCGTGGAGTACGACGGCGACCTCAACGGGACGCTTACCTACAATGCGTGGGAATACTTCATCGAGACCCCGATAGACAGGAACGTGACCGTCTACACCCACGAACTCCAGGTGGACGTCAGGAAGATGGATGGCGGCAATGGCAACATGACCGTGACCGTCATGCGGGGGAACAAGGTCATCCAACACGCTTATACAGGCTCGAGCGGCGTCCGGCTCGAGTTCACCATCGAGGTGGACAACAAGAGGTACCTCGACGAACCCACTGTCCTTCATTATCCGGACATGGAGGGAAACGGTGAGAGGGCCCAGGGGATCGAGATCACCGGCATCTGCGCCGGACTCAGGGAGATGGCCGTCATTGCGACGCTCGTGCTCCTCGTGGGAGGGGTCAGGTGGCGACTGAAGTTCAAGTGGGCCGGCATCCTCGTGGGACTGATCTTCCTCGAGAACCTACTGAGGATCTTCCTGATCCACCCGCTGTCCCTGGCCTTCGGCTGGGACTTCGCGTGGAACACTTTCCACCAGTTCTTCTGGGAGTTCGGTCAGCTCCTCTCCATCATGGTCCTCTTCCTTCTCTGGTTCATGTTCGTCGCGATGAGGGACCCCGTCCGCCCAGGCTGGGGCGAGCTCAACATAAAGTATCCGAAGCGCCCGCTCAGGTTCGGCCGGCTCCTTCCGATCCCCAGGCGGTCCTGAGACTCAGGATAGAGAATTTCAGTTCCAACACCAGTTACTGCGATCAGTCGTCCTCACCGACGATGACGATACCTGAATCGTCGATCTCGAGGACCTCGTCGCCGGCCTCTCCGTCCTTCTCCTTTTCTGCCGGCTCCCCCTCTCCCTCGGCGGTCTCGCCGTCCTTGGCGGCCTCCTTCTCGGCAGCCTTGGCCTTGATCTTCGGAAGGGTTATGTGTCGCCTGCCGAACAGGAGTGCGAGGATGACCACGGCGACAGCCAGGATAGCCAATGACGTCAGGTTGCTGGTTCCGTCCTCCTCGGCCTCCTCGACGTCCAGCCGTATGCCCCTCTTGTTGTTCCTCTCCGACGACTCGTTCACCTCGTCGTCCGGGTCGACGATAGCCTCAAGGTCGTAAGCACCGGCCTTCCTCGGGGTCCAGTAGAGGCTGATGGTGTCGCTCTCGCCTGCCTCCAGCTTGATCCTGTCGGAGTCGAGCTGCTCATCGGTCGCGGAATCGACAAGGACCACGTCCACGTATTCGGAGTCCACAACGCCCGAGTTCTCGACCGTCACCTGAATCTCGACCTCGCTGTCCACCACCGGGTCCGAAAGGACATCGATGTAGGTGACGTTGAAATCGGGCTGTTCCTCCACCACTCGCAGGGTGACCGAGTAGTCGTTGTTGTCCTCGTTGTCCTCATCTATCTCGTCATCCGGATCGACCGCCACCGTGATGCGGTGGGACCCGGTCTCCCTCGGGACCCAGAATACTGTCCACTGGTGGTCCGTTCCCCCGGCAACGAAGGTCCTTTCCTGGTCGGAGGACTCGTCGATCGCGTTCCCACCAGTGTACTCGGAGTCGAAGGTGATGTCGAAGAGCACGGCAAGGTTGCCGGAGTTCCTGACCAGTACGGTCACCTCGATGGTGCTGTCGACCTGGAGCATCTCGTCGGAATAGACGGTGACCACGGTCAGGTCTGCCGCCTGTACCCTGACCTTGATGCTGGCATTGTAGGTCGCGTTTAGTGCCTCTATCGTCAGGTTGAACCAGTGATCGCCCAGCGATGTCCCGTCGGGGATGTAGGGTGTGAATGTCCAATCGAGGGAGTCGCCGTACAGAAGTAACCACTCGATGTCGTCGTCCCTCGTGAAGTTCTGCGATTCGTAACTGTCCTCGAGAACGAGCTCGAAGCTCCAGTTCCCGCTAAGGTCGGTCTCGACCGTCACCGACAGCTCCTCGTCCCCGTTCCCGTCGTTGTCACAGCTGAATTCGGAAGGGACGACGGTGCCGTTCGGAGTGAAGTGCCTGGCATCCGGCGCCTTGGTGAAGGTCAACTCGCTCCGATGCACGACGACCACGTTGAAGAGGAGTTCTATCGGCGGCCTGTCCTCCCCCCTCTCGGAACGGCCGTTGAGAAGGATGCTGTAGGGTTCGCTGTCCGACTCGGCCTCGTCGTAGACCGGGATATGCATCACGAGATCCACCGAACCCGATGCCGGCAGCGAGACGCCGTCCACCTCGTCCCCGTCGTCCGTGATGAACGCGTCGGGCCAGGAGGCGTATCCGATGATCTGGAACGTAATGTTGTTCTCCCTGTCGTCCTCGTTCACCACCGTGAAGTCGAACTCCACCTCGTCCCCGTTATCGGCATACTGGAGGTCGTCCCCTTCGATCTCCATGTAGAAGTAGTACTGGCTGAAGTTGAGCTCGATGGCGCCCACCCATGGGCCGTCCTCGGAGAACACGATGACCTCCACCTGCTCCGTCGTGCGGTTGATGCCGTCGCTGGCGTAGATCCTCAGGACCTCACCCTCCCGATAGGACGAGATCACCTCCGACAGGTCTATGTCGAACTCGCCGTCCTCGTCGGCCTGGAACTTGATCTCGGTGGCGGTCCTGACCACGGTGATGTTGACGTGGGCCTTGGGAGCGGGTTCGCTCCCTCCAGGCTGGTACACGGTACCAATAACGTGGTACTCGGCGTCCGTGTTGGACGGGATCGTCTCGACGGTGACCGAGATGTTGTTGTCAGATTCGTGGACCTCGTGGACGTCGTCCTTGGGGTCTATCGCGACGGTGATGTTCGCGTCGCCCTCGAACGTGACCGTGAAATTGACGAGCGTCGACTCGCCGAGCTGCATGAAGGCGTCCTTGGTCTCGGTCTCGACGTCGTCGATCAAGAGCGTGACCGGCGTCCATCCGCCGATCTCTCCGCCCGAGTAGGCCGAAAGGGATATCCTCGTCTCACGTCCAGCTATCGGATGCTTCGATGTCCCCGGTCCGACGCGAACGCCGTCCTCCCTGTAGAACCTGATCGACTCGGCCTCGAAGTCGGGGACCTGTATCTCGATATCGATGGTGGCGTCCGTGGTGCCGGACGAGAACTGCGCCTCGACACCGATGGTCTCCGTCCCCTCGTCGATGTCGGGAGCCGTGACGTCGATCACCACCTCTGCGGAGGAGAAGGCGCCTACTGTCACCACTGGCTGCTGCGCCTCGCCTTCCCATGCGCCGGGTGCGTCCACCACTATGGTCGCGTTGTCCGGGGCATTGCCGTCGTTGAAGAGGACGAGTGTGAAGTTGCCCGTCTGGTTCGACGGAATGCCGCCCGATATGTTGGACCCGAACCGCATGTCGTAGGTCGGATCGAGGAATACGAAGGCCGTCTCGTTCTTGTTGAGAAGTGCGGTCTCGGCGCTGACGGTGATGTTGTACAGGCCGGAGACGTAGGACTGGTCCGGCGTGATGGTGAGGTTGACCGTTGCATTCCCGCCGGACGGGATGTCCACATGGTCGTCATCGAGGTCCGTGGTCCAGTCGACCGGTCCGACCGCCGAGAGGTTGACGTTAACCTGTTCGGAACCCCTGTTCTCGAGGTCCACGGTGAGGTCCACCGAGCCCTCGGGATCGACCGAGGCGTTCAATGGCGTCACATTGATGTAAAGGACCTGGGAGACGTCGATGGTGGTGGTCATGTTGTTGTTGCTCTCGTCCGATTCATCGATGTTCTGCTCCGGGTCCACTGCGATCTTGATCTCGTAGGTCCCGCTCGCCTTCGGGCGCCAATCGTACTTGACGGTCCTCCGGTCGCCTCCCCCGCCGGGTCCTATGGTCTTGCTCTTGATCGGGTCGCCGTTCACGATGAGGTGGACCTTGACCGAGTCAGCTTCCTTTCCGCCGGAGTTCTCGATGATGGCCGTGATGTTGACCGGGGATCCCTCCTCCGTCGTCGGCGGGTCTATCTCGATGTCGACCGGCCTGAGGTCGGCGATGTCGTGCGTGAACAGAAGGCTACCAGCCAGCAGCTCGCAGTAGAGGTCGTTGCCCATGTTGAAGACCGCCGGCTGGGCCCACAGCCTGTAGGGCAGGTCGTCCTCGAAAAGCAGGTCCCCGTTGTCACCGTCAAGGACGAATAGCGTGTTGCTCTGTGCGCCCACGATGTCCTTGGTCCCATCCCCGTCGACGTCGATGAGTACAGGCGACGACACGGCACGCCCCTCGTCGAACGAGCTTCCCGAATAGTAGTTCAGGGTCTCCCTCCAGATCATGTCGCCATCCTCGCCGGCCCAGACGGTGACGTCGACGTTGTAGTCCTGGATGCTCCGGTCCCATGCGATGACAGCGACCTCGAGGTCCCCGTCGCCGTCCAGGTCGCTCCCCGCCGGAGTGGCCTCGAGCTGTCCGTCGATGTCGCCGCTCACGGCGGTCGTCCACATGAGGTCCATCTCGTCGTCGTAGGCATAGAGGACGCCGTTGTTGGCGCTGTCCTGGAACGGTATCGGGAAGATCACCTCCTTTCCGTTGGAGGCGTTCTTGTCGAGGTCGAGCACCGTCGGACTGGGCGGGATGTGGCCCGATCCCGCGTAATCGGTCATCGTCTTCGACTCCGAGAACTTCTCGAAGCCGGATTTGGCGTTGAACCTGTAGAAGTATATCATCTCGCCGGTCCAGTCGACGGAGGTGGCGACGATGTCGTTGCTGGACCCGCTTGGCATGGCCGCGGGGGTCGAGACGTCCTCGCCGTCGAGCTCGAGGCTCCAGACCTCGTCCTTGTTCCACGCCTTAACTACGAATAATGTGTCCCCGGCGCCGATGGCGATCACGTCGCCGACGTCCTGCACGGACATCATGGTCGGGTTGGAGTAGTTTATGGGCAGATTGAGGTTCTTCCGCCATAGCCGGTCGTCCTGATGGTTGCTGGAGGACCAGCTGAAATCGTCACCGTCATACATGATGTAAGGGGTGTAGGCGTAGAGCGTACCCTTGTCGTTCTCGTCCGTCGTGCCGAACACGATGTCCTGCGTCCCATCGTCGTCGACGTCCGCCACGAGGGGGCCCGAGACGAACATATCATTGTCGGTCCCGTTCCCGTCGATCTCGTCCACGTCGAGGAGCCACATGGTGTCGCCGGACCGTCCGTCGACTATGTACAGGAATCCGCCGACGCCGTAGGCGACGTGGAATGGCTGGACCCCGGACGCGTCGGACCCGTTGATGAAATCGATGTTGTCGGTGAAGTTGCCCTGGGCGACGGCAAGCCCCGATACGGGGTCGTCCTTGTCCCAGAGCTCGACCGGTTCGGGGATCGAGGTCTCGACCGAGGCGGTGGAGGTGTGCCTGCTGTCATGTCCGAAACCGGGCCAATCGACGTCGTCGATGGCCACGACCGAGGGTATCGCTGTGATCGCGAGTATCATGATGATGACGGTCCACCGCATTCCTTCACCGCACCCTCTATTGCCATTTACCTCTTAAATTATTTCTCTATGGGTTTGGACGGTTGTGACCCTTCTCATCCGATGTCCCGGGCTAACGGAATATCATCATCGCGTCGCCGAAGCTGTAGAACCTGTACCTCTCATTGACGGCGGTCTCGTATGCCGTCCTCAGCCTGTCCCATCCCGCGATGGCCGCGGTCATCAGGATCGGCGCTGAACGCGGCAGGTGGAAGTTCGTCAGGAACATGTCTATCGGGGCGCTGAACTCGTAGCCGGGATAGATGAACACGTCCGCCGAACCCTGCCGTTTCCCGGTGCTCAATGCCGTTTCCAAGGCCCTCACGGAGGACGTGCCGACGCATACGAGCCGGTCACACCCCGAAACGGCGTCCAGGACACCCTCATTGATCTCGTACTCCTCGGCCTGCATCACGTGGTCCTCTACCATCTCGGACCTCACCGGAGTGAACGTGCCTGGTCCGATATGGAGCGTGATGACCCCTATCTCGACGCCCTTCTCCCTCAATTTTCCAAGGATCCCGTCCGTGAAGTGCAATCCAGCCGTCGGTGCGGCGATGCTGCCAGGCCTTTCAGCGTAGACGGTCTGGTATCCGCCGGCCCCGTCGTCGGTGTGTATGTACGGCGGCAGGGGAACGTTCCCGAGGGACTCCAGCGAACTCATGTCAATGGCTGGTTCCGTACGGACGGTCCATTCGTCCCCTTCCTTCCCGACGATCTCGAACCTGATGTCCTCGATGGACCCCGTCGCACCGATCCGCGGCCGACCCTTGATGAGGGCCGTCCAGGCGTCTCCGGTCCTCCTGTGGAGCAGGAATTCCAAGCGTCCACCGGAGTCCTTCGTCCCCTCCAGCCTGGCAGGCACTACCCTGGTGTCATTGATGATGACAAGGTCTCCGCTGTCCAGCAGGTCTACGATGTCCCTGAAAACTAGGTGTTGGATCCCGTCATCGACCACCATAAGCCTGGATGAGTCCCTCGGGGACGCCGGAGTCTGAGCTATGAACTCCTCCGGTAAATGGTACGTGAACCTATCTACTTCCATCTGTCCGAACGACCCTGGTCAGCAGATGACGGGATTGGCCGCCTGTCTACTTCTTCATTATCTTCATCCAGCCGTTGCTCTCGTAGATCGCGAGGTTCCTCTCACTCATGAAGGATTCGAACTCGCCCCACGAGATCTCCTCGAGACGCGCGTTGTTCCCGCGCGTGAACTGGATTCCGTCGGTCCCCTTGACCCTGCCGGGTTTCAGTCCCTTCTTCTGGCAGATGTCCTTTGCGTTCTCGAGCGATATTATCTCCATAGCCATACTCTTACCTCCTCTGTGTCTTATGACTGGCTACGTAATGCGGAACAGGGGATTTAAATCTTCCGATGACTGGCCCCCCTAAATTCGACGTTCGGGAACTCTTAATTAACGGGGTCCAGGGAGGTACGAATTATGTCGAAATGAGGGTTTGTTATTTAAAAAAGACCCGGAAAACGGCTTAATTACGGTACTGGCCCACTCTTAATTACGAAATGACGGGCCTCGAAATGCCCGATCCCGGTATCGATCCAGCAAAACCATCGGTCTCGATCCGAGAATCGGACCCGAGGACCTCTGATGGACCATGATATCGGGCTGTCGTTCCACCCTCGTTCCGGCGGTTCCGTAGGATCGGCCCGGCCTTTTTATAGCCAAGGGCCGTCCGGTTTCCGTGGAAAGGTATATTTAGAGGGTCCTCTTTCATACGGCCGATAAGGAGAGATACGTATGATGCAAGGAGGTCAGATGGCATATGACAGGGCGATCACGGTTTTCTCGCCCGACGGCCGCCTGTTCCAGGTGGAGTATGCCAGGGAGGCCGTGAAGAGAGGAACCACCACGGTCGGCCTGAAGTACGACAAGGGAGTCGTCCTGATAATCGACAAGAGGATCACAAGCAATCTCATCGAGCCCCATTCGATCGAGAAGATGTTCCAGATCGACAACACCGTCGGATGCGCGACATCCGGTCTCGTGGCCGACGCCCGCGTGCTCGTGGAGCGCGCCAGGGTCGTGTGCCAGGTGAACAAGATCAGGTACAACGAGGAGATACCGGTCGAGATGCTCGTCAAGGAGATCTGCGACTTCAAACAGTCCTACACCCAGTACGGTGGTGTCCGACCGTTCGGTATCGCGCTGCTCATAGGCGGCGTGGACCCCGACGGTACCGTGCACCTGTACGAGACGGACCCGAGCGGTGCCATGATGGCCTACAAGGCCGGCAGCATCGGGGCCGCCCGCAACAACGTCCTCGCGATATTCGAGGAGAAGTACAAGGACGGCATGTCCCGGGACGACGCGATAATGCTTGGGCTGGGCGCCCTGAAGGAGTCCACCGAGGCCGAAATGAACGCTGAGGCCGTTGAGATAGGCCTCGTCGAGGTCGACGGTGAGTTCAGGAAGATCACGAACGGGGAGGTCCAGACCTACCTCGATAGACTGTGATCGTTCAAGGGGGTGCCTGAATGGTTCTGAGACCCGGTCGAGACAAGGAGTCAGGTGGACCTCTGGACGAGGCCGTCATAGCCCGTTTCGATTCCTCCGGCGAGCGCTTCGAGGTGCTCGTCGACCCCGACCTTGCGAAGGACCTCATCGAGGGTTCCGACGTGGACCTCGAGAAGGTCCTTGCGGTCGATGCCATCTTCAAGGACGTGAAGAAGGGGGACCGCGCCTCCTCCGAGGCCCTCAACAAGATATTCGAGACGGAGGAGTTCCTCGTCGTCGCAGAGCGGATCATCCGCGAGGGAGAGATCCATCTCACAACGAAGCAGAGGCGCGAGATGCTCGAGCAGAAGAGGAAGCAGATCGTCACCTACATCACGAGGAACGCGATCAACCCGAGGACCATGACCCCTCACCCGCCGCAGCGGATCGAGAACGCGATCTCGGAGGCGAAGGTGCAGATCGATCCCTTCAAACCCGTGGAGACGCAGATCGACGCGGTGATGTCCGGGATATCGCCACTTCTACCGATCAAGATCGAATCGCTGACCATCGCGGTCAAGCTCCCGGCCGAGGACGCGGCACGCGTTTACGGCGACATGAGGGAGTACGGCGACGTGCAGCGCGAGGAGTGGCAGAAGGACGGCTCGTGGGTCGGACTCGTCAAGATTCCAGCCGGGGTCCAGGACGAGTTCTTCGACAGGCTGAACAGCCGGACCAAGGGCAGCGTCGAGACCAAGATCATACGTTAATGTCAATGATGAAATGTTGAATGTTGAAATCTGGAAGAAAACTGAATATTGAAGATTTGAGGAATATTTGAACCGAACATATATTGGAGAAACGAAGGTGAATTTATGAGCAGAAGTAACAAGGATATAACCGTACCCGGGACCATCATGAACCCGCCGGGCGAGAAGATGCAGGCGGGCAACGGGACCTTCTGGAACGGACAGGACGTCGTCGCGAACATCGTCGGCCTCCGGAACCAGAGAGGGGCCTACATGAACCTGATCCCCATGGGGGGCAGGTACGTCCCCCAACCGAGGAAGAACGACCTCATCATCGGGATCATAACCGATACCGCCCCGAGCTACTGGACCGTGGACATCAACTCGCCGTACACGGCGATGCTCCACGTGAACGACTGCCCCTGGAAGGTGGATTTCGGAGAGACCGTCCGGTACCTAAACAACGGCGACGTGATAATCGCGAAGATATCGGAGGTCGGAGAGCTCCGGAAGGTCTACGTCTCGTTGAAGGAGAAGGGCCTCAGGAGACTGGAATCGGGTCACATCATCACCATGTCGCCGTCGAAGGTGCCCAGGGTGATCGGCAAGAAGGGCTCGATGCTCTCGATGCTGAAGGCCTACACCAACTGCAGGATATTCGTGGGCCAGAACGGCCGCCTGTGGGTGGATGGCAAGCACGAGAACATCCTGGTACTCGAGGAGGCCGTCAATCGCATCGAGGCGATGTCGCACATGCCCGGCCTGACCACGGAGATCGAGGCGTTCCTGAAGTCCCGGCTAGGAGAGCCCTCGGGCGACTACAGGGAGCACGACGACCGCCGCGGCGACCGCAGGGACGACAGGCGCGATCGCAGGGACGACAGGCGTGACAGAAGGGACGAGCGCCCCCGAGAGGAGGCAAAGCCCGAGCCGGTCGAGGAGCCCAAGGAAGAGCCGGTCGAGGAGACAGACGAGCCGGCACCCGTCGAGGAGCCAGCTGCAGAGACCGTCGAGGATACCGTCGAAGAGGCACCCGCCGAGGAGACGACTGAAGAACCGGTCATTTCCATAGTCGGCGCGGACGGCGAACCCGCAGATGACATTAGCGAAGACATCAAAGAAGAAAGTGAAGTGAAAGAAGTGATTTTCGAAGAGGAAGGTGATTGAAAATGGGAGGAGGAGGAGAAGACCTGACCTTCATCGATGATGAGGGCAAGCGACTCGACGGGCGGAAGCCGAACGAGCTCCGACCGATCAAGATGAAACTAGGCGGCGTACCCAACGCCGACGGCTCCGCTCTGGTGGAGTGGGGCGACAACAAGGTTATGGCTGCCTGCTACGGGCCAAGGGAACTTCACCCGAAGCACAAGCAGCACCCGATGAGGGCGCTCGTGCAGGTGACCTACAACATGGCCCCGTTCTCGGTCAGCGACCGGAAGAGGCCCGGACCCGACAGGCGGTCCCAGGAGATATCGAAGGTGCTCTCGGAGGCGCTCACACACGTGACGTTCGTCGAGCAGTTCCCGAAAGCGACCATCGACGTGTACGTGGAGATCCTGCAAGCCAGCGCAGGCACGAGGTGTGTCGGACTGACCGCTGCGAGCCTCGCCATGGCCGACGCCGGGATACCGATGCGCGACATCGTGACATCGGTTGCCGCAGGCAAGGTCGGCGGCGAGATCGTCCTCGACCTGTCCAAGGAGGAGGACAACTTCGGAGAGGCCGACCTGCCCATCGGCATGGTCGTGAACTCCGGCGAGGTCGTGCTGCTCCAGATGGACGGCCACATGACGACCGCGGAGTTCGAGAAGGCCATGGGCCTGATCGAGGATGCGGCAAAGGAGATCTACGGAATGCAGGTCGATGCCATCAAGGCCAAGTATTCGGAGGTGGGCGCATGAGACAGGAGGTCATCGCCGACATCGAGAGGGATTACATCTACAATCTGGTCAAGCAGGGAAAGCGCGCAGACGGCCGTGGACTGGACGAGAACCGCGAGATATCCTACGAGATAAATCCGATAACTTCCGCGGACGGATCCGCCCGTGTCAAGATGGGCAATGCGGACGTCATCGTGGGCGTCAAGATAGGCATTGGCTCGCCGTTCAACGACAGACCGGCAATGGGCGTCATGATGACCGTGGCCGAGCTCCGCCCGTTCGCGTACGAGTACTTCGAGACCGGTCCCCCGAGGCCCCCGGCGATCGAGATCGCCCGTGTAGTCGATCGCGGTATCCGCGAGGCAGGGACAATCGACATCTCGAAGCTCTGCATCGAGGAGGGCGAGAAGGTCTGGATGGTCTTCATAGACATCCACGCGATCAACTTCGACGGCAATCTGATCGCCGCCGCAGGCCTTGCAGGAACGCTGGCTCTCAAGAACGCCACCGTCCCGGCCGAACAGTACGACGTGGGAGAGAACTTCCCGCTGCCAGTGGTCAACTATCCGATTCCGGTCACCAGCGTCAAGCTGAGGCACGGCATCGTGGTGGACCCGACAGCGGTCGAGGAGGTCGTGGCTGACGCCAGGATCACCACCACGTTCGACGAGAACGGCGACCTGAGGGCCATGCAGAAGGGCCATGGAGGCTCCTTCACCCGCCAGGAACTGACGCAGATAATCGAGACCAACGCGAAAGTTTCAAATAACATAAGGGATTTGGTCGGGCTGAAACAATGACCCGGAGAACCAAGAAGATAGGAAGCGCAGGGCGCTTCGGGCCCAAATACGGGGTGAAGATCCGCAAGCAGATCGCCGCTCTTGAAGCGAAGAAGGTCAAGAGGCACGCATGCCCCAGATGCCTCCACAAGTCCGTGAAACGTGTGGAGACGTCCATCTGGAACTGCAGGCACTGCGGCCTCACCTTCGCGAGCGGAGCATACAACCCCAACCTTGGCCGGGTCAAGTACGAGGACTGAGCAGATGTATCACTGCATCAAGTGTGGATCCCCGATCACGAGCACCATACACGTGATGGGATTCCAATGTGAGAAATGCGGATGCAAGATCTTCTACAAGGAAAGGGTCAGCACGAAGAAGATCCTTCAGGCCGAGTGAACCGGCTCACCTTGAAGCTCGAGGACAAGGGTATCCTTGCAGCCCTGGCTGTGGAGGCGAAGACCGATGAGAGGATCTCCCTCGAGGTCGACGTCGATTCCGGTACTGTTACTGTCTCTAGTACAGATATTACAGGGTTGAAGGCTGCGATGAACACCATGTTCAGGATGATCGAGACCGCCGAGGGCGTCTCGGACGTTCTCGGCGAGTGAAACCCCCCCAAGCAGGAGGGCCGTGGAGGCCCTCGGCGCCATTTTTTCTTCTTTCATTGATATTCATAGGTAGGCCGAAATATACTGTTCTCTTGCGAAAATGGGCTTATATTCAAAGAACTGAACCATAAAACCCTTTATTACCTGAATCCTAGGATTTTCAATGAGGGTGTCCAAGATGAAGGGGACTTTGGCGATATTGTTTATCGTCGTCTGTTTCGCGATGGTTCTCCCGCAAGCGGCGGGAGACACCATCGTTGTCGATGATGACGGTGGTGCGTGGGCGGATTATTCCAACATACAGGAGGCTGTAAACGCATCAAGTGAAGGGGATGTGATCCGGATATTCAATGGTACATATTCAAGTCACATTGAGATAGAGATAAACGTCAGCCTAATCGGGAACGGTACCAACGAGACCAGGATCGTACGAAATTGGACCAATCATGTGATATTCAACGTCAATCACCACAATGTAACGATATCCGATATGATGTTGACAGATGTAACGGGTGATCACTCCACAGGCATATACCTGTACGGTGAACCTCCCGACGAAATCGTCAATGATCTCACGGTAGAGCGTGTCCTCTTCGAAAACCTCACTATCGGAATAACAATTTCAGGATCGTCAAACAACCGGATCGAGAACTGTACATTCATCGATGAAGAGATCGCTGTCAACATTGACTGGTCCACCAACAACTATTATAGGAACAATACAATGATAAACTGTGGTCTGGAATTTGCTGGATACGGAGTGAAGGACCAGAAGTTCGAGTACATGGACCATGACATCGATACCTCTAATACCGCGAACGGACGCCCTGTGGTCTATATTAAGGACCAGGTTGGAGGCTCGATCCCGACCGATCCCGGTCAAGTGATCGTCTTCAACTCTACCGATATCAAGATCGAGAACCTGAACATCACCGATGCAACCGGTGGGATCTATGTCGGTTATTCGGATCGCATCAGTATTTCGAACAACACATTGATAGACAACCGACTAGCAGGTATCTTCGTGATCACCCTCAATGATAGCCTGATACACAACAATACGATAATCGGGTCCATCGGTGTTGGGAACCGGTACGGAACAGGATTGAAGTTGACCACATATTGTAACAACAACACAGTCTCGGGAAATACCATATCCAATTCCAATGACCAAGGACTAGCACTCACTGGCCTTGGGACGAACAACCGTATCCTTTCGAATCACGTGTATATGAATGGTGGCGCGGGGATCGGAATTTCATATTCCCACAATAATATGATTTTCGATAACATCTGTGATTCGAACCTGATCGGGGTCGGGATGAGTGATTCAAGCTACAATAACGCTACAAACAATACTTGTACCCATAATGAAGAGAGCGGGATCTCTGTTTTCCGAGACGCACACTGGAATGTTGTTTTCGACAACGTAGTCATGAACAATGATCGATATGGGATCGTGATCGATGGGCTTGAGCACCTCCCCTCTGGCAACAATTCGGTGATCCATAATCAGATCTTGAAGAATCAGAATTATGGTCTCGCTGTTTTCGAAAAACCGACCAAGGAGGTATCCTTCAATTCCACGATCTATGATAACATATTCTGGAAGAACGGAAAACCCACTTCCCAGGGTTATGATGACGGTGTGAACAGCGCATGGGACAACGGAACCACTGGCAATTATTGGCACGATTACAAGGGTCGGGACGCAGACCACGATGGTATCGGAGATTCTGCTTACGATATCGACGGAAATGCCAACGTTCAGGACCGATATCCCCTCATGTATCCTTGGAAAGGATCGTTAATACCCTTCACATGGATCGTCGACGATAACTGGGGTTCATGGTGGGATTTCGACAGCATCCAGGATGCGGTCGATGCGTCGAGCGATGGAGATACGATCCGTGTGTATTCAGGATATTACGATGAGGCTATCGTACTCGATAACCAACTCTCTATCATTGGTAATGGATCCAATTCTACAACCATCCATGGCGATGTCAATGACGGTAACCAAACCGGCGACAACTACAACACGATAACGATTGAGGCCGACTACTGCATCCTTTCCGATCTGTTCATTTCGTATTCAGGGAGCGAGGAATATTCGGCGGGCATCGGGGTATTTGCCGATGAGATTCAACTTACTAATATCGAGTTACGTCACAATCGGTTTGGTATCTACATCAATGGATCCAACAATGTGTCCATATCGAATTTCGATATCCAGGACAATACAGCAGCAATCCGGATTTACGATTCCTCTAATGTTACTATAGATTCGTTCCAGATATCGATCAACCAATCCTACAACCGGTCGGCGCAAGAACAGACCATCATCATTGAAAGGAGTACGAACCTGTCAGTTATGAGTACAACCGGCCATTATCTACGCTTCGTTCGCTGCGAGGACGTATCCGTCGAAGAGTCGACTATTGAACATATGTGGCTTCAGACATCATATTGGGTAACGATCAGCCATTGTGTTCTCGTCAACGATGATGGTATCATCATGCAGGATGGAGGGATGATCGATATCGACCGTGTAACGGTACGCAACAGTATAGATGACGGAATAAGTGTTGGCGATGGAGCACGAAAGATCCGGATAACTAACTCCACCATCTCAAACTGTACAAACACCGGCATTCTGCTATCCATTGATACAGAAGATGTATCGATTATCGATTGTACAATCTCCAAATGTGGTGATGATGGCATCAACCTCAGAATGGACGTTGTCACAATATCGAACGTCACGATATCCGACTGCAATAGGTCGATCATCAGGATCGACGGAGATGATTGTGAAATTTCGAACGGATCATTCAGCAATTGTAGTGGTACTATTCAGGTGCTCCTCGACGGTAATGGGAATATGATCAAAGACTCAGAGTTCTTTGTTGATGACTCCTATGGGATTTATCTTACCAACATCTGTGATGATACCGAGATATATCACAACAACTTCCATTCACTGTCGAACAGCACAACCTTCGTATACCAGGAGAATGGGACATACAACCTATGGGACAATGGTTCTGCAGGTAACTACTGGTCCGACTACGACGGTAGCGATGATGATGGCGATGGGATCGGGGACACGCCCTATTACATGGGGGGAACAGGGAACGGTACAGATCGGTATCCCTTGATGGATCCATGGAACGGTTCGATAGACAGATCGGGGAATGGTTCTGGGAATCAGACGCAAAATCCCGCACTAATCATCGTTGATGACGATGGTGGTAGATGGGCAGATTATACACGAGTGCCTGATGCCATAGAGAACGCAAATGAGAATGACAGGATTTTGATATACGATGGTTATTACTCGATCGATTCCCTAGAGATTAATAGAACACTAGAATTGATCGGTAATGGGTCCGCTGATACCATGCTATCGGGTCAGATGACATTTACCGATAATTCGATACGAGTCTCGAACCTGACAATTTCAGCAACCGGAGGACATGGCGATTACGGACTCGTCATTCATTCAGATTCGAATATCGTTGAACATATCAGGATTCAGAAGTTCGGAAGGGGTATATATCTACTCAACGAAGCACAGGACAATGAAATCCGGGATACCTATCTATTTGACAATAACAGGGGTGTTGTCATTTCCAGGTCCTATGGAAATCGATTGGTGAATAACACCATCGATGAATCGGTGATCGGCATCGAACTGGAGAGATCGGAACGAACGGTTATCCGTAATAACAATTTCGTCTACGGGAGTGGTATATACATTCATGGTGATAGACTTTCACACTGGAATACGCACTGGATCGATGACTCGAACGTAGTCCAAGGTCATCGGATCCATTACATCTCAAACGCAACCAATCTAGAGATAAACGGGACCTACGGTCAGGTAATATTGGTAAATTCCAGCCAAGTGTCAATTAAAAAATGTAAGATCAATGGGTCAAGCATCGGTATCCAACTTGGATTCTCTACCAATAACACGATCATGAAGAACGAGATTACCTGGCAATATTACTATGACATATTCCTTTACAGATCGGATCGGAATATCATTCAAGATAACCTAATGAAGAAAAACTATCACAATGGGATCCACATCAAGGATTCTTCTGATAATCACATCAATGATAACGCGTTCATAACGTTTTACGATTTTGGATTGTGGCTCGATAATTGTACAAGCACGACAATTAATAACAATACATTCCGACCATACGTCGATTTCGATCTAGCCATTCAATTAGAGGTCACAAACAGCTCGGTCATCACGCATAATAATTTCAAGGCCGGTTCGGGGACAGTCATAGACATCGCACCATCCTGCTATCAAAACGTCCTACATCACAACAATTTCCCGTATGGAGAATCTGTCCATGATTATGAAGGAAACTCCACATGGGATGACGGATCTGAAGGTAATTATTGGTCTTCATACGGTGGAAAGGATTCAAATAACGACGGAATCGGCGATACTCCGTTCTATATCGATAATTCGACTGGGTCCGTGGATTACTTCCCCTTAATGGAACCGAACGGATCAAGGACCAACGTCAGCACACCAAGGACCTGGACCGTCGACGATGACAACGGATCTTGGGCTGATTTCAGATCAATTACAAATGCTGTTGCTGCTGCGAGTAGTGGCGATACCCTTCGGATATATTCTGGGATCTACAGAGAGCATTTCGTTTTAGATAGAAGTCTGAAATTAATCGGAAATGGATCGAGTTCAAGGATAATCGGATGGAAGAATGGAACGACAGTCATGATTGACGCTGATTACTGTACGATAAGTAATCTTAACTTTTCGAAGGACGAAGTGTTCTATCAAGCAACGACATTCGATACGTATGCAGACCTCCGGAGAGGTCCAGTCGGCGTGGTAAATCTGAATGTAAATAATTGTTCAATGTCAAGTAGGAACCTCGCCGTCTTTAAATACGTAAACGAATCTCGTTTCGAGAACAACTACCTTTACGGATATACCTTCGGAATCGAAATACAATTCTCAAACAGTTGGTTAATCCAGGATAACATATTCGTTAATGGATCAAACGGTCACGGGCCATTATATATCGAAGAATCAGAGGACATCAACATATATTCGAATCAGATGGATAATGTCAATACATCTGTAATCACGTTAGATAACTGCCGATCCTCATTCATTTCCTTTAACACAATTTCAAATTGTACTCGTGATGGAATTCATATTACATATGGATCAGATACGATATTGATCAGTAATAATTCGATTACTGGATCAGGAAGATATGGCATCTGGATACGATATTCATCAAATGCCACTGTGATGAATAACATCGTCAAGAATGGTACCGGGATTGGAGTTCTCGTTACCGGAGCTAGTAATGAAAACTGGGCCCATGATAATACAATTTACCACAATTACATATCTTCGAACAGCGGTCCAGGTATCGTATTGCATTCCCTCGGATCTAGTGCAGACTATCTATTCCATAACCAAATCTATAGGAACCTAATCATCGATAACAATGTATCAGGGGTCCAAGCGAAATGCAACGTTGAAGACAACTACTGGGATAATGGTAGTCTAGGTAATTATTGGTCCGATTACAACGGAACCGACATCGATGGTGACGGAATCGGAGAGACACCGTATTACATCAATGGCGATGTAAATGCAATTGATAGATATCCACTCACTGAAACCTTCGCCTCCTCAAATGGGATAGATATTGAGTTGTCAAATATTTCTTTCGATGGATATCTCGTGGACGGAGAGACCATTACAGTCACTATCTCTTTAGGTACCCACTCCGGTATCCCCCACGAATCGAACATCACAATCCGTTTGAAGGTCCTTCTAGATGGCGACGAGGTCCAGAACTTCACACAGGACCTCACAATAGACTCTGGTTATAGCAACCTGACCTTCGATCATAACATCACCCTCAACGGTACTGGCGATTTCACCTTCGAAGCCGAGATCGTTCATGATAATGAGACGATAGTGTCCGACAGCACGTCTGTCACCACCAGTGAGGCGGTCTACTCGTTTTCCCTAGTTCTGGACCGCCTCACACCCGGTGCCGATCCGGGGGACGACATCGAGTACGAGCTCGAGGTGAAGAACAGCGGGAACGTGCCTCAGACGATCCGTCTATCTTGTTCGAAGGGTTGGATCAATTTCTCCAAAACGACCCTGTTCATCCACCCAGACGGATCAGGATACTCGACCATCACAGCGTCGATCCCGTCGGACGCAACAGGGTCAGTGAACTTCACCATCGTTGCCAAGAGCTATGACAAGGACAACGATATCGTGAACTCCGGCAATGCTCCAGTGACCATCACCCTGGATGACGAGAGCGAGGACGACGACCCAGAGCGCATCGTATGGGTCTTCGTGGGAGCTGGAATAATGATTGGTGCCGGCATCCTCATCGGCACCGAGATAGGATTATACGCTCTCATGACACTCTTCATGCCGTTGTACTCCCGGGTGAAGGGCGAGAAGGTCCTGGACAACTTCGTACGCGGTCAGATCTACGGTTACGTTGTCGCAAATCCAGGTGCCAGCTTCAATCAGATCAGGAAGGCTCTCAGTCTCCACAATGGACAGTTCGCCTACCACGTGCAGGTGCTCGGTCGCGAGAAGTACATCCGGATCCAGCGTGACGGCATCTACACTCGGTTCTATCCTGCACCGATGAATGGAGGAGCGATCCCTGTCACAGGGATGCGCGCCGATATCTTCCACGTCATCCGCGAGAACCCTGGCATATCCCAGAAGGAGATCGCGAAGACCCTCGGGATCAGCAATCAGCTCGTCAGCTACCATGTTATGAGGCTCCGGGAGAGGAAGCTCCTCAAGGTCAAGCAGAAGGGACGTCGGTCGCTCCTATTCGAGAGGAAGCGCCACGCGAAGGTCGTCGATGATGACATGGATTTCATGGAGGACGATATCGTCGGTGAGGAGGGGCCCGTGATGGGCTCCATCCCCGTGGACCCGCTCGATACTGACGAGGAGAACACATAGTTACGCTCATCTCCCCGGTCAACTTTAATACAGACACCGCCATGCCGACGCGATGAAGTACGACGCAGTCATCTTCGATCTCTTCGGGACGCTCATCGACACGTTCACGTTCGAGGACTACCACGAGACGATAGCGGAGATGACCGAGGTCCTGGACGCCTCATTCGACCAGTTCCTCGCGGCATGGATCGAGTCCTTCATTCCCAGGACGACGGGTGCCTTCAGCTCAACGGCTGAGAACATCTGGCATGTCTCCAATGAGATCGGCCTTGAACCGACCCAGGAGCAGGTGGACGAGGTCGTCAAACTGAGGCACAAGTGGACCAGGCATTGGATCACTCCACGTTCCGACGCGATCTCGACGCTGGCGGAACTCAGGGAGATGGGACACAGGATCGGCCTCATCACCGACTGTTCCATCGAGGTCCCGACCGTGTGGCAGGAGACCGAGTTCCCGCCGTACTTCGATTCGACGATATTCTCCGCATCCGTCGGGATGAAGAAACCCGATCCCAAGATATACAACCTCTGTTGCGAGCAGCTCGGTGTCGAGCCGGACAGATGTCTCTATATCGGCGACGGCTCCAGCCGTGAACTCACCGGTGCAAAGGAGATGGGGATGACACCCATACTCATAGTGGCTCCCGGTGACGACTACTTCGTCGAGAGGAAGGACGCCGTCGAGTGGACCGGACCGAGGATAGCTCATCTATCGGAGGTCCTAGACTACGTTCAGTGAGCAGACGGTAATGAGTTAAATGGGAAGTTCCATAACCGTCCGATGGTCTGCGCGTACGGGGGCTGCGACCGGGACGTCATGGACGGGTCCGAATACTGTATCTATCATGCATCTTCCAAGCAGAAAGTGGATCGTTGGCCAGAGGTCAATGAATCGTTCGTCGAGCTTGTCGATAGAGGCAATCTGAACTTCGACGGATTCGTACTCAAGGATGTCGATCTCTCGGGTAAGAAGATCTCAGGGAACGTGTCATTCATCAACGCGAAATTCCTTGGCCAGAGCTCGTTCAGAAACGTCGTGTTCAAGGGCTCTGCCGACTTCCACGGAGCCCGATTCGATGAGGCCGACTTCACAGGTACGTCCTTCATGGACCGTGCCTTCTTCTCACCGGACGGGGAGACGAACAAACCTACGTTCAAGAAGGCCATCTTCAGGGATGTCTATTTCGAGAAGGGCGGCTCGTTCGACGGATGCGTCCTCCCGGATGGTGACTTCTCTCATTCGACGATCCAGCATGTCTCCTTCAACGGTGTGATCCTGGACAACGTTCTCTTCACAGAATCGAGGATGGAGTTCGCCTACCTTTCAGACTCCCTCTGGAATGCACCCGAGGGGCGGACTGGACCACGACGACTCCTCGAGTGGCTTTCCGTCTCTGACGGCCGGTACATCATCCGCGAGGAGCTGGAGATCGGCGGGAAGATGGGCTCGAAGAAGCGCGTGGACGGCTACAAGGATGCGGAAGGGACCTATCGCCGTATCAAGCACAGCCTCAACAACGAGGGCGATTACGAGAAGGCGGGAGAGTTCTACATCCGCGAGATGCGCATGAAGAGGAAGCGCTATCGCGAACAGCATCGGCTTGCGAAATGGATAGCGTTCTGGCTTTCGGCGATCGTCACTGGTTACGGCGAGAAATGGCGGAACGTGGTAATGTCCGCCTTCGCCATCGTATTGATCTACGCCGTCGCGTACTATGCGGTCGGTGCGATCAGCCCGGACGGCGAGGATTACGACGCGGATTTCCGTGAAAGCCTCTATTTCAGCGTCGTCACCTTCACCACGCTCGGGTATGGCGACTACGCACCGCTCACGGAATGGCAATTGCTGGCCGTTTCGGAGGCGTTCATCGGTGCCTTCACGATCGCACTCTTCGTGCTCGTGTTCGGCAGGAAGATGATGCGCTGATGGGAAAGACGGTGAAGCGCGGAAGGTCGAAGACGGTCAGCCCATCGAAGAAGCCCGACACCTCGGACGAGGAGGGTCTCTGGGGACCTCTTCCACCCGAGAGATATGATTTCAAGACACGCGGATTACTTTGGCTCCTGGCACTGGCCGTGATGGTATTGTTATCAATATACTTCTACGGTGTCTGAGGGCTCAGCCGAAGAATCGCTTCCTCTTCGCCTTGAAACGAAATCGGGTCTCCCATCCACACTTCGTGCACCCGAACTTGTCCCCGTCCTTGACCACGTCCTCACCGCAGCTGGGACAGATAATAACATCGGCGAACTGATCTATCCACGCTTCCCTGACGTCGTCGATGTCCTCGGACTCTATGTGGCCTATCAGCTCCTTCGCCCGCGGACCCTTGGCCAGGCGATGCAGGGCTGGAACTGAGATCACCTTCTTCCCGGCCAATTCGCCCGCTATCATCGGGGCGAGGACCATCCCTGTCGCCAATCCGCCGACGTGGGCCATGTGGCCGATGCCGTCGGACCTGAGGGTAATGACGAGCCATGTCTCGAAGGCTCCGTAGACGAGCACGCCCATCCAGACCGGTGCCTCGACGAGGATTATCAACGGCATGAGTATCATGTCGTTCGGGTAGGTGGCCAGGTATGCCCCCATCAGCCCGAAGATCGCACCGGATGCTCCGACGCGGAAAACGTGTGTGTCGCCGAAGATGCTGAAGGATGTGGCGGTGTCGAGGACCCCAGCTATGATCCCTGATGCGAAGTAGATGATCGCTATCTTCTTGGTCCCTATCCTCTGCTCGAACGGGAGTCCGAAGAAGACCAGGAATATCGTGTTGCCAAGTATGTGAAGCAGACTGCCATGTAGGAACATGTGCGTAACGAATGTGTAGAACTTCGGCCCAACCGCCGTCTCGGGCCTCAGTGCCAGGTCGTTGTACAGGTACCACAGCCTTCCCGGCATCATGACGACCATGACGACGAAGTACAGGAAGATGAGGAAGTTCACTATCGCGATGAAGAATATGAACGGAACCTTCTGTCTCAGGGTGTAGACTAGACTGAGAACGATGAGAGCGAGGACCGGCAGGGATACGGGGTCCATCCGACCCCCTTCACCTCTTGACGTTGAGAAGCAGTTCTTCGTCCTGGACGTACTCGAGGCCGTTCTTGGCGGCGAACTCGGCCTTCTGGAGCTCACGGCCGATGTAAGCGGCGTGCTCGAGTCGGGAGACGAGTTCCTCTCGCATGATCGTGTGGCACATGGCCAGAGCTGCCTGTCCCACGACCATGGTGTCGAGCTTGCCTGTCTCGACGGTGTCGTTGGAGTGGGTCACGTTCTGGTAGTGCTCGGCGCAGATCTCGCCGTCCTTGACGTAGATCACGAAGAACCCCTTCTCGTCGAACACGAGTTTCGGGTTCCGCGTCGCTTCGATCTCCTTTATGCTCGCCTCGTTCATCTCAGGCCTCCTTCTCCACTTCTCTTGCAGCCCTCACCAGGACTTCTAGTTTTCCCCGCGCTGACGGTTCCGGCAGACCGCCGAGACCGCAGTCGGGATCGAGCACGATCCGCTCCGGCGGAAGGATGTCCAGCGCCTTCCTGATATGCGCCACGACGGCGTCGAGCGGTTCGACCTCCGGGGTGTCGGAGGCGACCGAGCCGAGCCCTATCCTCTGGGCCGGTTCGTGCTCCCTCAGAAGAGGCATGATACGTTCCTGTTTATAAAACTCGTGGTCGAGGATGTCAACGGGGTAATCGATGAGATCGGCGAATATCGGCGAGACGTCGCCGCATACGTGCAATGCCCTCTCACCCTCGAATCCGTCGAACATGATCTCGATGAGCTCCTTCGCGTACTCAGGATACTCCACCGACAGGAACGGTTCGTCTATCTGAACCGTGTCGACGACATCGCCAAGGGCGATTACCTCCTTCCTCAGCGCTTCCGCGAACGCGAATGCCATTTCCTTCCGATCGTCATAATGCTTGTCAACAACTGACATCGCCATGGTATGGGGCCCGGTGATGACGCCCTTCGCCCTGGCGTTCGAACCTTTTGCGATCGTGTCGGAAAGAACGACGTCCTCGACCGTGATCGGTCCACGGTACTCGATGTCGCCGATGACCTCCGGTCTACCCTTGATCCTGAGTCCACCGAGCTTCGAAGCGAAGATGTTGATCATGCCCCCCCGGGTCTGGCCATCCGAGACGATGTCGATCCCAGCGTCGAGCTGTGCCTGGACCGTGTATTCAATTCCAGTGATGAACGGGTCCGAACCGTCATGCATCGAGTCGAGCGACAGCGGTGACGGTCTGTAGGGAAAACTACCGACGACGGTCGTGGTCAGCCTCAAGGCATGACCCTCCGGGGATGCCCCTCGGGGGGGCCGACTCCGAAGTAGTCCTCGGCGCCCTCTGAGACCATCTTGTCGACCATCCCGGCGAGCGGGAACATGTACCTCGCGTTGTCGATGGGTCCGTAAACGAGGAAGTCGGCGCCGAAGGCCATGGGAAGGACGTTCGCGCCCATGTCGCAGATCCTGAACGTGATACCATGTTCCTTCCTGTATTCGCGCATCCAGAGCCACGACTCGACCGTGTTGTGGATGGCGCATCCGACGGGAAGTCCGAACAGGTTCTTCAGCACGGGGATCGCCCTGACGGTCTCTCCGGCCATGTGGTCGAAGGGCGTGGCGGCGGTGTCGAGCAATGGTGCCATCCCTAGCTCCCTCGCCAGGTCCAGTAGTCCCGTCTCGTGGTATCGACCACCATCGCGGATCATCGTCACCCTGCCGTCCGAGCTCATGTCGCTCGGATCGAAGCCCAGGAGTATCGCCGAAGCGGGCGTGTGTTCCCTGAACGCCTTGATCGTGTCCTCCGTCAGTCCCATGTTGAGGGAATTGGCAATGGTCCTGTCCAGTAGCCCTGAGTCGTCGATGTACTCCAGGATATCGGGCCAGAGCTCGACCTCGGGGACGTCGAGCGAGATCGGACCGTCGGTCGCTCCGACGACCGAATCGATTCGATCGGCAAAATCAGGTCCGTCAAGGAATATGTCCACGACGGACGGGTTGCCCGTGAGAGCAGCGAACCTCTCCTGTTCCTCGACCAGTTCCTTGACCTTGGAGAACGCATCGGCATCGATGCTCTTGAACTGCTTCCTGTAGAACACGGTGCCTATGAGGACCGTTGCGGTCTCGCCAGGCTGTCCGCCGAAGCGGACGCCCGCGATGTCCATTATCTCCTGTTCCTTCGAGAATGACAGCATCAGGATGCCTCCAGAGGACCTGTCTCGCCGTACGGGTCCATTATAAGGGTCGCGTGGACGGCGATGGAATCATCGACCGTGATCCCCTTGGCGCCCGCCTTCTCTATCTTGATGGCGATGTACGGCTCATCCATGGGTGGCGGACAGTCGGTGATGTTCTCTTCGATAGCATCGTTCAGGTCGTCCATGGAGGTGTTGCCGATCATATCGACGATCTGGATCTGTTCCGCATACCGCGCGACAGCATCGGAGTCGATGTTCTCGATGTACGGCAGCGCTCCACTGGACCCGAGCACCCTGTTAGCTGCGTCGATGCCGTTCTCGTTGAGCGCCTTGAGTGCGTCCCCGGACCTGTGGCCCTTGACGTCAACGCCCCAGATTATCAGCCGTCTGATGTTGGGGTTTGATATGACGTTGGCGACCACCTTCTCGACCCCTATGTTCTCCGTCCGGATCTCCCCCCATATGGCAACCCTCTCCTCGGGCAGGTCTATCCTGCAGGATAGGGTAGCGACGGCAACGCAGGAATCGGGGTTGCCGATGCGGAATTCACCGCTCCAGGGGTACATCGTTTTGCCATTCATCTCCCGCATAAAGAGTTTACGATGGCCGATCGCCGCCTTCTGGGACCCACCAAATGCTTTATTACCTGATATCCGGGTCCGGTCACATGGTGGCCGCCTGGGTCGGACTGCTCCTCGCCCTTGCAGTGCTGATGGTGCTGTCGAGATGGAGCCTGTGGCTCGCTCTCCTCGCCTCTGCCGGTGTCCTTGGCGTATCCAGCCTTACACCCGGAGAGATCGGAGGTGAAGTGGTCGCCACACTGTCCGACCCTTCCATTCTTCTCCTTGCGCTGGCCGTTGCCATGATCCCCCTCATCGGAGGGTTCATGGAGTCGTCGGGCATGGTGGACCAGATCGTCAGGAACCTCCGTCTGAGGCGCCGCACCTTCATGTGGTTCTCCCCGGCACTCTTCGGAATGCTCCCGATGCCGGGAGGTGCTCTTCTGTCAGCGCCCCTCGTATCCCGTGGAGGAAAGGGTGTTTCCCCACGGAGACTCACTGCCGTCAACGTCTGGTTCAGGCACGGACTGCTGCTGATCTATCCGCTCGGAGCCCTCCTGGCAACGACGAAGATGGCAGGAGTCCCACTCTTCACTGCCATACTGTTCCTGATACCAGGTTTCCTGCTTGTCGTGGCACTCGGATACATATTCATGCTGCGGGGGATACATGGCATGATATCAAAGAGGGCGAGGACAAGGCCGAAGCGCCTCTTCGTGCCTCTTACCGTCATTCTTGTTGCACCGCTCCTCGATCTAGCCCTCCTCCTCGCGTTCCCCGAGGCCATGGCCGAAGGATTGCTCGTAATCGCCGTCGGGACCAGTCTTGGGTTGGCCTTCTTCCTTGGTGGTCTGGCCATATCCGATGTACCTGGTATAGCAAGGAAGATGCGGCCCTGGACCTTTGGGTTGATAATCATTGCGATGTTCATCTTCCTGAACGTCTTCCAGGCGTCGGACTCCCCCGAGGTCATTGCCGAACTGGACGTTCCGAAGGCCGTGCTCCTCGTCCTGGTGGGTGCCCTGCTTGGGTTCACAACGGGCAGGATCCAGGTCCCCGTATCGATCCTCGTCCCTATACATTTCGCAAAGTACGGCGTCGACTCGATGGCTCCGGTCGCCTTCGCCATCATGTACTTCAGCGTGTTCATGGGATACATCGTTTCCCCTGTCCATCCCTGCGTATCCGTCTCGATGGATTATTTCCGTTCTAATATCAGGGATTTCTTCCGATTGACGGTCCCGCCAGCGCTCATCGCGATCGCGGTCACCTTCGGAGTTTCGATGATGGTCCTGTGAGGACGATCGTTGAGCTCGAAGACACATCATTCGGTCGTCAACGCACTCAAATAGCACTGTTGATGGAAGATCCTCTCGGCGAAAACGTAAAGAGCGGGAGCGACATGGTCTGGCAATGAGGATGACAGCGGAGTGCGTTCCCTGCCTGTTGAGGCGGACATTGTACGAGGCGAGGCTCGTAGACCGGTCCAAGGAGGACGAGGTCATGGCTGCCGCCCTGGAGATAATGGCCGCAGGGTTCAGGGACGATCCTTCGAGCGCTGGTCTTGCGTCAGAGGTCCACAGGTCGACCTACAGGATACTCGGGACGGACGATCCGTACGTGGGATACAAGAGGATGGCAACGGACGAGGCAAGAGCGGTCCTTCCATTGGCCAGGTCGCTGATCAATGATTCCGATGATCCACTGGAGACTGCAGTTCTCATCTCCATTGTCGGGAATGTCCTCGAGTACGGCATAGAGGGCGCTCTCTCCGACCCTGGGCAGCTCGAATCACGGTTCAGGGAGGTGTACTCGGAGGGTCTGGGTGCGTCGGACCTACCTTCGATAAGGGAGCGTCTCAAGCCCGGGTCCAGCGTGGTATTCTTCACAGACAACTGCGGCGAGCTCATCTTCGACGGATTGCTCCTGGAGGTCCTGAGAGGGATGGGTGTCAACCTCACTCTGGTGGTAAAGGGAGCACCCATTCTGACCGATGCTACGATGGATGACGCCGTGGAGGCCGGTCTCGATGGGATCGCCGACAGGGTCCTTACGACCGGCAGCGACCACGTCGGTTTCGAACCGGAGACCTTCTCGGAGGAACTGGTACGGGCGATCGAGCATTCCGACCTCGTGATATCCAAAGGGATGGCGAACTACGAGGCCTTCACAGAGACCGATATATCACCGGTAGCGTTCCTCCTCAGGACAAAGTGTGATCCCGTTGCCAGGTCCGCGGGGTTCGAACGCGACCTGAACGTGGCATTCATGCGCTAGCTTCCAATGGTAGGAAAGGTACCATTGCCTCCGGTCGAGATGTCGAGAAAAGTGGGAAAAACCGCCGTAAACGGCAGAATTGACAGTTATGCCAAAGTATAAATATATCATGAGAGGTATATACCAACGCACCACTGTGTGCGCGCGCTATTCAGCGCGTAGGAGTGGGTCAGTGAGGTAGTTGAGTGCATCCCATCCCATCTGGCAACGCTTTTTTCTGGCCCGCTCCACCTTGATTGTTGAGACACGGGTACGTTCACTCATTCAACAGGTCAAAAGGAGCATCAATATTGGGGTCGATGAGGATCATTCCGCACATCGTTTTCACTGACCCTGGGTCGGTCCCCAACATCGTTTAAATAGTAGTGCGGACTATCTATTCCCTGGTGATCCTATGAGAGGATTCTTAATCGTAAGTACGTTGACGTTCGTGTGCCTGCTGGCTGTCGTTATCGGCGCCCAGGCGGCCACGATAACCGTCGCCCGCGACGGTTCTGGAGATTATCGGACCATCGGGGATGCAGTGACCAACATGGACCCCGGTGACGATATCTATGTGAAGGATGGCACATACTACGAGGCGCTTGAGATCACGAAGACCGTCGATATCGAGGGTCAATCCATGGAGGGGGTCGTGATCGACGCCAACAGGACCGATACACCCATGGTATTGAGCGGCGCTGATGGTTCCCGCCTGTCGAACCTGAACTTCACCAACAGCACGACTGGCGCGAACGAAGGCGGACTCGTGGTCATAAACACAGATGGACTCTACATCGACAATGCTACTTTCTTCGGCAACGGTGCAGACGGGCTGTTCCTATCCGGTTCGAGTTCTGTATACGTGAACGATTCGAATCTGTTCGAGAACAATGACGGCATCGGGATAGCCTCATCCTCCTTCTTCATCTATCTCGACCGGGTCCACATTTGGGAGTCGGTCAACGACGGGATAAATGCCCGCAGCGTTAGTGATATGGTCTTCAACGAACTCCATTCGCATAACAACTCGGATGGTGTCTACCTGTCGGACTGCGTCAGGACAGAGATACACAATTCGAACATCAGCAACAACTCGGCCAACGGCGTCTACGCTCCTTCATCCCGTATCTATGTCTACAATTCAACGGTACACGAGCCGTTGAACGACACCTATGAGTATTATTCCAGCGCTGGATTCGTTGCGATCACCAATACCACACTGTTCAGCAACTGGAGCGTCCTCGTCGGTACCGACGGCGTTTTCCACTACAAGAACTTCGTCCACGTCGAGGTCATGCGGCAGGGTAATCCACAATCAGGTGCAGACGTGAATGCAACCGAGAACGGCACAACTGCCTACGCTTCCGAGGGCTACGGTGGAACGGACCCGAAGACCCGTGGGAACGGCATGGTCATGTGGATACCACTCGGGTACTGGTACTTCGCGCAAGCCTCTCCAGTACAGATCTACAATGGATCCTGGGTGGGAGCATCCTACCAGTCGTGGTCAGAGGACCGTGAGGTCAATATGTCGACCACCCACACCGAGACCTTCACAGCCACCGCCGCCAATGTGATCTACGTAGACGACGACAACGCTGGGGATCCGAGCATGGATGGGACCACCGCTCATCCATACGATCTTCTATCACGCGCCGTGGACAACGCGACCGCATGGGACGAGATAGTGATCTGGGACGGCGATTACGTCGAGAACGTCACCATCAACAAGACATTGGTAATAGGTGGTAATGGTTCATTCTCGACCGTCCATGGTTGGATCAACGTCACGACCAATGCTTCCGGGACAATGATCACCAATCTTTCGGTGAACAGCACCACGGTCGCCATCAACATCACCGCTGACGATGTCCTACTGGACATGCTCTTCATCGAGAGCATGAGACTGGGGATCAACGTGACCGGAGAACGATCGACGGTCCGTGATTCCAACATCACTGCGGACATGGGCGTTCGCATCAAGGTAATGTCGACGTCTGAGATCGACAACTGTACCTTAATGGTTGCAACCCACGGTATCTACATCCGGGATACGGGTATGGTCTACCTCAACGATTCGATCGTGACCGATTTCAACGGCCACGGAGTGGACATCGACGACTCCGCGATCAACATCACCGGAACGAACATCAGCATTGGAACCACCAATCCGGGAACGGCCGGCATCGACGCCACGTCGTCCCAGATATTCATCGAGGGATCCGAGATATGGACCGACAATGCCGAATCACTCGTCGTATCCAACGGTGACATCATAGTACTGAACTCCACGTTCGACGAGGACCTCGTCGGTGTTGATGTCACCGGGACGATAAGCGTCCGCAACTACCTTGACATCTTCATCAACAAGACAAACGATGATCCTGCAGAGGGCGCGGATGTGAACGTCACGATCGATGGCATGTCGATCTACAATACAACGTACTACAATGGGACCGACCCCCAGACAGACGTAGATGGCTGGGTCATGGGCATCATCGTCGAGAACCATCTCTACAATGGATCAAATACCCCGACCTGGAACAACGTCTCCGTCTACGCCAGATATGCACCGTCCGTCCAGACGGAATGGATGGATGCCCAGTACAATATCGACATGAACTCAAGTCGCATGGTGAACTTCACCTACATCAAGCCAGCAGTGAACTGGAAGCCGTGGACCAGGATCGTCACTCCGGACGATCAGGTCTCCCAGAACGTCCAGTTCGATTACAAGCTTTTCGACAAGGAGAGCGATCTCTGCAACGTGTACGTCGAATACAGCCTGGATAATTCCACATGGTATCCAGCCAGCCTGTCCGGCGGTGGAAGCAACATCACGGACCAGGCGTCCTCCCCGGGAGGTACCTCGCACACGGTCACATGGCGCTCCGCCGACGATCTGCCCGACGAGGACATCGACAACGTATGGTTCCACCTATGGGTCAATGACACGAACGAAGGCTACATCAACGGGACCGGGGGATTCCATCTCGACAACGACCTCAATGCTCCGACGATCGATATCGATCAACTCGTCGGTGAGCAGACCGATCCGGTCTTCGTTTACTTCAACATCACCGATCCCGAGGACAGACGTTCTTCCATATACGTCGAATATGAGTACGACGGGACATGGTACGACGCGACCGAAGGGACCGGCGGCAACACATCCTCCAGCATGAAGACGAACCAGTCCGGTTGGGCGTACGTCTATCACTGGAGATCGGCGTCAGACCTCGGGGGTGTCGACGATAACATCACCTTCAGGATCACGGCCAACGATGGGGATGATGACGACAATGGGACCCCTGATGAGATCACATTCCACCTCGACAACAACTTCGCTCCGGAGATCATCATAACGTCGAACTCGGACGAACTCTCGGAGGACATCGAGATCGAGTTCGAGCTCACCGACGAGGAATCCGACGACATCGACATCGTGGTCCAGTACAGCCTCGACGACGGAGATACCTGGGATGACGCTACGATGCTCGACTCCCTGGACGACCTTGAGAGCTCTCCCGGCGGCACCGACCACACCATAGAGTGGGATTCGATGACCGACATCGGCGAGATCGAGACGGACAACGCCAAGATCGCGATATTCACGTATGACATCGACGAAGGGGAGAACAAGATCGCAACCTATCACGTCGACAACGACCTCGACACTCCGGTGATATCCGATGTCCAGCTCCCGACCGAATTGTACGGTGACATCGACATCACCTTCACGATCGCCGACGACCAGGAGGCGGAATCCCGTGTGACCATCACCTATTCGATCGACGGAGGCATCCAAGAGGACGTATCGATCTCTTCGCCATTCGCGACAGGGAACCGCCTGCTGGGGCTCGAGACATCGTCCGGAGGCGAGGAATACACATTCACTTGGCACAGCAACGACGACCTCACTAACCTGAACGAGGAGGACGTGGTCCTCACGTTCGTGGCCGAGGACGGTTACGAGGCCCCCGATCAAAGTCCCGAGGTCGAGACCAGCTCCTTCGAGCTCATGAACCATCTCTACCTGCCCCGGATCACCGGTCTGAACACTACTGGAGAGAAGAAGGACATCGAGATCGAGTACTCGATCGCCGACCTGGACGAGGAGGACTGCGATATCAGCGTCCAGTACAAGACCGAGAACAACCCGGCATGGACGGAAGCCACCATGGGGACCGGCGGCGACGGAGACACGGACCTCGCCTCGAGCATTGCAGGCACCACACACACGTTCATATGGGATTCATACACCGACCTCCCGGACGCTGAGGAGGAGGTGACGATACGGGTACGCGCCGAGAACACCGACCTCGGCGATTGGATCGAATCGGACATGTTCGACCTCAACAATATCCTGAACGTCATGACCGAACTCCAGGCCCTTAGCGTCCCAGATGACCACGGAGATATTGACATCACGTTCCAGGCAAGGGACAACGAGGACTCCGCCATCAACATCACACTATACTACAACTACGGCTCATGGAACGAGGCAACGATAACCGGGAACACAACGAACGTCGCTGTGAGTTCGACATGGTCCACCTTCGCGATCGTGTGGAAATCCTTCGAGGACCTAGGTTTCGTTGACGCGTCCGGCCTCGAGATCGAAATACGGGTCTCAGATGGCACCACCGACAACCAGATCGGCACGACCTTCGACCTGAAGAACGGCCAGATACCGAGATTGACCCTCGAGGACCCGGACCACTGGACCGGAACCGTTTACCTGAACTTCACCCTGGAGGACGATCAGAGCGACGATTGCGACCTCGAGTTCGAATACTCGGAGGACGATGGTGATACCTTCGAGGAGGCCACCCTAATAACGAACTTCCCCGGCGAATCCCCCGACGGCATGGTCGCCTCGTCCTCTGGCGAGGACCACATGCTGGTATGGGACGCCCTATGGGACCTCGATTACGGCAACCACCTCGACCTGTTGATCCGACTGCGAGCCGACGACGGGGAAAGGATGAGCGTATGGTATGAGACCGATCCGTTCAACCTGAACATCGCTGCACCTCCGAATGACGAACCTGAAGGGGATGTATTTCCACCTGGTGATATCAAGACAGGCGATGATATCTATATCCAGGTCGAGGTCACCGACGATGATGAGGACGTTACCGTCACACTGTACTATAGGAATGGTGACAATGGATCGTGGTCAGATGTCGAGATGGACGAGGTCGAGGACACGATCTACAACGCTTCCATACCGAGTTCCTTCGTTACCGGTGAGCTTGTCCAGTACTATATTGAGATCGATGATGGCGTGAACGACGTCGTCTATGCAGAGGACAAGGACGATGACAATCCACTCACCGTTACGATATTCAAGGAGCCGAGCAGCGAAGGCGGAAAGGAGAAGAAGGAGGACTCGGGCATGATGATGATGGTGATCATCATCGTCATCATAGGAGCCGGAGGTGCCGTAGGGATGCTGCTCTTCTTCAAGAAGAAGGGTGCCGGAGGAAAGCCGAAGGGCGGCGAGGGCGATGTTGCCCAGCCCGGCGCTGGCTTCCAGCCCACACAGCAGCAGCCGCCCGGTGCGATGCCTCCCCACGGCCACGGTGCGCAGCAGCCACCGCAGGGCGGTGCGCAGATGTCGGTATGTCCCGTTTGCGGGGCACCGGTCATGGTACCGCCGCAGCGCCCGGTCAGGGTCACCTGCAACCGCTGCCAGAACTCGTTCGACGTGAAGTGATCCGAATGGAATGCGTCAAGTGCGGTTCGCCATCGAACCACTCCGTGATATGTCTGGAGTGTTTCATGAACTCGCACAGTCTCCTTACGGTGCCCGAGTACCTCGATCTCTTCCATTGCTCAAAATGCGACAACTGGTCGGCGAACGGCAAGTCCTGGCTCGAGGACTCAAGAGAGGCGGCATGGGCCGGTCTCAGACATGACATCTTCTCACCCGACGAGGTCGAGAACATCGCACTCGAGATCGATGTCCAGGTGGAGGACAGGGCGGGGACGGTGACAGTGATCCTCGACGGGACCTACGACGGAATACCGGTCCACGAGGAGGCCGGGATCAAGCTTCGGGCGCATTCACATGTGTGCCAGGATTGTTCCAGGCGCTCCGGGTACTATTACGAGGCCATAGTACAGATACGCGGGAATCGGGATTCGACCCCGGACGAGATCGAGTCGGCACTGGAGCGATTGTTAGCGAAGGCTGGAAAGGACGCGACCCGCGTCGAGGACACCCGCGGCGGCTACGACGTCTATTTCGTCTCGAAGGACACCGCGAAACAGACCGGGAGAAGCCTTGCTGACGAACTGGGGACGAGGACCGTCGAGACGTCCTCCCACGGCGGGAGCAAGGACGGGAAGGAACTCACTCGTTCGACCGTGCTGGTGCGCCTTTCACCGTTCAAGACCGGATGCGTCGTGGAATGGCACGGACGCCCCCATATCATCCAGTCCCTCGGTAGGTCACCGTACCTGATGGACCTCACCAACGGCCAGGGAGGCTCCGTAAACATGAAGGACCTGGAGACCGCGAGGATACTCGCAAGACCGGAGGACCCGAGGGAGACCGTCGTCGTGGCGATCGATGACGCTGGAACGATGATACTCGATCCTGACACTAACAAAACAATAACCGTATTGACACCGTTCGAGGTGGAAGCCGGCGGTACCGTGAGGGCGGTCAGGGTCGAGGAACGGTGGTTTCTACTGCCCCCCGACCGGACGGGATAACCCTATATAATGGGACATTTTATCCGGACACTGCGCCACTGTGGCTTAGAGGTATAGCGACTCCTTGGTAAGGAGTAGGTCGTGGGTTCGATTCCCACCAGTGGCTTCCTTTGGCCTAATGCCCATGCTATCGATTTATCATTAACTGCAATTGGTCTAGTTCCACTGGTGATTTTATATACTGGTACACTTTCATCGGAGCGATGCCGATCAGCAAGCCCATCATCGACGAGATCCTCGCTCTGAACGAGAAGAACTACTGTTCCGAGACCGAGGACGGAGTCTGCGTACGCATCGCCGCGATAGCAGACTTCCCCACCCGGTTCGGTCATTTCCAGATCGTGGCTTTCTTCAACAACTGGGACGAGGAGGAGCATGTCGCTATCCTTAACGGCGATGTCCATGACAAGGAGAACGTCCCCGTCAGGCTGCATTCCCAGTGCCTGACCGGTGACGCCTTCGGCTCCCTGAGGTGCGACTGCCGAGACCAGCTGATATCCTCCCTCGAGTTCATTGCCAAGGAGGACGAGGGCATCGTCATCTATCTCAGGCAGGAGGGACGCGGTATAGGCCTCCTCAACAAGGTCAAGGCCTATCAGCTCCAGGATATGGGTTACGATACTGTCGAGGCGAACGTCGCCCTGGGGTTCGAGGATGATGAGAGGGACTACATGATGGCGTCGCATCTCCTGAAGTGCCTCGAGGTCAGATCGATCAAGCTCATAACCAACAATCCGAAGAAGATCGACGGACTGAGGAAGCAGGGCGTCGACGTCGTTGACCGGATACCCCTCCTGATCGAACCGAACGATCACAACAAGGAATATCTCAGGACCAAGTTCGAGAAGTCCGGTCATTTCCTGGACGAACTCTTCTGAATCCGGTCGATCCTTCATTTGGTCTATAGACCTCCTTAATGGAAATGTTAACGATAAAGGACTTAAACGTTGAATCGTTTGGGAACCCGGAACCGCGGTGATATCATGAGCGAAGGTGAGGGCGAACCCGTTCCTGAAGGACAGCCAGAGGAGGTAGAGACGGTCATCGACGTTAGTGCTCCCGTGGAGGAGACTCCTGTCGGCGAGGCTGCGGCCCCTCCGCCTGCCGGGTCTCCCACGAACATCATTACCCGATTGATGACGGACCGGAAGCTCGCCGCGATCTTCGTCGTTGCGATCGTCCTGCTGGCCGGCGTGGCCGCAGTGTCGACCGGAGTGTTCGACGACGACGGCTCCGGTTCAACGAAGGACATCATCGATGATAACGTCACCATTCCGTTGAACCCTCTGGAACCCGTCTTCCTCGAGAGGGAGTTCCCTGCCCTGGGTCTTGGCTCACAGGACCACCCCGATTACGTCATCGGCTACGAACCCAGCCTTGCCGTGGACTCGGAAGGCAACATGTTCTACACGGCACACAAGGACCTCAGATGGGAGACTTCCTGGGACTACCTGGCTTCGTGGTGGTTCATCAGCACCGATGACGGCGAGACCTGGCGGACCCCTGACGACGCGGCATGGAACTACGAGGGCCGGTACGTCTGGGCGGGTGACGAGGGAGACATCGCCATCGACGCCTTCGACAGCATATATTACATCGACACGACCCTTCTCGATAACAATCTACACGTATTCTCCAATGGTGGCGATTCCTACGACTGGTCGCAGCTACAGGGATCGACCCTGCTCGACGACCGTCCCTGGCTCACAGCGCACAACGACGGATGGTTGCATTATCTTGGCAACAACGGCGTTTCCGTGGTGCATCCGATATCCGGCGACGTTGGAAGGGTATGGTACTACAGGTCCGAGGACGGAGGTCTCACCTGGACCACCGGCGAGGTCATGATCGGCGGCTGGGCCACGATCGACGCCGAACGGTTCGGCGACTATGTCTACGTCACTCAGGTCTCCAGCGATGGTGGGGACCAGAAGATCATCATGCATGCGAGCCCTGATCGTGGGTACACGTGGAGCGACCCCGTAGATGTCGGCCCTCTTGAGGGCAACGGTGTTGGCGAGGGAATGCCGACGGTATTCCACGGGGAGAACGGAACGGTCTACGTGATATGGCAGGACTCCCCGATGGGCGGCGATGCCCCTGCGACAATGTATCTCTCAAAGAGCGAGGACTTCGGGGAGACCTTCGAGTACTGGGACATCAGCATGCCCGAGGGTGCAATCTACCTCTACCCCACTATCAATGTCTGCCAGTACGGGGAGTACCACAACAGGAACCGTGCGGGCATCTCGTTCTACGGAACGACGGACGTCCCCGTAACGTCGAACAGTTCCTGGTACCTGTATGCTGCTGTCGTCGACGATCCTAGCCCCGGCGACAAGATCCATTACGAGATCATGGACCCGGAACCCCTCTACGTTGGTGACGACCTCCATGCACTGCACGACTTCTTCGAGGTCGTGATCTCGCCGGACGGCTCGCTGAACATCGCCTACCAGCAGAACATCGGTCAGCATCCCTACGAGGCCGGCGAGGAGCAGCGCTATCTGAAATTCGTCCGTGCGGATGTACAGGATGATGACTGACGCTACGGATATGTAGCGAGTTATAACTGAGAAAAACGGGTTTTACAGAGTGGAGACGTTCACTTCGTGGCGACCATGCCGTCGTCCATCAACGCCTCTATCTCCTCGATCCTCCGCCTCACCCTCATGGCTATCTGGGCGTCAAGGCCCTGGTTCAGATCGTGCGGGTGGAACCCGCTCTTCTGAATCGGCTTCCTTTCATCCATGGTGCGACACCTCGTGAGAACAATATGCCCTTTCGTATAAATACCTCACTTGGTTGTAACCATAGCGCAAAAAGGGTGGTTTGAGCCGGAAAACGGCCGAATTATGGCATTTTCAACGGATTCGGACGATTTTCCGAGAATCACCTCACTCCGGTGATATCTCCGTCGGGTCCGATGTCGATATCCTCCGCGATGGGGTGTGCGGGCAATCCCGGCATCAGGTTGACGTTCTCCGTGAATGCGACGAGGAAACCTGCGCCGGCGTTCACTTTAAGTCCCTGGATCGTGCAGGGCATGTCCTTCGGAGGGACTCCCCTGACCTTCGGATCGTTCGAGATCGAAAGTGGCGTCTTCGCCATGCAGATCGGGAGGTCGGCGAACCCTGCGGACTCGAACATCGCGATCCTCTCTCTTGCCTTCTTCGAGAACACCACATGGTCTATCCCGTACATGGCACCGGCTATCGTGCGGATCTTCTCCTCGACACTCGCGTCGGTGTCGTACAGGTGACGGAAGTCCGAACCACGGTCGACCGCAGCGACCACAGCTTCTGCAAGGTCCGTCGCCCCTTCTCCTCCGTTCTCGTACGCTGTTATCATGGCGAAAGGAATGTCGAGCTCGGCAGAAAGGCTCCTGACGAGGTCGATCTCGTCATCTGACTCGTTTCCGAAGATGTTCAGGGCCACGACTGCTGGTACTCCGTGCGCCGTGACGTTCTCGACATGCTTCTTGAGGTTCGGCAGCCCTGCGGCGACGCGGTCCGAGCTCTGATCGTCCAGCTCTGACCTCTTCGCTCCGCCCTGCCTTCTCAGGGCCTTGACGCTGGCCACGATGACACCGGCGGAAACGTCGAAACCGCCCGAACGGGCGACAATGTTGAAGAACTTCTCAGCACCGAGTTCCGAGCCGAATCCGGCCTCAACGACGGCGTATCCGGCCAGACGTCTGGCCATCTGGATCGCGATGATGGATGCAGTACCATGGGCTATGTTGGCGAAGGGTCCTCCATGGACGATGGCCGGAGTGTTCTCTGTGGTCTGGACCAGGTTCGGCCTGATGGCGTCCTTGAGGAGAAGCGTCATCGCTCCCTGGACGTTGAGGTCGCGGACCCTGACAGGTTCGCCGGAGTAATTGTAGGCCACGACGGCCGATCCCAGACGCTCCTCGAGGTCCTTCAGGTCCGTCGCCAGGCCCAGTATGGCCATGACCTCCGACGCCGCGGATATAGTGAAGCTGTCGGTCCTCGCGACGCCCGATTCCGCATTGACGCCGGTCACCACGCTCCTGAGGCCCCTGTCGTTGACGTCCAGACAGCGTCGCCAGACGACGTTGTTCTGGTCTATTAGCAGGGAGTTGCCCCTGAAGATGTGGTTGTCGAGCACGGCAGCGACCAGATTGTTCGCCGCGGCCACCGCATACAGGTCGCCGGTGAAATGCAGGTTGATGTCAAGGGTCGGGACGACCCGCGATCTTCCTCCGCCAGTACCGGCTCCCTTGACGCCGAACATCGGACCCAGGGATGGTTCCCTCAGGACGACGATGGAGGAACGGCCAAGCCTGTTCAGGGCCTCGCTGAGCCCGATCGAGACCGTCGTCTTGCCTTCACCGGACCTCGTCGGGGTCATGGCCGTTATCAGCACCAGCTTCCCTGGCTCGACGCCCTCGAGCCTCTGAAGGAGCGGGAGCTTGAGCTTTGCCATGTGCCTGCCGTAGTTCTCGATCTCGTCCGGGGTCACGCCGATCGCTCCCGCTACCTCTTCGATCGGAAGCATCTCGTCGGCCGAGGCGATCTCCATCAATGACAGCCTATCACCGGCAATACGACGGTCTGGATGGATTATTAAGGTTTCCACACCGTTGCCAGTGTGGTAATTCTTGAAAATCGGACAATATTTATGGAATGATCAAGCGTTCGCCTTGTCGACGCCGTTCGCCTCGTACCGGAGGAGCGCGTTCACTCCCTTGTCGGTGATGCTGTAGACACAGGTCGTCATGTATGGCCTTGCACCGGGAATGACCCTAGTGTCCTTCGAGACGAGTCCGGCCCTGTACAGGTTCTCGAGTTCGGAGGTCATCTCCTCCCTCGGGAGCCTCATCAGGAGCTCCAGCTCGACCAGGTGCGCGGATCCCTTGAAGTGCCTCTCCAGGAGCGTTATGATCTGACGCTCCACCTCGCCCTTCAGGACGCTCTCGACGGGCCCTTCGCCCGCGTCAACCCTTTCCTCGGTCGTCACGTACATCATCGTACCACGCCCGCGGCCGCCTTCGAGGACGGCCCTCAATATACCATTTGTCGCTTTTTCTTTATAAACGAAGCCGGGTTATCACCCGTACACCTATGTTATCACCACATCGGGGTTCGGAAACAGGGTATCTACGATGCCGCCCCCTCGGGGCGGTTCGAGCACACCCGACATTATCCTGCCCCTGACGGTATCCTCGTCGGCGAAGGGCCTAAGCATCTCCACGGCGGCGTCCGCCAGCAGTTTCGAGTAGTGCCAGACGCTGTACTCGCCGTCGTCCCCCGGAAGGATCGCGTCCCCCGACCTCCCGATGATGAATCGCACGTACTGGCCGGGATGCAGGTCGACGCCCCGCTCGGACAGGAGATCGAGGGCCTGGCTCGAGTGCGTCTCCCTCAAGTATTCGTCCCTCTCCTTCGACACCAGCCTCCTGACGGCCAGCTCGCCGTGGCCCACGTTCCCCGCCAGCAGGCGGTCCCGGGCGTCGCAGAACGGCCCGAGGACGTGGTCCAGGGTCCGGCGGCCGTCCACGTAGTCGTCCATGCGCTCCAGGGCCGCCCCCTGGGCCGTCGCGGCCATCGGCGAGACGTCCCTCCTGCGCAGCGCGATCCCCCGGACCTTCAGCGTGCCGTCCTCCCTCAGGCCGTAGTACCTGTTCAGGGCGCCCACCAGGCCTGACTTGACGGGAAGGAACACTATCCACTTGAAGAGGGCCTCGTGCTTGATGTTCAGTCCCGTCGACCTGTTGATGTCGGAGATGACCTGTCCTATGTCGCCGTCCCCTGTCATCCAGAGGGAATCGACGATCCCGTGGACTATCCTGAAACCCCTGTTCTGGGCGGTCTCCGAGGCGCGGAGCATGTACTCCCGCCCGTAGGCGTTGATGGCCTCGTGCGCCTCTATCCTTCCGAGCTTGGCGTTCCTGTATCCCGTGTAGCCGAAGCAGCAGACCAGGAGCCACTTCAGGGCGTCCGCCCTCTTCAGCGACCGTTCGTCACCGCGCTGCTTGAGCGCCTCTCTCCTGGCTATGAGGGGTTCCAGGACGGCCGGTATGACCCCCCTGACGTCGGTCCTTATGGCGTAGCCCAGTTCGGGCACGACGTCGTGCCTGCCCCCCTCGGCGAAGAGGGTCTCCGGACTGATGTTGTGGGCGACCATGATGCTCGGGTACATGGCAGTAAAGTCGAGTTCGTGGACGTCGCGGTAGATCCCCGGAACGGGCGTGTAGATGAACCCGCCGCGGTCGGCGATGAGGAGCTCCCTGAATGTCTTGATCCCCTCGGGTGTGTTCTTGTTCCAGGGCACGGGGATGCCGCTCGTGAGCATCTGGCGCACCTGCATGGCGCTGATGACCGTCCCGGGCGATGTCCGGGACGCCCTCTGTATGGAGATCTGCGAGATCCCCGCCAGCTCGACGACGCCCTCGAGGTCGGACTCGATGAACGTGAATCCGCCGGGGACGTGGACCCTCCCGCGCAGCGTCCAGGTCGCGGCCCTGAAGACCGGGCGTCCGTAGGAGTGTAGCACACGTCCCTCCTCCCTGCGCGGAGGCGCGGGGAGCCTGTCGAGACGCAGGCGGATGCCGGCGGTCTCGGCCTCCTGGCTCACTGCGGGAAGGAACTCATCGCCCTCCGGAACTATCAGTATGTCCGGGTCGGCGGAATCGAGGGCGTCCGCCAGCCCGGCTATGTCCACGCTCTCGCCGTCCACGGTCATCCCGTCGACGCCGTTCCACCGCCAGCCCTCCGGCGGGTCGACCCGCATGATCCCCACGGGCGGAAGCGTCACGTCGATGTCCCACGGATCGTCGGAGGTCCTCAGCCCCCCTTCAAGGCTGCACAGCGGGAACACGCCCTTCCTGACGAAGAGCTCCTGCACCGGATCGATGTCCGCGTTGAACATCTCGGCGTCGCCGCCGGTCCAGAAATCGGCCGCCCGGACGGTGCGCCGCAGCCTGTTGGGGGCGGTGGAGACGGCGAGGACGTCGAGGTCGTTCCCGAACAGGTCCCGCACCGTTCCCTGCTCGACCTGGACGCCCTCGGCCTCGCCGAGGAGCCGTTCCAGCCGGCCGGTGTGCGGCGCGTGGACGTAGAACGTCGCCCTCTGCGCCACGTCCTCGTACCGGGCCCTGCTGCCGTCCGTTATGCAGACCCGCATACCCTCGCGGGTGGGCCAGGCGTCGAGGAGCCACTCCATTCAATCATCGTCCTCCCAGGAGACATCGAGCCTCTCCTTGGGGTTCCTGACCCCGCGGACGCGGTCCAGCTCCATCAGTATCTCGACGAGTATGGACAGGAAGACCGGCTCCACGGGTTCCGGAGAGGCCATGTAGGACGCCTCGTGGGAGTGCCTCATGGCCATGCCGACCAGGCGGTCGACGTACTCCCTGTCCTCCACGGGCATGGCCCTCCTGAACTTGTTCCACTCCCTGATGACCATGTCGAGCTCGTTCCTGTAGGTCGGCGTGCTCCTTCCCGTCAGGCCACCCCCCTCTCCCTCAGGACCTCCTGCCGGCCCGGCGGCTCCCGCGAGGGCGCTGCGGTCCTCCTGCGCGCGTCGGTCTCGACGAAGATGACCCTGGCGCCGTTGCGTGCGAGGCGCTTCCCGCTCTTCAGGACGTGCCCCCTGATGAACGGGCGCTCGTCCTCCTCGACGTCCTCCAGGATCGATGTCATGCCCACGATGATGAGGGTGGCGGGGCTGTGCTCCGAGATCCACCCGTCGAGGCCCCCTGCCATGGTCCTGAGCTGGTGCGCGGTGAACGCTCTGGTGATATGTATCGTGTCGAGGTACGGGCGTATGCTCCCCATGGACCTGAGGCCGTACGGCTCTATCCTGCTCAGGCAGTCGAGGACGAGGACGTGTCCCTCGTCCGCAGCGCCCCGTATGAGCGAATATATCCCGGCCATGTCCATGTTCTCAGCCATAGGCGTAGCGCCCCCGCTCTCTGGAGTGGAGGGAACCATTCAGAGCGTATAAACCGGGGGCGGGGAGAGTGGGGTGAAAGTGTCCTCTTCGTGACGTGTTCCTGG
>JANQNK010000003.1 GCA_028279595.1 Thermoplasmatota archaeon
CAACCTGTCCTTCGTACCGAACGACGGCGCCTACGTTCACAACGGATCGGCGGCGCTCTTCGTTGGCGATGACGGCGACGCCGTGCACCTGGGGACCTCGGTCGAGACCCTCTCCGGCTTCAGCGGAGACCTCAGGTCCGTCGCGATGCACCCCGAAGGAGAGTACGCACTCGTTGCAGGAAGCAGCGGCCTCTTCAGATGGTCGCCATGGTCCGGGGTCCAGAAGGTGTCGTCAGGAGATCTGAAGGACGTGTCCTTCGGCACTGACGGGAGGGCGACCGCCGTCGGCGACGGCATCGTTGTCCGGTATCCCGGTGTCAGGGAGGTAGTGCTCAACGACACATGCGATTCATCCACGGGATGGACGACGGGAGGGACCAACGACGTATGGGAGCTCGGTGTTGCGGACAGCGGTCAGGCATTCCCCCGGAGCCACAGTCCATGGTCGGTCTGGGGTACCGACCTCGACGCGGACCATCCCTCGGATTCCGACATGACGCTCCGCCGGGACGTGGACCTCACCACGTACGACAATCCGGTCCTGTCGTTCTGGCATTACCGCGACTTCGAGATCGACTACGACGGCGGCCTCGTGGAGGTCCTCGGCGCGAGCGACTGGGAGGTGGTCGTGCCGGAAGGCGGCTACGACAACCAGGTCAGCGCCCTCGATCGGACAGGGTTCAGCAATCTCACGGGATGGAAGCGCGAGATGATATTCCTGGACGAATACGGCGGCGGCCTCCTGAGCTTCAGGTTCCGGTTCTCGAGCGACGCGTTCGTCGAGAACCCGGGATGGTTCATCGATGATGTCAAGATAGTCGACTGGAACGCGAGCTCCGAGGCGGTGGCCTACGATCTCATCGCCGTCGAACACAATGCGACGGGCGCCCTTGCTGTCGGGACCGAAACTGTCTATCATGTCGACACTGGAACGGCGGGGAACGGTACCGGACTCTTCCCTCTCGGCCTCTGGTGGGACGAGGGATGGTACATCATCGAGCACGACGGCGACGTCAAATCCTACGACGGCGAACTGTCGTGGCTTGAATCGGTCGGCAACGCGACGGACATCGAGAGCTGGGACGGAGGATGGATCGCCGGCGATTACGGGATCTATCGATACGATGGCTCTTTCCAGCAGGCAAGTTGGTATGACGTCGATCAGGTCGTCCCTGACGGTCATCTGCTCTCGGCATCCATCATCGGTTCCGAGGTCCATGACCTCGCCTGGATGAGGGACTCCCCCGAGGTCAAGGTGTGGGCAAACGGCGACCTGATCTCATCGGGAAGCCCCGTTGACGGTTTCTTCAATCTCTCCTGGACCCCGTCGGACATCGGCATAATCAGGATCTCGGTCGCGATCAATCCCTCAGGTCCATCGTCCATCCCCGAGGCCAACCGGTCGGACAACAGGAGGGACCTCGACGTGGTCGTCAAACCTCCCGGGCAGTTCATTCTGATCGTGGACGACGATGCCGGACGCGACGATGAGGCCCTGGTCGCGAGCAATGTGGAGGACTGCCACGTTCACAATTCAACGAACGGCACGCTCAATGCCTCGATCATGGGTGAGTTCGACGCTGTCATCTGGATCGTCGGAGAGGACTTCGACGAGACCCTCAACGACACCGAGCGGGCGGAGCTGGGCGACTACCTCGACGCCGGAGGCAGGCTGTTCATCTCGGGCCAGGACCTCGGCTACACATCGATCCGAGACGGATGGAACGCATGGTACGAGACATATCTTCACGCCGACCTCGAGGACCATGACGTCGAGTACTACGACATCAACGGGTCCGGCCTCTACGGAGGCATGTCGTTCGAGATCGACGCCGAAAGGCCCGGAGCGGTAACTCCGATATCCGGAGCGGTATCCGGAATGGAATACATCGACGGCAACTCGTCCGCAGTGCTCTACTCCGGCGCCTACAGGATGGTCTACTGGTCCATCGGCGTACATCAGATCAACGACACGGTGGCCGCCATGTCCGCGGTGAATCTGACCCTTTCCTACCTGCTCGACGTAACGCCTCCATATGTCCACTCCGACGATTCACCGGACAACACCTCGACCGGCGCTTCCTATCCGGTCAACGTGACCGTCTATGACGACACCGGCGTGCTCAGCGTCGATGCTGTATATGACTTCGGGTCCGGTCCCGTCGTCATGTCCCTTGACGAATGGAACGGGACGTGGATCGGGAACATCTCGGTCCCGACCGACGCGTCGATGATGAACCTGTCGTACTCGTTCGAGGACCATTCGGGCAACTCGAACGCGACAGGGACGAGGAACATAACGATCATCGACAACGATCCTCCGACCGCTTCCGTCCAATCCTACGCCCTGGTCACAGGTGGGAACGGAACGGTCACGATCATAGCCTCCGACAACATGGGGCTCGCGGACGTCAGGCTCGTCTACGAATTCAGGCCTATCGGCGGTTCCGACAACGTATCCGCCAACGCCACCGTCGACATGGTGGTGCCGTTGAACGCGTCCGAGCTCAACGTCACGATATACTGCATCGACACGTCCGGGAACTGGGTCATGATAGAGGCTGGAAACCTCCCGGTCGTGGATACCATACCTCCCGACGGTGAGATGGTTCTCACCGACGAGACCTACGAACCAGGGAATAACGTCACGCTCAGGGGCAGGTTCACCGACAACATAGGGGTGGTCGGTGGTCATGCCGTCGTCTACCTCGGAACTAACCAGACAGAGGTCAATCTCACCGCCGACGGAGACGACTTCATCGCCGTCTTCGATCCGGGCACCTTCACCGGAGTGATAAATTACACGTTCGTCCCGGAGGACGCATGGGGGAATTCGAGGTCGTTCGACCTTCACAACGTCACACCAGTGGATTCGATACCTCCGGAGATCATCGACATCTTCCATTTGCATTTCGCGACAAATAGCGAGTCGTACATTTACGTTACCGTCAGTGACAACGTCGAGGTCGGATACGTCAATGCATATGCCGAATTCGATGACGAGATACAGTTCAACAACCTCTCGTTAGTCCATAACTGGACTGGATATTTCGATGTTCCCTCGAACGCAACATCCGTAACGATAAGGATAATCGCTGTCGACCTCGCAGGCAACTCCAACATGACCAATCTAACCTTGGATGTTAATGACACCGTGAAGCCCCAGATCCAGCTGTCCTATGGCGCGGCGCGGACAGGGGAGTCATTCAATATCTCGTTCACGATAACGGATCACAACGATGTGTCTGCTGCTTGGCTGAACTATACGTTCATCGGGGGCGGCACCTACACAACCCACCTGGGTTCCGGAACCCCGCTCTCGGGCAGCCAGCCTATATCGGTACCGATCACCGCGACCTGGATCAGCGGCACCATCGAGGCCGTCGACGATACGGGGAACATGGGGAACAAGAGCTTCTCCCTCGACGTCGAGGACATCATCGACCCTGTCATCGACGTGACCTCACCGATCACGTATTCTGCTGGTTACTACCAGTTGACCTTCAGCGCGACAGACAACCACGCTGTGGATACGGTCAAGATCGTGTTCACACACAAGGACATCGTTGGCAAGGAGAACATCACGTTCACCGGCGATGGGCTCCATTCCTTCCAGGTCACCGAGGCAAGGGGGATCATCGAATTCGAGTTGATCGTCGAGGACGATGCCGGCAATATAGCCACCCTCAAGTTCAACGTCCGGCCGGAGAAGGAGGAATCGAAGGCTGACGAGAACATCGAGGGCACCCTGATGATCATCGTCGGGGTCCTCGCGGCCGCGTTCGTCCTAGGCCTCCTGTTCACAATGCGGAAGGCCAAGCCCGTGATGTTCGAATGTCCGATATGCAGCGCTTCGCTCAGGGAGGGGACGGAGGACTGTCCCATGTGCGGGGCCGTCATCGACTGGAGCGATGAGGAATGACGTTCAGGATCGGCGTTCTGGCGTATCAGGGCGACGTCTCCGAGCATCTGGCTGCCATGAGGAGGGCTCTTTCTGACGGCGAAGTGATACCTGTCAGGAGTCCCGATCAGATCGAGACCATTTCTGGACTAGTCATCCCCGGAGGCGAGAGCACCGCGATCTCCGAGGTACTCGAGAACTTCGCGACCGCGATATCCGATCATGGCGACTCGATGGCGATATGGGGCACCTGCGCCGGTGCCATCACGCTCTCGACCGAGGTCATCGACCCGGACGGGTCCATCGACAGGAAGGTAACTCCTCTCAGGCGCATGTCCATCGCAACCGTGCGGAACTACTACGGAAGCCAGAAGGACTCCTTCCAGGTCCCGCTCGAGTTGAAGGGGGTCGGGCGGTTCCCCGCCGTTTTCATCAGGGCGCCCGCCATCGAGAGGGCGTGGGGCGACGCCGAGGTCCTGGGATCGTTCGATGACAAGATAATCATGGTCCGCGAGCGGAACATGCTCGCGACAACGTTCCACCCCGAACTCGTGACCGACACGGGCGTCCACGACTACTTCATCGGAATGGCCCGCGAGATGATGTGAGGGCGCGTCAACCTTATACCGTGCAAGGCGATTACCCGGTCTGAGGAAATGGGATGATCGGACTCGACCAGGCCATCGACATCATCGAGGAGGGACTTCTCGTCGTATACCCTACCGAGACGGTCTACGGCATCGGAGCTTCCATCAAGAGCCTCGAGGCCGTCAACTGGGTCTACGAGGTCAAGGGCACACCCGACGGGACCCCGTTCCCCGTTGCGGTCTCGAGTCTGGAGATGGCCAAGGAGATCGCCGTGCTCAACCACGAGAACGTCCTTCGAAGGTATCTCCCAGGTCCATTCACGTTCATACTTCCATCCGCCGGCGAGTTCGGATGGCAGGGCACCATCGGCCTAAGGATGCCGGATTCGGCGCTCGCACTGAAACTGATAGACTCCGTCGGCCCGATAACCTCGACGAGCGCGAACAAGCACGGATCGCCTCCGCCGAAATCGGTCGGCGAGGTGACGGTGGAACTGCCGGTTATGTCCGGTCCACCGTGCAGGTTCGCGAAACCCTCGGGCGTTATCGACCTACGGGGTGATGAACCCCAGGTCCACAGGGAAGGACCGATCGGCTTCGAACTGGGTCATTGGGAGATTGGGACATAGTGAAAGATCGATTGCTTGGCGAATAACAATTCAGGCATATTCGCCATGCCAATCAAAATTGAAATGTTGCCATCCTTCGATCAGGAGAGTATTGTTTGTACACCTTTCTTCTGACCAGTAGGTGGTAACCTCATAGTAATATCTGAAACTGCCATTGATCGATGAGTAAATTGTGTACACATCTGGGCCCCTTCTATCGATCCTTAAACTCGGCATCGGTCCTCTACGATAAAGAATTCCTGAAAATGTCAAACTAGCCGTACTATCACTGGTCATGTTCAATCCGATACCGTACGGCGTCTCTTCGAGATGATAACCGCTTCTGATATCATTGAGACGTTTTGTCAAACGATTTTTCGTCTCGTTCTCACGCATTGGATAGGGGACGATGATAGTGTATTCGATTCCCTCCTGGTCCGGTTCGAATCGGATCTCCAATCTGTACTCGATACGGTCGACAGTAATTATCTCGACTGCGATCGTCCAGATGTTGATGATCATCACTATACATAGGAAAGCGAACAATGCCTGCAACTTTCCATGTGTTCTTTTCGGTCGAATCTTACGTCTAATCCGGGATATTAGGTATACGACGAAAAGGTTGAGTGGGAGTAGGAACGTGTTCCAATAGGCGAATTTAACCCACAGCGGTGGATCGTACACTACCATTGTGACTGGATGGCTTCAAGGTACTAAATTCCTTTCGAGGACCAGTTCCGGATGAATCAATCTGATTCGTAGCCCCCCTCAATGAACTCTACCTGTTGCCATCCTTTCATCAATGTAGTATTCGCTGTGTAGACACTTTCAGACGCTCGGGGGACCTCCGTCCGGAAACGATACCTCAAACTGCCGTTGACGGTGGAATAAATCCAATGGTATTGCCGAGGCCTGGTTTCATTTCGCAGAGTTGGGCGGTAATGACCTACTCCGTGCTCGAGTCTTCCACTGAAATCTATCTCTATTGGACCATTTGAAGAAATATTCAATCCAATGCCGAATAGGGTGTCCTCGATCGCATAGTCTATCTTTGTTTTATCAAGTCTCGACGTCAAGAAATTCGATCTTTCTTTCCCGTGACTTAGGAATGGTACTATAATCGAACAATTACTCCCCTCATCAGGTACGAAGTCAAGCTCAAAATGGTAGTCAGCACGACTGTATTCATAATCTCCAAAGAGGTAAAGGCCACTATCGATCAACACTAGAATTATCAGTAGGGGAATGATCCTTATCATCTTCGCAGTGTTCAATCTGTAATACGCTTTCAGTAGCATCAACAACGCTACAAGAGTCAACGACAACGAACAGTAAAGGGAATATTTGATGAGAGGTGGCCACCAGTGTGGTATTATTATGAACATCACTACAGAATTGGATGTGACTACTTATTGATTGCTAGCTGCCGGTATCTTCTCAGATCCCGCGGTCCTGTAGCCGGACCTCGAGCTTGTCCACCTCTAGCCCGGGCATCGCGTCGCCGAGTCCCCTGGAGACCTCGGCAATGACATCCGCTTCGGTGAAGTGGTGAACGGCCTCGACGATGGCCCTCGCCATCATCTCGGGCTGCGAGGATTTGAAGATACCGGACCCGACGAAGACGCCGTCGGCTCCCATCTGCATCATCATCGCCGCATCCGCGGGGGTCGCGATGCCACCTGCGGTGAAATTCACGACGGGAAGCCTCTGCAGTTCGGCGGCCTCGATGACGAGTTCTGCCGGAGCGTTGATGTCCCTGGATATGTGCACGAGCTCGGCCTGTTCCTTCCCCTTCAGTTCCCTGAGGGTCCCGATGATCGCGCGCATGTGCCTCGTCGCCTCGATGACGTTACCCGTACCGGCCTCACCCTTCGTCCTTATCATCGCGGCTCCCTCGTGGATGCGCCTGAGCGCCTCACCGAGGTTCCGTGCCCCGCAGACGAACGGGACCGTGAACTTCGACTTGTCGACGTGATAGAAGGGATCGGCGGGGGTCAGGACCTCGGACTCGTCGATCATGTCGACGCCGATGGACTGGAGCACCTGCGCCTCGGCGAAGTGACCGATGCGGCACTTGGCCATGACAGGGATGGAAACGGTATCCTTGATCTCGGCGATCTTGGTCGGATCGGCCATCCTCGCGACGCCGCCCGCCGCACGGATATCCGCCGGAACTCGCTCGAGCGCCATCACGGCGACGGCTCCGGCGTCCTCGGCGATCCTCGCCTGGTCCGCATTGGTGACGTCCATGATTACGCCGCCCTTCTGCATGCTGGCGAAGCCTCGCTTAATCAGTTCGGTGCCGTGTCTCAACTCGGACAGTTCTACATCCATGTCATTTCCCCCATTCGGTTATCGACTTGAGAGTGGGATCGTATGAAGATTACTTGCCCTTGCCCTGGTGGGCCCGGATCGACGGGCGGACCTTCTCGACGCCGCGCCCCTTCTGATGGAGGCCGCGTCCGCGCTTCCCGGCGGACGTGAGTCCCCTGTTCGCGCGTCCCCTGTGCTGGGGCTCGGTGATCCACTTCATGTCGTCGTCCTTGGCGATGGCCGGGTGGTGCGGATCGACGAGTATCACCTCGTAGTACTTGTGACGACCGTCCTCGGCAACCCAGTAGGAGTTCAGGACCTCGAGGTTCGGGAACTTGCGTGCCGTCCTCTCCTCCGCGATCCTCTGGATCGACTTGGCCATTGTTATCTTGTTGATACCCTTGGCGCGGGGTTTCCTTCCGCCCTTGATCATCCGCTTGCGGAGACCGCCCCTGCGGACCCTTGTCCGCGCCATGACGAAGCCCTGCTTGCGCTTGAAGCCGAGGCTCCTGGCCCGGTCTATCCTGGTCGGACCTTCGATCCTCGTGACGGCCTCCTCGCGTCTCCACTCGAGCATCCGCTCCCTGTAGAGCGCTTTCATGTCGCCGTCGTTCGGCCTCTTCCACTGGTCGGCCATGTGGCCGTACATGCTCTTCGCCATGGGTATCACCCCGGTAGCGTCCCCATTCCCTTCCATGATAAAAGGGTTTCGGAATGAAAAAGGACCGTAAGTGGTCTCTCGATACCTCGTATTCCCCTAGTGGGAATGCGGATTCAACCTTCGTTCACTGGCTCGTACGGATTGAATGCCGGATCGCCGTAGCAGTGGTACTCCCAGGCGACGCAGAGGTTGATCGCCTGCTCCTCGTCATTGAACTCCTCGTCCCATTCCTCGGAGTTGACCAGGTCGTTGTGGGCGAGCCGGTGTGCCTCGCCGACGGTCAGGTCCTCGTTGATGATCTTCTCGAAGAAGAGACGGCACAGTCCGTTGCCGGCCTTGTTGTCGTCCTGCTCGATCTCCGGGTCGAAGGTGGCCGTCGATATGACCCCATAGGTCACCCTTGTCGGCGCGACGTAGGTCAGGAGCCCCATCTCGAGGAACGTGTAACATATCGATTCGTCGACGCTGTAGCCCCGGTTCTCCAGGTCGTCTATCCGTCCGAGGTTGCACGAGACCGCGAAGGTCACTCCCGGGTGCAGCGGCATCAGGTCGTCCGCGTTGAACGTGACCGTGCTTCCGGGATTGCCGTGGTCCGCATTGATCGCGATGAAGTTGGCACGGGTGAACTCGTTTACGACTGGGTTGACCGCATTGGGCATCCCGCTGTACGCTGCATGTGCTGGGGCGCTGTCGTCGGCGGAGTTGAACTCGCCGTCGAAGTAGAAGTCCTTCCATACCTCGTTCAGGGACCTCGTGTCGAACTCGGCGGCGAGCGCACAGTAGACCATAGCATTGTTGTTCCACTGATGGGTCTGCTGCGGAGCGGGTTCGATCGGCCCACTGGTGGTCGCCCAGTACTGCTCGTAGAAGAGCAGTCTCTCGAAGTACCGGCTCATGTCGGGCAGCGACTTGGCGATCATCCTGCCTGTAGCGACCTCCATGGTCCACTCGTTGCCATCCAGGTCTGCGCACCAGTCGTCCGCCGGTACCGGGTTCTCGCCGGGGAGCCCGTCCTCCTCGTAGTTGTCGAAGTGCTTGTACATGTATCCGAGGGCGAGGGCGTCGCCGAACATGCAGAGGTATTCGGGATCGTATCCCGCGAGTCCCATGTACTCGTATGCGTCGTGGACGCTGACATTGATGTCCGTGCCGTTCGCGCTCTCGGGTGTGAGTATCAGGGCGTTCCTGTGGACCGCCAGAAGGCTCGAGAACGCTGAAAGGTGAGGTACGTCGGCCTTCCCCTCGACGTCGTCAGGGTTCGTGACTATCAGGTAGTTCGTGTCCATCTCGAGGTCGTTGAAGGTCTCGAGGGTCCAGAAGAAGTAACTGGTCTCGTCGAGGACCGTCAGTCCGCGGTCCCGGTGCTTGTTGAGCGGGGTATCACCGCAGACGATGACCTCCTTGGGCATCACGGTTCCCAGGGCCCATAACGCCTCGGCGGTCGTGTCTCCCCAGAGCAGGATCGGAGCGTCCAGGGCAGCCGCTGCGGGCACCATCCTGACCGCATGTGAGTAGTTCTCAGCGACGATCGTGTATTCGGGCTCGTCCCAGTACGAAACGGCGATCTCGCTTGAGATGATAGACGGATCGTCGGTCGGGACACTGCCAGTGGTCAGTCCGAGCTCGGACTCGCCGCCGATGTTCGTGGAGATCCCGGCCTTCCTCCAGAGCAGCGAGGCAGACGGAGCGGCCTCGTAGGCTGCCTCCGACAGGACGATGATCTCGATGTCGACCGCGTCCCCTATTAGGACCTCCGAGCTGGGCCGGCCGATGATCGGACCGGAGTCCCCATCGTCCTCTCCAGTGCTGAATGTCAGGGCCAGGCCTCCTATCAGTAGGATGGCGACCGCGGCTAACGCATACATCTTGCTCGACATCGGCATGGTGTCTCACTCTCCCGTGAAAGGCCCGACGCACGATCGGCAGAAATGGGTCTGCATCATTCGTGCTAGGCCATGTGAACGAATGACAATGTTCTATTTATCGTTTACTTTCCTCTTTTCCTCGTAATCGAGAGAGAATGCGCTCGCCGACGACCCGGTGGGTCGGCAACGCATGTCGGGAGTGATGGTCCAGGTCAGGGTCGTGGGGTCAGTGGATCTCCGCGCCTGACTTGATCTCCTTGCTAGGATCCGGCATCAACATCGAGACGACGCCGTCCTTCTGCGCTGCAAGGAGCATCCCTTCGGACTTCACACCCCTAAGCTTCGCCGGTTTCAGGTTCGCCACAACGATGATCTTCTTTCCGACCATGTCCTCGCGCTGATAGTACGGCTTCATCCCGGCAACGATCTGGCGTTCCTCGCCGCCGATGTCGACCTTCATCACGTAGAGCTTGTCCGCATCCGGGTGCTTCTCGACGGAGAGGATCTCCGCGACCCTCAGGTCGAGCCTGTTCAGGTAGTCCATGCTGATCATTTCCTTCTCCTCCTTCTCTTCCTCAGGCTCCTTCGGCTCCCCGCCGCCATCCCAGTTATCGAGGACCTCCTCGAGGTCTATGACATTGAAGAGTATCTCCGGTTTCTCCATCGCTGCCGTTTCGAGGTCCACGAGACCGTCAGACCATGTGTCCTCATGGATCGACCCCTCTCCGCCCATCATAGCGTACAGACGGTCGGCGGAATGGGGCAGGAACGGTGCCATCAGGTAGTTCAGGGCCTTCACGACCCGACACGCGGTGTGGACAACGGTCGATGCCTCGTCCATGTCTGTCTTGACGAGCTTCCATGGCTCCCTGACCATGAGGTACCTGTTGCCCTCCTGGGCCAGGGCCATCACCTCGCGCATCCCGTCCTTGAACCTGCACTCGGTCAATGCGGATGCCGTGAGCTCGTATGCCTTCTCTATGGCAGCTAGCATTGCGTCATCGTCCCCTGTCGGGGGAGCGGCGACGGGCGGTATCCCGTTGAAGTTCGCGACAGCGAACGTCAGCGTCCTGTTGATGAAGTTCCCGAGGGTCCCGACGAGCTCGTTGTTGTTCTTCGCCACGAAGTCCTCCCAGGTGAAGTCTGTGTCCTTCCGCTCCGGCATGTTCACGGAGAGATAGTAACGCAGAGCGTCCACAGAGAACTGCTCGAGGAAGTCGTCGACGTAGATGACGTGGCCCCGGCTCTTCGAGAACTGGAGTCCGCGGAACGACAGGTATTCGTTGGCCGGTACGTCATAGGGGAGGTTGAGACCGCCGTAGCCCATGAGCTCCGCCGGCCAGATGATGGTGTGGAACGGGATGTTGTCCTTGGCGAGGAAGTAGTAATGGCGGCACTCGGGGTCCTGCCAGAAGCGCTTCCAGGCCTCCTCGTCACCGGACCTGCGGGCCCACTCCTTCGCGGTCGATAGGTACCCGATGACGGCCTCGAACCAGACGTAGATCCGCTTGGTCTCATACCCCTCCAGGGGGACCTCTATGCCCCACTTCAGGTCGCGGGTGATCGCGCGGTCCCTGATGCCCTCGTTGAGCCAGTTCCTGGTGAAACCCATGGTGTTAGGCCGCCAGTGGTCCTTGTCCTTGACCCACTCCTCCAGCCTGTCCTGGAACCCGCTGAGTGCGAGGAAGAAATGGCTCGTCCTCCTGATCTCGGGCGTTGCGCCGCAGAGCTTGCACCTGGGATCGATGAGCTCGTCCGGATTGAGCGGCCGGCCGCAGTTGTCGCACTGGTCGCCGCGAGCATCTCCGTAGCCACAGTGGGGACACTCGCCCTCCACATACCTGTCGGGGAGGAACTGGTCGCACGCGACGCAGTAGAGCGCGTCGAGCTCCTTTTCGTAGACGTGGCCGTTCTCCTTCAGTCTCAGGAATACGTCCTGGGCGACCTCGGCGTGGTTCGGATGGTGGGTCTGGAAGAAGAGGTCGAAGGTCACTCCGAGGTCGTTAAGGATCCTCGTGTTTAACTGATGGTATCTCTCGGCGATGACCTCGGGCTCCACACCTTCAGACTTTGCCGTGACGGTGATCGGAGTACCATGCTGGTCGCTCCCGGACACCATCAGGACCTCGCTGCCGGACATCCTGTGGAATCTCGCGAATATGTCGCACGGCAGGTAACAGCCGGCGACGTGGCCCAGATGCAGCGGACCGTTGGCGTAAGGCCAGGCTACCCCGATGAATATCCTCATCTAGACCCTTTACCATCGAATCGATAAAAAGGGTTTTCGGTGACGCCCTCCGTATGGTTTCTGGATAAAACTCATATTCCAGAACGACCCTCTAACCAGCGATGGCAGAGGTCAGGCGCGGTGGCTTCCACAGGATCGTTCTTCTAACTGTAGTCCTGATGCTCCTGGTGACGTTCTCTTCCGAGGCGGACCCTGAGGACGAGGACTGTGCCGAATGCCATGGACGGTTCACCCCCCCCACTATCGTCGCCCAGGGGCCATCCGAGGTACCCGTGGACGAGCCCTTCGAGGTCAGCATCGTCATCTTCAACCATGAGGCACGTGGTATCCACTACGATCTCCGGGACATAGAGGCCAGCATCTCGATTCCGGACAATTCAAGTGTCATTCTGGCATCGGGGGAGAATGGAACCAAGACCCCCGACAACATCCCCCGCGCGGATACCGGAACGGTGATGTGGTCCCTGATATCCAACGAGACCGGACCCGCCGAGGTGGAATTCGAGATGGCCGGGATCGCCTACTACAAGCACGATTCCAACTCGCCCGATGAGGCCCTCTACCGACGGGAGACCACTCTCGCCTTCGAGGTCAAGGACATCGGGATCTCCCTGACCGACTATTCCCTCACTGCCTTCGAGGGTGATGCCCTCTCGCGGGACATCACTCTCACCACCACCTACAACATCACCAACGTCACCTTCACAACGTCCAGCTCCTTGATCGATGTCGTGACGATATCCTCCGAAGAACCGGGATGGTCCGACGGTTTCCCGACCATTCCTGCGAACGGGACCAGGACCTTCACGATCACCGTCTCATCGGGAAGTCCAGTGGACGGTTCCATACTCGTCTCCTGGGACGATTCACACGGCGAGATGCGGCAGATCAACATCACCGTGTCCGTCCTCGATAAACCCGAGAAGAGCGAGGCCGAGATCGACTACCTTAGATGGGCGGGCCGGATCTCCGGGATGATCGAGATACCTCTAGCCGCGTTCGTGATAGTCCTTGGCGGATTCCCACCACAGGTCAAACCCTGGTTGAAGAAGCTCGGAAGGAAACGGATAACGTATCATTGCAACGTCTCGTATCTGATCCTGGCGATCGCACTGTTCCACCTGGCCGTTCTCCTCGGCGGCCCGTTCGCCGGAGTCCTCTTCTCCACCGGAATGGTCTGGGGATTCCTTGCGCTCGCATTCCTGATAACCCTGGCGATCAACGGTGCGGCCATGAAGCCGCTGATCAAGCGGTTGGGACGAAAGTACTGGATACGAATGCACCAGATATCATCGATCGGGTTCGTTGTATCGATGGCGATACATGCATATATGCTGGGAACGGAGTTCGCATTCCTGAGGTGATATCATGACCGAGGTCCTCTTCTGGTTCCATCCCGTCCTTGCCATCGCCGCCTACTTCTTCATCTTCCTCAACACAGTCCAGACGAACGTCGGCGCGAATCAGCGATGTCTCTTCAGAACAGCCGCCATCGGGTGGTTCCTCCTGCTGGGCGGACTGATATCCGGGATGGTCTGGGCGCAGGCCGAATGGGGTTCCTACTGGAGCTGGGACCCGAAGGAGACGGCTACCCTTGCATTGTTCCTCTCCCTCTCCGCATATCACATCGTGCTCGAGAAGGAGTATGGCTGGAAGATCCTCCGTTTCCTTTCGCTGACGAACGGTGCGTTGATATTCGTTACCCTGATGATATCGAAGATCATGGAGAGCCTTCACTCCCATTACGTTTGAATTTCAGGGATCGACGAGCTTCCGACATTCGTCGCAGGCCCAGCTGTCGTACTTCTTGTCAAAGCGGATCGGAGAACCGCAGTCGGGGCATCTTCGTTCCGGAGCTTTGCTCTTCCTCGATGGAGGTGCCTCCCGGACTGGCGTCCTTCGTACCGGTTCCTCGAACGTCGCTTTCGGGATCCTCTGCGACCTACGGGGCTCCCTTTCCCCCCATCCCGATGTATCGAAGGGTCCGACGTCACGTGGTGGAGGACGTCTGTATCTCTCCGGTTTCTCGATCCCATCATGATACAAAGCTGTACGATTCGTTGGTCTTGCCGGAGCCTCTCTCCTCGAAGGTGGGTCCTTCTTTTTCCGGGTGAGGAGGATAGCGACCAATACGACCAGTAGCACGATCAGCGATATCGCACCCAGGACCTCCGTCGGGAGAAACGCTTCATCCCTGGATTCTCCTTCGCTATCGGGTTCGGTCGGGGACGGGTCCGGGTCCTCTCCAATAGGATCTTCTCCTATTGGATCCTCACCCGTGGGATCCTCGGGATCCGACCTTTTATCCGTGAAAGGATATCTGTCATAGATCTTCCTACCTCTTGTGTACGGCTCCTCCCCTATTCCATCGCCGTCATCGTCTGTTCCGTTATAGTTAGCCCAGTAATTGCCTTCAGAACCGTCGTCGAATGTACAGTTTCCATAGTTGACTGCATATGAATCAGTGGTGTTCCCTCTGAACGTATTGTGATGTACGGTGTTCCAATGAGAATGTCCTTTGATCTGGATCCCATGACCAATATCCACGACGAATGAATTGCTGTACACATCGGTATCACTGGCCGCTACGTAATCCTGTTGGCCGTAGATGGTCAAATGGACATGCGCCTTCAATCCCTCATCGTAATACGTACCTGTAAGCCTGTAATTCGGCGATGAGTACCCATCGATCAACAATCCATTGACGTTGCAGCCCTTGATCACATTCGACGACACCGTCGCGTAACTCGAAGCGAAGATGTGGATGCCTGACGAGCCGTTGATGATGGTGTTACCCGCTATCTCTTCCCGGTGTGAGAACTCGATGTGAATCCCATGTATCCTGCTTTCGATCGTATTGTTGGACATGCGGTTCCGACCCGTGGTCGCTGAGTACCTCTCATGATTTGGCGACGGTTGCATGTTCCTGTAAAAGGGGATGGTCACCCGATTATCGATGTGGATGCCGGTCGAGCTGCCGCTGATGTGATTCCCATCGATGATGTTCTCAGTTGAATCCTCCAGTTCGATGGGATGACTGACATTGAACGAATTGTTGAAGATATGGTTGCCATTTCCGCGAACGATGCTGATACCATACTTCAGACCGCGACCATCCCTGCCGTCGAAGTGGCAATCCATGATCGAGCAATCATCAGTGGTCAATTCGATCCCCGTTGATAGGAGATCCCCGGTCAAACTCACACCTGAGATCTTCGCACCTGGTTCCTTGAACCTGATGACGGTGTCTCCCTCGTATCTTGCATCGATGGTCGTCGTGTACGTACCGTTTCCGATTATCTCGACCCCGGCCGGGACCTTTATCTTCTCGTAGTAGGTCCCGTCATGCACTCGGACGACGTCGTCTGGGCCAGAGGATTTCAATGCATCCTCGATGGTATCGAAATCCGCACCAATCCAATCATCATCCACGATCCAGGTCATCGGGATCCGTGAACCGTTCGGTTCCATTACGGGATGATGGTCCTTTGAATCCTGGGCACCATCGATATTGTAGGCCTTCTCGCCGGTTCCGTCCCCATCCAGGTCGGATCCGGAATAGTCGGACCAGAAATTTCCAGAAAGGTACCTGTCCCAGTAATTTTCGGCCGATCCGTCAAAGGCTTGTTTTTGAGTTCCGTTCCCATTGGCTATCAGTGTGTTTCCGGTGATATGGTTCATGTAACTGTGCTTGTTCACCCAGATGGCGAAATCGGTGCTATTGAAGACTGTGCATTTGGTCAATTGCCCCATGTCACTACTTTCGATCTTTATCCCGTATTCACGATTGTTGATGAACCGGGATCCATCGACGTCGACCATCTGGGAATATCTGATCGAGAGCCCGTTTCTCTGCGATCCCCGGACCACACTGTCCTCGATCGTGATGTTGTTTGAGAATGTGAGCAGGATCCCGGACCCAGTTGAATTCAACACCCGGCAACCGACTATCGTGATATCCCATGCGTATATGGTCCTGATACCCCTATAATGCCCAGTAAATGTGCAATTTCGAATAGTAATATTGCCTAGATTATCAACGACCGCTCCTTCGCTATCGGCATGGCCCAGTACATGAAGATCGCTTATGGTAACGTTCTCAGACAAGATCTCAAGGCAAGATCCATTGGGTATGTACAGAACGGTGGACCCGGATCCATTTCCCACGATGGATATCGATGAATTGATGGTCAATAGATCGGTGTAATTACCCGAGTAGAGTCGGATCGTATCCCCCGGCTGCACCCATTCTAACGCTTCCGTAATTGTGGTAAAATCGACTCCCCGCCCTGGTTCCTCGGCAACGGACCAGGTATTAAGATCAGAACCTCCCCAGATAATGATCGCATCCGGCTCGCTCCAGAGACTCCCATTGTCCATGACCCGCAGGGATATCGTCGTGACCCCGTCGGGGAATGGCCCCGCCTCGACGGTGGAATTCGTCCCATTATAGAATTCCCCGTCTCCTGATGAACTCCATGAATAGAGAGCTACGGATCCATCGATATCCGTTGCGTTCGCTGAAAGGATCAACGTGGAGTTCGTTTCCACCACTGTCCTTTGAGGGAATTGAATGAAACCCGATGGTTGATGGTTGATGATCCGACGGGTAGCGTTCGGTCTGGAGTATGGGAACCTATCCTGGGAACCTGCTGAACCTTCAATTTCGTAAGGGACATCGAACACACGATCGTTGTCCTTGTCCTCCCCTGTCGCGTCTGACCAGAAGTTCCCCTCCCAACCGTCATCCCAGATGTTGTCGGGTGAATCATCGTATCCCTGCCGGCCTGACCCGTTACCGTTGTCCCAGACCTGGTTGGCCAAGAATGAATTGTTCTTACAATACATCGATTCGCTCCCACCGAGGATCATCATCCCATGTCCGGCGTTATTTGAGATCAAGTTCGATCGGACCTCGTTGTGGCCCGACCCATCGAACAGCTGGATCCCGTGTCCGAGATTGTGCGAGAATGTATTGTTCTCGATCCGGTTCTGACCGCTACCCTCGATGGCGACACCTGACCAATCGTTGAATGAACATGAGTTGTCGGTTATCACATTGTTATAGTTCGTACCGGACAGATAGATGCCGTTCTTGTGACATTCCCTGATGACATTGCCATTTATCGTAATACCACTCGAATGGCGGATCATTATCCCATGCCTGCCACAGGATGAGATTGAGTTGTTCGATATCTCGATCCCCGTGGAGTTCCCGAGGCGTATGCACCTCGATTCCATTCCTGTGAAGTCACACCCGGATATCTCGATATCCTCCGATCCATCAAGTCCTATTGCTCCGTTGGACATGTCTTGGAAAGTACTCATCCGAACGTGCGAAGACTCAGAATTCTCGAATGAGATACCCCATAGCAAGCAATTCCTGAACTCGTTTCCGGAGGTCTTGATGGTGTTTGAATCGACTATTCGTAATCCCTTCTCAGTGATGTTTTCGAACATGTTTCCTGTGATGCTCACTCCGTAGGTCTCATCGACCTCGATTCCCGTTCTGTTGCAGTTCCGGAAAACGTTGTCGATATAGCTATGTGAGGAAAAGACCGTTCGAGATCCCTTCCAGCAGTTGTAGAACAGGTTGTTCGAGATCGTACATGAGTCCGTCATCATGTGAATCCCACAGAATTCATCCATATTACCTGTAGTGATGGCCAGGTTCGATACTGTCGAGGGCTTTGTGATCCTGATCGCATTCCATATTCCCTGACCATCGATCAGGGATGCATCCGTTCCATTTCCATTGAGCGTGACGGAATTGTTGATCCACAGGTTCTCGTAGTAAACGCCCTCGTAAACGAGGACAGTGTCACCATCCGCGGATGCATCGAGGGCGTCCTGAATGGAAGTGTAATCCGCCCATGAACCTCCGTCATCATCCACTATGAAGGTGTCCCCCGCCGCGGAGATCGTCATGAACACGAAAGCAATTACGAACCCGATGGTGGCCAGTGCTCTCAGAGTATCCCCTCATCGGTCCTATCGATTGACGGATAATAAGGATTACGATATCTTCAGATCTGATCCGGATGCGGGATCCCGAGCAGGTCCAGGCCGTTCCCCAGCACTGTCCTGGCGGCCTTGACCAGTACGAGTCGTTCCTCTTCCCTGTCCGATCCGATCACCTTACAGTCACGATAGAATTGATTGAATGCGACGGCGACGTCATGGACATATCCCGCCATCCTGTAGGGGCGTCTGGTCTCGGCGCAGTCACGGACGACAGATGGGAACCGGGATATGACCTCGAGGAAACGAGCCTCTTCATTGTCGGGTTCGAATACCTTCCATGAGACATCCTTTCCGCCCTTCGCGATTATGCTCGATGCCCTGGCGAATGCGTACTGGGCGAATGGCGCGCTGTCCCCGTCGAAGTTGAGCGCCTCCTCCCACTTGAAGACGATCTTCTTCTCGGACTGGACCCGGATCATGTTGTATCGTATTGCACCGACCCCGACGGCCTCCGCGATCTCCGCCTTCTTCGTCTCGTCGATGTCCGGTCTCCGGGATTCGACCTCCTCCCTGGCGAGCTCAACAGCCTCGTCGATGAGGTCGTCCATGTAGACTACGACGCCCTTCCTCGTCGACATCTTCCCCTCCGGGAGCGAGACGAACGAGTAGAAGACGACCTCTGGCCGCCGCTCCTCTCCGAGCTCTCCGAGGGCGTGGCCGAGCTGCGTCGCCTGTAACTTATGGTCCTCGCCCAGGATGTCGATCAGGGCCTCGGCCCTCGCAAGCTTGTCCTTGTGGTATGCGATGTCCCGTGTAGTGTAGAGTGACGTTCCCGACGACCGCGCGAAGACGAACTTAGTCGAACGTCCGTGGACGAGCCCTTCCATATCGAGGAACCAGGCTCCGTCCTCCTCTGCCGCGATCGGGCTCTTCTTCAGCCCGTTGACGACGTCGACGACATCTCCGTTGACGATGAACTGGGACTCGTTGATGAAGGAATCGTAAGTGATGTTCAGTCGAGCCAGGCTCTGGAGCATACCGTCCAGAACGGGCTTGACGATCCCCGCGAAATGGGAGATCGTGCCGGCGTCCCCGGCCTCCACTCCGTCGATCAGGGACTCGATCTCCGAGGCGACCGCTGGGTCATCCTCCATCCGCGAGTTCGCCCACTGATATGCCCTGACCCGTACGTGGTCCGCCTTGTCGGTCTCCGCCGGTGGCAGGTCGGAAGGTGCATTGTCCGTCCCCCAGACCAGGATAGCTACCTGCTTGCCGACGTCGTTGACGTAGTACTCCGTCGTGACGTCATCACCGGCGAACCGGAGGATACGCGCCATCGTATCGCCGATGATCGGGTTCCTTGTCCTGCCCACGTGGAGCGGTCCGTTGGGATTCGCGCTGGTGTGCTCGAGGAGGATGCTCATTCCGGTGGAAGGAAGTGAACCGTATCTCGGACCCATCCCTTCCAGGCATTCGAGGGTCTTCCGCCCAAGTGCGGTCCCCCCGATGGAGAAGTTGACGTAAGGTCCGGCTGTCTCAGAGATGGTCATATCACCGGAGTATCTTCCTGCGATGTCGGAGGCGATCTCCCCGGGCGCCTTCTTCAGGGCGCTAGCCAAAGGAAAACAGGGAAGAGCACGGAACCCCATTCCTTCCGGAGGAACCTCGAGGACCCATTCCCCCGAGTACCCGATGTCGGCCATTATCCGTCCGACTCCTTCCTCGATCTCCTCTACGAACGCCTCCTGGGGGTCGTGCATCGTATCGAGAATATCGTCTTGCCCATAAAAGGACTGCTGTCTTCTCGATAATTATTAGAATCGGCGACGCGATGGAATGTCATGGGACCACACAGGATGGCATCTCGGTCTACGATCATCATCGTCCTGTGTCTGCTGGTCCTTTCTTCGAATATGATCATTCCAAACACCGCGGGTGGTCCTGTGGTCATGGAACCCGAGGACCTCCGTGCAAGGGTCGTACAAGGCGGATCTACCCGAAAGACCTTCACTGTGTCCAACACGGGGAATGAGACCATCAACGGTACCGTTTTCGTCCTTAAACACAAATGCGGGAACAGTTGCCCGAACTTCATCCTGGAGCGCTGGATCTCACTGGGACCCAATCAGTCCGTCAAGTTGACTGGGAATGTCAGATCCCACCTGGAGAACGATGTGAGGACATCCAGACATCCAATGGTCTTCGAACCAGACGATGGAGGACTGGACATCATCGGAAACATCTCAATCACCGTGGAAAGGAACCTGCTCCGGAACTTCATCATCCCGGTGGCCCTACCTCTTGTCGCCGTCGCCGCGGTGGCGATCACTGCGGTCCTAGTATTCTCGAGAAGGAGATCGGACAGACAGGCTTGAGGCTCTACTTTCACCGGACTTCAGGCGAAATGATAATAACCAGAAGACGATAGGCGTAAACGGTGACCCGATGAGAACTCCGGAGGAGTACAAGGAGAGCCTCAGGGAGATGCGTCCCAACGTCTACAAGTTCGGCAACCTGATAGAGGACGTCACGGCGCACCCGGCGACCAGGCGGATGATCGAGGGGCATGCGCGGATATTCCAGGCCGCCTTCGAGGAGGAGCACAGCGACACGGTCACCACGATGTCGACCCTCACGGACGAGACCATTAGCAGATACCTTTCGCTCATCACCGGTCCCGGCGACATGATCGCCAACAGCCGTCTGAAGAGGCTGATGTTCAACCTCACGGGAACCTGCACTGGCGGACGCTGCGTCGGATGGAACGCCCTGAACGCGATGTGGGCAGTGACCTACGAGATCGACGCCAAGTACGAGACCAATTACCACGCCTCCATCAGGAGATGGCTCGGCAACTCCCAGGCCAGGGACATTGCTATCGCCGGAGCACTCACGGATCCCAAGGGGAACAGGAAGCTAGGGCCGTCGGAACAGGCTGACCCGGACGCCTATCTTCGAATAGTCGACCGGACCGAGAGCGACATCATTGTCAGGGGCGCCAAGGTGATGATCGCCGGCGTGACAGCGTCCAACGAACTGTTCGTCGTTCCCGGAAGCGCCTACAAGGAGGAGGACGCCGACTACGCCGTCTCCTTCGTCATACCCCGGGACGCCGAGGGGATCACGATAATCGAGGCGAGGCATCCGAGCGATATGCGCGAGATGGAGGAGGGTCCGGACAATCCCGTAAAGGGAGGCGGGATCACACAGGGGTACGTCCTGTTCGACGACGTGAAGGTCCCGAGGGACCGCGTATTCATGGCCGGCGAGTGGGAGTTCACCGGAACCGCGATCCTGTCGTTCATCGGACCGTACAGGTCCGCCATCGGCGGTTGCGTCGCCGGCCAGGGCGACCTGATGATGGGCGCGTCGACGCTCATGGCCAGGGCGAACGGGCTGGACGAGAAAGCGATCCGCGACAAGCTGACGAGCATGGCCATGAACAACGAGACGACGTTCGGACTCGGCATAGCCGCGGGAGTGCTCGGACGCCAGCATCCATCGGGCGTATGGCAGCCGGACAAGCTCATGGCGAACGTGAACAAGGTCTACGTCGCGACCCTGCCGTACGAGACGAAGCGCCTCGCACAGGAGGTCGCCGGCGGGATCGGCGAGACCGGATGCATGCCATCGTGGACGGACCTGCAGGACCCTGAGTACGGTCCTCTGCTCCGGAAGTACCTCACTGCCGAGGTCCCCGGCGAGGAGCGCTACGTGCTCGCCCGCCTCATCGAATGGCTGACCGTAGGCGGAGGCATCCCCGGCACCATGCACGGAGGCGGCTCTCCGGACGGTGCGAAGATGCTGATATCGAGGATGGTCGACCTCGAACACGACATCGACCTTGTGAAGGACCTCCTCGAGATGCGCGAGGAGCCGGAGGAGGAAGAGGGGGAGGAGACCGAGGAATAGACCCGCGGTCGTTCGTTAGGACCGCTTTCCGCCCGCCCGGTGGAGGTACATGGCCCGGGAAAATTGCGCCCGTTCGCACGTTCGAGACACGAACGAAATCGCCTTCGGGATCGCGATACTCCGCCCCGTAGGGGCGGGATAGCAAAAAGTTCTTATAGTAGAAATTACCCGAATTCAAAACCTTTAAATATAAGTTGCTTATAGTCCAGAAGGCGTTCGTGAGGCTCATCTGGATGTATTGTTACGGCGATGGGGAGCACCCGGTAGGTTCCGAGCGGGATTCCGCATGTGATATCAACGGTTGCAGCGCCGAATAGTTCCAGGGGGGAGTAGATATGGCAAGGAAGGGTAGCAAATCGAAGGTAGACCTCGATGTCAGTGATCATCATCTCGTACCCGTGCACGAGATACTCCCCAGCAAGGAGGGGCTGAAGGCAGTAAAGGAAGCAGGGTTCACCCCTGCCAACCTTCCGAAGATATTCTCGGACGATCCGGCCATCAAGCGTCAAGGCCCCGAGGCCGGGGACATAGTCAAGATCATCAGGTCCAGCCCTACGGCTGGCAAGCTTGTCATCTACAGGCTAGTTGTGGAGAGGTGAACGTATGAGGGAATTGGTAGAGGCCTTCTTCAAGGACAGGAGCATCGTCAACCATCACATAGCGTCGTTCAACGCGTTCCTGCCGACGATGGACAATCAGAACAGCTGGATGCAGCGCATCGTCGACGGCGTGAGGATGGGACAGGAGGGAGAGCGCGGACTCATCCGGCTCGAGATCCCCGACGAGGAGCTCATTATCAAGCTCGGCAAGATCACTGTGGGCAAGCCGGAGGTCAAGGAGGCCGACGGTTCCACCCATGAATTGACCCCCATGGAGGCCACCCTGAGGAACCTCACCTACAAGGCCCCCATCCATCTGAAGGTCACCGTGATCCACAACGGCATCGAGCGCGAACCCGAGTCGATATGGATCGGCGACCTCGCCATCATGTGCAAGTCCAAGAAGTGCAACCTCCACCAGGACAACCTGAAGGACTCCCGCGTGATAACGCCGGAGGACTACAAGCGAAAGCTTTCCGAGAACCTCGCCGACCCCCTGGACCCCGGCGGCTACTTCATAATCAACGGTTCAGAGCGCGTACTGATATCCATCGAGGACCTGGCCCCCAACAGGATCCTCGTCGAGTACACCGAACGCTACGACCAGCTCTCCCCGGTCGCCAGCATCTTCTCGCAGAAGGAGGGCTACAGGGCCCTCACGACCCTCGAGAAGAAGAAGGACGGCATCCTCGTCGTCTCCATCCCGGTCGCTGGCGGGCAGGTCCCGCTCATCGTCCTGATGAAGGCGCTGGGAATGGAGCAGGACTCCGACATCTTCAACGCGATAGTATCGACGTCGGAGATGGAGAACATCGTCAACGCGAACCTCGAGGAGTCGCTGAACGACACGACCTATCCGCCCGCAGGGATAATAACGACCGAGGACGCGCTGAACTTCCTCGAGAAGAAGTTCGCCACCGGTCAGGCGAAGATCTACAGGGAGAAGAAGGTCGCGTCGATCCTCGACAAGTCGCTCCTTCCCCATCTCGGCGACGAGCCGGAGGACAGGATCAAGAAGGCAGTGTTCATCGGCCGTGTCGCGCGGACGGTCCTCGAGCTAGCCCTCGGACAGAGGAAGCCGGACGACAAGGACCACTACGCGAACAAGCGCCTAAGGCTGGCCGGAGACCTGATCGAGTCCCTATTCAGGGTCGCATTCACTAATCTCCTGAAGGACCTCAAGTACCAGCTCGAGCGCCAGTACATGAAGAAGCGCGACGTCAACAAGCTCAACATCCAGTCGGCCATCAGGCCCGACGTCCTCACGCAGAGGCTCCTCCACGCCCTCGCCACCGGCGAGTGGGTCGGCGGACGCTCCGGAGTGTCGCAGCTGCTCGACAGGACCTGCAACATGGCCACGCTCAGCCACATGAGGCGTGTCACATCCCCGTTGACGAGGTCCCAGCCACACTTCGAGGCCCGTGACCTTCACTCGACCCAGTGGGGCCGTCTCTGTCCGAACGAGACACCCGAGGGTCAGAACTGCGGCCTGGTGAAGAACTTCGCCCTGGTCGTCGACATCTCGGAGGGTGTTGACGAGGAGGGCATCCAGAAGTTCCTCATGTCCAGCGGTGTGGAGTCCGTCGAGGGCCAGCGCTTCTCGGGGACCCGGGTGTTCCTGAACGGCGACCTCGTGGGGATCATCGACGACGCCGTTGCGCTCGTCGACCGCATCCGCAGCCTCAGGCGCCAGGGCCGGATATCCGACCAGGTGAACGTGAGGCATGACACCTACATGAAGGAGATCATAATCAACTGCGACGAGGGACGCCTGAGGAGGCCGCTGGTCGTCCTCAAGGACGGCAAGACCCTCATCACCGACGCGAACCGCCAGATGCTCCGCGAGGCGAAACTCAACTGGAACGACCTCATCCGCAACGGCATGGTCGAGTGGATCGACGCCGAGGAGGAGGAGGACCTGTTCATCGCTCTCAAACCGAAGGACGCGACCGCCGAGCACAGCCATGTCGAGATCGACCCCATGGTCATCCTCGGCGTCTGCACGGGGCTCATCCCTTACCCGGAGCACAATTCCGCCCCGAGGAACACCATGGGCGCCGGAATGGCGAAGCAGTCCCTCGGACTGCCCGCCTCGAACTACCGGATCCGTCCGACAACGAGGGAGCACCTCCTGCACTACCCGCAGGCACCGATCGTCGCCACCGAGACAGTCAAGTTCGTGAACTACGACCGCAGGCCGGCTGGACAGAACTTCGTCGTGGCCGTCATGTCCTGGGAGGGCTACAACATGGAGGACGCCCTCATCATGAACCGCGGTTCCATCGACCGAGCCCTTGGGAGGTCCAGCTTCATCAGGACCTACCAGTCCGAGGAGAGGCGCTACCCGGGCGGCCAGGAGGACCACTTCCAGATACCCTCGCCGGACGTCATCGGCGCCAGGCCGGACGACGCGTACGCACACCTCGACGAGGACGGGATCATCAATCCCGAACTCTACGTCAAGGGCGGCGACGTGCTGGTCGGCAAGACCTCGCCCCCGCGTTTCCTCGAGGAGTCCCCCGACTTCCTCGTGCCCCAGAAGCGGAGGGAGTCCAGCGAGACCATGAGGCCGAACGAGAAGGGCTTCGTCGACTCCATCGTCATGACCGAGTCCGAGAACGGCTCCTGCCTCGTGAAGGTCCGCGTCAGGGACCAGAGGACCCCCGAGCTCGGGGACAAGTTCGCGTCCCGGCACGGACAGAAGGGCGTCATCGGACGTATCCTGCCACCGCAGGACGTTCCGTTCACATGTGACGGTGTCACCCCAGACCTCATCGCAAACCCCCACGCTATCCCGTCCCGTATGACCGTCGCCCACGTTCTGGAGATGATCGGGGGCAAGATGGCATCCATGGAGGGCCGCTTCATCGACGGAACCGCGTTCAGCGGGGAGGTCGAGGAGGACCTGAGGGGCGCGCTCAAGCGTGTCGGATTCAAGCCGAACGGCAAGGAGGTCCTTTACGACCCGATCACCGGGCGCAGGATAAGGGCCGAGATATTCGTCGGCGTCATCTACTATCAGAAGCTGCACCACATGGTCAGCGGAAAGCTGCACGTGAGGTCCCGCGGACCTGTCCAGATCCTGACCAGGCAGCCGACCGAGGGGCGCGCCCGCCAGGGCGGTCTCAGGTTCGGTGAGATGGAGCGCGACTGCCTCATCGGGCACGGAGCGTCCATGGTCATCAAGGACAGGCTCCTCGACCAGTCCGACGGGGTCGTGCTTTACATCTGCGGCAACCCGAAGTGCGGTCACATCGGCATGATCGACAAGCGTGGTATGCTCCGCTGTCCGGTCTGCGGAAACACCACCAACGTCAACCCTGTGGAGACGAGCTACGCATTCAAGCTGCTCACTGACGAGTTGAAGTCGCTGGGCATCATGCCCAGGTTCCAGCTGGAGGAGTTCCAATGAGGGTCATAGGCATTCCCCGGAAGATAGCCGGGATAAGGTTCACCCTGCTCTCGCCCGACGAGATCAGGAAGATGTCCGCCGTGAAGATCATCACTCCGGACACCTACGACGAGGACGGTTTCCCCTACGAGAAGGGCCTCATGGACCTTCACCTCGGGGTCATCGAGCCAGGTCTGCGCTGTCAGACCTGCGGCAAGAAGGTCGACGAGTGCCCTGGCCACTTCGGCCACATCGACCTCGCCATGCCGGTCATCCATGTCGGCTACGTCAGCATGATCAAGGACTCTCTCCGGACGACGTGTCAGGAGTGCGGCCGCTTCCTCCTCTCCGAGAACAGGAAGGAGGAGTACATGCAGGCGCTGACCGATTACAGGGAGAGCGGTCGGAAGAGCGTTGGCATCGGCCGGATACATTCCGCCATCGTCGGCGAGGCCTCGAAGAACACCGTCTGCCCCAACTGCGGGACGAAGCAGGAGAAGGTCATGCTCGACAAGCCCACCACGTTCAGGATGGGCTCGACGAAGCTCACCCCCCGCGAGGTGCGCGAGTGGCTCGAGCGGATCCCCGACGAGGACCTTTCACTGCTGAACATCTCCCCGACCGCGGCAAGGCCCGAATGGTCGGTCCTCACCGTACTGCCTGTGCCGTCGGTGTCCGTAAGGCCGTCCATCACGCTCGAGTCCGGTGACAGGTCGGAGGACGACCTCACCCACAAGCTCGTGGACGTCATCAAGATCAATCAGAGGCTCCAGGAGAACAGGGACACCGGTGCGCCCCAGCTCATCGTCGAGGACCTGTGGCAGCTGCTCCAGTACCACGTCACGACCTACTTCGACAACCAGACTGCCGGGATACCACCCGCCAGGCACAGGTCGGGCAGGCCGCTCAAGACCCTCTCCCAGAGGCTCAAGGGCAAGGAGGGAAGGTTCAGGTCGAATCTATCCGGTAAGCGCGTCAACTTCTCGTCCCGTACCGTCATCTCCCCGGACCCGTACATCTCGATCAACGAGGTAGGGATACCCTGGGAGGTCGCACGTGAGCTCACCGTACCCATCCGCGTCACCAACCACAACCTCGAGGTCCTGAGGCAGATGGTGCTCGACGGACCAGTGCCCGAGGCACCCGGCTACAAGGCCGGCGTCAACTACGTCATCAGGTCCGACGGCCGCAGGGTCAGGGTCACGGACAAGAACGCCGACACGGTCGCCGAGGCGCTGTCGCTCGGTTCGATAGTCGAGAGGCAGCTCCAGGACGGCGACGTCGTCCTCTTCAACAGGCAGCCCTCGCTTCACAGGATGTCCATGATGGCCCACAATGTCAAGGTCATGCCCTACCACACTTTCAGGCTCAACCTCCCCGACTGCCCGCCCTACAACGCGGACTTCGACGGGGACGAGATGAACCTCCATGTGGTGCAGGGAGAGGAGGCCCGGGCCGAGGCAATGATTCTCATGCGTGTCCAGGAGAACGTCCTCTCGCCGAGGTTCGGGGGTTCCGTCATCGGGGCCATCCACGACCACATCTCGGGAGGCTTCCTACTGACCCACAGGGACCAGCGCTTCACCAAGAGCGAGGTCATCTACCTGCTCACTCCGATCGACTACGACCGCGAGTGGCTTCCTCCCAACGTCGATGACGACGGCAACGAGTACTGGACCGGCAAGCAGGTGCTCAGCATGGTCCTTCCGGACGGCCTGAACCTGCGGTTCAGGTCCTCGATCTGCGAGAACTGCGACACATGCAAGGAGGAGGAGTGCGAGTACGACGCCTTCGTGACCATCGAGAAGGGAGTGGTCCTCACCGGGACCGTGGACGAGAGGTCCATCGGCGCCTTCAAGGGAAACATCCTCGACAGGATCGCAAGGAAGTACGGTCCGGACCGGGTCAGGCACTTCCTCGACAACGTGACGAGGCTCTCCATCCGTGCTATCATGCTCAAGGGCTTCACCACCGGTATCGACGATGAGGACATACCGGAGGAGGCGAAGGTCCAGATCGCAGACACGCTGGACGAGGCTACATCCGACGTCGAGCGCCTGGTCAAGGCCTACGAGGCGGACGAGCTCCAGCCCCTTCCGGGACGATCGATCGACGAGACCCTGGAGGTCGAGGCCATGCGCATCCTTGGTAAGTCCCGTGACGCTGCGGGACGCATAGCAGGACGACATCTCGGTCTCGACAACTCGGCCGTCATCATGGCCCGCTGCGGTGCGAGGGGGTCCATGCTCAACCTCAGCCAGATGGCCGCCTCCCTCGGTCAGCAGGCCGTAAGGGGCGAGCGGATCCAGCGCGGTTACAAGGGACGGACGATATCCCACTTCCAGTGGAACGACCTCGGAGCAGGCGCGAAGGGATTCGTCGAGTCCTCTTACAAGAAGGGACTGACCCCGACCGAGTACTTCTTCCACAGCATGGGCGGGCGTGAGGGTCTGGTCGACACGGCCGTCAGGACATCGAGGTCCGGTTACATGCAGAGGCGTCTCATCAACGCTCTCGAGGACCTCAAGGTCGACCATGACAGGAGCGTCATCAACACCGCCGGAGTCGTCATCCAGAGCAAGTACGGCGAGGACGGGACCGACCCGTCCAGGTCCATGGGAGGCGAGGCGGTGAACATCGATCTCGCGATCGACACCGCGCTGGGAGGGGGTGACTGAATGGCCTCCTCACAGACCATAAAGGCCCTCATCAAGCGTGGACTCGATGAGAAGATCGCGGAAGCACTGGTGGAGGCCGGATTCACGGTCACATCGCTCAACAAGGCGAAGCCCGAGGACATCCAGGAGGTCGTCGAGGACCCGGTCGAGGTCCTGGCGATATTCAGCGGAAAGACCATAGAACCGCCCCTGCCGCCGAAACCCCACGTCAAGAAGCAGTACGAGCTGCTGGACGAGGAGCTCGAGAGCAAGATCGGCAAGCTGATCACCAAGATCTGCGAGGAGAAGGGCTACATCATACCCGCGAAGATCAAGGCGGACGTCGCCAGGCGCCTCGAGGACAGGGGCATAGGCGACAAGAGGAAGGTCACGAAGGTCATCGATCAGGTCAACGAGCAGTACATGAAGCACCTCGTCGATCCGACGGAGGCCGTCGGCATCGTCGGCGCCCAGTCCATCGGCGAACCGGGCACCCAGATGACCATGCGTACCTTCCACTACGCAGGTGTCGCGGAGATCAACGTTACGCTCGGACTTCCGAGGCTCATCGAGATAGTCGACGCCCGGAGCACTCCATCGACCCCGGTCATGGAGATACGTCTCCTCAAGGAGATCCACGGCGACCAGGACAAGGTGAAGCACAGGGCTGCGACCATCGAGATGACCCGTCTCAAGTCGGTCGCGACCATGGAGCTCCACCCGGGTTCCATGGAGGTCCACATCATCCCGGACCCCGAGAAACTCGCGGAGAGGGAGATCGACATCGACGACGTCCAGAAGGCCATGAAGAAGAAGGGCGTCACCGCCCACAAGGACAAGGGACCCGTCGAGATCGATGGCAAGAAGGTCACGAGGGAGTACATCGTCCTCAAGATCGACCAGCTCAGCTACAAGGTCCTCCAGCAGATATTCGAGTGGGCCCGCGAGGTCGTGGTCTCCGGCATTCCGAGGATCACGCGTGCCATCATCAGGCGCGAGACCGACGAGTACATCATCTATACTGAGGGCTCGAACCTCGCAGAGGTATTGCAGATCCCGGACGTCGACACCGAGAGGACGACGACCAACGACATCATCGAGATATCCGAGGTGCTCGGCATCGAGGCGGCCCGGAACGCCATCATCAAGGAGGCGTCCGCCACTCTGGGCGAGCAGGGTCTCATCGTGGACATCAGGCACATCATGCTCGTCTCCGACGTCATGACGTCCGAGGGGACCGTGTGGGCCATCGGCAGGCACGGCGTCTCCGGAACGAAGGAATCGGTCCTGGCCAGGGCCGCGTTCGAGATCACCACGAACCACCTGCTCAAGGCAGCGCTCGCGGGCGAGTACGATCCGCTCCGGGGCGTCGCCGAGAACATCATCATAGGCCAGCCCGTCACCATCGGAACGGGCGCGATCGACCTGATATATCAGGCCAAACCAGGCAAGAAGGAGGAATGAGTATGGACGTCAACAAATCCATCCGCACCGCGGTCGATACCGGCGACACGAAGATCGGTCTCAGGGAGACCAAGAAGGCCTACATGGCGGGCACCCTCAAGCTCGTCGTCGTCGCCAAGAACTGCCCGAAGGACCACACCGAGGAGATCGAGCTCTGGGACGTGCCGATCATGAGGTTCCATTCCACGAACCTGACCCTCGGTTCGATATGCGGGAAGCCATTCACGATATCGGTCCTCGGCGTCATCGACGCCGGCAAGTCGAGGATCATGGACGCGGTGGACGCCTGAATGAAGCTGGACGGCGACGACCTCCGAGCGATGGCCCTTTTCGAGAGCATCACCGGAGCCAGGGTGATCGACTTCATGCCCACCGAGGAGTCCTTCCATTTCCTCATAGACGCCGACGGAGCCGGTAAAGCCATCGGCAAGGGCGCCGAGAACCTGAAACGCTTCAGGGAACTGACCGGCAGGAGGGTGAACGTCTACGTCCACTACAAGGACGAGAGGAAGTTCGTCAAGGCACTCTTCCGGCGGTTCGAGGTCGAGAGCATCGAGTTCACCGAGGACGAGAACGGCCGCGTTGCCGTCGTGAAGGTCGCGCCGAAGGACAAGGCACGTGCGATCGGTCGCAAGGGCCGGAACATCTCCATCATCGCCGAGATGGCCAAGAAGCACTCCGAGCTCGACAGCGTCCGGATAGCCTGATCGCACCCCACATCTACGATTTTCGGCTCAATTATTTACTGTAATACGGTGGAGGCGCGCGACGACGACCCCGTCGGGTCGTCCATGCGCCTCGCTTGCACTGGCTCAAGCTTCTGGCTGTAAGCCAAAACTTTTATACGGTCCTCCGGTTAGGACTCAAAGTGGTAGCCATGGCCAGGCGACGCAAGATAACCAGTGACGGCAGCGGTGTATCGAAGAAGGCCAAATCGGAGCCGAAGGCACCGAAGGGAAAACCTAGGACACCTGTAAGGAACATCCCGTGGGGCGCAATAGCCTTCGCGGTCATCATAGCACTCGTGGTCGCCCTCTTCGTCGCGATGCGTCCCGTCGACGACAGCGACGATGATGACGAGCCAATTGTCCCGACCGAGCTCGTCCGTTCATACGAGGCTTCCATTTCCACGGATTCCGTGTTCCTCCTGACTGACAGGAACGATACGATCCAGATCGTCGTGAACAACACTGGTGAACTGGATGACGATTACAACATCACGGTCGACCATTCGGACCAACTGGACATTCACGTATCGGACAGCCTCTCCCTCGACCCCGGAGAGAACGAGACATTGAACCTCACCGTCGAATCCATCGGCACCTTCGGCCTGTACGAGGTCTACATCAACGTTACCGTGGTCATTCCGGTCGATGAGGCGAACACTACGGCGGAGAACACCGTCATCGTCAACCGGACCACGCAGGTCCAGCTCGAGTTCTCCGTATACGTCTCCCAGTTCAACCTGGACATCCGCGTCCTCGACGACGCGGAGACCGCGGCCCCGGGCGAGTCGGTCATCTTCGTCATCGAGATCGAGAACAACGGCACCCTCGACACTAACGTCGACCTCACCATATCGAAGCTGAACGTGGACAACGGCGGAAAGGAAAAATGGACCGGAGCCGCCCAGCTCGATGCGCATCAGCTGGCGATGTTCGAGAACGACATCACCCATGTGCGCATGAACGTCACCGTTCCACAGAATGCGAACCCGGACGGCGAGGTTGCCCATTTCACGATAACCGCGGAATCGGTGGATGCCATTGCAGCCGGAGTTCCTCTTGCTGTATCGACCCAGGTGCATCTGACGATATCCAACATCGGATTCTACGCAACCCCCGACTCCTACGAGAAGGAGGTCCAGGAGGAGCACTGGGTGGAGTTCGATTGCGAGATACGCAACTCGGGGGGAACTGACGTCTACGTCAAGTACCGGGTGTCCGAGATACCTGCGGATTGGATGCGTGACCTAGATCCCTACCCTGAGGACGGCTGGTTCCTCGGTGACACTCCAGTCACATTCTCCATCGCTATGAGGCCCGAGAACGTCGATATCGGTGATTTCCACCGCTTCATCGTCGAGATCTACTCCGACGACCACAACGAGACGAGCTTCTTCTCCGTCAACGTTACCATAGCCGAACCGAGGTTCGATCTGGTCGCGCAGAGCCAATATGTCCCGATAGACCTCGAACCGTTCGAGCGAGGGATCGCGTACGAGCACGAGATAATCATATCCAACCTCGGCCTCCTCGAGTACCAGGTGAACCTGACCCTGGAGCATCCCCCCACGTGGGACATGGACATCGATCCGGGTTGGATCTGGCTCGAGCAGTATTCAGGCACAGAGTGGGAGACAGCCACCCTCCGTTTCCTGATGCCGACCAACACCTCGGCCGGTGAGCATCCGTTCCTGGTAGTCGGCGAGGCATGGGGCATCGAGGTGGAGCTGAACCTCATCGCCGTAGTGGAGGAGTACCTGAACGGGACCCTCCATCTTCCGGCTGTAGTGCCTGAGCTCAACCTCTCCCAACCGCCGATCAACGGTTCCTCCCAGGAGTCCCTCGAATTCGTCATTACCAACACCGGGAATTCGGCGGCAACCTTCGAGATCGTCATCGAGAACTACCAGGACCTTGACCTTCCAGGATGGAAGATCAATCTCACATCGGGACAGCACGAGGGCGACGAACGCATCGTCATAACGATCAATCCCGGGAAGAACAAATCGGTATTCCTGAATGCCAAGGTCAATGATGAGCACGAGGAGGAGGTACTGCACCCGAGCCTATCATTCCTGGTGCACCGGGACCCCATATGGCAGATCGACCGTATGGACGCGATCGTTCAGATCCAGTAGGACTGTTCAACCTGGCGACACTCCCGACGGGACCGGGTGCTTAGGACCTCATTGATAGGTAATTCTAACACCCGGGCCAGTCGGGAGCACGGTAGCTAGAAGGAATGAAGAGGAGTGCTCCCGACGGGATTCCGGTGGACACACCGTGCCCACCTCTCCCTTAACTCTATCCAATCAGTTGAATAACGTTCAGGGATCGAACTTCGTTCGAATCCCGTATGGCCCCGACGGGACCGGTGTATTAAGAACCCAAAGATCTGTCAGATTAATCACCGGGCCAGTCGGGAGCACATTAGCTAGAGGATAATGAAAGGAGTGCTCCCGACGGGATTCGAACCCGTGTCCCCAGCTCGAAAGGCTGGAATGATTGGCCGGGCTACACTACGGGAGCACGTCGGGGGACACATTCACCAGCCGTATATAAACGTTTTAGATGTACAGAACACACGAAATCCTTAAATCGCCTACGGGATATCGCCCAATCCCATTGTGTGGGGATAGCCAAGCCTGGTATGGCGATAGCCTGCTAAGCTATTGGCGGTTACGCCTCGGGGGTTCAAATCCCCCTCCCCACGCCATTTATCAGTAATCTATTCCGAAGGCGTGGGGAGTTGGGTCTCGAACCCCGGAATGGGCGGGGTTGTTTCGAAATTGATAGCAGTATTCTCAAACCAATTTCGAAACCCAGGTGGCGCGTAGCGTCACCATGGCAAATCCCCCTCCCCACGCCATTTATAATAATATTCAGAAAACGGTTAAGTAAACTCCTGTATCTACCGAAGCGATGGACCTTGTGTTCCTTTCGGTATCGGTCGGTTTCCTTGCGTTCCTTCTCTACCTCTCGGCATGGTTCGCGGGGTCCGAGACGGCATTGACCCATCTCACGGTCGGACAGGTCGCAGAGATGAAGAGGGACCGGGTCAAAGGCTACAGGTACATCGAATGGCTGAAGCTCGAGATGGACAGGAGCATCATCGCTATCCTGATCGGTAACAACATCGTGAACATTCTGATGTCTGTGGTGGCTGCCCTGATCGCTGACTCACTGTTCTCCACTGTCGGCGTAACCATAGCGGTCGGCGTCATAACTTTCCTCATCATCGTCGTCGCGGACATCACACCGAAGTCGATAGCGATACTGGACACTGACAGGATAGTCCGGAGGAATGCACGGAGCATCTACTTCATGGTGAGAGCGTTGGGGCCTTTGGTGACCGTCTTCTCGCGATTGTCGATGGGGCTCATCCGGCTTCGCGGGCACAAACCTCGCAGGAAGAACCTCGTCGTCTCCGAGGAGAGGATAATGGCCCTAGCCACCCTGAGCGAGGAGGAGGGCGTCATCAAGGAGATCGAGAGGGAGATAATCCACAAGGTGTTCAAGTTCGGGGACAAGCGCGTCGCGGAGGTCATGGTACCGATCTCCGACGTCTTCAGCATCCCGTCCGGAACATCGCTCGAGGATTCTGCGATCAAGGTCTCGGAGAGCGGCTTCACCCGGGTTCCGGTGGTCAAGGACGGCCGCATCGAGGGGATCCTCTACGGAAAGGACCTCCTTGTGGCGGATAGCCAAACCGCCGACGACCTCGCAAGGGAGCCGATGACCGTCGGTGCTGCCGACGAGATAACCGATGTCTTCGACAGGATGAGATCGAGTCACGTGCACCTGGCCGTCGTGATCGGCAAGGCCGGTGCACAGGTGGGGATAATCACCATGGAGGACATCATCGAGGAGCTTGTCGGCGAGATCGAGGACGAGTTCTCCGAAGTTCAGAGCGGGAAGACCCCTGCACGAACCGGACAATAAGGATCATCATCCGCTTGATGTGGAGGGAACTCCCAATAGGTCCCTCAAGCCATTTCTCAACACAAACGATTATTTCCCAATGGTCCCTTAGGGAAGATGGAGGCCTCGAATGGGACGAAGGTACGCCATTATCGGAGCGGGAAGGATCGGCATCGCTGCAGCATACGATCTTGCCATCAACGGGAATGCGGATGAAGTATCATTCATCGATCAGAACGTACAGATGGCCAGCGACGCCGCTGAACGTCTGAACAGGCTCTTGGACAGGGACGTCGGACAGATGGTGAAGATCGACGTCGAGGACATCACGAAGTTGAGGGGCGTTCTCCGCGGTGTGGATGCCATCGTCTCTGCTGTCCCATATCATCTGAACATGACGGTACAGCGGGCGGCCATCGATGTTGGGGCGCACATGTCAGACCTCGGAGGAAACACCGGCATCGTGCGGGCACAACTGGCCCAGTCCGGGGAAGCCAAGGATGCCGGCGTGACGATCGTTCCCGATTGCGGCATGGGACCGGGAATGAACGTATCTCTCGCCATGCTCTCCACGACCCACGTCGAGAAGCCTGAGATTGTCCAGATCTGGGACGGCGGCCTGCCCCAGGATCCTGTTCCCCCATGGAACTATGAACTCACGTTCAACGTCGGCGGACTGACCAACGAGTACTACGGAAGCGCTACCTTCCTGAAGGACGGAAAGGTGACCAACGTACCTGCATTAAGCGGTTACGAGGTCGTGGACATCCTGCCGCTCGGAGAACTCGAGGCCTTCGTGACCAGCGGCGGCCTGTCGACCATGCCCTGGACCATGGAGGGACGGCTCCAGCGACTGGAGAACCGGACCCTTAGATACCTCGGTCACCACGAGCGGATGGTCGCCTACGAACAGCTCGGCATGCTGGAGCTTGAGCCTGTCGAGGTAGGAGATCTTGAGATCGTTCCGAGGGACGTCTTCCACTCACTTCTGGAGCCGAGGGTCACCCGACCCGACACGAGGGACATCTGTTTGATCAAGGTGTTTTGCCAGGGGAAGTCGAGTGAGGCCACGATCACACTGGTGGATCGCTACGACGAAGCCACGGGATTCACCGCAATGCAACGTCTTACGGGATGGCATGCCTCACTTGTCGCCCTCATGGCCGTCGACGGGAGGATCGATCGGGGTGCCGTATCGGTGGAGAATGTTGATCCTGAGGGAGTTCTGAAGGAGGCAAGGGACAGGGGATTCCAGATCGACATCGTAGTTGAGGACACCTGAGCCGGCGGCGAATGGAATAACACAACGCCTCCCTACGCCTACTCTACAATGCCAGTTATCTTAACGAATGTGATGACTTGCTCAGACCTTAACATATCATTTTGTAACAGCGTCCCACAGGACGTCGAAACTATCTTCCAATTCCTTTTCATTGATCTTCTTTCGTTTAGAAAATTCCATTATGAAGACCTGATGCAGTGTAAACAGAATATTACCGAACATTTCATACGAATATTCTTTCAGGGTACCCTTCTTCATTTCCTCTTCATATGCAACCCGATATTTCTTCAGCATTGCTGCAGATGCCAATTGGCTCTCCTTTGAGATGTATTTGGAATTCAGAAAGAGGGTAAAGAAGAGGTTGTAATCCATATTCTTCAAGGACCACTTGGTATATCCTATCCAGAATTTCTTCAGTTTCAATTCAAAATCATCTTCTTCAACGTAATATGAGTTCATATCTTCGAGCATATCATTTTTAATGTGCATATACGCTGCATTCATCAGGGCTTCCTTTGTCTTATAATGGTAGAATAGCGTTCCTGAGGCTACGCCCGATTCTCTGGTGATTTGAGCTGTGGGGGTGTTCTCGAATCCTTGTTCGACGAATAGTCTGATCGCGGTTTCCAGGATTTTCTGTTTATTATTCATTCAAGCACTTCAACGATTATCATTGATGTATTCCGTTTACTTCATATACTTATCGAACCAGCCAAGAATGGGTTTTGGATTGGTACCAATCCAGTCGTAAGCAGCCATTCGGTTGAAGTTGGCATTCTTCAACTTGGGAATCTCTATCCAGAGCATTTTCTTCTCTACCTTCAGGTCATTGTAATATGTGTTAACAAATTTCTCATCAAGGTAGCCATCGTTCTTGTTCTGAATTACTAATGTTGGAATATTGATCGTCTTCACATTATGCATAAATGTATTTGTCGAGTAATCGATCCCTGTTCGGTTTTTGATCTTTTTATTAACACTTTTAATAAATAATTTAGGCAATGCCCCAGCTTGAATGAACGTCTGATAATCCAGGGGTTGGACAGATACCATGGCTTTCAGATTCTTGTACTCCCTCAAGCCATCTTCATCCCCGAAAGCATTGGTGGATGCAGCCTGTCCCATACAGATGCTAAATAACCCGATCTTGGCATTTTCATATTCCTTATGGTTCGATATGAATTTTACAGCGGCGATGATATCTTTCCTTTCTTCAAGACCCCAGGTGACCCAGGGAATGGTCCCCAAACCACTATTCCCGTGTGCTCTGAAATCATACATTAGAACGGAATATCCAGAATCATTGAGGTATTTCGCCTGTCTTAGGAAATGTACATCCTTGTGGTATCCTTTAACCATTCCCTTTCCCTCAAGCGTATAACCTGATCTGCTGCATTGAATCCCGAAATGAGATTGTATTATTACTTTATCCTTGGCGCCTTTGATCAACCATCCTGAAAGTTTTACGCCATCCGAAGTATCAAATTTGACGTTCTCATAATCAAGACCATACTCCTTTGGATCATCGAACACTTGACCCTGATAAGGTTTAATCATCGCATCTGTCAGTAAATTCGCAATCATTTATTCACTTCCTGGAATCACATCTACAACTTAACTGAGTACTCAGTCAGTATTTAAACTTTATCCATAACTCCTGCACTTTCTACGTTGAGAACTGTAGTAATTTACCTCGCACGGTATATAGTCCGATAGAACCGAGCTGAAGTCCCCACACTCTATACCAGTTTCATTGATTCATGGTGCAGTTCGATCACTTCTTGATCATATCCCACAAGGTAGGGAAGAACTTCTCAATCACCTTCGGGTCCTTGAGCTTCCTTGACGATAGGTAGAGTATGGTAAAATTGACGTGTGACATTATCGCCTCCGATAGATAATCCATCGGGAGGTCCTTGATGAGTCCCTCGTCGACAGACCTTTGATAAATGTCTCCCATAAGGTCAAATTCCGCAGAGAATTCATCCATTGTGAGCTTGGTGATATATGGCGATGACTTATACATCGCTAGAAATTTCATCTGATTCGGATTCTTTATCCCCCAGGCGATGCCGATATCCCAGAATGTTTTCACAGCCTCCTCGTTCAACAAGGAATCCTCGGTCAATTGCGGGAAAATGCCCATGAACTCCTGCTTCGTCCCGAGGTAGAGTTCATTGATCAGTGCCTCCTTGTTCTCGAAGTAGGAGAAGAGTGTCCCAGTACCGACGCCAGCGTCCTTTGTGATACTGGTTGTGGACGTATTGTCGAATCCTCTTGTCACGAAGAGCTTCAGTGCGCTCCTCATGATGGCATCCCTCTTATTCATCTTTTCACTCATTGTACCACTTAACTCACTTATTGTATTTTTTTCTATTGCCCGACCTCTGCCTTCGAGATGAGGATCGAGTCCTAGCGATTTTCTTGCGAGCTAGCGGATGGATACGACGTCCCTTCGCAGTAGTCCTAGCCCATACGACCAGTATGCTTGGCTGTATGAACACCGAGGCCAGTAACGAATAGAGGATCATAAGAGCGGTCAGAGTGCCGAACTGCTGCATCATTCCCTGCGGGGATAGCGCAAGGATGCCAAAGCCTACCATCGTGGTCACAGCTGCGCCGAAGAGTGCTGTGCCGGTGTGGCTAACTGTAGTGATCACAGCCTTCTCTATTCTACCATGGTCCTCGAGCTCTTCCGTGAATCGGTGGGTAACATGAATTGCATAGGTCACTCCGAGACCGATGCTGAGTGATCCGATGAGAAGCGTCATTACATTCAGAGATATGTCGAGGAGGAACATGGTGCCATGGATCCATATGAGTACTAAAATGACCGGGAGTGTGGTGATGATCCCCAAGCTCTTCGATTTTACCGAGTTCCAGAATACCAGGGAAAGTACTACAGAGGAAACGACCACAGTGATAATGATCGATGTCAGCATAGAATCATTGATCGCTCCGAGAACGAGGTTCATTATCACTGGTTCTCCAGTAAGTATCACCCTGTTCACGGTACTCTTCGACTCGAGTCTCTCCAAGGGCGCGGCGTCATCTTCAATGTACGAGATTATTTCATCGGTCTTGGAATGTCCCTGTGAGTCTACCCTGATCCGGATCAAGGCGACAGTATATTTTCCGCTATCTTCATCGAAGTACAGGACATTGTCGAGTTCTCCTGGGTGGTTCTCTGTGATGTACTCGAATAGAACGCTAACATTCGAATCCGGAACATTGTCATCATCAAGATCCTCTGCTCGATACATGGCCTCGAAATCGGGATCGTAGAGGTCCCCATCGGATACGGTGGACACGTTGGCGAGGTCTCTCATGACCGTAAGCGGGGATTCCACACCATTCCCACCTTGAAAGAGTATTATCTCTCTATCATCGTTCTCGATGTTCGTATGTGTGGCATCCATGGCCTCGAGCACCTCCGTGGTTGCTACGTTTTCACCTTCGACATAGATGATCACGGATTCCTCGGAGAAGTCGAACTCGGTCTGCATGTACTCGAACTCGTCTCTGACCTCGCTACCCTCAGGCAATCCTGCCTCGACGAAATTGAATGTTGTGGATACCATAGTTGCCAATACCAGCAATATCAGGGTTATTGCAGTCGCTGCCGTCAGTGTCCATTTGGGATGGGATCCCGCAATCTTCCCCCCAAAACCCATTGCTTTCGTAAATCCAACCGAGATCGGATTTCTGGTACCGATACCGGAAGCCCTGTCCTTGTTAGACGGTGAGAGGAGATCTTTCCCCTTCTTAACTCTGTATGTGTCAATAAGAACCCTACAGGCTGGAACGAAGGTGACGAACACGATATAGGCCGCTAGGATACCTACTGCGACCGTGATCCCGAACTCGCGGATTGGACCTATATCGGATGTTCCGTTCGATAGGAAACCGATCATACTGGTGAAGGCAGCGAGGAGGAGGGCTGCTCCGGCGGAGACAATGGAGATATCCGCAGCCTTTCTCACTGTATCACCTTGGGCGATCCGTTCCCTGTATCTCATAGTAAGATGTATGCTGTAGTCCACCCCAAGTCCGATCAGCAAGATGGGGACTATGGTGGCAGCCTCGGATGTGTAACCCATGTATATCATGAAGCCTTGGATCCATATCAGAGAGAAAACCAGAGCGAGCAGGCCTATCATCAGATCGCTTATCGTGCGGAACGTGATCCATAGAACGACGATGATCATTCCAAATGCAATGGGGAACAAGGTGTTCATGGTATAATCCCAACCCTCTTCCATCGTATCGTTGATCTTCGTGTTCGTGAGCGCGAATGGCCGAACGGAGGAATATTTCCTCTCGGAGACCACCTTGTCAATTCTCCGCTCGATGCGCTCGATCCTATCATCTCGATCTTCAGATGTCTCACCAGGCAATATTGTCTTATCAACAGTGACCATCATGAGTGCAGAACGATATTGGCCACCATTTTCTGAGGATGTCAGAATATGAATTAATGCTCCAAGGTCAGGGATCTCCAGAGAATCGTTGAATACGCTCCTCAATTCGCTGTTGGTCATATTTCCGTATGATGAGACCAGTGATGAATGGTTCCCAGCTTCAGGAAACGCTAGAGGTGCGAGGAGTCGGGGAAGGCTGATGATCCCATCCTGGGAAAGGTTTCCAGATATGACGTCATCCTCTCTCAATGAAGATTCTAGCTCGAGCATACCGATGAAACAATCAGTCGAAATGATGTCCAGATCCTTATCGGGGGAATTCTCGTGAACCAATACAATGACGTTGTGGCTCTGGCTGAATTTCTCATCGATATCATCCCTCGCGTCAACCGCCTCATCCCCAGGTATCCATGCATCTTCACCCTGCAAGTCGGCGGCGGGAACGGTCAAGATGATACCCATCATTATCATCGTGACCAGTACTACGGCCCCGATCGTCAATTCTGGTCTTCCTGTGACCATCTTGCTGACGTTTTTCAATATCTTCATTCAGATCACCACGGTGACTGTTATTCATATCCATTTCGAGTGACTAATCACTCAATAACATTGGGAGTATATATAATTATTGATTGAGCAGTCACTCAATAATTCGGGTCGTATCAAATCTGATGAATGATCTCAGCGATGTCCATTCGATCCAACGGGTCTTGCTCTATGGGACGTTGAGCCTTTCCAATCCGACTATACCATAACTGGAATCGACCAGTTTGTTTGCCTTTTCAATATCCCGGGCATTTGGATTGGGGGATTCCATCGGCCAACCGCCTTTCTTACATTGCTTGTCCCTGTAGAGCACACTCTGTTGGCTGAAATAGGCTCCCGAATGCCTCGGTGCGTCATCAGAGAGCAGACAGTGAAGTGACGTCTGAGCGGACTCCTCGTTGCTGTTGGTCCAGAAGGGATAGATCGGTGCCATCAGCACCCTCATGATCGTCATCAACAGACCTTTGCCACCGAAGTTCGACCTCGCCCAACCCGGATGTACGGAAGCCGTTGTTACACCGGTACCCTCGAGCCGATTGGCAAGTTCTAAAGCGTATAATACATTCGCGACCTTTGCCTCTCCATAAGCCGCGAAGTTTTTGAATTTCCTTGATTGATAGTTCAGGTCTTCAAGGTGGACATCATGCCTGTTCTTTGGGCTGCCTGCATGAACGACGGACGAAAGAATTACTATCCTCGAAGGAGCGCTCTTCTTCAATACATCAAGCAGCAGTTCCGTCAACAGGAAATGGCCGAAATAGCTGACCCCTATGGTCATCTCTAGGTCATCCTTCGTACGCTGGATCTCCCGACCCATCGTCACAAGCCCTGCATTGCATGCTAGACCGTCCAGTCTGTCATATTTCTTCAAGAATTCAGCGACGAAATCCCTCACCGATTGGAGGTCGGCAAGATCTATCCTCATCACATCATAACTCCCTTTCAGTCCCTTGAAGCTCTTGGCCACCTCCTCTCCCGCTTCCGTTCTCCTACATGCCATGACCACATGTCCACCCTGCTTCACAAGCTGTCTTGTCGTCTCAAGACCTACTCCCGAATTGGCCCCGGTTACGATGTACACCTTTCCGCTCATATCTTTAGCGAGGGTCTTCTCATCGACCCATATGACATCCTTTCTACCCATTCTCATCACCACTTTCATTTCTCCGATTGACAGTCAATTCATCCATTTCTTCTGGGATCAGGCCTCTCATCCAAGTCATCATTGCCGCGATTATTGGTAGGAAGAGAAGTACGTTGGTGATTACGAGTATTTGGGTCGCCCCCAGGTCCAGAAGGCCGAAGGGGAGCAGCAGGATTGCCGCGATGGGTAATACCTTCCTGCCCACAGCCAACGGTCGTTCGAATTCTCTAGCTATCTGCAGGGTCTTGACCAAAAGAGCGATCGATACAAGAACAATGGAAAGGGATACGATTATCGACCAACGCACCCCATCGGGAAGATGGTCTCCCTCGTGTTCTATCATGTAAAGGATCGAGGCTCCGATGACGGTTATCCCTGCGGTCATTGGGAGATGGAGGTAGAACCATCTCATCGTGTTTGACATCCCCGGGCGGGGCAGTCGACTAGAGACCGTGTCGAAGTATGTCCACCAGATACCGACCGCCAAAAGGGTACCAAGCATCACCTTGGTGCCGAGCTCCCACGTGATATCATGGTGATCTGCAGCTCCGCTGACAACGCTGAACACTATCTCTCCGAGGACGATGATGGTTAGGAGACCAAACCTTTCACTCAGTGAAGGGCTGACACTTGAACCGATCTCGAGCTGTTTCCGGGCTTCAGGATTCCTCCGACCGATCGCAATGAGCATGGTCGGAAGTATGAGGGAAAGGACGAAAGCGAGAGCCCAGAGATAGAACCGGGCCGGTGGTGCAATGAAGATCGAACCCGCGAACAGGACGGTATTGAGTAGGAATACCGCTGAATACGGACCCGACAATGGACGGTGATCCGGGTCATGTACTCCCGTCCTCCACCAGAGGAACGTCAGGATGAGCTGGAAACCGGCGTAGGAAAGGGCGAATCCCCGCGACGTATCACCCATGGCATCGTGCGCGAAGATCGCCATCATCACGACAGTTGCCATCTGGAGGAAGGTGAAGACCCTCGTCCGGATGTCGTCGTTACCATGTACATCGTGGTACAGGGATCCGTTCAACCACGCCCACCAGACTAAGACGAACAGGAAGGAGAACTCACCGATGCCTACCCAGGTTATGTGGTGAACCAGCGCATGGGAGAGTTGAGCGATGAGTGCCACGTAGACGAGGTCGTAGAACAGTTCGAGGAACGTCACTGTTCGATGCTCGGGACGATCCCCTGCCCTTCTTGGTGGTTGCCACCAATGATGTAAGGTCCTAGGACGGGTCCTCATACGCCGATGTCCCCCCTGTCGATCCATTCACTTCCGGATCATATCCCATCCGGTCGGAAAGAGATCCTCTATGACCTTCGGGTCCTTGATCTTCCTGGATGTGAGATAGAGTATCGTGGCATACATGTGAGAGGTCGTTGCCTCCATCAGGTAGTCGATGGGCAGGTCCTTTATCAGACCCTCCTCGATCGATCTTTGATACAGGTCTCCCAGTAACTCCATTTCATCGGCGATCTCGGATTGCGTGAGCTTGGTGATGTAAGGTGAGGACTTGTACATCACGATGAACTTCATCTTGTCAGGATTCCTGATCCCCCAGTTGATGCCCAGGTCCCAGAACGTTCTGACGACCTCCTCGGTCAGTAGGGTATCGTCCGACAACGGCGGGAAGATTCCCATGAACTCCTTCTTGGTCTCAAGATAGAGCTCGTTGATGAGCGCTTCCTTGCTGTCGAAGTAGTTGAACAGCGTCCCTGTCCCCACCCCGGCATTCTTGCTTATGTTGGCCGTGGACGTGTTGTCGAAGCCCTTGGTCGTGAAGAGCTTCAATGCGCTCCTCATGATCGCTTCCCTTTTGTCCTTTGGCTTACTCATCGCTACCGTATCCTCCTGAACCATTTATTACTTGCTCCATACTCGAACATCCTGAGCTTCACCTGAAGGCCCGCCGGATCATCCGGTCGTATCCTCGGTCGCCAAAGAGCCTTCTCATCCAGATCATCGTCCTTGCCATCTGGCCCTTGACATATCTGGTCTTTGGTTTCCTCACGGTCGCAGCCTTAGCGATCGTCTCTCCAAGAACCTCCGGATCGGTACCCATCGTTTGCATCCTCGGGCTGTCCATTAACTTGAGGTATGGATCAATCTGACCTTTGTATGCATTTCCATTATCGTACTTTTTCAACTGTTCTCCGACGACAGCACCAAAGTTCGTCCTTATCGCTCCCGGCTCGATGACCACTACGTCGATACCGAACTCCTTGACCTCGATCCGCAGGCAGTCAGAGAATCCCTCGATCGCGTGCTTGGTGGCATGGTACCACGCGCCAAGCGGCGTATAGATCTTGCCTCCCATCGAGGATATATTCACTATCCTTCCGGACTTCTGCCTCCTCATGTGGGGAAGCACCATCTGGGTCAGCTCGACGAGGCCGAAGTAGTTCACATCGAACTGGTATCTACCATCCTCCATGGGAACGAGTTCCACGGGACCGTAGAGGCCGAAGCCGGCGTTGTTTATCAGTATGTCGATTCGACGGTCCTTTTCAAGGATCATATCCACCGCTCGCCTGTTGTCTTCGGTCTTTGAAACGTCCATGCCTATTGGTACGATCCCGAATCTCTTCAGGTCCTCCATCTTGTCGACGCTTCTCGCTCCTGCGTAAACCTTGTGTCCCTGTTTCGCGAGGATTTTGGCAGCTTCCTTCCCCATTCCGGAGGAGGCTCCCGTAATCAACACAATCTTCTTTTCCATCATTTCCTCAACCTCCTTATTGATTGACTAATCAGTCATGTATGGGCTAGTATATATAGTTATTGATTGAATAGTCAGTCAACAATTTGTATAGGTACTGGCTCCCTATCAACCATAGAAAAATACTTGTAAATTGTCCTGAAATTCGCTTCACTCAAGTATGTCGCCGCTTTCTCCGGTCGACTGCGATGAAGAGTGTTATGATCGCCAAGGCCACCGGCAGGATAGGCAGTTCAGGAACCTTCTGAGGTGCGCTGTTCTCGGTGTAGTTAATCAATGGATATCGATCCTCCGCACCTGCACTTCCATCGATAGAATATTCGGTCTCTCCGATGCCATCTCCGTTGCTGTCCGTTCCGTTATAATCTGACCAGTAGTTACCGTGGGTCCCGTTGTCCCAGGTGTTCTTACTGTTGTTGTCGTACCCTTGCGAGGTGCTCTCACCATTGCTGAGGAAGTTGTTGTGATGGATGACATTATCATAGCTGTCGGCGATGACGCAACCGTAGTCGGTATTGTTGAAGATCTCATTGTAAGAGACGGTGTTGTTGTTCGAGAAATCATCCAGATCGATCCCATGGATACCGTTCGAATTAACTGTATTGTTACCAATGTCGTTCCTGTAAGATGAATCAGAATAGATCCCAGTTTCGTTGTTTGAGCTCACGATGTTATGTAGAAAAATATTGTTCCCGCCCTGATTGATATGGATGCCGTCACCGCTGTTCATGCACACAGTGTTGTTCGAGACGTTGTTTCTGAATGCTTCGTAGAAGTATATCCCATACTCACCGTTGGAAATCGCGTTGTTATTACTTATTGAGTTGGGACCAAAAATGTATCTTAAGTATATTCCATATCGACCGTTCGAGGTCAAATCGTTATCTTTGATGATATTATTGTCACTTGATCTGCTGTAATTCGTTTTCACACTAAAAGTAGAAATGAGCTTGATACCCAGGTCAGAATTCGCACTTGCATTATTGTCCTTTATTGTGTTGTATGTCGAGGCATCGAGGTATATACCAAAATAATTTGAACTGACACTATTGTTCTCGATCACAGTGGTGTTGCTGTCGCGTTTAAGATAGATTCCAACATTATTGTGGGTAACGACATTGTTGGAAATCGAATTGTTGTTCGAGCCCTTTTGGAAGATACCCGAATCAGTGTTCGAACCGATCAGATTGTACTCAACGGTATTGAAATTGCTCGAGGAGTTCAGGAAGATGCCATCTCCGCCGTTCCAGCTGATGTTACAATTGACGATCGTGCAGTTCTCTACAGAGGTTAGTAGGATGCCAGAATCAAGGTAGGCTGATCCTGATCCAGTAATTTGAAGATGAGATAAATTGACATTATCCGCAGTTATGTTGAGCGTGATCCCACTACCAGTCGCATTTACTATGGTGTTCGAGGAACCATTCCCGATCAGTGAAAGACTCTTGTTCACAAGAACGTTCTCGAGATACGTCCCATTGAACACGTAGATCGTGTCCCCGTCCGATGATGCGTTAATAGCGTCCTGTATCGAAGAATGATCGGCCCAACCACCATCATCATCGACGGTAAAGGTCTCTGCTTTGATAGTTGGAAGCGCTTGAAGTGCTATCACGAGGACCATCATCGTGATCAGCAACCTGGCAATGAATTCCGTCGCCATATGAATCCCGAACCTGGGTATGGATTTCGCTTAGTTAACAATGTCCATTTGGCCATTGAACCAGTCAATTTCACAAATAGCTGTATAATTATCTAAACATGGTTATATGACGGAAATCCGGTGATAACCCCACCAAGCATTATAAACGTCAACGAACGATATCGGAGACTATGCGAGCCGTTGCAGTCGACCGCGCGCTCTGTATATGTATGTGTTTTGGGATCGTTCTCCTATTCCTGGGAACCGTCACAGCGGTTACCCGTATAGTGGACGATGACGGTGGTGGATGGGCCGACTTCACGACTGTCCAGGACGCTGTCGACGCGTCCAGCAATGGCGATAGGATCCGTATCTTTACTGGCACATACGTCGAGAACGTCGATGTCGATGTTCCAGTAACGATCATCGGGAACGGAACGGGTGCAGTCACCATCGATGGTGACGGGTCCGGCGACTCACTCCTGCTTTCCGCCGACTGGATCAATGTCAGCGGTCTGCGGACGTCACAGGCGGATGGATACCCGAACGCCGGCATACACATCACGGGTGACAACTGCAACGTGTCCGGCGTATTGACCCGCGACAACTATTTCGGTATATTCATCGACGGCGCAACCGATTGCGCCATCCACTCCTGCGAGGTCAGGGACAACTATGGCAGCGGGATCCACCTCCAGGAGAGTCATGGCAACACGATCTGGGGCAATACCATCGTGGATAACAATCTCGTTACACCCTCGGACGCTGACCTTATCGGCGAATGGTCCATGGACGAAGCCTCATGGACAGGGACCCCCGATGAGGTCACTGATACTTCCGGCTCGGACCTGCACGGAACCTCGTCCGGCGGAGTGGACACCTCGGCGACATCGATAGCCGGCCGGTCCGGCCGGTTCGATGGCTCCGACGACCTGGTCACTGTGGGCGACGATCCGGCCCTCGACATCACCACGGAGATGACCCTGGAGGCCTGGATGTACGCCGAAGGTGATGTCGCATCCGGGGATATCCATTTCCCTTACTTCGAGTTCGACTACTCGAGCTCTGCCTATCCCGACATCCTGCATCTCGATGGTAGACTATATGCCGTTCTCTACACGGGTCCAGGGTCGGATGGCTTCGTCAGGACCCTGTGGCTGTCCGACAACGGTGTCATCGAGGTCGCTGACAGCTACGAGTTCGACAACTCCTATGGCGGTTATCCCTCTGCGGTGAAGGTCACCGATGGGATCATCGCCGTGGCCTATCAGGGGCCCGGGAACGATGGGTTCCTCGCGACCATCGGCTACTCTTCGGACGGTACGATAACGACCCCCGTCATCAATTCAGTCGAATTCCACACCTCCGACGGCAGAACGCCCGACATCATCCACGTATCGGGCGACGTCTACGCGATCGCGTTCAGAGGACCCGGTTCCGACGGCTTCATAATCACCTACGAGATCGCCTCGGACGGGACCATAACCACGCCTGCCATCGACCAGTACGAGTACGACACCTCCAGCGGTGAGTACCCTGACATGGTCCATGTGGCGGGTGACGTCTTCGCGGTGGTCTATCAGGGTGCCAGCGACGACGGATTCGTCAGGACCATCGAGATCGCGAGCGACGGGACGATCACAACGCCTTACATCGACTCCTACGAGTTCGATACCACTTATACGGGACTTCCCCGGATCGTCCAAGTGTCGGGAGATACGTTCGCGGTCACCCACAGGTCGTCCTCCCTCCAGGGATACCTGAGGACACTGGACATCGCTTCGAACGGGACGATCTCAGGCCAGCTCGACTCCCTCGTGTTCGACAGCAACATGTGTTACGCTCCAGTGCCCATTCACATGACCGGGGATATCTTCGCGGTCGTCTACAGGGGGCCCGGCGACGATGGTTGGACCGTTACCCTAGATATCCCGTCGAACGGGGACCTCTCCGCCGGACTTACCGACAGGTTCGAGTTCGAACCGTCCACCGCCATCTATGGTGAACCGATCCGACTGGCGGACGGCATGGTCGCGGTCGCGTTCCGCGGTCCTGGTTCCGACGGCTTCATCAGTACGTTCGCAATCGACGGGAGCGGGACCATGTCCGGTCACAGGGCGGTCCTCGAAGCCTCGAGCGCATACGAATCGAGCGCCGTTCACGTCAGCGGAGAGGTCTACGCGGTAGCATTCCGCGGTGCCTTCTCCACTGGACGTCTGGTGACTGTGACGATAGCCGACAATGGCACGATGGGAGCCGTGGTCGACACCGTCTTCTTCCAGGACGAATACGCGGTGAATCCGAACCTCATCCACATCTCCGGTACCACGTACGCCATCGCCCACACCGGACCGGGGAACCTGGGCGACCTGATCACCATCGACATCGCAGCGGACGGGAACATCGGTGCCAGTCCACTGGACTCATACAGGTTCGACACCTCCTACTGCTACAAGCCGGACCTCCTCCACGTCTCCGGGGACATATACGCCGTCGCCTACGAGGGGCGGAGCAGCGACGGATACGTCAGGACCCTGGAGATCGCATCCAACGGCACGATCGCACAATCTGCGGTGGACTCCTACGAGTTCCACACCTCGAACGGCAGGGACCCATCGATAGCCCATGTCTCCGGAGACGTCTACATCCTTGCGTTCAGGTCGGGCGGCAACGACGGTTTCGTCAGGACCTTCGACATGGCGTCCGACGGGAACATCGGAGGGACCATCGACACCTACGAGTTCGACACCTCCAACGGTTACGACCCTGACATCATCCACATCGCTGGAGATACATATGCCGTGGCCTACCAGGGATCTGGATCGGACGGCTTCATTCGGACGATCGAGGTGGAGACCGATGGTGACATCGATACTCCCTACAACGACAGCCTGGAATACGACACATCGGCCGGCAGGACGCCGGACATCTTCCGGATCGACGGAGATACCTTCGGGATCGCCTACAGGGGCTCCAGCGACGACGGGTTCGTCCGGACCATGGACATCGCGGTCGATGGGTCGATCAGTGCGGTCGTAGATACCCTCGAGTTCGACACGAGCGACGGAGGCGAGCCCTGCGTTCTCATGCTTTCCAGCGGGGTCTACGCAGCCTTCTACAGGGGCGGCGACATCGACGGCAAGGTAGCCTCGATGGACATATCGGATGCGGGAGCCGTGGGCGGGGTCATCGACACCCTGGCCTTCGAGGCGGACTCCATGAGGATGCCCAGGTTCATCCACATTTCCGGTGACGTCTACGCCATTGCCTACACCGGTGCGAACTCGGCCGGATTCGTATCGACGATCACCATGGACAGTGACGGAAAGGTATCCTCGGGTCCCATCGACAGATTGATGTTCGAGGCTGGGACCTGCTACGAGCCGTCCATTGTTCATGTTTCTGGAGACCATTTCGCAATCGCATACCGCGGACCCGACAACGACGGATTCGTGACTACCGTCGAGATATCCACTGATGGTTCCATCCCGGGGATGGACGACGTCCTCGAGTTCACGACCGCCGAATGCTACGAGCCATCCATTGTCCACGTGTCCGGCGAATACTTCGCGGTCGCCTTCCGCGGGAACGGCAACGACGGCTTCATCGTGACCCTCGAGATCTCATCGACAGGAATGATCCTCAGTACCGTGGACATCCTCGAGTTCGACACCGTCGACGGCTACTGGCCGGACATCGTCCATGTCGCCGGCGACACCTTCGCCGTAGCCGCACGGGGCCAGGGCGGGGACGGCTTCGTCACCACGGTCGGTATCGCCACCGATGGGACCATCAGCGGCGTCATCGATGCCCTCGAGTTCGATACATCGGAGTGCAATTACCCCGATCTGTTCCACGTCACAGCGAACCTCTTTGCGGTTGCATACCGGGGGTCGGGGAACGACGGTTTCATCCGCTCGTTCACGATCTATCCGAACGGGACCCTGGGGCCGACATTGGACACCTTCGAGTTCGATACGTCGGAGTGCGCCCACCCCGAGGTCGTACTGATGTCGGGATCCCTGTTCGCGATAGCATATCAGGGTTCAGGATCCGATGGTTTCGTGACCACCATCATGATCTCCTCGGATGGCGCCATCAGCGACCCATATCTCGACAGGTTCGAGTTCGACGTGTCAGAGGGAAGGGAACCGTGCATCGTCAGACTGTCATCCTCGAACTTCGCCGTGGCATACCGCGGGTCATACATGGTCGGCTACGTGATCTCCGGCGGGCTCATCGACCTTACAGGCATCAAGGGCATCACCAAATCGGAGGCATACGGGATCCATACCGATACCGGACTCGCCTACTGCACACTGAACGGAAACACACTGAGCGGACCCGTCGTACCCGGATGGAACCATGTCGCGATGACCTACGACAGGACGGCGCTATCGGACCAGCACAGGCTCTACATAAACGGTATCCTGGTCGACACAGCGAACGGGAACGACCCGATCGACACCAACTCCGCCGACCTGAGGATGGGAGACAGTTTCTGGGGATACATCGACGAGGTTAGGCTGCACGACGCGGCGCTCGACCCGGACGTCCTCAGGGCGGACGTTTCCGCCGGTATCCATCTCTGGCTTTCGGAGAACAATACGATCGCCTTCAACGACATCGACGGCAATCGGTTCGGTATCCGCTCCGAGGGGTCGTGGAACGAGGTCGTCAGGAACAACAACATCACCTCCAACACCTACTCGGGAATACTGTATACCAGGGATTGCGGCGACAACTCGGTCCTGTACAACATCATAGACGGGAATGGTGACGGGATCGTCGTCAACGGAACCGGCAACGTCAATGCGACCCGTAACTACTGGGGATCGCCGGGCGGCCCCTCGGGGTCCGGTCCAGGATCGGGCGACAGCGTCAGCGGCAATGTGGACTACGGCCCATGGTATGCGACGGTGACGACCACTCCTTCGCGGGAATTCCACAACCTTTCGAAGGGATCCACGGACATCGCACTCTCCGACTCCATTTCAGGGGTCATGTCCGCTGCGGAAGCTGGGGACGTCCTCACGATAGGAGCTGGTACGTTCTCCGAGAACATCGTCATCAGCGTATCGATGACGGTGAGGGGCGGGGGATCCACAGTGTCAACGATATCCCCGGCAGCAGGCGACACCGTAACGGTATCAGCAGCAAATGTCAGAATAGACAACCTCACCCTCTCCGGGTCCGGAGACACGATTGTCGCCGGAAGCCAACCGGGGCTCGTCATCAGGGATTCGGTCATCACCTCGACCGGCGGGTTCGCGGTCAATGTCACCGGAGCCCAGGACGTGAATGCCAGCTACAACCACTGGGGGACCATCTCGCAGTCCGTCATCGAGAGCGGCATTTACGATTCCAATGACAATCCTGTGCTCGGGACCGTATCCATTGCGCCCTGGTACAATGCGGCCATGGACACGCTCTTCACTCCGGACGGAGACCCGCCGACGACCTCGATGACCATCGGAGACCCGAACTTCGGGACCGATCCGATCCTCGTCCTGCCGACCACCAGGTTCACCCTCACCGCCGACGATGGTGCGGGAAGCGGAGTGAACATCACGGTCTACCATCTTGACGGCGGCGCACCGGTCACATACACGAATCCCTTCGCTGTCGCAGCCCTCGGCGACCATACGATCGGGTATTACTCGATCGACCTCCTCGGGAACGTCGAGGCCGTCCACACGTTGAACATCACGGTCGACGACACGGTGCCCTCATCGATCTATCCCGATCTTCAACTATCGATCGCCACCACTCCTGAATACGTCACGCTAATAGACAGGAACATAACCGTCATCGCAGGAGTGTACAACTATGGCAACTTCACACGGACGGGCGACTACACCTACACCGATCCCGAGACCGGGGGCGTCGTCTCGGCGACGACAGACGACATCTTCATCATCTTCGAGTACAGCGACGACGGAGCGGTATGGACGGAGTTCGCATACAGACGTATCGATTCCTCTGATGTCAGGCCCGGAGGGACCGGCGTCGGAATGGCGAACCACATGGTGACCTCAGACGACCGGTTGGAGTTCCGGGCAACGATCTGGTACGAGCCCAATGACGCCACAGGGCAGTACGAACCGACGAACGCGCTCGGAGCCCGGATCCATCCTGATACCGAGGATGTCAATGTCGCGCTGATCGCAGAGAAGACCCAGACAGGCACCTCGTTCATGCCCGGGACAGCAGCCCTTGCCGTGGCGGCCGTCGCTGCCTCTGCAGTGATATGTCATGTCAGAAAGGATGAGGACTGACTATTCACGAATCGATACCGTCGATGAACTCCCGCAGGGCATCGGCCGTCTCAACGGGCCTCTCGATGGACGGTGAATGGCCGCAGTCCTCCATGACGACCCTTCTGGACCCCTTTATCCCCTCGAGCAGGGCGTCCGAGTGGTAGAACCTGAGCATCCTGTCCTCAGTTCCGTGAATGATCAGTGTCGGTGTCTCGATCTCATTCAACCTGTCGTTCGTGGACCATCTGACCATTCCCTTGATGCAGCCCCTGAGCCTGGTCTTCCTGTGGTTCACGACGATCTCGTCCAGGAGCTTGAGTCCCCGTTCGGGCGTCCTGGCTGCATTGACCGCATAGCGCCTCCCGAACCATCTCATGCACGGTTTGAAACCGAATACATACATGAGCGGCGACAGGGGGACCAGGACCCACCAGTTCTTCTCCCTCTTCGGCACAGAGGTGGTGTCCATCAGGACGATGCCTGCTGCGGCCCTGGGGTGCGCGAGGACGATCTCCTGCGTCGTCATCCCTCCCATCGAGTGGCCGCAGATCACCGGTCGGATGTCGAGCTCCACAATGAGGTCGTGGACCGTGTCGGCAAGGTCCGGGGGTCTGCATGGCACCTCCTTCCCGAGCTCCATCGACTCGCCGAAACCTGGCAGGTCCACCGCCACGCATCTGTAACCGTCAAGGAGTTCCGTCACCTCTTCGAAATAACGGGTACACGCGCCCCATCCATGGATGAACAGGATGACAGGGCCTTCGCCACCTGTGTCCGTGTAGAACATGCCTGAACGTGCTCGCATGTTGTCGGGTACTGTCAATGCAATGAAAAGGGTTCCGCTCCTGCGGGACCGAAGCGGGAATGCCTGACTGCCTGACATGTCATCGATAACCCTTTAAAACAAGGTCTCCATTGCACGGCGGGGTATCGATGGACTTGGATATCGACAGGACGATGAACGCCGCCCTGAAGGCGGATGTAGAGTACTGCGACGTCAGGATGGAATCCACCTCCGGACTGAACATCGAGATGCGCGACAGGACGGTCGAGAAGGCCGTCCACGGGATCCAGGAGGGCATGGCCATCCGGGTCCTCAAGGGAGGCGCATGGGGCTTCTTCTCGACGAACCTTCCAATGGACGGCGGGGAGATGGTCGAGAGGGCGGTCATGAACGCCGAGGTCGTGCAGAACGGCGACGCGATCATCGCCGAGGTGACGCCCGAGACCGGCGAGGTCAGCCTCCCGGTGAAGGTCAACCCGTTGGACGTACCGATCGAGGAAAAGCTCTCGTTCCTCAACGACCTCGTGGGATCGGTCCTCGGTGTCGAGAAGGCTTCGTCCGTCCAGATCACCTACGACGACGGTGTGAGGAACGTCCATATCGCAAGCACCGAGGGTACAGACGTCCGGAGCCAGGTCACAACGACCATGGCGCAGGCGAACGTCACCGCAAGGGACGGCTCGGAGATGGTAGGCTACCGCCTCCGCGTCGGAGGGACCCAGGGCTTCGAGATGCTCGACGACTCCGTGATCCAGGCGGGAGAGGAGACCGCAAGGAAGGCGGTATCCCTTCTGTCGGCCGGACATCCTCCATCAGGTTCATTCCCTATGATCACCGACCCGGAGCTCACCGGGGTCTTCGTCCACGAGGCAGTGGGACACGCGGTCGAAGCGGACCTCGTCGCCACTGGTGGGTCCATACTCGACGGCCGCCTCGGAGAGATGATCGGCCACGAGTCCGTTTACATCTACGACGACCCCACCATTCCCGGGGCCTTCGGCAGCTTCCCCTTCGATCACGAGGGTGTTCGCAGCAAGAGGAAGGACATCATCGTTGACGGCCAGTTGATGGATTTCATCAACAACAGGGAGACCGCCGCAAGGCTCGGCATACCCGTCAACGGAGGTTCCCGCGCCATGAGCTACGGCGTCAGACCCATCGTCAGGATGAGCAACACGATGATGGGACCGGGCGATATGACCCTCGAGGAGCTCATCGAGGGCGTCAAGTACGGCGTTATCGCCAAGGGCACCCGCGGAGGTCACGTCGACACGGAGAAGGGCACCTTCCAGTTCAGCGCCTCGGAGGCTCATCTCATCGAGAAGGGTGAGCTCACCGAGGTCCTGCGCGACGTCTCCCTGACGGGGGACATCCTCAGCACCCTGAAGGACATCGACGGGATGACGAAGGAGACGATCCTCGGTCAGCCAGGGTTCTGCGGGAAGGGCGACATGCAGATCGTCCCCGTCGGCGACGGTGGACCGTTCGTCAGGTTCAAGAACGTCATGATAGGGGGTCGATAGAATGCCCCTGTACACGATCGATGAGCTGATCGGGACCGCCGACGATGTCATTGCCAGATGGAGGGACAGGCTGGACGGCCTCGAGCTCTTCATGCTCAGACATCACGGCAATTCCGTATCCGCCGAGAAGGACAACATAGTGCGCTCGACGGGCAACGATGAGTTCGGCATCGGGATCCGGGCCGTGTCCGACGGCAAGCTCGGATTCTCCTACTGTACCGATCCAGGAACGATCGACGCTGCTGTCGATTCCGCCATCTCCCTGTCACGGCTTGGACCCGAGGTCTCGGACCCGTTCAGGCCCTCCAGCGAGACCGACGTGCCGGACCTGTTCGACAATCGGACGTCGGAGATCGGTGTCGAGGAGTTGAGGGACACGGTCCAGTCGCTCATCGACGGCGCGAAAGGGATCGACAGCGAGGTGATAGTGACCTCTGGCGGAGCGAGCGCATTCGTCGAGGAGATAGTGATCGCGAACACCGCTGGCCCCGCGGTCTCGCACAAGGGTACGTACGCCTCCGTGGGACTGGGCACCCTCTACAAGAGCGACCCCCCGGCGACAGGTTTCGACGGTACAGTGTCCCGAAGGGCTGACGCTGATGCAGCGGAGCTCGCCGAGAGGGCGGTCGAGATGGCCCGGATGAGCATGGACCCCGTCAAGGACAAGGGTGGTGCGAGGACCATCGTACTGAGGCACTCCGCCCTCTCCGACATCCTCGAGTTCACGCTCTATCCTGCACTGATCGGGGGTACCGCCCTCAAGGGCAATTCGATATTCAGCGAGAGGATCGGCCATAGCATCGGATCCGAGGTCCTGACGATCACCGATGTCCAGGACATGCCCGGGGGATGCGGAGCCTCACCCTTCGATGACGAGGGAATGGCTTCGAGGAGACTGCCCCTCATCGAGAAGGGCGTTCTCAAGGCATATCTGCACGACCAGGGGAGCGCACAGGAGCACGGGGAAGAGAGCACCGCGAGCGCCAAGAGGAGCGAGAGATGGTCGTCCTCCAGGTCGTTCAGGGCGCCTCCGGCGCCGCGGACCAGGAACGTGTTCGTCGACGGCACTGTTGACGACGTCGTGGCCGAGGTCGACGACGGCATCTTCGTCGTTGCGGTCATGGGGGCACACACCTCCAACCCGGTGTCGGGCGACTTCTCCCTGAACACGAACATAGCTTTCAAGATCGAGAAGGGTGAGATCACGGACGCGCTGAGACCCATGATGATCGCCGGGAACATCACCGATGTCCTGAATGGGACGTCTATGGTCGGAAGTGACCACCATTTCCACGCTGGCTCCATGTCGGCCGTGGGTGGATACCTCCCTTCGATCGTCGTCGACGGACTGAACGTCACAAGCTGAGGAGGAATGTTAACATGACAGAATGGAAGAGGGACCGCGAGGCCGTGGACAAGTGCATGGGCGACATCAACGAGCAGCTCGGCCTCTGGGTCAAGGGCGGAAAGGTCCTGGACCTCGGAGGCGGAAAGGGATGGTCGCTGAACAGGATCGAGGCCGAATCGAAGGTGATCGTCGACCTGGACCTCGACGAGCTGGTACAGTCCAAGTTCGAGACGGTCCACGGGAACGTCCTCGACCTTCCATTTTCGAACGGGACCTTCGACAGTGTCATCGCTCGCGGGGTGCTTCACCACGTCCCCAACGACCTCGAGAAGGCTCTGGACGAGGCCAGCAGGGTGCTCGTGGACGGCGGGATGCTGTTCGTGCAGGACCCAGGCGGGCTAAATCCTCCGGCATACTTCGCCCGCAACCTCTTCCCGACGGACATCCACGTCCCGGACGAGAAGCCCTTCGATCCGAGGTACCTGAGGGGCGAGATGGCCAAGCGGTTCGCCATCGTCGACGAGAGATATCACCATATCACGGGCTACCTTCTTCCGCATATGATCCCGCGGCTCGGACCGCTCGGTCCTGTCGTCCGGAGGAACGCGGACCAGATCAGGATGATGGAGGACGCCCTCCTGAGGAGGTCCTCCCTTCTCCAGCCATACGCTGGATACGTCCAGTTCGTGGGCATCAAGAACCCCATCTTACCTAACCCGCCCGTGGATGACGGAGGAGGGCTCTGAATGCCGGAGCCCGGAATGGTCCACGTCTACACGGGTGCCGGCAAGGGGAAGACGACAGCCGCCCTCGGTCTTACGGTGAGAGCCCGCGGTCGAGGTCTGTCAGTGCTAATCGTCCAGTTCATGAAGGGGAACGTCGAGTACGGAGAGCTCGATCCCCTCAGGGACATCGGTGTCGAGATAGTCCAGTTCGGCAGGCCGGACTTCGTCGACCAGCACGATCCGGACCCCGTCGATGTCAAGATGGCCCAGGAAGGTCTGGACTACGCCATCGACAGGATAGGCAGCGGCGATTACGATATGGTCGTCCTCGACGAGATCAACGTCGCGACATCGTGGAAACTGGTTTCCGTCGAGGACGTCCTGGACCTCATCGAGGGCAGGCCTGAGAAGGTCGAGCTGGTCCTGACCGGACGTTATGCACCCGAGGAGTTCATCGAGGCCGCCGACCTCGTCACCGAGATGGTCGAGGTCAAACATTACTTCAGAAAGGGTACCGAGGCCCGGGACGGCGTCGAGCGCTGAACTAGTTGATCACCATCAACAGGATGAAGGCCATTATCGCGAAGAACGTTATCAGGACCACCGCCAGCCCCCACGCCGACTTGTTCGACACGCGGTCTATGACCCCGTCAGCCCAGTCGTCCATCATGGAGTCGTCCGACGGTGTGAACTCGTCCTCACCGTGGTAGGCGTAGCTCCTCTTGACGATCCCGGAATGCCCGGTGGACCCGTGCCTGTCTCGGTGGATGCTGTCGTAGTGCTTGAACTCCACCCGCTCGGTCTGTCTCTGGTACTTGGGTCCGTGGGGCGAGAACCTCTGCTTCTTGTACGTCGGGATGCGGCTGTACCGCTCGCCGTACTTCTTCTTGACGCCCTCGGTGTAGGACGGGCTCTGGGAGACGAACCTGTCGTACCAGATCTGGGACAGCTCGCCGAACTTGTCGAAGTCGGTGTCCCGTCGGCGCCCTCTCTCCTTCCGTAGATCGGCCCTTCCCCCGACCCTCGTCACCCGTCCCGTGCCGGCCTTCGAGAACTTGGTCGGGTACTTCATCTCCTGGAACTCATCGCCCGCCTTCTTCCTCTCCTCGCGGACCTTCCTGTCGTAGGCTCGCCTCTTGATGGGATCGGACAGTACCTGGTAGGCGTCGGAGACCTCGTCGAATCGGAGTTCTGCGTCGGCGCCCTTGTAGATGTCGGGATGGTATTTCCTGGCGGCCTTCCGGTATGCCTTCTTGATGGCATCCCGGGTGGCATCAGGCTTCAACCCGAGCACGGCGTAGTAGTCCTTCAGAAGCACACCCTCATCCTTTCGTGGATTACGAATGGGATGAAGTCTATAAAAACTGTGTGCCGTCGATGGATCAGACCGAGAGTTCCGTGGTTCCCCTCATCTCCTCCGCGAGCTCCTCCAGCTTCTCAAGGATATTCCCGTCGGTCAGTGCGAGGATCCTTGCCGCCAGGATGGCGGCGTTCTTGCCATTGTCGAGCCCGACCGCTCCCACTGGTATCCCAGGGGGCATCTGGACGATGGAGAGGATAGAATCCATGTTGACCTTCCCAGAGACGGGGATCCCGACGACAGGCTTATGGGTGTGGGCGGCCACGACTCCGGGGAGCGCGGCGGAAAGCCCGGCTATCGCTATGAAGACGTCTGCTTCCGATCCCGTGACAATGGCATGGACGGAACCAGGGTCCCTGTGCGCTGACGCGACCGACACCTGGTATCCTATACCCAGACGGTCCAGCATGGCCGTGGCCTTCTCTGCGACCTTCATGTCCGATTTGCTTCCCATGATTATGTGTACGCCCATGGCAAACACCTCAAGCGACCCTCATGACCATCTCCGGGGTCAGTCCCTTCTCCGTTATCGAGTAGAATAGGATGGCGTTCTTGTCCGGTCTGTTCCTGACCTTCTTGATGATGAGACGGTTCTCGAAGGTGGAACCGACACGGGAGATCTCCAGTTCGACGACGATGTCGCACGCTGCCTGGAGCGCGTGCTCGATCCTCGTTTCCCAGGAGTCCTTGACGGATGTCAACAGGAGTGTCCCTCCCTGGCTCTGGACGTAGGCCTTCAGGGACCTTAGCCCCGCGATGACCTCCTCGTGCGGATAGTGCTCCAGGAAGAAATCGACCGAATCGATGATTATCCTGAACGGCGGCTGGAGGGATGTGGCGTCGTAGAGGAGCTCGTCCAGGAAGTTGATGCTCCTGTACTCGTCGAGCTCGATCTCCTCTGTCATGTCCATCTCGGCGATGTCCGATATCGTGATGCCGTCCCTCTGTAACTTTGCGACCTCCAGCTCCTTCTGGAGGACCTTCTCGTAATACTGGGTGAAGATGTCGACGATGGTCATGTTGGTCGGCCAGTCGAAGTACTTCATCGTGGCGATGACCTCTCCGGCGCTCTCGTTGGTAGCGTAGTAGATGACGTTCTCAGCACCGATCCCTGCCATGGCGAACTGCTTGGCCAGGAGCTCGAATCCGGATCCCGGGGTACCCATGCCAAGCATCGAGTATCCCCTCGGTATGCCGTTCATGAGCAGGTCGTCCAGCTTCTCGATGCCGGTCGGAAGTACGTCGTCGAGGTCGAGCTGGGGAAGGGGTTTCGACTCGCCCTCCTCCTCGTCGGAGGGAGCGACATCCGTAGAAAGCGCGGTCTCCTCTGCCTGCTTCTCGATATCCTCACCCGAGACCCTCTCGAGCTTTCCCTTGCCACGCTTCTTCCATCGCTCGAGAATCTCGCTTATGTCCTTCTTGCTGCTGGACATCGGACCACCTCATTCGTCGTCTTCGTCCTCGTCATCATCGTCCCCGCCGCGCCTGAACAATCCGAAGATAGTCTTCAGGATGGTCACAGGGATCCAAAGGATGATCCTGATGATCCAAAGGACGAGGTCGATGACGGTCAGAATCAGCTTGAGTATGATGTTGGTCGGAGGTTTCCTGCTCTGCAGGAACTTCCACTGCTTGATCTCGAAGAATCCGACGGGCTCCATCTCCTCGGGCTCTGGCTTCGCCGCCTTCTTCTTCTTTTTCTTCTTCTTCTTTTTCTTGCCCTTCTTCGGCTTCTTGGGCTCCTCGGCCGCGACCTCCTCCACCTCCACCACCGGCTCTACGTCCGGGGTGGTCTCGGGTACATCCGGTACCGCAATGGATTCGGGCTTTCCGACCTTGACCTTGGGGGCCACCGGGACTCCGAGTGACTCGCCGTACTTCTCCTTGAACTTCTTCTGGACGCCGGACTCGCCGCCCATCAGGTAGTCCATCTTGCGCTCGATCTCGGGGACCCTGGATGTGTCGACGGGAAGGTCGGGGACCTCGATCTCCTGCTCGACGACCGTGACGTCCTCGCTCACGACCTCGAACTCCGGGACCTCTCCCTCCTCTTCTGTAACGGTCTCGAACTCCGCTGGCTCCGAGTCGCCGAGGGCGCGGGACAGTCTCGCCTCCTTCTTCTGGAGCTTGCGCTGTACCTTGGTCATCTTCTTCTCGAGCTTGCGATGCTTCTTGGAAGACTTCCGCTCACGCTTGAGAACCTTCTTCTCGTGTTTACGCTCCTTTTTCGCCTCTTTCCAGTTCTCTGCCATCGGAGTTTCCTCCCCAATCCAGATAGCCTTTCCGTACTTAATGCTTTTTGAGATTGACCGTACGATGCACCATATGAAAAGATGCAGAAAGTTGCATTTCTCATCCGGTTTTTTCACATGCCTGGCCAATGATGATGGGTTCGCCTGACATCCCTGTCGAATCCTTATATATGTGCGCCGGGATATCCAACCCGAAGGTGCGACCATGATGCCGGGAATGGGCAGGATGAATCCCCGCCAGATGAAGAAGATGCTCAAACGTCAGGGCATCGACATCGACGAACTGGACGACGTGATCGAGGTTATCATCAGGATGCCCGACCGGACCCTCGTGTTCGACGCACCAGCAGTCACGATCATGAAGGTTCAGGGCCAGGCCACGTACCAGATAGTCGGCGACCCCAGGGAGTCCGCCGGCGGAGGAACGCCATCCGAGGCCGCCCCAGAACCGCCCGAGTTCCCCGAGGACGACATCAGGCTCGTCGTCGACAACACCGACGCCGACCGCGAGAAGGCGATCGAGACGCTCCGCGAGTGCAACGGGAACCCGGCCGACGCAATCATCAAGCTGACGGGATAGAATGGTCTTCGATGTCATAGCCAGGTTCATTGAGAAACACGCGAGGGAGATCCTCGTCATAGAGGTGCTCTTCACTGCGCTACTCGTTGTCAAGATCACTGAACCAGAGGCATTCCAGTTTGAGAGCGATCTCAACAAATTTCTGCCGGAGAACGAAGAGACCCAGGCTCATGAACGTCTTCAGGACAGATTTGGGCATGATCCCTCTACTTACTTCGTTCAAGTCGAACCAAAGAACGGTGATGATGTAATTACCGTTGATTCTGTCCGGGACCAATATCGAATCCAAGCTCTGATCGGCAGTGAAGATACCTCCTATATCAGGAATGGAAAGGTGACAGGCGTTCTCAGCTTCGCAACCCTCGTCGAGGCAATCCTTCAATTGAACAATTCGGAAGCTTCATTGCTCGAGGCCTCAGATGAAGATCTCGCGAACGCCATACATAATACATGTTCATTTCTGAACTCGAACGATCCAGACAATTATCGAAGCAAATGGAAACATCTCAATGCCCAATCGGAGGATAGCAACAACGCAGCGAAAACGATGTCTCCGGAGGACCTGATGGTCCTGAGGAACATACTCTTCTCAAAGGATTTCTATCATAGCGATAGCAACAGGATATCAGAGGCCTCCTCCACCTTGATACTGATATGGATCAATGGATCTCATGATCCCACTGAGCGGCGGGAGGTCGCCGTCTCAATAAGAGACGATCTCGATGGTCTCTCACTGCAGCACGTAACCATCAAAGAGACCGGCGCTGACCTCCTGGCTCATGATGTCGATGAAATGACAAAGATATCCAATATGATCCTTGGTGTCGGCATCCTGTTGATCATCCTTGTCGTCCTCTACCTGTCCTTCAGAAGCATATCCTACATGCTGCTTCCCGTCCTAACGATGCTCCTTGCTATCGTATGGACGATTGGAACCATGATACTCATCGATGTTACCTTCACCGCTATCGATGTCGCTGCGATCCCACTTATCGTGGGTTTAGGCGTCGATGACTCCGTCCATCTATCCAAACGTTATCAAGAGGAACTGAAGAAGAGCGGGAATCCAGCCGTAGCGCTGGTCACATCGATAGACAAGATCGGTACAGCAATATTCCTCACGTCACTCACGACCGCTCTCGCCTTCATGTCGAATCTAGTATCCCCTGTAGGTCCGATCCGTGATTTCGGTCTGATCTGCGCTACTGGCATCGCATATGCATTCATCCTCACGATCACTTTCCAAGCTGCACTCAGATATGAATTGGACAGGTATGAGGCCAATGTCCTTGAGACACAGACCAATAAGGCCCCAAAGCTTGAGTCCGGGATGCACAAGTTCGGTGCTAAGGTCATCGACAATCCGAAACCCGTCGTTGCGATCGTCCTATTGCTTACCGTCTCCTCGTTATGGGCATCAGGATATGTCAGAACCGATTTCCGGGTCGAGGATTTCCTCCCGGACGACTGGGAGACAGTGGAGACCTATCAGGACATTGAATCTTCGTATACAGCCGCAAGCCAGAGCCGGGTCTATTACGTCATCGAAGGTGATGTCGAAACGGTGGATATGGCATGGACGCTCTTAAGACTCGAGAACGAAACGGAGAACGATAAACGGATCGTTAGCGTCGATATGGATGCGAATAATTCACTCGATGACGTTTACCTGATGGAATCCATTCTTGACTACGTCGAACTTGCATTCTGGCTCAACAATTCAATGGCTGACGAATACAATTGGGAATATCGGGAGAACGATAGTACAGGTCAGACCATAATGTATCCCCAATCCGATTGCACGGACGAGGACATCTCGGACCTGTATGACTATCTTCGCAATAACGACACTTTCAAATATCTGACGAGAAAGGTTCTTCGAGGCCGTAATATCGGCAACGGTGAGTGGGAGTTCAGGATAACCATCGTTCGTATGTTCGTCGACGCCAGATCGGAGACCTCCAAGGCGAAGGATGTGGTCGATGACCTGGATCGCAATTTCGAGGTCATCAATTTCCCATCCGGTGTCAAGGTCACCAAGGCCGGCTACGTCATATCCACAATTTCGACCATCGAAGCCATCCAGAGGAGCCAGATCGAGTCCACCATCATCTCGATCATCGTCTCCGCGCTCATCCTGATGTTCATCTACCGGTCGGCAACGGTCGGCATCCTCGCCGCCTTACCCGTAGCCATCTCCGCCTCATGGGTCCTGGGAACGATGGCATTCACGGAATACATGTATGCCAACGTCTCGACCACTTTCCCTGACATCAGTCTCAACGTTCTCACTGTCATGGTGACTGCGCTAACGATAGGTCTAGGCATAGACTACTCGATCCATATCATTCAAAGGTTCAAGGAGGAGCGCGAGGAGCAGGGCGCCGAGGTGAGGGAGGCGATGCTGACGTCGATCTCTCACAGCGGGACAGCGATCTTCATCTCGATGATAACGACGGTCCTCGGATTCGTCGTTCTGCTGTTCTCGCCGATGCCGATAACCCAGCACTTCGGGCTCATAACATCCGTGACGATGATATTTGCCTTCTTCCTGTGCATATTCTTCCTGCCGATATTCCTGATGATATGGGCGAAGAGGGAGGAGGCAAGGATAGCCGAGGGAGGCGGCAAGGAGAGCTTCCTTTCCAGGTTGAAGCCGAAACCGAAGCCTGTCGAGATATCGATCGCAGGCGAGGTCGTCGAGGAGGAGACCACCGCTACCGGGGAGGACAGCGTCGTCGTATCGGAGGATGCCTCAGAAGTCGCTGAAGAAGAGGATGCTTCCGTCGTAGTTATCGTCGGCGAGGAATGATCGAATTGGTCAAGCGAGCTTTCTGGCCCTCATCAACGAGAATGCCATGCTCAGCGCTATCGAGATCGTGATCGACGGCCAGAAGACGAACCTGTAGGCGGTCGCCAGAAGACTAGCGACGATGAGGATCCCGAGGAGCGAGTATCTGATATCGCTCCTGACCTCGTTCAACGGAGACATGGCCTTCTTGGGGTCGCGCCACAGTTCTCGGTCCGAGGCTATCGACCTTCCGCAGACCGGACACCGCTCCGCGTCCATCATGATGAAACTACCGCAGCCTGGACACTTGATCCGTCCCTCCAGGTAACGGTTGTGATACCCGATGAACGAAATCCCACCGACGTATCCGAAGGGCTGGAGGAGATCCGTGATCGTGGCGGTGACCTTCGAGAGACTGATTGAGGGTCTGCGTGGCTTCGGTCTCTTCTCACGCTTCCCGACCTTCATCAGGCACCTCCCTCGTAATCGCGGACGGCTCGCAGGGCGATGGCCGCCTGGCCGAGCGAGATCCCTCCGTCACCGTTGGGGACCTGGTTGTGAAGGATCGGCCTGAGACCCCATGACTTCGTGATCCCCGTGAACATGTCGACGATTGGTATGTTGTAGCTTACTCCGCCGGACAGACCGATGCGCTTGTCCAGGTTCCCGTCGAGGATCGTCGTGTAGGCATCCTCCAGGAGTGCCTCCATCGTGGCGTAGACCATGGAATAGATGACGTCAGCCTTCTCGGAGAATGTGTTCGCCTTGATCTGGGCGCCCTGCGCCAGGATGTGCGATGTGGAGATCCTTGCGGGTGTCCCCACCTTCTTGATCTCGAAGCTGTAGATCGGCTCCCCCTTGGCCAGATAGGGCTCCAGCTTCATGGCCGGCTCGCCGTTGTAGGTCCTCTCGACGCAGATGGTGTAGTAAGCCGAGATCGCATCGAGGAATCGTCCGAATCCCGATGAGAGCGGAGCTCCCTTCGCGGCGTTGCGGAGCAGATTGGCCTGATCGTCCCCGATCATCGGCAACTCCAGGCTTTCCTTGTCCAGCATCGCGAACGCTATCCTCTCCGGGAACAGGATCGCCTTCTCCCCTCCGATGAGCGGTATCTGCTCGAGCCCCGAGAGCCACTTCGACGTGCGCAGGCTCGCGTGGAGGACCTCGCCGCCCCATGCGGTGCCGTCAGGGCCGTAGCCCGTGCCGTCGAGGGTGAGGAACGAGAACGTCCCATCCCAGGATGCCGGACTGATCGAATCGATTATCAGGGAGGCTGCGTGGGCGTGATGGTGCTGGACCTCGACGAGGGCGGAACCGTACTTCTCGGCCAGCTTCTCGCCGATCCTCCTCGTCCGGTACTTCGGATGCATGTCGACGGCGATGATCTCCGGTTCCTTGATCCTCTGGAACCTCCTCATTATCTTCGAGGCGTTCTTCCCGAAGTCCATGACACCGAAGCCCTCGGCGTTCCCGATGTACTGGGTCAGGTAGCCCATCCCGTCCTTCCCCACGCACATTGTCAGGTTCTCCTCGGCGCCGAGGGCGAACACGCTCCTCTTCCCGCCGATCTTGACCGCCTCTGGGACGAAGCCCCTTGACTTCCTGAGGAAGAAGACGTTGTCGTGGTATGTCCTGAGCAGGGTGTCGTCGGTCCTGTTGACTATCTCCCTGTCGTGTAGCAGGTAGTAATCGGCGTTGAGACCGAACACCTCGTCGTTGCTGGTTATCATCGGCTCCCCTCTGCGGTTCGCCGACGTCACTATCATGAAATCGCTCTCCATGAAGTAGAACAGGATGTAATGGAGTCCGGTATACGGGAGGAACACTCCTATTGTGTCGAGGCCGGGCGAGATCCCGTCCATCATCTCGTCCCATGGCGGTTTCAACCGTTTCTTCTTAACCAGGACGATCGGACGTCCAGGATGTATGAGCATGGACCTCTCGTCATCAGAGAGGTCTGCGATGGCCTCGATCGAATACAGGTCCCTGGCCATGAGGGCGAACGGCTTCTCCCGCCGCCGGTACCATTCTCTCAGGTCCCACACCTTCTCGAAGAGGGATGCGATGTGCATTCCGCCCCAGCTCTTCATGACACCGATGTTGCCCGAGTCGACCAGGTTGGCGAACTCCTTCAGGGGCTTCCATCCCCTGTCGTCGAGCTTGACGCCCTTGTTGTCGAACAGCGTGTAGTTCGGGCCGCAGGTCGGACAGGACGTGGTCTGCGCGTGGAACCTCCGGTCCATCGGGTCCTCGTACTCCGCAAAACAGTCAGGGCACATCTTGAACGTACCCATCGCCGTGTTCTTGCGATCGTACGGAAGGTCTGATGTCACGGTGAACCTCGCTCCGCATGATGTGCAGTTGGTGAACGGGAAAAGGTGTCGCCGGTTCCCCTCGTCGAATAGCTCGGCGACGCAATCCTCGCATAGGGCGGTGTCCATAGGGATGCCCGCGGACACGCCGCTCATCTCGCCCTCCGTCGATCTAACGATCCTGAACTCCGTGAACTCGTCCGGCACGGCTCCGGGGAGCTGTTCGATCTTCTCGATCGTCGCCAGGAGTGGCATCTCCGACATCAGACGGTCTATGAAGCCCTGAACGTTCCTGTCGATCACTATCTCGACGTAGTTGCCCCTGTTGTGGACGTATCCCTTGAGTCCCATCGAGGTAGCGATCCTGTAGACAGTGGGTCTGAATCCCACTCCCTGCACGGTGCCGTAGATGTGGAGCTTCACGCCCTTCCGTAGCGCTGAATCTTTATAAGTAAATTTGTCAATCCGCCGCCCACCCTGGGTGACGTCAGGTACCACATCCACGCAGAACCCTTATTAACGGCCCAACGGATTCGTCGACGGTGGGATAGATGGACCTGACGAAGCTGATCGAGAGCATGAGGGACGCGCCGATCGTCCCCAAGGGAGATTACAACTACTACGTGTTCTCCATCACCGACGGTGTTCCGGCGATCGAGGTGGACGTTCTGGAGGAGGTCATCGACGGGATCATGGGGATCGCCGACACCGACGTCGACAGGATCGTCACCATGGAGGCGATGGGGATCCCGATAGCAACGGCCCTCGCCCTCAGGACGGGAATACCATTCTCCATCATCAGGAAGCGCGCCTACGGCCTAGAGAACGAGTGCATCGTCGAGCAGGAGACCGGATACTCCCAGAACACAATGTACATCAACTGCCTAGAGCCCGGTCTCAGGGTGCTCCTGGTGGACGACATCATCAGCACCGGCGGTACGCTCATAGCCGTCCTGAAAGCGCTCAGGCACATGGAGGTCGACATCGCCGACGTTGTGATGGTCGTCGACAAGGGCGATGGTGCCAGCAGGGTGCTTCAGGAGACTGGATTCAAGGTCAAATCCCTCGTGAGGGTCGAGCCCACTGACGGGGCACCCCGTGTTGAACCCCTGCACTGAGTCGGTGCATATTGTCTTTTTACCGACAATGCGTTACGGGATTCATGGACCGCCAGGGAAAGGCCTATGCATATGCCATCGCGGCAGTGCTGATCTGGTCCACGGTAGCGTCCGCGTTCAAGCTTTCCCTGCGGTACCTGGAGCCGATGCAGCTCCTCTTCTACTCCTCCGCCGTCTCGCTAGTCGTCCTGCTCGGGATGCTGGCGGTCCAGGGGCGGTTGAAGGACCTGTTCGGTCTGTCGAGGAGGGAGTACCTCTTTTCTGCCGCTCTCGGACTGCTGAACCCTTTCCTCTACTACGTCGTCCTGTTCGAGGCATACGACCGGCTCCGGGCACAGGAGGCGCAGCCGCTCAACTACACGTGGGCCGTCGCCCTTGTGCTGCTGTCCATCCCGATACTGAAGCAGAGGATAGGGGTCCGGAGCATCGGGGCGGTGTTCGTAAGCTACGCAGGTGTGCTGGTGATCGCTACCAGAGGGGACGTCCTCGGAATGAACTTCACGAACGGGACCGGTGTGGCCCTCGCCCTGATCAGCACGGTGATATGGGCCCTGTTCTGGATCTATAACGTCAGGGACAAGCGGGACCCCGTTCTGAAATTGACACTGGTGTTCATCTTCGGTTTCATCCCTGTCGCGATCCTGACCGCCTTGACGTCTGGATTCGATCACGGCGGGACCGAAGGTCTGGCCGGTGCGGCCTACGTCGGCGTTTTCGAGATGGGCATCACGTTCGTCCTCTGGCTCAGGGCGTTGAGCCTCTCGAAGACGACGGCCCAGGTCGGTATCCTCATCTACCTCTCTCCCTTCGTTTCCCTCTTCCTGATCAGGTTCCTGGTGGGCGAGACCATTGCCATCTCGACCATTGTCGGCTTGGTCCTCATCGTCGCCGGTATACTGATACAGAGGACCGATCCGGTCGGGAAGAGGAAGAAAAGGAAAAGGTTGAAGCGGAAAAAGAATTGACCCGCACTCGCCCGATCCGAGTGCTTCCCGCCCACCCATTGGTGGTTATACTGGTTATTGGTCCAATCAAGGTAATACCGGAGGGTCCATGACTCTCATGAGGACAGCTTCGGGATCATCGACTGATATCAGTGGTGTGTAGACAGGGATGTCCGTGGAGATACCAGTGACCGCCTTGACGTTCTGCGATGTCTTTCCGAGTACCAGTCCCTTCGCCTTGCCCTTCCGGACCATCGCCTCAGCCTCCTCGATCCCGCCTTCCTCGATCCTCAGTCTCCTGTCCCATGCCCGGAGCGGTTCGGCCCTTCCGGCCTCCCCGAATGCGACGACGGGGCATCCCCTGCGCATCATCATCCACGCCGCAGCGAGTCCGTTATCGTCGTTGATCAACGCCGCCAGCTGCTTCTGGCTTCCGAGCGGATACCCGCCGAGGCCGTCGACCTTATCGGTGTAAAGATAGGATTGGTTGCCCCTGACCTCTATGTACAGGATATCATTGGGATTGGTCAGGTCGACCTTCAGACCATGTTCCTCGACGATGTCGGCGCCGATCCGAGCTGCCAGCTCCATCGAGGTGTAATCGTGGGTCCCCGTCCTCCTTGCCCTCACGGCGAACGGGCCGTCGAAATCGGCGCTCATCTCGAGGGCGAGCTTCGATATCTCCTCCGGGTCGTCCGATGTGTCCTCTGTCATGCTGAACGATCTGATGCCGAAGGTCCTCTCGAGGATCCTGTCGGCGGGCTCGTCTGTGAGAAGGTAGAGATGACCGCCATCGGAACGGACCTTCCCGGCCATGCCGGCTGTCTCGAGGTGGTCCAGGATGTTCCTCTTCAGAAGGTTGACCATCCTCGTACGGACTGGACGGCTCTTGAGGCCAATTTCGCTGTATCTGATCATGTAGCGCATCTATTCCACCGTCCGGCGTCTCCTCCAGACGTAGGTGACAGCGACGGCGGCGACCACGACGCCCACGGTGATGTAGACGTAGTTGCCGTAGCCCTCTATGGCTCCTGGGTGATCGCTCGCACCGAAGGGCGTGTGCCATCCCACCTGGGGACCGCCTGACGCCTCCATTATGACAGGTTTCTCCCACGAGTACTCGGGGACGAACACGTAGAGGTCAGGGTCCCCGAAGTAGACCACGTTCTCGAAGATGTCCCACCACCACTGGTTGGTGAGGTACTCGATGCCCACGTGGTGCATCCCCTCGGAGTAGGCCTCGCCCACGGAGTCGCCAAGCGCCACTTGGCGCATGAACATCTCGATGGCGAATGCAGAGTACCATGAGGTAAGCCATGGGTCGATGACCTGGAAGATAGAACCGTGGCGGACCATGGTCAGGTGAAGGTAGGTGTTCGCGATGAGGCAGGAACCGGCTATGAATCCGACGGAGTGGATGTTCCTCATGGCATCATCCATCATCGTCCCGGTGACGAGGTTGGTCTGTGTCACCTGCTGCCCGATGGCTATGATGACGCCGTCATGGTCCTCGTACAGCTCCCCGGTGATCGGGTCGCTCCCGACGGCCGGGAAGACGTCGATGCCTGCCTGCTTGCTCATGGTGTAGGTGTCCGGCCCGAGCCTGTCCGTCGGGTTCTCCTCCGTACAGCCGTTGAGCTCGTAGCCGCGCCAAGGGTTGGGTTCCGGCTGCCCTGGAACGCCCCTGCTGGTGCCGTCGTCGTTCCAGAATCCCACAACCCCGGAGCCATCGCCGTAGCTCTGGTGGCCGCCGTGCATTACCTCGAACCACATGATGGAGCCCCTGTTGAGGTTCTCCATGGTCTCGTCGAAGGCGGTCGTGAAGACGGAGGAGTATCCAGCGTAATCGGCGTAATGGGGCACGACCTCGGATGTGGTCATGTCGGGATAGTAGGAACCGGGCCCCCTCGAGCCGGGATAGTTTGTGTTGCCCTCGTCGATCGGATGGCCGGTCTCGTCCCAGTACGGCGTGACACCGCTCGCCCCTACGTAATTCGTACCCCAGTAGAGCGAGGCGCGCTCGTTGAACCTGTGCTGGTAGGATACCCAGGACTGTGCGACAGGGAACTCCGCCTCGATCTCCATCTCGGGCTGGATGAGCGGTCCTGGACCATTCGACTTCGATCCGGTTATCCTAAGGGAATTGTGTTCATCGATGTCGGGGTTCACACCCGGGTTCGCGTAGATCATGAGCGGGTACATCGCATTTCGCGAGACCCACATCGACTGGTCGACGGGGGAACCGAAGATGCGTCCCGGGTCAGCCGCGCCGACGAAGACGCGGTCCCATGCCTGTCCGATATTGAGATGGCCGGCCACAGTGACGATGCTCTCCTTCTCGAGCCCGTCAAGCCCCATCTCCCCGAGGAACTCGTAGACCATCCTGCCCGTCAGGACCATGGAGCCGACGCCTGGAGGCAGCCTGTTCCTGTAGGCGTTCGCCCAGTAGACGTTGTTCCACGCGGCCGGTCCAGACAGTTCGGGATGCACCTCCGTGACGAGCATCGGGGCTCCGTGGACGGCTGCGGTGTAGGCCGCGGGTCCGATGGAGGTGCCCTTCTCATGGACCCCCTCCGGCCCGTCGCTCCCGGGATACCAGTACTTCCAACCGCCGACCGTGGTGAACACGATGTCGTTCTCTCCCGACATCGTCCTGATCATGTTGTAGGCCTTCTTGTACGAGGTGATCTCGGTGACGTCCAGCGGAGTCTCGTCCCACTCCCGGTAATCGAACTTTCCCTTGACCCCCGAGTAGTCGCCGAGGTTGACCAGTGTCACCTTCTCGACGCCGAGCGTATCGAGCGCCTTCTTGGCGGATGACGGGACGCTTCCGGTCCCGACGTAGATGAGCGGCTGGTTCTTCATGGCCGCGATGACGGCGCCCTGTCCCGCCGACGCCAGCATGTGAGCGACGACAGGCTTCTCGGTGTGCTTCCATGAATAATCGATGGTGAAGTCGCCGCCTGCGCCCTCCCGCAGGGCCACGACAGCGATGCTGTAACTCCCAGTTCCGAGCTCGGGCAGCTCGAGGACCTTGGGGTTGGAGTCGTCGAGGATTGTATCTACCTGCTCCCCCGCGGGACCGAGGAGGATGAGGCCCATGTCCTCAGCTCCGTCGAGCTCGATCGTGATGTCGGATGGCGTGTACTTGAACTCGTCGGGGATATCCAAGACGGTCCCCGGGAAGAGACGGACCCTGATGTTGTAGTAGGCGCGCGAGTCCTCGGTCGTCAGCGGCCACGGCTCATCCTCGATGGATTTCGTGGGCATGTAGGTGACCGTCGCCTCCCAGTCCCCCGGATTGAAGGCGTATGACTTGCAGATCTCGTGTGGAGGCTGGAACGGACGGTTGAGGTTCTCCTGGACGACGTTCCAGAACTCGGATGCGGCCACCTCGCCGATGGACATGTCATACAGCTGGAGGTCGAGGTCCTTCCCCCGCTCCGTCGCCGCCGACCCGTCCGGGCCGATGGTCTGACCGGCCCAGGTCCAGTTCAGGAGGGCCTCGACGTACGAGTATCCATCGGGAACCTCGAACTCGTGAACGTCGGGCTCCACCGGGTCCGGCAGTTTGCTCCCCTGGAAATTGTATTCCACCAGCGGTTCGCTGGCCAGTGATCCGCTCATCGTCCCTATGACAGCATCCATCGAGGACGACAGACCCGAGGCGATCGGTACGACCACCGCCTCCTTCGAGTAGCGCCAGTTGTGGAGCGCAAGGTCCGATGAGGTCTTGAACGGGCTCATCGCGTAGACGTTCGTGTCTTCCCCGGAGTAAGGGACGATGTTGCTCTCCCCGATTATGTCGACCTGGTCGAGGCTCCCCTCGTTGGCCGTCAGGTAGTCCTCCATGAAGTAGTGGATCCCCTGCGTGTCGTTGAGGGCCCTTGATTCGGTGTCCGTGCCCAGATGAGGTTCCTGGTAGTACAGGACGGGCGATGCATAGAGTGAATCCCCTCCCGCGAACACTGCTGTGGGGATCGAGGCAAGGTACAGGAGGTCGTCATCGTACGTGTATTCATCGTACTCCACTATCGTCGCCCTGGACATCGGTACGATCGGCAGCCACCCGCTGTTGGCCTCTCCTGCAATGGAGACGCGCTCCCTAGAAGGGACCTCCGGCTCTATGCATCCGGAGAACGCCATAAGGACCATCATTACGGAAAGTGCAGCTGCTAGACCTCTCATGCTATCCACGATTCTATGGCAACCACGTAAATAACGATTATGGTTAACTGGACCCAGTTAGGTTATTGATTTCCCGCAAAGGGTGGTGAGACACGCGCGCCGGATATCCGAGCGGCCGGCCATGCGTGTCAAATATCGAGGAATTGGTTGGCGTCCTAGCGTCTTCGAAGGCTTCCGGTGTAATGCCAGCGCTGGACCTTGAACATGTTCCTCCAGAAGGTCCCTTCGGTGATCCATGTCACGTAGTAGCACCAGAAGACGATGGTCATCGGAAGGTACACCAGGGACATCTTCCTTTCCTCCACGTCGGAATCGCCGCTGAAGAATATCCACCATATCCTGAAACCGATCAGGAATATCGGTATGGAAATGAGTATCCACCACCTGGCCATGGACGGGTCCAACCGCTTCTTTCCGATCGTGTAGTCGTCCTCGTCGCCCATTATACCGATCCTTCGCTGGTCGTAGGTCTCCTGGGTGTCCCCGTCGTAGTTGTCCCTCAACCTGGCGAGATAATCCTCGGTGGACTCGTCCACCCTGGTCCCCATCTCCTTCTTGATCCCCACGTCTTATCATATGGATCGCCAAAGAAAAGCGTTTCGTTCAGCGGCCGAAGACCTTTCGACGGTATCGCCTCTTCCCACCGCCTCCGTGCGACATGAAGTAGAATGCCGTCAGGACCACGGCCAACGCGAAGAGGAGCATCTGGACTATCGATATGAGCATGCCTTCCCAGCCGGCCATTATTATATGCACCGTCAGGACCAGGACCCAGAGGAATCCGAGGATCATCAGTGGAAGGTAGTCGCCGATCGATCCGCGGGGCGTCTCCACCCGCCAGTCCTGGTCCGATTCGAACGTTCCGAGGGACCTCTGCCTGGGGGCGCCTTTGTGCTCGTCAGAATATTTCTCCTTGAGGCTCTGGATGTAATCGGACGTGTCTTCGTGGTCCTCCTCCTGAACCTGACGCGCTCTGGGTATCGAGTGCTGCCTCCTTGCAGAACCGCGTCCTCCGGGGCGCGGTCGGTCCTGTCCGCGCCGTTCAGGCATCCGTTCACTCCTTCAGGAACTCCATGATCTGCCGTCTGATGAGGTGGTAGGCGACGATGTTCCCGTACTCCTTCGAGAGCTCGTGTCCGCGCTTCATCAGGCTCTCGTGGAACCCGGAAGGCAGGAAGATGGGCCCGTGCTCGAGCTCCAGTCCGCCGAAGCCCGCTTCTATGACAATGCGTATGAGCTGGAGGATGGAGTCCTCGCCGTACCCCTTCGGGATCACGGTGATCTCGATGGAATCGTCCCCGTACTCGAGGGTGTGGATGACGTGCTCCCTGAGCAGGTGACGCTTCGGGAGTCTCGGCAGCAGTATCTCGATCGGCTTCGATCCAGCCTCGTCGACCAGCACCTCGCGCTTTCCCCTCTTCATGTGCCAGAGCCTCACCTTGGCCTTCCTGTCCCTGTCCACCCTTATGGTGCTGTTCTCGGTGAGGTGACGGCCGGTGACTATCCACCGTTCGTCGATGAGTATCTCTATCGGTATGGGTGAGGGCAACGGGTATACGCCTCCCGACCTCGCGGCCTCGACGACGTCCTGCGGTTTCAGGACTATGCCGCTGTACTTACGCAGTGATACAGCGTCCTCGGAGACTGTGTGCGCGTACTCCTCGAGCTGATGCTGGACCCATGCTATGACCGGTGCGGATATCCTCTCGGCTCCGGCTCGTTTCATTATCCGCCGGACGGGGGATCGGAAAAGGACGTCCTGCTCGGACCACTCGAACGACCTCGCCTTCGGCTTCAACCGGAGGGTGGCCTCCTCTACGTCCTTGGGTTTGATGATCTTCCGTCTGTCCTCGTGACAGATGCGCACTGCCTCCTCTCCGATGCGCAGAGCGTACTCCTCCAGGGCGCTCCTCATGTAGAGCGTCCCGGTCAACCTGACCCGGTCTGCCCCTCCCTGCTTCAGGAGTCGTCTGACCGGTGCTACGAAGAGTTCTGGCATCACTACCGAACCCCTTATTATTGGTAGGGTAGTTAACGATTATGGTATGCAGGCCAGTGGGTCGAACGATGTGGTCGTTTTGGACGCCTCCTCCCTCTCCGCGGGATGGCAGCCGGAGCCCGGTTCCCGGGTGGTCACTCCGTCGAGGGTCTGGCGCGAGATGGAGGAGCTCGGAGCCCCTCCCTTCGAGGTCGGGATCGCCGAGCCGAGCCCGGGATCCCTTGATTCGGTGAGGGCCGCTTCTGCCGGTACGGGCGACGACATTCGACTCTCCAACGCCGACTTTGACCTACTCGCCCTCGCATCGGACATGGGTGCCCTTCTGGTCACCGAGGATTTCTCTGTCCAGAACCTCGCAGAGACCCTTTCGATCCCGTGGACGAGCGTCGGAAGACCCATTTCCGAGGTCCGGAAATGGCGGTACCGTTGCAAGGGATGCCTCAAGGTGTTCGACGAGAGATATGACGACTGCCCGGTCTGCGGGTCTGAGCTCCGCAGCTACGGGGGAAAGCGTCGATGAAGGACCTCCCGTTCGGGATCGTGTACGCCGCTCAAGCGGAGTTCCTTTTAGGAATTATCTTCCTAGGAGGCGGTGGGATCCTGTTCTTCAATGCGGACAATCTGACCGGGACACCGACACTTCTGGGAGCCGTAGGAAGCGGGACCCTGGCAATGATCGGACTAGCACTCGTTTCCATAGGTCTGCTTGACATACTCGCAGCATTCTTCCTTACCAGATTGAGAGCACTAGGGTTCGGCGGTGTGATGTTCTGTTGCGTGACCTCGGCAAGTATATCTGCGTACCTCCTGACAATCGGATTCACGATGGGAGCGATGAATCTGTTCCTGAACATCGGAATACCATTGTATCTGTTGAGATGGGATGTCCGACAGGAATACATACCGAGATAGACTACTTCTTCACCATGAACGACAGACCGTCGAAGTTCGGCCTATGTCCGGGCAGGAACGTATGGAGATGTACGGTTTCGATGTCAGGATGATCCCAGGACACGTCCAGGAACTCGCCTCCAGAGACGAAGGCGGTGTTGTCGAAGACCATCAGGCCCCCCGACCTGAGTACGGGGATCGTGAGCTCCATGCTCTCGATGTAGTACTCCTTGTCGACATCGATGAATGCGACGTCAACGCTCTCCTTCTCGATCTTCTCGAGAACCCCTCCGGCATCGCCGGTGACGACTTCGACGGTGTCCGAGAAACCCGCCTCCTTGATGTTCCCCCTCGCCCTCTCGGCCATCTCCGGGTCCCACTCCACAGTCACGAGGTTCCCTCCTTTGGGTTCCAGCGCCCTGGCCATCCAGATGGCGCTGTATCCCGTACAGGTACCTAGCTCTAGCACGGAATTGGCGTTCGAGGTCTTCACGAGCAGGTAGAGCAGCCGTCCGACCACCGGCCCGATGATCGGAAGACCCTGGTCGTCGGCCTCCGCTTCCAGCTGGCCCAGGATCCCTCCTTCCTTTGGAAGGTACTTCTCGAAATGCTCTGCGCCGTGTGTCTCGGTCGGGTCGGACATGCGATCTCCTCGGTCGTCAGGACCGGTCTACCACGATTAATACGTTGCCCCCAAACGGATGACATAAATATCGGCCAGTGCATCAACGGATTGTGACCGAGACGCGGAAACGGCCCAGGGCCCATAGGAAGAAGGCGTCCGACACGAACAGGGAGCTCACCGACTACATCAAGGGAGTTGCTATCCTCGTCGTCGTCGCCAACCATTTCCTTAATGCATACGTCTCGCGGCAGTATTCGGGCTACAGCAACGGGGTGATCGCGTTCTTCTTCGTTCTCAGCGGGTACGGCCTGTACCATTCGATGCAGCGAGACAGGGGCAGGCTCGATCCCCGCTCTCTCGTCCGGTTCTTCCGGAAACGGTTCGAACGTATCTATCCGATCTACTGGATAGGATACGCGGTCTACCTGGCGTTCGGGATAATCGCCATCAGCGTGGTGGAGCTCTTCGCCGTCCAGTTCACCCAGCCCAGGTTCCTGTGGTTCATCCCTGCCATGGTCCAGTGTTACATCGCGGCTCCCTTCCTCTACGCGGCGTTCAGACGTTTCGGAAAGGGGAAGTTCATCGTTCTCAGTGTGCTGGGAATCGCCGTACTCAACGTGGTGTTCCATCTCGCAGAGGTCCCGACGGTCAAGGTCTGGTCCTACAGGGGCGTCTACATGTCCCACATCCTGCTCTTCGCGATCGGATTGGCGCTCCCATCACTACTGAGCGGATCCTTGCCGTTAAAGGGGTGCAGCCCCGGTCATGCGAGGGTCTTTTTGGGGGGTTCCCTGGTCCTCTTCCTTTTCGCCCTCCAGGAGACCACGCCGAGGGCTCACGAGTTCCCCGGGTCAGAGGTCCTGTTCGGATCCCTGCTGGTGGTCTCTGTCCTGCTCGTCACCTACCACGCGCTTCTCCTCGCATGCAAAGTGCCCCTGATGGATATATTCAGGAGGGTGGGCATCTATACGTACAGCATATACGTCTTCCACGGCCTCTTCTTCGACGGTCTGAACCGGATCGGTCTCATCGAAAGGCATGGAAGCGGAGCAAAAGGGACGGTCGCCGTGATCATCCTCGTTCCCATCTTCATCCTCGCCGCGTCCCTCCTCGAGGAGATCGTTTCGAACCGTTTTTCAATGGGGAAGGCTGTGCGGAATTGGCGCGACAACATTTTCCATTAATGTTACTGTTTTCAACCATCGCTCTCATTTCATTATTCGTGCTGCAGTCCGGTTTTCAGGTACTGGCTCCCCCGATTTCGGGCTGTTCCACGGGTTCCACCGGAAATCCGATTGTAACATGTTTTCTAATGTGTATATATACTCAATTTTACGAACGTATTCTCACAGGGGAGGGAATTGGAGAACGCTCCGGATGATCTTCGTTCACCCGAACATCCGGCCCGGTTTTCGATTGCCTCGCTCTCCACAAAGGGGGGAGCATGAATATCCGTCCGACGGACAGACCATCCACCTGCTCGTTCGGGCCTGTCACCTCGCATTCGTTTTGCACCCCCCGCCCCACTCCCCAGCGTCGTCCATTTTAGAAACCTTTTACAACCAATTCACACATCCTTGACATGGGGACCCTGTTATGATTCCCGATGATGGATTGACCAGATGCTCTTGGTGCCTGAGCGATGAACTGTACAGACGATATCACGACGAGGAATGGGGGGTACCCGTCCACGACGACAACACACACTTCGAATTCCTGGTCCTCGAGGGTGCCCAGGCTGGCCTCAGCTGGGCCACCGTTCTGAAGAAACGGGATGCATACAGGCAGGCCTACGAAGGATTCGACCCTGCAAAGGTTGCCGAATATGACGAAGAGAGGATCGAAGAGCTCCTCGGGAACCCAGGGATCATCCGAAACCGCATGAAGATCAACTCATCCGTCAACAACGCCAAGCGTTTCCTCGAGGTCCAGGAGGAGTTCGGTTCGTTCAATGCCTATCTCTGGAACTTCGTCGAATGGAAGCCAGTCGTGAACAGGTGGAAGACGCTCGAGGAGATACCCGCGAAGACCGAGCTCTCTGACAGGGTCAGCAAGGACCTGAAGAAGAGAGGGTTCAACTTCGTCGGATCGACCATTATGTATGCCCACCTGCAGGCCGTCGGAATCGTGAACGATCATCTTATTGATTGCTTCAGGCACAGCGAACTGTCACCCTAGAAATGAAGGGCTCGCGGGGACCGGACGCTTAAGAATGAATTGACCTGTTGGTATAACGTCCGGGCCTAGCGAGCCCGCGTTACCGAGAAGATAATGTGAGGAGCGGGCTCGCGGGGATTTGAACCCCGGTTTGAGGCTCCGGAGGCCCCAGTGATATCCAGGCTACACTACGAGCCCGCAGTGGTCAAGTCCACTCTCTATATATATGGCTTTTCGGCAGGACGTTCCTTCTGATGGGGATGATCGGCGCTCGCTGACAGCTCTTTCCGTCAGCAACGCGTCTCACCAATGTAGATCCTATTGATGGCGGATTCATAGGTATTATATGCCGGGTCGGCTGTCATGTCGGCATGGACCCCGTGTTCCTCTACATAGTCGGAACGGCAGGCTCCGGAAAGAGCACCCTGACAGGCTCTCTTCGAGAGTGGATGATAGCCCAGGGCTATGAGGCGATCACCGTCAATCTCGATCCCGGAGCGGACGAACTGCCCTACACACCTGACATCGACATAAGGCACTACGTCAACCTCGCCGACGTGATGGACGAGTTTGGGCTCGGACCGAACGGAGCCCAGGTGGCCGCCGCCGACCTCGTTGCCCTGAACCTTGAACCGATCAAGGAGGCCGTCGAGGAGATGACCGACGGGTTCATTCTCGTGGACACCCCGGGACAGATAGAACTGTTCACCTTCAGACAGAGCACGAAGCAGATAATCGATTCCCTCTGGCCCGAGCGGAGCGCGATCCTCTTCCTGTTCGATCCGTTCCTCTCATCGACGCCGAACGGATTCATCACGCTTCAGATGCTGTTCGCGACGACGAGGTTCAGGTTCGACCTGCCTATGACAGGCGCTCTGACGAAGATAGACCTGCTCGAGGAGGACAAGATGGCCGAGATACTCTCATGGATCAACCATCCTGATATCCTCTATGATACTGCAATGAGCAAGAGCGCATCGATGGAGAAGGAGATGGGACTCGTCGTGTTCAGGATGCTGGAGGAGATGTCCGCATCGGGAAACCTCATACCGGTATGTTCCGCCGACAGCTACGGGATGCCTGACATCTACAACTACCTTCAGCAACTCTTCATCGGCGGCGAGGACGTCGAGACCGGGTTCCGTTGACCGGATCACTTGCGGTCCAGTATCTCCGCCTTCTTGTCCTGGTATTCCTCTCGAGAGATATCTCCCCTGGCGTACCTTCTGTCCAGTATGTCGATGGCACTTCCGGACGTTTGCCTTCTTGATCCTTGCCTGTTCAGAGGCCTGTTCTCACCGAACAGATAGAGGATGAATAGGAACATGAACATCAACAGGATCATTCCGATCCCCATCCAGACGTATCCGAACCAGAAGCTCCCACCGCAGCTGGCGGTGTCGTTCAGCAGCCACTCGAACGAGAAGCCCATATCATCACCGTTCTTTCACCGACCCGAGACTGCATATAGTTAACACCGAAATCGCTCGATTTGCACAATGAAATTCCCTAGTACCAACAATCGATTTGATCACAATTCGTCGTTGAGCCAGATGGCATGGACCAGCCCGTATCCGTAGTGGTCGTCGTGCGGGGTGTTCTGGCCTGGACACTTCTCGTTGCTGTCCATCATCGCCTGCTTGAACTCGGTGACCTTGTCCTCGTCCACCAGCTTGTAGTCCGGATGGGCGTCCAGTTCCAGTGCGACGATGGCCGCCACGAACGCTGTGGCCTGCGATGTCCCTGATGCCTTGACGTAATCTCCGCCCTTCCAGCAGGAGGTTATGTCGACCCCGGGTGCCACGCACTCGGGCTTCTTGTCCGGGTCCTCCCTGTCCTCCTCCTCGGGGATGAACGGGATATCGCCCTCGTTGTCTCCCTGCGAGCTGAACGAAGCGATGCGTTTGTTCCTGTCGATCGCTCCTACCGCGATGACCTTGGGATAGTTGGCTGGAGAGGATACCTCCCCATCATCATTCTCGCCGTCGTTACCTGCTGCGGCCACGACGATAACACCCTGGTCGATGGCGTCGGCGCATGCGCTCCTCGTCTGGTCACCGAGGTTCAGGAGCCTGGGTTCTCCTCCGAGGGACAGGCATATGACATGTGCTCCCTCATCGACGCACCAGTCTATGGCAGATGCGACGTCCGCGTCGGTACCGGCACCGTCGCGGTCCAGTGCCTTTGCGACAACGAGCTCAACACCTATGGCTCCACCTTTGATGTCACCGGTCCCAGCTATGATCCCCGCGACGTGACTCCCGTGTCCATGGTCGTCGTATGGATCATCCCTGTTGTCTATGAAATCCCGCCAGGCGACGATGCTGGTCCTCTTGAAGCTCTCGTGACCCTTGTCGATGCCAGTGTCCACGATCCCGACGATGATGCCGGTACCGTCGTAGCCCTTGTCGTTCATCTCGTCGATGTGGGTGATGTCGAATGCCCACTGCGTTCGGCTGTGGGAATCGCCATTCTCCTCGAAACATCCGGACGCTGCGATGGTCGATAACACTATCAGGGTTATCATCAGGGTTCGGGCTGACATCACCGAATCTATCCCTTTCTCGGTTAAAACCTTTACTGAAGCCGTGTAATATCCCCGATTCGGGTCATGTCCAATCTTTATATAGGTGAAGCACTTTTGAGCGCAAGAGGTCATCACCTTGGCAGAGAAGAGAAGCAGGGCAGCCGCCCGTCAGTTGCGCGATCGATGGCGAATGAAGGCGTGGTACAATCTCACCGCGCCAGACATGTTCAACAGGGCATCCCTAGGCGAGACCCTGTCGGACGAACCGGAGAAGCTCGTGGGAAGGAAGACAGTCGTATCGCACCAGGACCTCTCTGGGGACTATTCGAAGGCGCACGTCAAGCTGGCCTTCGAGGTCTATGCCATCAAGGGGAACGATGCCCTTACACGTTTCATAGGTCACGATTTCAGGAAGGATTACGTCATCCGTCTGGCCAGGAGGCGCCGGACGAAGATCGACGGGGTCTTCGACCTCAAGACCAAGGACGGCTACGTCGTCCGGGTAAAACCCCTCGCAATAGCCGAGAAGCGGATCAAGACCACCCAGGAGAAGGGGATACGCGAGGCAATGGGGGTCATCGTCGACGAGTGGGCCCAGAAGATGACGTTCAGCGAGTTCGTCAAGGCCATGCTCTCCGGCGAGGTCGCGGACGCTGCCACGAAGCAGTGCAGGACCATATTCCCGGTCAGGAAGCTCGAGATCAAGAAGTCCCAGGTAATTTCCTTCCCGGAGATCATCGAGAGGATCGTCGATGAGCCCGAGGAGGACGAGGAAGCTGAGGACGCGGTCGAGGAGGAGGTCGTCGAGGAGGAGCCCACTCCCGAGGAGATCGGGTCCCGCGAGGACGTGCTAGAGCTGTTCACCAGCCTCAAGGGCATAGGCCCCATGAAGGCCGAGGCGCTCTACGACGCCGGCTTCGAGAGCCTCGACAAGCTCAAGGAGGCCACCACCGACGACATAGCCAACGTCGAGGGTTTCTCGCCGAGCCTGGCCAAGAAGGTCATCGAACAGCTCTGAACCCGGCCCCCACGTTCAATTTCCACCTTTTCAGCCATAGCTAGGTCTCGTTGGTGAAGGTCATCCCGTTCTGAGGGTGAATTACGTTCAAAACGGTGGTGTATCATGATTATAACCCTCCAAAAACGGTACTCACCAAGTTTCGTATATAAGGCATGAAGGAATTTGTTGGGTTGGAGGCGCAACAATGGCGAACGAGGCTCATAGGAAAACAATGGCGAAAGCTCCGGTGGTCGTCGGTGCTGTAGGTGCGGTCCAGGTGGCGGAGGTCAGACAGCGGCTCGACGAATTGGTGGCGATGGGGTACGAGCAAATGCTCCAGGAGCGATTGGTGAACAACCAGTCTTCCAAGGACAAATCACGATTGAAGTTCCTTCTGCTCTGAACCGATCGTCTAGAGTGCGCCTTCCTCCTTTTTTTCGGGGGTCTTGGTCCCAGTGTGGACGAAACCCCTGATCGATAATTATCTGGCTTTACGCCAGTAGTATATACCTGCTGCGAAGCACAGGGCAGCTCCTATCGGCAGGAACCAGAACGTCTCCTTGTACGGACGGGTCTTCACCTCGAACGAGGTCTCGGGGATCGTTCCATGGACGCCCTCCGGGTAGGTGCCGTTCAGCATATCCATGAACTCCTCGCCGGTGAAGTAGCCCCGGGACCAGAACTCGGCCTTTTCCCCCTTCCTGAGGAACGAGAGCCTCATTCGTATGACGTATACGCCTGCCGGGGTCGTCTTGTCGGTATCCACGTTGAACTTGATGTTTATCTTCTCCTTCGAGTCCACGTCTCCCAGGATGTACTGGTCGACCACTCCCGAATAGGTATCGTAGTCGCCCGAACCTATTGGGTGCATCTCCGGCGGATTGGAGACCTCGTGGATCCTTTGCTCATCGTCTTCCAGGAGTCGAAGGTAGACCTCGAGTTCCAGGACAGCGTCGATGAGATCGAAGTTGAGGCGGTTCTTGAAGGTGAAGTTCATCTCCATGTCCCCGCCAGGGTTGACAACGACCTTCTTGACCTCGTCTATCGTCGGCCAGTACTTGATCTTCCACGCTCCGGCGGAACCTGCGGTGACCAGGATCATGATGATGACACCGATGGCCGCCCAACGCATGGAACGTGAAACGTCATCCGCCTTAAAAACACTTTACCCCGGACATCGGTAGACCAGCAGGACGCCTCCGTCGAGCCTTCTGCTCTCAACGAACTCGAGATCCACCATGTCATCCATCGTGAACGCGCCCTCTCCGGTGGCAAGGCTCACCGCCTTCCCGCCTATTATCCTGTCCGCCACGAAGACCTGGAGGACGTCGAAGAGACCCCTTCGGAGGAATTCCGAGATCACCGTCCCCCCGCCCTCCACCAGCATCTCCCTGATGTCCATCGCCCCGAGGTCCCTCAGGACCATCCTGATGTCCACGAGGTCTCCGTCAAGTGGGTAGTTGCGAACGATGACCCCCTCGGGGGCGTCCATCGAGGCCGTCGGTCCAAGGGCGATCAACGTCCTCGGCGGAGCCTTCATAACGAGAGCGTCCTCTGGAGTCCTTCCGTTGGTGTCCAGCACTATCCGGACGACGTCCTCGTTCGGGCTCAGCCTGGGATCGTCGGAAATGACCGTCCCGACACCCACGAGGATCGCGCCTACCGAATTCCTCAGCTCCTTCACCCTCGCCATGTCCTCGTCGCTGGATAGCCTCGTCTGCTCTCCTGTGTTGAGTGCCAGCCTGCCGTCGAGGCTCATCGCGGCGTTGATGGTGACATAGGGACGCATCCGCTGCGAATCCGCACGGTAATAGAAAAAGATTGGTAACGATGCTAACGATCATTTCGGCGGACGCGCTCGCCCGCGGCGCTGTCGGCGGGCAACACGTCTCGATAATAGTGATGATCGGATTCTCTACGCCGCAAAGATGACGTCGAGCCCCATCCTGTAGGCCCACATCTCGATGGTCCTCTCGACCTCCGCCCATTCGCCCTCGAACTCCTCGATCGTCAGTCTGGACACCTGCTCGCGGGCCTTGAACGCGGCCTTCATCTCCGCCCCGTGGAAGACGACGTAGCAGTTCGTCATGCCGAACTTCCTCTTGATGTCGTCGTAGAGGTACTGGAAGAGCTGGTCCTTCGGCGAGAGGACGAACCGCCTCTCGATCTCCTGTTCCCTCACCGATCCGACGTCCTCCGCCAGCATCCAGTGGACGACCTCGCTCCCCTCGACGAGCAGCCCCTTTACGAGGAATCCCTCGTCCTCGAGCTCGCGAAGTATACGGCGCAGCTCGAGCATGCCCATCCTGTGCTTGGTGTACGACGCCAGTCTCTCGGCCGAGAACATGCCGAAGTTGCCGAAGATGCGCCTCATCACCCACTTCCTGGCCTCCGGCGGCTCGATCTCCGGCTCCGGGACGAGCGTGTAGCGGCCCCTGGCGTCCTTGACGATGTACAATCCCTCGTAGAGCTTCTTGAGGTTGGACGTGAAGTCCTCCGGCGTCATCGTGGTCTTCTTCTGCAACTTCGTCCTGCTGATGCCGAACTCGGGCACCCGCATGTAGATGTGCTTCATCATCGGCGTGAGCTGGGCGTCCTTCGCGGCCCTGTACTTCGGAAGGTCCTCGTGATTTGTGAGCGTCAGGTAGTCGGGAATGAGCAGCGCCTTCGGCAGGTCGCTGGAGCGGTGATAGCCGTCGAGCGATACCGGACGCCCCTGCAGGCGTAGCGCCAGTTCCATCTCGGACCTGATCCCGCCCATGGTGGCCAGGACCTCCTTGATGGTGCCGAATCGTTTGTTCTCGGGTATGTGCTGCCTGTCCAGGACGTACGAGACGATGTCCCGCTCCGAGAACGACTCGGACGTGCCGACGCCCGAGACCAGGTTCCTTCCGACCCGTGAGAACCCCTTCTCTATGAACATCATGTATGTGTCGGGGTCCATCTCCTCCACAGGTACCGAATTGACGGCCTTGATCCTGACGACGTCCATGTAGTAGTTTCGGTAGTATTCCCACGTCCTCTCCAGCGCGTCCAGGAGGCCAGGGAGCTTCTCCGGCGGCACCAGGATGTCCCTTACGTCCACGGCGCCGCTCATGGGCCACATGTGGATGGCCCCGATGACCTCGCTCCCCTCCGTGACCACCGAGTACCAGCCGTCGCCGAACCGCGAGAGCACCTCGAACCTGTGCCTGAAGGTGAATGCGTCCCTGAGGGAAAGGGCCCTTATACCTTCGGGAGTGCCGGCCTTTCCAAGCCTGTCCAGGTATTCAGTGAGCACGTACATCTCCATGTCGTGCTCTGCCGAGATTATGCGCGTGACGGCGTCCTCCTCCTCGAGCCTGTCAAGTGCGTCGAGCACCTCCTGGTAGGGGAGTTTCAGGAAACCCCGGATACCCACCAGGGGCGCGACCCCGAACACCTTGAGCATGGTCCTCACCGTGTCGACGATCGGCTCCTCCGGCCATTCCTCGACATCGAGGGCGTAGTACCTGTTTATCGTGCTCCAGTAGTTGCCGCTGGGCGGCTTGCGATGAATGTAGAGATTGTAATCGAGCCTCGTGATGATGTCCATGACCTCCCATCTCTCGAGGTCGAGATACTCCGCGACCTCGGAACGTGAGGACCCGGGATTCTCGTTTATAATCCTGAGGACATCCATCTCCACCTCGTTCAGCTCCTCCCGACGATAGGTGCCGATGTAGATGGGGGCGTCCTCGGCAAGGACGTAGGACACCTGGCCGCCCACGAACCGCCCCTGGATTATCCTGCCCTCGGCGAGGAGCTCTATCCATCTGTCGAAATCAAAGTCGCGCACCCGCAGGGCGATCGAGCGCACTCCGGTCGCGAAACGGTATCTCTCGAAGTACTCCTCGATGGTGTCGACCTCTGTCAACATGATCTCAGTGACGAAGTCGGAGATCGCCTGGGCACCGAAGACAGGTTCCTCGCCCCCCCGCTCGATGGATATCAGGTCCCTGGTGAGGATGTACTGGCGCGGGGCCTTGGTCCCGATGAAGAAACCGGACCTGACGAGACCGGAGCGCTCCAGGTCCTCGAGGGTCGTGTCGACCAACTGTTCCTCGAGCGAGAGCGCGAAGGAGATCTCCTCAAGGACGGAGGGTCCGTGGAACTCCAGGTATTTCGTGCAAAGGTCCTGTACGGCTCCCTCGACCTGCCTCACGGCAATGTCCGATGGGGCGTAGACCACGCTCCCATCCTCGGTGAACCCCCTCGTGACCAGATAGGCCTCCTCGAGGAGCTTGATGTCGTCGCTGGACGCCTTTCCCTTTTCGAACTTCTCGAGCAGCTTGTCACCGTCGATCCTCTTCGCGTAGACGGAAGCGTAGAGTTCCAGCCTGTCGGTCGGGACCCACTTGAGCCCCTTGATCCAGGCGGATGAGATCAGCCCATCGTCGACGAGCTCCGCAGCCCACTCCAGGACCTCCTCCCTCGGGAGTTCGGTGAAGTCCATGATGTTCTCCCCCCGCTCCCTGAAGACGGTCATCGCTCCGAAGGCCTTCAGGGCTGCGAGTATGTCCTCCTTGTCCACGACGGCCGGCCTCTTCGAGCGGTAGTGCACGTCGACGTTCTTCTCCGGCAGCGCCGCCTCCCCTTCACCCAGTACCTTCGAGAGCACCTTCCGGTGCAGCTCCCTGAGCAGGGCCGACCTGTCCTCCATGAGGACTATGTCGGATTTACCCGCAAGGACCACCGAATGGCCGAACGGGGACGGTGAATCCGTGTAGCCGAGCACGTCGAACGATATCTCGCCCGACTCGATCCCCTCGAGCACCTCGGCGGCGTTGTCCAGGTCCATCACGTCGTGCAGGATCTCGTTGTACGTCTCGTCCAGGACCGGAAAGTTGTCAGCCTTGTGAAGCGCCTCCAGGAGCCTCTGGGAGCGGAGCTGCTGCTTCTTCACGGAGATCTCGTGGCCCTTGAAGTTGCGGAGGATCATCATGGACCGCGCGCCGGTGTGCCTGAACCTCTGCTTGAACAGCTCCGTCTGCCTGATCGCCTTCCTCAGGACGGTCCCCAGGTCCTTTGACGAGACCATTCCCCTCAGGTCGTCGAGCTCGATCCTCTTCGGAAGTGTGAGCATGAAGTTGTCGTCCGTTAGCGAGACCTTGACGTTCTTCTTGTACTGCCTCGAGAGCTCGAAGGCGTAGGCACGGGACAGCGCGTCGTTCACCCTCCTCCCGAAAGGGAAGTGGAAGACGACGTTCACCCTGCCCTTCTCGTCCTCGAATCCCTCCACGAGCACCCTGCTGTTGGTCGGGACCGCCTCGACGGACCCGATCTGCTGTCTGAAGTAGGATATCACGGTCTTCGCGGCGCCCAGGTCCGTGTGGTATTCCTCCATGAGGAGACCTTCCATCTCCTCGTCCGGGGTATCGGCCAGTATCATCTCCGTTAGCCTGTTCCGGAACTTCCCGACCTCGACCGAGAGGTCGAAGGTCCTGGGGAGCATCTCGCCGGACCAGGAGGGAACCGTCGGCTTCTTTCCGTGTGCGTCCTTGACGTAGACCCTGTTCCCGCGGACGCTGGTGAGCTCGTAGGTCTTGCCCCCGAGCAGGAATATATCCCCCGTCCTGAGCCGTTCGACGAACTTCTCGGCGAGGTCCCCCAGGGGCATCCCGTACTCTAGGAACACCCTGTATGAGATCTCCTGCGGGATTGTCCCGATGTTCATGAAGTAGATCATCCTGGTGCCCCTGCGGGCTCCGAAGACCCTCTCGTCCGGGTCGTACCAGATCTTGCCGTAAATGCCGCTGTCCTCGTAGGAGTGGCGGCCGGCGGCGAAGTTGAGGACGTCGATGAACCTGTCACGGTCGATGTCCCGGTACGGGTAGGAACGACGGACCAGTTCGAGAGCCTCGTCGACCTCCCATTTCCTCTCGAGGGACATTCCGATGAGCGCCTGGGCGAGGACGTCGAGGGACCCGAAGAGGAAGTTGGTGCGGTCGATGGTGTTGTCCATCGCGCACTTCGTCAGGACCATCGTCTCCACGAGGTCGTTCTCCTCGAAGACAACGATGCGCCCGACCGAGGTCTCGTGAAGGGCGTGGCCGGCGCGTCCCACGCGCTGGATCCCCTTGGCGATGCTCTTCGGGGAGCCGATCTGGATGACGAGGTCGACGTAGCCTATGTCGATGCCGAGCTCCAGGGATGTGGATGTGACGACCGCCTTCATCTCGCCCGCCTTGAGCCGCTCCTCCACCTCGAGACGGATCTCCTTAGAGAGCGAGCCGTGGTGGGCCGAGATGTCCTCCACACCACGCTCCTTCAACTTGTGGACGACGGCCTCTGTGCCCGACCTGGTGTTGGTGAAGATGAGCGTGGTACGGTTCTGGTCGATGAGGTCCTTCAGGACGTCGTACATCTTCTCGTTCACGATCTCGAACGGAAGGGCCGTCATGTCTGCGACCGGCGTCATCACCGCGAGGTCCATGCTCTTCTGCGCTCCGATCTCGACGATGTTGACATCGCGCATCTCGCCGTTGTCGAATCCCACGAGATACGCGCCGATCTCCTCGATGGGCGACTGCGTCGCCGACAGTCCGACGCGGACCACGTCCTCCGACGACATGTCCGCTAGACGTTCTACCGAAAGTGCGAGGGAGACACCCCTCTTCGAGGACGAGATCTCGTGGATCTCGTCGACGATCATGTACTTGACCCCCTTGAGGCGTTCGACGAACTTCGTGGTCGAGAGCACGAGCGAGAGCGTCTCCGGCGTGGTGATCAGGATATGCGGGGGCTTCCTGACCATCTTCTGCCGCATGTAGCTGGTCGTGTCTCCTGTCCTCACGGCCACCCTGACAGGGGATATGTCGTCGAAACCCGCCTTCTCCAGGTACTCGTTGATTTCCGCGAGCGGGGTGTTGAGGTTCCTCTCTATGTCGTTGGCCAGCGCCTTCAACGGAGAAACGTACACGCAGTAGATCTTGTCCTCCAGAGTTCCTTCCTTCGACTTGATGATCAGTTCGTTAAGAATGGAGAGGAACGCTGTTAGGGTCTTTCCGGAACCTGTCGGAGCCGCCACTAGGACGTTCTTCCCCTCGTGGATGTACGGGATCGCATAGGCCTGCGGGGGCGAGATGTCCTCGAAACGCTCCGTGAACCACTCCCCAACGGTGTCATCGAGCAGAGAGAGGACCTCGTCCTTCGAATGAGGTCTATCTATCCTATGTATCATTGCTTCTAAGCTCCCCCATTAATCCGTGTCGTATCGGAGACGTATTATAAAAGCTGAATGGAAATTGTCGTTACTGTTCCTCTCTCTCCCTTCTCCGATTGATATGCATCCTCAATAGGTTCCATTTGATCTGCCTCGACGTCTGGTCCTCGAGTCTAGCCTCGGAAAGTCTTCTCCTTTCGATCATTTCTTTCCGTTTCTTGGAAGGATGGTCCCAGATCTTTCCACGTTTCTCAGCTGCATTCCGGTAGATCCCATGGAAACGGTCGATCTCTGAAATGAAATCCTCCCTGTCGATGTTGAACGTGCCGAATATATGCTGGATCTTCTCCTCAGGTTTGTAACCATCTCCACCCCAGAATATGTCCTTTATGATGACGCGATCCCCTTGATGTGTTACGTTCCAATACAGGCTTTGGCAGCACCCGCTACAACCGCATCCATGTGTCATAAGTTCAAACTCGCATGAAGGACGGTAAATGTCATCCACAACCATGTCTTCATCTCTACATTGAATAAAAGGTTCGATATTGATCCTTGTCATGTGATCAAGAGCGACAAGGTCGTGTTTGTAAACCTTCCTGATTATATTGAAATCATTGACAAATATCTCCAATGACCCCTCGAACCGGCTCCTGCTGTAGGCATCGGCTATGTTGATCTTGAACGTTTTGAATTTCGCCTTCTTAATTGCTGATAGATTGAATGTGATCTGCTGACTGTATTCGGGATATTGCTTCCTGATCTTTCTCAAGTACTGGTAAACGATGTTCTTCGATCGATCATCCTTGTATGATGTCTCTGAAATGGTTGCTAATATGTCATTGATTGACGAATCCGGGTCGATACCCAGGAACTTGATCAATTCGACCTTGAAATCTCGTCTTTCCTCTTGGTTCGTCATTTCGGACCCTTACGCAAGGTCTGAGTTTCACTACTTCCGCTGCCTTTCTATCATCGCCATCAGGACGACACCGGCGAGCAGGACCCGTCGGTCGAACTCGGGCGGCAATCCATAGCAGTGGACGTCCCAGATGTCACCGACGACCTTGAACTGCTGATCGATCTGAACGACCGGACGTCCATCCAGCTCCATAGTTATCTTCTCGGGGATGATGTTGATGAACTTGCGCAGCAGACCCCTGCCCGTCCCCTCGGCAAGCCTTCCCATGAAGCGGTCGTTGTGATCGTACATCTCCCATTCGTCCGATATGAACGCCGACCTCAGGGCCTTCCTTCTGAAATGGCCCAGGTAGACGTTGTTGTAGGAATCGATGACGTCGAAGCGTCCCCAGGCGTCTATTATCTGGGCCTGCATTATACGGAAAAGCTCGTACTCCATCGATTCGTCGGTGTAGACCCGGATGTCCTCCTTGATCTTCCAGAACTTCTGCTTGCTGTAGGCCAGACGCCTTCCGCTGTCGTCCTCGATGTAATACTGATCGACGACGCGGAGCGCCTTCTTCCTGATGATGTAGTGGTCCTGAGTCCAGAGCGGGTCCATGTTCACACCTGAGGACGGATGGCCGTCACTGTATAATATCACTCCGGTGCATCGTCCGCCCAGTATGGGGTCTTGATGTCGGTGTATGCCGTTGTCGCAGCGATGGCGCCCTCGGCGCACGAGGTAATTACCTGCTGAAGTCCCCCAACTATGTCGCCGGCTGCGTAGACCATCGGCATGGAGGTCCTCATCTTCCTGGTGACCACGATGTAACCGAACCTGTCAAGCTCGAGCTCGAGCTTCTTGGCGAGCAGGTTCTTGGGAACCAGGCCCACTGCGGCGAAGATGCCGGCGACCTCGATGGCCTGCTCTGTTCCCTCGGTGTCTATCACGACGCTCTCAACCATGTCGGTCCCCTTGATCTCCTTGACGACCGTCTTCCAGTGCACCTTGATATCACGTTCGAACAGCTGCTCCTGGAGCGACTTCTCGGCTCTCAGGCTGTCCCGCCTGTGGACCACCTCGACCTCGACACCCGCGTCGTGAAGGTAGATGGCATCGATGATCGCCGTGTTCCCCCCTCCGACAAGGAGGACCTTCCGGTTCTTGAAGAAGAAGCCGTCGCAGGTCGCGCAATAGGAGACTCCCTTGCCCGCCAATTCCTCCTCGCCCGGGACGTCCAATTTCCTGTGGTCGGCCCCGGTCGCAATGATGATGGCACATGCCTCCCTCTCTCCGGCGGTGGTCTTCATCCGGAAGCCGCCGTCGATCTTCTCTATGTCCTCGACGAAGATGCCGTTCTGGATCTCGACGTACTGCTGGGTGTGGTCCTGGAAATTGGCCGATAGGTCCGGTCCCAGGATGGACCTGTAGCCGGGCCAGTTCTCGATCAATGATGCGTTGAGGGTCTGGCCTCCCGGTACACCCCCTTCCAGGAGTTCGACGTCAAGTCCCGACCTACCCGCATATATGGCCGCTGTCATCCCGGCCGCGCCGGCACCGATTATGGCAAGGTCCTTCATTCGGATCACTCCGCGAACTCGATGTCAAATCAAACCGAGTGGGCTATATAATACTAATGTCGAAAGTGCGATCAGTGGCCGTCAGGGAGGCCGAGGGAGGGACCACGTCCGGGCTCGACGGCATCCGTTTCGTCGTCAGTTGGACCCTCGTCCGATCCATCGTCATCCTCGCCATCGATGGGTTCGGTCTCCGCCAGGTCCACCCTGAAGCGCCCCACCTCCTGGGCCACCTCGTATGGGACGGGTATCTCCTCCCCGACCCACGACGGCAGGGGAGCCACGTCCTTGATGCCGCTGACCAGGATGTCCCTGTCCTCGATCTCCTCGACCTTCCATGAAAGTCCCTTCATGATGAAGGTCGCTCCTGTACCGAGATGGTTGACGACGAACTTCTCGTCGAGTACACCGATCCACCTCCTCGTGACAGCGTCCCTGATCCGGAACGTCCTCGTGTCCGGTATCATGGAGATGTTCTCGAGAAAATAGTGTCTGGCGCCGTGGGCTCGTATCTCGGAGCCCTCGATGGCGACCGTCCCCGTCGCTACGAGCGATTCGAGGACCCTGTCGAACTGCTCGCGGGAAAGCGTCCGGAAAGGATAGGCCTGGCGGACCAGGCCGAAGGCCTCGTCGATCTTCCACCTGTGCTCCAGCGTCATTATGGTGAGCTGGTTGGCGAGCACCGACCTCGGGTTCTCCCTGACCTCTATGGGCTCGGTGAGGTCGAAACCGGCACGTCTGGCTATGATCGCGCTCTCCATCGCCTCGTCGATGGATGTGCACATGAGTATCCCCCTCGATGTCCGTCCGAGGCCATGCCCGCTCCTTCCGATCCGCTGGGTGAACCGGCTCACCTGTCTCGGCGAATTGTACTGGATGACAGTATCGATGGACCCGATGTCGATGCCGAGCTCCAGCGATGAGGTGCAGATCAGCGCCTTCAGCTCACCCGCCTTGAACGAATCCTCCATCGACTCCCTTATCTCTTTCGACAGGGACCCGTGGTGAACGCCCACCTCCTCCCGGCCGAGCATCGCGATCCGGCTGGCCATCCCCTCGGCGGCCTCGCGGGTGTTAACGAAGATCAGCATCGAGTTGGAGGTGTCGATGTAATCGAGGATCCTCCGGATGGCTCCTGCGAGTTCGGGCGAACAGGACAGCTTCACCGCCATCCTGCGGTCCTCACGGGAGGGTTTGACCAGGTGGAGGGAGATGTCGACATTCTTGGGCATGGGCACCTTGACGATGGTCGCCTCGTGCGGTCCGGCGAGGAAGTCGGCCACCTCCCGCGGGTTCGACACGGTGGCCGATATCCCGATCCTCTGGAACCCCGGAGCATACCTCTCGAGACGTTCCAGTCCGATGGACATCTGCGCTCCTCGCTCGTCGGAAGCGAGTTCATGGATCTCGTCCACGACGACGAACCTGACGTTCGAGAGCATCTCGCGCAGGCGCGAGCCAGTGAGCATCACCTGGAGCGTCTCCGGCGTCGTTATCAGCATGTGCGGGGGCTTCCTGACCTGCTTGGCCCTCTCGCTCTGTGTGGTGTCGCCGTGCCTGACGGCGACCTTGATCCCCAGCTCATCGCCCCACGATTCGAATCGCTGGAGCATGTCCCTGTTCAAAGCCCTCAACGGGGTTATGTACAGGAAACAGACCGGATCCGGGTTGTCCTCGAGGATCCTGTGAAAGATCGGAAGGACGGCAGATTCCGTCTTGCCGACACCCGTCGGCGCGACAACGAGGACATTGTCGCCTTCCATTATCCTCGGTATAGCCTTCGTCTGGATGTCGGACGGTGCGTCGATACCCGCTTCGTCGAGAAGTCGCAGCAGTTCGGGACGGAGCCCCCTGAACCCATTCTCTTCAGACATCTCCGCTCCCTTCCGGGGCTCTCACGCCCTCCTTCCGTACTTGAACATGATGTTGCAGCTGCCCTCCGAAGAGACCATGCACGGTCCAACTGGAGAGGTCGGCTGGCACGCGCTGCCGAAAAGACCACATTCCGAAGGCTCCATGACCCCCCGGAGGACCTCGCCGCACTGACAGCCAGGTGGTTCAGGGTACTCATCCTCAAGGTCCGAGAGCCGGTCCTCGAATAGAAGCCTGGCATTGTGATCGTCGAACTCCTCACGAGGTTCCAGACCACTTCCAGGGATGACTGGGAAACCCCGCCATTTCACGTCCGAAGCCAGGAAGACCCGGTCGATGATCTCGCGGGCCTTTGCATTGCCGTCCTCCTTCACCAGGCGGTCGTAGACGTTCACGACCTTAGCCTCGCCGTCCGCGACCATCTTCGCCAGTACGTAGGTCCCCATGAGAAGGTCCAGGGGTTCGAAGCCGGCGACGACCTGCGGGATCCCGTACTTCTCGGTCAATGGATAGTAGATGCTGAGGCCGGTTATCGTGCTCACGTGGCCGGGTTCGATGAGTCCGTCCAGGTTTAGCTCCCCCGAGGAAAGGATGCCGTCAAGAGCCGCGGGAACCGTCCTGTTGCAGGAGAGGATCGACATGTTCTCCGGTATCCCCCGTGCGATCGTGGCCGCAGCCGTCGGGGCTGTCGTCTCGAATCCCACTGAAAGGAACACGACCTCCTTGTCGGGGAGGTTCTTGGCGAGCTCCACCGACTCGTTGATGCTGTAGACGACACGAACGTCGCCCCCTTTCGCCCGCATCTGCTGAAGCGAGGAATCGAGCGAGGGAACAGCTGCCATGTCTCCAAAGGTGGTGAGGATGGAACCCCCCATCGCGATAGCCTTCGCCTCCTCTATCTCGCGAGGCGTCGTCACGCAGACCGGACAGCCAGGCCCCTGGAGGATCCTGACGCCAGTGTCCGCGAAGAGCGAGTCCAGACCGTGCCGGACGAGCGTGTCCTGATGCGTCCCGCACACGTGCATGAACTGCACGTTGACGTCGAGAGCCTTCAGTTTCTCGACTATCTGCGAGGCCATCTCTCGGTCCCTGAGCTCGAACATGTCGTCGCAAGTAGGGCGATGTTAGAAATAGGTTCTGGTTGAAAAACGAGGGTCAAGGCTTTGGAAGCGGAAGCCGTCCGTATGCCTTGTTGACCTCGCGGTTGACAAGGACGAAGTCTGCTTCATCCGTGCACGGCCCCGATTGACCACAATCCCTCATCCATATCTCATCTCCGGAAGAGAGCGACCCATCACCATCGACGTCGACGAAGACGATGAACAGCGTGATGTTCCTGTTCCTCAGACCATCCGGGTCCCTAGAATGGAAATAATCACCGAACGTAAGGTTGGATGCGTTGAAGGCAGCTTGACTGAACGCAGCGTCGTCCAGGTCTCCCATCATTGGTACCGGGAATCCCGACGGATCATCGATCTTCGGAAGACAGTCCCTCGGACCATCGACCCCGAATGATACGTTCGAGGCATTGATGGTCCGGATCGCATCGACCTTGATCCTCCAGGTCTCGTTGAAAGTCGTGAGATGCCATTCAATGTAGGTAGGGCCCAGTTCATCCGATCCAGTATCGAACAGGCTGTTCAAGTAGGGTGCGGTGAGGATTAAGGCTAGCAACACTATCCCTGCAATGGGTTCGATCGGTGGAAATTCCTTCATAGAACAACCTCTTGTTTATCTATATTCGAACGTATTGACATCATCGGATAAGAGGTCTTGTGTCAAACACCTGGTAAAACCAATTCGCCATACGAATCCCCACGCTTCTCATTGACCATCCTGAACCTGAAGTCCTCGTCGGCTGGCCCCCCATTTTCAACCGATCTGATCCTGATGATGTCCCCGGCAGAAAGCTTTCCATCCGCGTTCACATCCATGTAAACGATCGCAAGTGTATGGTTTTGAGAGGCCGGCGGAGATCCAGCCGGGTCCCTTGAATAGAACCTATTGTGTGGTGTGATGTCGGCGTCATTGTAATCGATCTGACTGAAGTTGATATCGATCAGGTCCCCCTCCATTCGGATGTTCTCATCCGAAGGATCGTCCCAGACGGTCACGAGCCTATTAAGGTTCAAGATCGACCAACTGACCTCATCGAGGGATTCAGATTTTACGTCGATGATCTCGATGATGTAATTGTCACCTTCGACACTGACCCTCCAGGCGATCGTGGTGACACCACGACAGCCAGGATCTAAATCTGGATCATTCGATGTAAATGCCATCCATCCCACCGTAAGAATAACGATCAGTACGATGGTTATCGCCACCGCTACATTGATCGGATCTGGTCTCTTGACAGGTCTCCGGTATGGTGGTCGCTGCCAGTCTTCACCGTAGGGCGAAATGGGTCCTGGTCTCGGTCTTCGTTTCATCGGTGGACTCCTGTCATCCATCTTATCACCTAAACTCCCGGTAATACCAGTTCGCCGTAAGCATCTTTCGGCTTCTCGTTAACCATCCTGAACCTGAAGTCCTCGTCGGCCACCCCGCCCTTCTTCACTGATCTTATCCAGACTTCATCACCGCTGTCCATCTTGTCATTATCGTTCTTGTCGACGAAGACCACACACAGTGTTGAATTCTTGTTGACGGGAGGATCACCTGAAGGATCCCTTGAGTAGAACCTCGTACCATTTGTAGTCGTGGCAATGTCGAAGTCCGTTTGATGGTACTTGATATCGCTAAGGTCCCCCTCCATGCTCAAATTCTCACCTGATGGGTCCTGCCAGGTGGTCTTTAATCGATTCAGATCCAGAATGGACCAGCTAACATCGGATGAATCCTGAGGTTCAACGTCGATGATCTCGATCAAATAGTTGCCATCCTCCACTGATACCTGCCAAGCAATTGTACAGGTACCACCCTGAGATCCCGTATAATTATAATCAAAATAATAATACCAGATCATCGTGGCTGCGACAATGATTGTAACGGATATGCAGATCACTGCGAATACCTGGATGGGATCCAAGTTCCCTCCCGTCTCCAACGGTCTCATCTTTGCCATATCCTCACCTCAAACAGATGGCAATACCAATTCACCATACGCATACCCAACCTTCTCATTGACCATCCTGAACCTGAAGTCCTCCTCACCATATCCGTCGTTGCTCGATGACCTTATCCAGATGACATCCCCACTACTTAGTTTTCCGTCCGAGTTCACGTCCATATATACAATTACAAGGGTTTGGTTCCTAGTCACTGGTGGATCCCCAACAGGCTCCCTTGAATAGAATTTTGTCGTATTCCGTCACGTCAGCCCGATCATAGTCACTTTCTGTAAAATTGATGTCGATCAGATCCCCTTCCATTCTGATCAGTTCATTGGATGGGTCCTCCCATCCTCCATAAATTCGAGTTAGATCCAAGATCGTCCAACCGACCTCGTCGAGCGGCCGTGACTCGACATCGATTATCTCTATGAGATAGTTGCCATCATGGACTTCAACCCGCCAAGCGATTGGTGTACAATTACAAGAATCACCTGCGAATGATTGCGCCCAGACGTATATTGTCGCCAGAACGACGAGGATAATTATCGTTACAGCGATCAGAACCACTATGACCTTCCTATTGCTCGCCTTCTGCGTGATCGGTCCATCGTACATCGAAGCCCGTTTCCAATTTTTATCCTTCGGATGTATGGGTCCCGGCCGTCGTTTGAGCGGTGGTCTGGCCCGGGTCATGACGGGCACCTCTCCATTAAGTCATTGCGGGACCTCCAGCTGCGCTGAAAGTAAGAGCCCGGGCGATCCAGGTGTATGCAACCGCCAACAAAAAAAGGTGGTGAGGTGAACAAGACGGCTATCATCGGACTGCTGTTCCCTCTTCGCCCTCGGGGTCCTCGCGTGTGCGGCCTGGGTCCTACTCGCCAGTACGTGGTCGTGTGCCTTTTTCCGCGAGAACTTCCCTTCAAGGCTGCCTGCTCATCCTGCCTCATGGGAGGTCCCGTTTTTATTACAAACTCGGTGTATTAATAATTAATCGAGGGAAATGTCATTCAGGTCGGTGGTAGAGTAATGTCGCCGATCGCTTCCCCCCTCGATTCATCGATCAATCGGAACCGGTAGTCCTCGTCGGCCGCTCCGCCGTTGTCCATCGACCTTATCCATATGACATCCCCGCTCCCGATCCGGTGGTCCCCGTCGACATCCATGAAGACGATGCAAAGCGTAACATTCGTGCTCTTTGGTGGGTCCCCGACGGGTTCTCGTGAATAGAATGTGTTGTATGGCCGGGTATCGGCGGTGTCGTAATCGGACTGTACGAAATTGATATCGTCCAATCCTCCTTCGATTCTGATAGACTCTCCGTCCGGGTCGTCCCAGTTGGCCACCAGAAAGTTGATATTGAGGACGGTGAACCCGACATCATCGAGGTCCATGGGATCGAATTGTATGATCTCCACGATGTAATTGTCTCCCTCTACAGAGACCATCCATGCTATCGTTGTAACCTCGCCATTGTCGCCGTACCCGCCATCGGAAGGATCCCCGTCTCCGCCGTCCATCCAGAAATAATAGAGAGCTCCCAGGGCTATCCCGGTGATGATGTATGCGACGATCAGTATCCCTGCTGTCGAAGCGATCACGTCGTCCCTTAACCTGAACATATCGGTCCCTGGAGAATGGAAAGACCTGGTTTCCTAAAAGGATTTTCCTCATACGTACTTCTTGCAGTATTCGCAGAACCAGGATACGAACTCGTCGTCGAAAGTGACCTCGTTCCCGCAATTGGGGCAGGTCCGCCCCCTGTCCTTCCTCGGGACCACCGGCTCCGTATCGATGTCGATCTCGATGTTCGGCAACGATGGAACTATCCCTGGAAGTGGCGCCCCCTCCTCGTTCCTCGCCCCGCAGACAGGGCACTTGGTTGCTCCGGCCAGTGCGGCCCCGCACTCGATGCATGATATCGGCTGCAATCGCTCGACCTCGCGTTGTGATGGATAGGGACAACTCGCTTAAGACATTCCCGGTGGAAGGTTCAGATGTACTTGTAGCAGCCGTCGCACCACCAACGGTCGTACTGCTCGATATACCTCGTTTCCTTTCCACAGGTCCCGCATGTGTGATCGACGACCTGCGGTGTGCCGATATCGAAGACGTCCATGGCCGGCTCAGCGGCAGGGGCGCGTCTCGGCTCGCCGTAGGTCGCTGTCCTGTACGGGTCCTGATATTGTGGTGCATAACCCTGGGAATAGGCTGGCGCGGGTCCGGCATCCCTGTACGGATCGGGTCCCGGTCCGGCCTCCGCATACCTCTTCATCGCAATGCTCTCGGTGAGTTCGTCCTCCCCGACGGCGTTCCGGTGAAGTGCGATGCTGACAAGGAAGAAGACGGCTGACACGAAGGTCAGATACCAACCGACATCAGGTCGCCATTTCGATCCCACGTCCGCGGGGGTCCCGTCAATATCTATTGTCGCGGAGTCCTCTCCAGAGAACGACTTGTGTGGACCGTCATCGAACATGAACTCCAGCAACGGATTGTCGGTCGATCCCTCTCCCTCGACCTCATCCTCCCATGCGTTCGGATGGGATGCCATGAAATATCCAGCTGCAACGAGGGTCACGAGGACCGTAAGGATCCCCAGGATGATCGGAAGCCTCTTCAACACCAGGTTCCGACCGCCGGCCACCCCGGCAGCGATGATGAAGATCATGGTCAGGAGGCCCAGGATGACGGCACCTGTCATGATGGCCCTGGTGTTCTCGTAGACCTCCTTGACCTCCCCCGTATTGATATCGTCCCAGTCCTGTGACTGGCTCTCGGATATTTGTTCGCCGTCGCCTGAGCCCTCGAGCCTCAACGTCATCTCCTCGAGGCTCATCTCGACGTCCATGTCGAGCTCGACATAGACGCCTCCCTCCTCGGCCTCTATGGATATCGTCCACAGGTACCACGAGGTCCAGAACGATGCCAGGAGCAGGATGAAGGCCAGTATCGCGAAGATGGTCGCCATGGTGAACCGCTTGCTATTCTCACCGGAGAATCCGACCATCGGACGGCTCGGCCCGTATCGCGGTGGGTAGTTACCATAACTCTGGCCATAAGGCTGTCCATACGGTTGCGAGTAGGGCCGCGACTGCGGCGACCCGCAACTCGGGCACATGGTCGCATCCCACGACAGCGGTATACCGCAGCCTGAACAGTAGCGTTCGGTGGTCTGTCCGTTGGTCAACTGGTTCCCCTCTGCCACTTGATATCTGCTCTAATTATTAACGTTTATGGAATCCGTTGATACGGTCATCCAACGTACTCCTTGCAGTTGTCGCAGTACCAGACCACGATCGACGGCACGAACCTGACGTACTTCCCGCACTTGGGGCAGGTGCGGCTGGCCTGGTTGAACTCCTCCTTCTTGGGAGCCGGGGCTGACCCGCAAGCGGGGCACGTGTCGGCGCCGACCCATGAGACGCCGCATTTCGAACACGTCGATGGTTCCATACTGTTCCGAGAGAATCATTGATGGGGTAAAAGGGTATCGTGCGATCGCGCTCGACACCGCCGTTTCGAAGTGTCGACGCGTCTCACCGATGTCGGACCCCGATGTTCACGGAGCTTCGACATCTCCCGATTTCCATACTGTACCGCCACAACATTTATTACCGTCATGTCAATGGAGGCCCGTGCACGGGGGCATGTGAACCTCAATGCACGCTAGGTGATGCAATGTCTAAGGGCAACATGAAGTCGATGGACGGGAACACCGCGGCGGCCCACGTCGCGTACGCGTTCTCGGATGTGTCCGCCATATATCCGATCACACCTTCGTCGCCGATGGGCGAGATGGTCGATACATGGTCGGCGAATGGAAGGTTGAACCTGTTCGGACAGAGATTGAAGGTCATGGAGATGCAGTCCGAGGCCGGCGCCGCCGGCGCGGTCCACGGATGCGCCTCCGGAGGCGCCTTCACGACGACCTATACGGCGTCCCAGGGCCTCCTCCTGATGATACCGAACATGTACAAGATCTCCGGCGAGCTGATGCCGGCGGTCTTCCACGTTTCCGCCCGCGCCGTGGCCGGCCAGGCGCTCTCCATATTCGGGGACCACCAGGACGTCATGGCGGCGCGCGCCACTGGATTCTCGCAGCTCTGCTCCGGGTCCGTCCAGGAGGTCATGGACCTCGCCCTGGTCGCCCATCTGTCTTCCATACGCGCTTCCCTGCCCTTCATATCGTTCTTCGACGGGTTCAGGACGTCCCACGAGATCCAGAAGATCGAGGTCATCGAGTACGACGAGATGGCCCCGCTCGTGGACTGGGACATGATCAAGCACCACCGCGACAGGGCGCTCAATCCCGAGCACCCGCACCTGCGCGGCACCGCCCAGAACCCGGACATCTACTTCCAGGTCAACGAGGCCGCCAACAAGTTCTACATGGAGATCCCCGGGATCGTGGAGGAGGAGATGCAGAAGGTCTTCGAGCTGACCGGACGGCGTTACAACCTCTTCGACTACCACGGCGCTCCGGACGCGGACCGCGTCATCGTCATGATGGGCTCCGGTGCCCAGGCAGCCGCAGAAGCGGTGGACTACCTGAACGCGAACGGCGAGAAGGTCGGGCTTGTCATAGTCCGCCTCTACCGCCCGTTCTCGGCGGAGCACTTCTACAAGGCCATACCCAGCACGGTCCAGAAGATAGCCGTCCTCGACAGGACCAAGGAGAACGGCGCTTTCGGCGAACCGCTCTACCTGGACGTCAGCACGGTATTCAAGGACCGGGGCGACGACCGCCTCATAGTGGGCGGCCGCTACGGCCTCGGGTCGAAGGACTTCACCCCGACCATGGCAAAGGCAGTCTACGACAACCTCGCCACCAACGAGCCGAAGAACCACTTCACCGTGGGCATCACCGACGACGTGACCTTCACGTCGCTCCCGCTCGAGCACATCGACGCCGAGCCGGAGGGCGCGGTGAGGTGCAAGTTCTGGGGCCTCGGGGGCGACGGCACCGTCGGAGCCAACAAGGACGCCATCAAGATAATCGGCGACAACACCGACAAGTACGCACAGGGATACTTCGCCTACGACTCGAAGAAGTCCGGAGGCGTCACCGTCTCGCATCTGAGGTTCGGCGACGCGCTGATCCAGTCGACATACCTCATCGAGCACGCAGGATACATCGCTTGCCACAACCCTTCGTACGTCACCAAGTACAATGTCCTGAGCGGGATCATGGACGGCGGGACCTTCGTCCTGAACTCCGCCTGTTCCCTCGAGGAGATGGAGTCGGAACTTCCTGGTTCCATGAAGCGCACGATCGCGAACAAGAACCTGAAGTTCTACAACATCGACGCCGTGGCCATCGCCGAGGAGGTCGGGCTGGGCGGCAGGATCAACATGATCATGCAGACCGCCTTCTTCAAGCTCGCCAACGTCCTCCCGGTGGACGAGGCCGTCGCACTCCTCAAGGACGCGATCGCCAAGACCTACGGCAAGAAGGGCGACGAGGTCGTGGCCATGAACCAGAGGGCCGTGGACATCGCCATGGACCGGCTGGTCGAGGTCGACTATCCCTCGTCCTGGGCCGATGCGCCCCTCGAGGACACGACCCCCGAGGAGGGTCGCCCCGAGTTCATCGTCGAGGTCGCCGACGTGATGAACAGGCAGGAGGGCGGAACGCTCCCCGTCAGTTCGTTCACCCCGGGCGGCAGGTTCCCGCCCGCGACCACGCAGTACGAGAAGCGCGGGATCGCGATCAACGTCCCGGAGTGGCAGAAGGAGACATGCATACAGTGCAACCAGTGCGCCTTCGTCTGCCCCCACGCCGTGATAAGGCCGTACCTCGTCACCGAGGACGAGGCCTCGGCGGCTCCCGAGGGATTCGAGGGCATCAAGGCCGTCGGCCCCGGAATGGAGGACTACCAGTTCAGGATACAGATATCCCCGCTCGACTGCACGGGATGCGGCAACTGCGCCGACATCTGCCCCGCCCCGAAGGGGAAGGCGCTCCTGATGAAGCCCCTGGCGAGCCAGACGGACGTCCAGGTGCCCCTCCACCAGTACATGGCCGAACTTCCGATCCGCGGGGAGGGAATGAACAAGTACACCCTCAAGGGCTCGCAGTTCAGGAGACCACTGCTCGAGTTCAGCGGCGCCTGCGGCGGCTGCGGAGAGACACCCTACGTCAAGCTGATAACACAGCTCTTCGGCGACAGGATGATCATCGCGAACGCGACCGGCTGCTCGTCCATCTGGGGCGGCTCCGCTCCAGCGGTCCCGTGGGTCACCAACGAACTGGGCCACGGACCAGCATGGGCGAACTCGCTATTCGAGGACAACGCGGAGTACGGCTTCGGCATGTACCTCGCCATATCCCAGAGGCGCGCACGGATCGCCGACCTGGTGCAGAAGGCCCTGGACGACGGACTGACCGGTGAGCTCGCGGACGCCTTCAGGGAGTGGCTCGAGGTCATGAACGACGGCGACAGGAGCAAGGAGCTCTCGCAGACCATCCAGGGACTGCTGGAAGGGATGGACAGGACCGGCCCCCTCGCCGAGATCTGGGACGCCAGGGACATCCTGAGCAAACCCTCCGTATGGATCATGGGCGGCGACGGATGGGCATACGACATCGGCTACGGCGGTCTCGACCACGTTATCGCCATGGGACTCGACGTGAACATCCTCGTGATGGACACCGAGGTCTACAGCAACACCGGCGGGCAGTCCTCCAAGGCAACACCCATCGGCTCGACCGCGAAGTTCGCTTCCTCCGGGAAGAAGACGGTCAAGAAGGACCTCGGCATGATGGCCATGACCTACGGCTATGTGTACGTGGCATCGGTCGCGCTCGGCTCTGACAAGAACCAGCTCATCAAGGCGTTCAAGGAAGCCGAGTCCTACGACGGACCGTCCCTCATAATCGCCTACGCCCCGTGCATCAACCACGGGATCAAGGCCGGCATGGGCAAGACCGTGGAGGAGGAGAAGCTCGCCGTGGACAGCGGATACTGGTTCACATACAGGTTCGACCCTCGCCTCAAGGCCGAGGGCCAGAACCCGTTCCAGCTCGACTCCAAGGAACCCTCTGCAGACATCAACGAATTCCTCATGGGAGAGGTCCGCTACAACTCGCTGGTGCGCTCGTTCCCGGACGAGGCGGAGAGGCTGCACAAGGCACTCGCCGTGAGCCAGGCCGAGAAGTACCAGACCTACAAGAGGATGGCAGAGCAGTAGCCGCTATCCTGGAACGTCGGTCAGGGAGACATTTCCGAAATGGTAGTGTGAGCTCTAGATCCGTCCGTCGGACTTCAGGGCCCTGATCGTGTCGCTGATGTGCTCGGTCTCGAGCTTCCCGGTGTCTTCCTTCGCCACCCTTTCGGAGGTCATCCGGGGAACGTCCTTGATGACATGCCATGGGACCTTGACGAGGTAGGGCGTCCTGAGGTTGTGCGGGTGCCCGAAGGCCATCAGCTCGCCGGCGTGGTTGCCGTGGTCCGCAGTTGCGATGACCTTCCCTGTCATGTGCTCGAGAAGCTTGTCGACCTCGCCCATGACGAGGTCCAGGTTCTTCGTGTATCCGCTCCAGACCCGGTCCATGGGGACGGCCCCCTCCTTGGCGACCTTCCAGATCCCCTTCTTGTCGACCTCCTCGAGGGCGTCGTCGACGGAATGGAACGTGCCAGCATCCACCCTGACGAGCTCTGCGTCGGCGATGAACGGGTGATGAGGTTGATTGTAATGGACGATGAGCCGCTTGTCCGGGTAACGGTTCAAGGCCTCGATCGCGGCAAGGGTCACTTCCTCGGGCGGCACGGTCTTCAGGTCGGCCGACCAGCCGAAGTCCCAGACATCGATGACCTTGTGGAACGGGACCCTTCCGAAGGTGCGTTTCAGATGGGTGGTGGCAAGGTGCGGGTTGCCTGCGATGTACACGATGTCCTTGCACTTGCCGCCGAAGTTCCATTCGGACCATTCCTGGGTCTCGCTGCCGCCTGAGACCTTCCATGGTACATCCATCTCGAGCCTGTCTGAGTACATGTCGTACCTGCAGGCGTCCAGAAGGATCAGGTGGTCCCACTCCTCCTCAACGACCTTGACAGCATTGGCCTTGGAGAACTTGCGATAGCGCAGCCTGGCGTATCGTCTCAGGAATCGGATGTAGTTCCGATACAAGCCCTCCCATCCGAGGCGCTTCCAAGGGTTCACCATCTCGGCCGCTCCTGGTCAACGAATTCCAAGTCCGTTATTAACGTTAACTGTCGGGCCAGATGTCTCGGACGGTTTAACGACGCGCGCGACGCCGTCCCCGGGAGGCGTCAATGCGTGTCGCGTTCGTCATCGAGGGTCTGCCCGTGGTATCTATAGGAGCATCACTGCCAGCGTCAGGATCGTGGCGTTGGCGAGGAGGTCCATCGTGCTAGTTATCATCGGTACGACGACGTTGTCCGGATCGTAGCCGATCCGGATCGCGAAATAGGTGACGTAGTATGCCAGCAGGACCGCCGCTGCGGAGACCACTGTCCCAGCCATTATCGTCAGCATCACGAACGGAGGCATAGCGGGTGTGCCGATCCCGATGGCGAGCGCAAGCGTTCCGGCGATGGTGCCAGTGAAGGGCAGTATGATCAGTCCGACGAGGAACATGGCCGCCAGGTTGGTCCTTCCGAGCGCGTCCGGCCTGTGTCCGATCCTTGTCAGGCCCATGTAGTTCGCCGAGGAAAGCCTAGCTGCCAGGATACTCCCGATGTTGCCCGCCGCGACATTGAACGGCGGCAGCAGGACCAGGATGGCGGGATACTCGAAGATCAGGTCCTGGAACGTCATGAGAAGGAGTCCGGATGCGATCATTATCAGGGCGCTCGAAGTGAGGAACGGCGTCGACTGGCCCATCATCCTGCGAACGTCCCTGTCCCTGAGCAGGGCGGCCGACGCGAGGGTGGCCAGTACCAGGACGATCCCAGTCAATTCGATGGTGGAGGCCGGCAGGACGATGACGAGGTATCCCGCTGCAATGATGCTTGGCACGGCGATCAGGTCTCCCATGGCCGTGACCATGGGAACCGTCACGTTATCGGGATCGAAACCGCGCCTGTAGGAAACGGTCGCCACCCCGAAGGTCGCGATGAGCAACGGGAGCGACGAGATCAGGCTCCCCATCATGGATATGAAGACCATCTCCATCGGTCCGATGGTCTCGAAACCGACCACAGCGGCCATGACAAAGCATAGCACACCAGCGACGAGCGACATCGTCAGCGTCTGGACAGCGATCACCCGGGCGCTCTGGTCCAGCGCGTGGCCACGGAACCTCGGTTCCATCTCACCCGTGTGGAGCATCGATCCGAGACGGCTGGCCAGTGCGCCGAAGATGTTCCCGCGCATCCCGATGGCCACCGGGATCAATACGATCAGTCCGGGAAGGTCCTCCAGTATGCCGGACCAGTGGCCCAGCAGGACTCCCGCTACGAAAGCGGTCATACCGAAGGCCAGGGCAGTGCTGCTCTGAAGGAACAGGCTACGATTGGTTGAAAAGAATATCCTCAGTCTCTTTCGGCGGACGGACCTGCCGGTAACCCCGAGGGTCGAGTGATGAGCCCTTCGGACTCTCCCGTAGCCTGTGGGAGCCGGCATGTATATCCTCCCCGGGACCCGGCAGTGTGGTCCCGGCCTGTCCTTTCGTGTGGTTCGGATTGTTCGTCCATTTCTCTCCGCCTGTGGCTCTGGTTAACGTTCGAGTATATAAAGGGTTATGCTCAGTCCAGGACGGATCGGTGGAGCCTCCAGGTCCATACTGGAGGCCAGTCCATCAATTTATTATACGGCCTGTCCCTTCGAACGTCAGGCAGCGGTCCAGGAGGATACGATGGCCCGAAAGCGTTCGATGTCCAGCTTCGACATCCTGGCGGAGACCAGGGAGCTCTCCCAGCTTCAGGGCTCCTGGTTCCAGAAGGCCTACTCCCCCACTCCGGATTCGCTCCTTGTCCGTCTGCGGAAGCAGGGCGGTGAGAAGGCCTCCCTATTGATGCAGAACGGCCGTTTCATACTCGACACTTCGGACGAGATAGCGATCCCCGATTCCCCCGGACATCTGGCCACCATGCTACGGAAGCACATCTCCAACATACCTCTCGAAAAGATAGAACAGCACGGTTTCGACCGCGTCGTCGTCCTCTCGTTCGGTCGGGAGATGTCCGTCCAGGTGGTCCTCGAGCTCTTCGGGAAGGGGAACACGCTACTCCTCAAGGACGGCAGGATTCTCGGCCTCCAGAGGTCGGAGGTATGGAAGGACAGGACCCTGAAGCCGGGCACCGACTACGTATTCCCGTCATCGCGTGCAGATCCGACCTCGATCGACATCGGAGGACTGAAGACCGCCCTGGAGGGCGGCCACGACCTCGTGAGAGCCCTGGCCCTCGGCCTCAACCTCGGCGGAACATACGCCGAGGAGGTATGTCTCCTCTCCGGCATCGACAAGTCGACCGCTCCGGCAGAGCTGTCGCCCGGCGATGTCGAATCCGTTTACGATGGCATCCGCGGAATAATGACCGCTCTCGACAGTCCTAGGCCCAACGTCGTCATCTCCGACGGTGAGATGGTCGACGTCCTACCGATAGTGCTCAGACGCTACGAGGACATGGAGCTCGAGTTCACCGATGACTTCAATTCAGCTCTCGACAGGTACTTCGACCTCGAGGTGAGGGAGGAGGTCACCGTCGGCGCCGTCCGCGACGACCGCACCGTCAGGATCATGGAGAGACAGCGCATGTCCCTGGAGCAGTTCCGCAAGAGGGCGGACGAGGCACAGGCCATGGGCGACCTCATCTACGAACACTACCAGGTCTTCGACGGGGCTCTTAAAAGGGTCAACGAACTGATCTCCGACACCGACTGGGGCGTCATGAACGGGTCGCTACCCGACGGCATCCGGGCTAAGGACAGGTTCGGTTCCATCGAGGTCAAGGTACCCGGGACCGAGACATGGGTCCCGCTTGACATCCACAAGGACATCAACGCCAACAGCGCCGGGTTCTACGATGAGGCCAAGAAACTACGCTCGAAGGCCGACGGTGCAGAGGTGGCCATCGAAAGGAAGGCCGCTGAGAGGCGTTCCGGCGTGAAACGACGGGTCCGGAGGCGGTCGTTCAAGGTCGACTTCTGGTGGGAGCGGTACAGGTGGTGCCATACCACCGGTGGACACCTCGTCATGGGGGGCAGGGACAGGAAGACCAACGAACTCCTGGTCCGGAAGCACCTGAAGGACGGGGACATCTACGTCCACGCCGACATCCACGGTGCGCCCTCGTGCGTCATGCAGGGCGGTGCCGAGGCCGACGACGAGGACAGACGTCAGGCCTGCGCGTTCGCGGCGATCTACTCGAAGGCATGGAACTCCGGACTCGGAAGCGTCCCCGCCTACTGGGTGACCCCTGACCAGGTCTCCAGGACCCCCGAGAGTGGAGAGTACCTCCCGAGGGGTGCATTCATAGTCCGAGGCAAGCGGAACCACTATCATCATCTCCCGATGGAGCTCTGCATCGGCAACGTCGAGGTCGAGGGGAAGGTCAAGCTCATGGGCGGACCGCGCGAGTGCGTCGAGGCAATGACGAAGACCTTCATCGTGCTGGCACCCGGCGATACGAAGAAGGAGCACGTCAAGGAGCTGGCGGACAGCCTCTCGACGTCGACCGAGGAGGTCATGAGGGTCCTTCCGGGCCCCTACAGGATCGTGTCAAGGGAGGGCTGACCACGTTCGTCGGTGTCGACGACACGGACTCCGCCGACGGGATGTGCACCACATATCTGGGACTGAGGATGATCGCCTCGCTTCCCGAGGGTGTCGACCTCATCGGCCACCCCCGCCTCGTCAGATTGAACCCGAACATCCCGTGGCGCACCCGCGGGAACGGCGCCGTCTCCTTCGAGGTCGGCACGGGTGCTGGAAAACCATCGATGATCGGTGAGTTCCAGGGCAAGGGCATCCGGTCCTATCCGGATTCAACGGGAGCTACGGTCAATGGACCGGACCTTCTCGAACTTCTATCATCATTGGTCGAGGACATATCTCACAGTGACCGCGAAGGCACCGATCCTGGCCTGGTCATCTCAAATTACGAGCTGCCCGACGAGGTCTACTGGACCGGCGTTCGAGGCGTCCACGAACAGGAAGGGATTCTAGAACTCCTCGAGGATTCGCGTTGTCACCATCGTTCATGGGGGAACGGACGCGGTCTTATCGGCGCCGCCTGCTCGATAGCATGGCCGGGAAGCCTGGTCACCTACGAGGCGGTGTCATACCGGAAGGAGAACGCCTGGGGAACGCCTAGGTCGTTCGACGAAGACCAGTTCAGACTCCTCGACAGCGAGCACGGGACGTTCAGCACATCGGATCCCGGGACGGGCCGCGTGATGGCGGTCCCGAACACACCGTGTCCGATCCTCGCAGGCATCAGGGCGGAATCCCCCGACGTCGCTGAACGGGCACTTCTATCCCTCGATACAGAGGAGCCATCCGGACACCTCGTGTGGGCAACGAACCACGCCACCGACGATCACATCTCGCCGGTGCGGTCGGTGCGGGAGATATCCCCGTTCATGTCGGTCTCGATCACCGGTACCGTGGCTTCCGCACCGAGGACGGTAAAGGGTGGTCATGTCATAGTCGCCATCGACAGCGAAGGTACGGTCGACATCGCCGCCTACGAGCCCACCAAGGGCCTCCGGGAGACGGTCCTTCAGCTCCGCGAGGGCGACCTCGTCACCGCCGTCGGAGGCGTCCGCGAGACTCCCCTCACCATCAATCTCGAGAAGATCCGGATAGACCGGACGGTCGATAGATTTATCAAATCGGAGAACCCTGTATGCGATGCCTGCGGCAAGCACATGAAGTCCAAGGGAAGGGGTGCGGGCTACAGGTGCCAGGTGTGCGGGGCCACCGCATCCGAGAACGATGCAGATAGGGTCACCGTTCGCGCGCCTGACACCGGATGGTACGAAGCCTCACCATCCGCCCGTCGACATCTGACGATGCCACTGGAAAGGCTCGACCGGTGCTAGGATGGAAGACTACTTCGCGGAACTCGAGAGAGAGGTCATGCGGACCTACGACATCGCCGAGCGATGCCGCTCGAAGGGTTTCGACATCGACGATCACGTCGAGATACCGATCGCCAAGGACCTGCCCGATCGTGTCGAACAGCTCGTCGGTCCCCCGGGTATCGCTGAGGTCATCCGCGACCTCGACGACGGCAACCGCGAGAGCACCGCCCTCAGGACGAGCGTCGCCATCGCGAAGGGCTCCAACGCTCCCACCGAGAGGGCCATAGACCAGGCGGTCAGAACCGGTCTCGCCATACTGACCGAGGGCATCCTCGTCGCCCCGCTCGAGGGCATAGCGAGCGTCTACCTAGGCAACAACCCCGACGGCACGACCTATCTCGGGATCAAATTCTCTGGACCCATAAGATCCGCGGGAGGCACGGGCCAGGCTCTGAGCGTGCTCATCGGAGATATCGTCCGGCGCGAGCTCGGCATCGGCAGGTACAGGCCGACCGAGGCGGAGGTCCAGAGGTACAAGGAGGAGATCCCGCTGTACAAGCGGTCGGTGAGCCTCCAGTACCTGCCCTCTGACCGCGAGCTCGACATAATCGTCCGCAACTGCCCAGTGTGCATCGACGGCGAGCCGACGGAGAAGATCGAGGTCTCGGGTCAGCGCGACCTCTCCAGGATCGATACCAACCGGGTCCGCGGCGGCATGTGCCTCGTCATCTCCGAGGGGATCGCGCTCAAGGCGTCCAAGATACTCAAGAACGTGTCCGCCCTCGGGATCGAGGGCTGGGAGTTCCTCGAGGAGTTCACGAAAGGCAACGACTCCGACGGCGGCAAGACGGTCGGTCCATCGGAGAAGTACATGAAGGACCTCATAGTCGGACGTCCCGTCTTCTCGCATCCGTCGAGGAAGGGCGGGTTCCGCCTTCGATACGGCCGGGGCCGCACCACTGGACTGGCCGCCATCGCCCTGAACCCGGCGACGATGACCGTGCTGGGCGAGTTCCTTGCCCTGGGGACCCAGATGAAGATCGAGCGTCCTGGAAAGGCCGGTGCGATAACCTCATGCACGACCATCGAGGGCCCCACGGTCCTGCTCAAGAACGGCGACGTTGTCCAGGTGGATGACCATTCCAAGGCCGCTGCGATCGTCGGCAACATCGCCGAGATCATCGACGTCGGGGAGGTCCTGATACCCTTCGGCGAGTTCGTCGAGAACAACCATCCGCTGCTACCGGGAGCGTATTCGATCGAACGCTGGGCCGCCGAGCTCATGGCAGCCACGGGATCGGACTTCAGGACCGCCATGGACACCGCGGCATCGATAGACCTGGAGAGGTCGGTCGAGCTGTCAAGGGAGCACGGTATGCCGCTCCATCCCTCGTTCAACCTTCTCTGGCACGATATCACGATCAAGGAGGTACGGGCCCTCGGTGAGGCCGTCCGTGCCTCGGGAGACGGCGACCTCGCCATCCCGAACGACCCGGAACTCAAGCGATCGCTGGAGGAGCTCGCCTGCCCTCACAGGGTGGACGGAGAGACCCTGGTGATCGACGGACACGCGGCCGTACTTCGGTTCCTCCTGGCGAACGACGTCGATCCCGGTACGGACAAGAGCGTGCTGGACTACATATCCAGGGCCGCCGGGATCACCGTTCCCACCAAGTGCGCCACGCGGATCGGCGGGAGGATGGGCCGTCCGGAGAAGGCCGCGCCCAGGATGATGAAACCACCGGTCCACGGACTGTTCCCGCTCGGCCAGCACGGAGGGAGCCAGAGGCTGCTCAGCAAGGCATCGGAGGCCGGTGCTATCACGGTCAAGATCGGTGCGCGGAAGTGCGAGGTCTGCGAGAACATAGGGTTCAAGCGGACCTGCTGCGGAAAGAGGACCCTGGACATGCCCGTGATGTCGAGGAAGATCGACGTCGGCAAGGCCACATCGGACGCCGTCGCCGGCCTCGGTATAGGTACAATGCCCCCGATGAAGGGCGTCAAGGGCCTGATATCGGAAGGGAAGGTCCCGGAGCCGATAGAGAAGGGCGTCCTGAGGTCGCTCCACGGCGTCTTCATCAACAAGGACGGGACGGTCAGGTTCGAGTACATGGACGCTCCTCTGACACATTTCAAACCCATGGAGATAGGAACCTCCGTCGAGAAGTTGAGGGACCTCGGATACACCGAGGACATCGCGGGAAGACCGTTGGAGAACGACGATCAGATCCTGGAGCTCAGGGTCCAGGACTTCATCCCATCGCAGAACGGGGGCGAGTACATGGTCAACGTGGCCAAGTTCGTCGACGACCTTCTCATCCGGTTCTACGACGAGGAACCCTTCTTCAGGGCTTCCAAGCCAGAGGACCTGGTCGGACATCTGGTCGTCGGGCTGGCCCCCCATACATCGGGTGGCGTCCTCGGAAGGATAATCGGCTTCACCCCGACGCAATGCGGTTTCGCCCATCCATTCTACCACGCCGCCAAGCGCCGGAACTGCGACGGCGACGCGGACACCTTCTTCCTTCTGCTCGACGGACTCCTCAACTTCTCCAAGAGCTACCTTCCCTCTTCAAGAGGGGGCCAGATGGATGCACCCCTGGTCATGCCGATCCGGATCGACCCGAACGAGATCGACAAGGAGGCCCTGAACGTCGACGCAGGGTGGTACTACCCCGCCGAGTTCTACGAGGCCGCCGACAGCATGGCCGACCCGAAGGACGTCGCTCCGATGATGTCCCTGGTCAAGGACCTCGTGAAGGAGGGCAACGAGTTCACGGGATTCGGATTCACACACGACACCGCGGACCTGACGATCGGGCCGAAGAGCTCGGCCTACGGCGAACTGGGGTCCATCACCAACAAGCTCGAGGCCCAGATGGAACTCGCACTCAAGATCCGCGCCGTGGACGAGGCCGACGTCGCCACCAGACTGATCGAGGGTCATCTGCTGCCGGACATCATGGGCAATCTGCGGACCTTCTGCCAGCAGGGCTTCCGCTGCGCCAAATGCAACTCCAAGTACCGCCGCGTACCGCTGTCGGGCAAGTGCACACGGTGCGGCAACAAGCTGATGTTGACGGTCCACGAGGGGAATGTCACCAAGTACATCGACATGGCCAAGGGCATCGCGGAGAAGTACCACGTGTCACCGTACGTCGCCCAGCGCATCGAGATGCTCGACATCTCCATCAGGACGATGTTCGACGAGAACAACGGCAAGAAGAAGAAGAGGAAGAAGGAGGCGCCTTCGACATGCCTCGAGGATTATCTGTAGAACGTAGACAGGGCCAATGCTGACCGTACTGGAATTATGTAAGTTCCAACTCGCCTAGTAGCCCTTGATCTGGAAGATGCAGCGGTCCGCCCCGTCCAGGATGGCGGAGTCGATGTTCATGACGACATTGCCCATGACCTCGGATACCACGCGGGAATACAGACCCCGGCAGATCATGCACAGGATCGGATTGCTGGCCTCGCTCTCCTGCCACGGGCAGACCTCGACCATCACGGAGCCCTTTCCGTCGTCGACCTCGAGCACTATCGGGTCGCCTCCGATCTCGGAGAGGATGCTGTTCGCGAACTCCAAGGCGGAGGAAAGGTCCTGTCCCGCGGACTCCTTGGCGCCGTAGAGCTCGGAGATGTCGTTGCACATCTCGGAGATGAACATGTTCCTGACCTCGGGCTGGACGTTCTTCAGAAGCAGCGGCGTCAGGTTGATGAGGATCTTCCTGATCTTCTCCTGGGCCATGTTCTCGTCGATGAGCTGCTTCATCTTGAGGAGACATTTCGTCCTCGCCTTCAGCTCGAGATAGTTGACCGGTTTGACCAGGAAATCGTCGGCCCCCGCCTCGAGGCCCTTTAGATAGGACTCGAAGTCAGAGAGAGCGGTTATCATGATGATGGGTATGAGGGCAGTGGACTTGTCGGCGCGCAGCCTCCGGCAAACCTCGAACCCGTCGACCTTCGGCATCATGACGTCAAGGAGAACCACGTCCGGGTCATCGGAATGTACCTTTTCAAGACCCTCCTCACCGTCGTATGCGGTCGATACCTCGTAACCTTCCGACGTGAGGTGCGCGTGAAGCAATCTCACGTTCTCCACGTGGTCGTCCACCACGAGCACTCTGGGTTTCTTCATTGCACCGCCTCCTCTCCCTGGGCTAGTCTTGAATACATCTCAAGTTCCTTTAATAACTTGTCCTTGGAGAAGTCCTCCTTCTTCGTGATGGAGAGGACGTTCTCCCTCATCTCCTCGACCTCCCTGCGCGAGAGGTGCTTGGCCGTGAGTATCATTACTGGCACATCCCTGGTGGTGGGATCCTTCTTGAGCTCGGTGAGCACCTCGATACCGCTCATGTCGGGCATGATGAGGTCGAGAATCACGAGGTCCGGTCGCTCCTTGCGGACCATGTCCAGGCCCTCGACGCCCCCGTAGGCCTTCAGCACGCTGTAACCCTCCTTCTCGAGGATGGTCGAAACGAGCTTGACCGCCTGGGGCTGGTCGTCGACGACGAGCACGCGCATCGGTCCCTCCACCGGCTTGATGGAGATCTTCTTGAGCCTGTCGAGGAGCTTGTCCTTCTCTATCGGCTTGACGAAGAAGTCGATCGCGCCCATGCTGATGCCCTTCGAGGTGTTCTCGAGGACTGATATGATGATTATCGGGATCTCGTTGGTCTCCGGCATGGATTTCAGACGCTTGAGGACGTTCCATCCGTTGATGTCCGGCAGGAGGATGTCCAGGAGTATGGCGAACGGCTCGAGCTGCTTGGCCTTCCTGATGCCAGACTCCCCGTCGATGGCCATGATGACGTCGTATCCTTCGTCCTCGAGGATGGTCTGCATCAGATGCCTCGTCTCCTCCGAATCGTCGATCACCAGCACCTTGCTCCTCTGTGTCGTCGGTTTCGAAAGGACGGGCGCTGGTTCAGGGATGCCGACCGGTCTTCCGATGGCCTGGTCGAGCGGGGTCCCGCCCCTCGCCACCGGGCCCTGTGGCATGGTCTTCACCGGTTTCGGCGCGGGTTTCGATCCCTTTACCGGCTTCTCGACCGCCTTCGGTCTCGGCTTCCTGGGTTCGGCCTTCGGCGCCGGTCTTGGCTTGGAGGCCTTCGGCGGTGGACCCGTCGGCCTCGGTCTCCTTATCTGTGTGGGCTTATCGAACGATAATGCTGGTGGTTCCTCGACCGTCCCTCTGGCGACCGGTCCTGCCTCGGCAGCCTCGTCGGCGAAGTTGTAGACGGGTTTCGCGATCTCCTTCGGCACCTCAGGCACCGGGATAGGCTCTGGGACGGGTTCAGGTTCGGGTTCGGGTGCTGGCTGGATTTCCTCCATCGGCCCGACCGGCGTGGCAGCGGGCACCGTGAAGGAGAAGGTCGATCCAGCACCGACGACGCTCTTGAACCAGATCCGCCCGCCGTGGAGCTCGACCAGCTTCTTGGCCAATGGCAGTCCCAGGCCTGTTCCCTCGTGCTCCCTGGACACCGACATGTCGAGCTGAGTGAACTCCCTGAATATCGTCTCGTACTCGCTCTTCTTGATGCCGATACCGGTATCGATGACGTCTATGCGGACCATGTCCTTGACAGGTCTCGCCGTGACCCTGACCAGTCCGTACGACGGTGTGAACTTGATGGCATTGCTCATGAGGTTGTACAGGACCTGCTTGACCCTGAGGACATCGCCCTTGATCTTCGGAATGTTGTTGGGGATGTCGACGCTGAACGAGAGGCCCTTCTTGGTGTAGAGGGGCTTGACGATCTCCTGGACCTCGCGGACGTTCTCCTCGATGTCGAACACCTGGATGTGCAGGTCCATCCGGCCCGCCTCGATCTTGGACAGGTCCAGTATCTCGTTGATGAGCTCGAGCAGGTGCCGTCCCGCGCTGTGGATATCGTGAAGGAACTCCTCCTGCTGGGGCGTCAGGTCTCCGAACGAGCGGCTCATCAGGACCTCGGAGAAGCCGATGATCGAGTTCAACGGGGTCCGGAGCTCGTGGGACATGTTCGCCAGGAACTCAGACTTGAGCTTGTCGGCACGGAGGAGCTTCCTGTTCAGCTCCGTCAGCTCCATGTTCATTCCCGAGAGCGAGCTCGTACGCTCCATGACCAGCGTCTCGAGTTCGGAGTACGACCTCACAAGTTCCCTGGTGAGACGGTTCAGCGAAATGGTCAGCTCACCGACCTCGTCCCTGGAACGCACCGGCAGTTCATACTTCTTGGAGGACTTCGGGCGCTTGCCGTCGGTCTTCGTCAGCGTGGTCATGATGCGGTTCGTGTTGTCGGTGAGTTCGGTGAGCGACCTCGTTATCTTCCTGACGAAGAGCCATGCGATGGCGCTGCCGATCACGGCGAATACGATTGTGAAGAATATGATCGCCTGTTCCAGGTCCCTTACCGGAGCCATGGCCTCGTCCTCGGGAACGACCACGCAGATCCCCCAACCCAGCTCGTCGAGGTACACGTATGCGCCCATCTCCCTCTGGCCGCTGATATCGTTCTGGAACGTCAACGTGCCGGATCCGCCCTCGAGGACCTCCTCGACGATCTCGAGGTCGCGGGCCGAGTCCAGGTCGTCTATCTCCTCCCTGTCCGGATGGGATATTATTCGTCCCTGGTAGTCCACGAAGAAGATGTAACCGTCGCTGCCGACCTTGATGTTCTGGATGGTCTCGTCTATGAAGTCCAGCGAGAGGACGCCGTTGAGGACGCCGATGACCTCGCCGTCATCTATCACCGGTGAAGATAGGAATATCGTCGGGACACCGTTCTCGTTCCCTGGAGCCAATTCATCCGGCAGTACCTTGAACATGATCATCGGTGTCTTCGTCGTTATCACGGTATCAAGGAAGCTGAGGTCCTCCGTTATCCCGGCTGCATTGAAGGGATGCCTGTGCCTGATGACCTTCGAGGTGTCGAGTACCTCGATGAAGTAGTACGTCCCGTACGCATTGTACAGGCTCTCGAACTTGGTCTCGAACGTCGTCAGGTTCCATTCCCCGACAGCGGCGATGAACTCGGGGGAATCGGCCACGGAGACGATGTCTCCGAGGGACCCGTTGATGAAGCTCGCGATCCAATATCCGTTGTTGCGGGCGATCTCGAGGTTCCTCTCGTTGGTCTCCTCCCGGATGTTGTCGGAGAACTCGCGGTGGGTGAAGTAACCGAGGGTACCGATGGTAACTGTGATGAATGCGATGAACACAACGACCATCTTCAGTTTCATAGACTTGCGCAGGACCACCGTCTCACCCTTCTCCACCAGACAAAGGATATAGATTCTTCACATATTTATACTCGCCGATAGGCCCGAAACTGCCTAAAACGGCAGTTTTCTTTATAAAAAAGCACGATTTGGGCATTTTTCTGATTTCGAGTGGAAAAATGGGTCTTAAAATGTCGGATATTGGAGAGAAGGTCACTGTCCGAGGAACTTCTTGACGAGGTTCGGGAATTCGACCGTGTCGATGGGCTTCGGTATGTACCCGACGCAGCCCGCCGCATGGGCCTTCTGCTCGTCACCCCGCATGGCGTGGGCGGTGAGCGCGACGATGGGGATCCCGGACGTCTTAGGGTCCTCCTTGAGCATCTTCGTCAGCGTCAGGCCGTCCATCTTGGGGAGCTGTATGTCCATGAGGATGAGGTCGAAGTCCCTGTACTTGAGGATCTCGATGGCCTCCTCGGCGTTGAGCGCCTCCGTGACGACATATTCCTGCTGTTCCAGAAGTATGCGGACCAGCTTGAGGTTCATCACGTTGTCCTCGACCACCAGAACGTTCTCGCCTGACATACTGGTCCCATATCCAGGACACTGCTAATAATAGTTTGCATGTTGATAATCCGCTAACGATGGCGACGGAACTCACCAGTGTCGTCTCGGCCGGGCATGGTATCACGCCGACCCCAATATCACCTGTCGCCGGAGCTTGGCCACGCATAATTATTATAACTGGAACCATGCTTCGGGGTCATGGAGGAGGTAGAGGTAGCTGAGGAGGAGCGCGACCACTGGTCGGGCAGGCTCCCCTTCATCCTCGCGGCCATGGGATCGGCCATCGGCCTCGGGAATGTTTGGCGTTTCCCCTACATCGCCTATGAGAACGGCGGCGGCGCCTTCCTCATACCCTACTTCATCGCCCTCCTGACCACTGGCATTCCATTGATGGCACTGGAGTTCGGTCTCGGCTACAAGTTCCTTTCCGGAGCGCCGAAGGCGTTCTCGATGGTCGATCGCCGGTTGGCATGGGTCGGCTGGCTTTCCATATTCCTGGGATTCCTGATCCTATCGTTCTACACGGTCATTATGGCATGGGCCCTGATCTACATGTTCTTCTCGTTCGACTCTTCCTGGGGTTCCACCCCCCACGAGATCGAGGGCTTCTTCTTCAACGATTTCCTGAACATAAGCAGCGGACCCACCGTCATCGGCGGCTTCCAGCCCATGATATTCGTTGGTCTTATCGTCATCTGGATCTGCATCTACCTCATACTCAACAAGGGCGTCCAGAGGGTCGGGAAGGTCGTCCTGATAACGGTTCCCCTTCCGATCATCCTTCTCATCATCCTGTTCATCCGCGGTATCACATTGCCAGGCGCCATGGACGGGATCGAATACTATCTCACTCCGGACTCGTCCAAGTTGGGCGACGCCAACGTCTGGCTGGCGGCCTACGGTCAGATATTCTTCACACTGAGCCTCGCCCAGGGCGTCATGATAGCGTACGCTTCGTATCTTCCGAAGAAATCGGAGATCATGAACAATGCGACGATCATCAGCCTGGCCAACTGCGGGACGTCGTTCTTCGCAGGGCTTGTCGTCTTCAGCATCCTGGGTTTCGTCCAGCACGAGACCGGGCAGCCCATAGGTTCGGGCGCCTCCGGCCCCCATCTGGCCTTCATCACCTACCCGATAGCCATCTCCCAGATGGGCGGAGCCTCCGCTCTCTTCGGAGTCATATTCTTCCTCATGTTGCTCACCCTCGGGATCGACTCCGCGTTCTCCATGGTGGAGGCGCTGACGGCCGGGCTCGAGGACCTCGGATGGGAGCACGAGAAGGCGGTCCGATTCTTCGTGATAATCGGACTCTCCATCGGCCTGCTCTTCGTCACGAGCGTATCCTTCTGGTTGATCCACCTCATAGACCACTTTGCCGTTGGCATCGGGATCGTGATAGTCGGACTGATAGAGGTTCTGGTCATAGGGTACGTGATGAAACCGGAGGAGCTGCGTGAGTTCATCAACGAGCACTCCGAGGTCAAGATCGGGTACTGGTGGGACGCGATGATCAGGTACGTGACCCCCATCATCCTGATATTCATCATCGTCTGGACCCTCAAGGACGGCTTCGAGTTCACCGGGGAGAGCGTCCCCAACAATGTGGTCGAATATCCGCCATGGTTGGTGTTCGCCGGTGGTTATGGGCTCATATTCGTCCTGGTGATCGCCGCGCTGTACATGCAGAGGAGGTTCACCGAATGGCACTAACGGGCGGCGCGGTGGCGATGCTGCTCTTCGCATGCTTCATCCTCTACGGAGGTCTGCTGTACTTCATGCTCATAGCCATGGGCCGCGACCCGATCATGATGCTCCCGGACCCGCTCCGCGGTTTCTTCATGGTCCCGTGGAACCGGTACGGAACGGTCCTCCTGGTGGCGCTAGTGCTGATCGTCCCGGCCCTGGCGTCGGAGGGGATCGACGAGGACGGAGGATACTCCGATGGCCCGAGCGGCGACGAGATCAAGACGATAGACATCCCAGAGGATGGTTATCTGGACGAGGGTGAGAACGATACCTACGATCCCGATCAGGGTTACGTCATGAAAGCGTGGTTCAATCTAACGTGGACCGACGAGGATCCGCCCATAGGACGGACAAATGAGCCAGATGAATTTAATCTGGAGGTCATCGCGCCGAACGGTGAATCCAGGAGCGACTCGGCATCCAACAGCGTTGGCGGTGATGGTAGCGTCAGCATCGGTGTCGATGTGGATGGCAATATGGGCGGAAGGTGGTACGTCATCGTGACCATGGTCGAGGCTGGGGACAATACCGAACCCTCGGGCTACCTCACGGTCGAGGACGACGGCAACGATTACGACCTCGACATGTGGTTCAAGTACGTCGAATGAACCGTTCCGGGTACACGCATTGACGCGGCCGCCGGGCTTCTGTAACATGTCCATGGAAAGGTTAATTAACCGATTGGGTCATCTCCCGACACGGAGGCCACATGGCCCCCGGGGGCAATCAATGGTCAGAATCGAAGATGGGGTAATCGAGGCTCTTGAGGAGAGGGCCAGACAGATCCGGCGGCACATCGTCGAGTCCATCTATCATGCTAAATCCGGGCATCCCGGAGGCTCGCTTTCTGCCACCGATGTCATCACCGCGCTCTACTTCGACGTCATGGAACATCGCCCCGAGGACCCCTCCTGGGAGGACAGGGACTACTTCGTCCTCAGCAAGGGTCACGCAGCCCCGGCGCAGTACGCGGCGCTTGCACTCAACGGCTACTTCCCAGTGGAGGACCTCAACACCCTGAGGAAGCTCGACAGCCATCTGCAGGGCCATCCGGACATGCTCAAGACCCCCGGCGTCGAGGCGTCGACGGGCTCCCTCGGACAGGGGATATCGATCGCCGCCGGTATCGCTGCGGCGATGAAGATCGACGGCAAGGACGGCCACGTCTACTCGATGATGGGCGACGGCGAACTGGAGGAGGGACAGGTCTGGGAAGCGGCCCTATTCGCCGCTCACAACGGTCTCGACAACCTGGTCGGGATCGTCGACCGCAACAGGCTACAGATCGACGGCTGTACCGAGGACGTCATGTGCCTTGAACCACTTCCTGCCAAGTGGAAGGCGTTCGGGTGGCACGTCATCGAGATCGACGGCCATAACATGCGCGAGATCCTCTCCGCGCTCTACCAGGCCAGGGACCAGGCGGACAAGCCGACGGTCATCATATCGAACACGATCAAGGGCAAGGGGATCTCATTCATGGAGAATTCCCTCAATTTCCACGGAAAGGCTCCCAATGAGGAGGAGTACCATCGGGCGATGGAGGAGCTGGGTGATTGAATGGTACTGATGGAGAGTCCCAGGGTGGCGTTCGGCGAGACCCTCGTCGAACTCGGCAAGGAGCACGAGGAGATCGTGTCCCTAGGAGCCGACCTCTCTTCATCCACCAAGACCTCGTTCTTCGACGATGTCTTCCCGAAGAGGTTCTTCAACTGCGGGATCGCCGAGGCGAACATGATGGGCGCCGCCGCTGGAATGGCGATAGCGGGCAAGGTCCCGTTCCCGAGCACATTCGCGGTATTCGCCACCGGCAGGGTCTACGACCAGATCCGGCAGTCCATTGCGTATCCCAATCTGGATGTGAAGATAGTAGCCACTCACGCCGGCATCACCGTCGGCGGCGACGGCGCTTCCCACCAGATCAACGAGGACATCGCCCTGATGTCCGTCCTGCCGAACATGCAGGTCATCGTCCCCGGCGACGCCCTCGAGACGCGGAAGGTCGTCCGGGCCGCCTACGAGAACCCGGGACCCATGTACATCCGCCTTTCCCGGACGGACATGCCGAGGGTCACGGACGAAGAGACCCCGTTCGAGATCGGCAAGATGGCCGTCCTCAGGGACGGCGAGGACATCACTCTCATGAGCACTGGCCTCATGGTCGAGCGCTGCCTGGAGGCGGCCGATAGGCTGAAGAAGATGGACATCGACGCTGCCGTCATCAACGTCTCCACGGTCAAGCCGCTCGACAAGAAGACACTGTTGAAGTACGCAATGAAGACCGGCGCCGTTCTGACCGCCGAGGAGCACAACGTCCTCCTCGGGATCGGTTCCATCATCGCGACATCGCTCGTCGAATCGTATCCCGTGCCTCTCAAACGGATCGGGATACCCGATATCTTCTCCAGATCGGGCGAGTCGGAGGAGCTGATGCAGATGTTCGGACTCACCGCCGAGCACGTGGTCGAGGAGGCCGTGGACCTAGTGAAGGTGAAATATTGAGGATATTCCTTGACACAGCGAATGTTGACGAGATAGAGGAAGCCGGGACATGGGGGATACTCGACGGCGTTACGACGAACCCCACCCTTATCGCACGTGAGGGGAGGGACCTCCAGGAGGTCATCCAGGAGATATGCGCGATCGTCGACGGTCCGATAAGCGCGGAGGTCATCTCGATGGAGGCCGACGGCATGGTGACCGAGGCCAGGGAGCTCGCGAAGCTCCACCCCAACGTCGTCATCAAGATCCCGATGTGCACGGAGGGACTGAAGGCGACCAGGGCTCTTGCGGACGAGAACATCTCCACGAACGTCACCCTCGTCTTCAGCACCAGCCAGGCCCTGCTGGCCGCGAAGGCCGGGGCGACCTACGTCAGTCCGTTCGTCGGAAGGCTGGACGACAACAGCCACGTCGGCATGGACATAATTCGCGACATCGCTGCGATCTTCGAGATATACGGCTATTCGACCCAGATAATCGTCGCATCCATCAGGAACCCGAACCACGTGGTCGAGGCCGCCCTCGCGGGTGCGCACATCAGCACCATCCCGTTCGGCGTCCTTAAGAAGATGGTCACACACCCGCTCACGGACATTGGCATCGAGAAGTTCCTCGGCGACGCCAAGAGGTGATCCGGACTTGATGACCTTCCGTGAAGTGAAGGTTCTGGACGTCAACAGTGAGATACACGGCATTCCGGCAGCCATGCTCATGGAGAACGCTGGCCGAGGTATCGCCCGTTTCGTTCTCGAGGAATATTCTCCATCCAGTGTCCTGATCATCTGCGGTCCGGGCAACAACGGAGGCGACGGGTACGTCGCTGGCCGGCGCCTTTCAGAGGAGGGCGTCGACGTTGTCCTCCTTCCCGTGAGGGAGCCGTCCACCGACCTGGCGATCGATTCTGCCGAGAAGGCCGACCCCCACTTCCGGGCCATCGACATCGACGTTCTGGAGGCCGAGGCCGGGAACGCTGACGTGATAATCGATGCGATGCTCGGGGTCGGCGTCTCCGGAGACCTCAGGGAGCCTTACGGAAGGATCGCCGAGCTCCTGAACCTGATCGAGACGCCAGTGGTCTCGGTGGACGTCCCGACTGGTATGGGGACCGATGGGGGCGTCCGACCGGACGTCACCCTCACATTCCACGACGTCAAGGAGGGCATGGATGGTCTGGACCGGATCGAGGTCATCGATATAGGGATCCCGAGGAAGGCATCGCTCTTCACCGGACCTGGTGAACTGACGCTCATCCCCTCGCGGAGGACCGATGCCCACAAGGGATCGTCCGGAAAGGTGCTCGTGATCGGAGGAGGCCCGTTCACCGGTGCACCCGCCCTTGCGGCCATGTCGGTACTCAGGACGGGATGCGACCTCGCCGTCGTGGCGGCACCAGCCTCCGCAGCCGGGGTCATCGCGGAGTTCAGCCCGAACATCATCGTGCGATCCCTCCCGGGCGAGATCATCACCGGGGAGAGCATCGGTCCGCTGGAAGAGATGATCGGAGGGTTCGACGCCGTGGTCATCGGTCCTGGCATGGGGGACGATCCCGCTTCCGTCGACGCTGCCAGGGCCATCGTCGCAAGGATCGTCGACGCAGGCAAGCCGTTCATCGTCGACGCCGATGCCCTCAGGATCTACATAGGATCAAAACCCCGCGGGAACGGTGTCATCACACCCCACATGGGTGAGTTCCGGAGGATGGTCGGCGAGGGGAAGCAGGTCGAGCTCGCCCGTAACCTCGTTTCGGACTCCAACATGGTCCTCCTCCTGAAGGGGGTCGAGGACCTCATATGCAGCAGTGACCGCGTTATCCGGAACACCACCGGCAATCCCGGAATGACCGTCGGTGGAACGGGAGACGTGCTCGCCGGAGCCGTCGGTGGACTTCTCGCACTGGGCCTGGAACCCTTCGACGCTGCCAGGGTTGCCGCTTACGTCGTCGGGTCGGCCGGCGACATCGCATTCGAGGAGTACGGCAACTCATTGCTCGCCACCGACATCATCGAGACGATGCCCGTCGCGCTGAAGGGGTCGAGATGAGGTCGTTCATCGCCATACCGGTCAGTCCGTCCGGACAGATATCGAAGGTACTCTCGGAGCTTGGTCTGTGGCGCAGGCAGGGATTGAAGCCGGTCGAGCCCGAGAACATGCATCTGACGTTGAAGTTCCTCGGAGAGATCGATCCCGGAAGGGTTCCTGAGATCGTCGAGGCTATCGAACGGGCGATCGAGGACCATTCTCCTTTCAGGGTCCAATTCAAGGGGATGGGTGCATTCCCCAACGAGAACTACATCAAGGTCGTCTGGGTCGGCATCGATAGCGACGGGCTAGGCCCGCTCGCTTCCGACGTTATCGACGCCATGGCCGGACTCGGGTTCGAGAGGTCGAAGTTCTCCGCACACCTGACCCTGGCCCGCGTCAAAGGCCCGAAGCCGAGGGAGCGCATCCAGGAGATGATCGCCGACAACCGGGACAGGGACCTCGGCCGACTGGACGTCGACTCCATCTACCTTATGAAGAGCACCTTGACCCCGGCTGGCCCCATCTACGATGAGGTCTCCAGGATAGAATTGGCGGGGACCAGCTCACTTTCCGTTCAGGAGTAGCGCCATGAATACCAGGACGACGGTCCTCTCCAGGGTGTCCGTTATCTCGACCTCGTTCCTGTACTGCGTCTTGTGGTTGGGCAGAACCCCTGTCCCGATGAGGGTGACGTGCTCCACGTCCTCGTCGACATAGGTGACGATGTCGGTCTTGTCATCGGACTCGTATCCCTCGGCCTTCGGTATCCGAATGACGTGATGGATCTCCCTAAGACCCTCAGTGTTCGGTAGCGAGATGTCAAAACGGTCCTCTCCCGTGACGTTGTACCAGATGAGATTCCCGGTCTCGTAGACCTTTGGCTCGAGCTTACGGCTAACCCTGTCGAGCATCTCTAGTAACATACCGACCTTGCGCTCCCTATCTTCGATCGTGCTCATGGAGATCACCTGCATGCGGTGAGGAGCCTGCCCTGGACGGTCATTTCCAATGGCAGCGCCCGGACCTATTACCGATTTTGTAATTTTGGGTATATAAACCCACGATGGTTATTTGACAAAAACCGGAATTGAGGATCAATCCTCATAACAATGATCGACGTTCGGGATCGACGGGTTCACTTTCGATGTTTCATCGACAATAGACCCGTGGTCTGATGTACCCCGTCGAAATTATCCTCAAGCACCCCGAGTACGTCCTTGAAGTTCCTCTTCGGAAAGGAGTACAGATCGATCCTTCCTTTCCCTGTCCGGATCTCCAGGCTGGATGCGAGCCTCTTCCCTCGGTCGATGTCTATTGTACTGATCGATCCCTTCAGGTATATTCTCGGTTCAGGGTCACCCTCGAACAAGGGAGCTAGGTCCTGCTCTGACATAGCGCGGGATGCCCTCGATTCCCACTTGCCCGAGAAGATGCTCTTCATCACACCACCGAACCCCTTTGCATCTCTGTGGAAAAAGACTAGCCGTTCGGATGTGATCGCGAGGACATATGCGGGGGGCCTCCCCGTCCGGAGCTCCTCCTCGTCTATGACGTCGACGACGTAAAGGAGTATCCTCTCGTTGACCTGTTCGCCGTTCATTCGATCACGCATACTCTCCCTTCAGCACCAGGGAGTAGCTGTGGAGCGCTTCCAGGGCCTCCACGGCATGGCTCGGGTCCGTGTAGGCCGGGATGCCTGCCTCGATGAACCGTCCCCGAAGGGTCCTGAAGTCTGTCCCGCCCGGGATGACGTCGACCACCGGCTTGGACGATCCCTTTAAAGCCTCGAGGATGCCATCTACATCCCCGGGGCTGAAGAAGCACGATTTCATCTGGTTTATGACGATGACGCCGTCCACCGTCTCGTCGGCCAGAACGGCCTTGAGGACATGCTTGTAACGCTCTCCATCGGCGTCGGCGATGAGGTCGATGGGATTGATCATCTCCACACCCGGGTACTTCGAGGTCACCTGCTCGACGGTCTCCTCGACCGGTCTTGCCATCTTCAGGCCGGCCCTGACGACGGCGTCCGCGCCTAGGATGGCCGGACCGCCGACGTTGGATACGATCGCGATGCGCCTTCCCTCGAGCGGCGGCTGGTTCGCGAGCGCCACCGATGTGTGTATGAGGGACTGGATGCTGGGGACGCGGATAATTCCCGCCTCCTTGAGCGCTATGTCGAAGATGTCGTCCGAGCCCGATACGGATGCCGTATGGGACCGTGCCCTCCTTGCTCCCTCCTTGCTGATGCCGCCCTTGAGCGCGACAATGGGCTTCACGGCCGAGACCTTCGAAGCGGTCTCGACGAAGCTCCGGCCGTCCTTCACACCCTCGACGTACATCCCGATCGCCTTGGTCTCGGGATCTTCGAGGAGGTCCATCAGGAGGTCCTCGTCGTCGATGTCTATCTTGTCTCCGACGAACGCGAACCGTGATATTCCGCATCCCTCCGAGATCGCGGTGTCCAGGACCGCTGCCCCGACACCTCCGCTCTGGACGATGAACGACGAGGGTCCCTTCGCAGGTGCGATACCCTCGTTGAACGCTGTGATCAGTCCTATCCCCGTGTCCAGATATCCCATTATCGAGTTGGGGCCGAGCAGCCGGAACCCGTACCTTTCGATGTGACCGTTGTATGTGGCCCTCTGGACGGCAGTGAACCCGCCTGTGATCTGGATGATAGCCGAGACCCCGGCCTCGCCGCACTTTCCAGCCCACGTAAGGGACTCGTCCGGCGGGAGCGCGATGACCGCCAGGTCCCCCTCGATCGGTGTAGGATCGTCAATATCGACGACCCTCACGGTCCCCTTGAAACCGGCCATGTTCTCCTGGATCCCGCGGAAGAGGTCAGGATGCGTCATCCCGATCTCCTCGGTCATCGTCGATGATCCTACGAGGACAACCCTCTCGGGTCTGAGCGCCTTCATTCCACCGCCCTCCCGATGACCTTCACATCCACGGCAATGGCGCCGTCCCTCCGGGCGAAGATCGGATTGACGTCGATCTCCATGATGTCGTCCCTCGCCGCCATGAGCTCGGAGACTGACACGATTATCCTGGCCAGGGTGTCGATGTCGACAGGTTCTCCTCCTCTGAACCGCTTCAGAACGGGCGAAGCGCGGATCTCCATCATCATACGTTTCGCCTTGTCCGTCGTCGTCGGAGCCAGCCTGTAGGAAACGTCCTTGAAAAGCTCGATCCAGACACCCCCGAGACCGAACATTACGACAGGGCCGAACTGCGGGTCCCGCAGTCCGCCGACAATGACCTCGACGCCCCTCTCGACGTGAGGCTGTACCGTCACACCCTCGATCTCCGCCTTCGGGGCCAGACGCTTGACGGATGCGACGATCCCCTCGAAAGCGTCGGCCGCATCGTCAGCGGTCCTGACCATGGTCCTGACACCCCCGACGTCGGTCTTGTGCAATATGTCCGGTGATGATATCTTGAGAACGACCGGTCCCCCGCCCAACTCAGAGAAGAGTCGTGAGGCGTCCGCTGCGGTCTTGGCCAGCACCGTCCTTGCAACGGGGATCCTGTATTCCTTCAGCAGGGCGTGCGCGTCGGCCTCGTGGAGTACCGGGCGCGGCTTGTGACCTGTCATACGGGGTGAGACGGACCGGCCTTTAAAAATATAGCGAGTGCATCGGTCCAATGATGAAGTTAGTCTTTTAGGCATCGTGATCATTCGGGTTATCATGCCTCTCGACCGGTATCTTAAGGTCCTTGCGGGTGAGGAGAGGCCAGCGTTCCAGGATTCCCGTTCATCGGGGGAACTTGGGAAGAAGGTCCTCGCTGCCAACAAGATGATGGAGCATTGCGAGCTCTGCGAATGGAGATGCGGTGCGGACAGGGCCCACGGTGAGACCGGGAAGTGCGGTGTGGGCGAAGCCAGGATATCCTCGGAGTTCCTCCACATGGGCGAGGAAAGGGAGCTCGTCCCCTCACATACAATATTCTTCCCCGGATGCAACTTCCAGTGCGGTTTCTGCCAGAACCACGACATCAGCCAGGACCCGAAGGACGGCGAGGCCATTGAGCCCGCGGACCTGGCCAGCAAGATCGACGGACGCTTCGGACCGCGATCCGAGCCACCACCGCTATTCCCACTCCAGGTGATGAGGGGCGGCGGCCGCAACGTCAACTTCGTCGGAGGGGACCCGACGCCGAACCTTCCGTTCATCCTCGAGGTCCTGGACCGCGTGGATTCACCCGTTCCGGTGGTCTGGAACTCCAACATGTTCCTCACCGAGGAGGCCATGGCCCTGCTGGACGGGGCCGTCGACCTCTATCTGACCGACTTCAAGTACGGCAACGTCGAGTGCGCCAAGAGGTTGTCCGGCGTGACCGGATACCTTGGCCCGGTCACACGGAACCACATTCTGGCCGAGAAGAACGGAGACCTCCTGATCAGGCACCTGGTCCTCCCCGGTCACGTCGATTGCTGCACCAAACCCGTAATGGACATAATCGGTAACAAGCTGGGGTCCGCCCGCATCAACATCATGGACCAGTTCAGACCGGTCTGGAGGGCCAGGGATCTTGGTCTCGACAGAATGCTTTCACCCGAAGAGTACAAGGAAGCGGTGGAATACGCCGAGAAGGTCCTCGACATGGACCGGTTCAGCCTTCAGCATCCCCTCTGAATCATTCTCTGGACTCCAGCTCCTTCAGGACCTCTTCGGGTAGGAACTCCATCTGCGCAGCCACGACCCCTGCGGAATCGTTTGCTGTCATGTACGCTTCCAGAGGCTCCCTGTTGAGTGTGATGAAGTTGGGTCCCCACTTGAACTTGGATACCAGTTCCTCGGCCTCCTGGATGTCGCCGAGGATGTACGCTGATGCGGACAACGCCTCTGCCGTCGAGAGCCTCCATGGGCGGCCGTAATTGACCGGGTTCGCCGCTATAAGATATGGAAGCGCCCTAGCCTCTGCCGAGACCCTTGGAAATACTGTCTCCAGCGTCGCCCACGAGCAGTCCAGCCCGAGGACGCCGCGCCTGGACGCCTTCCTGTCAGCCGGGGAGAATGCAACGTCAGCCCGTGGGTCCAGTATCACACCCGACCTCTTGATCTGACGGCGGTACACACGCTCGACGATCTCGAACCTGACCAGTTTCCTGGCTGTGTTCCGTTTGGGATCGTCATCGCCCTCTATGTAGACCGAGAACCGTGTCACAGTACCCCCAACTAGGTCGTAGGTTAAGGGTATTTCGCCAGACCTACTGCTGGAAATCGAAGCAGAAACCGCACTTCTCCGTCTCCTTGGGTGGCTCGTCGCAAAGCTCCTCGCCGTCCCAGTCGATCGGGCATTCGGTCTCCTTGGGATATTTGTGTACCTTCCCACCCTTCACGAAGAACTTGACCATGTTTATCACAGGACACCACATCGATTAATAGTCCTTCCCCGAACTACCATGATAAAAGGGTATGACGATCCGGGACCGGCGTGCCGATCACTGCTGGATGTCAAAACAGAAGCTGCACTTCTTGTCGCCGTTCGGCGGTTCCTGACAGAGGACCTCGCCGTTGTGGAGAACAGTGCATTCTGTTCCCTTCGGGTGCTTGTGGACCTTTCCTCCTTTAACGAAGAATTCCTCCATGGTACCGTTTAGTGACCATTCTCGGATAATATCCCTTTCCCGAAAGAGCGCTAATCGGAAAGGTCGTCCAGCATGTTCACGAGGCGGTCTAATTCCCGGTTGGACTTGATTATGCTACGTGTAAGGGTACCGTCGAAGTCCATGTCGATGGTGTGGCCACAGTTGCACTCGTGGTGGATGAGCCCCAACATCTTCTCGAGTGCGATCTGATGGGTGCGCTCGCACTGGGGGCAATGAACATCCACTATCCTGATCCCTATGCGTCTGGAGCCTGTCATCTCGCCTCATATTATATTTGGGTCTCAATGATAGTTATAATTTGCGCATCGAGTATAAATAGAGGACCAGTTCCGGTGTCAGATCGGTGTGCCACAAGTATTAACCCGATCACGTCCCTTCATAGCTCACGAGGTGCCGAAGTATGCTGCCCAGGATCATAACTCACACGGGAGTGAGTCTCGATGGGAGGGTGACCGGTTTCGAGGTAGATGTCGGTCTCTACTACGAACTGGCCATGGGGTGGGGCGAGGACGCAACCCTCGTGGGCGCCGACACACTTCTCACCGCCCCGGATGACGAGGTCCCGGAGGAGACGCCTGAAGCGTTCGAACCCAGGACTGTAGATCCCGAGGACCCCAGGTCCATCATCGTGATCCCCGACAGCCGCGGCAGACTCCGGAACTGGCACTACTGGCCAAGGACAGAGTACTGGAAGGACGCTGTGGCGATGATCTCGGCCTCGACCCCCGACGACTACGTTGAACACCTCAGGGAGCGTCACATCGACACGATCGTAGCTGGCGATGACCATGTGGACCTGCGGAAGGCCCTCGAGGAACTGAATCGGGGATTCGGTGTGGAAACGGTCCGCGTCGACAGCGGCGGGACTCTTTTCTCCGTCCTGTTGCGAGAGGGCCTGGTAAGCGAGGTCAGCCTGCTAGTCCATCCGGTAGTGGTCGGGGGAGGCGACGAGAACCTGCTCTTCAAGGGGGAGATCCTCGACGACGCGATCCTTCCGGACCTGGAATTGTTGTCCATCGAGGAGAAGAGGAACGGTATCCTCTGGTTGAAGTACGATTTGAAGGGTTGATCCCCCCCTCATCTGTTCAGGTCCATCATGGCCGCGTTCGGGCATTTGAACCGCGCCAGACAGTTCACGCAGGCGATCATCCGGAAGACGACGAACACCCTGAACAACATCAGACCGAGGACTGACAGGAACAGCCCGAGCAGCAGGTACGAGAAATCGATGAACAGTGCGATGCCCATGCCTGCGATCGGGAGGATGAGCGCCGCCATGTACAGCGTGTTGTGGCAGAGCAATCCCTTCGCACGATCAGCGAAGCGGTTCGGGTCCCCCCTTTCAGAGAGCTCCTTCGCGATGATATTGCTCCCGGCAATGCAGCGTGATCCGCCCAGCCTCGAGTAAACGCAGTGCGGACAGACGATGAAGGGCATCAGTATGTACAGCTGGAATATCGCGAAGGCCAGGTAGAAGGCTCCGATGATATCGCCGTATCCCAGGAACGCGAAGCCGACCGCCAGTCCGATGGCGCCGAGCACGTAATGGAGACCGAGCGAGATATGGTACACGAGCATGTGTCCCACCGGATAGACCTTGTACCCTGTTCTGACACGTACCCTGCGTCCCGTCGGATCACCCGCCATGGAATCCGGGACCGGGTTCAAAAGGTTTTCCGGCTGTCGGCAGGGTCCACAACCCTTTAGAACGAGCGCCGTGATACATCGGCCGATGACATCGACCTTCGAGACCATAGCCCGGGACGCCGAGGTGGTCACCCAGGACGAGCTGAAGGTCCTGCTCGACAACGGAGGGGGGAAGGCCTACATCGGGTTCGAGCCCTCCGGCATAGTCCACGTAGGCTGGCTCGTCTGCATCAAGAAGATGAAGGAGGTGACGGACGCCGGGTTCGACCTGACCGTCTACCTGGCGGACTGGCACGCGTTCGTCAACGACAAGCTCGGCGGTGATATCGAGACCATACGGCTCTGCGGCGAATACCTGAAGGAGGTCTTCGACGCCGCCCAGGTCCCGTGCACCTACCTGTACGCGTCGGAGCTCATGGACTCGATAGACTACTGGGAGCGTGTCATGCGGGTCATGAAGGGCACCACCCTGAAGAGGACCAAGAGGGCCATGACCGTCATGGGCCGCAAGGAGGACGAGGCAGAGGCCGACACATCGAAGTTCCTCTATCCCGCCCTGCAGGTGGCCGACATATTCGAGATGGACCTTGACCTGGCCCTCGGGGGAATGGACCAGCGCCACGCCCACATGCTCCAGAGGGACGTCGCGGACAAGCTCGGGTGGAAGAAGGTGGTGGCAGTCCATACTCCGTTGATCTCGGGACTAGCCGCCAGCGGTCGTATGGACCCGATCGAGGGTAAGATGTCGAAGTCCAACCCCGACGGTACGATATCGATCCACGATACCACCGAGGAGATCTCCCGGAAGATGAAGAAGGCCTTCTGCCCCGAGATGGCCGAGGGCAATCCGGTAGTGGAAATAGTCCAACATGTCATATTCCCCTACGAGGGCAAGTTCACCATACTCAGGGACGAGAAGTGGGGAGGCGACATCGAGTACACCGATGTCGCGGCTCTGATCGCGGACCTCGAGTCCAAGCAGCTCCACCCGCAGGACCTCAAGATGTCCACCGCGGCCGCACTCGACAGGATCGTCGAGCCGTACAGGGCACATTTCGAGGGTAAGATGGACATGGTGGAGCGGATCAGCGCAGCAGTGGGACGCTGATATCCAGGATGACCTTCACGGATGGGGGGCGCTGTGATGATGAACGCCTCGCCGATCATTGACGACTGATGGGCAAGCTGAGCGCCCCGCACCGCCATGCAGGAGCTGGTTTTCGACATTCAATATATATATCGAAAGGCCGATTCCCACCCATGGAACGGGCATCCAGGGAGGCGCGGTCGGCGGGCAGGGCGATTTCTGCACGGACCGTACTCATCGCTACGATGATGGCGTTCGTACTTGTGCATGTATCGACCGCAGTATCCGCCGGGTCCACGACGATCCACTATTCATGGGACCACGAGGGGGAGAACGTCTCCTTCGATCTGACGGTCCAGGATGAATACATTGCCGGTTACGAGAGCTACGAGCTCAAGGAGCGCTTCGATTACGGGAGCATGTTGACCGTCCAGGACCCTCACGTCATGATCGCAGCCATCGAGATCCGGGAGATCGCCGAGGAGCACGATTTCGACCGGGCGGAACTGGCCCTGACCTTCGTCCAGAGCTTCGAATACTCTGAGGACAACGAGGCCAAGGGCTGCCGCGACTACGCGCGGTTCCCGCTCGAGATGCTGGTCGATTCCACCGGAGACTGCGAGGACAAGGCGATGCTGCTCACGGTCCTGCTCATCGACCTCGGTTACGATTCCGTCCTCTTCGTGATCTACGACAACACCAGCGGCCACATGGCCTCGGGTGTCGCGGGAAACGGATTCTCGGGCGGATCGGTCATGCACAACGGGACCGAGTACTTCTACGCCGAGACCACGTCCCGTGGGTTCGACATCGGGGATGTGCCGTCCGGCATCAACCTGACCGATATCGAGGTGGTGGAGAAGAGCGCCCCGAAGAGCCAGTTCCACGATCCCGAGGAGGAGACCGACGACCTCCCGCCGTGGTACTACTTCATCATGGGAGCCCTCATGGCGGGAGCGCTGGCTGCGATCGCCGCCGTCCTCGGTTCCCGGAAGGGAAGGAAGGCTGCCGAGGCGGAGGAATCCGAGAAGAAGTGGAAGGAGTACGAGCAGTACGAGCGCACTGACTCGGGACTCAACATCATCAATGAACCTCGCACACCGCCGAAACAGAGAGCGCCCAGGACCAGATCGCGTCCACCGCCCGAGGAGTACGGGTACGACAGGGACCGCAGGATGGTCAACGATTACATGGCCGACGATGACGGCGGGTCCGAGGATACCTACAACCCGTACAAATGAGCTATCCATTCTCGAAATCGTCCAGCAATCCCCTCAGGCCTGGCCTTCGGGGATATCTTTCCCTCAGGCGTACTAGCATCGCCGGGAGTCCACTGTTGTCCTTCAGGTCCTCGAACCTTCGGCGGATGCGCCACAGGACGTCGCGTCCCTTCGACGTCAGCAGAAGGTCCGTAAGATGTTCGGCAAGCTCTATGGACGGTTCTGATTCCTCGGCTATCCATTCGACCATATCGACGTCATCCGAGCCTAACGCCAGATCGGTCAGCGCACTCACCTCGCCCACCTCCAGGAGCAGCTCGGCGAGCAGGACCCTTGCCTCCGGGTCCATTTCGAGGGCCGTCGTGACCGCGGCGTCCGGGCTCACCTCCACGAGCCGTCCCATGACCTCCCTATCGACCCAAAGTCCAAGGCATTCCCTCAGGTGGTCTATCCTGTCATCCTCCGAGATGTCCAGCCCTGCGGCGATCAGATGAAGGGCCCGCCTCTCCCTCGGGGTCCTGTCCCCCATCGCCTCGATGACGATCGGTAGGCATTCCTCCCCCATTCCGGCGCCTTCGAGATGCTGGCAACCTTCCTCGATGGCCTCGACCGGCGCATCGGAACCGATGATCGCAAGCAGTTCGTCCGTCCTGCCGAGGACCCCGAGCAGATGGACCCTTGCCCTCGAGGCCATGTCGGACTCGATCGGACCCGCAATCGTGGGCAGCCGCGCCAGAAGTGCCTCGGCGTCGCCCGGGGAGAACCTCCCCCTCGCGATCGCCTCGAGACCGCGCTCCGGGTCGACCTCCAGGATATCTCCGGCGAGGACTGCAGCTCCATCGGCCTCCAGCTCAGCGATGGTCCTGGTCCACTCCTCCGTGAACGGCTCGACGAAAGGCGTTCCCTCGAGGTAGGAGACAGCCCTTCTCAGGAAAGCCTCGGACTCCTCGGGGCCGAGTTCAGAGATCTCGGTCAAAAGGGTGTCCGCCCGGCGCTCAAGGGCCCTCTTCTCTGCCTTGGTCCTCATTCTCGCGGATAGGCTGACAAGGTCATCGACCTCGGCATCGAGATCCCGGTCCTCACCCATCCTTCCGGGGACCTCGGATACCTTCAGGGCCACCGCGACGGCGTGCTTGCAGATGCCGCCGAACGGGCAGTTGCAGGTGATGACCGGTTCGTCCTCGGTGATGATCCTTACCCTGTAGTCGGACGTACCCTCGACGACCGCCTCGACGACCTTCCCGTCGGTGCTGATGGGACCTACCCTGCCCTCGATGTAGTACATCCTGCCCCGGTTGTAGATCGTCGCGGAGACCCTCCTCCGCACCGCGTCGCTCAGGTCCTTCGGGTCCACGCCCACCGAACGGCAAGGGCCGATATTAAACCGACGGGGCGGCCGAGACCACAACCCTTTTCTAACAACCTCGGCATTGTCCCACCGTGGGAACATGACTCCAGCGCAGGGTAACGTTGATGGTGCTGGCCAGGGGAAGGGACGCATCGCCGTCCTCACCGGGGGCGGGGACGCTCCGGGACTGAACGCCGTGATAAGGGGAATAGTCCACAGGGCCAACTCCCTGGGTTACGGCGTCCTCGGTCTGAGGAACGGCTGGGCTGGCCTGACCACGGGCAAGGAGACTTTCGATCTGGACCTGGATGCTGTCAAGGACATTCATATCACCGGAGGGACCATCCTGGGAACCTCGCGGACGAACCCATACAACATCGACGGCGGGCCTGGCATGGTGAAGACGAGCCTCGATGGGTTCGGCTGCGAATACCTGATCGCGATCGGCGGCGAGGACACGCTTGGCGTGGCGAACAAGCTTGCGGCCGATGGCATAAAGGTCATCGGCGTTCCCAAGACAATCGACAACGACCTCAGCGCAACGGATTACACCTTCGGGTTCGACACCGCCTGCAACAGGGCGGCCGAGGCGATCCGCAACCTCCACACGACCGCCCGGTCCCATTCGAGGGTGATCGTCGTCGAGGTAATGGGCCGGCACGCCGGCTGGATAACCTGGAACAGCGGTATCGCCGGTGGAGCACACATCGTCCTGCTACCGGAGGAGAGGTTCTCGATGGACGACATATGCCATGTCGTCGAGGAGCGCGAGAACGCCGGTGACCCCTACACTATCATAGCAGTCTCGGAAGGGGCGCTTCCTGACGACCAGGAGAGCCTGGCCCTCCAGACCGAGGAGAGGGACTCCTTCGGGCACGTCCGACTTGGCGGGATCGCACAGAAACTGGCGAAGTCCATCGAGGCGCGGACAGGCAAGGAATGCCGGCACGTGGTCCTCGGGCATCTTCAGAGGGCCGGAGCCCCGTCCGCCTTCGACGTCGTCCTCGGAACCCGCCTCGGCATCAAGGCCGCCGAGATGGTCGACGCCGGAGAGTTCGGAAAGATGGCCGCCCTCAGGGGGCTGTCCATCGAGGCCGTCCCCCTCGAGGAGGCCGTCGGGACCCTGAAGACCGTCCCGGACGACATGATCGCCGAGTCGAGGTTGTTCTGGTCCCCGGATTGAATGGAGTGATCGTAGATGTACGAACCGATACCTGGAAAGAGGATATTCAACGCCCTGCTGGACCAGGACTGCATAGTCCTTGCCTGCAACCCCCGGATAATCCCCGGTGTGGCGAAGGGCATATTCAATGCGGCGAAGGAGCTCGACGCACCGCTCATAATGGAGCTTGCCAGGACCGAGTGCAACCAGCACATCGGCTATACCGGTCTCAGGCCCAGCACCCTCGCGTCCCGGCTCTACGAGGTCAACGAGGAGGTCGGGCACGACATCTGGGCCCTCCACGCGGACCACATCGGCATCAAGACCGGCCTGCCGGACGACATGGCCGACGCCAAGGAGCTCGTCCAGGAGCAGATGGACTCCGGTTTCACGAGTTTCGCCATAGATGCTTCCCATCTTTTCGACTTCGACGGCGCCACGGTCGCCGAGGAGCTCGCCCCCAACATCAAGGCCACCATCGACATAGCCAACTACATCACGGATGGAATGTCCGGGAAGGAGTACGGGCTCGAGGTAGAGGTGGGCGAGATCGGAAGGACCGGCGATGGCGGCATGATATTGACGTCACCAGAGGAAGCGACCACTTTCATATCGGCCCTTAGGGACGCTGGCATAGACCCGCAGCTGATCGCCATAGCCAACGGCAGCACGCACGGGAACGTCTTCGACGCCGACGGCAATCCGATCCAGCAGGTGTCTATAGACATCGAGAGGACGAAGGCCGTGGCCGGCGCGCTTCGTGAGGCAGGACTTGGAGTGAGGATCGCCCAGCACGGCATAACCGGAACACCGCTCGGGCTCATTGCAGAGCAGTTCCCCCACGGGGACATCCTCAAGGGCAACGTTGCCACCCTCTACCAGAACATCGTCCTCGACGCACTCAAGGAACACCACCCGGACCTATGGCAGGAGATCTGGGACTGGACACTGACCAACAAGCCCATGGAGGGGAGGCCCGACATCGAGGTCTTCGGAAAGAACGTGAAGCACGCGCTCAAACCCTTCTTCGACATGATCTACGAGATGTCCGAGGCCTGCGAGGCACAGATCGAGAGGGAGTCGTACAAGGCCACTGAAGCCCACATACTGGCCTTCAAGTCCGCCGGGAAGGCGGAGCTGGTCCGCCAGGCACTCTAAGGGTGGACGGACCTCGCGCTACAATATTGATTGTTCAGCGAACGCGCTCGACGCCGCCCCTGCTGGGGCGTCGACGCGTATCACCAATATCCTCCCAGGGGTACGGGTACCGCATGATCACTTCGAAGCAACAGCGACGGCCTCGTCGAAGACGTCCATGGCTGCGGTGACCTCTTCCTCGTTTATCACGAGTGGGGGAATAAATCTGATGGCAGAGCGGCCGCACGGGAGCAGGATGAGTCCGCGCTTGTACGACTCCTCGACTATCCTGTTCCTGAGGTCGGCGGCGTACTCCTTCGTCTCGGTGTCCTTGACGAACTCTGCCGCGATCATGAGGCCCAGTCCGCGGACGTCGCCGATCTTCGGGAAGCGTTCCTGGAGCTCCGTCAGTCTCTGCATGATGAGCTTCCCCTGGACGATGGCGTTGTCGCAGAGGTTCTCCTCCTGGATCACGTCGATGGTCGCCTCCGCAGCGGCGCTGGCAACGAGGTTTCCGCCGTAGGTGTTGGAGTGCGCTCCCTGCACGCCGAAGTCCATCTCGGCCCTAGCGGCGACGGCTCCGATGGGCATTCCGGAACCCATCCCCTTCGCCATGGTAACGAGGTCTGGTACGAACCCGAAGTTCTCGGACGCGAACATCTTTCCAGTGCGACCGAAGCCAGCCTGCACCTCGTCCGCAACGGTCGGTATGCCGCGGTCCGCTGCGAGCCTCTGGAGTGCTGGCAGGAAGTCGTCCGGCGGGATGACGTAGCCGCCCTCTCCCTGCACCGGCTCGACGAATATGCTGGCGACCTGGTCCACCATGTATGCGTCCAGGTGCTTCTCGATGAGGTCTATCGTGAAGGTCGTGAGGTCCTCGGTGTCCACACCGGCGACCGGCCTGTATCGGTTCGGATACGGGACGTGGACGACGCCGGGCATCCACGGGAAGAACCTGTCCTTGTGGACCGGCTTGCTTGCCGTCAGACCCAGCGAACCCATGGTCCGGCCGTGGAAGGCGCCCACGAACGCGATGTGGTGCTGTCTCTGGGTGTGCCACCTCGTGATCTTGATGGCAGCCTCGACCGACTCGGTCCCGGAGTTCGTGAAGAAGATCTTCTTGTCGTGGTCCCCGGGTGCGATGTCGACGAGCTTCCTCGCCAGGGAGACCTGGGCGTCGTAATAGAAGTCCGTACCTGCGAAATGATGAAGCTTCTTGGCCTGCTCGGTGATAGCCTCTACCACCCTCGGGTGGCAGTGACCGGTGTTCGTGACGCCGATACCGCTGGTGAAATCGATGTACACGTTGCCGTCAACGTCCTCGACCATCGAACCCTCTCCGCGGACTCCGACGATCGGCGATGTCTTCGTGCTGGTCATCAGGAACTCATGGTCGCCATCCACGATGGCCTGGGCCTTTGTTCCCGGAGGTGTCGTTACGATATCTGGGCCTTTCAAATTCTCACCGCCCGGCGATACCGGAGTCCCCATTTAAGGCTTGTGGAAAGACTGCTGGGATGGTCGACGATGGACGACGATATTTCCCCTAGATCCGCTCCCCCGAACGTCCTAGTATGGACGCTGCGATCACGTCCTTCTCCCTGACCACTGCACCCGGCGAAACGATGGCGGAATCGACCACCGCACCATCGCCGACGACCGCACCCTCGAGGATGGCGCAATTGCGTATCCGGCATCCCTTTCCGATCCTCGCGCCCTTGCCAACGTCCACCGGTGCAGTGAGTTCGCTCTCCACCGAGGCATCCGGAGCCACGAGGACGGGTTCAGAGATCTCACCTCTCGAAACCCGCCTTTCCAGGAGATCGTTCATTGCGAGAAGGTAGGAGGGAAGGGTGCCGACATCGGTCCACAGTCCATCGAACCGGAAGCCGAAAAGGCCGTGCTCCACGGCCTTGGGGAAGACCTCCCTTTCGATGGAGACCTTTCCCTCCGGGATCATGTCCAGGATCTCGGGTCCCAGGACGTACATTCCCGCGTTGATCAGGTTCGTCGGCGGGTCCGGGGGCTTCTCTACGAAGCTGGTGATCCTGTCCCCGTCCATGTCCACGACGCCGAACCTGGTAGGGTCCTCGACCTCCCTGAGGGCGATGGTCCCGATCCCTTCGTTCGCATGGTGGAAATCGATCATCGCCTTCGAATCGAGGTCGGAGATGATGTCGCCGTTGAAGACCATGAACTCCTCGTCGAGGTGCTCGGCGCAGTTCTTGATGGCGCCACCGGTCCCCAGGGGCTCCTCCTCGTCGACGAATATGAAGCGGTCCGAGTCCTCGCGGGACTCGAGGTAGGACCTGATCTCCTCTCCAGAATAGGAAAGGGTGAAGACGACCTCGGCGTCATGTGGAGCGACGTCGAGGAGGTAATCGATTATCGGTCGCCCAGCGAGAGGGACGAGCGGTTTCGGCACGGTCTCGGTCAGTGGAAGGAGCCGGGTGCCGAAGCCTCCGACGAGCATCAGGACCTTCATGTGGTATCGATATCGTCTCCGTTATTTAAGGCTCTCCCGGTCTCTCCCATATGGGGGGTCGATGTTCTAGAAAATGAGCCCCTGGCTCGTTCACTCTATGAGGTCCAGCGCCGATTCGATCCGGTTGAGTTCGACCCCGGTCGTCGGCGTCCCTGTCGCCGCTCCCGCGTCGTTCGCCACTATAGCCGAACCGAGCATCGGTGAGCCGAAGTTCGCGGTCCCGAACTCGATCTCGAGTCCGAATACTTCCTCGAGCACAGCGACCTCGCGGGCATCGGTCTTGGGATGGCAGAGTATGCCCTTCGAATTGAGGACTGCCGCTGAACCCACGGTCTTCAGACCACCGACCGTTCCGGCGGTCATCTCGACCCCGAGGTGGTCTGCCATGTCCTTGAGGATACGCTTCGGGTACTTTGGATTGGCGAGGGCGGTGGCTGGCCCCAGAAGGACATTGTTCCCGACCGCGTTCAACCTGTCATGAAGTACCATGACGTTGAAGGTCTCGCGCAGTCTGGCCAGTTCCTCCGATTCGATGATGTTCGAGACGATCATCCCATCGTCGTTGGCTATGCACAATGCACCGATTACGGTCATGCCGCCGATGGTGGCCTTCTGGACCTCGACGCTCAACGCTTCCGATATCTCGTCCACTCTGGAATCCGAAAAGTTGGGTGAAACGATGCACGACGAATTGTCGGCCACGGCAAGCGTGCCGAGGTTCGGGTTGCCGTTGACGTCCAGCCTGATGAGCATGGGTAGTCCGCCCGATCACTCCTCCGGGAGCGTGATCTCGACGTAACCGCCTTCTTCGGGGAACTTGGTGACCTTGACCCTGATCTTTGAGGGGATCTTCGACGATCCCCTGGACCAGATGTGTTCATTGACCTTGTCATCGATCCAGATCGAGTCCTCGTCGACCTTCATGTGCTTGGAAACGAACGATCTGATGACCTTCATCGATCTGGGGGCCCTCTTCCATCTGGGGCTGTCCCTCATCGCTCGCAGCGGGATCGTGTATATCCTCTCGATCTCCTCGTCTGCCATGGGATCATCTCTTCAACTTGGACCTGCGCCAGTTCCTGCGCTTCGGGTGGTCCATGAACCGCCTGTTCGTCCGCATGACCACCCATGCGGGCACGCGTCTGTTGCTACGCATCGCCCTGAGCAGCCTGTTCTTCTTGCCACATGGCTTGTTCCGCGCCATTTGATCGCCTCACACTCGTTTGATTGTGATCTCCCGCTTCCGTCCCTGCAGCTGACCGAGGATGGTCTTCAGGACCTCGTCCGTCACCGGCACGGGGATCCTCCCGGCCTGGACGAGGATTATGACCTGGTCCTCGATGTTCGCAGCGAACTCGGGCTTCGCCATTCGTATGTTCGCAAGCCGCGATCGGGCCTCGGGAGTGAATATCTGCCTCAGGAGCGCCTCGCGCTGAGCGCGCATCTGCTCCTCCTGGGCCTGTTCCATCCCGGCCTCCTCGGCCTGGGCCTGCGCCTGGAGCTCGAGCATCCGTCTCTGTCTCAATGCTTCGAGCTCGTCGTCCTCCATCACTCCTCCTCTCCCTTCTCGGGCTCTTCGGAGGGCTCTGGCTCTTCGACCGCCGCTTCCTCGGCGGGGGCTTCCTCGACGGGTCCTGGCTCCTCCGCAGGGGTCTCTTCGACGGTCTCCTCGACCTTCTCGGATTCCTCAGCTGGGGCCTCCTCGACCTTCTCGGGTTCCTCGGCGGGAGCTTCCTCCGCGGGTGCCTCCACGGTCTCTTCGGCAGGCGCTTCGGGCGCAGGCTCCTCTGCAGGAGCTTCCTCTGCGGCCGCCTCTTCGGCTGCGGCTTCCTCGGCAGCGGCCTTCTCGGCCTCCTTGCGCGCCTTCTCCGCCGCCTTCCTCGCCTTCTTCCGTGCCTTCTCCTCCTCCTTGCGGATGAGCGCCAGTTCGGTCTCGACCTCGTGGGCGGCGGAGTCCATGAGCTTCATGCCGGCACCGGTGAGCTTGCGCCCCCTGATCCCGGCCTTCTCTATCAGACCCGCTCCCTCGAGCTGCTGGAAGGCGTGCCGAGTGATGGAGCGGCTGCCCTTCTTGGCCTTGTTGGGCTTGACGCCCCTGTCGGCCTTCCCACCGAACATGGACGACACGCGCTCGATGCCTATCGGTCCGTGTACGTAGACCTTCCGCATGACCGCTCCCAGCCTTACGTGCCACCATTCCTCCTGGGTCGGAGGCCTCTCCTTGTGAATGCCGGTCTTCACGAACAGAGCCCAGTCTGGCTGTGCGCATTCCGGCATCTCCCGAAGCTTCGTGGCCACGTTCTGGATCAGCGGCTCAGGCGGTACATCGTACACCGTCGTCATCTTCTGGTCACTCTCCCGCTAGTCGGAGGGGTAGTCCGTGCGATAATGTTCGTAGTTATAAAGGTTATGGATGAACAGGATGGCTGATTTATACTACTGGATGCAGCCGATAACTTATTAATCGCCACATCATATGAATTATCGGGCCAAAAGATGAGAGCGAGGGGACCAAAGCACCGAGCCCGCATCATTGTACTAGTTTCGATGTTCGCCCTGATCCTCATTGCCATCCCGGTAGCAGACGGGAATCCAGTTCCCTATTATCCAACCTTCACAGCAAAGGACGGCAATCCGATCCCAGCTGTCAACGATACCGACGTCTATCTGGCAGAGGAACTGTTGATATTCACATTCTCATCCAAGAGCGTCGATGTCCAGGCTGAATATCTATTTCGAAACGACGGTCCATACCATGTCAATCTCTCGATATTCCTTCCCTTCAATGACACTGCCACTGTATTCGACCTCAAGGTCGACGGGATCGACCACTCATATCAGGAGTACCAGATGGATCTGCACCGATACTACTGGTGGGGGAGTGGACGCAGCTATCACGGTGTCCTCTTCGGTGTCTCCTTCGGACCGCACGGATCCCGTAACGTAAGCATTGGATATCAACGCGAGTTGCATGTTTCATACGACTACGAGGACAATGACAAACTGCATCATTCGTTCAACTACATGGTATGGACGACCAAGTACTGGAACCACTCCATCGATCGTGCACGGTTCGAATTCTGGTTACCCAGGTCTCTCTACGAGGAAATAGACTATTACGACTTCAATAGCTCATATGAATCGGGAAAATATACCGTTCTCGTCGAAGAATACGAGGATTGGTCCCCGTCCGATTATTACGGTGAGGTAGGAATAAACTGGTGGAGATTCCGTCCTGAAGAACCTGACGTGATCCCGCAGATATTCCTGATCGGTCTCGGATCAATTGCAGCCGTCATAGTGTTCTTCGGGTCCTGGGAGTACCTGGACCGTCGAAAATCAAGGAAATGACAGTTCACCGTCACTTCTTCTTCTTGTCCTTCTCTTCCTCTTCCTTGATCGGCTCGGCGTCGATCGGTTCCGCTCCGGGCAGTTCGACGACCTCCTCGACCTCCATGACGGCGGAGTACATCTCGGCGTAGTCCTTGAGGATCTCGATGGAGATCTGGCCGATCTCGGCCTTCCTGGCCCTCCAGGCGTCTTCAAGGTCCACTATCGGGCCGATGGCGCTCGTCCTGTAGAATTCGAAGAGGAGGATCCTGAAGAGCTGGGCCCTCACGACGTCCGTAGGGACCGTGGTGAAGGACCTTCCCGCCTCGAGGTAGTCCCTTCCGATCTCCCTGGCGACCCGCTCGACGTCGAGCCCGTTCGCGAACGTGCTGTCGAAGGTGAAGTTGAACTTGGGGAATATGGTGGAGAACGTGTCCATGTGTATCTCCATGAGCCTTCCGAAGTCACGGAACACCTGCGGTACGGTCGCACCACGATCGACAGGGAGGATCGGCATCCCGTCCGCCGGTCTTCCGATGTCGACCTGTTCGATGAGGACCCTTCCGAGGGCGACCTCGACCGATCGGTGTATCGTCCCGTAGAAGATCTTGCTCAGGGGCATGCCCGTCTCGTCGGAAATGAAATCCATCGCCTGCTTCTCCCTCACGGGGACCATCAGTCCGAACATAGCGCGTTCCATGGGTACCACTTTGAAATTTCTTTAAAAGAATTATAAACAACTGGGATTTATAATTTGCGTCTTCCACCATCAGAGCTCGTACGTCCTCCCCTCCTCGGGGAGGAGTATGTTGTAGTCCTGAAGGTCGTCGGCGAGCACCTGCCTGCTGTCACCGTGCATGAGCACGATCAGTTCCGGGTCGCACTTCTGGGCGAACTCGACCAGTTCGGTGTGCCCCGCGTGCGCGGAGAAGTCGTACTGCACGACCTCCGCCTCCACCGGGACCTTCGCTCCGGCTATGTTGAGTGCGTGCTCGTCGAGCAGCCGCCGCCCGTTCGTCCCCTCGACCTGGTATCCGGTCAGCAGTATGGCGTTGTCCTTCGAGTTGAGCCTGTTGGTGTACTCGAGAACGGGTCCGCCGTCCAGCATTCCGCTGGTCGTGACGATGACGTCTCCCCGGAGGGCCTTCTTCCTGTCGCTCGGCCTGACGATCTGGCGGACCTCCCGCATGGCCCTCTTGAGCTCCTTCGGTTCGTGGAGGAACCTGGGATGCTCCATGTACATCTCGGCCACCGCCCGGCCCATGCCGTCGACCCAGATCTCGAGGTCCATGTGGTAGAGCATCATCAGGACCTCCTGGGTCCGTCCGACAGCGAACACAGGAACGATCGCCGTGCCCCCCCTCTCTATGACCTCCTCGATCTTGTCGATGAACTCCCCGATCAGCTGCCTGCGGTCGGGGTGGTCCCTGCCTCCGTAGGTGGATTCGAGCATGAGGACGTCGGTGTGCACGGGCTCCGCACTGCCGACCAGGAGGGAGTCCGTAGCGCTGATGTCGCCGGTGAAAAGAAACTCCCTGTCGCCCTCGACCCTGAACATCGTCGCTCCGGGTATGTGCCCGGCTGTGATGGCCTCGATCTCCATCCCGTTCCAGCCCCGTGTCTCCCCGAAGATCATCGGATCGTACAGGTCCCAGGCGATCTCGGGGGCACCCTTCCTGAAAGGAGGGTCGTAACCCTCGGCATCGGCGATCTTCTGGCTGTCGCCCGCGAGCAGGTCGCTCACCACGGCCGTGGGTTCGGTGGCCCAGATGGGCATGCCATACCTGTCCGCCACCCAGGGGATCATACCAGAGTGGTCGAGGTGGGCATGGGATAGAAGTGTCAGATCGACCTTCGGAGCTGGTTCCGGGACCTTCGGAGGATTGGACGGCAACATGCCGTAATCGAAAAGAGCTGACCTCCCGCCTTCGGAGAGTATCATTCCGAGGCGGCCGACCTCGCTCGCGCCCCCGAGGAACCGTATATCCATTCGCAGCCGTCCTAGAGGAACTTGGCGAACTGTTCCTCGAAGGCTGCCTTCGGCATCGCCCCGACGAGCCTGTCCGCGTATTCCCCGTCCTTGAATATGAGAAGTGTCGGGATGCTCATGATGCGGTGCTTCATCGCGATGCCCGTGCTCTCATCCGTGTTGAGCTTCGCGAAGGCTATCCTGCCCTTGTAATCGCCCGCCAGCTCGTGTATCGTGGGGGCTATCATCTTGCACGGGCCGCACCAGGGTGCCCAGCAGTCGATGACGGCAACAGGGAACTTCTTGACGAACTCCTCGAAGTTGGCATCATTCACCTCGACCGGCAGGTCTGGCGCGTCGTCGCCCAGATCGCTGAACTGTATCACGTCATCAACCATGGTTCTCACCGGATTTCCATCAAATCCATGACGTATAAAAAGGTATCCCCTGGGGTGCCTATCGGTCGCGCTCGCCCTTGAATCCCTTGGCGACGATGTAGACCTCAGAGCTCGCCTTCCTCGATGCCTCTGGCGAGTGGCATTTCACGTTGGAGAAGGCCGACCTGTACTCGGCCAGGAGGTCCGGGAACATGTCTCCCTGGAAGACCTTGACCACGGAACAGCCGCCCTTTCGAAGGACCCGCTTCGAGACCTTGAGCGCCCACTCCGCCATGTGGACGGACCTCGCCTGGTCCATGCTGTAATGTCCGGTTATGTCCGGTGACATGTCCGAAAGTACGACGTCCACCTCTTCGCTCCAGTCCGCGACCTGTCTCAGGAACTCCTTGGACGTGACGTCCGCCCGGATGAAGACGACGCCGTCCACCGCCTCCATGCCCCTGATGTCCGCGGCGAGTACGTTTCCCGGACCGGCGAGCTCGACCGCGACCTGGGACCAGCCACCAGGAGCGGCTCCGAGGTCCACGACCCTGTCGTCGCGCCTTATCACCTTGAACTTCCTGTCGATCTGCTTCAGCTTGTAGGTGGCCCTCGATCGGTAGCCTTCAGCCTTCGCCTTCCGGTAGTATCCGTCCTTCTTGTCGTAGGACATCGTATTCCGAGTCCGGAGCCCGATTATAAATGTTTGTCAGGTCCACGACAGTGATCGAAGGTCCCGATTTGGACCGAAGACCGTTCACTCGACTCCCTCAACGCTGCTCTCGACGTCTTGCTATGAAGATGCCAAGGATCGCGAAGATCGGGACCAGCAGACCCAACTCGGGAATGTCATCCCCCTGCTCGAAAACCACAGCGTCCATCCCGGCCATCGCCCAGGCGTCCACCGTCCCGTAGGACGTGTTCCACTCCGATGTCGCCATGAGAGCCCTGTCGATGGTGCCATTCGCGTTCAATGCGAATACGTAGTACTCCCCCGCAGCGAGGGATATCCAGGCTGTACCGTGCCCGGATGGCGCCCAGTCCGTCCAGGTCGAGTTGGTGCCGCCGACCGATTTGCAGACCGCCCGCGAGGCGTCCATGGCGTATACGTACGGGCTTGCGGTCGAGCTCGCCATCGATACCCACGACGTTCCATTACCCGCATCGCCCTTCGCTGTCCAGGATGATCCGGACACCCCTCTCACCGAGGCCATGCCATCGAGTCGGAGCGCGTAAACGAAGGTCCCATCGGTGGCTATCGAGGACCATGAGGCATCCTCGCCCGCATCGCCCCATTCCGAGACAGAACCGTCCGATGTGGATATTCGTGAGACCGCTCCATCGGCCTTCAGGACGTAAAGCTCGGTACCTGCCGAGGTGATGGACCTCCATGAGGAGTCGTCCCCAGCGTCGGCCAGAAGGACCCATGGTTCGCGGCCGTCGATCGATGATAGCACGCTGCCGTCGCTCTTCAGTGCATGGACCCCGTCCGGGTCCGCAGCGATGTCAACGTATCGTGATGATACAGGTGCAGCCGGAGTGCCGGTCCCGAACCGGCTCCATCCGTCCGTGGGGTCCGCACACCGATGGACTTGTCCGTCATTGCGTTGGACCAGCAATTCGTTCTCTGCTCCTGCGGTCAGTCCGATGTATCCTGTACCTGCCGGGATCTCCGGGTCACCCGAGCCGAACTCCTCCCAGCCGCCGTCCTCGTACATGTGGACGGATCCGTCCGCGAGAAGAACGCAGGGAGAACCCTCTGAATTCGAGATATCAACAAAGGAAGCGCTGTGCGGAAGACCTGCCGACCCGAGCCCGTTCCAGCCGGAGCCAGTATCCTCGGAGACGTGAACTGTACCGTCATTGGTCAGTACGCTGATGACCACGTCACTTCCATCCGAGCGGGTGCATATCCCTACAGAACCTTGTCCAGGGCCTGGGTCCGCATCCTGGGCATATCGGGACCATCCCTCCGATCCGGTAGTGGTGAATACTGCACCGTCGTTCCTGAGGGCATAGAGGTCTCCCCCGTTCGAGCTGATGTCCACGAACGAGGACCCTCCGGGAGGTTCAGTGTCCGTTACCATGTGCCATCCGTCGGTGCGGGACGACGACCTGTAGGACCGTCCGTCCATCCGCATCGTGACCACCGATCCATCGTCAGGCACTGAAGCTATCCCGACGAAACCGTCGGCGACGTTCCCCGGGTTTCCAGTGCCAAAGGGCCTCCAGCCACCGTCGACAGATACCGAATGTAGCACACTTCCGTTGCTCTGGAGGATGTACACCGTTCCGTCATCCCCGGCGGCGATGTCCTCGTACTCGACCCCCTCTGGAAGGGCGGTTATCGGCTCCCATGAGCGCCCGGTCTGCGACCAGTGCGCCGAGCCGTTGAGCGTAAGGGCGAAGGGATCGTCCTCCCCCGTCGAACCGGAGATGGTCATGGGTTCCGTGTGGTCTCCAGTGTTGTTCCTCCAGGTCGTGAAATGGAAATATACCTGGAAATCGAGATAGTCCCGGTCCACCGAGACCTCGAGCTCCGTATGACCGTTCGCTGCTTCCACGGGCGCGCTGTCGGCGATCCACGGCCAATCGGCCGGAGCCGTGTCGGAATAGCGGTAATGACGCGCCTCCTCTACCTCGCCGAGGTATCCAGTGACGATTATTAGCCTGTTGGCGACGATCGGGAAGCCCTCCGGACTGTATCCCTCGTCCGCAGGCATCACACTGAGGAAGATGTATGCGGCGTCGTTGCTCACCGGAAGGGTCAATGGCAGGTCTTGCTGCGACCCGGTCCCTCCCTTGATCGCGATCGGCCGTGATGCGGGGATCCATGCACCACCCATCATCTCCCCGTCGACGCCCAGGTAGAAGAAGACCTTGCCCTGGGAGCGGGCTCCCTTGTAGTCGGTGATATCGACGTTCCTGCGGGCATCCCCACGGACATCCTCGGTCGTGTTGGCCCACTCATGGAACAGTCCGTCGATGACGTATCCGTCCGGAGGCGCGGCCAGGTACCAGGAGCAACCGCGGAGCTCGTTCGTGACGGCCTTCGAGTTCGTGGCGACGTCCGCGACGTCCATTGTCAGCACGGTGCCCTCGGTCGCCTGGGGCGCGATGGTCACCCTTATCGATACGCTCGATTCCCCGATGATCTCGACGTCGTCCATGTCCAGGACGACCTTCCCGTCGGACAGCAGATGGCTGTCGATCGCCGATCCGTCCCGTATCAGGGAGATCTGACCGACGTCAGTGTCGGCCACCGTTCCGGAGACCTCGACGGTGAGGTTCCTGACCTTGCACGAGCCCCCGGTGGCCTTGAATTCGACATCCAGGACGTCGTACATGCTGTCAGGTGACAGTATCGTCCCTTCTGTGATGAGCGGGTCCGCGGATATCACGACCGGGGCCCTCTTGCCCTCGTGTACCAGAGGGAGCACGTTGCTCAGGTCCTCGTTCCCCTTGTCGTCCGAGACCCTGAAAACGAGCAGTGCATCGTCCCCGTTGTGGTAGGGCATACCGATCTCGATCCTGCGGTTGTGGACCCTCGAGGGTACATGCGAGATGTGGCTCCAGTTCCAGTCCCTCTTCTCGGGACCGAATCCCTGGTCGGAGTATCTGTAGTAGTTCGAGGTAACGATCCCGTCCTCCCTGCCGTAGACCTCCACCAGGTACTCGGCCCCTATCCCGAGGATGCTGTATCCAGACCTGGAGGATGCGTCCGAGTCGACGAACACCTGCACCGACCCGCCGACGGTCCTGGTGTCGAACATGGTCCCGATCACCTCGACGTACAGGAAGAGCTGGTCGCCTTCACGGACCGCTCCCGTGGATAGCAAGTTGATACCGGAATAGGCTGCGTCACCGTCGTCGTCCATGAACAGCGAGACGTCGTCCCAGTCCGAGAAATCGCCGTCGACGGTCATGGACTCCTCCTGCGGAAGGAAGTAGATGTATGCTGAGAGTATGAGTGCCGCGACCAGCATCACCACGGCGACGACGTTCCCGATCCTGGACATGTCGCGGCCCCTCCTAGGCCTCTTGGGTGTCTGTTTCGAGGGATCGTCGTAGATGGACCTCTTTCGCCTCTTGCCGATGGTCGTCGTCACACCTGCAGCGAGGATGACGGTGCTGGGAGTGCCATGGCTAGGCACATCGGCATACTCGATAATTCCACCCGTCTGTCCCGATACCGCCGCTGATTCCGCCACCATGGGTTCCTACCCCGTTCCTGTTTAACGACTGGCACACATAAAACCCTTTTCATGGATGGCTTCGGAAGGAAATCAGCTGAATCACCCCACTTGCGACAGGTACTGGCTCAGGAAAAACGCTCGCTCATTCCAGCGGTGAAGAGAGGGGCCGGAGTAGTCTGTTAACGTGTAATACGACCCCGCAGCACTGGTGGAACCGTCCTATGTGTTCCTCTCCGGGACGTCGTCCGGACCGAAGGGAACGAACTTCTCGGCCTTCGCCATCCTGAGCCCCTTGAGGTAACCGCGGCCCCACTCGAAGTGTCCCACCGCTATCAGGAAGGGCGCTCCCACCACGTACCGTCCTTTGGCGTAGGGTGAATAGGACTGTGTCGCGCCGAAGAAGGCCACGATGAAATAGACGACGAGCAGTGAGAGTAGGAGGATCAGCGGATACACGCCGAACCCGAACGGGAGGACCATGCTTACGATGGAGAGCGCGAGGAGGACAGCGACCGCGATTATTCCGATGGACGGCATGATGTGGAGCTTCCTCTTCAGATCGGGGTATCTCACGTTCGCCATGGCCCTGCCGATGCCGTACCTGTAGATCTGTCGGGCGTAACCCTTGAGCGTCGGCCTGCGCTTGTGATAGACGATGGCGTTCGGGTCGAAGAAGATCTCGTGCCCCTTCTTCTTGATCCGGTGATCGAGGGCGAGATCCTCGGCCGTCGGGAGGTCCTCGTCGAAACCCCCTGCATCCTCGATGACCGACCGTCTGTACGCTGCATTGCAGCCGGGATTGTGATATATCTTGGTGATGGTCTTCGGGATCTTGCCGTAACGAGTGTCCCCGGTCATGACCTTCGATCCGTAGGTGACGTCCGACGCCTTCCCGAGGTAGTTGTCAGTCCTTGGAGCGATGTTCGGACCTCCGACGCTCGCGACCTTCGGGTCGTCGAAGTGCCTCACGAGGTTGCCGAGCCAATCCTCCCTCGGCATCGTGTCGGCGTCGGTGAAAACGATGATGTCGGCGTCGGTGCTCCTCAGGCCGGTGTTGCCTGCGTGGCCCCTGGTCCTTCCCTCGTCGTAGACGACGGTGGCGCCGTTCTTCCTTGCGACCTTGTCGGTCCCGTCCTTCGAGTGACCGTCCACTATCAGTACTTCGAAATCCTGGAAAGTCTGCGCTTTGAGAGCCTTGAAGCAGTCCCTCAGGTCAGCGGCGCAGTTGAGGGTCGGGATCATCACGACGACCTTCATGCAATTCCGTCAGTCGGTCTCAGTATAAAAAGGTTGACGACCACTGTTTCCACTCCAGCCAGTCATCCAGCCTGGACCGCTGCCGACAGAACTTTTAAGACCGATGTATCGAATGGAGGCCTATGCCGAAGGTCACGAATTTCCAGATCATAGCGGTAGTCGTTGTAGTCCTCGTGATCGTCCTGGCGGCCACGTTCACCGGCGAGGACGATGGCAATGGCAAGAAAGGGACCTCAGGTGGATGGGACACCCCGTATGACAATCATTTCGGCAACGTGAAGGTTACGGTCCAAGGCCTGCATTCTGATTCCAATACCAATGAGCCTTACATCGCCATCAATCCGAACGATCCAATGAACATCGTTGCCGCTGGGAACGATTACTCGACCCTGCTCGGTGATGTCTGGCTTGGTTATTACTACAGCTTCGACGGCGGTGCTTCCTGGAACCGCTCCTTCTTGCCCGGCTATCCCGGAGACATACGTGGAGACCTGAGCCCGCTCTTCGGATTCATGGGAGCTGGTGATGCTGTCGTCGCATTCGGTCCCGACGGTGAGTGCTACATCTCTTTGATCGCTTTCGAACGCCCGGTGGGAGAGATACGGAATGGCATCTACGTCGCCAGGTCGAACGATGGGGGGAAGACCTTCGATGGTTCGGACATCCACATGGTGGTCGACTTCGGAGATGGGTTCTTGGCGTTCCACGACAAGGAATGGATCGCTGTCGACCCGAACAGCGGCGATGTCTATGTCACATGGTCATGGTTCACTGCATATTCGACCGCTCAGATCCTCTACTCGAGGTCGACCGACGGAGGCGAGACCTGGTCCGATTATCAGGTGCTCTCCCAGACGCTCGACGCTGAGATAGGCAATCAGGGGTCCCAGGTCGTAGTGGACTCCGAAGGGGTCGTCCACGTGATCTGGGTGGATTTCGACAGGGAGGTCATCAGGTACACGAGCTCAGGTGACGGTTCCTCCTTCTCCACTCCGGTGGACCTGGTGGACATCGATCCCATCCCATATGCCCTGAACAACAATACCTACAGGACCCCGACATTACCGTCGCTTGCCGTCGATACGTCGGGAACCGATTCGGACGGGAACCTGTACATCACATGGAACGATTTCAGGAGTGGCGACGCGGACGCCCTCCTCATCATGAGTGACGATGGTGGCGATTCCTGGACCGATCCCGTGAGGGTGAATCAGGATGAGTTCCAGAACGGAGCCGACCAGTTCTTCCCGGCCGCGTCCGTCACTCCGGAAGGGGTCGTCGGGATCGCCTTCTATGACCGGAGGGAGGACACCCACAATACCATGTTGAACATGTACATGGCGACCTCGACGGACCAGGGCGCAACATTCCAGGATTTCAAGATAACCACGGAAGACTTCGACGGTGAAGCTGGTGGGGGCTCAGCTCTCGGTCAGGCCACCAGTGGAGATGCCTTCATCGGTGATTACATAGGCACCGTTGCGAACGACGAGTACATCTATGCCATCTGGTGCGATACTCGAAATGGTGACCCGGATGACAGGGATGCCGACCTGTACACGGCTCGGGCTGTTATTGATCGGATCTGAGGGTTCATAGGAACAATTTCACAACCCAGCCAGTACTGCTTCGAGGTCCGCCATCAATTCTTCAGCATGATGCCTCTTGATGTGGGGCATGATGACCATCCTGACGGCCTCGGGATGCCGCGTCCGGGAAAGGCACCAGCCCCTCTCCGACATGTCCGAGATCAACTTCTTGTTGTCCGTGGTACGGAAGGCGACGATGTTCATGGGAGGTTCGACGACGAGCTCCCCTCCGGCCTTCTCTATCCCCCGGGCCAGGAGCTCCGTGTTCTGCATGCACTCGTCCACGACCTGCGTGTAGCCGTCCATCCCCAGGTGCATCATCACGGCGTAAGTGGAAGCGACAGCGGCCGAACATCTCGTTCCTGAGAGCGACCTCTGGTCCTTGACGGTCAGGTATGGAGCTTCGACGGAGATCTTGTCAACGCCCTCACGATGCCGGAACAGGACCGCTCCGGACGGTATGGTGGAGAGCCCCATCTTGTGGGGGTCCACGGCCACGCTGGTGACCCCGTCGATGGAGAAGTCGAAGTCGGGTGCAGGCCTTCCCAGCCTTCTCAGGAACGGCAGGACGAATCCGCCGAACGCAGCGTCAACGTGGAGGTAGCAATGTTCGGACGCGATGCCCGCCAGCGTTCCGATGGGATCGACCACACCGAGCTCCGTCGTGCCTGCGACGCCGACGACGGCCAAGGTGTCGTCGGATATCCTGTCCTCCACCTCGGAGACGTCGACCTTGAAGTCATCGTCGAGTCCCACCAGCACGGGTTCCAGATTGAGCAGATCGACGGCCTTGCTGAAGGAGAAATGAGCGGTCTCACCGAAGATGACCTCCCTCTTGCCGGTGAGGTTCCTTGCGATCCAAAGGGCCGTGATGTTCGCCTCGGTACCGCCGCCCACGATGTGGCCGGTGGCCGTCGGGTAGGACAGCATCTCGCCGAGCATGGAGAAGATGCGCTCCTCCATCTCCTGGGTCCCCGGATAGAGTCCGGCGTTCCCCAGGTTGGATTCGATGAACTTCATGTGCGCCCTTATCGCCAGCGGATGAGGGGCCGTGCACATGGAACCCACGGTCCTCCCGTCCGTGAAATGCCTGTCCTTTCGATAGAACTCCTCGAGGAGGTCCCAGACCTCCTCCTCGTCCATGCCTGACTCTCTCAAGTTGCCCTCTCCTCGAGGTACCTCTTGATGGCTATGCTCGAGAAGATGAGGTACTTCGGGTCGTCGTCGTACTCGTAGAACTTGAGATCGAGGTTCGTCAGGCCCTCGTTGCTGGTACCCATGAGGGCTCCCGCAATGACCGTGTGGTCCTTCGGATGGATGAAGAGCATCTCGTACTCCGAGTCCTTCATCGTAATGGCGACGAGCGCAAGCGGGTGGCCGGTCGACTTGGAGATCCGCATGCTCCTGTCGGACGGGTAGTCGATCTTGCCGAAGACCTTGCCGTCCTGGCCGATGAGGTCGGTGGACATCCATCTCTGACCGTGGATTATCCCGCCGACGCCCTTGTTGTCAGGGTCGTAGAACTTCGCATCTATGAACATCGTCGAGAAGTACGGTGGGATCTCGACGTATCCGAGAAGGACGTCGTTGTGGAATATTGAGTACTTCCCGTCGACCTCGGTCGTGAAATCGATGCCGACCGTCCTGGTTGCCTGGAAGACCTTCCCCTCTGCGATGAGGTCCGACTTCAGCTCGCCCTCGATGGTCCCGAAGGTCACCGCGGAAAGGCTGGCGATGATACTGGGCGTCTTGAGCTGCATGCAGTTCTTGCCGCCCTCCATGGTGGTCCTGAAGCCTTCGACGGAGCGCCTAGTGATGTCAAGGACCTTGCTGGGTCCCTCGACACCTTCGGTGTAGAAGAGTATCCGTCTGTTCGTGAGAACCAGGTTGCCCTTCTTCTCCTCCGGCATGGTCGGGTCAATGGTCAACCGACCGCTCTCCTGGTGGATAATCTTCTCGTCTATACCAAGGTCGTCCGTGATCTTTCGCATGCGGCCCACAACTCCAGCCCGATATATGCCATATTGCCTATTAATACGTTACCGGCTAAGACCAGCCTAGGACATTGATAGATGGCAGGTCCGGTGAGGTCTCATGCGAGCCTGTAGGACATCTCCACGGACAGGGTGTAGGAGTTCCCATCGTCTATGAATATGATCCCCGTGCCACCGCCGAGGAACGAATGATCTCCGGCGTCATCGAGGGTGACGATAGCCTCCCAGGGTCCGAAGGTGTCCGCGTCGGGTTCACCCGCCAATTGGGTTATGTTGAAGTAGAGTTCGATCCTGCCCTCCGCGCCGTGCGCGTTCGTGTCGGAATCGGATTGCACCCACTGCATGTCCGGGTCCCTGACCTCGAGCGTGAAGGTATCCCCCTCGTTCTCGTAGGTGGGCGCAGCGTCCGCCTCGTCGGTCCATGTAAGGACGAACATCGCATCTACGACGTATCCGCCCGTGTCGAAGGTGTGATTGTAACTCTCGCCCTCGTTGGCTTGACCGTTCGGGGAATCGGTGTAGTTCTTGTACTCTCCGGTGCCACCACCGCCGCCACCGCCGCCGCCGTCGCCCGGCTCGTAGTAGTCGGCGTTGGCCGCTTCCATGGCGAATACACCGTAAACGGCGGCGATTATGATGATGCCACCAACGATGGAGATCACCTGATTGTACTTCTTGATGTAATCGTCAATCTTCATCGGGGCATGTTAAGAAAGGAAACGTCTTATAGTTTTCTGTGGACCCGTTACGGATAACGGTATCAGTGACCGTTCCGGAAGGACGGTACCGATCCCGGAATTCGATATCGTGGGCCCGACCATTACCACTACTGGCCCAAATCCACGACAACGGTGCCAGTGTTTGACAAAACATATATAAACAACGAGACCATTACATTTGTTACATCGTGTAGAGGAGGCTCTACTATGAGAAAACTAAAGAAGATCTGGGTGGACCAGGAGGCGGTATCTCCCGTCATCGCCGTCATTCTGATGGTGGCGATCACCGTGGTCCTCGCCGCGGTTCTGTACATGTGGGCACAGAGTTTCGTGCCGACAGGCAAGAACACGCCAGTGGCGACGGTCACGGTAAGCAAGAGCCAGAACAACTATGAGCTGTACATCAGCAGCATCGAGCCCGCTGCAGCCGGTGACAGCGTCAAGTATCAGCTCTTGGACAGCAACCGCGTCCCGGTCGAGCAAGGTGAGTTGAACGACGTGTACAACAAGGTACTCAGGAATCCCATGAACGGAGGGATCCTGTCCAACGTCAGTTGGAGGGACTCCAACGGGGATGACAGACTGAGCACCGGTGACACGATAGTACTCCTCGGTGCGGAGAACGATCGCTGGAACAACGAGCCAGTCGCTCCCGGCGTCGCCGATTCCGGAATGATCTTCCGGATAATCTTCGACCCGACGGAGAAATCGATCGCGTCGATCGAGCTGACCTGATCAGGCCCAGCTGGAACAACAGAAGGACACCTGGTGTCCTTCTCCCCCCCCTATTTTACACTTTTAACTCCGAGCTAGAGGTTGTGAGTCCTATTCAACTTGACACAACTCTCAATATATCATCCGGTCCGTGGATCGGATTCAAACGGTGAACGCCAGTACGACCGCTGCTGCTCCCGATATCGCGTAAAGCCCCAGCAGTCTCCTGACAAGCTGTTTCTCGGTCATCGGCTTCTTGCTGAGGAGGAGATAGGCGAGGGTGTACCTCTCGGCACCCTTCGGAGGTTTCAATCTCCCGTCCTTCAGTATGGTCGGGTTCATGCACGCGTCCCGACGTTCGATCCGCTTGGCCGAGTAGAATACCGTCGCGGCCATCTCGTAGAAGGCAGGAGCAATGCAGACAACAGCGAATATCTGGATGTTCCCCAGTATGGCGGCAGCACCGATGACGGCTCCCATCCCGAGGGTCCCGGTATCACCCACGAAGACCTTCGCGGGGGTCCGATTGTACATGTAGAGGGCCATGGAGCCGCCGAAAAGGGCCGTGAGGATGATTATAGAGTGAGTGCCGGAATGCACCATGTTAGGCGCCTCGGTATCCTGTATGCCGGCGGCGAGCCCGACCAGTACGAGGAAGAAGGAGACCACGGCCACCTCGCCGCTCTCGAGGCCGTTGTAACCTGCCGAGAGGTTTATCGCGTTGGCTGCGCCGGTTATTCCGATCGGGACCAGGATCATCCAGTAGAACATGTAGACGCTGAATCCGTCATCGAAGTTCCAGATCCACCCGCCGGGGAACCATATCTCAGCCCTCACGGCGTTGTGTGCGATTATCAGCGGAAGGCTGGCGAAGATGACCAGGATGGCCTTCTCGCGCCTCTTCAGGACCGCTATGTCGTCAAAGATACCAATGGTCGCCGCGACGAAGAAAACGCCGATTATTGCGAGGGCGGGCACCTCGGAATCGTCGCCGATGAGCTTGCGGATACCAACTGCGATCGTCATCGTTATGGCGAAGCCGAAGACCACCGCGATACCGCCCATCTCCGCTACCTCGCGGTCCTCGAGCTTGTTGACGTCGTGGCCGCACATCCCGGCCTTCTCCATCTTGCGTATGATCCAGGGTATCACGAGAAAAGTTATCGAGAACGAGAGGACTAGAACCATGATTATGGCTGCGTATAGGTCGTCGATAGCCGGAAAGGCCGATCCCATCATCCCACCTGTCCGTTCCGGTAATGGGACAACACGTATTTAAACGCTTTATCGAGGCTCAGAATTCATGCGCATTGAAGGTCTTGGTGACCGGCGGGTCGACAAGGCCCTCGAGCTCCCGGACCACCTCGCTCGCCCCGTAGTTGCCAAGCCCCCAGATGTCGTAGTACATGTACATGTAGTAGGTGTGGGACAACGACACCGAGTTGTCCTGCCACAGCACCATCCTCTCGTGTCCGGACGCGTTGACCATCCAGTCCACGTCAGTGGCCTCGTCGTACTGGTAGAGGTAGGCGTAGAAGTTCCATGCGTTATCGTGATGCAGGACCCCGGCGTACCTCCCAGCCCACGGCTCGTCGGGGAGAGGAAGCTCATTCAGCCTGGACCCTGTGATCACATGTGCCACATCGCCCGAGACCAATCTGTTCCGCGCCCCCGTCGAGTACCTGGCTCCGCCCATGTATCCGAGCTGTTCGGTCCTGAAGGAGACCGCGGAACGGTCGGTCCCCACCGACCAGGTGTCCTCGATCTCGACCAGGCCGCTGTTCTCGTAGAACTTCCATGACCTGGTGAGACCGCCCTTCGTGGTCTCGACCTCGGCGTAGACCGTGCTGTTGTACAGTATGGTCCATGTGTCCCATCCACCCTGCAGCGTGGACGCGTTGTTGAAGGTGAAAGACCAGCTCGGGCTTCCCGCCCCGATCTCCGTCCCGGCGATCCTGAAGTAGGAGCCGTTGAGGACGTCCATGGTGAACATCCCGTTGTCCACCCATCCGTCGTCGGTCACCATGAGGTCGCCGTCCGGCGAGATGTCGGTGCTCGGTCCGCCGACGAGGTCGAAGTATATGTAGAACCACCTGTACGTATCGGCCTCATTGCTCCCGTTGACCAACCAGACGATCTCCCCCGAATGCTGGTCGCCGATGTAAGCGTGAGGGTGTACGTACTTGAGGATGCCGGCCGGACTGGTCCTTTCTATCGTGGCATTGTGCTCCGCGATGGTTATCGTGGAAAGGTCCACCTGGTTCGTGGTCGGGTCCATTCCCAGCCTCTCGAGCTCCTCATCGAAATCGACCCTGACCCTGATCGGATGCTCCCTCCTTGCCAGATCGCCGGTGTTGAAGGCTACGGGTATCCTGAACCCGTACGACACGCTCGAGCCAGTGATGGCACCGAACGCCGCCCCGTCGGGCCAGGGATCGGATATCATGTCGATGATGGTGAGCGTGTAGGGTGAAGTCATCGTATTGACGCCGTCGTCGACCACTATGGTGACGTTGACCTCGACGAGATGCCTGTCCTGTTCATCCACCGGAATGGTATCCTGGTTCTGTCTGAAGACGTCGCTTACCTCGTCGAAGTCGAGCAGATCGTACATCACCCCGTGCGGGGCATAGACGTCCGATATCTCATCGACGGTCTCGTACAGATTGGCCCTGATGTTCGCTGGTGCCCTTCCCGATTGGTAGATGAGCTCCGAGTTGACCTTCCACTCGAGCGCCTCCCCGAAGACATCCGGATTGCCGGTGAGGTCCCCTGAGCTAGCCGAAGTGTAGGACCTGCTCTTCTTGGTGTAGTTGAGGAACGTGGCGTTCGAACCGATGGCCATCAACGTGAACGCGAGCACGACGCCCATCGCGATGATCAGCTGGGCCCTCTCGTCGCGCTTCAACGCATCTCCCTCCATACCAGGAGCTGAACCTGGAACACGCTCCCAGTGAATGGCCATGAGGCAGGGGTATGCCTGAGATGGACCAGTCTTGTCGCGGTCACGGCATCACGGATCGGCTCTTCCACCTCCCCCAGGGGATGGCTGATGAAACCGTTCGAGATGTACAGATTGTAGGAATAAAGGTTCGGAAGGCGCGCCGATACGTTCTCACGCAACTCGTCGACCATACCCTCGGAGAGAAGCATCTCGAGCCTGCTCTGGTAACCGTCCATCGGGTCGTCCGGCCTGTCCTGGTCGATGGTCCTCAGGACGTCCTCCCCGAGGTACTCCATCTCACGCAGGTCGATGCTCTCCGCCTCTGTAGCGAGGTGGCTGGATAGAAGCGCCTGGATGGCCGCGGTCACGAGGATCGATGCTGTGACCACCTCCATCACGTGGACCTGTGCCCTCTTGTCGAGGCGGAATCTTCGGAACGACCGCACGCGCTCAATCCTCACTATCAATCCGTTCATTCTCTGCCCACTAGCCGATGAGGCCAGGGAACACTATCACCTTGAAGGCGAGCCATGTCATCAAGGTCATGACGACCGCGTGCTTGAAGCCCGCTGGAATGTTGCCTTCGGACATGACACCTCCCATCATACCGTTCCCTATTGCTTGGATGAGCGTCGATGTCCAGTATATGAAGTCGATCTGCCACGGGTCGATGTCCTTGACCTCGATGGAACCGATCCCGCCTCCTCCGGTCCCCGAATCGGCATCCGCCCCCGAGGAGACGTTCGATTCCGAGATGGCGGGCAGGAATATGGCCGATATGATGACGATGACGGCCAGGTAGACGGCGAACGAGACATAGATGACGATGTTGTACATCCCGAGCTCCCTCTTCCTGTCGTCCTTGAGGAAGCGGATCTCCCGGGCGTCGGCCGCTGCGGTCAGGAGGATGTCACTGATCTTGCCGCCTGCCTTGTTGGCCTCGGCGACCATCATGACGGTCCGCTCGACCAGCGGGGTCTGCACCCTGTCCGCGAACAGTCTGAGGACGTCCTCGAAGGCTATGCCCCACGAGATCTGGGTGGCCATCACCCTCACGTCCTTGTTCAGGGCCCCGTACTCTCCTCTCGAGATCGTGTCGATGGCGGTGGTCATGCTGAGACCACCCTTCCAGTATTCGGCAAGGTCCTTGATGAAGTCGGGGAACTTGTCCTCGATCCTTTCAAGGCGACGCAACTTGATGCCCTCGTAGATAGCGAACGGGAGCAGGAGTGTGATGATCGCTAGGGGAAGGTAGTCCATCCAGTTGATGTAGAGCGTGTCGACCTCCTCGTAACTCCAACCGTCTTCTCTGTCCTCCATGTCCGGAGTGTCGATATTGTCCCGTTGGTCCTTGATCGTGTTCGGGTCGTTGTCCTTCTTGACGGTCACCGGATTCCCGAGTTTGATGGTGAACGGACCGTCGCAGATGACCTCCGGATTGTCGTCGATGCCGTCGAGGTCGCGGTCCTCGGGCATCGTCTTCATGTCCTCGGTGTAATCGACGATGAAGAGGTACATGAACAGTATGCAGAAGATCGCCGACGCTGCGAGGATGTAGTATCCGGTGTAGTCACCCACGCCGTGAGGCCTGAGCCTGGCTATCCTCACGCGACGTTTCTTCATTCCTGGTATGGAATCTGGTGATCCGGCCATCGTTACACCTTCGGGGTCGCCATCCTCACGAACGTGATGTACGCGAAATGCACCACGGGCATCGCGATCCATGAGAACATGTACATTATCGTATCTCCTGCGCTGTATCCGGACCCGCTGATCCAGAATGTGATCGTTAGGATGATCATCAGGAACATCGGCATCGCCACGGCAACGATGACGTAGGACTCGGCCATGAAGGCCAGCGTGTCAAGGAAGGACTTCTGTTCCCTCCTGTTCTGGAGCATGTAGTACTCGCCCCTGTTGAGGAAGTAGAGCTTGAGGTCGCCGCCGGATGTCAGGGTTCCGACGACCCCCTGCAGGAACTCCTGCCACTGGGTGGAGGGCGACCGCTTCACCGCCCTCTTCAGGGCTGTCAGCAGGTCCGTCCCCAGGAGGGTCATGTCCCTGTAGATCCACTTAGCCTCGTCGGCGATCTCTCCGTATATGTGCTTCTGGGCAGAGAGTGACATGAAGATCTTCTGCGGGGTCGCGTTCGCGGCGGCCATCGCGGCGACGAAGTTCGCGGCGTACGGCAGGTACACCTCTATGTCGTCAGCACGGGCCTTGACCTTCATCCGCGGCCAGGCCTTGAATCCCATGAACACTATCAGCGGTATCGCCAACGAGCCCAGGGCTATCAGCTGGAATATCGGAACGAGAAGCTCCATTCCGGCCCCGGCCATTATCGGGATCAGCACGAAACCCATGAGGAAGAACATGAGGACACCGACGATCGCGGAGATGAGCGTGGCCATCCACATGGTCGCGATGTAGACCTCCGCCAGCATGGGCATGTGGCCCTTCTCCAGGTACTCCCTCAGGCTGTAGTTGCGCTCAGCCGACCTCTTGGCCATACCGTAGAACGTCTGGTATGACAGTCGCTGGAAGGGATTGAGTATATCCTTTTCGTCAGCCATTGTTCATCCCCACTCGACCGCGTCGGGGGCTCCCTCCGGCAGCGATGCGACCGGTTCCTCGAAGCCCTCGCCCAGCGATTCCGCCTCTTCCGCGCCCTCTAACTCCGCCGTCCTCTTCGTCCTTATCCTATCGATTCCGAGTCGCCTCAGTACATCGTCGGGATTGACGTAGTACTCGTTGATGATCCCGGATGCTTCCCTGTAATCGTTAACGTCGTTCTCCACCATCCACTCGAGGATCCTCTGCCTGGTCTTGAGCTCGGCCGTCAGGCTCTCCTTGTCCAGGTTGGCCAGGACCATGACGTTCTCCAGCACGTAGCTCTTTCCGAAGAACTCGTACTCGTCCTCGGCCGGGTTCCACCTGAACGCCTCGTTGGTGAGCAGCTCACCGGTGTGCGGATCGAGACCGATGACCTCGACGAGCTGCTTGCAGCGCCTGACGCGCTTCTCCTTGATCCTCGTCTGGATCTGGATGGAGCAGGCGTCCAGCGACGGCAGCATGACCCGCGGGATGTCGATCGGCTTGTTCTCGAGACGATGGATGAGGCTTGGAACGGAATCCGCGTGCACTGTGGAATAGGTGGTGTGCCCCGTGGCCATCGCCTGGAACAACACGTATGCCTCGGGACCACGGATCTCTCCCACGATGATGTACTCCGGCCTCTGCCTGAGGGCGGCCTTCAGGAGGTCGTACATGTCGATGGCGCCGGTCACCTTACCGGAGGCGGTGGCCTCTCCACCGAAACCCTCACGGGTACAACCCGGTACCCAGTTCGGGTGAGGAAGGTTAACCTCCCTGGTCTCCTCGATGGAGACGATCTTCACCTGGTGTGGAATGAAGAGCGAGATGGCGTTCAGGCTCGTCGTCTTTCCGGAAGCCGTACCTCCGACGAAGAGCATGGACATGCCGTACTGCACGGCCATCCAGAGATAGGCCATGAGCAGCGGCGAGAAGGTCTGGAACTTGATCAGGTCGGTCGGTGTGAACGGCTCCTCCCTGAACTTACGGATGGTGTACGTGGAACCCCTCGTCGAGATGTCCTTTCCTAGGGTCATGACGACACGGGAACCGTCCATCAGCGTGGCGTCTAGCAGGGGTTCAGCGACGGAGATGTGCTTCCCGCAACGCTGGGCCAGCCGGATGATGTAAGACTCCAGTTCGAACTCGTCGGGCCACATGATGTTGGACTCGAGGGACTCGTGCCTGCGGTGGTAGATGAAGACCGGGATCTCCGGTCCGTCGCACGAGACATCCTCGATGTTCGGGTCGGACATGAGCGGATCGATCCTACCGTATCCCAGCAGGTCCCTCCTGACGTAGTAGAAGACCTTGTCGATGGAGACCTCCCTCACGTCGTCGGTCATGTTCTTGAAGAGCCCGTAGGACTTGATGATCTTGTCAACGATGCCCCTCAGATAATCGATCGGGTCCTCCTCCAGGTCCTCGAGGCGGATGTCGAACGTCCGGACCAGGACCTCCTCGATCAGGTTGACCGCGAACTCCTCGTCCGGGTCCAGCGGAGGCTCTATGACGTAGTGATAGCGAAGGTGGTTCTCCCTGTTGAAGACGATCTTGACGTAGACGAGGTTCTCGTGGACGACGTAGGTCTCCAGGATCTCGTACATCGGCAGGCTCAGATCGGGCACCGGCGGTGCCAGTTTCGTCCTGATATCGTCCTCCTGCATGAACTTCTTGACCTGCTTCTCCGTCGACGACGCCTTGCCCTTGGGTTGAGCCTTCTCCTCCTCGGGAGTCTCATCGGCTTTCATGGCCATACAACATCACCCCTACGCACTTGGCTCACGTCTACATGTATGCGTTCAATACTATATATCTTTATTCGAGGGGAGGTCCAGAATACGGACGGTCAGGGCGGGACCCTGGCCATCGGAATATCGGTCGGTTTCCGGCGCCCTGAACGACCTTCCTACCGGGCACTTCGATCCCACCGGTGGCATACCGTTTTATAACCCTCTTCCGCTATGGCCGAACGGTGATCGAATGGACCTCCACCTGAAAGGAAGACTGGTGCTCAGCAGGGAGACCGACATACCCGGACTAGAAGGGTTCCTGTCGGAATCGAACTCCACCGTTCTGGCCAAGGGCGCTCCAGAGGGAATGGGGGCCGAGGTCATCTCTCATAGGCTGGAGGGCAACGAGCTCCATCTCGAGATCAGGAGCCACGAGTCCGTCAGGGCCCACGACGCCATGCTCCGTCTGAAGAACGCGTTCGCCGCCAAGTTCGGCAAGGAGTTCAAGGTCGGGGTGCGGGATATCGTCATCGACACCTATGACATTACTTTCGACATCGAGAAGGAGCCAGTGCACGACGTGAACCTGCCATTCGTGGAGAGATTGTCCTTCGAGGGTACCAAGGCGACTATCCATCTCGTGGACGTCGAGGAGGAGTTCCTGCAGGGCAATTACATCGACAGGATGATCTCCAGGGTCCAGGAGAAGATCGAGGGGCAGTACTACGAGGGCAAGGGCGAGTTCTGGAAGGAGATGTGGACCTCGCCGGAGAAGCCCGTGAAGTGGAGCGACGACCCCACGGACGCGATGCTCGACGCCGGATGGCTGAAGCAGGGCCCCACCAAGGGGAAGTGGTTCCTCAGGCCCCAGGCCGCCGCTGTCCTGAGGGCCATGGAGCGGATCGCCGTCCAGGAGATGCTCCTGCCGCTCGGATACCAGGAGGTCATCGAGTCCCATTTCGTCTCGTTCGACATCTGGTTGAAGACCGGCCACCTCGAGGGTTCTCCGAACGAGTTCTACTACGCCTTCGAGCCCGAGACCAGGGACCCCGCCGCCTGGGAGCGGTTCAAGGACATCGTCAAGATCACGAAGAAGGTGCCGGAGGACGAGCTCCTGAAGCTCGTCAAACCTTCCAATGCCGGTCTTTGCTATGCTCAGTGTCCGGTGACCTACTGGTCGTTCCAGAACAAGACCATCGCCGACGGCTCCCTGCCTCTACTGCTCTTCGAGAGGGCCGCTAACTCCTCGAGGTACGAGTCCGGCGGCCGGCACGGCATGGAGAGGGTCGACGAGTTCCACCGGATAGAGGTGATCTTCATCGGCTACCAGGACCAGATAATGAAGGTGCGGGAGGACCTGCTCGAGAAGTACAAGTACGTCTTCAACGACGTCCTCGACCTCGAGTGGCGGATGGCCTGGGTCACACCCTTCTACATGCAGCAGGCCGGTCAGGTCGGCATCGACGACGAGGACAAGATGATCAAGGGCACCATAGACTTCGAGGCCTTCCTACCATACCGGGGTGACAGGGATACGAGTGAATGGCTCGAGTTCCAGAACCTCTCCGTACTGGGAGACAAGTTCACGAGCGCCTTCAACATCAAGGGGCAGAAGGGAGAGGTCTGGTCGGGCTGCACCGGGATCGGCCTGGAGAGGTGGACCACAGCTTTCCTCTCCCAGCACACCATCGACCCGGAGAACTGGCCCGAAGGGTTCAGGAAGTACCTGCCTGAACTGCCGGAAGGCTACGATCTGCTATGATGGAAGGAAATACCCGGCAAGAATTCAACTGTCCTAGAGGTCGAAATCACTGCTGAGGAGCGAGGAAGCGCTCTTATACTCTCCGCTACGGCCCGAGTCCATCTCCTCGAAGACCTCGGGATCGATGTCGTCCATGGATATCTGGTTCTTGCACTCGGGACAGCGTGTGAGCCTGTCCTCCAACAGCTGGAGTGCGTTGACCTCGACCATGACCTCGCACCTTGGACATTCTATCTGCATCGGTGTTCCTCTCGCGACAATCGGACTCCCAGTTTATTTATTTTCTGGTGGTTCTCCGCTTGCTGGGGGGTTTGCTGGAATTCACTATAGGAGGTCGTTTTACCTTCTTACCCTTCATTGGAGATATCGGCCCCCCTTCATCCTTGGGTAACGATCTCGTCTCTCTCCTCTCCTCCATCATCCGTTTCCGTTTGACGATACGTAGCAGGAGGACGACAAGTATCACAGCAGCAAGGAAAAGGATGGAGTTCTGCAGAACCATACTTGAATCGATCTCGAGCGGATGGTCGCTAGTGTCCTTATGGGGATTTCTGATCACGATCTCCTGTTCTATGATATCCGAATAATGGGCGCCGTCGGAAACTCGGATCTCGAATGAGTGTCTTCCGCTCCCATAATCGTCGGCCCATAGCCTGAGGGTCAACATGAAAGACGTTAAATTGACATGATCGACATTGGGACGGACCTCTGTCCAATTACCACCATTCACCTTCATTTCCACGGTGAAAATGTTTCCCCTGTCTTCTGTCACATTGAATATGATGTAGAATGATGTACCGACATTTACCTTTTTGCTGGTCCTTTCATCGATCGAAATGACCGGAATTCCATCGATGTCCCCGGGAGGCTCGATATAGGTCGTGAAGGACCTTGACAACGGGGAGAAATCATATGTGTCTGTCCTGATGTAGTAATGGTGGTCGACTATTCCATCTTCATTCTCGTCCGTTGTCCATCTCGAATAGTGGTTGTTCCACCAGTAGATCTTCTCGATTCCTGCTGCATCGATATTTTCATGGTTTCGAACGAAATCGTTAAAGTAAATCTCTCCGTTCGTCTCATAGGTCTTTATCCCACTCTCCAGATTCGCGTACATCCACGATCTCGTAATGTTCAATTCTTCGGTATCATAGATTAAAAATCCAAATTCGTTATGAGAGACGTTGACCAGGGAGATGTCTACCTGATAGCAATCAATCAAAGATATCCCAACATAATGGTCGGTGATGCTGCAGTTGGAGATCATCACATTCGAGCAGCTGTCGATGTAAAGGCCGTCCGATGTGAATTGGCTACTCAATGGATATGGAAAATCGTATCCACTGCCCCCGTCCAATGTCAAGTTCATGATCGAGATATTGTCTGAATCCCAAACCATGACTGCTCCCATCAGAGGAGCGATCATCATGTCTCTGATCGTGACATCAGAGCAATTGACCAGAATGAGCTGAGTGGAATCTTCGGTTATCACTGTCTCTACCTCGGACACAACCAAGGTCGGAAATTCCCCATCGATCGAGCAATTTTTGAATTCTGATTCCATGAATCCCATGGTCCCGAGTGGTTCGACAAAGATATCACCAGATATATCGCACTCGGTAAACCGATTCGTCCCCCTAACGAAAACGATGAAATCCGAAGCTTCGATCGAACAATCAGTGAATCGGCTGTCGCCCGATAGGATGATCAACGTCCTGTTCGTAATTGAACATTCTTTGAACCGATTATCGTTTCCATCGATCTGAACGGATCCTGTCCCATTGATAACCACATCATCGAATCGGTTTCGATCCCCTGTCACGATGAGATCGCCTGTCATCCGGTTCAACTCGATCCCATCGATAGAATTGTCGTTGCCGATTATCTCGAACGATTGGTTCGCGAATCCTACCCCATTCACATCCGCGATCTCGTTCCCATTCCCTCCTATCCTGATGTACGACTCAGGGCCGACCTCTGAGACGGATGAATGATCGAAAGACATCGATGCATTGGAACCACTTATCGAAATGAAGTTCGATATAAGGGTGGTATTGACTATCGATCCATTATTACCGATGTCCAATTCCGAAGGCAATACGTAATACCAATTGAAGCCACTGGATACCAGCTGGAATCGGGAATCGGCAATATTGACGTCATCGTTCACGCGTAAACGAAGGTATGCGTTATCGACGATACAATCTGAGATCGTTACATTATCGAAATCAGCGATGTAAAATCCAATCGTAGGATAACTGGAGATGTAGTATTTTCTCAAGATATTGAGAATATTAACATTTCCGATCCTGAGCCTTTGACCATTCGTTAAATAAAGCCCTTCAGTGGAGTTCTGGACAGACAGTGAATCTATGACAACATCGTTAATCCCTTCCATTCTGATACCTTTTTGAATTCCTTCACACGTGATGTTCCTAACCGTGATGTTAGAAGAAGAGTAAACACGTATCCCGTCACCCTCCAACATCAATGAGTTCTGGACGGTGATGTTCTTACAGGATACCGCAATCATCCCTCCCACTCCATCATAGGTCTGGTCCTCCTCATCGACCAAGACGAGATATCTACCGGTTAGTGTGGAACAATTGACCAATGAGTACGATCTGACGCGAGCTTCGAAATATATATTGTAATCCAATCCTCCCCTGATAACACAATTCATCAGAGTCAGATCGTTTGCATACTCGACGTCCAGCCCATCCTCCGAAAGAAATGTGGAATTCACCGCAGTGAGATCGGTGCGGTATAGTTCGAAGTCACTCAGGTCTGTTTCGATCGTGACATTGTCGATGTACACATTGTGACAATCCTTGAAGATCATTCCAGTAGAGGCCCCGGTGATCGTGGAATCCTTAACCAACAGGTCATGGCAATCTTCGGCAATGATGGAATTCAATCCATTCTGGTCAACTATCGTGATATTGCTACAATTATTGATGATGATTTGTCCAGCGATATCAGAATACAACATGTCAGTCTGGTCATGGATAATGATCAATGGCCTTCCATCCACGGTTGTGTTTTCAATGATGATATCTTCGATTGCTACTTCCTCTCCAATTACCACCCCTGAACCGAATAGTTCGCAACCGCTTATGTAGGTCGTTTCATCGATAAAAATGGACCCCATCGTGCAATTGGAAATGGTGACATTTTTCGCTACTGTTGGTCCAAGGATACCTAATCCATAACCGGTTCGATCGATGACCGAGTCAACGATCAATGTGGAACCTGAGGTAACTATTGCAGTATAAGGTGCATTGAGTATGGTCACATTCCTGATCTCGTTCTTGGAATAATCCTCACTTCTCGATAGATCCATTGATCCGTTTATAAGTACACAATCCTCTATGAGGAATGTTCCGTCCCTAGAATGAATGAGATCGTCGTAAGTAGAGTTCGTACTCATTGTGAATCCGGAGATCGATACTCCTGGCTCGTAAATACCGAGGCCAGAATAGTCAAACTTAAGAAAGGTATTCGAGGAACCATTTCCAATTATGGTGATCGAATCAAGAATGGATAACCTTGAGAGCCAGTAGGTACCAGCATGGACTCTGATTGTATCATTATCATTTGCGGTGTATATAGCCCATGACAGGGAACCTGAGTCCGCACCGTCCCAATCGTCATCAACGATGTAAGTCTCACCCGAGGACAAACCGATTGATAAAATCACGACTAACAAGACCGCGGTGATTAGGAGTCCCCTGAGCATGGTGTTCCCCATTCAAACGACTCTGTTCAAACATAAAGGGTTTATGGTCATCATTTTCCATCGAGGCTAATCCGAATCCCACATGATTTCCAGAGAGCCAGACGTCGAGGATAAGTACGATTTCACTCCACTTCGACCTTGTACCCGGTATTGTTGACGGGAGCGGTGATGACCCTGTCGACGATGTCGCTTTCAGTCATCATTCGCTCGAATGCTGCGGCATCAACGACGGGAACAACGCCTGTGACACTTGGTCCCACAGAGCTCATACCGACCAGCTTCGCCCCGGCGTCCCTCATCCGCTTGGAAAGGTCCCGAATTCCCTGCGGATCAGCGTGATGCTCGATCTCGGCGACCTTGGAACCTAGCGATTGTATGCTCTCGATCGCCTCGGTCATCCCATCGAGGTCCATGGACTCCATCGCGGGGACCAGGTCCATGAGCATGATGTGCGTCTTCCTCTGCGCGTCCCTGTCATCGAGGTCCCTCGCCCTGTTCATCAGGAGCTCGACCTCATCCTCGCCCGAGTGCCTGTCGGGATCGCCGGCGATGACCGCCATAACGACCGAGAGATCGTCCGGGAGGGGAGCCCTGTGTGCTATCCCGAGCCCGTCCGACATGATAACGAATCCTCCGTAGAGTCCAGCAGCGGGTCCGACCCCGGTCTCGAATCCAGGGATCACTCCATCCGGGTGGTCCTCGATGAAGTTCCGGCCGATGATGTAACGAAGGTCCCTGCTCTCGAGAGGCTTTCCAAGGACGTGGTTGACAGCGACCGCCACTGCGGTCATCAACGCGCTCGTCGAGCCGAGTCCGAGATGCCTGATGCCGTGGTCCTCGGCCTCGATCTCGAGGCATCCGTCGTAACCTGCAGCTCCCGCGACGACGCGGGCGGCGTGCTCGACGACGTTCGATCTCGATGAATCGAAGACCCATTCCTCGGAGGGTCTGGCCTTCGCAACGGCGTCGAGGCCGATGGCGTGCCCTATCCCGCCACCTCCTGGTTTCCCTGGTGAGAACCGGCGCATGTCGATGACTGACAGGTGGGTCCTGCAGGGCACCACTGCTTTGGCCATCTCATGCAATTTTATGGAACCCGTACTGTAGAATGAATCGTCAAGGAACGTGCCCGGTCTGAGGACCTCCATGGAACTCCAATCCAACCCCGGTATTAGTCATTTTCCCGGATGCTCCAAAAGGAAGATGTAATCCGCGGAAGCATTGGAGACCATGCGGGCGTACCCCTTCTCCGTTAGGCGCACCTGGCTCGATGCGGTCCCTCTGATCATCGTGTTTGTCATGGGGGCGCTCGCTCTTTCCCAGGTGAGAGGATCGGTGACCATCGCCGAGGTCCATTACAACACGTTCAGTCAGGGCGAGGATGATGAGTTCATTGTGATCCGCAACGACGGACCCGACGTGGTCGACCTGTCGGGATGGGACATTACTGACAACGAGGACGTGTCCCCGTTGAACGGCAGCCTTTCTCCCGGTGGAAGTATGGTCCTCACGCGTGATCTGGAAAGCGTTCTGGAGAAGGAGCCCGACTTCTTCAGTCGGAGGTTTTCATGTGTTCTGGGTCCATATCTTGAACTACGGCTTGCGAACGACGGAGATGAAGTTGTCCTCAGGGAGCATGATCGTGTCATGGATGCTTTCGTCTATGGTGATGGGACATCGGGCACCGGATGGCTCGGCCCCCCATCGCCTTCCCTTTACGAGGGTGAGATCGCCGTCAGGAGTGGCCGTGATACCAATACGTCATCGGACTGGACCACTGGCCGCCTGCACAGGCTTGGTCAATCGGACTTCGTTCCAGGATACTTCATGGCGGAGTCTATCACAGCGTTGGTCACCCCGGACTGCACCGACGGGCCGATCACTGACCTGATCGGATCGGCGAACGAGAGCATCCTTGTCGAGGCCTACGAGATCCTCTCTCTCGCGATCGCTGATGCCCTCTCCAATGCCTCACGCCTAGGGGTCGATGTTACGGTCCTGCTGGACGGCGGTCCGGTAGGATGGAACTTCTGGAACGTCTATGAGGTGGAATATCGCGAGCGCTACAGGTCCCTTGAGAAGGTGTACACCGAGAAGTCGCTGGTCGATAGGATGGTCTCGGCCGGGGTAGACGTCAGGTTCCACACGGGTATCGATCCGAGATACGTCTTCATCCATTCGAAATGCATAGTGGCCGATGATGCCGTCCTTGTGTCCTCGGACAACCTGGTCGAGGGGGCCTTTCCGAACGAACTTCGATTCACAGGCACGTCCGTGAGAGGAAGCCGGGGGTGGGCAGTGATCCTTCGAGGAGGCGAGATCTCGGACCACTTCAGGGCAGTGATCGAGCATGACATCGAAGGATACGATGTAGTTCGGTGGGGGACTCCACCATACGATCCACCGCCGTCCTACTTCGAATTGGGCCGGGATCCTGACGAATGGGTGTGGACATCGCCGGTTCAGCCTGTCGTCATCGCTCCCTTTCATGTCAACCGTTCGGTGCCGATCCTTCCCGTGCTGTCACCCGACTCCTCCTCTGGATGGCCCATCGTGGCGATGATCGAGAACGCAACGGAGTTCGTGTACGTCGAGCTCCTTGACCTCAATCCCAACTGGAGCCGGATGGGCGGGAACGCGTATCTGGAAGCCCTCCTCGATGCCGCTGGAAGGGATGTCGATGTCCGGGTCCTTCTCGATCCCACATGGGCCCGAGAGGGAGGGTCCTTCGATAATCATGAGATGTCAAAGGCCCTGGTCGAAGCATCGGAATCATTGCCGGAGCTCGAATGTCGGCTCCTCTCCCCTCACGGGCTGACGATGCTCCACAACAAGGGTGTCGTCACCGAGAAGAGCGTCCTCGTATCGAGCATCAACTGGGGCTTCAACTCCGTGTTCAGGAACCGTGAGACCGCGGTCATCATCGAGGACAGGGAGATCGCTGGATACTATCGAAACGCGTTCTTTCAGGACTGGAACAGGTCCGTTCTCGACAAGGTCGGGGTTTCGATCTCATATGACGGTAACTACGCCGTTCGACTGGCCGGTGTGAACGGCTCACATCAGGTGGATGTCAGGATAGGTGATGTACACACCTTCTCCGACGTCATCCGAGAGGATGAGACGAGGACCGTTCCGCTCATCCGGTCCAGCGGACCAGTAACTATTACGATCGATGGGTCGACCATTCATCTGACCGACTCGACAACTGATGTCACAGCCAGGGACCGGACCGACAGGAAGGTCGATGATGGTGCGGTCGACCTGGGGATCCCAGCGATGGCCATCGTGGCGATGGTCGTGTGGTACATCATCTTCCGAAAACTGCGGGGATAGCACGCGCTCTGCCCACTGGGGATATCTCGTCTGATGGACCCCTGTCCTCCTATCGGTCTAACTCCCCAGGTCCCACTTCTCGGAGAACCTGTGGTGGTGTAGCTCGATGTTGTCAGCAACGTTCTGGTTCCAGTCGACAGAGGCTTCGTCACATTCGTGGCACACCACTCCCTCGAGCGGGATCTCGGTTTTTATCTCCCACTCGTCCCTGGGGTAGAACGTGCAGTCCTTGCACCAATGCCATACGTGACTATCATATGACCTCGCGTACCTCTTCATATGCGGACCCAACTATATGAATCGGATTCTCGCCTATATAATTCTTTTTATCAGTTGGGACTTAAATATGGCTCGAACACTGGCAGAATCCTACAGTTGCTTCCGACGTCGCGATGAAGATGTAAGCCTCCTCGACGCCCTTCACCGCTTGGAGCTCATTGAACATCCTTCTGACATCTTCGGCTTCCCCCGAGAACATCATGGCCTCGCAGCATGGGGCGTGGTCGATGTCCATGTCGGAGTGCATGAAGGACCTGATCGTGCCCTTGTGTTTATGACGGACACTCGAGACACGATCGTCCGAGTCGTGGTCGTACAGGATTATCATGACTCCCTCCACGACCCCACTCATGTCCTCAAGCGAAGCCTTCTTCCTCATGAACTCCCTGAGGGCGTCCCGGACGAGCTCGGACCGGCTGACGTAGCCCATCTCGGATTTCGCAGAATCCATCTCCTCCACGGTCACTCCCGGCAGGCTGATCGAAATGACGTTCGTCTCCTTCTGCACCATCACTCCATCCTCCTGTAGGCGGCGACGAAGATGAAGATACCGGCCATCGTGAAGACTATCACCCCGCTTGTGGCGACGTCGTAGATGGCCGAGAGGATCATTCCCAGGAAGGCGCTGGACATACCGAACAGAACCGCTGCGACGGTCGTGCCGCGGAACGACAGGCCCAGTTGAAGGGCGGACAATCCCGGGAGGACTATGAGGGCAACGACGAGGATTATCCCCACCACCTTGATGGAGATGACTATGGTCACGGCGACCAGTATATTGAATCCTATGGACAGGGTCGTCACCGGTATACCGACAAGGCGCGCTGCCTGGTCATCGAAAGTCATCGAAAGGAGTTCCTTGTAGAAGACACCGAGGAAGACAACGGCGATGACGGCAAGAGTTGTGACAGTCTCCAGGTCCTGCTGATCGATCGTCAGTATCGAACCGAATAGGTAGGAGAAGAGCTCGATATTGAAGCCGTCGGCCAGCGAGATCACTATCAGGCCTCCAGCGAATCCAACGGCGAGCATCACGGCTGTGGCTGCGTCGGAGGACGCCAGTCCAAGTTTCTTCATGTAGGATATGCCCAGAACCGCGAGTATTGACACTATCATTGCCGTTAGGAAAGGATCGATGCCGAGGAAGAGTCCCAGGGCTATGCCGCCAAAGGCGGTGTGGGCTACACCATCGGCCATCATGGCCTCCTTCCTGAGTATGAGGAAGAGGCCCACCCAGGAGCACACGAGGGCAGTGATCGCCCCTCCGATTATTGCGTTCCTGAAGAAGGTGTACTCGAAGAGCCTAGGTATATCGAACAGTGTCAATGCCGTTGTTCCACCCCGCAGCTGTGTTCGTGGAATACGAAATGGAAATGGTCACCGTATCCCTTCCGGAGCAGATCGTTGGGGTCGAGGTCGGGTGCGACCTTCGCGAAATGCACGTCCCTGCTGACGCACATCGCCTTGGACATCCTGCAGAATACTGCCATAAGGTCGTGGGAGACGAGCAGGATGGTTATGTTCCGGTCCTGGTTCAGGACACTGATCCGCTCGTAGAAACGCTCCATCGTCGTAGCGTCCACGCCGGCAACGGGTTCGTCGAGGATCATGAGGTCCGGGTCCCGGACGAGGGCCTTCGCCACGAAGACCCTCTGCTTCTGGCCTCCCGAGAGGTTGCCTATGCGCCTGTTCGCAAGCCTGGTCAGCTCCATGGCCTCGAGGGCCGAGTCTACGGCCGCCCAGTCCTCCTTTCTAAGCGGTCTTCCGAGATTACCCCGCCTCACCCTCCCTAGTCCGACCATCTCCTTCACCGTCAGGGGGAACTGGGTGTCGAAATTGATGGCTTCCTGGGAGACGTAGGCCACGCGTTCCCACTGCCGGAACCTAGAGATGTCCTTCCCGAAGAGGCGGATGCTTCCACGCTTTATCGGCAGGATCCCAAGTATCGCGTGGATGAGCGTCGTCTTTCCGCCGCCGTTCGGTCCGACGATCCCGACGAAGTCACCAGCCTCGATGTCGAAGGTCGCTTTCCTGACAACCAGCTCCTTGGACCTCATCACATCGAGGTTACGGACCTCGAGAACGGGGGTCCTATCGATGGAGCGATCGGTCGTCCTTCCATTTACTACGGTGTCTGCCTTCGACCCGACTGTAACCGACGCTATCAGACCACTCCCAATCCTATCTTCAGGTTGTCGAGGTTCTTTTCCATCTGCTCGATGTAGTCCATTCCGTCGATCCTCCCAGTCATGAGGTATATACGTAGGACATTGACGTTCTCTCCCGTCTGTTCCTCAACCTCCGTTTCCAGGGTCTCCGCGAAATTGGTAGGATAGACCGGATCGACGAAGATCGAGTAGATCTCCTCGTCCTCCATCAGCTCGGCGAGTTCGATGATGTCCGACGTGCTCGGTTCCTCTTCGGCCCATCCCTCGATAAGACCATGCTGTTCGAACTCGTATCGGCTGGACAGGTATCCGAAGGCGGAGTGCAACACGATGATACCCGACACGGGCGCATCTGAGAGGTTGTGCATGTATGCGTGGTCCAACTCCTCGAGCTCATCCCTCAACGTTTCCCATCTGTCCGTGTAGTAGGCCTCGTGGTCGGGGTCTTCCTCGACAAGGGCGTCATAGATGGCCTCAGCCTCCTGAACAGCGGTGAACGGTGAGATCCATGTATGAGGATCGTTCGGTCCGTGATCGTGTCCATCATCGTGTCCATCATCGTGGCCGTTATCGTGGTCATCATGCTCGTGGAGATGTGCTATCCCGAGCTTGACCAGCTCCTCCTCCGTGGTATTGAAGTGGATCATGTAAGTGGTGTTCCCCTCGAGGTCGTAGACCCCGTGCCACTCGAACGGATCCTCGTGTTCGTGTTCCTCATGTTCATGTTCCTCGTGTTCGTGCTCCTCGGGCTCGACGGTCTCGTTGCCCAGAGACACGAAGAATCCCATCTCCTCCTCATCGTGCTCGAGGAAGATAGCGAACTCGCCCTCCTCCTCCGGCTCGAAGGTCAAGTATCCGACGTAGGTGCCGTTCTCGTCGTGCAGTGTAAGGTTGTAGCACACGCCGTCCTCGATGTCGGCCGCTGCCGACTCGTTGGGACCGGCGGAGATCGCCTCGAACGGGCCGTCCTCGAAGAGATGGTGTCCAGCCTCCACGACCGGATCGACATTCTCCAGGAGCTCGAGCCCTTCCGAGGTCTTGATGATGTCCTTGTTCGAGGTACTGATCGCTGGCAACAGGTCATCCTCCACCCACGCGTCTATCCCGGTGCCGCTGTAGATCAGGATATCGGCATCGTCCGCCTCGACGATGTCGGAGACTGACGGCTGGAACCCATGGAGCTCAGTGTTGTCCGGTATGATGGTCTCTACGTAAACGTATTTACCTCCTATCCGATTGGCGAAATATCCGTGGGGATAGAAGGATGCGACGACCTTCACCTTCCCCGCTTCGGCCTCTTCCTGTTCTATCGACTGCTGGATGGCAACACCCAGCCATGTCGAGACCAACACGATTGCCACAATCACTAGAACTATCTGTTTCTTATTCATCTATCATTACCCCCTTTAGACCTCGGTTGAATCAGAGCAAGGTTAATATATTAATATTTTCCCAGATTTATTAATCATTACTATTATTATGTCCTGGCCTTAGTAATTATTAACATGGTCAGTCCACTCGAGGTCGACGAGGGGTCTTTCTGTTCGTGGTCAACTATAAATCGGATGAAATCTTAATAATCCATGTAGGGGGATTTGACATAGAGCGAGTTAGGCAGGTCCCCCAGGAGGGATACAGGTGAACGAGAACGAGAACACCGTAATACAGTCCTTCAGCGCACCTGCGGACCTGATCGCCAAGCTCGATGAGCTTCAGAAGGAGCGCGGATACTCTTCGAGGTCCGAGGTCGTAAGGAAGGGGCTGAGGCACTTCTTCTCTCTCATCGACGAGAGGATCGAGGGCGACCACCCGGAGGGTGTGATCGTGACCTTCCATCCTAGGAAGGCGAACGCGGCCGTGTCTGATATAAGACATAAGTATGCGGATATACTGATCGGCTACACCCATTCCCATACCGGAAGCAAGCTGTGCAACGATGTGATGCTGGTCAGCGGACCGAACGACCAGGTCAGGTCGATGATTGACGAGCTCCGGGCGACACGGGACGTCAGCCTTGTACAGTTCGTGCCGGCCCCCAAGTGATCGGACCACTCACCCCTTGCCTTCAGAAAGCTCCAGCGATTGCATCGAACAGTCCCAGGAACCTCAATCCTATAACAAGGAGGAAGACACCGAAGACCCTTCTGAGATTCTCCCTTGAGATACTTATCGTAGCCCTGGCTCCGATCATCGCAGTGACAGCCCCCGCCACACCGATCGCGATCCCCGCGGTGATGTCAGGAACCCCCTGATAGACGTACTGGGCCGTGGCTGCCGATGCGTTCACTACGATCACGGCTGACGACGTCCCCACGGCATGCCTGATGTCGAAGCCCATGTAGATCGTCATGAACAGCACCATGACGATCCCTCCGCCGATCCCAAGGAACGCAGCCACGATCCCGACGAGGAAACCATACGGGATGATGACCATCGGATTCGACCTGGGCCTCCCGGCCTTCAGGGATTTCCCAGTATGGAGGAATCGATAAGAGAGGATGAGCAGGAACACTCCGTAGATGAGCTTGATGGCCTCGGTCGGAGTGTTTATGGAAGCCAGTGCACCGATCTGTGTGCCAGCTATTGCCGGTACAGCCAGCATCACCGCTGTGCGAGGTTTCACATGGCCGAGCTTCCTGTGGGTCGCACTTCCGGATAATGTTATGATAATTATCGCAACGAGCGAGGTGGCGATCGCAACGTGCGGATCGACCCCTATCAGGATGAGGGAGGGTACTATGATGATGCCTCCCCCGATACCCAGGAGACCGCTGGCCAACCCGGCCAGGAGACCGATGATAACCCCCACCAGTGGGTCCATGGTACCGGAAAAGAGCGGTCGTATTTAAGGTTCCCCGGGTTAACCTCCCGAACGCCAAGCCGTACCAAAGTCCATCAGGCATTGGCCGCTTCAATATATATTGTCGCCAAAGCCCTTTGGTCGGGAACCAACATTTATATGAGGGATGCGATTCCCACAGGATAGCATGCAGGTAGAGATGGACAGGGTGGACTACATCACGGAGACCGCCCTCACGATCAGGGACACCCGTCGGAGGACGACGGTTCCCAAGGCGATAGTCGACCGACTGGAGCTGGAGAACGGCGACAAGATCAGGTGGATAATGTTCGACGACAAGTCGATAGTGATCACCAAGGTCAAGAACGGTTTCTCCGAGGATTGAGGGACTGATAACGCATGGTGTTCCTCGATCCTGCCTCAATCGTCGTTATCGGCTTCATATCCCAGTTCATCAACGGTTCGCTGGGAATGGGCTTCGGAGCGACCTCGTCTTCGCTCTTCATAGGCCTGGGTCTCTCCCCGGTCATAGTGTCTGCATCGGTGCACATCGGCAAGGTCTTCGCAGGCTTCGTTTCGGGGGCCTCGCATCAACACTTCGGCAATGTGGACAAGGAGCTGACGATGAGGTTGACGGCCATGGGTGTCGTCGGCGGCGTCATCGGAGCCTTCTTCCTTTCGAGGCTGGCCACCGACTTCGTGGTCCCGTTCATCGCGATAATCCTGCTCATCATGGGCCTTCGTATCTTCCTTCGTTTCTTCATCCAGAAGGCAGAGGCCCATCCTGGTCCCCCCTGGGGGCAGTTCTCCACCAGATTGCTTATCCCGCTGGGTTTCGTCGGAGGCCTCGTCGATGCATTCGGCGGAGCGGGCTGGGGCCCGATCTGCATGGCCTCTCTGGCTGGCAGGACGAAAAAGGAGATCCGTGTCCTCATCGGGTCGGTGAGCATGGCGGAGTTCTTCGTCTCACTCGCAGTGGTCGCTACCTTCATAGTGCTCCTCGGTGAGGGGGGTTTCTTCCTGTGGCTCGTCTTTCCTTTAGTGATAGGAGGCGTCCTGGCAGCACCGATAGCGGCCTATGCCACGACCAGGATCACACCCACCAGGCTCGGTATGGTCGTGGGCATATTCCTGGTCGTGATTAACACCATCACTCTTGCAGGATCGCCATTCCTCACGGACGGGCCGATACCCGTTCCATCGGCCGCGATCGTGATCATGATCACATCGGCCGTGCTGTTCACCGTTTGGTGGAAGAAGTGGCGTCTGATCAAGACCAGGGAGGAGAGACAGAGGGCTCGGCGCAGGTTCGGCCGGGCCTTCAGGCAGAGGAAGGCGTAACGTTTTTAATGACGTAGCGTTGCTGGGTATCCCTATGTCGGAAGAGAAGGGCTGTGGCTGTGGCACCAAAAACGACGTCAGCGATGAGGAGATCAGGCGCATCGTCAGGGAGGGCTATGCCCAGATATCCAACGAGGGATCCTGCTGCAATCCGGTCGTGTCCAGCACGCCCAGCGACACCGATGACCTCGCAAGGCACATCGCGAAGAAGATGGGCTATTCCACCGAGGAGCTCGACTCCATCCCGGACGGGGCAAATCTCGGTCTGGGATGCGGGAACCCTGTCGCTCTCGCTTCGTTGGAGGAGGGCGAGACCGTCGTCGACCTAGGGTCTGGCGGAGGGCTCGACTGCTTCCTCGCCGCTGACCGGGTCGGTGAGACCGGCCGCGTCATCGGCGTGGACATGACCCCCGAGATGATCGAGAGGGCCCGCGGGAATGCCGCATCCGGGAACTACACCAATGTTGAGTTCCGCTTCGGCAAGATCGAGGAGCTGCCCATCGACGATGGAACGGTCGATGCCGTCATATCCAACTGCGTGATCAATCTCTCCCCGGACAAGGCGCGGACCTTCGCAGAGGCGTATCGTGTCCTGAAGCCCGGCGGCCGCCTCATGGTCTCCGACATAGTCTTGCTGTCCGAGATCCCCGAATCCATCCGGAACAGCGCAAAGGCCCTGGTAAGCTGTCTGGGCGGAGCGGTGATGAGGGACGAGTACCTGCGGCTGATCGAAGAGGCTGGATTCGAGGGCACCAAGGTCATCGACGAGATGGTCTTCCCGGTATCGGAAACGTCCAACGTCCCCACGGAGTCGGTCTGCTGCGGACCCGAGGTCTCCGAAGACGACATCGCCCGCGCCGAGGGCCAGGCAGTGACGGTGAAGGTACTGGCCTGGAAGCCGTAGGCAACGTAGAAGGATTTTATAGTCGGTCCCCGATAGTCGAACGGGTACCATGGAGATCGACGACACCCCCGTCAGCCAATGGGGTATACTGAAGATGCTGACCGTCGTCCTGTGTCTAGCGATATTCGTGAGTCCGTTCCTTCCACAGTACTGGTACGAGGAAGAGACCCGTCACGCCATCACCCTCGAGGTGATCGACACCGAGGACAAGGACGTCAACGGGTTCGACGACGATTCCGTCGGTGGCGCTTCCAACGGTCAACTTTACGTCCTCTGCAGCATGTTCATCCTAGGGTTCATATTCATCGGACACGAGATCTCGGTGGAGATCCGTGGAGACAAACAGCGGATAAACGAACTTCTTGCGATGGCGTTCGCTTTCGTCATGTTCGTACATTCAGCAAGCTTCTCCTGGTGGCTGGCGGACCAACTCGAGGACCAGTACACCGATGCGGGAGTCGGAGTTGGTGTTTATCTTGTGGTGTTCTGCTCGCTTATCCTGATGTTGACCACATACCTCCTGTGGAGGGAGAGGGAGCGCCCTGACTTCGCGATAGTCACGGACAAAAGGGAAGACCTAGCACCTACCGCGGACGGTCGTTGAGATGGTAAGACGCCCAGACAATGTCTCCCAATTGGACCTGATCTACATCTTCGGTAAACCCCATGAACTGATCAAGTTCACGGTCATCCTACTATTGTTGGGACTGTTCTCATATCTCTTCAGTTTCATGTTCATGTTTGCTCAATGTTATTGTCCAGAGGAAGTCATCGGGTTCTTCCTGCTCGGTAATTCCTTCTTTCTGTTCGCCATACTCATGACTCTGATCTCAAAAAAACAATCCTCTGAGAAAGGATTGTCCTCCTCCCAGGCCTTTTCACTTTCCGCATTACTAGGATTTCTCGTCGGATTTCCTCTTTACACATTTCCTCCGTATTATGAACGCCCCGATCAGCTCATATGCTTCTCGGCCTGCCTTGTGCCGACCCTTGGTCTTGTGATCGCGGCTGGTAACCTCCTCTTAACGACGATTCGTGAAACCCGTGCCCTGGAAAGCGTAAATAGATCTGATGCGTCCTTAAAGGAATTGAGAACCAGCAGGCCGTCAACGAGTGCTCGAAAGTACTATCCCCGATCAGCAGAGTCCGGAAAAGCTGCGTCTAGGAGCATCCCCCTCTTCATTTTCGTTGCGTTCATTGTAGCCTACCCGATAATGACGAACCTTCCAGAATATTTCACCGGAATGAGTACACCCACCGCTACGATGGAGCTGAACCAAACAACAGATGGTAACTACACATTGAACACATCCTCATTGGACATTTCTTCTGTCCGACTCGAATGGGTCAAGATACAAATCATAAATCGGACCCGAGTCCCGGTCTATCAGATCGATCTCGATGATCTTAACTCGACTCAAAATTTTTCATCCACGGTTCAGTTCATCGACAATGATGATGACTATCGTTGGACCGAAGGGGACGAATTCCACGTTGCATCCGCTGACAACGGTGGCTATGCAGAACCAGGATTCATAATCCGTTTGATATTCGATCCTACAGATAAAACCATTGCATCGGTCGAATTCAACTAACGGTTCTGATAGGTCGCTATGAAACGCTCCAGCGAGCGGTCGTATGTCCTCTCGACATCAGCTGGGAATAGGCAACCTGGAAGCTCTCCATTCCTCCAGTGCTTCTTCAGGCATTCGCAGCACTTCCCCCTGGTGCCGCACGAGGTGTAGGTACAGGTACAATTCTCGGCATTCTCTTCGAGATGACATTCGACCATGGTCTCACATCCGTCGTCAACGCTTCGGTCAGCTACGGCATCCGCGCGCCCGCACTAACACCCTGCGGGTGTGCGTGCGGTAGCGTCACACCTGTGATTGAAAGGGATAATGACCCGATCAGTCCATGTCCTTGAGCGCCTGTGTCATGGCAGGGACGATGTCGTGCAGGTCCCCGACGATGCCGTAGTCGGCGACCTTGAAGATGGTCGCTGTCGGGTCCTTGTTTATCGCGACGATGACGGTGGATCCCATCATTCCGGCCCTGTGCTGGACGGAACCGCTGATGCCGCAGGCGATGTAGAGTTCGGGCGAGACCGTCTTTCCGGTCTGTCCGACCTGGTGGTCCTGGGCTATCCAGCCGTTGTCCACTGCGACACGGGAACCGCCGACCTCTCCTCCGAGGACCTCGGCGAGCTGGCGGATGTTCTCGAATCCGTTCTCGCTTCCGACGCCCCTTCCACCGGCGACGATTATCTTCGCCTCCTCGAGGTTGACGGTCTTCCGGGCCTCCTTCACCACTTCGAGGAACTTGACCATCATGTCCGCGTCGACGGATTCGAAGTCGACCTTGACGACCTCGCCTGTCCTCGACGTGTCCGGCTCGATCGGTTTCATGACCCCCGGCCTGCATGTCGACATCTGCGGCCTCTTCTCGGGGCACATGATCTGCGCCATGAGGCTGCCGCCGAAGGTCGGTCGTGTCGAAACGAGCAGTTTCGATTCCGGATCGATGTCCAGGCCGGTGCAGTCAGCTGTCAGTCCTGTGTACAGCCTCTGGGCCACACGGGGCGCGAGGTCCCTTCCGATATGGGTGGCCGGGAACACCACGATCTCGGGCTTGTACTCCTCGATGATCTTGCATGCCGCCCTCGTGTAGGGGAGCGTAAGGAAATGTTCGACCTCGGGCGCGTCCGCGAGATAAACCGTGTCCGCTCCGTGCGCAAAGAGGTCCTGTGCCATGGACTCGACGCCGCTCCCTATCAGGATGGCCCCGAGCTTGACACCGAGGTCGTCGGCGAGCTTCCGGCCCGAGCCGAGGAGCTCGAAGGCGACCTTCTGGATCGTCCCCTCACGCTGTTCCGCATAAATGAAAACATCACCTGTCATTTGAATCACCTCAGCACGTTCTTGTCTTGAAGACGTTCGATAAGCGTGCCGGCGGCCTCCTTTGCCGTCCCCTCTATGAGCTCGCCCTCCCTCTTCGGGACCATGACGAAGGTCTTCTTGACCTGGGTAGGCGAACCCTTCAGCCCGATCTTGGCCTCGTCGGCGTTCAGGTCGGCGGCGGTCATCTTCCCGACCTCCTTGTCCCTGTACGCGGTGACGATGCCCTTGATGGTCGGATAGCGCGGCTCGTTCAGATCGCCGATCACAGTAATGACGGCGGGCAGCGACGTCTCGAGCGTCTCGTGTCCGTCCTCGAGGGCGCGCTCGATGACCGCCTTGTCGCCCGATATCTCGACCTTGCGTGCGTAGGTCACCTGTGGGAGCTCCAGCGACTCCGCGAGCTGGGGTCCGACCTGGGCCGTGTCCCCGTCGATGGCCTGCCTGCCGCATATGATGAGATCGAACTTCCCGATGGCGTTCACCGCCCTTGCGATGGAGTAGGCCGTTGCCCAGGTGTCTGATCCTGCAAAGGCTCTGTCGGACAGAAGGATCGCCTCGTCCGCACCCATCGCGAGGGACTCCCTCAGCGCGTCGTCGGCCTGCGGTGGACCCATGGTCAGGATTGTTATCTTCCCGCCCTCCTTCTCGCGGATCCGGAGCGCCTCCTCGATGGCGTGCTTGTCATCGGGGTTGATGATGCTCGGCACACCCTCGCGGATGAGCGTTCCCTTCTTCTCGTCGATCCTTACATCGTTCGTGTCTGGCACCTGTTTTATACAGACGATAATATCCATTCGATCACCTCAGCAGGCTCCCCGCGATGACCATCCTCTGGACCTCGGATGTACCCTCGTAGAGCTCCGTGATCTTCGCGTCCCTGTACAGCCTCTCGACCGTGTAATCCTTAATGTAACCGTATCCGCCGTGGACCTGGATCGCATCCCGCGTTACGCGGACCGCCACGTCCGAGGCCATGAGCTTCGCCATCGCCGCGGCGACGCTGTACGGTTTTCCGGAATCCTTGATGTAGGCCGCCTTCCTCACCAGGTGGCGGGATGCGGCTATCTCTGTGGCCATGTCCGCCAGCATCCACTGGATGGCCTGGAACTTGGAGATGGCCTTTCCGAACTGCTCCCTCTCCTGGGAGTACTTCACGCTCTCCTCCATCGCGGCCTGTGCGATCCCGACCGCCTGGGAGGCGATGCCGATCCTGCCGCCGTCCAGGGTTCCCATTGCGATCTTGAACCCCTTTCCCTCCTGTCCGAGGAGGTTGTCGGCCGGGACGGCCATGTCCTCGAAGAAGAGTTCGGCTGCTCCGTTCCCGCGGATACCCATCTTGTCCTCGACCTTCCCGACGGAGAAACCGGGGAACTCGCGCTCGACTATGAACGCGCTGATACCTCGCGCTCCAGCGGTCGGGTCCGTGAGTACGAATATGACGAACGTCTCTGCCGCCTCGGCGTTCGAGATGAAGACCTTTGAACCGTTGATGATGTACTCGTCGCCCTCCTTCACGGCGACGGACCTCTGGGACCCCGCGTCCGTCCCGGCTCCGGGTTCCGTTAGGCCGAACGCACCGAGACGTTCACCCCTGGCCACGGGGCCGAGGTACTGCTCCTTCTGGGACTCGGTACCGAACTTCTCGAGGGGGTGGCACACCAGTGAGTTGTTGACCGACATCAGTACGCCCGTCGTGGCGCAGGCCTTCGAGACCTCCTCCACGGCTATTGTGTAGGAAACGGAATCAACGCCTCCGCCGCCGTACTTCGGGTCCGTCATCATGCCGAGGAGCCCGAGCTTCGCTAGCTTCGGGACGGTCTCCCGGGGGAAACGGCCCTCCTGGTCGATCTCCTGCGCCAGGGGTGCTACCTCCTTCTCGGCGAAGTCCCGCACGGTCTGCTGGACGAGACGTTGCTCCTTCGTCAGTTGAAAATCCATCTAGTGCACTCTCCAGATGTCTGGTCGAGCAATTGGATTTCCTTACTTAAACGTTTTCGTGACAGAGGGGTCCGACGGTCCCCTGACCAATCGATGAACGTCGTTACGGAATGCGTAACTGAGATGGACCACTTGCGACTATCTCAGAGTCCTCCTCCGGCGTTTCGCTGATATCGGGATGACCACCGCCATGGACAGGAATATCAGTCCTGCCTCGAATCCAGGCGTGCCCTCGTCCTCATCCTCGGCCTCCTTCGGCGAGATGTATGCCGTGTACACGGGATCGTGCTCGATCCGATAGCCGTTCCATTCGGGGAATGCCACGGCGTACCAGAAGTGACCGAACTTGAACGCATGGGCCGCGAAGAACATGAACACCTGGGGATTCTTGAACAGGGTCTGGTAGTAATCCGTCATCGCGTAGCAGGTCAGGGTGAACAGTCCGAGCGAGAACCCTGCCTGCCATCTTACGATCCCGAACTCCTCGTTCCTTGGAGCGACGAGCATGTTGTACGCCTGGATGTCGTCGCCTATCGTGGTGCCGTTGGTCTCGTCGATGAGGTCGTACGTTCCCCTGTAACCGACCTTGAACGCCCTCTCGTTGCTTTCTCCTACCTTGACCTCGAGGTCGTCCGTGACGTCGGTGATGTTCCCGTCGAGCTCGTTCCCGTCGAAGTGATGGAGTGCGAACTTCGATGTGAAGACGCTCACGTAGTGGACGACGGATATGCCCATCGTGTCGGGGATATCGGTGACATTGAGCTTGAATGGGATTCCGAGGAAGACCCCCCATAGTTCGGTGACCTGGCCGATCTCGTAGAACGTCTCCGCCCTGATGGTGTCCTCGCCGAAGGTCACCTCGTAGGTGATGGTCAGTTCACTGAACTTGACGATGTATCCGGTGGCGAGCCAGATCGACAGCTGGTTGGGAACGGCGACGGCGTAGAGGTTCCGGTATCTCATCCCGAAGGTGTACGTGTGTCCGTCCTTGTCGATGTCTATGACGTCGACCTCCGGTGCGTAGGTCTCGTTCGTCTCGTTGCCGATGACCTCACCGATGCCGAACGGGATCGCGAACAGTGTCTCCTCGTTCCCGGGGTCCGGAAGCATGTTCTGACCGGGTCCGGTGCCGTTGTACGAGTCGTTGTAGGTCATCAGGAACGCCAGGACGGCGCCCAGGAAGACCTCGTGGCCGCCGGGGGTCCAGTAATGCATCCCAAAGAGCTGGTACGGCAATGTGGAGACGTTGTTGTCCTTGGTGTAATCGCGGAACGCGATCAGGAACGCCTGTGCGTCCCCCTCCTGGACGTAGGACATCGCGAACCTCGCGTCCCCTCCGTCGTGTTCGATCGTTATGTTGTCGTTCGTCCACATGTCCTCCTCGAAGGTGTGTCCGAGGAGCTCCTCCTCCTGACCCTTCTCCCATTCCGTCGGCACGACGGCCGATACATTGGGTGTCAGGAGCATTCCAACTACGATAACTATCACGTACGTTGTGACCCATCCCTTCATGGTTCCCACCTAAGTAAACATCGGACTCAGGGTATTTAATCGTACTGAAAACCGGATATGTCCCTCCCACCAGCCCCCCTCCCCAACCTAGAATGACACTCAGGACCTAGCGATGGGTCCATTAAGAAAACCATAACTGACCCCCCGCCGGGTCCCCCCCAACGTAGAATGACAGCCAGAATTGGACGACAGACCGAGGAACCAGGTCGAGTACCTTATGCTAGGTTGTCCAACATCATCTCGACGGCGGTGCCGATCTCGTCGCCCTCGTCTGAGGACCAGAAGCGTGAGAGAGACGTCTCGATGCCACCGCGGACGTTGGCGGTCACAAGGACATGGACCCACTTCGGCTTTACCGCGTCAATGAAATCATCGACGACCGTGTTCAGGAGGTCCTCGTGTATCGTGCGTTCGTCCAGGAACTCGACGAAGTAGAGCTTCAGGGACTTGAGCTCGACCAGGGCCGCCTCGGGCTCATAGGTGATCATCACCCTGTAGTAGTCCGGAAGCCCGGTCATCGGACAGCGGGAGACGACCTCCGCGGTGTCCAACCTGATGGCGTATCCCTTGTCTTCGTTGGTGTTCTCGAGGGTCTCCAATGTCATCGATGTTCCTCCCCGCGGGATGATGAGGTCGGTCTCGATATAAATAAATCACCGCCGTGGGCCCGCAAATGTTCAAAGCGTTACAGATATGGTTATATACCCATCATTCCGAGGTAAGTTCGAGGGCGGGAAACGGCCCGGTCCAGCACTTATCGATCCTCGCGTTCCGGGCTCCATCCCCTTTTCAAGATCCCGCTCTCACAGACGCCACCCAATGGGGGCGTGGGAGCGGTCCTTCGCCGGGGTCCCGAAATGACCGGCATGCAGGACCACACCCCATACACCTCCTGCGCCCCCCAACCCATTTCCGTTACATTTCTGCAAAACGTTTAATATCGTCCGTTTGATAGTGTCCATGGTGCTCGTATGAACGGTGAAGAAGCCCCTGGACAGGAATCCCGACAGCGCAACATCATGGACCTCGAGCTGAAGAAGGGCGTATCATATCTCATTGTAGATCACATCGAGGACGCATACACCCTCTTCAAACGCTATTCCAGGGAAGCGAAGGGTATGTGCGTCACGAGGACCCCTCCCGAGGAGGTCGAACATATTTACGACGTCCACAACGTCACCTTCAAGTGGCTGACGCACCTGAAGGTCGACCAGGGCGTCCGACCGACCGAGCTCCACATCCTCTTTCCCTCGATCCAGCAGTTCATGGAGGGTGGAGACTTCATCATAATCCTCGACGGTCTCGAGTACCTGAAGGTGCACAATGGCTTCGACGAGATATTGAAGTTCATCCAGTCCTTCAGGGACCACGTCTACATGAAGAAGGGACTTCTTCTCGTGCCGGTCTCCCATGATGCGCTATCACCCATGGAGATATCCCTGATTCGGAGGGACCTCATGCCGATCGAGGACCTCCTCAAGAAGCTCTAGTTCTCCGTTTCCGGAACGGCCAGCTCCTCATCTGGAGCCTTGAGCAGGAGCCTGAGGTCGTCCAGGAGTCCGAGGTAGACGCCGTCGATCAGGAAAACCTTCGCCTTCTCAAGGTCGACGTAACCGTTCCGGAGGAACGGCCCGAGGAGGTCGTCGTCCTCGTTTACCGGAGATCCCGACCCGTACTCGCTGAATGCGGGCATTACGATGGCTTCGCCGTCAGGCTTCTCACCATACCTCTTCAGGAACGGCTCCTCGGCGATCGGTGCGCGCATCCAGCAGACCTCCGACATTCGGGTACCGAGGTCGTCCCTGAACGCTACGGAAGGGTGCTGATGCCCCATTACAACGACCTTCTGTTTCGCCACCTCAGGAGTAGGATATGAATGACCGTGGAACAGACCAACTCCCTCAATCACGATACCTGTCGCCGGATGGACCGTGATAAGTTCGGGATAGTCGGCCCAGCCCGGGACCAGTTTGGACAACGATCCGTCGTGGTTACCTGGGACAATGTGTACGGGAACGATGTCTGCGACCGCCTTGAGGAAGTTCGGGACCTCGTCGGCCTCCTGCTGCGCTATGGCCCCTATAGAGTTCTTGACATCTCCGAGAAGGACGATCTCCTCGGCGCCGGTGTCCTCCACGAGCGATTTGATTCGTCTCAGAAGTCCCTTTGTCTGGCTAGGTAAAGTGACACCTGCGTCATGGTACTCGGCCTCGATACCGACGTGGAGGTCCGCTATCACCAGGACCTTCCTCTTGCCGTCGATGAGGAGCGCAGCCTCGTCGGGCACGGGTTCTACGTTCACGAGCCACCCAAAGCGGACATGTGTAAAAAGGGTATCCCGAAGCCGAACGAACTGATAGCAGGAGCACTGGGACCGGGCGCTTAAGACCACGTTGACCTCCATGAATAACGTCCGGGCCAAGTGCTCCCTCATCCGGTTATGAAAATTGATAATTGGAGACCACCCCCGGGCCCATCCCCGGGGGTGGATGGTGGGAGCACTGGGATGAGAAGCCCACCGAGTACCTTGAGAATCTGAATCAATACGGCCAATTCATTCGAGAATTGTTCTCGAACCGTCCTCCGAGGATCGGTCAAACCGCTTAGTTAGGGTTGATGTACAATGGAATCGGAACTGAGTGATGAGGTTAACGAGAGGAAAGAACTAAAGAAGCACGCCGAGGACATCGAAAAGGCATTCGACTACAATCCCGAATGGAACCACCTGAAAAAGAAGAAGAAGAAGAGGTGAATTTATGGAATCATCGGGGACTGAACTTCCTGAATTCTCTCATTTCGACGTTGCACCTCACGGCATACCCATTCGAGTTGACATTCCAAAGGACGGTGTCTATGTCGGCCGTGTTCTCGAATCGGAACTCCTTAATCCGAATAAGGAACCGGTGAACTCCGTCTTCTATCATGTGAAGATCCTCACGGTAGAGTGTGAGTGTGAACCTTCTCTTACCGTTTACGATATTCCTCGACTCCGCTGTCCAATAGACGAGCAGGAAATCGTGTCCATTGGAAACGTCCTTGTCATCAATGTATTCCTCATGAGTCAACGGATGGTTTTGACTCCTTTATCCGAAATCAAGCAGTCATTGAACATGATCAAAGAGGTCCAGGGGGCTTTGTTTTGAAGTTGTCACCTGAGGAGACGATCACTCATACGCAAGCTGGCTCGTCACGTCTCCTTCAAGAGCGGAACGTCCCCATCGATACAGTCCTCCCCCCGGACCTCGTCCTCCTCACAGTGTTCGTTGAATGCAAGAACGGAATGGCCGTCAGAGACTATGATGTAGTAGTGACGGGTGAGGACGAAGTCTTCCGAGGTAGAACCGATAAGACCGGCCACATCGACTTCTATGTCCCTGACGGTCAAGAGATGATGATCGTCAACGGGGATGACGTTTACGAACTGTACATGGAAGGCAACGGATATGTAACGCTTACGTCTCCGACGGACCTACCGCCGAAAAGACCACCTTCAGCGTCACTTCTCGAATCATTGCTATTGCCACAGGGTAGTCAACGTCCTTCCACTTAGTGTCACGCTTTTCGCATGTCGTCCGGGGTATTGGTGATTCCGATCCTCTCTCATCTTCTCCCGGGCCCCCGGACGGCATGTATTATAAATTCGATAAGTAATTCCAATATCCCAACTGATGAATGAGATAATACTATGACAAATGTAGAAGGATACTATTCATCTATTTTGTAATTGGTTCAGTTACGATTATAATAATTCGTATTCCCAATTGAAGGATATGAATAGGATCCATATTTAGTTGTTCTAATGTAGATGATGAGTTTAACCGGGAATAAGAAAATTGGTAGAGATGTACCTCACCAGTAACTAACGACATCGAAGACGATGGTATACTTGAACATTATTTTGTAACTGACAATGGTTACACATATGTTATTAAACCATATGGTGGATATATATGGAAGGTACGTACCAAGGGTAATTTCAGAGGTACTGGGTGCTTTGTTTTTTCTTGCTAGGGCATGGTAAGTTAATATTTGATAATCTGATGATGATAACAATAATTATACACCATTGATGCAAAGAAAGGTGTTATATTATATACATTAAAACAACTGTAAGAAACTGTTCTATTAACCAATATCCATTGGAATGAATAATTAAAAATAGAAGTATAATAAATTGGTTTCAATCCTATAGTACTGTTATGGTATTGTTTTATTATTAGAAGATGTCGCTATCTAATGTATATTTATGGTCATATACTATTTATACCTGTAAATTCGCTTCTATTTTGTTAATGAATTGAAGTGGTCAATGGTCTTACGACGTGATAGTATGGGCTCTAGAAACCTAAAAAAGATTAGCGTGAAAAAGATCAAATTTTATTCTTATTTATTGTTATATTTGATTGGATGGGTATTTTTTATCGTGGGTACAGTTCATTTAATATTGTGTTACGACCAAAAAGACTTTCGGACTCCATTTATTCTAATTATAGGTATAAATTTAATTTTCTTGAGTTTATACCATATTGACTCGGATTACTAGTGTTAACCGATAAGGCTATCCAAGTATCGGGGCGTTGTTTTACACGTGTACCCGTCTCACACGTGTAACAACAACGTAGGCGGGAGATGAACGGTAACGTTCATCGAGGGGGCTATTCCCTATACTGTTTTTCAATTCTAACCGTAATAGGTATTGTCTCCGTGGATCTACCGTCGCACCCTCCCGTTAGGACGACAGAAGGAGGGGCGGTCTATTCTTTTCTACCTCGATCTTCTCTGTATTCTCTATGCCCCTCCCGGCGTCCGTGGGGAGGGGTGCCGACCGGGTCGCCGCAGGCGACCCCTATGAATCTAATTTAAGGTCGGCAGGTTGAGAGGAATTAGAATGTTTGAAAATGAAAACATTAGCTATTCCTATGAAATTCTTAAGAAAACGTCCGAAAAGGGGTTGTGAGAACTCTTTGGGGATTTTCATTTTATAAATACTTTGGATACAATGGTCCTAAAGTTATATGTAGTATACAAGTATATACACTAAAAGTAGTGGTAAAATGGGCGATTACACGACCGTAAAGATCAGCAAGGATACTCTTCGATTAATGGACCGCGTTCAATCCTTTTTCACCTATCGTTACGGTAAGAAATTGACCAAGGATCAAGTCCTTCGTACAGCTCTTCTCAAGTTCGATTATCGACTAGCTAGTAATCTTCATCAAACGGACCTCTCTTTCAACGAATATATCAAGATGCTCGAGGACGACGTCGGCTTGTCTTCGTCCGAAGGAGAATGGAAGACCTTCAAGGGCGTGAAAGTGTGGTGCGGTCCCGTCAATAAACGTTAATACTGTTTTACTGAAATTGGAGTTGGGGGTCCCCCGGTAATAACATGAGATCATTTCGGAGGTAAGTACCGGATCGGACACGGTCCCTTCGTAATTCACTGGGATTACAAATAAAAACCTACCACGTAAAAAAATGGTCAATGGAGATATAAGGGATGGTGGACTATTTGAAAATAGCGGAGTGGTGATATATGAAGGGAATAATCACTAAATGGATTGTTATTCAAATAATCGTTTTATTAATTATTAGTTCGGTGACATATTTATACGGGAAAGAGTTGAAGAAAGAGGAAGAAGAAATAGTGGGTCGGTATAAAACTAGAAATCCTAACGATATTATATTCGATAAGACTATGACATATACATTATATCAATCAATGATTGGTGATTTACATATTGAGAATTCTCTGGATCAATTTCCGTTTACGCCAGAAAATGAAAATCAGACAAGATATGATAACAATAATTATACAAATTCGTTTTATGCAGATTGTCAAGTAACAACAAATTCGTCACATGTAACAGATGAAAACTTAGTATGGATGTTTCCAGATCCATGGGATGATGGAATGCGACCCATGGGGTCGGTTCTATTAACAACATATGTGAATATTACACATGATTGTCATCTTAATGATGCGTTATTCAGTTTCTGGTTAACAGCTCGGTGTGATGATGAAGAATATAAAAATAGCCAAATCGATTTTAAAATGAAATCTTCAATATTATTACCTGATAAATTGATGACAGATCGATTAAGAGATACTAGGGGTCGGATGATGTTTTCTCCAAATGAGACAATTCGTGTTGGAGAGCAGAAGCAAATTATCTTTGATTTTAATTTCATAAATCCTTCGACATGGAGATTAAATACGGGTGATAAATTATTATTTCAGTTACAATATTGGATTATGAATCCAATAATATTAGATCCAATTCAAAACGTGTCAGAGGAAAATGTACCGGTGAAATTATTTTTAATTTATGGTGGTGTTAATCCATCTTATTATAATATTTCATTAGAAAGGGGTATTGGATTAATTCATGAGATTGATTATTCATTTAATGAACCAAACGAATATCGATATTGTTTTATTCCTCCAATTAATCATTCGATTAATAAGGTAACATTAGTTATTGAGGGATTAAATCTAGAATATATTTCTTTTTATTCCTCCTTGTCAATGAATAATGGTGATAGACTAAACAAAAGTTGGGTTTATATTTATTTACCATATAATTACCATCCCTGTTTAACTCTTCGGTTTCAATTAGAAATGATTAATGGTGAAATTGGATCTTTTAAAACGTATCTTGATGGTGAACCCGAACAAAGGTATGTAAGGGAAGGTAAGGAGGGAATTCATGATGATGTTATGTTTTTGTTAAATATTGTGATTCCGGTATTTTCGTCTGTAATATTAATTCAAATAGCGTATAGATATCAAAAGAAAAAGGATTCTCAGAAGTCAGTAAAGTCAGAAAACTTTCATGATTAATGACGAGTGACGTAGCGATATTTATGTATTGTATATCCCGCTAATGTGTTTAATGTGAAGGAAAAACCTTCGCAAACTCCTACTCTAGCGTTAAAAAACGTAAGAAAAGGGGTCATCACAACAATTGGTGTTTGAGAAATTATTTATAGAATAAACGTATAGTATAATCCATGTCAGTGAAAATGGAATTTCAGTTTGAATTATCGAAGAATATCGCTGATATTGATCAAATATTAATGAATATTGAAGCAAGTGATGATGAATTATTCGATTTACTGTATTTATAGGTAAATGACGGTGTATTAATGGCTCATAAAAGAGGTAAGGGAAAGAAGAAAGGTGGGAAGATTGAACCATTTCCTGAAGCATTAAAACGAGTTGAGGTATTAGCTCGAAGACTTAATCGAAAGGTTGAACGTGCCGTAGCAATACAGACTACTCCTGAAGAGGAAAAGGAATTCCATTCAATACTTGTTGAACATGGAAAATTTGCAATACCATTTCGTTGTGAAGGTGAAGTGGTTATTTGTTTCATGCCTATTGGTATCGAAAAAGAAGTTAAAGAAAAATTTAAAGGAGTACCGTATGAAAAGCGGAGACGGTTATATTTTCACTTATTACGAGATCTACAATTGAGTAACAGAGTTGGATATACAATAAAACCTCTTGGGATTAAGTTGATTGATCAAATTGATGAAGTATATTTAGAATGTAGCAGTATTATTGAGGATACGAGTGGTGAATCTGCAAATAGACTTGCAGATATTATTCAAGAAATGGTCATTATGATGTTAAAGGCTGGGAAATATTTTGGTGGTGAAGAAGAAAAAAGTGATTCGAAACCGGATACTTTTACGGTAATGTATCATCAATAATAGGTTGAGGATAAGATGGAAAAACGGTTTGTGGCATTTTTCGATGTGTTGGGTTTTTCCGATCAAATTCAGCGGACAAGTGCAAAAAATGTGATGAAAGAGTATTCGAAATTTATTCAGGACTTATCCAAATCGGAAGGTTCGGAACTTAATGCGTTTATTAGTTCAGATTCAATTATTGTATATACTGAGGATTTATCTGTTGAATCATTTAAATCTATAGTGGATTATTCGGGTAGGTTGTTTGTTAGAGCTTTTCGTAATCATTTTCCATTACGTGGTGCAATAGATGGTGGAGAATTCGAAATTAGTGATGATCGTCTAGTATATGTTGGTCGTGCATTAATTCGGGCATATAAAGCTGCTTCATCTCAAAAATTGTCAGGTGTGATTTTAACACCCAATTGTGAAATGGTCTTAGAATCATCGGAATATGCTGGAATTCTCGAAGGAATGGATCGATCATTGAAACTAATTCAAAGGTCAATACAGATAAAAACTTCTGGTGTCTCTGGTTCATCTGACCGTGAAGGAATTCGGTATTGTGTTAATTGGGTACATGTTTTACACAGTGGTCGAGGCAGTCGGAAGGAACAGATGACGAAAAAGGAATTTTACTCAAAATTTGTACCAAAACGTAAGGCTGATTTTATTTTTGAATTAGATGTTGAAGAAAAAATCGAAAATACATATGGATTTTACGATTATACATATAAAATATTATCTCAGACTCGGTTTTTACCTCGTGGTAAAAGGGAAATTTGGCGTAGAACTATCAAGAAATCAAAATAGACTGTTTTCAATGATGTATAATTGTGGTTGTATGGAATTCAATGACGCATAACTATCGATGTGCGTCAAGATCGTTATGAATATGAGATGGGCTGATGTTTACATGTAGGTATCTGCGTTTGGTGAAATCCGAGAAAATTTTATGGATTAACGAAATTATGAATGTGAATGTGAATATGAGGCGTCATAATTCCAATTTTGCTTGCGGTGATAATGGATCAGGGAATGAGTTTAGAATGAATTGGTGGAGTTTGTATGATAAGAAAATCGTGTAACATGATGACACACCGATTACAGGTAATGTAATATAAGGATTGGATGAGAATGAAATTGCGATTGTGTTTAATGTTATTATTATTACTCCAATTGGAAGTACGAGTAATACTTTTTTCAGTTCAGTTCGAACTGATGTTGCTACTGTGATGGCTTGAGGGGGTGTTGGTATAGATTCGAAATAGGGGCGTAGTAAATTCTTCCAATTATCTACGTATCTTACTAGACCTATGAATACTAAACCGATTAAAGCTGCTAATGATTGCGCAAATGTAGAAAGAATCCATATTGATTGTTCTTCGGTTACCATGAATAATGAGTGGGTGACTAATGTAAAAAAGTTTGTAAAAAAATAGTCAATGCCGATTATAAAAAGTTGATGTTATCATATTTGAATGTTTCAACCCAATCCGGAAAATTTTCAAAACATTGGTGCAAATCAAAATGATAATCTTTGAAGATGTCAGAGTGAGTTTCGGGTAGTGGTAATATATTACGCATTTCAAAGACAAATAAATCTAGAGGGTAAATGTCGGTTGGGAATAAAAATCCAGGTCCTGTATTGGGTATGAAATTTCCCGCGGGATATCGTGGAATTTCATAAAAGGGGTTAAATCTGTGGCAAATCGTGCTGATTCGTGAAGAATGAAGAAATGGATAATTTCGATTCTTATCGAGTAATCTACACTGGTTGAGTAATTCCTCAAGATCGTGTATTCTATTCGGAATCTCATTATGATTTGCGTATTTAATGAATGATTTTAGGTATAATTCAATACATTGTTGAGCTTCAAAAAAACTGTAGGGATAAATGTGGTGATAGAACAGGATTCGGGATAAGAAATAATGAAGGTCTGCTGAAGAAATGAAAATGGTGTAACTCATGTTTTTAAGTTTGGTGTCGAAATCAGGATCTTTAATACGTTTCGATATGTTAACAAATTCTTTATTTTTTAAAGTTGTTAGTTCGTCTACGTACATCTTTACATCATCTAATAGTGATTTCATTATTCATCGGTATAATGGAGTAACATTGTATAAAAATGTGTAATAAAAATGGTTAATGTGCACTATATATGTGGAGATATGTGGTGAATTGTGACTAGGGGGGTAGTGGTTTGTAGCGGTCTTCAAGGATATTTAGATAATATCTTGTTGCCTCTTTGATGATATCTGCTCTGTTGTTGTAACCAGCATCTGGATAGTCTGAAAGGAAGTTGTCAATTCGGTTAAGTAGGTTGTTTGGTAAACTAACAGAAGTATGTCGGGGCATGTCTCAAAATGGGTCTAAGAACTATATAAAACATGTAAATATTTAAATGGAAATATGGCTGTAGATATATTTATATATGCATATTTGTATTGTGGTGTAGATGCCCACCGATGTGGAGGTCGTGAAAACATCTGAAATTTCCGTGTTAGAGCGCTGGATACAGGAGATGCGAGCTCGGAACGTAGGCGATTATACAATTAAGCGATATCGTGCGGTTATCGAGCCATCACTTTCCTTCGCCTTGGATGAGGGTTATCCTGACCCTATTGATTGGGATATCATTCAAGTTGGATCAATTCTTGATGGTATAGGTCGCAACTCCTGGAAGATCCGTGTGATGAAGCTGTTCTTAAAGTGGGTCGGGAACGACGTCCTTGTGAAGAACAGGATACTTCATCCGAAGCATCAACATCTTGGTCGATGGCTAAATCAGAACGATTGTCAAAAGCTTGTTACTCTTGCCCAAACCCCACTTGAACGAGTCGTCATCCACTTTATGATGGAGTTGGGACTACGACGAACTGATCTCTTACGTCTACGTGTGTTAGATATCGATTTCAGTTGCTCCCGCGTTAACGTACGAGGTAAAGGCTTTCATGACGGCAAGCTACGTGTTCTCCCATTCCATCCTTGTTCACAAGAGGTAATCCGGTCATATCTCGAATACCGCGAATACGTTTTCCAAGTTGCACGTCAACGAAGTATTACTCAACCCGAGGATCCTGAAAATCTCCTCGTATACGAAAGAGGCGGAGAAGTCATAGGATACAAGAGCACCGCCATCGATAATCTCATTCAACGACTAGCGTCACGTCTAGGATTTCATTTCAGTTCTCACGATCTTCGGAGAACCTTCGGTCGCAACCTTTACTATGCGACAAATCGTGATATCGCAGTAGTTTCTTACGCTCTCGGTCATAGTGATATCCGGACCACGATGAAGTACCTGGGTCTAGGATATGATGACCTTCAAAAAGGCATGGTAGACATGGCGAAGATGTGGGAATCGCAACCACATATTGCCGCCGAAGTGGTACTAAAACGGCGAAATGGAGGACCTAGCAATGAACCCAATTCAGGCTGAAACAACTGAAAAACCCCGCAAAAGCGGGGAAAACGACTGGTGGGAGCACTGGGATTCGAACCCAGATCAGCGGGTTTCGCCTATCAGGCAAAGTGGCTTTGGGGTCGTTGCTCCAGTTAGTCATCACGACATCAGCAAACCCGTTGCAACTCATTTCCCCAATGCGGGTAACTGGAGCCCGCGAGGATGCCAGGTTACCCCATGCTCCCACATGCTCGAGAGCATCCTCCGGGTCCCGTCGGAGCGGTCGGTCCACTGGGTTCAAGCCTTGCGCTGACGCAGCGCCTTCTGCCGGCGCCGCATGCGCTTCTTGCGCCATTTCCAGCGCATGTTGCCCTTCTTCTTCCAGCTTCTCGAGCCTCTCTTCATGAGCCACTCTCCGTTGACTGCGCTGGAATAACTGGTTCTCCTATTTAAAGGTTGATAGGTTGGTTCAGTCTCTCAAAAGTGTGTTGGTATGTACCTTTCAATGTGGGAACGTGTATATATCCAAAATCACATTCCGTGGTATGAAGATATGGGTGGCCACCTTAGTTTTCATATTAGTGCTCAGTGGATATGGGGCGCGAGCATCTTTACCGGTTCAACAGCTTGAAGTCAGTAATGTGTATAGGACTGCAAATCCTGATGTATTCAATGATACGATCGTCTGGGAAAGAGATGATCCTTGGCATGACCGCATAATTCAATCATACGATATTCGGTCTAACACCAAATCTATCGTAACCAATCAAACCAGATTCTATTCGAACAATCTTAGCTGTGACCTTAGAGGAAAAGCACGTAATCCCACTGCACTCGAAGATGCGATCATATGGCAGGATGAAATATTCTATGATTGGTCACAGACGATCGATGGGATTGTATATTTGAATCTTACTAATGGACAGCTGTCATTAGTATCAAATGCAACGGAATATTCCGTCAATCCAGACGCTTATGGAGACATCATCGCATGGGAATCAGGCTGGGATCAGAAGAATATCACATATCATCATATCTCAACTAACGAAACCATTAAAATCGATAGAAAATACAACCAAATCACACCGCAGGTGTATCAGAATTATCTTGTCTGGAATGAATATGATGGGGTCCCCTCTGTCGGTTGGACTAGGATCTACGTGAAGAATTTAATCACAAGCGAAATCGTCCAAGTAGGTGGAGATGGTGTAAAGTCCCCCTCCATTTATGGTGACAAAATTGTCTACGAGCATTGGGTATTTCCAGATGATGAAGGTGATGAACTCATTCGAGACATATACATGCATAATCTAACAAGTGGAATTACAATCCCCATCTGCACCGATCCTGGTGATCAATTGATCCCTAAGATCTATGAGGATCAAATTGTTTGGATTGACAATAATGATGGCGGATACCATATCGTATCTCACAATTTACAAACCGATGAAACTCTTAAGGTATGTACAGATCCCGAATTCGATCGGTACCATGTCGACATTCATGGAAATGTAGTCGTATGGAGCGGTCATAATGAGGACGAATCAAGGTTGTTTTATTCGAATCTTTCATGGGAGCCGATTCCCGATCCGCGAATAATCGAAACTATCGATAATGGATCCATAACCTCTGAAGTGATCATTGGATCATTGATTGTGCTGGGTATCATCGGACTTGTAGGTTTATGGAAGCAAAAGTCCTGATAGACTTACGAATGATCAAAAAAGAAAAAAAAGAAAGAGTGAGCGCCTCGCGGCGCTCGATTGTCTGTTGGGTGTGTCACAACCGGTTCTCAGAACCTGTTGTATCCGCCGCCACTGCCGCCATCCCTGCCTCCGTAGCGGGGATTCCTGCGGGGCATGTCGAACTCCCTGTCGGACATGTTGGTCTCGGTGTTGGCCTCGAGCTCCTCTTCGGCTTGGCTCATTGAGCCGTACTTGCCGATGTTGAGCCTCATGTGGCCCCTGACCAGGGAGATGTAACCGTTGTCCACCTGTAGTACGTCCCCGACGCTTACCTGCTCGGCCTGATCGTCCCAAAGGGACATCAGGATCCCGCCGGTGTCGTCCGCGACGAGTGCCTCGGTGACCATCCTGGTCGGTCCGAACCTCGAGGGTATCTCCTTCGGCTCGGATTTTTCGACTACCTTCACAAGAACGTACGCCCTCTTTGACTCGGGCGACAGTTCACTGACGCTTACACGCTCTTCGCCTTCCATGGTAATGCCTCATTGTCTTTTATGGTCCTTCGCTCTGGGACCACCCTATCGACAGGACATCTAGTATAACTATCTTTGCCCGGCCCTTATCGTTCACATCGGGTCCACTGGCTCGACCTCGTCGGTCTCGTCGAAGAGCTTCCGGCTGCGCTCCAGGATCTCCACCGATTTCAACTCACCGATGAGGCGGTCCTCGCCGTCGACGATGGGAAGGTCGTTGAGGTGGTGCTCGACTATGAACCGCGTCGCCTCGACGACGGTGGTGTCGTGCATCACCGGGGTGGGATCATCCATGAACTCGTCGACGTTCTCCTTGAACACCTCGCGGAGGAAACGGAAGTACGACGTGATGCCGACCTCGCGTACCTTGAGCCTGTAGCCCACCTGCCGCATGAGGGTGTTTATCGTTACTGTCCCGACGAGGACCCCTTCCTCGTCGACGACGTACACCTTCGTCGACTGGTCAGCTCCGATCAGCGCGTCGATGGCATCGCTGAGCGGGCTGCCCAGCGTCACTGATGCCGCCACGCATTCGCATCCTTCCATTATGTCCTCGACGGTCTGGTCGAGGATGTGCTTCTCTTCCGGCATTTCACTCTCCCTCCTTTGCCATGTGGACCGTCGTCTGCGGGAACGGTATGTCGATGCCCGCCTTCTCGAACCTGTCGTGGACCTCGGTGTTCAGATAGTCGTCCACTGACCACCTGTTGTCCCTGTCGTCCAGCCAGACGATGACCTTGAACATTATCGCGGAGTCACCCAGATCGCTGAACCGGATCACGGGCTGGAGGTCCGGATCGTCCTTCAGGATGTGCTCGTTCGCGTCGATTATCTCCTTCAGGATGGCCTTCACCTGGCGTGTGTCGGAATCATAGCCCACTCCGATGTTCTTGGAGATCTTGCCGGGATCGTCCGCATTGTCGAAGAGCGCGATGATGTCGGACCCGATCTTGTTGTTCGGTATCGTGACCATCGCCGCGTCCGAGTATCGATACAGACGGGTCGACCTCAGCCCGATCTTCCTGACCTGGTACCAGGTGTCGTTCCCGAGGATGATGTTGTCACCCTTCTTGAAGGGCCTGTCCGTGAGGATGAAGATCCCGCTGAAGAAGTTCGATAGGGTCTCCTGCGCGGCGAAGGCGATGACCATGCTGATCACCACCCCTCCTGCCACGAAGAGGGTGAGATCGATCCCGAGGTGACTGAGAAGTGCTCCCAGCGCTATGATCCCGATGATCACAACACCGATCTTCTCTATCAATGGGATTAGCATGTCGTCGAGGTCCGTCGCGGTCTTGCGGGACATGATGTGTCCGTAGAACACCACGACCTCCTTGAAGATCTTGTATGCCATGTAGAATATTATTATCGTGAACACGAGGTAGTAGATCTGATCGAACAGTGAGATCAACCATCCCGGTATGATGTGGTCGATCACCCTCAGGGAGACGATCGCACCATAGAGGAACAGGAGCACGATGATCGGCGTGTGCACGATGGCAAGGACCCTGTCGTCGAGCTTGTTCTTGGATTTCTTCGTCCAGTGCTTCACGACCGGGTCCATGGTGATCACTGCGAGGAACGAGATACCCAGCCAGAGGAGGACGTTCATGACGAAGATGCCGTAGGCGTTGTCAAGCGGCGGACCGAAGGGATTCTCCCAGATCCCGAAGACGAGGTCAGTGTCCACGTCGGGTTTGGGTTCGTCAATGGTGATCACGACCTTGTGTTCCGAGTACTTGACCGGTGATCCGTTCTGGTAGACCATGAACTCGACGCTGATGCGTTCCCTGCCCTCTGCATCCGTTGGGACCACAACTGTGAGCGTGAAGGTGCGTGCATCCGAATAGGGAAGGAACGTGGTCATCGGTGACATGGATATGTTCCATCCGCCGATCTCCGATATCGTAACGTTCACGGTGAAGTTCATCTCGAGCTCATCGACGTTCCTCAGCGTCCAGATGAACTCGTACGTGTCCCCCTTGTTGACATCCCGTTCGTAACCGTCGATCTCGATGATGTCGACGGTCTCCGCACCTACGGCAGGCGCGAGGAGTATCGTCAGGACTGCGAGAATGACTATCGCTAGCTGCTGTCGCATCATGCTCCCGCATTGAACGGTCCCTTATTTGATTCTTTTCCTGACCTAGAACGATTCCCCAAATGAGGTGTCAAGTCCCCGATCGGTACGAGGGTGAGGCCTCAGATCATGTGGTGGATCAGCGGAAGCTGCTCCAGCGGGAAGCTGTAGTCCATGCCGAACCTGTCGTCGAGGAACCTGCGCCCCTCTCCCGTGATATCGTAGGAAAGGAGCGCTGCGAAGAAGTCTCCCCCCGTTCGAAGCTCGTTAGAGGGAGAGATAAGTCCCTCCCTCTCCAGATGATCCAGATGACGTGTGAGGTCCTCGCGTGACCTGTTGAGCAGGAGGATCAGCTCCATCATCGAAGTCCTGCCGTCGGTATGGTCTGCTACGATCTCCATGATCCTGGTATCGATAATACTGTTACCCCGCGCCGCAGCCCTTCCCTTGAACGTGCAATCCACCACCATGTCACCACCTTGCTTGCCCTCTTCGCAAGGTAATTTGTGCGTTTTGAGTATATAAACCCCCTTTGGTTATTTGACACGGTCCTCACGTGGTGTAATACAAGCGAATATGCGCTAAATGGGTCTGAAAGTGCCGAAAACGCAGGAATCCGGACGGTGGTATCACGGAAGCGACGCCCCAAAAGAGTTGATCGCCGGACGCTGCACCCTGTGGGGGGGAGATGAGCGTCTACGGCATCGATGGGGACCCGATGCAATGTGGGGCGTCACTTCCCGTTTTTCATCCTGAGCAGCAACTGGACCCTGTACAGGTTCGTCAGGACGCGCGCCCTTCCGAACTCGATGGTCTCGATCGGTCCAGCCGTCGTGTCGTACATGTTTCGCCACCGTCCATTTCGCTGCAGAAATACACCCGTTTCACGCTATATAAGCGGACCTTGGTTACTACCTGAAACCCTTGGTGGTATGCCTCAAACATGCCCTGAAACGGGCGTTTTTCGGCGTTTTAAGGGTGAAGTCCCGATCACCTTCTCCGGCGGAATACCGCGAACAGAGCGATCGTGGATACGACCGTCAACATGAGGGTGAACTCGGGCACCTTCTCGGGTGCATCATTATCCGTCATGTTTCCGAGCGGGTATCTATCCTCGGCGCTCCCGGCCCCGTCGATCGGATACGTTCCGGTGCCGTTCCAGTCCGACCAGTAGTTACCCTCGCTGTCATCGTCGTCCCAGAGGTTCGTGGACGAGCTGTCTGCACCCTGGGAGCCGGTGCCTCCGTTGTTCACGATGTTGTTGTGGTGGATGCTCATATCCGAACAGGACGACAGTTCGATACCGTAGGCGTTGTTGTTGAATATCTCGTTCCATGCGATGGTGCCGTTGTCCGACGAGTAAAGGTAGATCCCTTGGGCGCTCCCCTCGTAGACCGAATTGTTTGTGATGGTCAGTCTGGACGTTGAAGCCGCTCCGTAGATCCCCTGGTCCGTGTTGTCATCGAAGTCATTGCCGGATATGGTGCAATCCTCGATGCCCGTCATCATGCGGACACCGTTGTCCGAGTTCTGGCGGAGGGTGTTGTTCGTGATCGTGGTGTTGTGGCTGTTCTGGTGCACGTAGATGCCATCGCTCCACGAGTTGTTGATCGTGTTGTTGTGTATCAACGACATGTACGAATCCCTGACCCAGATCCCGTCTCCAGTTCCCCACATGATATGGGAGTCCTGGATCGTGGTGTACTCGCACCAGAAGTACACATAGATCGATGTGATCCCGTTCTTCGTGAAGGTGCATCCCTCGATCAGTGTGTAATGCGACCTGAAATATAGGACGATACCGCGCAGACCGTCCCTTATCGTACAGTTCCTTATCACGGTGGACATTGCCCACTCGGTCTCGATGTTGCTGCTCCCGCCTCCGCTGATGTAACTGTCCGCCACCGTGCAGTTCTCCGAGGTCTGGATGAAGATCCCCCGGTAAACGCCCTTGAACGTCCCGTTCGTGACATTGATCCAATCGCACTGGTGCATGGATATGGCCGTGTCCGTGTTCTCCGTCGAGAACCCATCGAGATCGATGTCCGCACAGTTCGCAAGTATCACCATACCGACGCTGGTCGGAACGGAAACGTCGCTCGAGTTCGTCAGATAGTAGACGGGCAATCCGTTTACATCGGTGTTCTCGAACCAGTGCGTTGTCGTCCTGGCCTCCAACGAACCATCCAGGGACGGGCTGTCGTAGTTGAATGTGGTATCGGTGAAGTTGACGAGTGTCGTCGAATCGATGCTGAATCCGAATCGCGAGTTGTTCTCGAAGGTGCAATCGTTCACCCGCGCCCTGTTCACCTGGAACAGACTGACCCCATTCCATGAGTTGTTGTGTATGTAACAGTTGGTGAGCTTGAGGCGGTCAGCGTTGTAATAACGTATCCCATCAGTGGAACCGGTTATCACCGTATCGATTATCTCGAGGTCATCGTAGTCATCGTCGTAAATTCCGTGGGTCCAAATACCCGATCCGTTCCCTACGATCGTGAACCCCTTGATGGTGACCTCGTCCGAGATGACGTTGACCGCATAGTCGTTCCCCGGACCCTCGATCAGCACGAGGTCCGAGCCGTTCCCCTTCATCCAGATATTGTTGTCGATATCGATGCTCTCGTAGTAATTACCCTCGTAGACCCTGATCCTCTTCTGCCCGACGGAGGCGTTGGACCCGGTGGCGTCGATGGCCTCCTGGATCGTTCCGTAATCGGCCCAGGTCCCGTTGTCGTCATCCACGATTATCTGTCCCTCGGCCTCCCCTGTCACCAGAACGAGACCGGCGAACAGCAGGAATCCGAAGCATAGCAGTATCAGTATCCTCTTGTAACCCCACATGGTTATCCCGGCCAGAAATCGAGGAAGGGTTACTTAATGCTACCTGATGGTTTGACCCGGACCCGTCCATCCTGGCTCCTACCACCCGCCCATTGTCTCCAACGCTGGTGCGGGGTCCAGATCCGACCTCAATATCTGCGTCTGCGGACGACGATGGCCATGAGGAACATCGCTGCCAGCGAGATCATCACTGTGAATTCCGGGACCTTCTCAGGAGCGTTCGTCGGGAATGGGTCGTCAGCGGGCGCGTCGTCCTCGGCGTTCCCTGCCCCGTCAAGCGGATAAGCTCCGGTGCCGTTCCAGTTGTCCCACCAGTTGCCCTCGGATCCGTCCGTCCATTGATTATTGCCGGTCTCGTCCGCCGCCTGCGGCGAGTTGTGGTTCTTCAGGAAGTTGTTGTGGTGGATGACGTTGTTCCAGCAGTCCCAGCCGACATAGACGCCGTACTCATCGTTCCAGATGATCTCATTGTAGGTTATCGTGTTGTTCTCGGAGCTCCCCAGTCCGATACCGTACAGCAAGTTGTACTGGTATGTGCAGTTAGTGATGAAAGTCCAGTTGCAGTTGATCAACGTCGTTCCGTTGTAGGAGTTGTTGAAGACGTTGCAGACCATGAAGGCGTTCCGGTCGCTCATGGTCATCAGGACGCCGTCGTAGGTGCTCTCGCTGATCTCGGTGTTCTTGAAGAGGTTGTCATGGCACAGGTACATGTATACCCCTCTCCAGGTATGGTTGGATATCGAACAGTTGTCGAATGTGTTGTTGTTGCAGGATTCCAGGCTCAACCCATCGTAGTTGTCCCACTTGAAACCATTCTCGTGGAAGGTGGTGTTCCGGAAGGTGTTGTTCTCAGCGCTGTACCAACCCAATCCCTCGTAGTAGTTCCTCGAGAGGTCGCACATCTCGAACGTGTTCCAGTATACCTGCCAGCCGCCTATCCCGGCCCCAGTGGTCCGGTTCACGGTACAGTTGTAGAAGTAACTGCCGTTGACGTAGTGCATCTGGATGCCGACCTCGGCGCCCCTCATGAAGAGGCTGTTCGTGAACGTCACGTTGTCTATTGTCTCGAGGTTCACATTATGGGTCCTGTAGACGTAGAGGTTGTCGAAATAGCTCCAGTTGACGTTGACGAGGTTCAGCCCGTAACTGTCGGAACCGAAGGTCCTGTTCATGGAGCAATTATATGCCCGCGCGTTGGAGCAGTTCTGAATGTCCAGGATCCCGTACCTGTACCGGTGGCTAGTCATCCCGATGTTCTCGATCTTCACGTCATCGGCCCTGACCGCGATCGCGCTCCCGTCCTGCCCGCCATCCACGATGGTCTCGTTCGTGCCGTTGCCGATCAACCTCATCGACTTGTTCACGACGACGTTCTCCTCGTACAGGCCCTCGTGGATGAAGATCCAGTTCCCGGCCGTCGTGTTGTCGATCGCATCCTGGATGTTGTCGAAATCCGCTCCAGCCCAATCATCGTCGACAGTGACCTCCAATGGTCTTCCACCAACCAGTCCTGCAGTAACAAGCACGATCGAAAGCAATCCGACTATCGTCAACATTCGTACCGGTCCCATTTTCACACCTCTGGTCGGCGCCCCCGCGCCAACTGACGAATCGAAGCTTTACGTAATAAATCTTCCCTCAGTCCTTCCTCGGAAGCGTCCTGCCCATCTGGAAGCCCAGGAACAGGGCGACCGCGATGGAAGCGATGGTCAGTCCGAGCATCGCGAACATCAGCCAATCGTCGGTGAAGTCATCGGAACTGTCGGGCCTTGAACGGATGTCGTCCACCTCGAACAGTTCTGTCTCAATGGTGATGTAACCGCCGGAGTACTGATCAGATGGGGGTCCGAAGTCGTACGGCGATGTGTCACGGGAAACGGGAGCTTTCGCTACGGTGCCCGGAGCCACGCGAATGTCGACGTGGGTCGTGTACTCTATCCTCGGCTCGGGGAACTCGTCCTCGGGCCCGTCTATGAACACCTTGACCGCCTCGCCGTGTACGTTGAAGTGGGCCCAGCCGGGGCCGGACACATCCGACTCCCACACCTTGGTCCCGTCGTTGTCGAACGGCTGGGGTACCAGGTCGTTCTGTCCGTCACCGTCGAGGTCGGCCCAGACGTCGACGTTCCCCCACGTGAGCTCGTCGTAGTTGATCGGCTCCCAGTGGAACGTGACGGTGATGTGCTCCGAACCCTCGGGCAGATGGACACGGTGCGCCTGGTCGGTCGCGTAGGATCCCGCAGGCGACGTTGGATTCTGGCTCTGGTTGATGAAGTTCGCCCACTCCCCGCGCCAGGTGGTCTTCAGGATGTCCGTCGCCGACCATATCTCCTTCTTCGAGAGTATCTCTCCGTAGATGGTCAACGCCGTGTCCACCGAAGCGTCGGGATTGTCGGGCTGACCGTCGTTGTTGTCATCCGCGGTCCTGAGCTCCTCTAGTACGAGACATACGGCTACCGCCTTTGTGGCGTTGACAACCCCGTATCCCTGCGCGAAATCGAAGGGCTTGTCATTGATGCCGTCGTCGAACTGATCAGGGATCAGGTTGCTCCCGGTCGGCTCGATGTAGTCGGCGGTCATCTTCATTATGTACTCGGCCTCGTGGATACGGGTGTTCTCCATGGAGTCCCAGTCGTCGAATTCGTTGGTCGAGTTCGGAGTGAACTCCTCGTGATAGTCGCTGACCTTCATACTGGGAGCGGCCTGCCACATCAACGCGGCGAGTCCGGCCACGTGTGGACATGCCATGCTCGTACCGTTGATGGCCATGTAGTACATGTCCTCGTCGATCCGCTGGTAGGTGTCCAGCCACGTGCCCCGGGGTGTCGTCGCCCATATGTTCTGGCCCGGCGCGGCAACGTCCGGGTAGGTATCGAAGTTCCCGGCCTGTCCGCGGGAGGAGAAACCCTCGATCGCATTGCCCGCCTTGGCCGCTGCGGCAACACCGATCACCGCAGGAGTGTTGGACTGACCGCTTGTGTTGATTGCACGTCCGTCACCATTGTCATTGCCGGCGGCGAAGACAACTACGACATTGTTCTCGTAGGTGAGCTTCTCCGAGATGATGCTTACAGGGGAGTCCGGATTGTACTCCTGTCCCGCGCCGCCCCATGAATTGCTGACGACCCTGATGTTGTGCGGGTTGTTCCCCGGTCTGCTGTGGTCGTAGACGAACCACAGCCCCTCGACGACCTCCCAGTTCACCGGGGTCCAGTCGCCGCCGACCCCAATGAGGTTCGCTCCTGGGGCTACACCCTTCCGCAGACCGCCGGATGCATCGCCGTTCCCAGCGACTATCCCTGCGCAGTGCGTCCCGTGGCCGTATGACGTATCGGTGTTCTCCATCTGGGTCCACGGCTCGCCAGCGCTGCTGTGCCAGTTCTCAAGGGTCTTCTCCCTGTAATCGAGGTCGGGATGACCGGCGTCGACCCCGGTGTCAACAACGGCAACGGTCACTCCGCGTCCGTCGATGCCCAGCAACATGGCGAGGTCGTCGAGCTCCTGGTCGGGTGCCCCATCGCGGATGGGTACCCTGTTCCAGACGTCCTGCGCCCCGATCGTGGCCGTGGACAGCTGCAGGTTCAGATGGACCGGATAGTTGTGCTCCATCCACTTGACCGCGTCGAGACCGCTGACCGCGAGCAAACCGTCCTTATCACCCGAGATGAGCATTGCGCCGAGTTCATCGATCGTGTCCAGGACCCGAACGTCCACGCTGTAAACGGAATCCATCTCACCCGGATCCGAGAACATGACCACGACCTCCTCTCGGTCGCCGGGTCCCATGTCGTGGATGATCTCGATGAGATTTGGGTCGATGACGGAGAGCTCGACGTCCGTCTCGGCTGTGGTCGAGACCGGTATGAGAACGGTCGATATCAGCAGGATTGCTATGAACGGAGCGGCCTTCATCGTCGGAATTATGGTCACTGAATATTTAAGATTGGCGCCTTCATGCAATTGGGATGCTGGGTGGTGCGGTATGATCTGGGCCACTAGGGCGGCTGTACGGATCCCCTCGGTCCAGTCTCGGGCATGTCGGGGACCATCGGCAGGGCGATAGTGACCTTGGTCCCTTCGTCCACGGCGCTCTCTATCGAGAGCCGTCCGTAGTTACGCTCGACCATGTCCCTGACCATCGCGAGACCGCTGCTGGTCGGATCCTCCGCGCTGGTGGCATAGGGGTCCAGTGCGCTCCTCAGCTTCTCGCTGGATATCCCGGAACCCTCGTCAGAGATCATCACCTTCAGGTAGGAGCCCTCCGGAAGCTCCATCTTGACCCTCTCGATCTCCTCGAGGTCCTTGAGCTGTATGGATATTGAACCACCCCCCTCCATCGCCTCGATGGCATTGTCCACCAGGGTTATCAGGGTCGACTGCAGATCGACGGCGCTCGCGTACACCCGGTACTCCCCTGGGTCGGCCTCGAATGATATCTGCACGTTGTCCGGCAGTCCCATCCTCATCATCTTGACCGTACCCTTCATGAGGATCAGGAGACTGTGCTCCGATGCTGACTCCGAGGTCATTCCCGTGACGTCGAGGACCTGGTTCACGAGCCTCGAGCATCGCTTGCCTCCGGTGTATATCTCACGTAGCCACTCACGCATCTCCTCGTCCTCGAGCTTGGTGTAAACGAGCTGTGAGGCGCCGATGATCATGTTGAGGATGTTGTTGACCTCGTGGGCAAGGCCCATTCCCATTGCGGACATCGCGTCGAGCTTCTGGGCCCTCCGGGCCTCCTTCTCGAGGACCCGGTGTTCGGTGACGTCCTGTGCAAGCCCCATGATCGAAGGCTCGCCGTGGTATGTAACGCCTGTCGTCGTGATCTTGACCATCCTGTACCCCTCGCGGGTCTTCATGCGGATCTCGGAGTTGGGTGTCTCGCCCTTGACCGCCCGCTCGTACAGGTCCTGCATCTTCTCCCTGTCGGCCGAGTGGATGGTGTCGGTGAAGTAGAGGCCTTCGAGCTCGGACCTGTCGGTCTCGAGGATCCGTTCCATGCTCTGGTTGGCATAGCGGAACTTGCCCTTCTGGAGCATGAAGATGCCGGAGGGATTGTGCTCGGCGAGGGTCCTGTAGACCTCCTCGCTGGCTTTCAGCCTCGCCTCCATCTTGTGCCTGTAGAGGGCCATCTGTATGGTGGTGTGGAGCTCCCGTCCCTCGAAGGGCTTCAGAAGATATCCGTAGGGGCTGGTCTCCCTCGCCTTCTCGACGGTTGCGTTGTCGGAATAGGCGGTCAGGTAGACTATCGGGATGTCGACCTTGGAACGTATCTCACCCGCGGTCGCGAACCCGTCCATCTCCCCCTTGAGCTTGATGTCCATCAGGATGATGTCAGGTCTGTCGGACAACGCGGTGTCGACGGCGAGGGCGCCGCTGGACGATATTCCGGTGACCTCGTAACCCATGTTGATGAGGCTCCGCTTGATGTCCTCTGCGACGATCCTCTCGTCCTCGACGATCATTACCCTGGTTTCCATCCACTCACCGGTCGATATTCATGGTTAGACCGCGATACTATCGATTGCCCCGCATCTGATCTCTGCTGCTTCCTCACTTGGCGATCGTGATGCCGCCAGCGCCTATGTCATACGTCATGAGTTCGGTCGGCGTCGGCGTGTTCCGCATCTTGATGATGTCCATCGCGCGCTCCCTGTTCCCCGTGTACGGATTGTCGCGCTTCTGCAGGCGTATGGCCCCGTGGGCCCAGAAGAGCGCCATGTCATTGAACTCCTTGGAGGTCGCGCTGTCGATAATGACGAGGGCTGTAATCCCTTTCCGCTTGAGGCCGTGGATGAGGAGGCCGAACTGGTCCTTGAAGTCCTGGACCGTGAGGTTCGCCGTGTAGCTGCCGAGGCTGTCAATGACGACCGCCTTCGTTCCCTCCGGGAGGTCCTGGAGGATCCCGACGAAGTTGCCCTTCCTGGCCTCGTGGGTGATGATCATTGCCATCTCCATCTCGATGTCGTCGAGGGTGGCAAGGTCCATGAAGTTCAATGTGCCGGCGTCCTTCGGGCCCTTGAGGTCCCACTCGAACGATTCCGCCTGCGCTATGAGGTCGTTCGGGTCCTCCTCGCTGGCCATGTAGACGGTGTTCAGCCCCGCCTTCATGCATGCATTGACGAATTGGAGGCAGAATATGGTCTTTCCCGCTCCTGCGTTCCCAGTCACCACGATCGTCCTGCCAACCGGAAATCCGCCGAGCGCCTCATCGATGCCCTCTATCCCCGTCGATATCCTGTCCATCTTCCACACACTCCGTCAAACCGTTATCCGTTCCTTCCTATTTATCCTTCGTGCTGATGTTGTACTCGAAGCTGCAGGTGTCCGCTCCGCCGGCGATGGTGGTCTTGTGTGCCACCGACACCTTCTCGTCCGTCCATCCCGCGCTCCTCATGACCATGGTCCGGCACACGAGGCAGAACACAGGGTTCCCCCGTGCCTCCTCTACCCACGGACATGCCTTGAAATGCAGTTCATCACCGACCATCTCGGTCTCGATGCCGACGTCCTGGAACAGCGTGGCTATCCATCCCTGAAGGCACTGGAAGTCGGGAAGCTGTTCCGATCCCTCTTCAAGGGAGCAAACCGAATCCTCGAGGAATCGGGGCCTCATCTGGGCCTCGAAGCGCTCCGCGAAGCTCTTGATGAGCTCGTCCCGGACCTTTGCGGGGACGCTGCCAGCGAATACCGGCAGGGCGCTGATGAGGAATCCATAGACCTCTCCCTTGGCCTTCTCGCGCTCTAGCGCTTCCGCCTTCTTCCGTTCCGTGATGTCCCTGAAGAACCCTCTGGTCAGGACGACCTGACCGTCCTTCACGAGCGCATTGACGTTCCCCTCGACGGTTATCCGGTCCCCATCCTTGGTCATGAACTCGGTCTCGATACCGGCGAGGGGACTGCCCGACATGACCTCCTTGAACATCACCATGCATTCCTCGCGATGATCGGGGCAAATGATGTCGAATACGTTCAGACCGGGTAGGTCCTCATCGGCAAATCCCAGGGTCTCCTTCCATGCCCGGTTCACATGGATGATCTCACCCTGTGGACCGACCTGCTGGATCAGGTCCATCGAATTGTCGAAGAGGTCCCGCAGATGGGCCTCGCTCTCTCGGAGATCCGTCTCGAGCTTGTGCTTGTGGAGGGCCATCTCGATGTTCGTGTGGAGTTCCCTCTCCTCGAAGGGTTTGAGTATGTACCCGAACGGATCGGTCAATTTTGCCCTTGATAGTGTATCGTCATCCGAGTATGCGGTGAGGTAGACGATCGGTATGTCCATCCTCTCGCGGATACGCTCGGCCGCTTCGACGCCGTCGATGTCGCCCTTGAGGACTATGTCCATCAGGACCAGGTCGGGTCCCTTGTCGATGGCCAGGGCGACTGCGTCGTCACCCGTGGCGGCCGCACCCACGATGTCGTATCCGAGCGCCTCCAGGGTCGACTGGATGTCCATCGAGACTATGCTCTCGTCCTCGACGACCAGGATCCCGGTCATTGACCCTCACTCCTCTTCTTCGACTTCTGCTCCTGGAACTCAACGGTGAACTTCGTCCCATCTGAGCTGTCGATATCGATGGTCCCGTCGAGCTGGTCCACGAGCGTGTTCACCAGCTGCATTCCGAGTGAGTCGGTAGAAGCGAAGTCGAAATCGTCCGGCAGGCCCACGCCGTCGTCCGCCACCCTGAGCATGTATCCGCCGTTGGTGCTGGCCAGGGTGATGAAGATCGTCCCCTTACGATCGTCGGGGAACGCGTACTTGAAGGAGTTGGAGGCCATCTCCGTTATCATGAGACCGCAGGGAATGCCCGTCTCCACGTTCAGGTTGATGTCCTCGATGTTCATCTCGATGGCGACGTTCTTCGACGTTGCCGAGTAGGTCCTGCGGAGCTGGTTGATGAGGGTCCTCGTGTAGTCCGAGAAATCGATGGACTCGAGGTCGTCGGACCGATAGAGACGCTCATGGACGAGCGCCATGGACTTGACGCGGTTCTGGCTCTCCCTGAAGATGTCGAGGACGACCTCGTCCTCGATGAAGCGTGATTGTAACTGTAACAGGCTGGAAACGATCTGGAGGTTGTTCTTGACCCTGTGATGGATCTCCTTGAGGAGCCAGATCTTCTCCTCCAGGGATCTCTTGATCTGCTCTTCCGCCTTCTGCCGCTCGATGCCGTACCTGATGGCCTTCACCAGCAGGGCCCCGTCGGCCTTCCCCTTGACGATGTAATCCTGCGCCCCCTCGCGCATGGCCCTCAAGGCTATCGTCTCGTCGTCGAGTCCGGTCATCACGATGATCGCGGTCGACGGCGCATGCGCATTCATGACGAGGAACGTGTCGAAACCGCTCGAATCTGGAAGTGTGAGGTCTAGGAGTATCAGATCGAACTTCTCGTCGTTGATGAGGTCGATGCCCTCCTTCAGCGTCTCGACCCTCTGGAGGTCGATGCTCGTGGCACCAACCTCGAGTAGCATCTCCTGCATCAGCCGGGCGTCGCCCGGATTGTCCTCGACCAACAGGACCTTCGTGGTTAGGTCATCCATCTCCGTCACCGCGCGGGAGCTTCACCAGCGTGAGCCAGAAGTTCTCGATCGATTTCACGACCTCCATGAACTGTCCGAGATCCACCGGCTTCGTGATGTAGCAGTTTGCATGATGATCGTACGTGTTCAGGATGTCCTCCTCCGCCTTCGATGTCGTGAGGATGACCACGGGGATCAGCTTGAGGTCGTCGTCCGCCTTGACCTCCGCCAGGACCTCCCTGCCGTCCTTCTTCGGAAGGTTCAGGTCGAGAAGGACGATGTCGGGACGGGGCTTCTCTGCGTACTTCCCCTCCTTCCTGAGGTACTCCATGGCCTTCTGTCCGTCGTCAACGACGTTCAGATTGGTGCGCACCTTCCCATCCTTGAACGCCTCCAAGGTGAGGCGCGCGTCCCCGGGATTGTCCTCCACAAGCAATATCTCAACGGTCTCTCCCATCTTGTTCACTGCCATCATCTCTCCCTCGAAGCTCTCTCCATCCATCATGGCGTCTCACTCCTGTTAATCGGGAAGGTGAAATTAAAGGTTGCGCCCTCGCCGGGCTCGGACTCGACCCAGATCTCCCCACCGTGTCTTTCCACTATCCGCTTGCACACCGCCAGACCGATCCCGGTGCCCTCGTACTCCTCCCGGCCATGAAGCCTCTGGAAGATGACGAATATGCGCTCCTTGTACTCCGGATCGATGCCTATGCCGTTGTCCTTGACGGATATCTTCCACATCCTCTCTTCCTGCTCCACTCCCACGTGTATCTTCGGCGAAGAGTCGCCGCGGAACTTGATCGCGTTGGCCATCAGGTTCTGCATGAGCTGCGCGAGCTGCGACGGGTCTCCCGAGATGGGAGGGAGGTCATCGTGGGTGATCTCGGCACCGCTCTCCTCTATAGCTATCTTGAGGTTCGCGGTGGCGATGTCGAATATCTTCTGGAGTTCGAGGGGTTCGAACGGCTTTCCCCTCGTATTGACGCGTGAGTATTGAAGCAGGTCGTTGATGAGCGTCTGCATCCGCTTCGCTCCGTCCACGGCGTACTCGATGAACTCGTCGGCGTCGTCGTCAAGCTTGCCCTTGTACCGGCGTTCGAGGAGCTGGACATAGCTGGCGACCATCCTCAATGGTTCCTGCAGGTCGTGGGAGGCCACGTAGGCGAACTGCTCCAGTTCCTTGTTGCTTCGCTCCAGCGCCTTCGCGTAGTCCTGGACGTCATGCTCCACCTGACGCCTGAGCGTGATGTCCCTGACGGCTCCGAGCTCGGCGTAGTCGCCGTCGAACATGATGTTGGATACCGAGAACTCGCAGTACCTAACGTTCTTTCGACGTGTCATGATGCGCGCCTCGTAGGTGTGGGGGGCGCCCTTCCCCTCACGCCGCGCCTTGGTGACCTCCTCAATGACCTCGCGGTCCTCGGGGTGTATGAGATCGAGCATGCTCATCTCCATGAGCTCCTTGGTGTTGTACTCGGTGATGTCGCAGACCCTCTCGTTGATGAAGACCAGTCCGCCGATGGCCTCGATGTAGACCCCGTCGTGGCTCCTCTCGACGAGGGTCCTGTACTTCTCCTCGCTCTCCCGGATGGCCTCCTCGACCTTCCGTCTCGCGCTTATGTCCCTTGCGATACCCTGGATCGCTACCGGGACCCCTCCCTTCAGGACGAGCGATGACATGACCTCGACCCAGACACGGCTGCCGTCCTTGCGCTTGAGCCTGAACTCCACAGGGTCCCGCTGATAACCGACCTTCATCAGCTCCTCCACGGTCCCGAACGCCTTCTCGAGGTCCTCCTCCTCGAGCAGGGTAGCAAAGTTCACTCCGCCGATCTCCTCCTTCCTGTATCCTGTAAGGTCCTGGGCCGCCTGGTTGGCGTCTATGAAGTGACCCTCGAAATCGCTAGTGTAAACGGCGTCCATCGAGCCGTCGAAGAGGGACCTGTACCTGTCCTCCATGTCCTTGATCGCGATCTGTGCCTGCCTTCTCTGAATTGCGACCGAGGCCTGGTTGATCAATGCCTCGATGAGCTCCAGGTCCTCGAGCTCGTTCTTCCTCTTCGGTATGATAATAACTGAACCGAACTGCTTTCCCTCGTTGATTATCCCCATCTCGTAGATGCTCCTGATCCCCATCATCCTGCCGCCGGTATTGATCACGGATGCAGGCAGGACACCGCTCGTCAATGCGGCGAGGTCCCCCTCCAGTTTCTTCAGATGGGGTCTGTCACCCTTGAACCTGGCTTCATCGGTCAACGGGAACTCCATCCCGACGATGTCCTTCCCGATGAGCTTCAACGCCTTACGCGCCTTATCATCGATCCCGTGGACGGACCTTATGACCATGGCGTCCTTCCTATCATCATAGAAGAGCATGAAGATGTATCCCTTGCCGATCTGTTCGAGGACCTTGTCCCCGATGAACTCGAAGATGTCGTACTCCATGGGAAGGTCGGCGTACTCGACGGTCATCTGCGAAAGCAGTGCCATATCGTGGAAGTACTTCCTCTCCTTCTCCTGGGTCTTTCGCCTCTCCGTGACGTCCCGCCCCAGCATGACCAGGCCCTGGACGTTCCCGGACGCGTCCCTGATCACCGAGGTCGTGAAGGAGACGGGTATCGATCTACCGCCAGGTCGCATGATGCTGGCATCGAGGTACTTCTTCGCGTCCTTTCCGACGACCTGCTTGTACCATCTCTCGCCAAGGGCCTTCCCGTCGCTGCCGGTGAATATCTTGGTCATCGGCATCCCGATGAGGTACCGCTCGGTCATCCCGGTGAGCCTGCTAGCGGCCTTGTTGACCTTGACGATCGTCCCTGTGCTGTCGACGAGGAAGAGCGAATCCGACATGTTCCTTGTGATGTTCCCGGCGGCTGTCGCGGGATTGATGTTGAAGAGGCCGTACTTCGATATCCCGTATGCGATGAAGAAGTTACCGAAGGTGAACGACGTTATCTGCATCTCCGGATAACGGCTTCCCGCCAGCATCTGGCCGATGGATGAGAAGCTTCCGAAGAGGATCGGGACCACGAGGCCCACGGTCACGAACTTCGCCTGCCCTTTCTTTTCCGCATCCTCCTGCTTCAGGTAATAACTGAGGCAGAGGTAGAGTGCGAGGAAGCTCATGAGGACGGCCCAAATGGGAATGACCGCTCCGATGATCGGGTCCCCCATGCTCTCGTAGGTCCATCCCCAGTAATACTTATCGGGGCGTCCCATGAACTCATCCATGAACAGGCCGAACGACGACAGGATGAAGGCGGGACCGTAGATCAGGACGTATGAGAGCCTGCTTTTGAGGAATTCGGTCGATTCCGTGTAGACCAGTGCGAAATTCAGGAGGAGCGCGACGGCGAAGGGCCACAGTGTATAGGCCTTCAACCAGAATTCCGCCATCTCGTAATCCCCGGCTATCCTGAGCTGGAACTCGATGAATGCGAAGGCGGCGATCGTCAATGAGAGGATCGCGAACATCCGGCTCTTCTGATCGCTCGAATTCCTCAGTACGATATGGGCGACGAACGCCGAGACGACGAACGCGTTGAACGAGAGGTATGCATAGATGTTCAGTTGCGCCCCCTCCATACTAGGGAGCCATGAACGATACCTCTGGATGGACCGTGTCCGGAAAATTCGGTTCCACCAGCGTCATAGCGCTTTCGTCCCACCGACTCCACCGCTCAACGAATGTCCCTGTATACTATATATGTGTTATGTGCTCGTAACCCTTGTATTCCTGCAAATAACCACGGTCCTTTATATATGAAACAGGACCGTCGATATCTCGGTTCGACGGTGTTCAGGTCCTGTCCTTGTACTTCAGGTCCTTGAACCTGATCACGAACGCGGTCCCGCCGCTCCTGTCGATCTCCACCGTTCCGTCAAGGTGGTCGGTCAGTGATCCTATCAGCTGCATGCCGAGCGTGTCCTTTGCCCCGATATCGATCCCTTCAGGCAGACCGACGCCGTCGTCGGATATCCTGAGCTCGTACTCGGAGTCAGCAGTCTCCTTCAGAAAGAGGGATATCTTGCCCTTCCTTCCCTCCGGGAAGGCGTACTTCAGTGCATTGGATATCAGTTCGTTCGCAATGAGCCCGCAAGGGATACCCGTGTCGATGCTGAGGTGGATGTCCCCGACGTCGATCTCGTACGCGACGACCTCCGAGTTCACCCCGTAGGACTGGAAGAGGAACGACGTGAGTGTGGAAAGATACTCACCGAAGTCTATCTTGGCCAGGTCATCGGACTCGTAGAGCTTCGCGTGTAAAAGCGACATCGTCCTGATGCGGTTCATGCTCTCCATGAACATCAGATGCGAGACGTCGTCCGAGACCTTCTTCGACTGCAGGTGCAGGAGGCTGGATATGATCTGGAGGTTGTTCTTGACCCTGTGGTGGATCTCCTTGAGGAGGATCTCCTTCTCCCTCAGGTTGGCGCGGATCCGCTCCTCAGCCTTCTTCCTCTCCGTGACGTCGCGGCCGACCTCGATGACCCCGATCACTAGGCCGTTCTCGTCGAAGTGACGGCTTGCATTCCAGGCGACGGTCCTCTCGCCGCCGTACTTGGTCTTGATCACCGTCTCGTGGTCCTGGTCCATCTCCCCTCCGCCGAGGATCCGGTTGAACCTCTCCTTGACGGCCTCCCTGGCCGTCTTGTCCGGATAGAGCCATTTCCAGATCTCGGTCCCGCCCACGATATCCTCCGATTCGTAACCGCTAATGGTCTCCGCCGCCTTGTTCCACACTAGGACGTTCATGCTGTCGTCCATGACCGTGAGCCAGTCGTTCGCGTTGTCGACGATGAACTTGAGGAAGTTCGAGACCTTCTCGAGCTCGATCTCCGCCCTCTTCTGCTGGGTCACGTCCTTGACGGCGATCCCGAGCCTGCTGCCCGGCATCCTGAAGGCGCGGATGTTGTAGTAGCCCTCCGACAGCTCGCCCTTCAGGTGGAACGCCTCCTCCTCGAAGGGTTCGCCGGTTCTCATGACCTCGAGGAAGGCGTCCTTGAGCTTCAGGTCGGCGATGGGCGGCCAGATGTCCTCCATCTCCCTGGCTATCCACTCGTCCACGGAGCGTTTGATCAGGCGCTCGGCCTCCGGGTTCCCCTCGAGTAGCACCAGGCGGTCCTTGCCTTCGCGCTGGAATATGAGGAGTCCGGTCGGGATCGACCTCACGATGTCGGCGGAGGTCTGGAACGATTCCATCAGCGCCTTGGCGGCCCGAAGCCTCTCCGTTACGTCGTGGAACACGACCATCACAACGCCTATGGTCCCCATCTCGTCCTTGATGGGCGTCCCGCGGTACTCGATCATCTGCTCCGAACCGTCCTTCGAAATGAGTACAGGGTTCTCCGCCCTCTGCTTTTCCAGCTCCCCCTCGAGGATCTGCTGGGCGGTGTTCGTGAACCTCTCACCGCTCTGGTCGTCGACCACCCTAAAGACGTCGTCCAGGGCCTTTCCGTATGCGTCCTCCTGGGACCATCCCGTCAGCTCCTGGGCAATCGGATTGATGTAGGTGACGATGCCGTCGGTGTCGGTCGTGATCACGGCATCTCCGATGCTCTGCAGGACGGTGGAGAGCCATTTCTCGCTCTCTCGGATGCTCTTGTCGATCCTGTGCTTGTTGAGGGCCATTTCGATGCCCGTGAACAGGTCCCGGTCCTCGAATGGCTTCAGTATGTATCCGAACGGGTTCGTCTGCTTCGCCCTGTCCAGTGTGACCTTGTCATTGTACGCCGTGAGATAGATTATCGGTATGTCGAGGAACGATCGGATCCTGTCGGCCGCCTGGACGCCGTCCAGATCGCCCTTCAGTTGAATGTCCATGAGGACCAGGTCGGGCCTGTAGGTCTCGGCGCTCTCGACGGCCTCGGCGCCCGTGGACGCTATCCCGCACACGTCGTAACCCAGCGATTTGACCCTGTACTGGATGTCCTTCGCGACGATCTTCTCATCCTCTACGACCAGCACCTTGATGTTCGCCATCAATCTTCCTCCTTTCCTTCCTCGAACTCGATCCTGAACCCGACGCCCGGTCCGTTCAGGATCTCAATGCTGCCCTCGAGCTGCTCGACCAGGGTCCTGATCAGGACCATGCCCATGGATTCCATCTCCCGGGGGTCCGCGCCCTCGGGCATACCGATCCCGTCGTCAACGACGCTGAGCACCATCCCCCCTTCCTCGGACCTATGGAACCCGATCGTAATGCTTCCCTCGCGGCCGTCTGGGAACCCGTGCTTGAGGGAGTTGGAAACGAGTTCGTTGATCATGAGCCCGCAGGGGATCGCAGCGTCGATCCCTAGATGGATGTCCTCGACGTCCATTCCGATGGTGACGCTGCCGGTCTCGTGGAGGTACGACCTCTTGAGTCCCGATATCAATGTGTCGATGTAGTCCAGGAGCTCGATCCTCGACAGGTCCTCCGACCGGTAGAGCTTCTCGTGGACGAGCGCCATGGACTTGATGCGGTTCTGGCTGTCCCTGTAGAGCTCTTCCGTCGGGATGTCCTTCCCGAGCTCGCCCTGGAGGTTGAGCATGCTGGAGATCACCTGGAGGTTGTTCTTGACCCTGTGGTGTATCTCCTTCAGCATCAGTTCCTTCTCCCTCAGTGACGCCTTCGTCCTCTCGTCAGCCTCGACCCTCTCCGTGACGTCGGAGATGATATGGACCGCGCCCGTGATCGCACCGTTCTCGTCGAGGATCGGATCGATGGTGATCTCGAGCCAATTGTCGTCGTATCGGATCACCTTCGTAGCCCGGGCACGCGACCTGAGCACGTCACCCATCGGGCATCCCGATTCGGGTCCCTCCGGACCCCCGATGAGCTCGTAGCAGTTGGATCCGATGATCTCCGTGAACGGCTTCCCGATGAGCTTCGCGGTGGCCCTGTTGCACTGTATGATCACGCCGTCCTCGTCCAGAAGACTGACGGCGTCTCCCATGGAGTCGAATGTCGACACCCACTGGCGGACGGCCGTTCCCAACGCCTCCTCCGCCCATCTCCTGCCCGTGATGTCGATGAAGGTGACGAGGTCTGCGAAGTGACCGCCGTACTCGATCGTCTTGGAGTACATATCGACCCATTTGGTCTCCCCGGCCTTGTTGATCAACCTGTACTGGTAATTGTTGACGACGTCCTTCTCGCCGGCCTGCTTCTTCCTGGCCTGCTCCATGACGAAGTCAAGGTCCTCGGGATGTATGACGTTCGCGAACTCGTTCGGTGCCCAGGAGGTTATCTCGTCGATGGAGTAGCCCGTGGCGTTAGCGGCCGCCTGGTTGGCATACTTGAAGACGCCGTCCTGCAGGATGGCTATCCCTAGAAGCGACTGCTCCGACAGGAGCCGGAACATCTCCTCGCTGTCCTTGAGGGCCCGCTCGATCATGATCGATTCGGTGACGTCCTGGAAGCTCCCTTCGTAATAGTCGAGGTCTCCCTTCTCATCCCTTATCTCGCGGGAGTTCTCGACCATCCAGATGGTCCCGCCGTCGACCCGTCTCATCTGGGCCGTGAAGTTCTGGACCACGCCGTGCTCGGCCATGTTCCTCGTCCATTCGCGGCGAACCTTGTCATCCACGTAGAACTCCCCGGCGTTCATACCGCGAAGGGTATCGAGGTCCGGGCATCCGAGCATCTCGAGAAGTGCCGGGTTCGCGTCGACGACGTCCCCCGAAGGGGTCGTCCGGTACAGCCCTATCGGTACCCTGTCGTACAGGTCCCCGAGGTCCCGCTCGATGCCTCCGGCTCCCCGTCCCTTCTCCGCCTCGCCTGCTTCCACCTCAGGTCTTTTCATCCGCAACACCAAGACTCTCGTTCAGTATGAGCCAGTAGAGATTGAGCGCCCGAACCATCTCGAGCAGTGAATCGAAATTGACGGGCTTGACGAGATACGAGTTGGCGCCGAGGTCGTAGGCCCTCTTGATGTCCGAGATCTCCTTTGAGGAGGTCAGCACGACCACCGGCAACCTGCTCAGGCCCGGATGCTTGCGGAGCCAAGCGAGCACGTCGAACCCGGAGCTCCGGGGGAGCTTTAGGTCCAGGAGGAGCAGGACCGGATGGGGATACGCTTCCCTGTCAGCGTACTGGCCGTTCCCGGCCAGGTAGTCCAGCGCCTGGTCTCCGTCCTCTACGACTTGGATCGGGTTCCCGATCTCGGCCTTCTTGAATGCCCTCTTCACGAGCAGTACGTCGTTCGGGTCGTCCTCGACGAGCAGGATCGTGTAGTTCTCGACGTTCATCTTCATTCCTCCCTCAGGAGCTCGAACCAGAATCGGCTGCCCTTTCCGACCTCCGATTCCAGACCGACGTTCCCGTTCATCCGGGCGACTCCCTTCCGCACGATCGCGAGCCCGATGCCCGTCCCGGGGAACTCCTCGGAGCCATGTAAACGCTCGAACACCCTAAAAATCTGTTCCTGGTGCTCGGGAGCTATCCCGATGCCGTTGTCCTCCACCCAGATCCGGACCCAATCCTCCCTGTCCTCGGCGTATATCCGGAGGTCTGGCTTGTCGTCCGGATCGACGAACTTGATGGCGTTCGTCACGAGATTCACTATCACCTGCGTGAGTGTCGGCGGGTTTCCCATGACCGAAGGCATGTAATCGCCCACCGTGATCTTCACATCCCTCGCCGACAGGTCGTGCCTCAGGTGCTCGAGGATCTCCTCGACCACCTCGCTGAGCTCCACCGGCTCGGGCGTGATATCCGTCAGGCTGAGCCTGCTGTAGACCAGGAGGTCCTGGATGAGGGAGTCCATCCTCTCGGACCCGCTGATGATCCTCTGGGCGTACTCCCTGCCCACGTCATCGAGCTTCTCGCCGTAGTCCTCCATCAGGGCCTGGCTGAACCCGTACATGGCTCGCAGGGGAGCCCTGAGGTCGTGTGATACGGAGTATGCGAACGCCTCGAGCTCGGCGTTGGACTCCTCGAGCTCTGCCGTCCTGTCCGCGACGAGCTCCTCGAGGTGACGCCTGTAGATGATGAGCTCCTCCTCGGCGTACTGTCTCTGTATGGCAGCGCCGAACGTGTCCGCAGCGACCTTGATGGCGTCAAGTTCCGCGTTGGACCATACCCTCTCGGTCCGGCACTCGTCGAATCCGATGGTCCCCCACCAGTCGTGTCCTACGAAGATCGGGGCGAAGGTCACCGAGCGGACGCCAAGGTCCATGTACTGGGCCCTCCACCGGTCCGGGAAGTCACGGACGTGACCCTGGGTGACCTGCTGTCTCGAGAGAGGCCCCTTCCAGAAGGCCAGCCGTGATTCGTTGATCGGGATGGTGTTCACTGCGAGGTCCGTCTGCGGCTTGGCTATCGCACCGGTCCACTCGTAACGCAGTGTGGTGAGCATGCCGCCGCCAGGGACGGGTTCGTTCTCGTAGATGTAGACGCGGCAGACGTCGGTCCCATTGCCCAGGCGTGACAGGATCTCCTTGATCCCCTCCTCCCAGTATGTCGTCTCGAGGAAACGCTCTGCAGCGAAGCCCACGGCCTCGAGGATGTCGTCCCGGCGGCGTATGTCCTCCTCCGCCTTGATCCTCTCGGTTGTGTCGGTGATGAAGCCCTCGAGGGCCTGCAGGTTGCCGGCCTCGTCGAACACTCCCTGGCCCTGCTCCCACACCCACCGCTCCTCGCCCCGGGCCGTATGGATCCTGTAGACGAGCTGGAACGGTTTGTTATCTCGGAGGCTGGTCTGGATCTCGTTCCAGGCGTACTCCCTGTCGTTGGTGTGGATGAGCTCCGTGTACGCGAGCTGCTTGTTACCGATCAGCTCGGACGGGTGGTGGTCGGTAAGGTCGAGGCACCCCTCGCTGATGAACTCCATTGTCCTCTCCCTGTCGTTCCGGCACCTGTAGGCCATCCCTGGGAGGTTGCTCATCAGGGTCGCGAGAGCCCTCTGGCTCTCCTCGAGCGCACTCTCGGCCGTCACGAGGTCCGCGATGTCCAGGACGACCGCGTACGCACCCTTGTAGTGTCCCTCGGTGTCGTAGACGGGAACGGCCGACGTGATTGTCTGCACCCTCGATCCGTCCTTCCTGATGTATGCGACCTCGTAGGAGTTCGATCCCCCCTCCTTCCTCATGCGCATCTGCTCCTCCATTATCCGGAGGTTGTCCTCGTCGAGGAAATCGGTCACCGGCCGTCCGATGATCTCGTCCCTGTCATAGCCGAGGATCTCGCAGTGCCTCTCGTTCACGTAGATGATGACCCCGTTCTCGTCCCTGATGCCGAGCCCCTCGCTCATCGTCTCGACGAGGGTCCTGTACCTCTCCTCGCTCTCGAGGAGTGCGCCCTCAGCCTGCTTCGCTTCGGTGATGTCCTCGAAGAGGGAAACGAAGTAACCCTCCCTCGGGCTGTAGGCCGACACCGAGAACCACCTGTCGAAGGCCCTGATGTTGATGATGAACCTGGTCTGCTTGCCCGTGGTCGCCACCTGGCCGAAGATCCCTATCATATCGGGGTCCGAATCCCGGACGTCGGGGATGACATCGGTGGCGTTCTTGCCGATTATCTCCTCCCTGGTCAGTCCAGTGAAGCTCTCGAAGGAGTCGTTGACCTCGAGGAAGACCCAGTCCTTGACTGATCCGTCGTCCCCGGTCACGACCTTGTTGTAGGCGAATCCGTTGAACATGTTGTCGAACAGGGACCTGTAGCGCAGCTCGCTCTCCTGCAGCGCTTCGAGGGCCCACTTCCCTTCGGTGATGTCGACGAGGTACCCTTCGAGGTAGCCCTCTTCCGGGAATATCTGCGCAGACAGGCTTCCCCAGAAGACCGTGCCGTCCTTCCTCTTGAAGCGGGTCTCGAAGTTGTCCACCTTCCCGGCGACCTTGAGCTTGGCCAGAAGTCTTTCCCTGGCGCTCGGGTCGATGTAGAGGTCCCCTGATCTGAAGTCCTCCATGAAGAGTTCCCTGTCGGTGTATCCGAACAGGCGCGAGAGCTGGGCGTTGCACTCGATGATCTCCCCCGTCGAGATCCGGGTCCGGTACAGTCCGACCAGAGCGCTGTCGAAGAGGTTCTGGTACTTCTCGGTGCTCTTGATGAGCTCCTGCTCGACCTTCTCCCTCTCGTCGACCTCCTGCTTGACATGGTCGTACGCCGTCCTCAGCTCCGTCGTCCTCTCCTCGACGATCTCCTCGAGATGGTCCCTGTGCTGACGGAGCTCCTCCTCCGCCTGTCTCCTGAGCGTGATGTCGCGCACCGATCCCAGGGTCGCATAGTTGCCCCCGTAGCCGATCCTCGAGACTGAGAACTCGCAGTGCCTCGGGTTCTCCATCTTCGTCATGATCTGGGCCTCGTATATGCTGGGTACCCCTTCGCCCGCCTCCCTGCGGGCCTCAAGGTCCCCGACGGTCTCCCTGTGGTCGGGGTGTATGAGGTCCTGCATCGACATGTCGTACAGTTCCTCCTTCGAGTAGCCGGTGATCTGGGACGTCCTGTCGTTGACGAATAGGAACCTGTCGCCCTGGTAGATGTATACCATGTCGTGACTCTGCTCCACAAGGTTCCTGTACCTCTCCTCGCTCTCCACCATGGCCTGCTCGGCCTGCCGCCTGCCAGTTATGTCGCGGACCGCCCCCAGGGATGCCGGGGAGCCCTCGTAGACGATCCTCTCGACCGAGAACTCGCAATGCCGTTCCGTGCCGTCCTTCGAGAGCACCCGGGCCTCGTAGACCCTCGGGGCGTCCTCGTTCTCCTCCCTCTGCCTCTCGATCGTGACGGCCCGGTCCCCGTCCTCATCGTGGAGCAGTTCCTCGAGCGACATGCCGATGAGTTCGGTCTTCGGGTATCCCGTGATCTCGACCGTCCTGTCGTTGCAGAACACGAACCTGCCGCCCTGGAGGATGAACACGAAGTCGTGGGACCGCTCGATGACGGTCCTGTACCTCTCCTCGCTCTCCTTCAGGACCTCCGCCCACTGGCGTCTCTCCGTGATGTCCCTGACAGTGGCCTGAAGAACCCTCTTCCCGTGGAGCGTGAAGGCGGTCAGCCACACCTCTGCCGGGAAGTCGGTGCCATCCTTCCTCCGGTGGACCCACTCGAAGCGGTTGTGGCCCTTCTCGAAGGCCGTTGCGATGCGCTCGTCCGCGGCCTCCATGGAATCGGTCCCGTCCGGCTGGGTGGGCGGGGACATGTCGGCGGGATGTGCGGTGACGAACTCGTCCATCGACGAAAGCCCGAACATCCTAAGTGTCGCCTCGTTGCAGTCGAAGAAGCCCTTCTCGTCGAGGAGCATTACAGCATCCATTGACGATTCGAAGAGCGTCCGGTAGCGTTCCTCGTTCTCCCTGAGGGCCATCTCGGCCTTCGTCCTCTCGGTCACGTCTATCATCTGCGTGACGTGGCCTCCCTCGAAGAGCGAGAGCTCGAACTGGACCATCCTCTTGGTCCCGTCCCTGCAGGTGAGCTGGAATACGTTGGTCTCGGGCTCGAGCCCCGAGATGATGAGATTGATGTTCCGCCTGACCGCCTCGCGATACCCCTCGGTCGGATAGAGCTTCTCGTTCCACACGTCGATGTGCTCCATGTCCTCGTGGGTGTATCCGGTGAGGGCCTCGGCGGCCGGATTGATCGAGATGATGGTCCCGTCGACGAGGACGACGATGGTGGGGATCGGGTTCTTCTCGATCGCGGCGAGTAGCCGTTCCTCGGTCCTCGAGCGCTCCGCGGCCTCCGTCTGGAGCCGCTCGTTGGCCATTATGAGCTCGTCCGTGCATGCCTCGAGCTCCGCTATGTCCGCGTCGTAGGGCTTCGCGGCGGCCTTCTCCGGAGGAATGGCCGGTCTCGCAATGCTCATGACCATCCGCTCGCCCTCGATGACCTGGATGTGGGAAATGAGCCTTACCGGCAGGATGGTCCCGTCCTTCGCCCTGACGAGGGTGTCCATGGTCGCCTTTCCGTTCACGGTGAGGTCGTCGAGGTACCTGAAGATGTGTTCACGGTCCTCGGAGACGTCGAGGTCCTGCGGCTTCAGTTCGAGGAGTTCCTCGAGGGTGTATCCGAGACGTGCGCACCCGATCTCGTTCACTGCGACGAACTTGGCCGGTATCCCGTTCTCATCGAGCTCGTTCATCATCATCGGGTCTGCGATATCATCGAACAGATCGCTGATCCCACGGGCCAATAGCGGTTTACCCAGCATTATGGACGGTTGAACGGGTTCCTGGTATTCGACAGGTGGCGTCCCTTCGACGTGCACCACCGGCTTGGGCCTCTCCTCTGCTATCCCGCCGAACGTTCTATGGACGACCTCCTCAGGTCCCATCTCGGACTGTGGAACCGCCTCGACCACTGTCGGCTCATCATCGTCATCCGGAGCCTCGTCTACCACAGGAGGTCCCACCAGAGATGCATCCGGGGCCGAGGAGTCCACCGGTCCTTGATATGGGATGGGTTCCGGCTCAACGATCGTACCTTCGGGGATATCGGCATCCGCTTCGAGTACCGGGATCGCAGTGACATACTGTTTCGTCAGGGCCGCGTCACCGCTGAGGACGTCGTCGATGACGTCCGAGAGGTTCTTCCCCACCGGGACAAGGAGCACGGTCGTGTCCGGGCTGCGCTCCCATATCTCCCTGGCGATCAGCATCTGGTCCGACCAGTCGACCTCCCGGTCGATGATAGCGATGGACAGGTCCTGAGTACCAACGTGGGAATCAAGGAGGGACCAGTCGGTTATCGGTACGAACTCGGCGGGCTTTCCCTGGAGGGCGCTGGCTAGGCCTTCCAGAGCATGAGAACTCGTAACCAGCCCGATCCTTTCTCCCGCCATTCGACCACAGTGCCCTCTGACCGGGGCAGTATAGTAATGGAGCGTTATAAAAGGTTTTTATTTATTGCTGGACTGGCGGATACATTCGAGAGGACGATCGGCCTGACCATGCCTCTCGGGCTTCAGGACGTTATGGTACTACTTCCTTCCATTCCACGCAGGAGTAGCGCCCTTTCGACCACCGTGAGGATCTCAGCGTCGCAGAAGGGCTTGATTATCAGACCATGGGACCGGGTGCCATGGATCCTCTCCATCGTCGCATCGTCCGCATTGGCCGTGACATGGACGATCGATGCGTCGCACTTCCTGCTTATGATGCTCGATGCCTCGATCCCGTCCATATCCCCCTTCAAATGGACATCCATGAGGACGAGGTCCGGACCCTTCTCAATGACCTTCGACACGGCATCGAATCCCGTCCTGACCATATCGACGACCCTGTAGTTCCACTGTTCCAATCGCCTCTTGAGGTCCCTAGCGATGAGCATCTCGTCCTCTACAATGATTATCGTTCTCATGGGGTGACCTCAAGCGTCTGATGGGCTCGGCTCGTTGTTGATCGATGCTGCCAGGTCCCTCGATAGGGGTTCCTCGACCATCCTGCACTGGTCATTCAGAGCTCGACGCATCACTACGGATTCGATTATCGAGACGAGTTCGTTGTCCGAGAACGGTTTGATTATCACATCAGAGGACCTGAGTCCAAGGCGGTCCATTGTTGATGGGTCACTGCTCGCGGTCACGAAAAGAACTGCACTATCGCACTTTCTGGTGATGAATTCAATGGTCTCTATCCCATCCATGGCGCCCACAAGCTGGATGTCCATCAGGATGATATCGGGGCATGTCTCGATGGCCGTCGAGACCGCCTCCTCTCCCGTTCTGCTCATGCCGATGACCTCGTAGCCGAGCCTCTCGAGCCGGTGTTTGAGATCCGTGGCTATTACCATTTCATCCTCTACGATCAGAACCCTATTCATGAGGCCCACCTCCTGTTGCAGGGTTGGGGCCCGGGTAACGGGGGACCTTGCAAAAGGCGGAGGTGATGCCACCGATGCAGGTAGAAGACGCAATATCGTCCCCGGACCCATGTGATTGTTCATCCTGATGAATCGAAATTCCCACTGTCCATCCCCCTTGTTCAGTTCCTGATATGGTTGACCTCGATGTTGTTCGCCTTCGAAGTGCAGACCATTGCCATCCAGGTCGACGGCCTTATTCCCAGTTCCTTGCTGATCTGTTTGATCTCATCGTAGATCTGCTCCTGGAGGGTGATCGTGACCCTGACCTTCCTGCCATCGTTCTGATGCACTTCGACGTCTTGCATGATACTACAAGGTGCTTTTCAAAACCATATTGTTTCTGTAAAGAACGTGGAAAACGTTGAAAGAATCAGTTTTCGATCTTATCCCGGAACGGTCTATCTCTTGAACAGGCTCCTCCCCTTCTCCGTGAGGTCGAAGGATTTGGACTTCCCTTTCCTCGTTTCGGATATGTAACCAAGCCCTGTCAGTTGATTCACGCGTTTCCTGGCGGTCGGCCGGCTGATCCTCAGCTCCTCCACGAGGGTAAGATATGTCGGGCTGATGTTCTTGTCGTGCTGGTCGACGATTAACCGGAGCACATCCATCAATTGAGCAGACAACATCGTTTCGTGGAGCGGCAGTAGGTCCTCGCATTCGATCTCCAGCTGTCGCATCTGGGATTCATCGATAGCATCCGGATTTGCAGCGATTATCACTATCAGGTCCTTGAGGTAGGCCAATTCCCTGACCTCCTGGACGAATGCCAATGTCCTGTCGAACCCGTTCTTCGTTGATAGGTATCCGATACCATCGATCAGAACGGCCTCTCTGGGAGAGAGTCCCTCGATGGTCCGCTCTATACCTTCAACGTCCGGCGAGAACGCCTCCTCGCTCTCTCGGCTGGCAAGCCAGTGGAAGTCGTACTCACCTTGGATGGACCGTCTGAACGACTTCTCCGGCGTTCGCGAGAAGACCGTGGTATACAGGCCGATATTTAGCAGGTCCTGCAGGGACTCGAGAGAGCGGTCTGAAACCTTCTCCTTGACGAGGTAGGTTCCACCATCCTCGAGTCGATATCTCATCAATCGCCTTCTCAGTTCCATCTCAGCCTCCTTCCGGTGCGTGATGTCCCTCCCAGATGCGAAAAGGATGTTCTTATCCGGGTCCGGATTGATGGTCCATGCGACCCAGCGTGTACTTCCATCCTTCGCCATCATGAGGTCCTCGACCCGTAGGCTCCTCTCTCCCCGCTCCATGGCTTCTTTGATCCTAGCCAGGTTCTTCCCAACGGTCCGAGGGTGGATGATATCGAGGATCGATCGTGAGATCAGGTCCGTCTCCTCATATCCCAGGATGTTATGGAATGATGAATTGACCTTCATGAACGTGTAATCCTCCAGGTCGACCATGCAGACGAGGTCCGATGATACCTCGAAGTAGCTCTCGATCTCCCTTTCCATCTCCTTCCGCTCAGTAAGGTCGACGATGGTCTGGAAGAGGTACGTCTTTCCGCCGATCTCTATCAACTGACCGTGGAAGAGCCCGTACTTCTCGGTCCCGTCCTTCGCTATCGCCTTCAGCTCGATCCCTGAATAGAGACCGTCCCTCCTGATCAGCTCCACGAGTGTCCCGACGTCAGCTGGATCGACGATCGCAAGCTGGTCCCGTGTCTTCCCTATGATCTCATCCCTCTGGTATCCCAATTTCCGGATGCCGTTCTCGTTCATATCGATGATCCGGCCGTCCTCGAGGTTGCTGATGACAAGCACGTTCGGGCTAGTCTCGAACAGTTTGTGGAACTTTTCTTCGCTCTCCATTAGGGCCATTTCCGACTCCTTCCGTCGTGTTATGTCCCGCCCGATGGAGATCATGTACTTCGGCTCACCAGAATCGTCCTCGATGACCGAGACCTGGTATTCTGTAGGGACCCTTCGACCGTCCTTGCATATCAATTCCAGCTCGATCGTTCCGGTCCCTTCATCGATGACCGTCTGGATGAAAGAGCCAGCCTCTGCGAGGTCCTCTTCGCTGTAATACGAAGCCGGAGCCGGCATCCCGGCTATCTCCTCGTCGGTGTAGCCAGTGACATCGTTGAAGGCCTTGTTCCATCTGATCGCTTTTCCGGTCGCCGGTTCGAACAGGAAGAATGTGTCCATCTGAGCGTCGAGGGCAGTATCGGTGAATTCCTTCTCCTCTAGAAGTGCCTTCTCCGCCCTCCGTCGCTCGCTGATATCCTTGGCGTACACGGCAATGCTCAAGACCTCCCCGTCCGTGTCGAAGACCGGATACAGACTGTTCTCGAAGTACCTTCCATCCCTTTCATCCTCGAACCTTACTGGCTTCTTTGTACCAACGACCATCTCGGCGTACTTCAATCTCGATTCCACCAGGGTTGGCGGCAGGTAGTCGGTTATTTCTGATCCGACCAATGCATCCGGACTTCTGCCAAGTCGGTCCGCCGCGATATCATTGATCGCCAAAATCCTTCCGCCCTCTCCGACCAGCATGGCGGACTCCAAGGGAGCGTTCAGGAGGGCCTTGAGCAGCTCCTCGTCCTGACGCATATGGTTCTCCCTTTCCATCTGCTCGGTGATATCACGGACTATCGCCTGGATTATCGTCTCCCCATCGAACTCGACGCAGTTGAGCGAGACCTCTGCGTCGAACTCGGTCCCGTCGAGTCTGGAATGCTTCCAGTAGAACCTCTGGTCCCTTCCCTTGACGCATGACGTGATCATCTCCTGTGCCTTATCCTTGGAAGACCTGCCATCCGGTTGTATCTCTGGAGAAAACTCCCATGGGCTCCGACCGATGATGTCCTCCTTCGATTTGCAACCGTAGATCTCGAGCGTTTTCGGGTTGCACTCCGTGAAGATTTCGCCATCCATCGTGAAGATGGCATCATTGGCCTTTTCGAACAGTGTCCGATATCTGATCTCCGACTCTGATTGGGAATCTACTGCAGACTCACCTGCATTCATTGCAGTCACCCCGATGGATAATTTCCATCGTTCTGAATCCATTTAACCTTTTCCATGTTCTTTCAGGAAAACGGCTAGCCAGTAGGTAAATTGAAAGGGTGATTTTCAATGAAGTGGAAATAGTCACTAATGGTGGTCTCACTTGGCCTTGGGGAGTTCTATCCAGAACTTGCTGCCCTTGCCGGGGGCGGATTCGACACCAACATAACCGTTCATACGGTCCATTCCCTTCTTTACTATAGCCAATCCAAGGCCGGTACCGGGATAGGACTCGAGGCTGTGCAACCTCTCGAAGACCTGGAATATCTTCTGCTGATACTCGAACGGGATCCCGATCCCGTTGTCCTCGACCCAGACCCGGACGATGTTCTCCTCCTCCTCGGCGTAGATCCTCACGATCGGAACGACGTTCGGATCGACGAACTTGAAGGAGTTCGTCATGAGGTTCATGAAGACGGTGGTCAGGGTCGGCCTGTGGGCGATGACCTCGGGCAGAGGGTCGTCGACGAAGACGTCGGCCTCCTTCTCCTGGACCATCGTCTCGAGCTGGGCTACCGCGTCGAGCACCACCGATTCGAGATGGACCCTCTCGGTCTCGATGTCAGGGATGTTGAGCCTGCTGTAGATGAGGAGGTCGGATATCAGCGAGTCCATGCGCCCCGAGGCCCCGACGATCCTGTTGAGGTAGTCGACACCTGTCTCGTCGAGCACCTCTCCGTAGTCCTCCATCAGGGCCTGGCTGAATCCCTCCATGGCCCTGAGAGGCGCCCTCAGGTCGTGTGAAACGGAATAGGCGAAGGTCTCCAGAGCGGCGTTCGCCTCGGCGAGCTCCTCGTTCGTGTCCTCGAGCTCGGAGGTCCTCTGATCTACGAGGTCCTTCAGATGTTCCCGGTATCTGGTGAGCTCTGCTTCCGCAGCCTTCCTCTCGGATATATCACGGATCGCGACCACAAGGCCGGTTATCTCGCCCTGCTCGTTGTATATGAAGGAGCCCTCGAACTCAACGTCAAGGTCTCCCCGGGACGCCGTCCTGATCACGGATTCCTTCAGCCCCATGAGGGCGATGTGCGCACCCTGCTCCGCTCCCTTGGCATTGCTCTCGGCGCTGTGGTCCTTCACGCCCACGACGTCGATGACCTCGTTGAGAGGCCTGTCCATCGAGTCCTGGATGCTCCACCCGGTGATCTCCTCGGCCATCGGGTTCATGAAGGTGATCTTCCCATCGGTGTCGGAGGCGACGATTCCGTCCTTGATGCTGTTTAGCACGGTGGAGAGCCACTTCTCGTTCTCCTTCATCCTCAGCTCCACGCCGTGCTTCGAGAGGGCCATCTCGATCGTCGTGTAGATCTCCCTCTCCACGAATGGCTTGATGATGTAGCCATACGGTTGGGTCCCCTTCGCCCTGTCCAGTGTCGTGTCGTCGGCGTATGCCGTGAGATAGACGATGGGGATATCCTCCTCGGCGCGTATCTTCTCGGCGGCGCTGATACCGTCCATCTTCCCCTTGAGCCTGATGTCCATTATGACGAGGTCGGGGAGCTCCTCGAGGGTCTGGTCAATAGCCTTCTTGCCGGACCCGACTATTCCGATAACGGTATAGCCCAATCTGTCCAGGGTGTTCGCGAGGTCCTTTCCGACCAGCTGTTCGTCCTCGACGATCAATATCCTAGCTCTCATCGCCCGTCTCCTCTTCTATCTTGAATACGATGTTGAACGACGTTCCCTTCTTCCTGTCGAGGTCGATCTCACCCTCGAGCTGGGACACGAGGGTGGTTACCAGTTCCAGTCCGAGGGTCTCGGTGTTACGGAAATCGATCTCTTCCGGGATCCCGGACCCGTTGTCCTTGATCCTGAGGGCCATCATCCCCCCGTCATCGGCCAGTGTCACCTCTATGCGCCCCTTCTGGCCCTCGGGGAACGCGTGCTTGAGGCTGTTGGAGATCAGTTCGTTGACTATGAGGCCGGCTGGAACACCCCGGTCGATGCCGATGAAGATCGGTTCTCCGTGGACGTCGAACCTGATCTTGTTCGGGTCGACCCCGTAGGATTGCATCAGATGGGTTCCAAGGCTCTCAATGTATTCGTAGAAATTGATCCTGGACAGGTCCTTTGATTGGTAGAGCTTGTCGTGGATGAGTGCCATTGACCTAACACGGTTCTGGCTCTCGTTGAAGACGGACCGCATGGCATCCTCGTCGATGTATCCCGCCTGGAGGTTGATCATTGACGAGATCACCTGCATGTTGTTCTTTACACGGTGGTGGATCTCCTTCAGCATCACCTCCTTCTCGGCGAGGGAGTCACGGATCACCTTCTCGGCCCTCTTCCTCAGAGTGATGTCCCTGCAGATGAGCTCAAGCCCGGATACCTGCCCTCCTTTCGTGATCAATCCGGGGAATATCTCGAGCCAGGTGCGGCCCTCTCCAGTATCGATCTTCACCTCGATCGGACCTATGTCCTCCCCTTCAAGGAGTTGGAGGAACATCTCGAAATAATCGTCTATCCTGTCCTCCTCCACGAAGTCGAGGTCTGCGAACGAGCGCCCCCGAATGTCCTCCTTCGGGAATATGGCGATGCTCGATGTCGCAGCGTTGTAATCCATGATCTTCCCTTCGGAATCGATGATCACGATGGCCTCCGGAGATGCGTCGAAGAGGTTGCGATACCTTTCCTCACTCTCCATCAGGTCGATCTCCGACCTCTTTCTCTCGGTTACGTCGTGAAGTACCGTGATCACCCTTGTGACCTCGCCACCTTCGACCACCGGGATCTTCGAGGTCTCAGTGATGATCCTCCTCCCATCGATAACATTGTCTTCATTCGTTCCTAATGGTTCCCGGCCATCTATGACCTGATTGTACTCTTCCCACACGGTCGGGGGAAGGAAGGGAAAGATATCCGGGAGCTTCCTATCCATGAATGGCCCCTCGATACCCAACCCCGACGTCCACTCTGTGAACCTGTCGTTGTGGAGTACTATCCTCAGGTCTGTGTCGACCACATGGAGCGGGTCGATCATGGAATCGATCGTCGTCCTGTAGAACCTCTCGGACCGTCGGAGGGTCTGATCGGCCTTCATCCGTTCCGTGATGTCCCGGGTCATGCTCTGCATGTACTCCTTGCCGCCGAAGGAGACCTTGGTACTCTCGAACTCGATCGGGACGAGGGCGCCGCCCGGTTGCAGGAAGTCGAGCTCTGCGGAACCACCCTGCCCCTCCTTGGCGATCCTGAAGAAGGTCTTCCTTGCGGCATCGACCTTGTCCTCAGGTCTCAGTTCCCATATCCTCATACCACATAGGGAATCGTAATCCCTTCCCGTCTGCCTCTCGAACTCGGAGTTGCAATCGACGATCACTCCGGTCTCGACGTCGATCAGGACTATCCCGTCCTTAGCCTCCTCGAACAACGATCTGTACTTCTCCTCGCTCTCCATGATAGCGACATTTACCCTCTTCCTCTCGGTGATGTCCTTCGAAACTACACAGAGGGCATCCTGGCCGCCCACAGGGATGACCACACCGCTGACCTCGACGTCGATCTTCGTGCCGTCCTTCCGGATGTAGCTCCTCTCGCCGATGAACTTGCTCCTCTCGGCGAGCAGGTCCTCGATCTTGGAATCGATATCGTCCTTGGGGTGATCTATGAACGAATAGATCATGAGGTCGTCCATCTCGTTATCGTCATAGCCGATGAATCCCTGGAATGCAGCGTTCCATTCAGTGACCTTTCGGGTTTCAGGGTTCATGATGAATATTCCGTTGGGGCTCTGTTCTATAGCAGCCCGGTACTTGGCCTCGCTCTCCCTCAATGCCTCTTCCGCCTGCTTCCTCTCGGTGATGTCTGTGAAGGCTGCTACCATTACCCCTGGGGATGTCTGGAAGGCGTGTACCTCGAACGCGCCGGCGATCCTGTCGTCCTGATACTCGACATGCTCCGTCCTCCACGGTATACCGTTTCCAGCGGCCCGGCGGTACATGTCCGGTATCTCAGTCCCATCCAGCGGCGGGAACGCCTCCTCGATGGTCTTTCCGATGAACTGCTGGTTGTCAACACCTAGTATATCGTCGGCCGTACGGTTCGCACCGACGAAGACAAGGCGTCCGTCGTCGGAGAGAGCGTAGATGTGCATGCCGATGGGCGTCGAGTTGACTATGTTCCTGAACCCCTCCTCGCTCTCCCTGAGCGCCTTCTCGGCCGCCTTGCTCTCCGTGACGTCGCGGATGACCCCCTGGTACCATGTGCTCTCCCCATCGTCGCCCGTACGCAGCGTCGCTGTAAGCAGACAGTCCACGACCGCACCCTTCTTGTGATCAAGCTGGATCTCGAAGTCCCTGACGAACCCGCGGGATTCGATCTCGGAGATGAACCGCGCCCTGTCCTTCGGGTCCCTGTAAAGCTCTGCGACGTTCATCTCCCGTAGTTCGGACATGGGATAGCCGAGGAGGTCGATACCTGCCTGGTTGAGCTCCACGAAGTTCCCGTCCCTCGTCGTGATGAAGACCGGGTCCCTGGAGCTCTCGAAAAGTGTCCTGAACTTCTCCTCCGAGACCTTCAGGGCATCGAGGATCAATGCCTGTTCCGAAATGTCGGTGACGATGCCGAGGATCGCCCTGCCACCCTCGTAATCGATCAGTTTGGAGGTCACAATCGCCCGGATCTCGTCTCCACGTTTCGTCAAGAGGGAGTACTCGTATGGATCGACATCCTTCCCCGCAGCGTGCTTGGCGAAGCTGTCCTTTACCGTGTCCAGTGAGGATGGTGCGATCAGCGACAGGAAATTGAAATCGGGTGAATAGAGCTCTTCACGCTTGTAGCCCATGACCTCCTCCGACTTCTGGTTCGCATATACGATCCTGCCCATGTGGTTGATGAATATCATGTTGGGTGACTGCTCGGCGAGGGTCCTGAACTTCTCCTCGTTCTCGCGGAGGACCACCTCGAAGGTCTTCCTTTCGAGGGCATTTCCGATGGTCTCACCCGTAAGACGCATGAGCCCGATGATGTCGTCCGCCCAGCCCTTCTCCATCTTCACGGAGTCGAAGCCGATGAACCCGATGATGGTATCGGAATAGACCATTGGAACGATGATCATCGACTTGATGCCCTCGCGCTCGAACTCCTCCTTCTCGGCCTGGGCCTCCGGTCCGAGGTCGGCGACCCTGGGGACGTGGACGACCTCGTTCTTCTCGATCATCTTCAGCGACCACTCGAAGGCCTGCCTGGGAACATCCTTGAGATGCTCGATCATCGGTTGGATGTCCTCGGCACACCACTCGTGGGTGTTGCTCATGGTATCGCCGTCGGACGAGAACTGGAATATGTAGCACCTGTCCACACCGGCGAACTCGCCCAGGAGCTGGAGGACGTGTCCGATCTCGTTGTCCACCTCGTCTGCAGGGACGTTGATGAAATCGGATGAGATGGTGGCGATCAAACGCTCGAACTCCATCCTGTATTCGATAGCTTCCTCCGCTCTCCTCTTCTCGGAGATGTCGCGGACGAACGCCCACATGCTCTCCGGCATTCCCTTCTCGTCACTGGTAAGATAAGTGACTATCTCGATGGGAAAGACGCTCTTGTCCTTCCGTATGTACTCCTTCTCGTAGATATCTGAGAAACCGCGTTTGAGGACCTGTTCTTGAATGACCTTCGCTTCCTCCTCGTGCCATCTCTCCGGCGTGATGTCCTCGTACGAAAGTTTGGCGAGCTCCTTATCCGAGTAGCCAAGCATGTCCCGAAATGCCGGGTTCGATTCGATGATCGTGCCTTCCATGTCGACCCTGGCGTAGCCGTCCCTGATGCGGTTGAACAGTTCCTGATATCCGTTCGGGGTCTTCTCGACCGCCTTCCTACCCGAACCTGATACCTTCTTCTTATCCGCCATGCCGTCACCGTCGGGACCTGCCGTATCGAGTTCTAAGTTAAATAAGGTTACTGCCGTCCAGCGGTGTTCACTCCGTGAACCCGATGACGAACCGGGTCCCATCGTCCCGGGAGAGCTCTATGGACCCCTCGATCTGCTCCACCAGCGTGGTCACGAGCTCCATCCCCAGTGACTTCGTGTCCCTGAAGTCGATGTCCTGGGGGATGCCTATCCCGTCGTCGCTGTAATCGATCGTTATCCTCCCGCCGGATTCCCCCTCGAAATTGACGAGGATCCTACCTCCCCGTCCATCGGGGAATGCATGCTTCAGGGAGTTCGAGATGAGTTCGTTGAGGATCAGTCCGACGGGCACCGCTCTGTCGATCCCAAGCTTGATGTCCGAACCGTCGACCCGGATCGTGATACCGGATGCGTCCGCACCGTACGAATGGATCAGCTGACCCCCGAGTGTCTGGGTGTACTCCATCAGGTCCACGCCGGAGAGGTCCGCCGACTGGTAGAGCTTGTTGTGGATCAATCCCATCGATTTCACGCGGTTCTGGCTCTCGTCGAAGATCTTGAGCATGTCCTCATCCTCTATGTACGTGGCCTGGAGGCTCAGCATGCTCGAGATCACCTGCATGTTGTTCTTGACCCTGTGGTGGATCTCCTTCAGTAGCACTTCCTTCTCCTTCAACGAGTCCTCGATCAGGGCCGCCGCCCTCTTCCTCTGGGTGATGTCGTGGATAATACCCTGATACCCGATGGCGAGGCCCTTCTCGTCCTTGCGGACGGACGAGGTTATGATGCAATCGATGACGCTCCCGTCCTTCCTCCGGAACTGCGTCTCGAAGTCCTTCACGTAGCCCTTCTGCTCGATCTCCTTCTGAAAGACGAACCTTTCCTCGGGGTTTACATATATCTGGTCAGCAGGCAGGTCCTCGATGTCCTGCGGCGAATAGCCAAGCAGGGCGTAGGCCGCTGGATTGAGGTCGACGATCGTCCCGTCGCGTCGAGTGATATAGACCGCGTCCATCGACTGCTCGAAGAGGGACTTGTACCTCTGTTCGCTCTCCAGATGCTTCATCTCACCGAGCTTGCGTGCAGTGATGTTCTCCATTTCGCCGATGATGTACATGGGATCCCCCTCGGAATCCCTGGCGAGCACGACAGTGAGATTCACCCAGATGATGTTCCCATCCTTGCGGACGGCTCTCTGTTCGATGGTGAAGGCTGGGATCCGTCCCTGCATCAGCTTCGACATCAGATCGAAGCTCTCCTGCATGTGGTCCGCATGGGTGATGTCCATCCAGGTCATCTTGAGGATCTCATCCTGCGTGTATCCGACCATATCGCAAGCGACCTGGTTGAACTTCACGAACTTGCCCTCCGGAGTGGCCAAGGCCCTTCCGATGGTGGCATGGTCGAACGCCAGCCGAAACATCTCCTCGCTCTCTTCGAGGACCCTCGCGGACCTTGCCCTCTCGCTGATGTCTCGGACGAACACGAGAGTTGCCGGGCTTCCTTGATAATCGATGATATTAGCGTTTATCTCCACAGGGACACTTCCTCCGCTGCCCTTGACCGTGATCTCGTAGACACTCTCGACAGCCTCACCTCTCTTTCGGCGCTCATAACGCTCCATGGTCGCCTTCCGGTCCTCGGGCGAGATCAAGGATGAGAAGTCCGTCGTCGAGATATCCTCCTCGGTCAGTCCTGTGATTTCCAGGACCCTGTCGTTCCAGAAGACAACCCTGTCGTTCTGGAGTACGGCGATCCCGTCATTCCCCTTCTCGAAGATGGAGGAGTACTGCACCTCCAGCTCCCGCCTGGCGTGCTCGGCCCGGTTCCTTTCGGTCACATCCTTCGTGATGACCTGGATCGCCACGATCTCCCCGCCCTTGCGGACCAATCCGGGTAGGATCTCCAGGTCCAGTCGGACGTCCCCCTCCTCGATGACGACCTCGAACGGCTCGACCTCCTCGCCCGCGATGATCCTTTCGAAGATCCCCATTAGTCGCTCCAATTCGTCCTCGGGGACCAGGCCAAGCTCGAAGAACGTCTTTCCAATCACATTCTCACGCGGTAGGCCCAATATGTGTGACTGGACGCCGTTGTAGTCTATGATCACTCCGTCGGTATCCATGATGGCTATACCTTCAGGAGAGGACTCGAAGAGGTTCCGGTAGCGCCACTCGCTGTCCACCATGGCCTCGACAGCCAAGCGCTTCTGTAGAAGGACAGATGCTACCCTGACGAATGTCTCGATGGTCGTCTTCTCCTTGAGTCCCGGACTGCGGAGGATGAGGGAGATGTTGCCGAAGATCTGTCCCTCCCAGGAGAGGTCTATGGAGTGGATCTCCTTAATACCCAATATCTTCTCGACGGTCCTCGAGACCCCCTTCGACAATTTTCCCGAGGTCAGCGTGTGGAGATTGTCGGGGAGTCTAACGATCTCCCCCCGATCGAGGTCGAATCCCTCCCTCTCGAAGATCGGGAACTCCATTCCCACGGGATCCCGTTTCAAGGTGTCCATGAGGAGCTTCGAACCCTTTCCCAGGCCCACCAGTGACCGTATGGTGGATATCTCCTTCTGCTCGTCGATCTCGCTGATGACGACGATCCCGTCACCGATCAATTCCTGGACCTTCTCGGCTACGAAAAGATATGCGTCATCGTCCGCCGACAGTTCCACCATGGCGGTCGATGTCTCGGCAAGCCAATCCAGTCCGTGGGTCCTTGACTGCGGGCCAGTCGCGGAGGACCTCCTCATCCTTCGTCCTTTCTCCGATGCCCGTCCAACCCTGCCTTTTCCTTCGGCCGTCATATCCAACCACCCTCACCTAGACCATAGGTCCCGGTTCCGCCGACCAGCCTTTGGCTCTATGTATAACATCGTTCACGATAATGAACCTTCGCACTCTAATCTTCAGGCTTCGCCAGCTGCACCGAGCAGTAGAGGTTGACCGCCTTGGCGAGCTCGAGGTACTCCTCGAACTTGACGGGTTTGACGAGATAGAAGTTGGCTCCAAGCTCGTCAGCCTTGTCGACGTCGGCACCGGACTTTGAGGATGTCAGCATCACGACCGGCAGCTCCTTCAGGTCCTTGTGTCCCCGTATCCACTTGAGCAGTTCGTGACCGGAGATACGCGGCATGTTGACATCCAGCAGTACCATCGACGGGAACGGGTGCTTCTTCCTGTCACTGTATGGCTTCTTACCCTCGAGATATGCCTTGGCGCTCTCTCCGTCCTCGACAGCTTCCACGGGATAGGGCATCTCCGTCTTCTTGAACGCCCTCTTTATCAGAAGTATATCGTTGGGATCGTCGTCGACGAGGAGTATCGTGTTCTTCGAGGCCGTCATATCGGGGTGAATATGTCAGGAGCGGATATATAGATTGTCATACATCGAACGGCGCTGGGTTCGCCCCGCCACCGTCCATTCCGGTGGTTCCCACCCACTCAAGGCCAAGAATGCTGGAGCGGGACCAGTTGAGCAGGGTCAGGGCCTACACCATCGGGCTCACTGTCAGGATGTAACCCTTGATCTCGTTCCCGACCCGGCGGGGGCAGACGTTCGCGTGGAACCTCTTCCTTCCCTCGGTCATCGCGGCGGTGATCTTGGTAGCGGCCCGCCCCTCCCTGAGGGCGTCCTTCATGGTCTCGATAAACTCGCGCCTCTCCGTGACGAGTCGTTCGACCGGGCTCCCGACGATCGCCTCCTCCGGTGCTCCAAGCATCGTCGAGGCCCTCGCGCTCATGTGGAGCACGGTCCTGTCCACGTCGATCACAACGACGCCCATCCCGGGCAGTGAATCTATTACGCTCTTGAGGAAGTTGATCCGTCCGGAGAGGTTGTCGCGCTCGGCCCTGTCGCCCGTGGCGTCCGAAAGGTCCCCGTGCACGCCGATGAGCTTGCCTGACCCGTCGTAGATGGCCTCCAGGTGCTCCGACACGTAGACGGTCCTACCGTCCTTCCGGAGGACCCTGTATTCGTCGTTGGGCTCGAACTCCTTGAACTTGATCAATTTCAATAGCTTCTTCTTCAGATGATCGGCGTCCTCCGGGTGCACGATCTTCGTAAGGAAGTAGGGTATCCCCATCGCCTCGTCGGACTCATATCCGAGGAGCCGTTCAGTATCACCGGTGACCTCCTCCAGCTCCCCGCCCGTGCTCATCCTGAAATGGACGGTCCCCGGCTCCGCCGCGGCCGCGATCCTCTCCTTGATCGGAGAACCTATGAGGTGCATCGCCTCCGGTCCCCGGACCACGCGCCACTCGACCTGGAGATCGCCGCCCGTTTTCATGAGTATCGGGAACTCGAACGTGTCGGACGACCCGAGGGCAGTGTCCGCCTCGCCCTTCTTGACCACCGGCACAATGTCGTGCCACATCGTCCCCTCGATGTCCGACGCTGTGAACCCCGTCGTCTCGAGGAACGCTCCGTTGGCGTGGACTATTCGCCTCTCCTTGGAGACCCGCAGGTAGAGTTCGCTGAGGGATTCCATGATCTCGCCGTTCATGGCGATCTCACGCTCCCTGTCCTCCACGGTCGTGTGCATCTCGCCGATCTTCCCCTTGAGTGTCTCTATCTCGGACCGAAGGTCGTCGCCCTTTCCTGTCGAGTCCGTGACGTCCCTCATGAACCCGAGGATCTGGTCGGAGTCCGGTCCTGCAGGCGTCAATTTCGTCCAGGTGTGGCCTGGTCCGCCCGCGGGCCGCTCGATACGGAGCGGCAGTTCCCGCGACTCGCCCTTGGCCGCCCTGCCGATGGCCTCCGAGAGGCCGGTCCGGTCCTCCTCGACCGCGAGCTGGCCGAGCCTCTTGCCCAGTATCTCGTCGACGGGCCTCCCCGTCAATATGGATGCGGCGGCGTTCGCCGATGTGATCTTCCCGGAGCCGTCGATCGTGAGGATCGGATCGAGCGCGCTCTCGATGAGTCCGTCCCTTTCGGCCATTACCCTATCGATGTCGCCCTCGAGTTCTGTGGCCTTCGATCCGAGCTCCCTCTCGAGCTCCTTCCGCTCGGTAAGGTCCGCGGTCCGGTCCCTCAGGGTGGTTACCGCCGTGTGGACACCGTCCTCCGTGCTCAGGACAGACCTCATCGAGGCCGGGATCGACCTCCCGTCGGCACCGATGACGTCCATGGAATAGTCCATCGCACCGTCCGCGAGCAGGGAACCCATTATCTCGGGTATCGCAGCCCTTCCCTCCTCCGAGATCAGTTCGACGAGCGGCATCCCCCTCAGCTTCCCTGCCTTGTGGCCGAAGAGCGACGCCGCGCCCTCGTTCACCTCGACGATGTCCCCCGGGGACCCCTCGTCAGTGACCGTGTGGACTATGACCGCGTCCGGTATCCCGTCCAGCAGCCGTCGGTGATCGGCCTCGGCGGACCGTCGAGCCGAACGGGCCTCCTCGATATCGACCTCGGCCTGGACCGAACTCGATATGTCGCGGACGAATCCCATCACGGCGGGCCTTCCGTCGTGGAGCGTGGGGGCGAAGGACATCCTCAGAGGCACGTCCTTCCCGTCCTCGAGCAGTCCCGTGACCATGAATGAGGAACCCTTCCCGCCGGCCTCACCGGCGGAGGAGAGTGCGTCCCTGACCCTCTCCCGGTCCTCGTCCGCGATAATGTCGGCGACCTCGGAGCCGATGAGGCCATCACGGTCCCTTCCCGTGATCACTGCGAGCTTGTCGTTGGCGTTGACGAAGACCCCTTCTAATGCCATGTAGGTGCCGTCCTCCGTGGCGTCCCCGACACCGTCGAACATGGTGCTGAACGCCTCGTTCTCGCTCGAGAGTGATGCCACAGTTCCGTATGTGAACCCCCTGTCCACTGCGATGGATGCGACATCGGACAGGTCGAGCGCGGTCGCCCTCTCCCGGCGTGTGAAATGATCGCCCTCCTTCCTGCAGAGGTAGATCGACCCGACAAGGTCCTCACCCTTCATCACGGGCATGACCATGATGAAGCCGACCCCGGCACCGTTCAGGGTCGTCTCGAATTCGGTTGTGGACCCGTCGGCCGACAGGTCCTTGACCATGAGCTGTCCGAGGTTCACGAGTTCGGTGAGCTGGGCGATCGGCATATCGACGGCCGTGCCCGGCTCGATGTCGAGCGCACCATCTGGATAGATGCCGTACACCCTTGGCGATCCGTCCTCGACAGTGAGGACGGCCGCATCGCAGTTGGTGAGCTCCACGAGATGCCCCATGGACCCGGAGATGATGGAATCGTTGTCCGCGGGGGTGATCACCGCCTTCTGCATCGACATGACCGCCCTCAGGACGCCGGTCCGGGTGTCGAGTTCCTCCGAACCCACGAGCCTGTTGAAGAATATGCCGACGTTCGTCTTCACCGCCGTCAGGAGCACGCCTTCCGGCGGTGCGCCTCCGGTCACGAGCACGCCGACCATGTCCTTCCCCGAGAAGATCGGCACGTGGGTAAGGTCCCCGTCGGCTATGTCCAGCCCCTCCTCTGGGGCCATCGTGACGGTGTCCCTAGTCTCCTTGAGCGTCTTGACGTTCAGGACGTCCTGATGAAGGACGGAGTACTTGTCTGTGGCTCCTTTGGGGAGGGATGAATGGGCGATCAGGTCGTACCGTTTCGTCTCCGGGTTCCTCATGTAGAACGCCTGCGGACCCTCACCCAGCCACTGGGCAGTCCAGCCGACGAGAGCGTTCCCCGCCTCGCCGGTGTCCGGAGCGGCGGCAAGCTTGAGCGCCAACTCCTGGAAAGAGCCCATCGCCTCCATCTGGGATGACATGGATGACTCCGTCTCGCTGGCCTTCGCCTCCAGCTTCGCGGTGTAACCCTCGATCTGCCTCTCCATCTCGATACGCCGCGTGACGTCCCTGGCGACTCCGATCAGGACGGTACCGGCAGGGGTAACACCCTGTCTCCTCAACCCCTCCACGACGGGATCGGCGACGACGGACTCGAACACCTCCAGCATCCTCTCCCCGTCGGGGGTCTTGACCGTTATGAAAGCCGGCGTATCGTCGCTCGCCGGCCTGTCCGTGAAGAGGGTCTTCGCGACCCTGTCCTCCTCCTCGGCTATGATGGTCGAAGCGCTGACCGGCGTGTCGTCCACGCCGAGCATGCTCTTTCCCGAAGGGGTCAGGTACTGGATGTCCCCCTTGGAGTCCCGGATGTAGACGATGTCAACAAGGGCATCCTCGACCGCGGACATGATGTCGGTCATCCCGGAGAGCTTCTGAAGGCTCTCCTCGATGGTCCCGGTGGCCTCGGCCTTCTCCTTCTCGGTGGTGCTCCTGAGCTCCTCGATCTCGCCCTCGAGCTTTCCCGCGTACTCCTTGAGCTTCTTCTGCAACTCCTTCTCGGGCGTGTGGTCGAGCAGGACTGCGGTGACGTTCTTCCCGGTCCTGTACGACGTGATCTGAACGGGGACCTTCTGCCCGCCGATCTCGTACTCCGCCACCGTGGAGAACCTTCCCTCCTTGATGAAGTCCCTCAGGACCTTCCTGTCCAGGCCGAGGGCCTCGGTCAGGCGCATGCCCGTACCGTCGACGCCCGTAAGTTCGGTTGCGCTCTCGGGCCACATGACGACCTCCTCCTCGTTGGCAATTATGAGGGCAAGGCCGCTCTGGGTCAGCGCGTCGCGATCGCGCATCAGGGACATCGCTTCGGACCGCGTCTTCTCGATCCTGACCTCGAAGTCCGTTATGTCCGTGAATGTGAGTATCCTTCCGCCTTCCGTCCTGCCGACCCTCACCTCGTACTGCTTCCCGTCGTGCGAGAACTCGGCGCTATCAGTGCCCTCCTCGACGAGGAGCGGCGCGAGAGCCTTGGAGAGGTCTGCGATCTTCGATCCCCCCGACACCCCGAACGTCTCTCCGGCCGTCGAGGAGAACGATGTTATCGTTCCATCCACATCCACGAGCATGACGGGCGTCGGCATGCTCCCGATGGTCGCGGAGAGGTCGGCCATCTCCCGCTCTCCGGTGAGGTCGTACCAGACGAGGTGGAACAGCGCTCCTCCCTCCGACGTGGTGACCTCCAGCCTGTGAACGGTGCCGGCGAACGGCAGTTCCGCGGTCGCCCTGCCATCCTTCGCCGCGACCTCGAGGACGTCGAAGACCGCCTGTCTCGAGTCGCCCTCGAGGACCTCGAAGAGTGACCCATGCTTGACACCCACCAGCTTCTCGGCTGCGGGATTCATGAATGCGATCTCGCCTCCCGTCCGCAGTATCGCCATCGGGTACTCCGCCCTCTCGGCGAGTACCCTGTACGACTCCGAACTCGCCTTCACCCTCGCGTCACGGACCTCCTTCTCCAGGTATCCGCTGATGACGTCGGCGAGGAGCTCCATGGTGTTCTTCAGGGCCGGCGTGAACGAGTCCGGCTGGAAGGATCCGAATGTGACCGCTCCCTGGACCTGGCGTTCGACGATGAGGGGATAGGCTGCGTCGGCCTTCACGCCGTCCTCCATGTGGAGGCTGTCGATGGGAAAGAGGTTCTTCTCCTCCTCCAGGGACTGTCTGACGACCGGCTGCCTCGAAGACACCACACCGCTGAGGTGGGTGTAGTTCGGAGGTATGATCAATCCCGCGCGGCTCACCTGCTTGTCCCTTACCCAGCTGTGGATGACCGAGAACTGGTTGATGTCAGCGCTGTACGTGTAGGTGGTCACTGAATCGATGGCGAGGGAGGAGACCTCGTCGAGGACCTTTCCGAGGAACTCGTCCATGGACTTGGAGGAAAGGAGATACCGGAATATCGAGAGGTACTCCGATGTCATCGCGGACGCCGGTGTCCCGCTTATGATGACGACCGCCCCCTCCGTACCGTCCATCCCCTTGAACTCGGTCCATCTTGTGGACATGTCGACGGGGGTCATCCCCCTCCGCTCGATGGGGACCGACAGTTCCGCGACCCCCTGCTTCCGGAGCTCCTCCGCCACCGCGCGGAGGGTCTCCTCCCGGACCGCCTCGGGGAAGAGGACCTCGAACGGCATGCCGAGCAGCTCCGCAGCGGTCCATCCGAGACCTCGGACCCGCTCGGTGCAGTACCAGACCGCTCCGTCCTTGTTCAGGATGATCATGATGTCGGGTGTCGCTTCGAGGACTGCCTCGATCATGCCCTTTTCGTACAAGCGTAATCCCCCTTGCGGGAACGCAATGGCGACGGCATTATAACTTACTTTTGGAACGTGGCGCCGGAACTCCTGGGAGCGTCAGAACCTGGCGATCATCCTCGACCCACACTTCTTGCATCTGGTCATGAACGAGATGTACTCCGTCCATTTCGACCTCTGCCATTGATGGCCGCACCTCAGGCACTTCACCACGGTACCTCCGGTGTCCTTGGATGTCTGATGAGATAGATAAACCATTCACTGCGAGGGCCGATCAACGGACGAAGGACTCGTGCATCCACCTGTTCTCGATCCTCGAGTAGTAGACGTAGGTCCCCGCGAGGATGTAGATTGCTATGCCCATGAGCATGAACTGGACCAGGTCCTGGTACTCGTCCCTGCCGAGCACTCCGTACAGCGCGGCAGCCATGCTGAGCGGCAGCGCGCCGAGGACGGTGAACAGTGCCAGGAACTTCGGCTCGAGGAGCATCTCCGCCGTCCGGAATCCCGTGAGGTAGGCCATGACCACACCCATGAAGACGGACCCTATCAGGACTATCGGAAGGGCGACGAACATCGCCATGGCGTCGACGAAGAGGAGCCCGATGCCCACGGCCATGAGGACCGAGACCAGTGCGGACATCATGAAGTGTAGCTTGAGCTTCGCCCTGATCACGTCCGCCGGGGAGATGGGCAGGACCTGGTAGCTGTTGAGGTAGTCCGAACCCGAGATCATGTAGTAGATGAGCATCCCGAAGAAGCCCATCGTCAGTGCGTAGAACTCCGGTCCGAAGGCGAGCTCGTCGGAGATCGTGTCGGACAGGATCTTGATCATGAACAGGGCGCCCATGGGCATGACGAAGGTGAATGCGATCTTAGCCGTGCCGCCGGAGCGCTTCATGTCGAGGAACTCCTTCGCCACGAGGAGGCTGTCGAACCCTGTGAACGAGAACCGCTCCTCCGTCCTGTCGAGTATGCTCTCCGCCGTGTGCTCCTTGGACTCCCACTTCTCCTTGGAGAACGCGATGGCCATCGCGGAAAAGGCCATGATGGCCGAGAAGCTCATCATGCCGAGGGCGAACGCCGTTCCGATATCGGCTCCGGAATACTTCAGGAGGTTGAGCCCGACCGGAGGCACTATCCACTTGACCGGGATGTCGGCCAGGACCGCCAGGACCACGAGGGCGCCGAGGGAGCCGATGAGTGCCGACCCGAGCCCCTTTGACCTGATGTAGGCCATTGATATAGCGAAGGCGAGGGCGAATCCCAGGGTGAACGTCAGGAACATGCAGCCTGCGAGAACAGCGACCCCGATCACGGTGAAGTCCGTCATGGGAAGCGCCGCAGCCCCGAGGAGGCCTATAGATATCGGTGCCAGGATGATCGTGCTGTAGAAGAGGATGTCCTTCACGTAGATCAGGAAGTAGATCCTCTTCACCTCGATGGGGAGGTAGGGCTGTTGCGCCACCAGGAGCTTGATGTCGCCGAAGCGCTTCTCGGCGATCTCCGGTGCCATGAAGGCGAACCCGCCGAGGATGAGCCCCGTCATCATGACGCTCATCTGGAGGAGGAGAACCATCTGCCTGACGTCCATCTCGGGGACGAGCGTTCCCTGGAGGACCCCGCCGAAGAAAACTCCGATGAGGATCAGCACGGGAAGGAGGATGAAGTTCTGGCCGCCAATGGCTATGTGCATCCTGTACTCTTCCTTCCACAGTGTCCTCAGGAGCTCCGCCAGACCATCACCCCTCGTAATCGAAACCGTCCATGTAATACTGGTCCGCGCCGCCGACGAGCCTCATGAAGATCTGCTCGAGGTTCTCGTTCGGTCGGCTCCTGAGCTGGGACATCGTCCCCTCTCCGATCATGACACCCCTGTTGATGATCGCAAGCCTGTCGCAGAGCTTCTCGGCGATCTCCAGGATATGGGTGTTCATGAAGATGGTGCCTCCCCTCTGGATGTAGTTGGCCAGGTAGGCCCGCACCTTCCTCTGGAAGATCGGGTCGAGGTTGATGAAGGGTTCGTCGAGGAAGACGAGCGAGGTCTCGGGCATCAGCGTCGCCGCGAGCATGACCTTCTGCCTCATCCCCTTTGACAGGTCCTTGCAGAGCGTCTCCCGCTTCTCCTCGATCTTGAAGAAGTCGATCCACTCGCCGATCTTACCCTCGAAGTTCTCCATTTCCCTTATGCGGGCGACGAAGTAGAGGTACTCCTCGACGGTGAGGAAGCTGGGAGGCGACTCCGTCTCCGGCATTATCGCGATCTCCTTCTTGACCTTGAAGGGGTCCTGCATGACGTTGAAGTTGAAGATGAACGCGTTCCCGGAGGTCGGGGCGATCTGGCTGGTGAGGATCTTCAGGAGCGTGGTCTTGCCCGCACCGTTCGGTCCGCACAGGCCGTAGAAGGAGCCCTGGGGGATCGACATGCTAACCCCGGAGAGGGCGGTGAAGTCCCCGAACTGCTTGACGATGTTCTCCGCGACTATGACCTTCATGAGGGGACATCACGGGTACTTTATATAAAAATACTTTTAGAAACCCTTCCCGTTCTCCGAAGTCGGCTCATCCCTTCCCCTTTCGTTTCTGGGTACCTCTCTTCGATCTGGTCCCAGACGGGGGATACCTGGTCGTCGTCATCCCGGCCGACCTGTACACAAGGTAGAAGCCGATGATCGAGATGACGGACCCAGCCACCAGCTGCCAGATTGGCGGTACATCCCCATGGTCGAACAGGAGCATTGCGTTCCCGATCGACAGGACCACCGCTGAACACCCGATCCTCCGCCGAACCCTGTATGCTCGACGGGTGGCGGCCTTTCCCTCTTTCACGGCAACGATGATGATCGCGTGCAGGACGAGGATCGCGCTCAGCAGTTCTATGAGCTCCTCGGAGAGCACCGAGCCCCCCTCCGTGAGGTCCATCACCTCGCCCCCGGCCAGGATGATCAGTCCCAGGGTGAGTATGATGGCGGCCGTCCTGTGTCTGACGACCGCACGCCACAGGAGGGGAAGGAAGAGCAGGAGGAACGGGATGGCGAACATGAGGGTACCGGCGAACGATTCCCTGAGCCACAGGTCCCAGTTGTTCTCCATGAAAAGCATCAGCACCGCGCTCACGAAGACCCCTGAAGGCACGATCTTCGGCATGAGCTCGTCAGCCCAGCCTGCCGGTGAGATGACGATCCCTTCCCGTCCACGCGCGTCCACCCACATTGGAACGCACAAGGCCACGATCAGGATGTAACAGATCCTCGTAACTATCTCGGGCGGCATGTACTCGCCCTCGATCCCCAGGTCGTTTAGCCCGGACACGTTGGCGGCGAGGGCGTAGACGAAGACCAGGAACAGGCTTACCGAGAGGTAGTAGACGACTGACATCTCGGACGGTCCCAGCAGTGGTTTTCGCTTTGGCTCGGGCCTTCTCCTCGACATGCTCCCCCGGAATCGTATGCATGGGGCAGTGAAAAGGTTATCCATCAGCCATTTCTAAACTATTAAATATCCAGGCGTCGATTGACATGTCGTTCCGGGACCCCGCCTGGGTGCGAGGTGCCCCAGGGCTATCGCCGTACGGGGTCCGGACCGATGCAGGTGACGAAAATGAAGAGAGCGATAACTATCTGTCTGCTAGCGGTCGCATTCCTTGCGGTCGTTGCGATGTTCATGCCCGGAGCGGAGGCAGTGAACAGGACGTGGACCGGGTCCACGAACACTGCCTGGGCGAACGGCAACAACTGGAACCCGACAGGGGTTCCGTCGTCGTCCGACCACGTGTTCATACCGAACGTTGCGAACGATCCGGTGATCTCCGTGGACGCCGAGACGAACAACCTCAGGCTCAATGCCTCGGCACACCTTTCCGTCGATGGGGCGACCCTCGACGTGAACGGTGAGACGTACACGGTGTCGGGCTCGGAGATCGACCTCACCAACAACGCGACGATCGTACATTTCCGCGGGATCGTCCATGCCTACGGAGCGGTGAACTGTTCGGATTCCACGACGACGGTCCACTGTCATGACAGCTTCTACATGCACAACAACTACATCTCCGGTCTCTCGACGATCTATGCCGAGGGTTCCGGTTCGTATTACTTCTACCAGGGCGGGGCGACGAAGGATTACTACGACTTCGTCGTCAACGGCTCGTCGACCGATGCCAGGATGTCCGCCCCATGGTCGGTCGTAAAGAACAACCTGACTGTCGCCGACGGGGTCTTCGACCCGTACGCGCGGACGACCTTGATACGGGGCAACCTCATTGTGGACGGCGAGCTCGAGATGTCCCGGGCGGCGGACGAGATAATCGTCAAGGGCGACATCCATTTCAACAACGGGAGCACGACCGACGTGTCCACTGGTGTCCTGTCCTGCTGGGGCGAGTGGTACATCAGGGACACAGCGGAGATGCAGTTCACTGGCAGCCACGAGAGCATCATGAACGGGTCGACGATGACATGGCACACGATGGAGTGCCACAGTCCGGACAGTCACTTCAACATGCTCTCGATCGAAAAGACTGGGAACAACGTGGAACTCGCCGGAACGGAGCCCGTGAACGTCACTGACGATCTCAGGATAGAAATGAGCGTCCAGAACCAGATATTCGACGTTTATCACGGAGGCCTTGTCGTCCATGGAGACGTCGCAGTGAACAGGGGAGGTTTCGAGTTCTGGGGCGTCGGCGTGGCGGACGTCATGGGAAATGTGACCGTGGCAACGGTCGGGAAGATCCGTTTCGAGAACGTGGGACGCCTGAACGTCGGTCGGAACCTCACCCTCAACGGAGACCTGTTCTTCAGCCACACCAACGGAGGCACGACCTCCGTGGATGGTATCACCTGGATCCAGAACGGCGGGCAGATCGTATACAATAGCCAGTTCGGCGAGTTCCTCGCCGGGGGTGCGATCTACCTCAACAACACATGCTCGATCGACATGTCCGCTGGCAATGCATACCTGAACCAGACCCTGAACAGCTTCTTCTATGTCAGGGACCTGGTCAACCTCAGGAACGACGACGCCCGCCTCAATATCGGACACATGTGGATAACTGGCGGCGGACATGTGAATTGCCATGGTTACTCTCCCGAGATCGGAGTGAAGAACCACTGGTACGATTACGGGACGTTCACCCACGGTACGTCCACCGTGACCTTCACCGAGACCTGGACATTCCTATACAACGAATTCGCCTTCTGGAACGTCGTCGTCGACAAGTTATGGAAGATGCAGCTGAGCGATGACACGACGATCAACGGGACGTTGGTGGTCGACGGCGGGACGCTGGACATCTACGACGAATCCCTCAGGGTCAACGGCAGCGGACCACTCAACTATGGAGGTACGGATTACACCGGTCTCGTCGTCCTCGACGGCGCGATCGAGATGGACGACGCAGCGGACTTCATAGAGGTCAACAGCGATGTCTACTGGGGTGCAGACTCGACGGCCATCATTACCAACGGAACCATCAACTGTACCGGCAACTGGACCTTCGCTTCCGGGTCGGATGTCAACCTGACCGGAAGGAACACCGTCAACCTCAACGGGAGTGTGAACCTGGTCTTCTCTGGAGACCTCGACCGTTACCTCTGGACCAATTCGACATCGTCGAGTTTCAACCACCTGAACATCACCGGATGGGGGACCATTTTCGGTGACGAGGTCGTCACATGGATCGACGGTACCGAGACGGTGGTGGTCGACGGCCACCTCAGCAAGTTCGGTAGAGGTGGCGACGTGATCATGGGCTCGTCGGCGTTCGAGGTCTGGGGGAACGTCAACATCTCCGAGGGTCTGATATGGCTCGACGGTCCGGGCTCCATCGACGTACACGGGGACCTGTTCGTCTACGATGACATCGGAGGAGTTTCCGATGACGGGACCTTGTGGTTAGGGGCGAACGCCACAAAGACCGGCGAAGGCACAGTCGATGTGGCCGGAAGGTTCTGGACCTCGGGCAGAGTTTCGTTCCGCGGGCTTGGCGGGAACCTCACGGTTGCCGAGTACCTCACCATTGCGTCAATGGGCGGCCTGGAGTTCGTCGGGACCGCCGGGAACATCTCGACCCATACGATCTACAAGGAAGGGGGAAGCGGATTCGCGATCTACTCCAACGATACCACGATCGACGTGCACGACCTCATAGTCAACACGAGCATGGTGGTCGGGAAGCGTAAGACCCCGACATTCCTGATCTCGGGCGACTTCGACTGGGCGGGTTCCCTGTGGATCGAGCCAGGCCACTCCGAGTTCAGGCTCGATGGGACCGGGAGCCAGACAATGGACAGCGGGTTCACCTACTGGGGCGTCGTCATCGACAAGCCGTCCGGGGATGCGGACTGGGATGGTCACATCTTCGTGGAGAGCTACTTCGCGGTACACCGGGGCGGTTTCGAGCTGGACAACAAGGTGTTGAGGGTGTACGGCAATGGAACGACGGCGGACGGTTACTCCAGGGGGACCGGTCTCTTCCGCGGGTTCATCGTCGAGGACGCCTACTTCAACATGACCACTGCCAATGCCAACCTGTGGGTACGGACGGTATATCTCTTCTCCGGAAGCAAGGGCAACTTCAGCGACGGTCAGATCCATTGCAACTACTACTGGTACGTCGAGGTCGGGTCGTTCATCAACATGACCGGGACGACGACATACTTCGACGGCGATCCGAGCAGTTTCCTCTATGTCTATTCCCCAGTGTTCAGCTTCTACCGCCTCATCATCGCGAAGGACAGCGTATACGCCATGACCATCGGGAGCATCCACACTCAACTAGTGGTGGTGAAGGACAACCTCACGGTGAACATGGGCGGCTACGAGGACCCGGTGAACGTCAGGGGAGACCTGTTCGTGGGCGGTCATCTCGAGGTCAGGGAAGGCGTGATGCACTTCTACGACGAGAGCAACACGAGGGTCAAGAGGGGCATGTACATCAATGGCGATGGTTCATCGAAGTTCGGTCATGCGATCGGTGGCGCGAACCTCGACATAGGCGGGGAGCTCTCCATCGCGGGTTACGGTATGCACTTCAACGACACCGGAGGGAACGTGACAGTGGGCTGCACCACGTGGATCGATTCCGTCCTCGGCTTCAACGCCGAGAACGGGAACGTCACGACGTTCTCGACATACGAGATCGAGGTGAATGGTACTGGTATCCTTTACGTCGCATCCAACGAGACCTACATCTCCACCGACCTGGACATCAGCTATTCCGGGACGATCCGGGTCGAGGACGAGGCGAAGCCGAGGTTCACTGTGCGCGATGACTGGCACTCCGGCGGCGGGACCTTCCAGTCCGGCATGAGTGAGGTCTGGTTCGAGGGGGACCTCTACCAGTACATCTCACCCGAGCGGTTCTGGATCGTCGTGATCAATAAGACCGACTTCAACGCCTATCCATCCGGAGCGAACCTGACCATCAAGTCTTGCCTCTTCGTCCTCCAGGGGGTCTACGATGCATGGTTGCACACGACCCACGTCAACATGTCATCGCCTGGATTCCTCTACAACGGGACCTACTACACAGGTTTCGTCAACTACGGCGGAGTCCTCAGGATGACCAATACCCAGAGCGTCATGGACATCAACGGTCCAACGGTTTGGGGTCCGATGAGCCAGGACGACATCCAGGATGGGGAGATGTACTGCAACGGTTCCTGGAACTTCACGGCCGGTTCCCAGGCGAGCCTCGACAACATCACCGTGACGTTCGACGGGAACAACTACGACACGTACTTCAACTGGGTGACCGTCCAGTCCCACAGCACGATGAGCTACTTCACGGACCTCGTCCTGTCGAGGGATTCGGGACAGGGGGTCGCTCTCGATCATCCTTCGACAGTACCCCTTCTGGTGGAGGGGGATATCGTCTCAAGTGGCAATTTCGCAGTCCTCCATTCGACCATGAACGTCACTGGCAGCTGGAACCAGACTGCAGGGCTCCTCATGGTGAACACGGAATTCTGGAACGTGGTCGGAACGACCCACCTGTTCATCGGCGGTGATCTGTACGTTCAATCCGGTGCTACCCTCTATTACCAATCCAATTACTTCAACAGCACCATAGAATGTGCGGACCTGGTGATAAATGGAACTCTCACGGTCTCCTCGATGCTACACCAGAACTGGCTGAACGCGAGCGGGTCATCGGTCATCAGCGGGATCGCCAACATATTCGGTCTCGGAGCCTGGAACACAGGCGGAACACTGACCATCGCCACGGGAGCCTCAGTCTACGTTTCCGGAAACAGATACCACATCAATGCATCACTATCCGTGATTCTGCAAAGCGGTACCAACACAAGGCTCTACTCCGACGGCGTACACCTGAGGGCGGGAGCCTATTTCTCCCTCTTCGGCACGCTAGACTGCGATGGCTTTACCCCCGAGATACATGTCGGCGCCGACTGGTCGTCCAGTCCGGGAGCCACCTTCGATCCGGGAGAGAGCACGGTCTTCTTCGAGGGCACTGGTGTAAGCACTACCATCGACAACACCGAGAGGTTCCACAACATCCACGTCGACATCGTATCAAGGAACCTCACCCTCGTGACGGGCGACATATCATGTCACGACCTGAACCTGACCTCGGGGACGATCGAGCTCGACGATCACAGCCTGACGGTCCGAAACGACTTCTTCGGTCACGATAGGTTCGAGATGGACGGCGATATCTGGTTCAACGTCAGCGGCAACGTCAACTGGCACAACGGGAGTGTTGCTGATATCATCCGGGGCTCCTGCATCGTTTCCGAGGACCTCTTGATAGATAACGGAGCAGACGTAACCTACGGACCATCGTCACTCCTGAGGTTCAACAGCAGCAGAACGAGCCGATGGTTGAACAACGATCCAGGATCGGACTTCGGCGATGTCGAGATCAACAAATCGAGCCGTCTGTATGCCGTCCGGGGCTATACGATATACATGGACAGCCTCGCTGTCAACAACAAGGGATCCCAACTCCAGATACACCTGCAAACGCAACGCATCGTCGTTGATGGAGACCTTGAACTCATACGGGGAACACTCAACCCGCACACTAATTCGAATGTCACAGTGAACGGGACATTGACATGCCATAATCGATCATTCCTCGATCTCGAATGGACAACCCTCAATGCAGATACCCTCATCATCGATGGGAAGATGTACCTCAATGGTACTTCAGGCGATGTCTGGGTCGGTGGCTCTGCATACATCCCGGGAAGCGAGATCATTTGGAACAGGGTCTCCGATATGATCGTCCTTGGTGATATGTGGGTCAACATCACGGGCATCGTGAACATGAGTGCCTCCTCCGGCTACCTCGAGATATTCGGGGACCTCAACATATACGGCCTCGTCGATCTGTCCAACGATTACGCCACCCTGACCGTGCATGGAGACCTGCAGGTCTGGCCACTTGGCGGCGGGACACTCAGAGTAAGGGACAATGCGGAACCGGATATCTATCTGTACGGTCACTTCAACGGCCTCGGACCGGCCTCTGTCTTCGAACCAGGCCATTCGGTATTCCATCTGATGGGCCCCAACTATCAGAGCCTCGAGGACCGGTTCGATTACTGGGGCGTCGTGGTCGAGAAGAACGGCTCATACGCGCGGTTCGAGGGGAACCCGGGAAACACCGCCCACATCCGATCGTTCCTTGTGATCGAGACGGGAACGTTCAACCTGATGGACGCTTCTGTCATGGTCAATTCCAGCGGCAGCGGTCACTCGATATGGCCAGACTCCTTCGTGGGTTTCGCGAACTACGGTGGATACTTCGTCATGTCGAACGAGAACGGGTCCCTGGATGTCAATGGACCCGTCTACTGGGGCGATACCTCCACCGAATACATCACTGATGGCGACATCCACGTATCTGGCAATTGGCACATAGAGAGCGGAGCCCTCATGACCCTGACCGACAAGAACCATGTGCATTTCGATGGGAACGAGTCTGCGATGTACTACGGATACGCCAACGGCTCCCAGTTCCGGAACGTCACCGTCGAGAAGGACCCGACCCTTGCCCTGACCTTCGGGGGCGGGATCATGAACGTCACCCACACATTGACGATCGATTCGACGGCTGGTATCGACGTCTGGAACTCGACCCTCGAGGCATTCGGCATCGTCCACGACGATGGCGAGTTGAACGTCTCAGGACCTGACGGAGAGCTGTACGTCTGGGACACCATCGCGATGGACAGTACCTCTACTCTGTCCATGAGCAACGATTCCTATGCCTACATCAAGGACTTCACGGGAATGGGCACGATCTGGCTCGGGAACAGGACGAACCTGACGATAGTGGACGATCTGTGGATGCCCACCGGAACCCTGAATCCAGGGAGGTCCGTCGTACACTTCACGGGAGGAGCAGCCACGAGCATCGATATCGGTGGGTCCTTCCACGACCTCACCGCGGATAAATCCGGGATAACCCAGGTCGGTCTGAACGACGAGACCTTCATCGAGGGCGACCTGACTATACTGATGGCCGCCTTCTACCCGCAGGCTCACAACATCCACATCGGCGGCGACTTCTACTGCTCACCCTCCGCGTGGTTCGCCCAGGCCTCATCCGATCCGGGAGAGGTGATATTCAATGGCATGAAGGTCCAGTACCTCAGGTCCGGCGGAACGAACTCCAACCACGACTTCCAGAACATCACGGTCAAGGGAACCGGCACCGAGGTCCGTGTCGTCGATCACTCGATGTCGATAACTGACAGACTGACGATCGGGAGCGGGACCGAGTTCAGGTTCGCCGCTGACAACGAGACGTTCTACACCGGATCCGGCGGCGTGATCAATGATGGCGTGTTCAGGGTCATCTCAGACCACGGTCCCATCGATTTCGAGGTCTATGCAGGAAGCGACATCATCAACAACGGGTCGATGCACCTCGTGGATGCGTCATGGACAAGAGCAATTCATGTCTACTCCTCGTCACCGGGGACGCAGTGGAACCTGATCGACAACACCGCCTCCAAATCGGTTCCGAACGTCTTCCACGCGAACGTCTCGGACTCCGACGCCACAGGTGGGAACACCATCTATGCTGGCAGCGGGTACAACCATGACGACGGGAACAACGACAACTGGGTGTTCAGCGCCCGCATCAACCTCTGGTTCCACGACAACGACGGATACTCGATGAACCTCACCGTTTACAGGTTCGACAGTCCGGTGACCATCTCCGGGACCACCGGAATCTGGGACTGGGCCGACGAGAACAGAACCGCCACGCTCCAGGATGAGTACGTCATCACCACGAACGAGGAGAGGTACTACACCGAGGACACCACATCATGGACGGTGACGTCCGAGATCAACGCGGACGTATACTACTACCGACAATGGAGGCCGTCGATCACGCTCGACGGGACCGACACCAGTCACACGGTCGGAGCATACTACACCGCTCTAGGCGGTACTACCAGCCAATCCAGCCAACACACCTCATGGTCGAGGTGGGTCGACAACGGCACTGCGCTGAGCTTTGACAAGGACGCCTCCGGGACGCCGGCTAGACATACAAGCGAAGACTTCAGTGCGTCCCCGTGGGACCCCGTTGGCTCTGCGTTCACGCGGACCGTTTCCTATTCAGGGAACGACGTGCCGGAGCTCTACAACGGATCGATGGACCCGTCCGGAGGGAACGTCACGACCATGTTCAACTTCACGGTCGAGTACTGGGACGCGGACAACGACACGCCTTTGTTCGTCTATGTGAACATCGACGGGACGAACTACAGCATGGACAAGGTCGACTCAGGCGATAACGACTACACTGACGGCTGCGAATACTACTACGAGACCCTTCTGTCTGGCGGAGACCACGACTACTACTTCATCTGCAACGACTCGTATGCAACGAACCAGACATCTACAGAGAACACCGGTACGATCATTCCCGAGTTCGGGATCCTGCCAGTGATGATCTCGATGATGGCCGTTGGCGCAGCAATATCCTGGAGGCGGAGGAGAAAGGGTCTCCGATGAGGTCGTGTCGGTCCCGAGCTCGTCCGTTCTGATCTCAACGAATCTGCTGCACCTATTTCGGGGTAAACCGCAGATCCGTCTGGATCGGACATGAGTTCGTCAGGCCAACGAGGTCTTAAGTGTCCGATCTCTCCCACCCGCCCATCGTGACCCGTGCAGGTGAGAGTCCATCGACGTTGTGTCCAGTCTATAACAGTTATATAACTTCGAATCGATACCCATCCAGGTGACCGTCGGGTGGTCTGGGGTATCGCCCGGTCGGTTGAACGGGTGATGATATGAGGATGCTCAGAGCGATATTGTGCTTGATGCTTGTTCTAGCAGTCGTTGTAGTGCTGGCCCCTATGAGTGCTGAGGCAGAGACCAAGGTCTGGACCGGTTCCACCAACACGGCCTGGGCCCAGGGGAACAACTGGAATCCGACGGGGGTGCCGGGTTCGACGGACGTGGTGTACATCCCGGACGTGTCGAACGATCCGGTGGTCCAGGCAGACGCCACGGTCAAGATGGTCCAGATCAACGACTCGGCGGTGCTGACCATCGACGGGGCGACGTTCAATGTGACCAACCGGATCATCATCAAGAGCGATGTGGCGGACGGCTCTCTCGAACTGTCGAACGACCTCAACGGTGTCAACGTCGAGAGCATATACAACTACGGGTCCATACTCGTCAATTCCGGGAGGACCCCGATGGTGAACCTCAGCCATCTCTATTCCTACAGTGGATCGACGATCAAGAGCGGGTTCTCGACCTTCACCTTCGTGGGAGCGGGTAACAACACTGCATACATGGACGTTATCGATCCACTCTACAACGTCATTATCGACGCGCCCACTGCAACTCTCATGATGAACGGGACCTATGGCCTGGACGCCGATGGTCAATTTCGAATAATCGACGGCAAGCTGGACCCCACAGGGAAGGAGATGGTCGTCTCATATCTCTACTGTTACGATGAGATAGAGATGGAGACCGGCGACTGGCTCCATGTGACAGGAGATGCCAACTTCTACAACGGCTCGTACCTGCACGGAGACAACGGGACCCTGACGATCGATGACGACCTCTACATCGGCAGGGGCTCGACGATCGAGCTCGAGGGCTCCCACCATTTCAATATCACCGAGTTCCACTGGGGCTCGAACCTCAACCTCCATGAGGATTCAGCCCAATTCAACGATGTGACGATCGACAAGGGATACGGACACGTCGCTCTGAACACCAACATGACGATCAACGGGACCCTCACCGTCTCTCGCGGGGTCTTCAAGGTTATCGATGTGGATTCCCTCTCGGTCAGGTATCTTGTTGTACATTCCAACGGCCACGTCCAGCAGTCACGGGATTCGAACGTCACGGTTACGGAAGATGTCTCCCTCTACTCCGGGAGCAGATATGAGCTCGGTAACGGCACGAACGACTGGCACGGCGGAAGCCTCGCCATCGGGAGGGACATCGACATCAGCGGTCGTCTCTGGCTCTTCGGGAGGGGTGGTGAGATCGTCCTTACCCGTCACATGCGAATATATGGTTCCGGAAACCTGACGTTCTATGGAGGGAACCTCACGACCGTTGGTCCTTCCTCCGGTGCATACACGTACGGAGGCAGCGATACCTACATCCATTCCTCCAACACGACCATCACATTCGACACCTACACCCATTACGCCGGATGCAGATGGTGGGTCAACCGATCGGCAAGCCCGACCATCGTATTCAAGAGCTACATATACAACGCCGGAACGGTGACCGCCTACACTCCAGGCCTCAGCACGATCGTTGCCTATGGTAACTATGTCGCATCGAACCTGGACTCCGACATCCCCGTCCGGAACCTCGTCATAAACAAGACCTCAGGTCACTTCAAGCCCTCGTACGGGCCTGGAACGTTGAACATCAGCGGATCCCTACTGCTCATCGACGGAGAGCTCGACATCAGGGGTGAGGAAGGTTACAACATAGTCGTCAACGGTTCGGATGGCATCATGCACGAAGGCCAAATGTATCGTGGGTTCGCCAACATCGGAGGGGAGCTGCTCATGGAGACCTGGAACGACTCGCTCGAGGTCTCGGGCGGTGTCTACTGGGGTCCAGACAGCGAGGCGACCGTTGACACAGGATGGATCCACTGCCGTGGGAACTGGACCTTCGCAGCCGGATCGAGCATCAACCTCACCGGCAATAACACGGTCCGTTTCTTCGGCGGGATGATGGGATACAGCTACCAGCTGTGGATGAACTCGTCGGCCTCAAGCTTCTGCAACGTGCTACATGGCATGGGGATGACGTCAAGCTTTGTCAATGGGACCGTACCGATGGTCATCGATAACAATTTGACCTTTACCAGCCTCAACGCCATGTTCGTCGAGGATGGCGCCGAACTGATCGTGTGGGGAGACGCCAACGTCACTTCGATCCTCTACGTGAACGAGGGAGGTGATGTCTACATCCACGGGAACCTCACTGTAGCAGGGGGACCAGGGCGACTCGACTTCGGCCTCAACTCCACCTCGGACTATGGGGGTTCTCTGCACGTAAACGGGTGGATGTCGGTCTGGAATCCCGTCAACTTCTACATGGACGGCGGGAATCTCACCGTCGATGGGAACGCAACGATACATCGTACTGGATACATCATGTTCAAGACCCATGGTGGGAACATGAGCGCGGGGAACATCTCCATCAATGATGGAGGTGCTTTAAGGATCTACACTACCAATACGACCATCGACACCGCCCAGTTGAGGAGCTACGGCGAACTCAACATCAGCAACAGTGTGAGACCTGTCCTGCGTATCAGCGGACGCTTCAACTGGTTGAACGGGGACTTCAGACTGGGCCGTTCCGAGGTCAGGGCCGTGGGGACCAGCGATCAGAGGTTCGAGGACAGTCACCCGTACTGGGGCCTCGTCATCGACAAGCCGTCCGGTAACCTTACATTCGAGGCACCGTTCCCGATCGTGGCCCAGTCGTACATCGGCGTCGCACAGGGTACTTTAGCGGTGGGTGGTTACACGATACAATGCGAGGGCGAGGGATCCTTCGGCACCGATGGTTACGTCATTGGAGTGAATCGGTACCCTGGATTCATAATGGACGGCGGGGTCCTGGACATGAACCACACATCGGGCGTCCTTGAGGTCGATCGGTTCCTCCGCTGGTTCGATGGGACTGCGAATGGTTCATCCGGAACGATCATCACTGACGCGAGCTGGACCGTATATGCTGGCGTCGACGCCGACATCCAGTGTCCAGTTGTCATGACCTCCAATGATGTCTATGCACGTACCTTCACGATGCACAGCTCCGATTTCACGTTCAACGACCTGATAATCAACACATCCACAAGGATGACCCAGACCAGTTACAGCAGTCATCCCATCCACGTGACGGGGGACCTGTGGATCAACAATACCGACAACTACGACGAGTTCAACATCACCAAGGGTTTGGTGGTGGACGGCGACATCAACATCCGGATCGGATCATTGGTCCTCAGCAATGGCGCCGAGGTTACCGTGGGCGGCGACGTGGAGCAGCTCCCCGCCAGGTGGAACGGATGGTTGCGTATATACAACGGTTCGATGGATATCGGCGGTTACTATCACTGCGACGGATGGGGTGTCGACGTGTCCTACCATGGCGGTTCGATGGACATCACTGGCCCTCTATGGATCGACTCTCAGCTCCCGCCTGCTGGACCTGGATTCTATGTTGGACAGAAACCGGGGTACTCGTTCGATCTGACGGCGGAGTTCATCCGGATCAATGCTACCGGATACATGAACCTGTCCTCTGACAACACGAGGATAGTAAGTCAGGCAGATCTGATCAACCATGGTTCCCTCCGTTCATGGGGCGATGCGATGCCGGATATCGTGACATACGATGACATAGAGGGATCGGGGACCTTCAATCTCGGGCACAGTTCGATATGGTACGAGGGCGACAACGCGTTCCAGGACGTCCGCGACCTTCCCTACTGGAACCTGGTGATCAACAAGACTTCGGGAGTGGCGCGATCACAGTCCGACATCTCCGTCGAGTCCTGCCTGTTCATCATGAACGGGACCTACGACATGAACGGCTACAAGCTCTGGGTGAACAGCAGCGGGAACAGCTTCATATGGAACGGGACGCACTACAGCGGTTTCGTCAACTATGGAGGCATCCTGTTCTACCAGACCTCCGACGAGGAGCTCCACGTGAACGGACCGGTCTCATGGGGACCTGGTGTGAACCAGACCTTCGACATGGGGACGATCTACGTCAACGGCTCCTGGGAGTTCATGGCAGGGTCCCAGGTCAACCTCACGGGAACCCACCTCGTCTACTTCTGGGGTCGAAACTGGTTCGGACCGTATATCTCATGGGCGCCGATCTACTCGAACAGCACGACGAGTTGGTTCAACGACATCACAATCGACAGGGACTTCGGTTTTGGACAGTACACTTCGGAGAAGTCAACGGAAACCGTCGTCGTCAAAGGTGACATGGACCATGACGGTGGATTGTTCGAGATCTATGCGTCCACGATGTACGTGGTCGGGAATGTCGATAACAGGGGCCAGTCGTTCTACGTGGAAGGGACCACGGTCTTTGGGAACGCATCCCTGACGGTCGATGGTGACTTCTACTCACAGTCCGGCTCCTCACTCAATGTCTTCGGTAGTGCATCATATGCCTGGTCAAGGATGACCTGCAGCTATCTCTACGTGAACGGCTCACTCAATCTGAAGTCCTACTCATCGGTGCACGCTGGCGAGAACATCTGGATATCCGGCTCCATCGACTACGACCAAGCGGGCTTCCAGTGGGCCGAGGTGATATCCGACGGGAACATATACGTCAGTTCTCCTGGCAACGTCGACATGAGCGGTATCGGGAGGTCCCATCTCAACACGACATCGGGATTCATCGTGGTCTACAACGGAGCCACCCTCGACCTGAGGGGCAATGCCCAGGTGACCGCGTGGACCCATTTCCACCCATACGGGACCGTCATCTGCACCGGATGGTGGCCCGAGATCAATGTCGGCAACGCTTGGTATTCCGATACCTCCGGCGACTTCAGGCCCGGCTGGAGCCAGGTCACCTTCTTCAAGGCGGGGACGTCATACATCAAGGACACCGAGGACTTCGCAGACATAATCCTCAACAAGACCTCTGGACTCCTTTACCTCTACGATGGGGACCTGAACTGCACGGACCTGGACATCGAGAGTGGAACCTTCGACCTCAATGGATACAACCTGACGGTCACTGACGACCTCACCGTCTGGGGGTCCCTCGAGATGGACCACGACGGATGGATAAACGTGACACACGAGGTCAACTGGATGAACGGGAGCACCGAGGATATCACCAACGGAACGATCCAGTGCGACGGCCTGTGGTACATCGAGGACGGAGCCGACATGACCTTCGAGTACCCGGTACACGTCTACCTGAACGCGTCCACGGACGTGATCGTGGACGATCCCGACTCGTACTTCGACAACCTCACGTTCAGGCTCATGGGTGGTGGATTGACCGCTTACATCAACGGGACCGAGGCATTGAACGCCACAAGCGTGCTCAAGATCGATGACAAGGTGACCGTCCGCCTCATCGGAGGGAGCATAGAGGCCACGCAACTCTTGCTCTACTACGCAAGCGAGTTGAACGTTTCGTCGCCGGATTCGACACTCCACGTTTGGGATTATCTGTACATGGACAGCTTTACCGAACTGATGCTGGACAACGGATCCTACGCGATGGTCCAGGACTTCTTCCCGGCTCAGGACATCTACGTGATGAACGGATCGAACCTGACCGTGGTCGACGACCTCATCGGCGGCAGGATCCTCTCAAGGGATGGCGATGTGTACATCGATGATGGTGCTTCGACCTCATTGAACACCAAGGGACGATTCCACAACCTGACGTTCGGCGGGGGAGCCTCGGTCTACGCGAGGATGTGGATAGGAGGTGACCTGCGGATACTGGGAGGAACTGTCTACCCGCAGGACAATGACGTCGGTATCCTCGGTGATTACTATTGTTCGAAGACGGCTGCATTCCGGCCGGCGAACGGGAGCAGGTTGGTGTTCAACGGCACAGGGAGACAGTTCATGGAGACCGGCGGTACGGACTCCAACCACGAACTCTGGGACCTGATAATCAATCACACGACACTGATAGTCCAGAACGGTTCGCTCTCCGTCAAGAACAACATTACTGTCATGGACCTCTCCATGCTCTGGATAAAAGCGGACAACATGACATTGTACACCGGTGAGGACGGCCTATGGAATGACGGCTCCTTCCTCTTCGAAGGCCCGAAAGGGAAGAACTCGATCGTGTTCTACGCCGGGACCAATGTGACGACCGATGGCTACTTCGTCATCACGGGGAACCCGACCTACAGGACGATAGTCAGATCGTCATCTGCGGGCACCCAGTGGAATTTCAACGATTCGACCCCCGAGCAGTCCTTGCCATCGTTCGATCGCATCCGGGTCCGGGATTCGGATGCCACCTCCGGAGACACCATCTACGCTGACGGGACGAGCGTCGATGCTGGCAACAATGACAACTGGGCCTTCGGGAAGCCGCTGACCCTGGACCTGTCGGGACTCGAGGGTCAATACGCGAACCTGACTGTCGAGCAACAGGGCCTTACGACCTACGTCTACCTTACGGACGGTATCACCGAGTCCTGGGCCGACAGCGGCACGACAGCGACTCTCGTGGAAGAGTACTCCGTTTCATCGACAGAGAGGTATTACACCGAGGACACCACATCATGGTCGATGTCCGGGAACGTCTCTGCGAGCGTGACCTTCTATAGACAGTGGAAGCCGACGATCACTCTTGACGGAACCGACGCGAGCCACACAGTGACGGCGTATTACACGGTCCTGGGTGGCAATTCGAGCCAATCGGGCCAGCACACCTCCTGGTCCAGGTGGGTGGACAACGGTTCAGCACTGAGCTTCGACGAGTTCGCGACCGGTGATCCCGAAAGGCACACGGGCGAGGATTTCGACATCCCGCCATGGGATCCGTTGACATCCGCTCTGGTCTACACTCTCGACTACGCCGAGAACGAGGTCCCGGAGCTCCACAACGGGAACATGGACCCCGCTAGCGGGAACCTCTCGACGCTGTTCAACTTCACCGTCGAGTACTGGGACTCGAACGATGACGCGCCATTGTTCGTCTACGTCAACATCGACGGCACCAACTACACGATGAACAAGACCGACCGGAGCGACCACGACTACACCGACGGTTGCGAGTACCACTACGAGACCTACCTCTCCGGTGGCGACCACGACTACTACTTCATTGCGAACGACACGTATTCGACGAACCAGACGGCGATGGAGAGCACTGGAACGGTCATTCCCGAATTCGGTCCGACCGTGGTCATCGTATCGATGATGGCCGTCGGCGTCGCCGTGATCTGGAGGCGTAGACGCCGGTAGACCAGTACCGATACGGTCAAAATGACCCAGGACCCCGATCCGGAGGAATTACACCTGTCCAGTCATGTCAAGTACTTGCAGTAAGCATAAATACAGCCAGGTCGATATCTCAAGACGACTGGACCCGGGGCGACTGAACGTGGGTCCTGTCATGAATGGGTGATCAGATGCGTGGATGGAGACATTTTGGATTCGTATTGATAGTGATAGCGGCCCTCACAGTATTGGCCCTGCCAGCGGTCGAGGGCGAGATCAAGGATTGGACCGGCACGACGAACTCGAACTGGGGGACCGCCTCCAACTGGGACCCCTCCGGGGTTCCGACGTCGTCGGACAACATCTACATCGACGACCAGACGAACGATCCGGTCATTCAGACTGATGCTGTGGCATATGGCATCTACATAAATGGGTCCGGGATCCTGGACATCGACGGTGCGACCCTGAACGGCAGTTACATACAGGTAGAGGACGGGGGCACGCTCGACCTGACCAACGACGCGACGATCGTCAACCTTCGTCAGAGCCTTCACCTCTACGGGAAGCTCGATTGCGGAGCTTCCAACACACCCGAGATCAACCTCAGGCGCATCTACATGACCTCCACGTCATCGACCAGTCCAGGCTGGTCGACGGTTACCTTTGTCGGAGGAAACCCTGGAAGTGTCTTCAACAACGGATACGAGGAGCTGTGGGACGTTGTGATCGACGAGGACACCGCGGTCAATGTCACCAGTGGAGACCTCATCATATTGAACGACTTCACTATAACCAATGGCTCCTTCGACCCTAACGGTCATCTCGTGGAGGTCGGGGATAACCTCCGATGCTTCGACAGGATAGTCATGAACGATCTCGACGACAACATATCGATCGATGGCAGGTCATACTTCTATTCTGGATCGAACCTCTCCGGCGACGATGGTGTACTCCATCTGAAGGATTGGACTACGTTCGAGATCGGCTCGAAGGCGAACTTCACAGGGAAACATATGCTACTGTCCACAGGAGCGGGGGATATATACTACGACATCTGGAGCCCCGATGTCAGGTTCAACAATGTCACGACCAACAAATCGAGCTCCTTCGTGGCCGTTAGAGGGTACCTGTGGGTCCACGAGACGATCACGGTCGAGTATGGGTATTTCTATGTTCTCTACGGAGGCAATCCTTACAATGTTACGACGACCAATCTGACGATCCAGGACAATGGGATCTTCTATCTCTACCAGTGGGCCACTGTGAACGTGACGAACGACATCGACATTCTCGACGGAGGAGAGATCATCCTCGGTCGGAGCACAACATGGGGCGGGACGTTGAACGCGAACAATGACATCTTTAGCTTCGGGGATATCACCTTCCAGACCGGTGGCGGCAATCTCAACGTGGGTGATGACCTGTTCATCTACTCAACAGCGAACGTCACCATGCACGCGGGAAATATCACGGGAACGACGGACACCATCCTTTATCTCTATGGCGATCTCTACATCAATACCAACGATACCACGGTCTACTTCCACAATTGGTACATCTACGGTTCCAGCCAGATGTGGGTGGCAAACCAGGCGACCCCGGAGCTCCAGTGGTCCGGCATGATCTACGAGCAGGGATCGCCGAACGTGTGGCATCCCGGTCACAGCACGTTCATGGCGGTCGGTGTCAACTTCCCTGCTATCGACGCGAGGTTCTCATATTACGGTGTCGGCGTCAATCTGACGTCCGGCTTCATGGCACCGGGATACGACGATATCCTGTACATCGATAGCCATCTGGTCATCATCAACGGTGCGTTCCGGATGAATGATAGGACAGTTCGTATCAACGGGTCCGGGTCCTACATGTACGATGGCATGGAATACACGGGATTCGCGAACATCGGCGGCGAGCTGACCATGGAGAGCGACGACGAGTACCTGATGTCATATGGTCACGGCGGCGTCTACTGGGGCCCTGACAGCACCTCGGACGTCGATGCCGGTTCCATCAACTGCTCCGGCGATTGGGTGTTCGCAGCGGGTTCGGACGCAAACCTCAGGGGTACGAACATGGTAAGACAGCAGGACCTCGGGGTCGAGTCCACCTATTGGATCAACTCCTCGGACAGCAGCTTCCAGAACGTCACCATCAATTCGATATTCGCCGCCTCGCATCTGAACGGGACGGAGACCATGGTGGTCAAGGGCGATCTCACGATAAACGGACTTACCGCCTTCGTGGTCGACGGCAACGATCTCGAGGTCCAGGGTGACCTCAACGGGACCGGCGGGAATCTGTGGGTCCTCGGAACTGACAATTCGGTCGAGGTCCAGGGGGATGCGTACATGATGGGTAGTTCCCTGAACCTGGGTCAGGCCTCCTCCTCGAGCGAGGGTGGGACCGTCGAGATCGATGGATATCTCTCGATCGACGAGGGTCTCAACTTCGAGGAGGGAGAGGGCGAGGTCACAGTAGGCGAGACACTGTTCGTATCATCGACCGGGGTCGTCTCCTTCGATGGTACGAAAGGGACGCTCACAGCAGGGAGCATGATCTTGAACAGTTCGAGCGACGTCAACCTCACCGGTTCAGGTGAATACGTGATCAACGTCCTGGGCGACCTGAGGATAAACGGAGTCCTCAACATGACCAACGATAACGCAATCCTGAGGGTCGGCGGTGACCTGATCCTCCCCGATGGCCATCTGGACTGCGGCCCCAAGTACGAGCCCGAGATATTCATTGGCGGCGACTTCGACTGGCTGTTCGGAGGTCTTAACTTCACCGCGGGTCACAGCACCGTGTTCATCGATGGATCCGGCGACCAGAAGATTGACAACGACTTCCGCTTCTACGGTCTGGTCGTGAACAAGACCGGCGGTGAGATGTACTTCGAATGGAGCCATCCCGGCGATCGGGACATCCCGAAGTTCGAGTCCTTCTTCTTCATCGAGGCGGGCACCTTCAACATGAGGAACACGAGCATCAGGGTCTGCGGCAACGGGTCCGGTTACCAGGGAGTCGCACTCTACACCGGGTTCGTGAACCTGGGCGGCCACTTCGTAATGCAGAATGGATCGTCCACCCTAGAGGCTTTCGAGGACATCCTCTGGGGTTCCACTGCGACCGGGAACGTGACCAACGGGACAATCGTCGCCCATGACAACTGGATCGTCCAGGGCAACGGATACATGGAGCTCGGCGGCGACAATCTGGTCTTCCACAAGGGTGGCGATACTTCCCTGTTCAATTTCGTCGGCGAAGCCATCTTCAACAACTTCACGATGCGGAAGTGGTCGGACAACTACGAGACCTTGATCGTCGGTGAGGGCGGGATGAACGTCACGAATCTACTGAACATCTATGGCGATTCCAACATGGAGGTCAGATCGAAGCTGGAAGCTACCTACATCGACCTGTATGGTAACTCCCTCCTCAACATGTCTTTCAACGTCAGCGAGCTGCGCGTCTGGGAGACGATCGAAACGAGCTCGGGTGCGGAGGTCCGCGTGGGAGACAACGCATATGCGATGACCCGGAACATCACTGGAAGCGGGGACATATACCTTGGAACGAACACGAACCTGACGCTACGTCAGAACATGTGGATGAATCCGACCACAACACTGTATCCCGGAATGTCCACTGTCTATTTCGGAGGCAAGAACACCACACAGGTACGACTATACAACGGTGGCTTCTACAATGTGATCGTCGCCAAATACCGGATCGGGAACAGGGCCGTCCTCATGTATACTGCTTCGGATTACTACATCGACGGGAACCTGACCCTGAGGAACGGTACCTTCTACTCAAATGGACGGATCTTCCACCTTAAGGGCAACTTTGATAACAACGGATGGTGCAGGTTCGATCCATCCCCGAGCGGATACTTCGTCTTCGACGGTGGTGGTACTCAGTACATCCAGACGGGCGGGGACTTCGGTAATGTCGGATTCGAGGACCTGAGGGTGGAGTCGTCGACCCAGGTTATCGTCCAGAACTACTCGATGAGGATCGATGGAATACTCCTGATAGAGGGCGGTTCGGCGTACCAGTTCAAGTCAGAGGATGGTACGCTCACTCTAGGAGACCGCGGAATGTTCAATGATGGAACGTTCCATGTATGGCCCTCCTCCGGTAAGGGAAAGTTCGTCGTGACGGCCGGAACGACCGTGACGAACAATGCGACGATGTACCTCGTGGGAAACACCGAACAAGCGCCACTTCGCATCAGGTCCTCCTCGGACGGGACTCAATGGAACCTCGAGGACAACACCGCATCAGATCAACAACCTCACGTTCAGCGTGCCCTTGTCAAGGATTCCGACGCCAGCGGCGGGAACACAATCTATACATGGATGTACTGCGTGGACCAGGGCAATAACGAAAACTGGGTGTTCTCCCATCCGTTGACGATATACATCACCGGGCTCGAGGGACACGACGTCAATCTCACCTGGACCCAGAGGAACTCCACCGGTTCGGCACCGATTTCCTTTTCGGTCCTCGTGTTCTCGGACAACGACACCACCGCATCTATCGAGGACCTCTATACTGTATCATCCACCGAACGGTACTACACCGAGGATACGACGTCATGGGACGTGACTGATAACACGACCGTCTATGTCAACTTCTACAGACAGTGGAAACCGACGATCACCCTTGATGGCACCGATGCATCTCACACCGTATCCGCATACTACACGGCTCTCGGTGGGAACACCAGCCAGAGCGGACAGCACACGTCCTGGTCGAGGTGGTGCGACAACGGTTCCAGACTATCGTTCAGCAAGGACGCCACCGGATCTCCGCCGAGCCACACCAGCGAGGACTTCACAAGGGACCCATGGGACCCGCTAACGTCGGCACTCGTGAAGACCGTCTACTACGAAGGGAACGTCAAACCGGAGCTGAAGAACGGCACCATGGACCCGTCCGGCGGCAACCTGACGACGGTATTCAACTTCACCGTGGAGTATTGGGATGACAACAACGATATCCCGCTGTTCGTCTACGTGAACATAGACGGCACGAACTACTCGATGGAGAAGGTCCAGAAGGGCGACCACGATTACACCGACGGTTGCGAATACTACTACGAGACCAAGCTGTCCGGCGGCGACCACGACTACTACTTCATCTGCAACGACTCTTACGAGACGACCCAGACCTCGTCCGAATCCACGGGCACGATAGTTCCGGAGTTCGGGATGCTGACGGTATTGATCTCGGTCATGATGGTCGGCGTCGCTGTCATGTGGAGGCGCCGTAGAAGACATTGATTTCCGACCGATCAGCGTCCGTGATCATACGTACGAGCTGCACATTTCAGTGGACACCATTATTAACGCTAATCACACTCACCGTATTGGTGTTAGAATGAAGGCGGTGGTTCTTGGTAGTCTTGTTGTCCTTGCTGTTGTGTCCATAATGATCATACCCACCGTTTCGGGAGACCAGGGTGACATCCTGTGGGATGAGACCTTCGGCGGTACCGATGAGGACCGGGGCAGGTACGCCACGGAAACATCAGACGGCGGTTTCATCATGACCGGCGAGTCGAAATCATACGGTTCCGGGAACAGGGACCTTTGGCTCCTCAAGACGGACGAGAACGGGTCCGAGGAGTGGAACGAGACCTTCGGCGGTTCAGGTGAGGACCTCGGCTTCGTTGTGCAAGAGACCTCGGATGGAGAGTTCGTGGTCTGTGGCTTCACGAGCCCTGGCACCAATAGGAACCAGCGGGATCTCTGGATAGTCAAGACGTTCGCTAACGGGACATTGAACTGGAGCCGGACCTACGGAGGGACCTCGCAGGAAGAGGGCCGTTTCCTCATAGAGACCGATGACGGTGGGCTGATTTTCACCGGATTCACCGGTTCATACGGTTCGGGAGGCTTGGACATCTGGGTGATCAAGACCTACGCCAACGGAACGGAGCAATGGAACGAGACCTACGGCTGGCAGTACCGCGACGAGGGCCACTCCATCCGTCCTACGAGTGACGGTGGATACATATTGGGTGGCAGGGGTGCACCCCCAAGCGGCGGGGGCGGCCAGGACCTCGTACTAATGAAGATCGACGACGAGGGAACCCTCGATTGGACCGAAACATGGGGGGGCTCCGGAATGGACGAGGCCTGGGACGCTCAGGAGATCGAAGGAGGGGACATCCTCGTTTCCGGCAGGACGTTCTCGTACGGTCAGGGAAATGGAGACCTGTATCTGATCAAGACCGACGGCAACGGATCCGAGGAGTTCGAGAAGACCTACGGCGGCTCGAAGGAGGACCTCGGCAAGCTCTTCACCGAAACCCCGGATGGAAATTACGCCATTATCGGCAGAACCCGTTCGTACGTTTCAGGAGGATCCAGCGACATAGACATCTGGCTCCTCGTCGTTGACAGCGATGGGGTCGAGATCGTGAACGAGACCTATGCCGGGAACGGATGGGACGAGGCCAGGAGCATTCTCATGACCTCAGACGGCAACTACATCATTGCTGGTTCCTACGGCGATACAGACAGGGACGAGACCCATTTCTGGCTCCTGAAGCTCGAGGGGCCTCCCCCGAACGTCGCTCCAGAACTCGTGAACGGGGACCACGATCCCAAGAACGGGAACACCTACACATGGTACAACTTCACGGTCACATACAGGGACGCCAACAACGACACGCCTGCATTCGTCTACGCCAACATCGACGGGACGAACCATTCCATGGACAAGGTGAACTCGACCGACGACGATTTCGTTGGCGGTGTGGACTATCATTACAGGACCCGGCTGACCGCCGGCGACCACGACTACTATTTCGTGACGGACGACGGTGTCCATACCAACTCCACCACTGTAAGGACCACAGGGACGGTGATCCCTGAGTTCGGGTCCCTTGCAGTAATGATCTCCGTGACCATGTTCGCCATGGTCCTCATCTGGGCCAGACGGAGACGGTAAGGGGAAGGGATCCCAGCATCGCCCGGTCCGATGCCTTCCCGCCCTGCGGGACCGATGCCGTCGGGTGATGGCGGACAGCCGCGAATTCCCTTGTGATCCATTCGGCTCCCCGTCGATGCATTTATATAATTCCGCAAGGATTCGAACATTGCTTTTGCGAAGAGGTTGACCTCGAATGATGGAAGCGGTTATCTCGCTGAAGACCCCGGATACATGGGTCAGCAACCTGGCGAAGAAGTTCGATATCCACATCAAGGTCCTCGATTGCATTCCCGACGATGGGAAGATGAGGGACCTCGCTGAGATCGCCCTCAACCGGAACGAGCTCGATCCGATCATCGAGGAGATCAAGGGGATGGAGAACGTCCTTTCAGTGGACGTCGAGCAGGTCGAGCGGGACCGGGCCTGGGTCGTCGTGCACACGAACGAGTGCCTTGGTTGCTGTCTGCTCCGGGACCACGATTGCTTCCTGATAATCGCCGAGACAGGGAAGGAGGGCGAGATACTGTGGAAGCTCGTCTTCACCGAGAAGCGCCACCTCCAGGAGCTCGTGTGGGACCTGAAGGAGACGGGCATCGAGGTCAAGATACACAAGATAAGCAAGTTCACGGAGAAGGAGTCGCTCACCGAGAGGCAGGAGATGATGATACGACAGGCCCTCGCCCTCGGCTACTACGACTTCCCGAAGAGGATCGGGATCAGGGAGCTGGCGGAGAAGTTCGATGTCTCCACCGCGACCCTGAGCGAGACCCTGAGGAGGGGTCAGAAGAAGATCCTCGAGGACTACTTCCAGAAGTGAGGGCCGGACTGACGATCATTCAGCCACAAGGGACAGTGAAACGATGTTGAGGACGAAATCGGTGTACGAGGGACTGTCGGACGAGGACGGCATGCGAGTGCTGGTGATGAGGGAGTGGCCCCGCAATATCGAGCGGGACCAGATCGACGAGTGGATCGTCGAGCTCTCTCCCAGCGAGGAGCTCGACATGGAGTGGAACAACCGGAAGATCGAGTGGGAGGAGTACGTCGAGCGTTACAAGGCAGAGGTCGCCGACCAGGTCACCCACATGAAGTTCCTGAAGGAGCTCTCCCAGAGGAAGGACGTGACCCTCCTCTGCTGGGAGGGGATGGAGGACCGGTGCCACCGCAAGATCCTCAAGGAGCTCATCGAGGCCATCGACGCCTGAATCCGATCCAATTCCTTTTCCTGACCACGGCCACCCCATACCGTCTAACGTCGGTCCATTAACCATTTCGGGGCAACGGCCTTAAAGGGTAGCGGGGTTCCCAGACCATGGTGACAGAAGCAGCGGTCGTGCAGGCCATGAAGAAGGCCACGGAACCTGCAACCGGGATAACCCTGTTCGATCTGGGTTTCATAGACGATGTCCGGATCGAGGAGGACACGGTGTTCATCATCGTCGTCCCCCACTGCAACTGTCCGTTCATGCCCATACTTCTCGAGGACCTCTACAGGGTCACCTCGGACGTTCCCGGCGTGGAGAGCGTCGAAATCGAGGTGAACTGGGAGGCCAAGTGGCACCAGGGCAGGATGACCGTTGAGGGCAAGAAGCACCTCGGCATCGTTGCCAAGTGAACCATTGGCGTCGGATCTGATACTTGAATTCCATTCTACACAGCGTGAGCCCTTTCCTACATGAAGGCCTGACCACCGACCCGCAGGTGCCTACCGTTTCCTACCACCGATCGGGATGTAACCCAGGAACACCGCTATCAGGAACACGATCACCAGCACCGCGGCCATCGGGATGACAAGACCGGCAAGGCCCTCGTCTTCGCTCTTCTCCTTCGGGACAACGACGTTGATGACCGTATCCGCGGTCTCCCCATGGTCGTCCGCGATGATCCGGACCGTGTAGACGCCGGGCTTGATGGGTCTGACCGTGACCATCACCGATGTGTCGTCCTCCGGGTCCAGTGTGACCTCGACGTCGTCAAGGGTCACGTCCAGTCCCGCCGGGTCGTGCACCGTTGAAAGGGATATGGTAGATTCGTAATTGCCCATGTTCCCCACCTTCACGTAGAAGGTCATGGTCTTCCGGGCCCTGTCCGAGTTCTTTCCGTCCACGGATATCGTCGGCGAGTAGTACGGGTCCTCCTGGTTGTCGATCGTGATGATGATCATGTCGGAGTCGGTCGCTCCCTCGAAGTCGGTCGCCCGGACCCGAAGGTTGTACTCGGCGTCCGAGAGCTCGAGCGTATCGAGGGTGTAGGAGTAGATGTCATCACCCTCGTAGTCCATCTCCTCGACGACCTCTCCGACGAGGAGCTCGACCGTGTCGATGGTCCTGTCGTCTGTGACCTTCGCCGTGACCTCGACGAGGCCATCGACCTTCCCCGACGACGGGGTCTGTATCTTGACCTTCGGGTCCTCGTTGACGTTGTCGATCTCCACCGACCATGATCTGAATGCCACATTCCCGAGGGTGTCCTTCGCCCTGACGTCGATGGTGTGAGGCCCCTCCATCAGGGACCTGGTATCCCATGGGATGCGCCACGTGTCCCCGTCCTGCTCCATGTCCTCCCATGTTGAGACGAGGTAGGCGGAGACCTCATCGATGTTCGGGTCGATGGTCCTTACCTTGACGGTGATATTGCCCTCGACGGAGTCGCCCTCCTTCGGGTTGTTTACCCGTATCTCGGGCTCCGTGTTGTCCACCTCGATATTGACGTACGTCTCGTTCACGGATCCGTTCGTGTCGGTGACGCGGAACTCGAGCCTGACCGTGCCGTCGTCGGCCTCGGTCGTATCGATATCGCCTCTCCAGATGGAGTTCTTGGAACCGCCCTGGCTCTTCCATAGGTCCATCCAGTCCCCGCCGTCGATGGACGCCTCGACGTTTTCGATGCCGAAGTCGTCCTTCACCGTCACCTGGACCTCCATGTCCCCGCCGAACACACCGTCCAGCGGTTCGTCGATCCATATGTACGGAAGGTGATTGACGTTGTTCGTCTCCCTCTCGATGGTCTCCTCGGTAACGTGTCCGACCATGTCGATGGCCCTGAACGTGATGGTGTGATCCCCGTCGGACACCGACCCGGAGTTCCAGACCGCCTGCCATCGATCGTAGTTCTGCTGTTCCAGGTCGTCCCATCCTCCGCCATCTATGCTGTACTCGACGGCGACGATGGTGTCGTCGACGACGTCGGCCTTCAATTTCACATATCCCGTCAATGTGCCTGAGGGGACGATGGTATCGAGTGTGGGATACTTGCTGTCCTTTATGAATGAGAATGACTCGGTGACCTCGTTGTCAACGGTGTCGTTGGCCCTGATCTTGACCAGGTAGCTTCCGTCATCCCTCGGGTCCCAATCGTAGTAGAACTCGTCGTCGATATGGTCCATGGTCTTCCAGCTTGTCGAGCCGATCCTGATCTGGACCTGGGCCAGGTTGTCGTCGTCCACGGTCAGGGTTATGTTGATGCTCTCCTCGAAGGCGGTGCCGTTCACAGGAGTGACGTCCTCGAGGACCGGCGCTGTCGTGTCCAGCAGGACGCTGCCCGACTTCTGCCGGGTGCTCCCGTCGCTGTCCTCCGCCCTGATCGTGAATCCGACGTTCCCGTTGAGGCCGGACGTGTCCCATTCGTATCTGTACTTGTTCTCGCTGGTTCCGTTCTCCATCTCGATCCAGCTACCGTCATCGGGCCTGAACAGCACGGAGTCGATGCCCCTGTCGTCGATGACCTCGACCCTGACCGTTACGCCGACCCCGTACAGGTCGTCGTCCGGTTCGATGATCGTTATCACTGGAAGGTCGTTCACATTGTCGACGGAGACGTCAATGGAACCGTAACCCTCGTTCCCGGCGACGTCGCGGCATCTGACCTTGAGGGTCATCTCGCCGTCGGCCGCCTCGGTCGAATCCCAGTCGTAAGTGTAATTGGACCCATTGACGGACATCTTCGACCATCCGCCCTCGGCCTTGAAATGCACCGTGTCAATGTCGGACTCGTCGATGTCCGCCTTCACGACCACGGTCCCGGCGACCGTGTCGTCCTGGTCCGGATCGAGTATGTCGACCACTGGCCACGTGTTGTCGAAATCGAGGTCCCACGACGTCTGGTTCGTGTTCCCGGCGTCGTCGGAAGCCCTCACGGATACCGTATGCTCCCCGTCGAGATAGGTCGACGTATCGATGTATGCGTAGTAGGGGTCGTCCATGAACATGTTGCCCCAGTCCCCGTCGTCGACCCGGAACCACACCTCGTCGATCCTCTCATCGGCGATGCTGGCCCTTATCTTGATCGTCTCCTTGACGGTCCCGTTGGGACCGAGCGGTACGATCTCCGGGGGAGTGTTGTCCACGGTCACGTTGATCGTCATGGTCTCGGTCTGGTCCTGCGTGTCGTGGACACGGACGTGGATGTCGTGTATCCCGTCCTCGACCGATGTGGACGACCAGTCCGCCACCCATGAATCGTCGTCCTCCATCATGTCGGTCCATGAGGCATCATCGTCGATCCTGTAGTCCACCTTCGATATGCCTTCGTCGTCCGTCGCATTGGCGGCTATGCGGACAGTACCGAAGACCAGCGCACCGTTCGCGGGTTCCAGGATCTCGACTGCCGGAGGGCTGTCGACGTTGTTGACGTAGACCGTCAGGTCGTCCATGCCCCCGTTCCCAAGGCTGTCGATGACGCTCAGCTCGATGTCGACATCGCCGTCCTCGACCTCCTGGGTGTTCCAGTCGGTCTCCCAGGTCCCCGAGGTGCTGTTACCGGAGGTCAGGTTCAATGAGGTCCAGTCGCCGCCGACCGAATACTCCACCGAGTCGACCCCCGAGACGTCGGATACATCGACCGAGATCGTGATGGTCCCGTTGACCTCCTCGTCCTCCACCGGTGTGACGAACTCCGCGTCTGGGGGTGTGTTGTCCACCGTGACGTTCCGGTAGGCATCCCCTCGATTCCCTGCATGGTCGAACGCCCTCACCTGGATGACGTGGTCGCCGTCTGCGACCGTCTTCGTGTCCCAGTCCTCGTGCCCGTCCGAGGACATCCAAGATCCGCCTGCGATCCTGATATCGGAGGACTCCACGCCGCTTGTGTCGTCATCCGTTGTGAAATCGATCGGCGTCATGTCGGCCACGTGCTGCCCCTCGTCGGGAGCCACGAAGGTCACTTCGGGCGGTGTGTTGTCAACTGTGAAGTCGACATCCACATAGGTGACGTTGTCCGTCGAATTGGTCGAACGGACCTCGATGGTGTAGTTGCCGTCCGAGAAAGATGTGGAGTTGAAGGTCGCGTTCCAGACGCCATCCCCTTCGGACCCCTCCTTGAGCTGCATGTCGGACCACGCGCCGTCGTCCACGCGCCATTCGACGCTCACTATGCCGTCGGAGTCCCTCGCATGGACGAGGACCTCCTTTTCGCCGGCTATGAAGTCGCCCTCCTCCGGAGCGAGGATCTCCGTGACCCTCGAGACATTGACGAATCCAGCGAACACGATGTCATCGATGTAGAGACCCTCTCCGTCATCGTCATCGCCGTCGTGCATCACATGGAATGCGATGGTCACGTTGAATCCTTCGTAATCGTTGAGCGGGACCACGGCAGTGTCCCAGCGACCCTCAATCCCGCGGAGCGTCGTGAGCCGTTCCCATGACTCGCCATCGTCGGTCGTGATGTTGAGCTCGGCCGAGTCGCCCTCCATGTCGAAGTAGTATCTGAACCTCATGACTCCCTGCTTGATCGAGAGGAGGGAGATGTCCCTCGAGAGAGACGCGTCACCCGATCCGGTGCTGTAGTTACCGGTGGAGTCGCTGCCGTACCTCCATGAGTGCGTACCGCTCCTTGACCTCTCGTCCGATATGTCCCAGATGGACTCCGACGTCCATCCCGTGTCGGCCTCGCAGTCGTCGTCCAGGAGGACCTTCAGGACCGAGATCACGCCGTCGAGCACATTGTTCTCCATGGCCGTCTCGTTGCTGACCTGTTCTACCGCCATCGAGACGTTGAACGTCCCGTTCATGCTGGGTATGTGGTCGATCGCGACCTCCTCGAACCCGCCGGCAGCGAGGGTCACAGTAGTGGAGTTCACCTCGTCACCGTCTATCTCGAGTACGACGTCGAACATCTCGCTGCCCGTACCGAGGTTGTGTACGATGGCCGTGAAGGTGGCCGTGACGTTCCTTTCCACGTACCTGTCGAAGGTGAGATCGACGATGGCGCCATCGTGGTCCACCTCGTCCCGGACCAGGGACCTCACGAGCTGTCGTCCGAAGCGTGTGTTGTCATCCTCGTCCAGGTTGTCGTTCGCGAACAGTCCGATATCGGAGGTGGCGAATATGGTCCCTTCACCGAATCCCGTGATGACACCCTGGAGGATGCTGTCATCCTCGGGGTAGTCCCAGAACAGCGGAGGCCCCGATACCTGGGCATGAGGCCTCTTCAGATAGAGGGCCTCGACCCCCTCGGTCGACTCGTGCTCCTCGATGTTGGTCGTACGGCCCTCACGGCCCGGCCACGACCCCCACGAGATGTTGAGTCCGCTGCCCAAGAGGTTCGCTGGTTCGAGCAGGTCCGTCACGATGAACAGGCCCTTTCCGGTCCTCACGAAGTCATGGACGGCCGAGATCTCCTCGTCCTCCATGTTGGCCGTCCTGAGAAGCATCAGCTCGTCAAGGTGGGCGATGTCCTCGTACCTCAGCTCCGTATCGATCTCCTCGAAGTCGAAACCAAGGTCCATTAGATATGAAATGAAGTCGCCATGGTCCGTCATGTTCCCGTGGAACGTGTGGATCCCCAAAGTCCCAGTCCCATAGAACACGTCCATGTTGGTCCAGGTGGCGTCGTTCCCGGGGGTGTCATCGCCTGCCTCGACAGAGCCGACGACCCTGAAGTATCCCTCGTCCTCGATGGAGACGTCGAAGGTGAGGTTCTCCCACTCGCGGGAGTCGAGCGATGAGACGTTCCTGACGATCGTGGTGCCCGCGACGTCGATGGAGACGTTGATGTCCGACATCTCGTCGATCCCGAGATTGATGAGAGTGATGTCGACCTCGAAGGACTCGTTAGGCCTGACGATATCGGGCGCCGAGATCCTGGCCACACCGAGATCCTCCGACTTGAGGGTCCTGCTCAGCCAGGACGCTGAATTGATCGGGAAGAGGGCGTTGTCCTCCTCGTCGAGGTCGCCGTCCCTGAGGAAGTCGTCGTCCGTGACCACGACCATCCGACCCTCGCCGTACTCGACGGCAGCGGATATGTTCGCTCCGTTCGACGAGTTGAACAGGAGATCGCTGTCTCCGATCTCCAGGGACGCATCCGGCGACCTGAAGTAGAGCGACGATATCCCATCGGTGACGGGATGGTCCTCGATGGTGTGCGCCGTATCGTTCTGTTTGCCCGGAACCGTGGACCAGTTCAATCCCATGGGCCCGGTGAGCATCCCGTACGACTCCGGATCGTCATCTGCAAGCATCAGGACGCCGCCGCCGAGGCGGACGTAGTCCTGGAGCTCGAGGATGTACGATACTGACAAAACGCCAGGACCCGGGATGATGACCAACCGGGACCTCAGCATCTCGGCAAGGTCCATACCGTACTCCGACCCGTTCGATATCCTGTAGCCGTCGTCCGCCAGGAGCGAAAGGAGGTCGCCGTGGTCCGACGCGTCCCCGTTGACGTCGTCGATGAGGATACGGCCCTTGTCCGTGTATATGGTGATGGTGAAGTTGAGCTCGTTGTTGTCCTCGGCGTCCTCGCCGGAGACGGGTTCCGCCCAGACCGACAGCTCGTAGTCGCCGGCCTCATCGGTGCTCCATTCGAGCTCGACCTGCTCCGTGTCGCCGGAGTCGATGTCCACGGTCGTCGAGTCCTCGGTCAGGCCGTCGAGGATCAGCTTAACCTCGACGTCAGTCTCGTCCCTCAATCCGAGGTTCTCGAGCGTTGCAGTGACCGTGACCTCCTCCCCGACCTCGGCCCTCTCCGGGGCCGAAACGTCGGTGACGGCGATATCATGTTCGGTCCCGCCCACCTCGATCTCGAACTCGTCGGTCCATGTGTGGCCCGGAATGTCCTCAAAATCGAGCTGGAACGTCAGGTTCTCGCCCACGGGGGCCGACGATGAGAGCTTGAAGTCGTAGTCACCAAGGCTCCATGCGGTCTGTCCCGCCCCCACGTTCCCGTAGCCCTCCTCGGCGTCGGTGATGTTTACGTACGGTGAGGTCGTGCTGAGGGTCCCCTGGAGGCCCGTGGCCGTCTGGCTTCCGATGTTCCTGACCTGGAGGTTCAGCTCGATGGTCTCCCCGGGATTGACGATCCCGTCGCCGTTCCCGCTGCTGGAACCAAGGCTGTCGTCGTCCACCAGATGGTCGTTGTAGATGATGTTCGGCACCGGCAGGACGCTGATCGTGTGCGACACCTTCGACGCCCGTACGCCGTTGGTCCAGGCCTTTGCCTCGACATCGAAATCGGTTGCGAGGTTGACTGTCGGTGCATCGGAATCGAACTCCACCTTGACCTCGCACTCCTGATAGAAGTCGATGTCCTCGGTGTGTATCAGGGTGCCCTCGAAGGTCCAGTACCCGTCCGAGCTCGTGGGATTGGTGTTGGATGACGAGTAATCGACCCCGCCGTCGGCCGTGACCTTGATGTTGGTCGGCTTGCTCCAATCGTCGGGTATCGTCACCCTGAACGTGGTCTCGTCGTTCTCGATGGTGTAGGGGGTCCTCGTGACCGGGAGGGTGGCCTCGAACGTGACCTCCTTCGTTCCGGTATCGACCTCGTCAGGGCCGTCGACGTCGGTCCTCGTGAGGTCCTCGGCGCGCTTCACGGCGCCGTAGCCGTCGACCTGTCCGTATCCCCAGGCCCTGTCCCACTTCTCGCTGTACTGGGGCCTGTCAGTGCCAGCCCTGTCCTGTGCGGTATCGGCCAGGATCTGCTTGAGGTCCAGTTCGTATCTCGGAGCGCCCGGCCTAAGGCTCGGGTTCGCCTGAAGCATGAGAGCGATCAATCCGCCCACCGACGGTGTGGACATGCTGGTGCCCGAACTTGCAGCGAGAAGGACGGCGCTCCATGAGACCGCCGAAGTCACACCTGTACCCACTGCCGTGACGTGAGGTTTCATCTCGTCGTAGACGTCCGAATCCCCATCGTCGCCCCGCGGGCCACGGGCGGAGAACCCGGATATGGTGTCGTCCCCCCTGGTTATCGTGTTGTGATCGTCATGCGAACCGACGTTGATGCACCTGTCCGCAGCACCCGGCATCGCGAGGCCGTTGTTGTTCGGTCCGTTGTTTCCTGCCGCGACCGTACAAACGATCCCTACCTCGACGGCGTCGTTCACTGCCTGCGATGTCTGGTCGTTCCCGTTGGACGCTCCCCCGCCGAAGCTCATGCTGAGGACCGGAACGCCGTCGTTGGCCGGACCGTCGTTCTCCCAGTCGGTCTCGTTGTTGTCGATGCACCAGTCTATGGCGGCCAGGACGCCCGCGAGGTTCAGATTGGTGAGCGAACCGACCCTGATATCGATCAGCCTGGACTCTGGCGCCGGACCCTGATGGTCCGTGCCGGTCCCTATCGCATCGCCGGCCACGTGCGTCCCGTGGCCCGAATCGGACGCCTCGGGGTTGACGCCAGCCCCGCCGATAAGGACACCGGTGACCGCGTCCGCCCCCGCGATGAGCTTGGGGTCGAAGGTCAGCGGATTGTCATCCATGTCGTCGACCATCGTGTGGCCGACCGGTATCTGGTCGTTCACTCCTGAGTCCATGATGGCGACGTTGATCCCGTCGCCCTTATAGCCGAGCTCCCAAGCGGTGTATGGGCTGAACTCGGCCGACTCCCTGACCTTGATGTTCGGGATAGCCATGTCGAGCATGTACTCCATCTCTGGAGGGACCTCGAGCAGGAGCAGCCCCTTGAGCCTGACCAGGGTCGGGAGGTCATCGCTGTCGACGTTCTCGAGGACGATGGTCTCGAAGTTGTGAGCGGCGTAGACGACCTCGAATCCCCGTTCCTCGAGCCATTCCACGTCCCCTTCGGTGGGGATGTGGTCCACGGCCGCGAGGACGAGGTCGAAGACCTCACGCTGGCCGAGATAGGCCCTGTCCAGGAGGTCGTCGATGCCGTTCCCGTTCTCGTCGCGGTAATACCCCGACCACCAGCCGTCCGGACGGTCGCCGAGGGTGGGTGCACCCTTGACCTCCTCCGACGTGGCGAGTACGGGGATTAGGCTAGATACCATAAGCATGAATACTACCAGTGCTGTCGTCCTCATCGTCATCACACCGCTTACTGACATCCATTCCAAACACAGTTATAAATATATCTGTATCCCCGTAACTGTTATATTAGACCCGAAGGGCCAGGCATCGCGGACGGGTGTCGGACAATGTTATCACCGTCAAGTCCAGAACCCTGTCTGCGGGAAGGGTCAAATTAAAGTAGGAGCCCTGACATAGATACGTGATGACATTAGCACGTACTCTCTCGATTTTGCTTGTCCTCACATTATGCCTCATAGCGATCGGCTCGTCAACGGCGTCCCACTGGAACGGCACCCGGGGAGGCCCCGACCGCAATTCAGCGTACGATTCGGACCTATCCACCCCGCTTGGGATCGAATGGTCCTTCGAGGGGAACGGGGAGCTCAGGACCCCGCTGGTCAGCGGCGATTCCGCACTGTTCTCGTCCCTCGTAAGGAAGGTCTACGCTGTCGACATCACCAACGGCAGCCAGATATGGGAGTCCGGTGTCGATTCCTACTCCGTGAAACAGCAGGAGATAATCGGCGACAGGCTCTACGTCAAGGCCGGTAACAGGATACTCAACATCAGCATCGAGAACGGGAGCCGTACGATGTTCACCGTACCAGGTGGACCGAGCTCGGCTCCGATCGCGTTCGGCCCGTACCTGATGCTGGTCAATTCCACACATCTCCTCGCATACAGGAACGACACTCTCGACTGGGGTGTGGGATTCACGGGGTCCCCGTCGCTCCCCGCGACAGACGGCGATCACATCTTCCTGCGTGCGGGCACGGACCTGTATCGCGTCGACATCGGCGGAGCACAGACATCGGTCACCCTGGCGGGAAGTGGTGGTTCCCCCACGGTCGCGAACAACAGGGTGTACATAGGCACCGACACGATGATCTACGAGTTCAGGACGAACCTGGTGGAGAACAGGTCGATCAACGCGTCCTACAACAAGAAGGCCCTCGCCGTCACCGATTCCCTGGTCGCGGTCTCGGGTTCGAACATCATCTCCTACTCGATGGCCAACTTCAGCCAGGAATGGTCCGTGACCCTCGATTACGAGATCACGACGCCACCGATAGTGTTCATCGACCACATTGCGGTGGGCACCGAGTGCGGCGTCTCCGTCGTGACGGTGGACGGCACCCACGTCCAGGACCTGGACATCGATGACGAGGTTCTCGGATGCATAGCTCCGCTGGACGACGGTATCCTCGCCGCGACCGACGGCGGATACCTCTTCAAGTTCTCCCGCGACCAGGACGGCGATACCGTCGCGGACGTGGTGGACGACTTTCCCACCGAACCCACCCAGTGGATCGATTCCGACGGGGACGGATACGGCGACAACCAGACCGGCGTCATGCCCGATCTGTTCCTTGAGGAGCCGACGCAGTGGAACGACACCGATGGTGACGGCTACGGGGACAATCCGGAAGGCGTCGATCCCGACGACCTCCCGCTCGAGCCGACCCAGTGGAACGACACGGACGGCGACGGGCACGGCGACAACCAGACCGGATTCGAGCCGGACAGGTTCATAGACGAGCCGACCCAGTGGTCGGACATCGACAATGACGGTTACGGCGACAACGCCAGCGGGGTCGATCCAGACGTCTTCCCGACGGTGGGGACCCAGTGGAACGACACCGATGGGGACGGTTACGGCGACAACAGGATCGGCGTGGATCCCGACCTTTTCCCTCTGGAACCATCCCAGTGGGCCGATGTCGACGGCGACGGATACGGCGACAACGCTTCCGGGGTGAACCCCGACATGCTTCCATCGAGCCCGACCCAGTGGAACGACTCCGACGGCGACGGCTACGGCGACAACATGAACGGACTGGACCCCGACCTGTTCCAGGACGATCCGACCCAGTGGTTCGACGACGACGGGGACGGTTACGGCGACAACACCACCGGGAACGAACCGGACAAATTCCCTGGCGTTCCCTCGCAGTGGAACGACACCGACGGGGACGGATTCGGCGACAATCAGGACGGGGTGTCCGCCGACAGGTTCATCCAGGACCCGACACAGTGGTTCGACCGCGATACCGACGGATACGGTGACAATCCCAACGGCACGGATTTCGATGCATTCCCTGACGACCCTACCCAGTGGAACGACACCGATGAGGACGGATACGGCGACGAGCCGGACGGCCTGCATCCCGATGCCTTCCCCTATGACCCGAACGAGTGGAACGACACGGACGGCGACGGTGTAGGCGACAACACGGACCTCTATCCGTTCGATGCGGACAACGACGGGACCGTGGACGAAATGGACGCCTTCCCGCTCGATGCCGCAGCGGCAAAGGACACGGACGGAGACGGTCACCCGGACGAGTGGAACCCCGGACACAATACGTCCACCTCGACCACTGGACTGACCCTGGACGCCTTCCCGAGGAAGGCCAGCCAGTGGTACGACAGGGACGGCGACGGATATGGAGACAACCCAACGGGAGCCCAGCCCGATGCATTCCCCGACGACCCCGTTGACTGGGTCGACTCCGACGGGGACCTCGTCGGCGACAACACCGACCCATTCCCGGACGACGCCACCGAGTGGGAGGACACCGACGGCGACGGGATCGGGAACAACGCCGACCTGTATCCGAAGGACAGGGACAACGACGGCCACCCGGACCGGAAGGACGACTTCCCGGACGACCCTGACGAATGGGCCGATTCCGACGGGGACGGCATCGGGGACAAGTCCGACATCATACCCATGCACAATACCCATTTCGCCTACCTCATCACTGCCATAGTCCTCGCGATAATACCGATCATCGGAGCAGTGGCGTACAGGAGGAGGCAGGAGGAGAGGCGGAAGAGGATCAAGGCCGGCATCAAGGCCGTCTCGGCGGGCCGGACCAGCATCGCCAGCAAGGGCGAGCGCAGGCGCGTCGGCGGGTACGTAAGCGAGGCAAAGAAGGCCGTTGCGACCGGTGAGCTCGAGAGGGCGGACAAGATGCTCAGGAAGGGCGAGGCGGAGTCGCATCGCGCCCGGTACATCGAGGAGATGTACAAAAGGTACCGCGGACACCTGGACCACCTGCACAGGACCATGGTGGCAAAGGGAATGGCGACGACCGAGGTCTCCAAGCTGGTCAAGGAGTCGCGGACAGGACCACTTCCGAAGAGGGTCGATTCCCTGATGAAGGGAGTGTCCGAGGCCACGAAGGCGCTGCAGGCACACGAGACCGCCACCATGCTGACCAACGAGCTGAAGGGCGCAGCCAGGGAGCTCGAGGACCGCGGATACGCGGTCGGCGGGCTCAAGTCCGAGAGCGCAATGGTCGCGGCCCTGATCGAGGAGGGCAACTACCGCCGGACGTTCAAGCTCATCATGCCCATTATCGGGCACATCAGGTACCTGCAGGGGCTTCCGAGGGGTTCGGAGAGGCCCAAGGACGAGGTCGACAAGCTCATCAACACCAGGAACGTACTTACCGGAGGCGATCCTGAGGCGATCATCAGGCTGTTCAAGGAGTCGATGGGAAAGGTCAAGACCGACACCTGGGACGACCTCATAACTGTGAAGGGTCCAGAACCATGGGGCATCGACATCGCTAACGCCTCCAAGGCCGTCACACCGACCGCCATGGACGACGCCGCGGTCAACCTCGCGCTCCACAACCTGAAGTACATCTACGTGTTCTCGGGGATCGGGTTCACCCCTGACGCGCTCGCGAGGTCCATGGAGATGCGGATCGTCAGGCCGATGAGCGTCAACGAGGCGATGTACCTGATATGGTCCACGGCACCTCCGGTCCAGGAGTGAGCGGCAAGACGGGCGGTCCGAATAATACCATCATATTCCACCCGATGCTTGGAATAATTCATAACCCAGCTTGAATTTCTTATTATGGAATGTAACATGGTAGAGACAAATGTATTATATACAAATATAGTAAAGCGGCTATGAAAGCTAGGGTTTGGCCAGTGCTATTATTTCTGATCGGATTGTTATTAATCCCGGCCCCCTCGGCCAGCGGGGACGCGGGGGATTTCACCCACTTCGTGCTAGGCGAGGAGATGACCGCAACCTGGTGCGGTTTCTGTCCCACCGCGGCCGAACAGTTGTCCGACATCTACTACAACGACAGCTACGAGTTCTACTACGTAGCCCTTATCACGGACGTCAATGACAAGGCCGACGACAGGACTGGCGACTATCCGACCTTCCAGGGCTATCCGACCGTCTACTTCGACGGCGGATTCCGCGAGCGGACGGGAGCCCAGGACGACAAGTCCGCTTATCAACAGGACATCGAGGACTCTGGCGAGAGGGTCGATACGCCGGTTGCGATCGAGCTCAATATGTCCTACCTCGGCGACAGCGAAATATACGTCAAGGTACGCCTTCGATGGGACGAGGACGGAACGATCGTCAACACTGACCTCCAGGTGTTCCTCAGGGTATACATCACGGAGATAACGTCGAGGTACTACAATGCCGACGACAAGCCCTACCACTTCGGCTTCCTCGATTACGCGTTCGAGGAGGGGGTCGACCTCGATCCACACGAGTGGTGGGAGAGCGAGACGACATGGGTCGGCGCCGACCACGAGGATGCCAACGGAGACGATTTCGGGGACATCGATTACAGCAACATTGCACTCGTGGCTGCGGTCTTCAATGACGAGAGCAGCGACACCGACGACTACAGCCTAAACTGCACCGCGGCCATCGCACCCCACCTGACCATAACGGACCCGTTCGATAACACGACCCAGAATGGAGACTTCGACCTCAAGGTCGAAGCCACGCCCCATTATACGGAGGCCGACCCTGCATCGATATCCAAGATCGAGTACTCGTTCGGCGAGGATGGATGGACCGACCTCGACGAGGCCGTCGGGGACGAATGGAGCACATCGGTGGACACCACATCGCTCGAGAACGGATGGCACACCCTCCACGTACGTGCGACCGATTCGAAGAACACGACGATGGAGACCAACGTCAGCTTCGAGCTCGATGGCGAGGACACCTTCGCTCCTGTCGTGGAGTTCGTGTCCCCCGACGATGGAGGGACGATGTCGGGTGATGTCGAGATAATCGCGGAGATCACAGATCATTCAAACTTCACGGCCGAGTTCAGGGTAGGCTCGGGCGGATGGACCGAGCTGGACCATCTCTCGGATGACACCTACAAGGCAACATGGGATTCCACCGAGGTCACCGACGGGGATCAGACGATCACGATCCTCGCGATGGATGAGCACGACAACGACGGGTTCCATCACCTCGACATCGTTGTCGACAACCTGAATGTCGAGATGACCTCCCCCAGATCGGGGACCGAGGTGGAGAACATAGTGGACATCGCCGCCACCGCCGTCAACACAGCCGAGATCGATTACGCTGAGCTTCTGATCGACGGTGAGGACATCGAGGAATTGGAGGTGGACGGTAGCGACATCGCAGGAGAATGGAACTCGCGGTCCGTGGACAATGGCGAGCACTCCTTGACGGTCATCGTGTATGACACGATCGGGAACGAGGCTGCCGATACCGTGACGGTCGACGTGGACAACGACGTCAACGACGAGGAACCCCCCGAACTGATCGTTGACTCCCCTTCGGAGGGCGAGGAGATAGGCTCGACCTACAGGCTCGAAGCCACGGCCAACGACGAGAACGGCATCGACCGAGTGGAGTTCAGGTTCGTCGACGGGGATTGGACCGAGATGGACCATGGCGACGGGGACGATTATTCCCACGACCTCAATACCAGGGAGATGGAGAACGGGGACTATGTGCTCGAGTTCCGCGCCCAGGACAGCTCGGCGAACAAGGCCACGGTCTCTTTGAACGTCACCGTCCATAACGAGGTGGACGAGGAGGCCCCGGAAATCGAACCCCGCAATCCGATAGAGGGTGACCTGGTCTCCCTCGATGACACATTCCAGGTGGTGCTGCACGCCGTTGACGACAGCGAAATGGCCATTGTAGAGTCCAGGCTGGACTCCGGGGACTGGCGGGAGATGGAGTACGACGAGGACCTGTCAGCGGAATATGATACGGATACCTATTCATTCACATATGATGGCACTCACAACGAGTTCAACGATCTGGAGGATGGTACCCACACCATCGCGTTCCGAGCCTCGGACGGTTCGGATAACACGGCAGAGGAGGAGGTCGAGTTCACGACCGATTCCACTCCGCCCGTGATAACCCTTGACCTCCCCTCGTTCATCAGCGGCGAGGTCGAGATGGGTTACGTGCTGGATGACATGTCCGACATATCAAGCCTTGAGGTGGGGATCGCCGGGGACGTACTCGATTCCATAGACCATCCCGATGGTGAAGGCACCCTGGTGCTGGACCTCTCGGAGGTGGAGGATGGGCAGGTCGATCTCTGGGCGATCGCGGTCGACATGGCGGGAAACGAGGGTACCGGCGAACACGAGGCCACGGTCGATAATACCGCTCCATCCTTGTCGTTGTCTAGTCCCGGGGACGGAGCGTCCTTAGCGGGCGATATCGACATCGAGGTCGAGGTGGTCGATGACAATCCAGATGGTGTCACATGGCGCATGGACCTCGGTCCATGGTCCGACATGAATGGTAGTTCCGGGACATATTCGGTCAGGATCCCTGTTGAGGATGTGGACGACGGATGGCACGACATCGATGTCGCTGCCGAGGACAGGGCCGGGAATGTCGACGAGCTTGCCTTCGAGGTCTTCACCGACAACAGCGCTCCGATGCTGAAGAGCATCGAACATTACCCGGACATCCCCTACGTCGACGACGATGTCTTCTTCGAGGCCGAGGTGGAGGATGTTTCCGGAGTCGAGACCGTTCTCCTTTGGTACGAGATATGCCAGGGTTCGATCTGCATGCAGGCGGACGAGGTCGAAATGACCCTCGACGGCGGTGTCTACATGAGCTCGATCGCCTTCGACGACCACGGCAACGTCACTTTCAGGATCAAGGCCGAGGACGCCCTCGGCAACCGGGACACGCTTCTCGAGGACACGTTCGACGTGATCGAGGAGGACATCGAGGACCCGGGTGAGGTCGATCCGCCCGAGGAGATAGCTGGGCCGGCCAGTGCAATGCTGCATTCCCTTTCGGAGGACGAGGTCGTGAGCGGTGTCCTGGCCCTCGAGGGGGGCGCCTACGATTCGACCAAGGTCGAGATCAGGTTCGATGACGGCGAGTGGATGGATGTGGGAACGCGTACGGTCCATCGCACCGAGAGGATGCCCGATTTCACACTGAGCACGATCGACAATCAAACCATCACTCTCGGGGACCTCGAGGGTCGCGTCGTGATCCTCGACTTCATGGCAACCTGGTGCGGCGCATGCAAGGAGATCGCGATGAGCCTGGACGAGATCCAGGACATCTACGGCACTGGCGTGGCGATCATATCGGTGGACGTCGACACCAGCCAGGACGAGCGCGACGCCGTCCCTGCCTATCTCGACGAGCACGGCCACGACTGGCCATTCGCCTTCGACGAGAACGGCCTGTCCGACAGGTTCGGTGTCGACCCCCTTCCTCACGTCGTGATCGGGACTCCCGACGGGTACATCAGCAGCCAGATCGTAGGGTCCGTGGACGTGGAGCGCCTCCAGCTCGAGATCGGAATGGCCCTGACCGAGAGGGAGTGGTCATACTACTTCGACACCAGGATGCTCTCCAACGGTGAACACACGATCACGGTCAGGACGGATGACGAATCCGAAACCGTCAGCTTCTACGTGGACAACGGTGCTGTCTCCGATCCGGACGAAGACGACGACGGTTTCATCGGATCACCGATGTTCTGGCTCTTCCTCATTGCATTAGTGATCATCATCGCACTCGTTGCTGCCAGGCCTAAGGGTCGGAAGGCAGTCCACGTCGAGGCGCAGGTATTGAGCCCGCCAGTGAGGCCGTGCCGCAGATGCGGTGGCCCTCTGAGCCACGTCCCCCAGTACGACCGCTGGTACTGTTACAGCTGTCAAGCGTACGGTGATATCGAACCCAATGATGACAGTTTCATAGAGATGAGGTGAAGGAACCATGAATACCAGGATCGGAATGACTGCAGGCCTCGCCGTGTTCGCGATGGCCTTGGTGATGATAGCGCTCGTCCCGTCGGGATCGGCGCAGGCGGATTTCGAGGACGTCTCGCACAGCCCTTCGGCGGCGATAACGTCCGACGATCAGGTCGAGGTCACAGTCGAGCTCGACAGCACGGACAATGTCTCAGCCGTCAACATACAGGTGTGCATAATCGAACCGAACTACAACTGCTATCAATGGGATGATATGGACCAGGACGACGAGACGTTCACATACACGATCTCTGCTCATGACGGCGGTTCTTTGATGGGCTACAAGATCGAGATCGAGTATGACGACGGCACTGACGACGAATACTCCCCGTCCGAGGACACATATCACGAGTACGAGATCGAGGAGGACGGGTCCTCCGGCGGCGGCGACGACGGGGATGACACCCCATTCCTCGGCGCCCCCTTGATCGCGGCAGGTGTCGTGGTGGCCGCGGTGGCCCACAAAGGGCGAAGACGCTGAGAAGGGGCAAGCTTCCCGTTCCGGAACCCTTGGGATAAAATCGAAGTGTTCATGCCCAGTTCGGACTGGGAGTAAACTGATTGGTCATCTGGTCAGTGAAAGCGCCCTACCTGATATAGCCGACGTCGTCACCGCCGCCGCTCTCGAGGAGCTCGGCCAGGTCCTTGATCTGCGTCGTTATGCGCTCGACCTCCACGGCCTTCCTGCTGAGGTCCTCGAGGTCGATCTCCAGACCGAGGATCGAGGTCAGGATCTCGAGTATCGCGCGCGAGCTCGACGGGTCCGCGATGTAACCGTGCGTCTCCCCCATGAGGCAGAGTCCACGGATGGAATGGAGGGCTCCGAGGCCCAGCAGCAATCCGCTCGCCCCGACGATCCCGCTTCCCGGCTCCCCCTCGCCGAACACGATGTCGTACTTCTCCAGGTCGCCTATCATCGCTGGGGTGTTGACGGCGCCGAAAACCCTCGGGGATTCGACGAAGTGACCTACCTGGTATCCGCCCAGCGTGTAGATATCCTTCACTCCGAGGGAAACCGCTATCTCGATCATGTGGCTGGAAAGGGTGTACTGTCCGATGTGGTTGACGGCCTGGAAGTCGCCCGAGAGGAAGACCAGGTCCCCGCCCTCGCGCCTGTGGTAGTACAGCTTGTGGGAGACTAGATATGCCAGTCCCTCTTCGTCCACGATGACCTGGGCCGGCAGATGGCTGGAATATATCGTCGCGAAATGGACGGCGCCCAGGACCTCGATCATGTGCTCCACGGCTATCTTGCCGACGTTCCCGACGCCGGGCAACCCCTCGATGAGGATCGGGTCCACGAGCTGCGGCTTCTCGGTATACTTCACCGTCACCTGTTCCATCATACCACCTTCAGATATCATCGCTGATGAGTTTCATGAGCGCCTTCTGCGCGTGGAGCCTGTTCTCCGCCTCCGGATAGACGGCCGACCTCGGCCCGTCGATGACGGAGCTCGAGACCTCCTCACCCCTGTGTGCGGGGAGGCAGTGCAGGAAGATCGCGTCATCCTGCGCCATGTCCATGATCCTGTCGTCGACCTGGTATCTCTTGAAAGCCTTCAATCGCGTCGCCTTCTCCTCCTCGGAGCCCATGGAGACCCAGGTGTCCGTGTAGACCGCGTCCGCGTCGGCGGCCGCGCCGTCCGCGTCGGTCGTCAGCTCCATGACGGTGCCGTACTCCCTGGCTAGCTCCTCAGCCCTCTGGATGACGACCACCGGGGGTCTGTAGTTCTTCGGCGTCGCCACGGCGATGTCGAGGCCTATGTACGGGGCGCCGAGCATCAACGAGTTGCAGACGTTGTTGCCGTCGCCGAGATATGCGAGCTTCCTTCCCTTCAGGTCGCCCTTTGAATCGAGTATCGTCAGGAAGTCCGCCAGTGCCTGACACGGATGCTCCGCGTCGTCCAGGGCGTTGATCACCGGGATGCTGGAGTTGGCGGCCAGCTCGACCGTCGCCTGGTTCCTGAAGCCACGGTAGGCTATCATGTCGATGTATCCCGAAAGCACGTTGGCAACGTCCTTGATCGGTTCCCTGACACCCATCTGGATCTCCTGCGGGGACAGGTATATCGGGGTACCCCCGAGCTGCCTCACGGCCATCTCGAAGGAGACCCTCGTCCTGAGCGAGGGCTTCTCGAACAGGAGGCCGAGGACCTTCCCGTCCATGACGTCCATCCTCTTGTGCCTGATCTCCTGGGCCGTCGAGAGCACCTCTCCGATCCTCTCGCCCACGTCCGTGATAGAGACTACGTGCTTCATCGGGTCTCCAAACGGGTAGTCCTATATCTATGTTTAGGGTCACTTGCCTATCCCGTACAACTCCCCGATCGAGGACACTACCTCGATCCCTGATGTTTCCGCTCGTCAGGGTCGTTCTCCCCTGACAACGCGTCTCACCGATGCTGGATCGGATCGGCACCCCCGCTGGAGCAAACTTTATAACGGGAGGCCTGGATTGACGCCCGGTGAATCCCGTGACCCGTAAGGATGACGCCGATTACATCGTCGAGAACGTGAAGGAGCATACGGACTATTTCAGGGACTCCCTGGCGATGATCGCCTCGGAGAACATCATCAGCCCGATGGCCAGGGAGATGATGGTATCTGACTTCTGCGACAGGTATGCCGAGGGGCTGCCCGGCGCAAGGTACTACCAGGGCAATGAATTCGTCGACAAGGTCGAGGTCCATGCGACGCAACTGGCCAAGGAGCTCTTCCAGGTCCCGTATGCCGACACCAGGCCTATATCCGGGACCGTGGCGAACCTCGGCGTACTGTTCGCCCTCACGAAGCCCACTGACGTGATAACGGTTCCGAACGTCTCCGACGGCGCGCACATCAGCACTGCTAGGTTCGGCGCCGTGGGGGTCCGCGGCCTCGAGCCCGTCCCGTACCCGTTCGACGTCGAGAACATGAACATCGATGTGGACGGGGCCATCAAGGTCATAAAGGAGGTCAAGCCGAAGCTTGCCCTCTTCGGGATGTCCGTCTACCTGTTCCCGTCCCCCATCACCGAGATGATCGACGCTCTCAGGGAGGTCGACGCCATGGTCTGGTACGACGCTGCACACGTCCTCGGACTCATCGCCGGAAAGCACTTCCAGGACCCGTTCAGAGAAGGCGTCGACGTGATGACGGGGTCGACCCACAAGACCCTGCCAGGCCCCCAGCACGGGATCATCCTCGCTGACCCGAAGACCGAGCGAATGTCCGAGGAGAAGTTCCTGAGGAAGCTCAACTACGGTGTCTTCCCGGGCGTCCTCAGCAACCATCACCTTCACACCATGGCCTCCCTCGGGATCTCCCTCGCGGAGCATCTCGAGTACGGCGAGGAGTACGCGGGCCAGATAATCAGGAACGCCCAGGCCCTGGGCCAGGCAATGCACGAGAGGGGCTTCAACGTGCTCTGCGAGCACCTCGGCTTCACCGAATCCCACACGATCGCAGTGGACGTCAAGGAGCACGGCGGTGGGACGCCCCTCGTCGAGGCGCTCGAGAGCGCCAACATAGTCACGAACAAGAACCTCCTGCCCTGGGACCCGACCGACGCCGCCATGAACCCGAGCGGCATCAGGCTGGGGGCGCAGGAGCTGACCCGCATTGGCATGAAGGAGTCCGAGATGGATGCCGTCGCCGAGCTGTTCAAGAGGATCTGCATAGACAAGGAGGATCCGGATTCCGTCCGTCCGGACGTAGTGGAGCTGAAGAGCGGGTTCCAGGACATCCACTACTGCTTCGGGGGCGGAAAAGCATATAAATACCATCGCATTGTAGAGTGAATTCCCATGGATGAAGAAGAGGCGCGCGGAGAGATCGAGGACCTGAAGCGCAAGAGGCGCAAGGCCGAGAAGGAGATGCTGAAGCACATGGACAGGCGGAACCAGCTGAACCAGGAGGCCAAGCGCTGGAGCGGCATCAGGGACGAGTACAACGCAAAGGTAAGGGAACTTCTTCATCAGGCATCGGCCCACAAGGCACAGAGGGACGACGCCAACCGCGACGTGAGGGAGGCGAAGGAGGTCAGGCACACCTACAACATCAAGGTGAAGGAGCTCGACCAGGACATCCGCGCCCTCAAGCGCGAACTCCTCCCGAAGGACGCCGAATCCCTTGCCAAGCTCAAGAAGGAGCAGCGCGGACTCGAGTTCAAGCAGATGACATCCGTCCTTTCCCCCGACAAGGAGAAGGACCTCATCAACGCCCTGACGTCCGTGACGGCCAGGATCCGCGAGATCGAGAAGGTCGTCGAGGAGAACGATGAGATCCGGACGATGAAGGAGGAGCTCATCGAGGCCAAGGAGAAGGCCGAGGAGGCGCACCGCAAGGTCAGCGTCCTCGCCGACGCCGCCCAGGTCGAGCACGACCAGATGATCGAGCTCTACTCCAAGATCGACGAGCTCAGGGAGATCGCCGACAACGCCCAGGAGAAGTTCGTCGAGGCCAAGACCCAGGCGGACGATGAGCACGGCATCTACGTGACCTTCCTCCAGCAGATGAAGGACTACGAGAAGATGGTCTCCGGCCTGTGGCGCAAGGACCGCGATGACAAGAAGCGGACCGAGGAGGAGAAGGACAAGGAAGCGGAGGAGGCGGTGTTCGACAAGCTCAAGAAGGGCGAGAAGCTCAGCACCGACGACCTCATGCTCCTGCAGAAGAGCGGGTGAGGATGGACACCAGACATCAGGTGCTGCTGGATTCCGCCTCCCGAGAGGGAGTGAAGCCAGGCCTCGACCGCATACGGATTCTCACGGAAGGCATCGACGTACCTCCGGTCATCCACATCGCGGGGACCAACGGTAAGGGTTCCACTGCGATAATGGCCGAGGCGATCCTTCAGGAGCACGGACTCACCGTCGGGACATATACCCAGCCCCACATCGTGTCACCGACCGAGAGGATACGGATCGACGGCCACGACATCACGGAGGAGGGCCTCGGGGCGGTTCTCGACGCCTTGACGCCGAGGATCGACGCAATGGCCGACAGGCCGACATATTTCGAACTCTTCACGGCAGCTGCGATGCTGGCCTTCTCGAAGGCCGGCGTCGACGTGGCCATACTCGAGACGGGGATGGGGGGTCGGCTCGATGCGACGAACCTCTTCCCCAAGAGGGTGGCATGCATCACGAGGGTGGCGCTGGACCACACCGAGGTCCTCGGCCAGACCATCGGCGAGATAGCCGCCGAGAAGGCCGCTATAATAACCGCTGACGTCGATGTCGTGACGGGGGCGTCGGGAGATTCCCTCGACATCATCGCCGGAGTGGCAAGGGCGGCCGGTGCTCGCATGCGGGTCCTCGGCCACGAGTTGATCGTCGATTTCCACGGCACCGAGTTCACGGTGATCACGGACAGGGCCAGGTACGAGGCCCTCCACACGTCCATGCCTGGCGCCCATCAGGCCGAGAACGCCGCCCTCGCCATCGCATGTTCCGAGGCATTCTACGGACCGCTGGATGGGATGAAGGTCCGCACCGCGCTCGGATCGGCATGGCTGCCAGGGCGCTTCCAGGGCATCGACCATCATCACAGGAAGATCATATTCGATGTCGCGCACAACCCCGACGCCGCTGCCGCGGTCACCGACACCCTCAAGGCCGAAGGGAAGGAGCCCGAGGCGACGGTGTTCGCGGCGATGACCGAAAAGGACATCCCCGGGGTTCTGTCCGCACTTCCGAGGAACGATTATATCCTGACGACCGTCGGGACCCAGCGTTCTGCCGGCCGGCCGCAGCTGGAGGAAGCCGCAGGGAAGGTGGGGATCGGAGCGGAATGGGTGGCTGAACCCGAGGAGGCCCTCGAACGCGCGATCGAGAGGACGGAAGAGGGCGATACCATCCTCGTAACGGGCTCCGGATACCTCGTGGGGAGGATGCTAACCTCTCTCGACGAATAATGTGATCTCCGACACCTCTTAGGATAATAAAGATCCTTGGTAAACCCGGTCGTCCCGATTTCGCTAATCGATCCGGAACCCTTTTCGGATCCTGTGCCGTCTCGAGTTCGGGTCGTCATGCTTGTCGGCGGGCTCCAGCGGGTATCCCTCCTCCCCCTTGCCAGTTATCTCGGCCATCAAACCCTCCTCTTCGCACTCGACACCCAGCTTGGTGAAGACCCTGACCACGTTCCTGACGTCCCTCTCGAGGAACTCCATGGCGTTCGGGTGTTCCAGGACGACCGCCTGGCCCATGTCGATGATGACCGGCCTCTCATCCCTCACCAGGACGTTGTACTCGCTCATGTCGGCGTGGACGAGTTTGGCTTTCCTGTACAGGGTCCGGATCTGGTCGACAAGGTCGTGGTAGAATGCGTGCGGGTCCTCGGGTGGTGCGTCCTTCATCATGGGGGCTATCTCATCGCCGTTGGTTATAAGCTCCATCACCAGGACGTTACGCCTCACATGGAAGACGTGAGGGACGTTGATCCTTGCGGCCTCGGAGCGCAGGAAGTTCTTGAACTCCTTCTGGCTCCACGTGTAGATGATGTTCCTGAGGTCCCTCTTGACCTTGTCGAACCTGGGGTCACCGTCGATGTACCTCGCCAGGGTCCGGAACTCGGCGTTGGATATCCTGTATATCTTGACGGCGGCCCAGCCGGTGTCCTCCACACCTGGATGGGTGTCCGAGGTCTTCGCCGTGAAGACCACGGCCTCCTTGCCGGTGGAGATCGGGAATTCAACCGTCTCGAGGACCCCGTCGGAGAAGAGCTTGTTGACGACGGTCAGCGTCGAACGGTCGAAGACCTCGGCCTCCACCCTCCTGGCCCCGCCGTCTCCGTCCCTGCTTCGGAGTATCCCGGTCTTGGTCTCGATGCGCTCGAGGTCCTGGTCCCGCACAGGGACCACCCGTCAGAACTTCTGCAGATCGCGGGGAAGCTTCCCCGACCTCTGCAGGTACGAGGCCTGTGTGTGGGTGTACCTCCACAGGACGTCGGCCTTCTCGTCCTGGAAGTCCCAGGGCTTGACGATCAAAAGGTCTCCCTCCCGGATCCACATGCGCCTCTTCATCTTCCCTGGTATCCGGGCGAGCCTGGCCTTCCCATCCTCGCAGATGGCATTGACGTGCGATGCGCCCAGGAGCCTGTCAGCTATGGCATAGATCTCGCTCCTGTTCCGCTTCGGCACGCGGACCCGGACGAAGTCCTCCTCGCCGTCCTGGTCCCTGTTCCTCTTGTAGGCCATTGCCCCTGTAAGAAGGTGGGCTTCTTATAACAGTTTGGGTAGAGGTGACTGGCCAGGTGTCAGATGTCCCACATTATGGAATGTATCCCGACCGCCTGGTCGACGATCCTCCGTCCGACCCCGTTGTCGTAGCCCTCGTTGAGCCTCATCGGGACCGACCTCTCCTCGTCGATGGCTATGATGTTCCCTACGACCTCCGAGAGAGCGCCCAGATCGTACCCTCCTTCAAGGAAGTACGCGATGCCACGGGAGCCTCCGCGGGCGAAGTCGTGCAGCCGCTGTACCAGGGCCATGTAGCCCTCTGACGTCAATCCCATGTTGGCCAGCTGGTCGGCGTAATGAGCATCCACGCCGATGCTCACGAGAACGAAGGATGGATCGTACTTCTCCAGGATCGGCAATATCAGCCGGTCCATCCCGTACATGAACGTCTTGTCACCCGTCCCTGCGGGGAGGGGAACGTTTATCGTATAACCCTCGCCGACACCGGTACCGACCTCCTTGATGTGGCCGGTGCCAGGAAAGATACCGTACTGATGGGTCGAGATGTAGAGCACGTCCTCCCTCGAGCGGAAGATGTCAGCAGTGCCATTCCCGTGGTGGACGTCGAGGTCGATGATCGCTACCCTCTTGGAACTCTCCAGGGCCCTCTCGGCCGCCACCGCCACGTTGTTCAGGTAGCAGAACCCGCCTCCGAACATCGTCCCTGCGTGATGGCCCGGGGGCCGGACCAGGGCGAAGGCCGCTGAGTTCTCCGTCGCGACGTCGACCGCCAACGAGCCCGCCCCCGCGGCAAGCCGTGCGATGGCGAGCGTGTCACCCGTCATGTACGTGTCGGGGTCGTAGTATCCCTCGCCCGTGTTCTCCAGGTCCCTCAGGTGGTCCTTGTGGTGGACCTTGAGCAGGAGGTCCTCGTCCACGGGCTTCGGTTCGTGCATCGGAGGGTCCAGTTCGGACCGCGCCAGCGAGCCCAGGACCACGCTGAGGCGCTCCGCCCTCTCCGGGTGTCCAGCGTACTGCCGGTGGTCCATGAAGCGGGGGTGGAATACTATGTCCATTGGAAGACCCAAAGCATTTCTGAAGATAAATAGTTTGTCTGGCGTGCGTCGTAGTGGAAGAACGATGCACATCCAGTCACAAATACCTCGGTAGGATCATTTCTTCTTCTTCTTGCCAGCAGGAACGTTCCAGGTCGCTCCGTCATCGGTGACGACCTCGTGCTTGATCGAGTCCGGGCCGTGGTAACCGTCCTCGGCGTCGAACCTCATCTGCTCCTCCTTCTGCCACTCCAGCCCGTGGGAGCGCTCCACCCAGTGGTCCTTGGACCTCTTCTTCCGAATCGGCTCCTCCGGCCTAGGCGTCGGGTCGGTGCGTCTCACATCCCGGGGCCTTTCCCTGGTCCTCGAACCGTCGTCGGGGGTCATGAACCATCCCGTGTCCCTCTGGGAAGGCTCCTCGGGCGGCTCGGGCCGGGCCGGCTCCTCCGCCCTATCGACCGGGGGCGGGAACCTGTTGTCGATGCCGTTGTCGAGGACGACCTCGACCCTTGCCCCGGAAGCGTCCCGCACGGTCTGAAGATGAGCATGGGGGATCTCCTTCTTCTCCTCCTTCTTCGGTGCCGCCACGTCGATGGGCAGGACCTCCAGGTCGTCCAGCCAGTCGGTGACACCCCCCTTCTTCTCGGGCTCCCGTTTCGGCTCCGGCTTGGGCGGGTCGAGTGGCTTGGCCACTCCCGTCGGTGCTCCGCACCCAGGACACTCCCTGTCGTATCTGGTGTACCTTGCCCCGCATTCGTCGCAGAACGTCATGGTCCTCCTAGACGGTAACGCCACGGAGGTATTTTAAGAATTCTGTGACTCGACCAAGATCCGATCGTCATCCCAACGAGAGGATATGCTTGATCGAGAGTGGGACCACGAGGGCCGCGCAGACCAGCGGTATGATGTTCATACCTATGGTATAACTGATCTTCACGGAACCGCCGAAGAACGGGTCGGTCTCATCCACTCCGTATTCCTCGTTGTAGTCCGCAACATGGACGTAGTACATCCCGTGCAGTATGATGATGAAGATGGCCAAGGCCGCTGCACCTCCGCCCATGTAGCCCACCGATCGGCCGAATCCAGCATTGTTCAAAGCGTTACCGATCACTGCCAGGGCGGCGAGGATCGTCATGACGATGTAGGCGTATCCGATCCACATGACGTCGTTCCCGAGGTTGCTCAGGACATCGTCGTTGGATTCCGAACCCTTCAGAACGGACAGTTCCGACATGTGTGCGGTACCCCCGCTGCCATAGAAGTCATAGGAAGCTGTCATCCATGGTAGCATCGGGATCATTGATAGACCGATGACACTGAACAGCAGCATGAAGAAGGCGGCCCTGGACTCACCGTAGTACCCTACCATCGGTCACCCTCCTGCCCTCTGTCATATTCCATCCTTCCATCGTATCGATCGTCATATCGGCCCCGGCGATCGGGATGCCGATCGTGTCGGGGTTCGGGCACCCGCTCTCGCGCCTTCGGCCTCTCCCTGACGCGTTCGATCCTTCCAGAGGACGAGTGGATGAGCACCATGCCGAGGACGATCATCACGGATCCCATGAGAGCTATCACGGAGCCCGCCTGGGAGTAGTTGCCGTACCCATGGTCAGGGGGATCCTCCGCCCCCGCCTTCGTCAGCTCGATGGCAAGGCCGTCCCCGATGAAGGTGGTCCCAGAATAGATAACCACACCGGCTGCCACAATGACCATCGCCCCCATGATGACCCCGAACAGTGGAGAGAGCTCCGGTTTGCTGCCTTCTAGGTAGGCCCCGTAACCGACCATGGCAGCACCGATCCCTGTTGCAGCGATGAGGCCCGTTATCCCCATCCATATCCTCCGCTCCATCACCTTTGCATCAGTGCCGTTGATGTCGTCCGCTTCGATGTCATCATCACTCTGGGATGAGACCTCGAGCTTGTAATCCCATGAGGCTTCGCTCGTCCCACCATCATCATCTTCCTCCCAAACAGTTATCCACGGAAGGAGGAAGGAGCTAAGAAGCCCGATCACAGCCAGGACAAGGACCAACGTACCGATCTTCGGCACATGTCCGAAGGAGAATCCCCCGCCCCCACCCCGGGGCGTTCGAGGAGGTCCCCCTCCATCGTCGACCGGTGGTGGACCACGACGCTCCTCGTATCGTTCAGGACCGTATGGTGGTCTTTCGTCATGATATCTGTCACTGTATCGGTCGAAAGGATCGCGTCCCCTAGGCGGACCGCCCCACTCGACATCCTCCTCCTTCACGGGGGAGCGACGCGGTGGTCCTCGGCCCTCATATTGATCCTCCGGTTCGAACTCCATGTCGGGTTCGCTCTCGAACTCGACGGCCGGTCGGCGGCGCGGTCTCCCGGGCTCGCTCCATTCGGGACCGTCATCGTCATATCCGAACTCGGGTGGCATCGGACCATCGGATGGTCCATCGTCGAACGAGACCTCCTGCGGCCTCTGGGTCTCGGGGAACTCCTCGAAATCGTCCCTGAACTCCGGAGGGATGTCGGACGGCGCTTCGGTGGCGGGCTCAGGGGTCTTCGGAGCTTCGAAAGGATCCGGGTCTCGTGACGGTTCTCTCTTCACGGGTGGTTCCGGACGGACAGGTTCCGGCCGAGGCATCCGTTCAGCATAGTTCACCCGCTCGTCGAGCCAGTCGTCCCCCGTCATCTCGTGTTCCGGACCCGTTGGCGACTCCCGTTCCCGTCTCTTCGGCATTGCTGCAGCGATGGGGTTGCCGCATCCTGGACATGTCTCGTCGAATTTGCTGTGCTTTGCCCCACATCGATTGCAGTACGGCATGGTCCCTCGCTGCCGATATCGGACGCTCACTATTTCAACGTTCTGGAATCATCTCCAGTTCGAAATCGATATTCTCTTAAACCCCCTCTCCGATTGATGCGCGAGGCCTGAGAGGCAATGGACGACTCAGATGGTGACCAACGGGGCGCTGCAAGATTCTTCGACCGGAGGCTTACGGAATGAGGGTCAGTGAGAGGAAGGACGGTCCGCGGAACATCAAGGAGATGCTCACCGAGATGAAGGACATCTCCGAATCCATCGTGGACCTCGGTTATTCGGCGGTCATATTCAACAGCGAGGACATGGCGAAGGAGGTGAAGGTCCTCGAGGACACGATGGACGAGCTCCTCAACGAGATGCGCGTCACCGCGATCCTCGCGGCCCGGACCCAGGAGGACGCGGAACAGATGGCCGCCACGCTCCAGGTCGCGGCCGCCGCCGAGAAGATATCCGACGCCGCCGGCGACATCGTCCGGCTCCTCGAGATAGACATCGAGAAGCGTCCGTTCCTTTCGAGCATCCTCGCCGGGGCGGACGAGAAGATCAGGTCCGTGGCCATCTCGCAGGGTTCCGATCTGTCGGGAAGGGTGGTCGGCGACCTCGAGGTCGAGTCGGAGACCGGCGTCAGGATCATCGCCATCAAGCGCAGGAAACGTTGGATATACGAGGTCGACGGCGACACCAGGATGAAGGCCGGCGACTACCTCGTGGTCCGCGGCGTCGAGGACGGTTTCGACCGCCTGAGGGACGTCGCCCAGGGGGTGAGCCCTTGGAGCTGAAGGGTTCCGTCGAGGACCAGGTCGTAGCACTGAAGAACACGACCGAACTGATGATCGATCTTGCCTATTCCGCCCTGCTCTACGAGAGCCGCGAGCTCGCCGAGGAGGTCGTCGAGCTCGAGGAGGACGTCGACGTCGCACACATGGCGATAATCGAGGAGGCACTCCATTCCGTCGAGCGCGGAGGCTCCCCCGAGGCGGTCATGGCCGTGGCCAGGCTCGCCGTCAGCATGGAGATGATCGCGGACGCCGCAAGGGACCTGGCGGAGGTGGTCCTCGATGACGTGGAGCTCCATCCTGTCGTCAGGATGAGCATAACCGACTCGGACACCGGGATATCCCGAGTTAGGGTGTCTGAAAGCTCAGTGCTCGCAGGGCGGACACTCGGCGACCTGCATCTTTCGACCGAGACGGGAATGTGGGTGTTCGCCGTCAAGAGAGGCAGGTCCTGGACCTACGGGCCGGACGAGTTCCAGGGCATCGAACCCGGAGACATCCTTATCGCCAGGGGCCCCCAGGACTCCTGTGACGATCTGCGCTCCATCGCCGCCGGGGAAATGGACCTGGAATAGACCTCCCGGAGCAAGTGAGATCGCTCACGGATTCTTGAAATTGGCCAATATACAGCCCACCTCGAGGGATGTCGGTCATCCGAGCGTCATCCAGGTACCGCTCTTGAATCTAGATGGAACCAAGACGGGTTTTCAGGAATAGACGCTCGCCCCCGTTTTAATCGGGGGACCGACACGTCTCACCCACTGCGATATGGGATCGTTGAGAATGGAAGGTACTCGACGCTCACTGGTTCCAGGTACCGGTCTTGACGTCGATGCGCCAGGGGCTCGGCACCTTCATGCCGGCCTTCCTGAGGGCGCCCTTCGCGTGAACGATGTCCCGCTCGTCGACCCTGATCATCATGAGCGCCTGGTTCCTCTGGACCCTGGCAGCGGTGCTGACCGCCTTGCCGAAGGCTCGCCTCATCCCGTCGGAGACACGATCGGCCCCTGCGCCGACCGCCTGCTTGTTCTCCCTGAGGACGTGGTGCGGGAAGACAAGGACCTTGAAGTGGTAGTTCTGGACACCGACATGCTTGTGGAGGTACCTGTTGGCGGCGACACGAGCTGCTTCGAGGGACGTATGCCTGACCTGGCACCCTTCCTTGAGTACGAGGTAGGTCTCATGCTCGAACTTGCCCTTGACGTTGCCCAGGTCGAACTGCATTATCCTCGAACCTGGAATGCCACCCATGTACTTCCTTTGGGTGTAGGCGGGCCCGGTGATCCGCCTGTACATCTTCGCCGGTTTCCGCGACATGGGGCGCTGTAAAGGGTCATTATTTATATCATTTGCGCTTTTTTACACGGCGTAAGTAGTAAGGTTTATATCCTTTTACGGGAATAGCTCGATAACCTGCTCAGTCAGAGCTATCGCTATATCTCTGATTGGTCAAGGGGTGAAATGACATGAAAGGAACCTATATGTGGTTGATAGGCGCCCTCGTCGGGGTGCTTGTGCTTGTAATGCTGGGCTCAACGGCCCAGGCTGGAGATGTTTTCTTGGACGACTGGGAGGACGGAGACATGTCCCTCCCGGACGATCTGGATGGCAACTCCGGAGACAAAGACGGATGGTATACCACCGACTCGTTGACCTGGTACTACGATTCGGGTTGGGGTATGAACGATGACGGCTACACCTCGTATGACACCCAGGACCCGTACGAGGGAGACTACTGCGTTCTTGGTCAGCTCTACGGGTATGGCGACAACAATACCCTTTATATGTACATCGACCTGACCAACTCCGTAGAGTACGATTACACGCCGGGAGACGATGTTTGGATATCATTCTGGTACACGTTCACCGAGTACCGCCCATCCTTCTCGTACCCGACGACCTCGCTCTACATGTACATCTACGACGCCGATGACGATTCGTACACGACGGTCTGGACCGGCGACGTCACGAACACCGACTACTATCCCGTGCCTGGCTCGGGAGAGGACATCTGGAAGCACGTGGACGTCGACATCTCGGACTACATAACGACGACCACCGGCGAGTACACGGAGATCTACATCTGCCAGAAGACAACCACCACTGGCTACGTTTATCCGTACAGGAACTACGCCAAGCTCGACTACATCGAGTTCGACATCAAGGACTATCCTGACTTCGCGGTCGACAACATCACCGCGACACCCGACTATGCCGAGATGGGCACTGACGCCTTCGTCAAGGCAGCGGTCAGGAACGACGGTCACACCCAGTACACCCTCGACATCAGTGTCGAAATGAACGTCGCTGATTCGGACGGGACCGTGCTGGACACCCAGACGGCCACCATCACCGAGGACCTCGATGTGAACGAGTGGGTGTGGGTCTACTTCAACGTCAGCGAGTCCACCACCAACGGCTTCGAGGTATTCAACATCACCGTCGAGATCGACATGGGCACTGACGTCGACTCGTACGACGATATGAAGATGGCCCAGATCACGAGATACTGGGTCAAATGGTGGGAGAGCTACGAAACGGGCGACATGGAGGCGCCATTGCCAGCAGAACATGGCTGGTGGGTCACCGATCCCCTCGGAGACAACGGCGGCGGCTACCAGGACGGCGGCGCCGGCCTGACCTCCGATTCGCAGTACTCCTCACCGACCGGTTGGGACAGGGCCTACGACGGCGATTACGCCATGATCGAGAGGGTCGCCAGGTACGAGAATCCCGCAGTCCTCGATGTTTCCGCATATGTCTCCTTCAACATGACAGGATGGGACAATGTCGGCATCGGGTTCTACTACGATATCTACCTGACCAGTTCCACGTATTACCAACCCTACTACTTCGCTGAGGTGCTCGCCAGCGACGACGGCGGATCCTCATGGGTCTCGCTGGACACCGATTTCAAGAAGGACCTCACCGTCAACAACTGGGAGCCCAAGTCCTACGACATCTCGGGCAACCCGAACATCGACATGACGGACAACGTCACCCTCAGGTTCCGGTGGCGCTGCACGTACTCGTATCGGGCCTATCCGTACTACTACTTCAAGTTCGATGCGCTCACCCTGACCGGTGATCCCCTCGACAAGGATGTCGCGATGAGGGGCATTGGAATCCCGGGCAACACTGTCAGGCTCGGCGACGAGTTCGACCTGACGGCCACGGTCAAGAACGTCGGAAAGGACACTGTCACCCCGAGTGTCCGTGTCGTCGTCACCGACCAGTGGGCCAACGAGGTCATGAACGACACGAAGAGCGCCGGCAGCATGGACAGCCTGGACATGGTAGATGTCACGTGGGCGGACTTCGAACCCGACGCGGTCACCAGGTATTACATCAACGCCACCGTGATACTGGCGACCGATGAGTGGATACACAACAACTACTGGCACACTTCCTTCAACTGTTTGCCGTTGATGTTCTTCGAGGACTTCGAGGACGGCAACCGGAACGCCACCGACAATCCGCTCCCAGCGGACTACGGATGGACGATAAACGAACCTTACGGCGATACGACCTACTATGACAGCGGCGCAGGCCTGACGTCGGAATACACGTTCTCGACGTACTACAACTCCCCGATCGAGGGTGATTACAGCGCCATGCTCTCGCTGTCCAGGTTCGACGAGCCGGACCAGGTTTGGATGGAGGCGACCTTCCTCGACATCGATTACGAGGACCCGCTCACACTGACCTTCCTGTGGGACACATACGGCTCGGGCTCCTACTACGAGGCGCTCGTCCACGTGTCGTACAACGGTGGTTCCTCGTGGACCACCCTCAATGACGGCAACTCGTTCCCGTTCGACTATACCATAGGCAACTCGCTCTGGCACACCGAGAAGCTGCCGACATGGACCACTGCTCCGGACAACATCACCATCAGGTGGGAGATGAAGAACAAGAACTACCTGTATCCGTATCCGTACTACTTCTTCAAGTTCGACATGGTGTCGATCAACTTCCCGCTCGAGAACGACCTCGCAGCTCTCGAGGTTGACGTGCCGGGCGTTGCCGGTGCCGGAGAGACCATCCCGGTCGACATCACCGTCGAGAATGCCGGATACTCGAGCCAGGCGGACTTCGACATCGTGGTCAACCTCTACAACGACGACGACACCCTCTACGACACCTACACGGAGACCATCGGCGACACCCTCGCTCCTGGCGAGCAGGCAGTGTATACCGTCGACATCGGTCCCGTGGTGTTCGATTCCGGGAAGCAGACCTTCCGCGCCAAGGGCGAGGTCGTCCTGACCGGCGACCAGGACCAGACGAACGATGCGGCGCCTTTCAGCGATCTGACGATAGCATGGCTTGCCTTCTTCGATACCTACGAGACCGGTGACTTCGAGGCGCCTGGGGCGATCCACGGATGGAACTCCAGTCACCCGTACACTGGTGATGGCTACGCCACCTTTGCCGGTCTCAACACGTACAGGGCTTACAACTACAACGGCGAGGCCGAACCCTACCAGGGCACATACTCCGGCCTCATACAGATCGGATACGGCTATGCCCAGAACGAGGTATACGCCGATGTGACCGTGTGGATCTCCGGCTGGGAGGACCTCAACATCGAGTTCATGTTCGACACCTATGCATACTATTACGGCAGCTACTACAACCAGTACGAGTACGAGGTCTGGGCGAAGACCGACGGGAACGACCGCACCTGGGTCCAGCTCAACGGCGGAAGCGACCTTCCGAAGGACAGCGCCCACAACAACTGGGCGCTCCACGAGGAGAACCTTTCGGCCATCTCTGCCCTGGACACCGCGAACTCGACCTGGATGACCTTGCGCTTCAAGGCGAACAAGACACTCTACTATTACGGATATTACTACTACAACAACTTCAAGTGGGACAATGTCCTCATCTACGGGAAACCGCCAGCGGACGACGCTGCGGTCCAGTCCCTCGAGCTTTCGAGATCGAAGGTCACTGCCGGGGATGATATCGACATCACGACGATCATCAAGAACGCCGGCGGCGATCCCCAGGATTATATCGAGGTCGATTGTGAAATAATCGATCAGTGGGGTGTCGTCAGACAGACATATCCAACGAGGACCACAGGCTCCCTCGACCCCGGCGAGTCCGATACCGAGTCATACACATGGGAGACCCCTGATAAACCCGCCTGGTTCACCGTCGTGGTCACTGTGAGCCTCACGGGCGACTCGAATCCATGGAACGACGAGATGACCGCTGATTTCCAGACAGGCCTCTTCGTGTTCTACGACGGTTACGAGGACGACAATCTCGACGCCACCGACAATGAACTGCCGGCCGACCACGGATGGAACATCAGCCACCGTGACTCTGGGCAGTACAGCTCCGGGATCGGCCTGACGAGTGGTGCCTATGATGGGCGGAACGCGATGTCCTACAAGGTCGATTACTACAGTCGACGGGTCTGGGCGAACTTCACCCTGGACATGGCCGCCTATGAGGGCGGCAAGGTCATGTTCTGGTACGACACCTACGTCTACACCTACTATCAGAACTATTACCGTCTATGGATACAGGTGAACAACAACTCCGGATCCGGCTGGGTGAACATCAACGAGCAGGATGACATAGTCTTCGATTACACTCAGGGAAACTGGATGTACTACAAGGGCAACATCGGAAAGGACTACATGGTCAGCGAGCTCTCCGTGCAGGTCGTACTCGAGACAACGACGTACGGATCCTACAGCTACTGGGTCAAACTCGACGACTTCATGGTGACCTTCCTGCCGAGGCACGACCTTGCGGTGATCGACATCATGGGTCCAGCACAGGGACAGCCTGGTCAGGATGTGATCTTCAACGCGACCGTCGCTAACGAGGGATGGCAGACCCAGACCGGCTTCGACGTCGTGATGGAACCATACTTCGCTTCGAACGACACCCGCGTACCCGGAGCAAGGCAGACCAAGACATACACAGGTTCGCTCGCAATGCTCGAGACCGACTACATGGAGTTCACCTTCTCCTCGCAGAGGTGGGCGGCGACCGACTACTACATCAACATCTTCACCGGTCTTGGATTGGACCAGGACGATTCGAACAACCACACCACCCACATGTTCAGAGGCGAATGGGTGCTGCTCTGGGAGGACTACGAGGGCGATGTGAAGCTTGAAGCGCCAGGACAGTTCGTACTGTCAGGCTGGTGGCCCAACGACGACCTCGAGAACGACTACACGAAGAGCGGTATCGGACGGAGCGACGACGGCTACCAGACCAGGGTCCAGTACGGCAATTACGCGGGCCACGCACAGCTAGGTTATCGCTATCCGTACTACACGAACCCCGAGGCCAAGTTCGTCTACAAGGACGTGCACCTCAGGACCCAGGGATGGTCCAACGTCACCCTGAACTTCGACTGGAGCTGGTACAAGTCCACCTACTACTCGTGGGAGGCATCGATCGACATCTACAACGGGAGCGATTGGACGCGTCTCTACGATATCGACCAGGACAACCAGTACACACAAACCTGGTACAACACGGGTGACATCGATGTCCCCGATTACCTCCTAGCACCCAACATGACGTTCAGGGTGCGCCTGCAGAACATGAATCCGTCCTCCTACCAGCACGCGGCCTACAACTTCGAATGGGACAACATCAAGCTGTCTGGCGAGGCACCCAGACCGGTCGACGATGACATCGGAGTGTTCGACATCGTCCTTCCGGCCGAGGGCACCCTCATCGACTTCGAGGAGGGAGACGTGAACATCACGGCCATCGTTGGGAACTACGGTTCCAACGAGGCGACCTTCACGGCGAACGTGGTGTGCACGAACCTCGACTACATGGACGAGGAATACCCCGACTACGTCTGGCCAGATGACGGCGAGCACACGCTCGAATCCGTCAGGTTCCCGCCGAACACCGCGTCCCAGTCCTGGAACTGGGACCCAACCCTCCACGGTTGGTACGAGATCAACGTCTCGGTCGAGATGAGCGGCGCTGTGAACACATGGAACGACTGGCTGACCACACGCGTCATGGTCGCCTCCGTGAACTTCCAGACCGACTTCGAGGATGACGACGGCGGATTTACCCACTGGGCGAGCCAGGTCGGCTTCGACGAGTGGGAGTACGGCGTACCGTCCTATTCGGTCAACAACTTCGGCGGAGGGACCCTGGACGAGGCACATTCCGGAACGAAGGCCTGGGTGACCGACCTTGACGGTCCGTACGACACAGCATATTCGTACCCGCAGGAATACCTCGAGTCCCCCGAGATCGACATCTCGGGCGGATACGCGGCATACCTGTCCTTCTGGCACGACTATGACATGTATGGATACAGCGGCACTACCGGTTACGCTGGTTGCAACGTCAAGATATCCACCGACGGCGGCATATCCTACAACATCATCGACCCGATAGGCGGCTACAACAAGAACCAGGTCTACGGTCTCCGCGGAGGGGACGAGGGCAACACGGCGAACCAGCGCGGATGGAGCGGATGGCAGTATTCATACGCTGACTACAGCAGCGGCGGATGGATCAACTCCGTGTTCGACCTGAGCGATTACGTCGGCAACAGCGTTATCTTCCGCTTCCAGTTCGGCCCCTATTCCTACCAGTACTACCAGGCGCCCGGATGGGCCATTGATGACATCAAGGTCTGGTCCTTCTCGAAGAAGTACGACCTCGGCGTCTTGGACATCATCGCATCCAACGACTATCCGGCCTTCGACGACGTCGCAAGGACTGGAAGCGAGGAGACCCGCGCGATACTGCAGAACAACGGTCTGTACGAATTCGACGATTCCTACGACGTGACCCTGACGGTCACCGAGGCGGATTACGTGAACGTGATGGAGCCGTACAATCACGACATCGAGGACACGATCTCGTGGAGATACCACTATGCGGCGTCCTGGCAACCGACCCAGTACGAGAGCGACTGGGTGAGGTACGGATACAACTACAACATCGGCGGCGACCAGTGGGAGGACGGCACGCCCGCGAACGTGGGACCCGAGACCGCCTATGGAGGCAGCCGTTGTCTCGGATTCGACATTGACGGTGAGACCGGCGGTGGCAGCGGATACGTCTACGGTTATGGATACATGTCGACACCTGCGATCTACATCGATCCGGACAAGGGCGACCTGACCACCGTGAGCTGGTACGAGTGGTACGAGACCAGCCAGGGCCACACGATGTATCCGAGGATATCCAAGGACGGCGGCAACTACCAGTATATCGAGTACCGCTACGGTCCGCAGGACAGCAACGGATGGGTCAAGTTCACCGTCGACATATCGGATGTCACCGAGAAGTTCCGTCTGAGCATGTACTACTACGTATACAGTTATTACTACGACTACCCCGCAGCGCCCGGATGGTACCTCGATGACTTCGAGGCCCTCCAGCTGCAGGTTTCCGACAACGTGGTCTACGAGGACACTCAGACCATCACGGACGACATGCCTGTCGGAGCGCAGAACAACGTCACGTGGAACTGGAACCCGTCCGAAGAGGGGTACTACTTCTACAACGTCTCGATCGATTCCGATTCCGATGAGTTCAGCGGGAACAACCTGAGCAGCGAGCTCAAGTTCATCGGCAAGTGGTTCGATGTCTGGGACTTCGAGAATGATCCCCACGAGGAGGGCTTCACCTCGGAGGACCTCTCCGGATACGGCGACCTTTGGAACGTCGTTGAGAGAGGCAACCAAACATATGCTGACACCTGGTCCAGGTTCGATAGCGACTACGCCTGGTGGCTGGGATACAATGACACCACGAGAAGCTATCCACACAGTCCGATCGGATCGATGACGGGATCGTATGACCTTGGCATGAACAACGTTCTGATCACTCCGGACGTCGACCTCAAGCACGCCAACGAAGCCTATCTGACATTCTGGCACAAGTACATCTTCCAGGGTGAAGGTGAAGGTTACAACGGCGACGGTACCGATGACGGAGGATTCGTCGAGATCACGACCAACGGCGGACTCACCTGGGAACAGATGACGCCGCAGGGCAGTTACGACGGAAGGCTCAGGACCAACGCCCTCTCGCGCGGTGCAGGCTACGACGCCTGGATGCGCCAGCGGGGATGGACCCGCGAGACCGTCGACCTCAGTCCGTACGCGGGCGACGAGGTCATGATCCGCTTCCGGTTCACGTCCTACTTCTACAGCGACCTCTACAGTGACCTGTCCGGGAACCACGGCTGGTACATCGACGACATGCTGATCTACGGCTCCGAGTACGGGGACAACACTGGAATAGGCCATGTGTCCCTCATCCAGGAGACCTTCAACGGCGGCACCTTCGTCGAGGACATCGAGATGACCATCCATGTCTCTGCAGGCAACCTCGGCACGAACAGCAACGAGGACGTCACGGTCGACATGTGGATCGAGGACGAGGACGGCTACACCGTCTGGTCCGACAGCGAATCCACGGACGACTTCGACGACTGGTCGAAGAGGTGGACCCCGAGCGATCCGGGCGACTACACCGTCTTTGTCGAGACCAATGCCGCGGGCGACGAGAACCGTGAGGACAACACCTGGAACAACACGATCTGGGTGGCGGCCCTAGCTCTCTACGAGGACGTGGAGAGCGGACCTGGCCTGTGGACCCACGGCGGCGCCAACGACATGTGGCACATCGAGGACATCAATGCGAACAGCGGAGAGCACGCCTGGTACATGGGTCACTACGACGCCATCAACGAGACGTGGACCTACGTGCCCGAGACCGAGGCGGCCCTGTCGAGCCCCGAGTTCGACCTGAGGTCCTTCAGGTCCGCGACTATGTCGTGGGCGTCCTGGTGGAGCCTCGAGAGGGACCGCGACGGATTCAACATCGAGTTCTCCGTCGACGGCCAGGAATGGACCCCGAGGTTCAGCGACATCGGTCAGTCGAGCCACGGCGTCTTCTGGTCGAACCCGTCCCTGGGTCATCCGCAGAACTCCAACGCCAACAGGTACATCCTGACAGACTTCGTCGGAGAGAAGGTCTTCATGAGGATCGTCGTACGGTCCGACAGGAACTCCATCACCGACGGTGACGGCGACCCCGAGACGCCATCCGGTGTGTTCATCGATGACATCATGATATACGGCGAGCAGTACGACAGCAACGTCGGTATCAACAGGATGTCACCGCCCGAGGGAAGCCACATCGTACCGGGAGATCCGGAGACGTTCATCGTGAACGTTACGAACCTCGGACGCAAGGACCAGAACGCAGTTCGGATCAACGCTTCGATCGTCTACGTGTCCAACGGCACGGAGATGTACCAGAACACGACGACTGTGAGCCTAGCACCACTCGAAAGCAAACAAGGCGCCTTCGAATGGGACGTCCCGATGTCGGCGAACGGCGAGGACATCATCTTCCGCGGCACCGTGGAGATAAGGGACTCGTACCACAACTGGACGACGGATGACGAGAACCCGACCGACAACATAATCGAACTGATGATGGACGTGGCCTTCTGGCACGACATCGAGGTAATGGACATCAACGTCGAGCCCATCGTCCCGACAGGCGAGGAAGTGGAGCTGAGCGCTACGATCACGAACAACGGCAACGTGCCCGAGAACGACTTCGACATCACGTTCGCGGTCGGCGATGCGGCTGTCGAGTACAGCGGCGTCGAAGGCGCGTACCCGAGGATCCTGATATACAACGGATACTCGACCTACGACACGCACCTCTACTGGGACGCTGTCAAGGGCGCGCTCGCGAACCTCGGGATACCCGATGCTGTCGTCAGGGCGAAGAACAGGACCCAGGAGGGCAACCTGAACGACACCGACATCGAGAACGCTGATGCGATCATCTACGTGCAGCTCTACGGTCCGGTCGGCAGTTCGTACATCTCCGGCGGCAACAACCCTGACGTCCAGAAGATGATGGATTACCTCGACGATGGAGGCAACCTCTTCATCCTTGGTGAGCAGATCACCTACTATGGCTCGTACAACTGGTACTACCGTGACTTCTGCAGGTACTACCTGCACATGCAGATGAACGGATGGGTATACTCGAGTCCGTGGTACGAGATCCACATGGACGGGGATGACAAGGAGCTCTCGGAGGAGAGGAACTGGGTATCGAACGACTACCAGAGCTACGGCAACACCGTCGAGTCCGGCGCTGACCGGGTCTTCACCTTCGACTACAACAGTCCGTGGTACGTGGCCGGCGCCAAGTTCAACGGAACCTACGACGGGAGCGAGCCTTTCAAGACGTTCCATCTGGGCCCGACCTACTACCGCCTCTACATGGAGAACGGCATCTCGACGCTGAACCGTCTTGACGAGTACGAGATCGACCTCATGACTAACGTGCTGGACTGGTTCTTCGGCGAGAGGACTCTGAACATCTCGATGACCATGGACACAGAGACGATAACCATAACCGACGAGATCGAGCCCGGCGAGACTCGGGAGATCGAGTGGACCTGGGACCAGAACCTGCCGGCCTTCGACACCTACCAGATCGCGGCCATATCGGACCTGCCCGGCGACAACGTGACCCTGAACGACTACATGGTCGAGGAAGTGCTCGGACGGAAGATAATGTTCGAGGACGACTTCGAGACCGACATGAACTGGTCGCACTACGGCAAGAAGGACCAGTGGCAGTCCGTCAACATGTCCTGGCACTGG
>JANQNK010000014.1 GCA_028279595.1 Thermoplasmatota archaeon
TCACCGGCGAGATGATCGAGATCAAGTGACCTTTCCAAGTATCGCAGGATCGTCGAGGAATATGGCATCAAGGTTAAGTCGTACAATGGACTCGGTGGCTTGAATGGGTCGTGACCTCTCCATATTCGAGAGATACCTATCGGGCTTCGTCCTCCTATGCATTGCATTGGGAATAGGTCTAGGCAGGGCGGTCCCCGATCTTTCCGATGTCCTCGAATCGTTGTCGGTCCACCAGGTCTCGCTCCCGATCGCGGTCGCCCTCTTCTTCATGATGTATCCCATCATGGTGAAGATCGACTTCGCGGAAGTGGTCAAGGCCTCCAGGTCCACTAAACCCGTTGGTATGACCCTCTTCATCAACTGGGCGATCAAGCCGTTCACGATGTTCATGTTCGCCCACCTCTTCCTCGGGATCCTCTTCAGGCCCTACCTAGGCGGAACGGAGGTCCTCGCGAACGGGGAGGAGGTCGAACTGTGGCGGAGCTACATCGCGGGGGCGATCCTCCTGGGTATCGCGCCGTGCACCGCCATGGTACTGGTGTGGAGCTTCCTCGCCAAGGGAAATGACGGTCTCACCCTGGTCATGGTCGCGATCAACTCCCTGATGATGCTCGTCCTGTATGCCATCCTAGGCGGATTCCTCCTCGGTGTGAATGCCATGCCCATTCCCTGGGAGACGATGCTCTTCTCGGTCGCTGTCTATGTCGCCCTGCCACTGGCTACAGGTTACTGGTCGAGGAAGGAGCTTCTCAGGAGAAAGGGACGAAAATGGTTCGATGAGCGATTCGTCCACTACCTGACACCGATGAGCATCATCGCCCTGCTCGGGACGTTGATACTCCTCTTCTCCCTGAAGGGGGAGGTCATCGTGGACAATCCCATGGTGATCGTGTTCATCGCGGTCCCGCTCATAGTCCAGACCCTGTTCATATTCACGATCGGGTACTTCTTCATCGCGCGGTATCTCCGCCTCCCATACCGGGACGCCGCTCCCGCTGCGATGATCGGTGCATCCAATCACTTCGAGGTCGCCATCGCCACTGCGACGGTGCTCTTCGGACTCTCCTCGGGCGCAGCGCTGGCGACGGTCGTCGGCGTGTTGATCGAGGTCCCACTGATGCTTCTGCTGGTCTCCATTTGTCTCAGGACAAGACATCTCTTCGACCATCCCGGCGGCAAGCACAGAGTGAAAAAGGTCGTGAAGGGGAAGCGCTCCTGAAACCTCAGAGCAACCTGAGATACCTCTCCTTCTCCCAGTCGCTGACGTGGCCGTGGTACTCGTCCCATTCCGACCATCTGTTCTTGATGAACCACTCGAAGACATGGTCGCCAAGACAGCTTCGGACGAACTCGCTGTCCTCCATCCTCTTGATGGCGTCCCCGAGGTTAGTGGGAAGCGAGTGGACGCCGATGGCGTGGCGCTCCTGTCTGCTCAATTTAAAGACATCTGCCTCTACGGACTCCGGTGGTTCGATCTTCCTGCGGATGCCGTCGATACCCGAGCCGAGCAGGACGCTCATGACGAGATAGGGATTGCACGCGGGATCCGGGGCGCGGTACTCTATCCGCGTCCGTCCCTCGCTGCCCGGACGGACGATGGGGATCCTGATCAACGCGGAGCGGTTCTTCCTGCCCCAGCATTTGTAGACCGGCGCCTCGAACCCGGGCTGGAGCCTCTTGTAGGAGTTCACCCACTGACAGGTCACGGCCGTAATCGCGGAAGCGTGTTCGAGGAGACCGCCGATGAAGTATCGGGCCGTATCGGAGAGGTTGTCCTCGGCATCGGGTTCATGGAAGGCGTTGGCTCCGTCCTTCATCAGAAGGTTGTGGACGTGCATGCCGCTCCCGTTGACGTTGCTGAAGGGTTTCGGCATGAACGTGACGAATGCACCGTTGCGGCGTGCGACCTCACGGGCCACCTCTCGGTAGGTCACGGCACTGTCAGCCCCGTCAAGCGCCTCGGTGAACTTAACCTCGATCTCGGCCTGGCTGTCGCCCACCTCGTGGTGGAGGAAGTCGACGTCTATGCCGAGGTCCGTGAGATCGCTCGCTGTCTCCTGCCTCATGCCGACGGCGAGGTCAGACGGAGGCACGTGGAAGTATCCACCCTTGTCGAGCGGTTCGAGGGACTTCGCGTCCTTCAGGTAGAAGTACTCTAGTTCCGGTTTGACCAGCAGGGTATACCCCAGTTCGGCGGCCTCGTCGAGGTTCCTTCGAAGGATCCCCCTCGGGTCACCGGGGAACCGGCCGCCTTCGGCGTCCTGGATGTCGCAGAAGACCCGTGCTGTCGGACCCCATCCCCACGGGATGGGCTTGAACGTCGACATGTCGGGCTTGGCGATCAGGTCGCTGTCCTCCACGACGGAATATCCGGCTATGGACGAACCATCGATACCGATACCCCCCTCGATATATCCCTCGAGGTCCTGGGCCCTGATGGTCACCGACCTCAGGAATCCGAGGACGTCCGTGAACCACAGCTCGACGAACTCGAGGTCCGCTGCCTTTGCTTCCCCTGCCATGTCAACACCTGCTATGCCATATCCCGGAGGACCGGGAAAAGATGGAGCGCCCGGCCTCTATATATAGGATTTGGACGGACGTTCATACGACCGAAAGGTACTTGTCTATCTCCCAGGGGGTGACCCTGGTCTTGTAATCGTTCCACTCGAGCGTCTTGATGTGGAGGAAATGGTTGAACACGTGCTCGCCCAGGGTATCGCGGACGAGATCGCTCTCCTCCATCATCGCCAGGGCATGGTTCAGGTTGTCTGGCAAGCTGCCGATGCCACGTTCTACCCTCTCGGCGGCCGACATCGCGTACAGGTCCACCTCGACCTTCTCGGGAGGCTCGATCGAGTCCTCGATACCCCGCAGCCCTGCGGCCAGGACCACCGCGAACTGGAGGTATGGGTTCCCCGACGGATCGGGCGATCTTACCTCGCATCGAGCCCCCGACCCCCTCTCCGGAGGGATCCTGACCAGAGCGCTCCTGTTCATGTCCGCCCAGGAGATGTAGGTGGGAGCCTCGTAACCCGGGACGAGGCGCTTGTACGAGTTGACCGTGGGGTTCAGGACGGCAGTGATCTCCTTGATGTGCTGAAGGACGCCGCCGATGAAATGGCGGCCACGGTCGCTGATCCCGTCGTCTGTCGACGGGTCGTCGAAAATGTTCCGACCTGTCGGGTCCGCCAGGGACGTGTGCATGTGCATGCCGTTCCCGGCAGCTCCGAAAAGTGGTTTCGGCATGAAGGATGCGTGGAGGTCGTGAAGTGAGGCGATGACCTTGACGGCGTACTTGTAGGATATGACCCAGTCGGCCATCGTAATTGCGTCCGAATAGCAGAAGTCGATCTCGTGCTGGCCGTGTCCGACCTCGTGGTGTGCCGCGTGGACGTCGATGCCCATCTCCTTCAGGGTGGAGGACATCTCGGCCCTGACCCCCTCCGCCAGGTCGATGTGCGACAGGTCGAAGTAGGTCGCCGAATCGTTCGGTTCTAGGGTCGGACTGTTCGAGTTCTTCTTGAAAAGGTAGAACTCGCACTCCGGACCGACGTTAAAGGTGTTCTCCCCGGCCTTCTCCATGGCCCTCTCCAGGACGTATTTCGGGTCCCCGGAGTACCTGTTGCCATCGTGATCGTATATATCGCAAATGAATCGTGCCGTCGGGGTCGCCGCTATCTTGTCCGGAAGCACAAGCAGGCTCCCCGGGTCCGGCCGTGCTATGTAGTCGGACTCCTCGATGGTCGCGTATCCGGCCACGGATGAGCCGTCGAACATGACTCCGTCCTGGAGGGCTGGCTCGAGGCGTTCCACCGGGATGACGATGTTCTTGGGATAGCCGAGTATGTCTACGAACTGTAGCCTGACGAACTCGACGTTGGCGTCCTGGATGGACCTGAACACATCTTCGAATGCCATTAGGAGAAACCCCCCTCCCTCCGTATGCCGCCGTTCGTAGATAAAGTTTACACCCGCGGTGGGAGGGCAATCCTTTTTACCCCTCACGCGGTTCTCCAGATGATGAACTGGTCGACGGCCTTGGCCCTTCTTGCACTCCTCGGATTATCGCTCCTGATTCCTCTCTCCTCCGCCAACGGTATGGAGGCTGTAGCGGAGATCCAGCAGGACGGGTGGAACACCATCGGCGGTCATTTCATCCTCGGGGACGTCGTCGAGTGCACCGGGACCAGCTCGGTCGGCGATAACCTGACCTACTCCTGGGACGTTGACAACAGGACCGATACTGACATCAACGGGAACTACACCGACGACGCCGACGCTACCGGGGAGAACCTCACATGGGTGTACTCCTATGCAGACAACCGCACCGTGACCCTTACCATCACATCCGGGAACAGGACCATCAATGCCACCGTCTGGGTGAACATGTCGGTGAACCGAGCTCCGACGATCTTCATTGGGTCCTTCACATCCCTCGTGGGCGAGACCTTCGACCTCATGGACGAGATCGAGGTCTACGACCCGGAGGGAAGGCCGCTGTTGCTGGAGATCGATCTAGACGAGGACAGCAAGACGGACATCGTCTGGACGTCGCAGGATGGCGGGAACACCGATCATGTGTTCACCGACGCCGGGACCTTCAGGATCAAGGGCAGGCTGAGCGACGGGAACAATACCATATTCGGGTCCGGCAATGTGACGGTCATCGACGCAGGGACGGTGAAGGGCGTCTCGAAACGCTATTCCAACGACGATCATGTCCTTCCAGGCGCCTACTTCGCATACAAGGTATCGCTGGACAAAGGTGACAGGATAGACCTGAACTACAGGGTCGTCAAGGGGAAGGGGAATCCAAAGCTTCTTGTCATGGATGCCAGTGCATACTTCTTCTACAAGAACTACCACCAGAGGAACAACATCACGTTGATACCCGAGCTATCGAATCCGAACGGCACACTGGCCGAGATAATCTCCTGGGAAGCGGACGTGGATGATACGTACTACTTCGTCATCGACAATGGATACCAGTCCGGCGGGGGCCAGGAGACAGTATCATACCTGGTGATCATCGATATCGACAGGAAGCGCGAGACCCCCGGCTTCGAGGCCGTTCCGTTCGTGATATCGATGCTCGGAGCCGCACTTCTCGTAGCTTCGAGGAAGCGGTAGTCGAAAAGGTCCGTTTCCGGTGCAAAACCCCCGTTTTTATGCAAATAACCATAGAAATTCTTGGTAATTACCAACTACCCTATATATACTAACAAAGCAGAATTCAGAATGCCGATAAGGTGGTGTCGGTGGAGGAGCGGAGAATGTACGCGGAGATGGCATCGACGGGCGCGGGTCCGGGCGGAATGGACGGGAGCGGCGAGATGAACATCCTCATGATCGAGGACAATCCTGCCGATTTTCGATTGATCAAGGAGATGCTGGTGGACGTCAGCAGCGGCGAGGTGATGACCACGGCGTTCAAGCTGGGTCACGCCGACAGGCTGGCCAAGGGTCTCGAGATATTGTCCCACGAGGACGTGGACCTGGTGCTTCTGGACCTGTCCCTGCCAGACAGCCAGGGTATCGAGACTGTGGTCAGGACGCATTCCCAGTCACCCGAGACCCCCATTGTGGTCGTCTCCGGGAGTGATGACGACGTCATCGCACGCCAGGTCATGCAGGTGGGTGCCAAGGAGTTCCTGTTCAAGGGCAGGATCGACGGCGACGTACTGGCCCAGTCGATGAAGGATTCACTCCACCACAAGATCCGCGAGAAGGAGACGATGCAGCTGAAGCAGCACGTGCTGACCCTCGAGAACAGGGTAGCCGACCTAGAACGCTCCAACATGGCACTCGATTCCTACGCTTACACCGTGGCTCACGAGCTCAGGGCGCCCATAAGGGCCATGGAGGGCTTCGCCCATGCTCTGATAGAGGATTTCGGCGCCGATATCGATCCGACAATGTTCGATTACGCCGACAGGATCATCGACTCGGCCAGGAAGATGGACGACGCGGTCCAGGAGATCCTCACCTACTGCAGGGTCAACACCAGTGACATATCCATGGAACAGGTCGATCTGGATGCCGTGATGACCGAGGCGCTCGAGTGCGTAGAGGACCAGCGCCTGGCCAGGGAGGCCGTGGTCACCATCGATCCGGTGATGCCCATCGTCAGGGGCAGCCATCCGACCCTCGTCATGGTCATGTCGAACCTTCTTTCGAACGCGCTCAAGTTCGT
>JANQNK010000007.1 GCA_028279595.1 Thermoplasmatota archaeon
CGATGCTGTGGACGTCGAAGACGGGGGAGCGTTTGAACGTGAGCCTGTCGCCGGTGTCGACCATGGCGTTGGTCAGGTGGACTATCTCCTCCATGCTCATGTCGACGATCTGGACAGCGACTGAGTATGCGGTTATCTCGCGGTTGCTGAGCCTGCCTGAGATCATGTCCTCAACGAGCTCGCGGAGCTCTTCCTCGTTGAGAGCGTGTCCTCTGATCTTCTTCTTGATGTGCTCGACGCTCCGAGGCCTTGAAATGGGGATCACGGATGCCGTCTCGCCCTCCTCCACCCCCATGGCCTCCCACGCCTCGCAGAAAATGCCGATCTCGCCGCGCCCCACCATGATGTCGGTGGTGTTGACGATGACGACGAGGGACTTCCCGTTGGCATGGAGCTCTATCCTGTCGAGATTGTCGATGGCGAGCTCCCTGGCGTCCTCGGAGTTGAGAAGCACCTCGTGAGCGCCCTGACAGGCGTTGATCCTTACTATCTTGAGGTCGTTCAGGGCGTCGCTAGCCATAGTAGTCCTCCTTCTTCCCCACGCCCCACTTGTCGATGGCGGTCCTGAGCTCGGGGTAGTTGCCCTTCGCGAACTCCTTGAGGGACTGTCCCATCGTTGCTGCGGCAGCCGCCTGGCACATGGCCATCGCACCCTTCCTGGTGCCGTCGGGGTGGCCGTGGATGCCTCCGCCGGCCTGGATTATAATGTCGGTCCCCCTGTGCTTGACCTCGTCCACGACGCAGCCGGGATGAAGCCCGCCGGATGCTACGGGGAAGGTCGGCTGGAGGCCGAACCACTCGTCCGTCAGGATCTTGTCGAGCGGAAGGACCTCGTCCGGAGTGGCGTCCATCTTGCCCGTTATGGCGCCGACGTGGAACTGGTCACCCCCCATCATCCTGACGAGACGGGATATGACCTTCATAGAGATCCCGTGGGTCGGGTCGCGAGTAATGGCGCCGTGCATGGCCCGGTGAACGTGTATCGGAAGCGACGAGTTCTTCCTGAGCTCGAGGAGTCCGGTGTAACCCACGGTCAGGACGTCCACCATGATCATGTTAGCCCCCCACTTGGTGGCGAGGTCCGCCCTCTCGGCGATCTCCTCGGGGCCGGTGGTGACGTTCACAGCATAGAAGACGTTTCGCCCGGTCTCCTCGAAGACCCGGTCCAACGCTTCCATGACCATGGGAAGTCTGTCGACCATACGGCAGAAGTCCTGGTCTGTCAGGGTCTCGTCGTCCTTGATGAGGTCTATACCGCCCATCGCGGCCTCATATGCCACCCTTGCGGTCTCGGCCGGATTGAGCCCGACCTTCGGTTTGACGATGGTCCCTACATGGGGTCTGTCCTCAGAACCGATGAGGTCCCGGATCCCCGGGATGCCGTACCTCGGTCCAGGGTAGGCCCGGACGATACGCCTTGGAAAGATCACGTCCTCGAGCCTGACCTTCTGGATCTGTTCCAGGCCGAAGAGGTTGCCCGCGATGACCGAAAGGATCTGGGGCACGTTCTCGACCTCGAACAGCTCGATGGGGTATCGCACGACGGCCGTCTTGGCCTTCTCGTCGACATCGCCCACGACGGCGGTGACGTCGGTGAGGTCCCTGTGCGTGGTCCCCACGTCGGTCCACGTACCGGTGGACTCCTCCATCGCTATGATCTCTGCCACCTTGCGCACAGGCAGGTCGCTCTCGATCCTGTACGTCGCATCTACCCAGTCCATTTCATGCCTCCTTCCTGAACGATACCTCTCTTGCGAGGTTCGGCGCGATCATCCCATTCTCCGTGACTATGCCCGTTATGTGCTCGGGCGGTGTAACGTCGAAAACTGGATTCTTAACCCTGACCCCGTGGATCGGCTCCGGAAGCACCTCCTCCGGGGGCCGCTCCTCGATGGTCGGTCTTATCGATGTCGGCGCGAACTTGAACGTCTCGGCGAGAACGTAGACGGGGATCTCCAGGGAGTGGGCCGCGGCCGCTATCCCCGATGTCCCGATCTTGTTGACGAGCGATCCGTTGACCGTTACCGTATCCGCCCCGAACAGCACTGCCGAGACGTCCTCGGATGACAGGATGTACCCCGCAGCCGAATCGACGATCAGGGTCACGTCGATGCCCGCCTCGGCGAGCGATGAGACAGTGAGATGACCCTGGCCCCACGGCCGCGTCTCGGTCGCATAGACCTCGAACCGCCTTCCGGACCTGTGGGCTTCCCTGAACGTGTTCACGACAGCTGTGCTGTTGCAGTGTGTCAGGTAACGCCTGTAGTCGACGACAAGGGACCGGGCGTTGGCGATGACCCCTTCCCTTGCCTTGGCGGAGTATTCCTTGAAGTCCTCGGCCGAGCGTCGGACCCTGTCCGCGACGGGCCCTTCACCGGACTCCGAGCACTCGAACACGTAGTTCACGGCGTTGGCCAGGCTGACCGCCGAGGGTCTTGTCGCGAGGAGCGTCCTGCGGGCGTCCTCGAGCTTCCTTCCCTCCACCGCGGCCTGCGCCATGGCATCGGCTGCAGCGTTGGCGATGGCAGCAGCACCCCTGATGCGCATCGTCCTGATCCCTTCGACGGTGGCATCGAAATCCCCGTTCGCCATATTGGAGGATTGTTAACCAGAATATTAACTATTCGTTTCCACGATAATGGATAGAGGTTGATTGTAATCAGGATGGATCGACACCGAAATGGTGCAGAAGTAACGCTTCACGGATCCATGATCGAGACGCGTTGATGCCCAACGGAAACGGCATCGAGCGAGACCACGGATGCTCACTCGACCTCTCTGAGGAGATTCCTCAGGTCCTCGATGAGCCGGAAATAGAACACGTCGTCGAAGTCCTCAGGGGTTCCGCTTATCGCCCTCGATGACGAATCGACCGCCCACTGGACGTCCTTCAGGTATCGCCTCGAGATGAGATCCTCGGCCATGAGCGCCCTTGCGATGTCCATCGGGCTCCTCCTCCGGGGGTCGAGTCCGGCGTCCGACGCCCTCGCGATATCGCGGAGTATCCTGTCTATGATTATCCCGCCGCAATAGACAGCGGTCCCGATGGTCCCGTCCGGTACCTTCGACAGTGAGTCAATGGCCTTTCCGTAGTCAGACGTCCTGATGCTTGCTATCATGTCACGGTCGAGGGTGTCCTCGAACCCGTGGCGGGCCATCCATTTCTTCGCCCCGTCGACGACGAGGATCCTGATGCCGTGGGACTGGCAGTAGTCCCTCATGTCGAGGGCGTTCTGCTGTTCCGCTGAAAGATAGTAGTTGAGGGCGGGATAGTATGCGATGAACCATTCGCCGTTGTACTTGAAGGCCCAGCATATCTCGGCAGGTGCCCGGTCGGGCCGGTTGAGGAATATCGAGTACAGACCTTTACGCGAGCAACGGTCGACGAAGTCGGCCATCCCGCTAGCCGGAGCATCAACGAACTCGTGCAGTTCGATGAGCAGTTTCTCGTTGACGGGACGCTTGTCGAGCTCCATCAGGCCCCTGAAGGTCTCGACCATCTTGCCGTCCTCGGGGTATATGACAGTGACCATGAACAGATTACGTCTGGGGTCCTATTTGAACCTTGCCAACATACCACCAGGATGATGTTGAAAGGGGAGGGGATGACAACCCTGGATCCGTGTTCCTCGACACGCGTCTCCCCCCGCCGGGACGGGGGAGAGCGTGCAGTACGTATTGACCGCAATGGGATGCTTTAAATGGCAATGGACGATGGGTCCATATGCGGAAGTTCCTGTACGTGGCCCTCATCGGATCCCTCGCACTCTGGGGTCTCACGTTTCCGCTGATGAAGATCGCCCTCGAGGAGGCGGAGCCGATGACGATGGCGCTGGTCCGGTTCGCGATCACCTTCCCGTTCATCTTCGTCTTCGCATGGCCTATCAAGAACAAGGGAAAGCCGTTCAACGAAGCGGCCATCAGGCCGGCCTTCCTCATAGCGTTCTTCGCGGTCGTCCTCGGAAACCTGTTCCAGAACTACGGACTCCAGTGGACCACGGCCGGCATGGCGTCCGTCCTCCAGGAGATGGCTCCCCTCTTCACGATAATCCTCGCGATGTGGTTCCTGAAGGAGCGGGTCAACAGATACATCGTCGGTGGCGCATTGATCGCGTTCGCGGGAACGGTCATGCTGTTCTACGAACCCGACATCGGATCGTCGTCGTTCATCGGGAACCTCCTTATGATCATGACGGCGTTGATGTACGCGTTCTCCAGCCTTGTCAGCAAGAAGGCCCTCTCGACCATACACCCAGTGACCTTGACGGTCATGGTGCACGGCATCGGCCTGGTACTGCTCCTGCCCTTGACCATGGTCCTCGAGATCGACGGGGTCATGTCGATGCACACATGGAGCTTCCAGACATGGATGGCCATAACGGTCCTTGCCATCTTCCCGACGGCCCTCGGCCCGATCGTCTGGTACTACGCGATGAGGGAGTCGACCCTATCGTCGCTTTCCATCCTGACCTATCTCATCCCGATGTTCGCGATAACCTTCGACCTCCTTCTGACGGGGACGGCGATGGCCGGGTCATCCATACTCTTCGGCATCATCCTGATCACAGGTGTCGTCATCGCACAGAGGGGATCCGTTATCGCGAAGGACGAGCACGGACAACACTTTTAACCCGAATGACGATTCGGCAACATGGCAGGGGACATCTTCCGGGCCTACGACATCCGAGGGATATACGGTGTCGACCTCACCGACCAGATAGCCTACAACGTCGGGAAGGCGTTCGTATCATTCCTGAAATGCAAGCGGGTGGTCGTCGGCAGGGACATGAGGCCGCACTCGAAGCCGTTGTTCGATTTCCTTTCCAAGGGCATCACCGAGATGGGTGCTGACGTCATCGACCTCGGGATGTGCTCCACGCCGATGTCGTACTACGCGAACGGGACCCTCGAGGCCGATGCTGGGATTATGATCACTGCTTCGCACAATCCAGGCGAGTGGAACGGATTCAAGCTCTCGAGGGAGAAGGCCGTTCCCATTAGCGGTGACACCGGGATAATGACCATCGCACAACTGGCAGCCTCCGGAGCGTTCGGGGAGCCAGTGGGACCGCCGGGCACGGTAGGGACCTACGACATCGCGAGCGCCTACGGCAGGCATGTCAATAGCTTCGCCCTGGAAGATGGACCACTGAGGATCGCGGTCGACTACGCCAACTCCATGGGCGTGTACGAGGCACAGGCTTTGAAGGACCTGTTCGTACTCGATCCGATCTTCGAGGAGCTCGACGGGTCATTCCCCAATCACGAGGCCAATCCACTGAAGACGGAGACACTCGTGCCCCTCCAGCAGAAGGTCCGTGAGGGTGGACACGATTTCGGCATCGCATTCGACGGGGACGCCGACCGGGTCGGGTTCATCGACGAGAGAGGCGAGGTCGTTCCCAACGATATGACCGCCGCGCTGATCGCCCAGGCGATACTCTCGAGGAACAAGGGCGGGCGGGTCCTGTACGACCTCCGCTCCTCCTGGGCCGTCAAGGAGGTCGTCGAGGAGAACGGCGGCCGGCCGTCGATGTGCCGCGTTGGCCACGCTTTCATCAAGAAGCAGATGCGTGACGAGGACGCTGTATTCGCCGCTGAGCTCTCCGGTCACTACTACTTCCGCGAGAACTTCTACACGGAATCCTCCGCACTCGCCGCGATCTACGTCGCGGACCTCGTCAGGAGCAGCGGGAAGAAGCTGTCAGAGCTCATCAAACCGTTGAAGAGGTACCACGCTAGCGGAGAGATCAACTCCGTCGTGCAGGATACCACGGCCGTCTACAAACGCCTCATGGACACATACCCTGACGGCAGGATGGAGACCCTGGATGGACTGAGCATCGAGTACGAGGACTGGTGGTTCAACGTCAGGCCGAGCAACACTGAACCGCTCGTAAGGCTCAACCTGGAGGCGAGGACGGAAGGTCTGATGGCGTACAAGCTCGACGAGGTCCTTTCGATAATCCGAGGTTGATCCTACCCGTTCAGTTCGGAATCGATTATTTCTATCAGAGAATCATTTTGTAAACGGTGATTTTGATGACCGATATGGAGAAGGATATAGCGCGCAGGTTCTTCGAAGAGGTCTGGAACGAGGGTCAGCTAGAAAAAATGGACGAGATGACCTCCGACGACATAGTGATACATGTTGGGGGAGAGCAGGATATGACGGGTCGTGCTTCCATGATGGAGTTCATCGAGGAGTACCGCAAGGCCTTTCCCGATATACACTTCACCGTCCATGACCAGGTCAGGGAAGGAGACAAGGTCTTTGACAGGTGGACGGCCACTGGCACCCACAGGGGAGAGCTGATGGGAATACCTGCCACGGGGAGGAACATCGAGATAACAGGTATGGGCATGACGAGGTTCGAGGACGGTAAGATCGTCGAACGGTGGGGGAACCCCGATCGCCTCTCGTTGATGAAACAGCTCGGAGTGATCCCGGACAAGTAGTCCCACGACGAAATGAAGAGATACTTTCACCGCCCTCCCGCGAACCCTTTATACCATGAATGCCAACACTGGAACGGATGTACCCGTACTGCTCGACCTGCAAGGGCCGGCTGCACTGCGGGAAACCGTCGTGTCCAGTCCTGGATCGCATCTACCGTAGGTATCCTCAGGTCGTCGTGGACGGATCCACCGTGGCGGGGGCGACACCCCCCGAGGTCTTCGTAGGGCGATACGGCTATCCGAAGGTAGGTGTGGGTCCTCTGCTCCCAGTGAGTGAGAACGAGGACCCTGCGAAATTGGGCCGTCCATCACTTTGGGGGAACCTCACGGTCGAGGACATCGTCATGATCAGGGCGGGTATGATGAGGTCGAGGAGTCCCATCCACGTGAGACGGCCAGACAAGTTCGTCGAGGCCTCCCAGACCATCGCATTGTCCTCCAAACCCGTCGACACCGAGGTCGACATCAAGAAGCTCCATGACCGCCGCAGGACCGATCCGTTCTACGCACCGATGGGTCCGACGGCGGACGTCATCCGGACCGAGGTGATATCCAACCCGTCCGTACCGAGGAGAGTGGATGCTGCTGTCTCGGACACCGATGCTCCTGCAAGGGTCGCAGTCCTGGAGATGCTCGACGCAGGGATAGATGTCTATCATTCCACCAGATTGCTCAGCGTCGGACTGCTTGGAAAGAGCCGGAGAAGGAAGCTTGTCCCAACGAGATGGGCGATCACGGCGACGGACGACATAGTCGGGAAGTCCCTCATCCACGAGATCGCCGTCAACACTTCCATCGACGAGGTCCGATACTATCGGTACACCCATCTTGGGAACACCTTCCATGTCATCATGTATCCCGGGGAGTGGCGGTTCGAGAACCTCGAGTGCTGGCTCCAGGGAGCCCTGTGGGCTGGAAACGCGAGCGTCGTAAGGGATTACGAGGACCACAAGGGCCGGAAGAAGTACGCTGACAACATCACCGGTGCATACTACGCTGCCCGTTTGGCCGTTCTGGAGCATCTGGTGAAGGAGAGGCGCCGTGCATCCGTCCTCGTCTACCGTGAGATCAACAACGAGTACTGGGCCCCACTCGGCGTCTGGGTGATCAGGGAGGGAGCCAGAAAGGCGATGGAGACCGTCCCGGCCATCCACCAGACCGTCGATGACGCCGTCAAGAGCGCAGTATTCCACAGCGAGAACAAGAACTGGACGAAGAGGAGCTGGATCCTCAAGGAGAGGAGACAGCAGACGAGATTGACGGATTTCATCCAATGATCCCGCCGACCGGTCTTACCTCAGCACGAGAGATACGCGTTGACGACCCGGCCATTGCCGTCGTCGAGCGCGTTTTTCCGGGATTTGAGGCGGGTTTTGTTGTATTAGTCCCCTGTGGCAACCCTATTTATATGACCAGTCGATGACACCGCATGGAGCCATTGCTGCTGCTCACCGGTTTCATAGCGTTCCCGGTAGCGCTGCTCATACTCTACCTGTACCTGATGCACTACTACTCCCGGATAAGGGAGGAGTGGGTATTCTATGGACTGGTCCTCGGCATGTTCATGGGCATGCTGGGCGGTGTCCTCCACCTCTGGGTCGGTCCAGCGTTCATATTCCTGGTCCCGGTCTTCGATGTGATGTTCCTCACTATCGTGCTGAACTCGTCGAAGCTCCAGGGAAAACGGAAGACCGTCTACTACGGCTGCTCGATGGGCATCGGGTACGGAGCGATGGTCCTCGTGGTCTATGGCTACCTCCTGTTCTTCAGGTCTGAGAACGTCATCGCCGACGCGTTCCGTTACTTCATCCTTACTTTCCCGTTCGTCCTGACCTACGGAGGGGTCGGAGCCTACGTGGGTGAGGGCGCGGGCATAGGACGTCTCTGGGCGCACTCGTGGAGGGCGATGGCGATCCTCATGCCGTTCTTCTTCTTCGTCGACATGCTCTCCTATGTGGAAGGCTTCGTGATAGCCGTACCGGTAGGTGCATTGTTCGTATACGGACTCATGGTCTACAAATACGTCAGTGAGAGCGTCCTTCCCCTCGGGATGCTACGGAAACCAGGTCCGCGCATGAAGGTTCGGAGATCGCGCGGGTCTCGATGAGTATATCGTCCGTGGCCCCGTATGGTACGATGCCGTACCAGTAGATGACCATTCCAGAGCCGAACAACTCACGGTAGGGCTCCAGCTGTTTCTTGAGGTTCGTCCGGATCTCCGTGTGGTCCCCGAACGAGGCCTTGGATTCGACCCACTTGATCTCGGTGTCCCTCACCCAGAAGGAGCGGTCCAGAAGGAAGTCGGGCGTCTTCGCGAACTCCTTCCTCAGGTCCGCCTCCCGGCGGTAGGTGAGTCCGAGGCCGTGGAGCCATTCCGCGAGCTTCTCCTCGGCCATGACGCCCCGCTCACGCTGGATCTCGTGACCCCGCGGGCTGTAGAGGTTGTCGACCTCGATGGCCTCCTTGAGCTCCCGCCTCAGCCTCTTGGTCGGAGCCTTGTCTGGTTCGTGCAGGTAGTTCCTGTAGGTCTTCCTGCCGACCCCCTCGAGCTTGAGGATGAGCATGGCGGTAAGGACCGGCGGGAACTCGATCTTCCTGGATATCTTGACGAACGAGTCTCCGTGCTTCCACCACCGCCTGAAGGCGCTGGACTGCCTTGCCATGTGGTGGAAACGCTTCTTGACCTCCCTCACGGTGCGTTGGGTGTAGATCACGAAAAGCAGGTCCTCGGGGTAATCGGTACTGAGTCGATTTACGTCTTCCATTGTCTTCAGTTGCTTGTAAAGATGCTTGTAATCGTGGCTGTTGAATGTCAGTGGATCCTTCATCTTTTCCTGCCCTTTCCTGTGTCTGGTTGCATCGAAGCCAGTATATAAATGCCTTTCCACAACGTTTTAATCGGACCACCTCATGGCATTCAACATGTCGCTCCGCGTTGCGGTCCTGTTCAAGGACCGGTGCCAGCCGAAGCAGTGCAGCACCGAGTGCGTGAGGTTCTGTCCCAGAGTGAGGGCTGGCGCCGTGGAGACCATAATGACAGGGGACAGGGGGAAGCCGGTCATCTCGGAGGAACTGTGCATCGGGTGCGGCATCTGCGTACACAAGTGCCCCTTCACGGCCATACGGATAATCGGCCTCGCGGACGAGCTGGAGACTGACCTGATCCACCAGTATGGCGAGAACGGCTTTCGGCTGTTCAGGTTGCCCACCATCCAGGAGGGAAAGGTGGTCGGGCTCCTGGGTATGAACGGTATCGGCAAGACGACGATACTGAACATCCTCGCCGGGGAGTTCGTTCCGAACCTCGGAAACCTCGAACCGGACGAGGGATGGGAACCTGTGCTGGAGCATTTCCGCGGGACACAGATAAACGCCCATTTCAAGGAGATCGCCGAGGGCGACCTGAAGGTCTCGCTGAAGCCGCAGTACGTCGATCGCATGCAGAAGCTGTTCACCGGACCGGTGGCCCCACTCATGGAGAAGGCTGACGAACGGGGGGCGCTTGACGAGGTCGTCGAGGCACTGGGCCTGTCCGGGATAATGATGAGGGACATGGCCGACCTTTCCGGGGGCGAGCTCCAGAGGGTGGCCATCGGCGCGACGATGCTCAAGGACGCTGACATCTACATGTTCGACGAACCCTCCTCCTATCTGGACATCCATCAGAGGATGCGGGTGGCGCATGCGATCCAGGGGATGACCGATATCGGCCAGATACTGGTCGTCGAGCACGACCTGGCAATTCTCGATTTCATCTCGGACATGGTGTACGTCATGTACGGTTCGGAGGCGACCTACGGCGTGGTGGCGGAACCGCGCTCAGTCAGGAACGCCATCAATGCATACCTTCAGGGATATCTCCGCGAAGAGAACATCAGGTTCAGGGACGAATCCATCGAGTTCGACGTCCATCCGCCAAGGGAGGACTGGGAATCCCTCCCGATGCTGACCTACGGACCGCTGAAGAAGGAGTTCGACGGATTCACATTGACCGCCGGGAAGGGGGTCATCCACGAGGGGGAGGTCGTGGGGGTCGTCGGACCGAATGCTACGGGGAAGACGACGCTGGTGAAGATACTGGCCGGAGTCATCAAGCCCTCGGATGGGAAGGTCGACACCGACGTCTCGGTCAGCTACAAGCCTCAGTACATCGCCCCAGACTTCAACGGGACCGTTAGGGAGTACCTCTACACCGTGATCGGCAACTTCGAGGAGGACAAGTTCTTCAAGGCTGAGGTCTACGCTCCGCTCAGACTGGAGATGCTCCTCACCAAGGAGGTCAAGGCGCTGTCCGGCGGAGAGCTCCAGAGGGTGGCCGTGGCAGGGGCGATCTCGAGGGACGCCGACCTGTATCTGCTTGACGAGCCATCGGCGTATCTGGACGCAAGCGAGAGGATGATAGCGGCCAGGACCGTTCGCAGAGTGATGGAGAAGAGGGGGAAGAGCGCCCTCATCGTCGACCACGACATCTACCTCATCGACCTGATATCGGACTCGCTGCTGGTGTTCGAGGGCGAGCCATCCATCGAGGGGCATTCCGTGGGGCCATTGCCGCTGCATGCTGGCATGAACCGGTTCCTCTCCACTGTGGGTATCACCTTCAGGAGGGATCCCGAGACCAAGAGACCGAGGATCAACACCCCTGGCTCGAGGCTCGACAGACAGCAGAAATCCTCCGGGGAACACTACTACACGGGTAAGTTAAGAGAAGAGGACGAGGAGGAATGAGAGGGGCGATCTCCATTTATAAACCCAGCCCTCTAACTGCCGTTTTAATGGGAACTATTAAGTACGTCCGAGGTCACTTTACAGGAAGGTGGTAGGCTGACGGAGACCGAAAGCACGGATTACTCGAACCTCGACGACCTCTCCATGGCGGAGATAAACAGGCGACTCCGGGAGGAGAACCTACGTGGGGAGCTCGACAAGAAGAGGCTGGAACGGGAGATCGCCCGACTCCAGGACCTCGTCCTTGAACTCAGTCACGAGAACAAACGCCTTAAGCACGAACTCAAGCAATTCAAGTCGCCGCCGCAGCTCGTCGGCCAGGTCGTTGACACCCTGGACACCGGCGACGTCATAGTCAAGAACGGCGCAGGCCAGACCTTCCTCGTCAGCGTCTCGCCGAAGATAGAGGCGCCCGACCTCAAGGTCGGCACCAGGATATCCATGGACAGGAACAACCTCACTGTCATGAGGATGCTTCCGCCGTCCAAGGACCCGGTCATCGGCGCAGCGGAGATCATCGAGCGGCCCGTCGTCACGTTCGACGACATCGGGGGACTGGACGACCAGATCACCGAGATACGCGAGATGGTCGAGCTACCGCTCATCAAGCCGGACCTGTTCCGCGAGGTAGGGATCACGCCCCCGAAGGGTGTCCTGCTGGTCGGACCCCCAGGCACCGGAAAGACGCTCATCGCCAAGGCAGTGGCGGAGAAGACCAACGCGACGTTCGTCAGGCTGGTCGGATCCGAACTCGTCCAGAAGTTCATCGGAGAGGGCGGCCGGCTCGTCCGCGAGCTCTTCCAGATGGCCAGGGACAAGGCTCCTGCCATCATATTCATAGACGAGATCGACGCCATCGGAGCGAAGAGGATGTCCATGGACACCACGGGAGACCGCGAGGTCCAGAGGACGCTCATGCAGCTCCTGGCAGAGATGGACGGGTTCAACGCGCTCGAGGATATCTCGATAATCGCGGCGACGAACCGCCTGGACATCATCGACGAGGCCCTTCTGAGGCCAGGTCGATTCGACCGGATCATCGAGATACCGATGCCCGATGTCGAGGGCGTCAAGAAGATCCTCGAGATCCACACCCGTGAAATGAACGTGGCCGAGGTTGACCTCGGAAAGGTCGCCGACAGGCTACGGGACACCACTGGCGCTCACGTTGCGGCCATAGTGCGCGAGGCGGGAATGTTCGCGATCAGGAGCGAGCGCGGCAACGTCACCCAGGACGATTTCAACAAGGCTGCCGAGAAGCTAGGCGGGAAGGAGTCCGGTTTCGACGAGAGAATGTACCATTGAGAGCGTACTCTCCGGATTGATACACTCAACATCCACAGCCATGGCTACGTCTGATTTACAGATGCTATCGGTCACACGACCTACTACTCGCCGAAGAATCCGCGGAGCACCGGATGCATCTCCATGAGCTGCTCGCGGCCCATCGCCTCGTACAGCTGGATCATTATACCTACGGTTAGCAGGACACCTGTACCACTCGTACGTCCTACCGTCCCTATGAGGTCAGCTGACGCTGCAAGGAAGCCCACAAAGGCTCCGGATATCACCGTCACCATTGGGATGTATCTCTCCAGGACCCTCCTCAGGACGCGCGGGTCGCGCCTGAAGCCGGGGATCTGCATGCCGCTGCTCTGGATCTGTTTGGCCACGTCTTCGGGACCCATGTTGGTCGTGGCGATCCAGAACTTGGCGAATATGATGGAGCCTAGCACCATCACTAGGACATAGATTATCACGTGCGCGGCGACCTGGATATAACTGTGATTGCCCATGTAAACGCCGTACTGGTCCTGATTGATCAAGGGCAACAACCATTCGTGGACGCCGTTCACCTGCGACAGATAATATGCCAGCCCCGCTGTCGGGGCGGTGGAGCCTGGTGGATACTTACCTATCATCCAATTACGGCCCAGTATGGGCACACCTTGCAGTGACGGGTTCGTATAGAACAGGAGCGTGAACATGTTGACGTTGGCGAGCAGCGCCGACATCAGGATGACCGGGATGTTTGAAGCGTAGATCAGCCTGATCGGGTAGCGTCCCCGGGCTCCCCTTACGCGCCCGTGGGCGAGGGGAAGCTCGATCCTCGTGGACTCGGCGTAGGCCACGATGAAGAAGATGACCAGGGTCCCAAGCAGAGCTATAATGGGGTTAGGCTCGCCTAGGAAGACCATCTCGAAACCGCGCTGGCTGAAGTCGCCGAGGGACATGTTCTGAAGGACGTATATCGTCTTCGGAATGGTTCCCGAGGGGAGGTTCGCCGCCCTCTGGGTCCCTCCCACGGTGAGCGGAGAGTTCCTGTCGGCAGGGATCCAGTTGATCGTACCGGTGACGATCGCCTGTGAAACGCCGGCAGCGATGAACAGCGACACGCCGGAACCGATGCCCCACTTGGAGACGACCTCGTCCATGAGGAACACCAGGTAGGAACCGACGAACAGCTGCATGATTATGATGGCCTTTGCATAGTTGTCGCCGTAGGTGCTGATGAGGGCCGGGCTCGGCGCCAGGTATCCGTATACCTGGGGCACGGCCTCGACGAAGATCATGATGAGGACCATCATCTTCTGGGTCCCCTGGTAGACGGCCTTGTCGTCGGGATTTGAGAGATCGAGGTTGATGATCTTCGCTCCGACGAAGAGCTGCATGATGATCGAACCGGTAACGATCGGTCCGATACCCAGATGCATGAGGGAGAAGGAGGCGCCGGCCATGATGGCCCGGAACTGCTCGAAGACGTCCGTCCTCTCCGTCGCGATGCCGTAGAGCATCACGTTGGTCATGAGGAAGTACATTATCAGGACGAGGAGCGTCCACATCAGCTTCGTCCTGAAAGCCACGTGGCCTTCCGGCTTCTTCACCGCCGGAAGGCGGTCGGTAATGGGCTTCAACCCATAGAGCAGCGACCTCTTCTCCTCTGCCATCCGATTATCCCTCTTCCTCAGGTTCCGTTTCAGTCGTCTCTTCGAAGGTCTCCTCGGCGGTCTCGACCGATCCGCCGGCCGCCTCGACCTTCTCGATCGCCGATGGTACTGCTGTCTTCACCGCTATCTTGATGGCAGAACCGATGTTTCCGCCGCCGAGCAGCTTCTCGTAACCGTGTTCCGAGAGGTCCACCTCGCCGGCGTCGCTCCATCGCTCCGCGACCTCGCCCACGTTGATCGTCTCGGGACGGATGGTGAGCGACGGATGCCTCTTGAAGCCGTACTTACCGGCGTAGCGCTTGCCGAAGGTCTTCCGGATCCACATCTTCCTGTGCTTGAAGGCTCCGGCCTTGCCTCTGCCTCCGCGCTTGCCTGCGCCTCGGCGGGCCTTCTTGCCGTGCCCGTGGTATCGTGAACCCCTGAACTTGTACGTCCTTCCCATCTAGAGCATCCTCCTGATGAGGTCGTTGATGTGCTGGCCGCGGTAGCCCAATGCTCCACCCATTACAAAAGGCTTTTTGATACCCTCGTAGCCCTTCGCAGGGGGGTGAAGCCGCATGACTGGCTTGATCGGATCGCCGAGTTTGTAATCACCCGCAATGAGTCCCTCGGCGAGACCCTTGAAGTCCGAATAATCTGTGTCGACGAGGTCGACCTCCGTGAGGACCTTGTTGCCGATGAGGCGGCCGCGCTTCTCGAGCATCTCTGCGAGGGTGTCGACGTCGATCTCGCCCCAGGTGACGTAGTCCTTCGTCTTCTGGAGCATTCCCTTGGACGTCGCATTGTCAGGTACGAGCACACAGTGGTTCACCCTGTGGAGCCTCATGTGCTTCATGGTGTCCTGGATCTCGCCCATGAGCTTGACCGTTCCCCTTACACGTATGACCGCGAACATCTCAGGCACCGCCTATCGGTCCGGCAACGATGTGCAGTTCCTCGGCCAGTCCCTTGCTGACGCGGGTCTTCTCCATCTCCATGAGTGCGTCGAAGACGGACTTGGCGAAGTTGACCGTGGTCCTGGTCTGACCCTTCGCGAAGCTCTGTATGTCCTCGAACCCTGCGAGCGAGAGTATCCTGCTTGGGATGTCGCCGGCGGACAGTCCAGCGCCCCTGGGCGCTGGCTTGAGCTTGATCTCGACGGACCCGCTCTTGCCACTGATGGCGAACGGGAGGCTGTGAGCCTTGCCGCAGCCGCACTCCCACGAGCCGCAGCCCCGCTTGACCTCGATTATGTTGAGCTTGGCGTTCTCGATGGCCTTCCTGATCGTCGGCCCGACCTCCTTGCCCTTGGCCCTTCCGAGGCCGATGAAGCCGTCCCTGTTCCCGACCACCGTGGTTATTGAGAACTTGACACGGCGTCCGGAGTCGGTCATCCTCTGGACCATGTTGATGTCGAGGACGTCGTCTTCCAGGTCCGGCAGGAAATAGTCGACTATGGTGGACTCCCTCAGGGGAAGTCCTGAATCGAGTACCTGGGAAAGTGTCGTGAGCTTTGATTCCTGGACCAGCTTTCCGAGCTTGGTCTTCGGCTGCCATGAGCCCAGATCGACCTCGACCGTCTGGCGCTGCCTCTGCTGCCTTCCGCGTCCTCCGCGTGGTCCGCCCCGGCCTCCGCGCGGTCCGCCGCGGGCGTCGTCGCGACGCTCCTGGCGGGTCGCCGGTGGGCCTACCTGGGCCACACCGATGTTCGCGTTGACCTCCTTCTTCTCGGGTTCGGGGGTCGGATACGGAACAGGTGCTGGTGGAGCTTGTGCCTTGGGTGCCGGTTCCGCTGCCGCCGGCTCCGCCTCTGCCTTGGGTTCAGCCGCAGGTTCCTCTGCTGCTTCAGGCTTGGCCTCGGGCTCCTCCTTTGCTTCTGGCTCGGCTGCGGGTTCCTCCGTCGCGGCCTCGGTGGCCGGCTCCTCGGGGGCTTCCTCGGTCGCCTCTGTCTTGGCCTCTGCCTCGACGGGAGCTTCCTCGGGCGCCTCCTCTGCCTTCTCCTCTTCCTCGACGGTTCCCTTCTCCTCTTCACTCATCGTTACCAGCCTCCGGGCCTCCGAGTTCCTTGACCATCTTCGCGAGCACTGCGTCGTAGTCCGACTTGAGCTCGCCCCCGCGTATCCCCGAGATCCGCTCCTCGGTCGGGAGCGCCTCCTCTGAGTGCGGGATGTAGACGCCGGCGTCCACCATTCCCTTGAGGACGGCGAACGAGCGCGAGCCCGCTACGGGCATCACGATGCCGATGTCGAGCACGGCCTCGTCGATACCGGCCTCGATCGCCTTTCGGCCGCCGAGATAGCCGGTCAGATAGGCCGACGCGGTATTGGACCTTCCTGCCTTCCAGCCGAAGGGCTCCAGCATGCTGGAGTCCACCGCTGTCAGGATGCGGTCTCCCACCGGATCGTACTCGATGAACTGGACCCTTATGAGCTTCCTGGAGCGTCGGACGACAGCCCGGGGGACTCCGGATTTCAGCAGGGCCAGTCTGCTATGGTAGTCAGTCCTTCCCTCGCGCCTCCGGCGGTAGGGAACGCTGTACCTTGGACCGTGGGCCATGATCAATCACCCTCCTTCCTGAGCACGCCTGCGGACTGCATGTGGGTGAGCATGTGGCGCTTGTTCCTGTAGAGCCCGCCCTTGGAGTGCCTGTAGTATAACCTGTAGGTCTTGTTGTCGATGGCGCCCTCGGAGCGGAGCTTCTTCAGCTCGCGCCTTATCGGGCGGATCGTGTTTATCCACGCCCTCTTCTTCGGCGTGCGGGCCTTCTTTGCGCCACGGCGGCTGCCGTGTCCGCGCCTGCGACCCTTGGCCTTCTGGGCCTTGATGTGACGGATCCTGCCACGGGATATGCCCCTCTCCTGGAGCTTCCCGATGGCACCCATCTTGATGAGGATCCTGATGTCGCTCCTCGTGACCGCTTCCGTTATGTCGTCGATCCTGTCCGGGTCCATCCAGACGCGGTTGTTCCCGCACTTGAGGATCTCGGCGGCCATCCTTCTCTGAACGCTCAGGTCCATGTCACTCGCCTCCCCTGTTGAGCACCCTGATCTTCATCTTCTCGGCCACCGCGATGATCTCGACGCGCTTCCTGACGCCGACGGAGTGGCCGATCCTTGCGGCCTGCACCTTCGGGTCGAGCGCCTCGACGTCCTTCACGTTGTACACGAGGACCTCCTCGAATCCCGAGGGATGGAGCCCCCTGGCCTTCACCGGGGTGCGGAACCCTACGGTCGCCACGGGGGTCCTGTAACGGAGCCCCTTGCGCATCTTCGAGTGCTTGCCCCTCGGTTTCCTCCACGAGGTGCCAAGACGCTGGTACCGGTGCCATTCCTGGCGCCTGAACTTGGGCATCCTGCGACGCTCTGCGTCCCTCTTCTCGAGGGCCTCCCTCGTCGTGTCGTCGAGTTCGGGCTTGATCTTTCCAGATCTCTTCTTTGCCATTTCAGATCACCCCTTCTCCACGATGTATATCCCGTCCTGGAAGACCTTGGGATCGTATCTCCTGATCTTGGTCGCAAGCTCGATGTTGGCGGCGGTCTGGCCGACGTGCTCCTTGTCTATTCCGGTCACGGTGACCTCGTCGCCCTTCACCTCGACGGTGGTGTCCTCGATGATCGGCGCCCTCCTCGGGTGCCTCTCTCCCATGAAGTTCTCTATCATGAGCGTGGTGTCCTTGACGTACACCTTCATCGGGAAATGGGAGTAGCGTATCTTGAGGTGGTACGTGTAACCCTCTGAGACACCCTTGGCCATGTTGGCCACATGGGCGCGCCAGGTTCCCGCGAGTGCGTAGACCTTGCGCCTGGGTAGTACGGAATGGAGGTTGACGTGTCCATCCTCGACCTTCATGTCGATCTCCGGGTGCCTGAACTCCCGGAAGATATTGCCCTTGGGCCCCTCCATGTGGAGGGTGTGTCCCTCGAGCTTCGCCGAGACGCCCTCGGGGAGATCGACCGTGTAATCAACTTCACTTACCTTCGGCATGATATCACCTCAGTAGACATAGGCCAGGAGCTTGCCTCCTATGCCCTTCTGCCTTGCCTCCTTGTGCGACATCACTCCCTTCGTGGTAGTGAGTATCACCAGTCCGAAATCCTGCGCCGGGAGGTACCTGGACTCGTATCTGTCGAGGTCCGTCCTCCTGACGGCGTACCGCGGCTTGATGACGCCGCATGTGTTGATCGCTCCGATCAGGTCGACGGATATCTCGTCGCCCTTTACAGACCTTACGAGCTCGATGTCGCCGATGTAACCGTGCTCGCGCATGACCTTGAGCACGTTGAGTATCAGCTTGGACGCGGGCTGGATCTGGCAGTTGGCCTTCCCAGACTTCTCCGCGTTCTTCACTGCGCTCATCGCGTCAGACAATGGATCGTGCTGCATACATCACACCTCACGAGTATTTCTTGAATCCGAGCTCGGGAGCTATCTCCCTGAAGCACTGCCTGCAGAGATGGAGACCGTATCGTCTCACCAGGCCCCTGCGGCGGCCGCACCTCGAGCATCCGACCTTTCTGCCGAACGTCTTTCGTTTGACCTCTTCACCTTCCATGATCAGGACACCTCCAGTATCTCAACGTTGAACCGGTGGATCATGAACTGCTTCCCCTCGGGCACCGATATCCTGTGCCTGTGAGGTAGATGGCGTTTCATGAGCTTCCGGTGCTTTGTCCTGTATCCGCCCTTCCGCTTGAGCACCATTGCGATGTCCATGCCGAAGATGCCGATGTCTGGATCGTACTTCATCTCCTGGAACTCCGTGTAATCCGGAATCCCGAAGGAACAGTTCCCCTCGGGATCGAAGCAGTAGGAAGGAAGCTTGAAGTCCTTCACCCAGAGCGCCTTCTTGAGGAACTCCTCCGCTTCGGGACCGCGCAGGGTCACCTTGCACCCGATGGGCTGGCCCTTCCTGATGGCCAGGTCCCTGTTCGTGGTGCGGGATATCGTTTCCAGAGGCTCCTGTCCAGTGAGCCTCTTGAGCAGGGTCTTGGCCCTGATGATCTTCTCGCCAGCCTCTCCGACGCCCATGTTGACGACGACCTTGTCGACGATTATCTCGCGCATGAGGTTGCTGTATTCGAGCGGTTCCTTCTTCATCACAGGCTGTTCCGGCTCCGCCCTCTTCGGAGCCTTCTTCGCCGGAGCCCTCTTCTCGACGGGCTCGGGCTGATGCTCCGCGTGAGCGTCCACGATCGGGAGTTCGTCGGCCTGCTCCGGGGCAGCCTCCTCTACGAGGGCTTCCTGGGCGGGCTCCTCGACTGCTGCCTCGACGGGCTCCTCGGTCGCCGCCTCTACTGGCTCCTCCGATGGTTCCTCGACCGGGGTCTCCTCGACCGGTTCGGGCGCTGGCTCCTCGGCCGGGGCCTCCGCCACTGGTTCCTCAGCGGTGGATCCCTCGACAGGCTCCTCGGCGGCTGGCTCTTCCGTGGTCTCCTCAACGACCTCCTTCGGCTCGTCGCTCATACCACGCTCACCTCCGGAACCGTGATCTCTGGCGCGGACTTGCCCACCATGAAGATGTAGTCCTTCACCGTCATGAACTCCTTGAAATGCACGATGTTCGGCTTCGTCGACCGGACGACCTCGATGGACTCGATCTTGTCGATCGCGCCGGCGTGCTTGCCGCCAATAACCATCGCTGTGTTGCCGTTCTCGAACGGGTAGTGCTCCATGACCTTCTGGGTCGGGAGGGCGATCTTGAGGACGTCGCCGGTCTTGTACTGGTTCTTGTCGACCAGGATGTTCCTTCCGTCGTGGAAGTTGATCTGGAACTTCCCGCCCTTGACCTGGGTCTTGTCCTGTACCCTGATGAGCTTCCACTCGGCGCGGGCCTTGTCGATTCGGACGGCCCTGATCTTGCCCCTGGCGTCGATCAGGATCCTGAAGTTCTCGTCCGTGGCCGGGATACCTACGACGTCCATCAGGCCGACCGGCCTCTTGGGGTCGGTGACGACCTTGCCGTCCACGGTGATCTCCCTGCCGCCGATGATGTGCCTCGCCTCGCGGGCGTTGTCGGCCATGTCCAGGTAGTCCCTGATCAGGACCAGGAGCGGTATGCTCCTCTTGATGGCATGGGGGCCCGGCCTGGGCCTCACTGCCCAGAAGTCAGTCTTCCGCGGTATCGACCAGATACGCGGAACGGTCAGGCGTTTCATGTGACCGCTCATTCTTCCTCCTCCTTTTCTTCCTCTTCCTGCTCGTACTCGGCCTCAGCGACCTTTCCGATGCTGCGCCTCCGCCACTTGTCGCTCAGATCGAGCTTGACTATCATGACATTGGAGGCGTCGATCCATCGCTCGACCTCCTTGCCGTCCGCCTTCTTGGCGGTCAGCTTGTCGACCGAGATCTTGCCCTTCCTCGTGGAGACGGCGAGCACCTTGCCGACGTGGCCGGCGTCGCCTCCCCTCATGACCTTGACGAGGTCCCCTGACCTCACGACGGTGGTCTTCATGTTGTACTTCGCCCTCAGCTCCGGATGTAGCGGACTGGCTATCCTCTTCCTCCGGACGTGCGTCGGGGCGTTGTAGAGGTCCTTCCTCTGCTTTCCTGCCTTCTTTGAGACCATACTTGACCACCTCACACTATTATCGATGCCAGCGCGCCGATCCTCGCCCAGCGCTCGGCAGCCTCCTTGGCCACCGGGCCCTTGATGTCGGTGCCCTTGGCGTCGCCCTCCTTGCTGGTGATGACGACCGCGTTGTCCTCGAAGGAAACGACGGTCCCGTCGGGCCTGCGGAAGGGTCGCCTCTGCCTGATGATCACGGCGTTGAGGAGCTGTCTCCTCATCTCCGGCGTTCCCTTCTTGACGGTGATGACCAGGAGGTCACCGACCCCTGCGCTCGGGTACTTCCTGTGGGTGCCCTTGTAGCCGAGGACCGAGACGATCTCGACCTCCTTGGCGCCCGTGTTGTCGGCGCAGACGAGCCGCGCTCCGACAGGGAGACCCCTGTACGCCCTTCCGGGTACGCCCTGCATCGGTATCACCGCCTCCCTATGATGACGAAGGACACCGTCTTGGAGAGCGGTCTGCACTCCATGATGGCGACCCTGTCACCCTTCTTTACGTCCAGGCACTCCGGCGCGTGCGCTGAGTACCTCGACGTGCGCTTCTCGTAGCGCTCGTACTTCTTCACGAAGTGATGGTACTCGCGCTCCACCACCATCGTGCGATGCATAGACTCGGTGACGACCGTAGCCTCTATCATCTGGCCGCGTACCGATAGCGTCCCGTGGAACGGACAGTGCGGATCCTTGCATCCGCTGGTGGGCGCCTCGATATCGACGCCTATGTCCCTAGCGACGGGAGCCTTCTTGACCTTCTTCTTTGCTGCTGGCATTGCCATCATCTCTCAGATGTTTCATGCGGATCTTCTTCGGCCGGTCCTCCGGCCGGTGGGCCAGGACGCGTCCGTCTATGACGGCGGTCCCGTCCTCCGCTTCTAGCCTGAACGTGGCGGTCCTCTTCGGGACGCGCACCACGCGTCCGTCATCCTGACGGACGTCGAGCAGGTTCCTGGTCTCATCGACCACCTGCCCCTTGACCCCGGCCAGGCCGGGATCGGTGGAAGCCTCTACTTCCACGGCGAGCCCGATGAGCTCGCCTCGGCTGATCGTCCACGTTCGGCGGACGTTCAGTCGATCTCTGCCGGGAAGCCCATCTTCTGCAGGACCTGGAGGACCTTCTTCTTGTGGTCCCCCTGGAGCTCGATGGTTCCGTTCTTCACCGTTCCGCCGGACGCACATCTCGTCTTCAGCTCCTTGGCCAGTTCATCGACGTTGATGTCGCCGGTGTCGATACCTTCGACCACGGTGACGATCTTCCCGTAACGCCTCTTCTCGGTGTATATCCTTATTCTCTGCTGTTCCCTGGCGATCTCCTCGCAAACGCAGAGCTCGACAGGCAGTCCACAGGATGAACAGATCTCAGGCAGTGTCGTCACCTTCCTCTTCCATCACCGTGAGTATCCTGGCGATCTCCGTCCTCAGGGAACGGAAGCGACCCGGGCTCACCGGGGCGCCGCCCATCGCCGCCACGCCTCTCTCGTGCATGAGCTCGTCTCTGAGCTCCTTGAGCTTCTTGGCGCGTTCGGCTGGGTTCATCTTCCTTATCTCATTCGCCTTCAGCAGGGACATCCTGGTCCTCCGTACTCACTTCGCCCGTTTCGGGCTCGTTCGTATCCTCTTCAGCTGGTGAAGCTTCATCGGTGACTGGCTCCTCCGCAGGCTCCTCGGCCGGGACCTTCTCCTCTTCAGGCTCCTCCGCGGGTTCCTCAGCCGGGACTTCCTCGACGGGTTCCTCCGCAGGGGTCTCCTCGGCAGGTGCCTCCTCGACCTTCTCGGGTTCCTCCGCGGGGGCCTCCTCTACGGGTTCCTCAACAGGTTCCTCGGCAGCGGGCTCCTCGGCAGGGGTTTCCTCTGTCTTGGGTTCCTCGACCGGTGCCTCTGCGGCCGGCTCCTCAGCGGGGGCTTCCTCGGCCGGCTCCTCAGCGGGCTTCTCGGCAGCCTTCTTGGCCCTCTCGGCCTTGGCGGCCTTCTTCTTGGCCCTGCCGCTGAGCTTCTCGGGCTTGACCTCCTCCTCGGGGGCCTCCGGAGCACCCTCGGCGGGGGCCTCGGCCTTGGGAACCTCTCCCTCGGGAGCCTCCGCAGCCTCTGCCGGTTCTTCCGCGCCGGCGGGCTTCGGCATGTGGATCTCGACGATGTCCGGCAGCACCGCGTTCGGGTCCATGATGCGGACCGTGACGCCGATGACCCCGGACTTCTTCTTTGCGACGGCGTAGCCGTGCTGCATCCACTGCAGTGCTGGCTCGCCGCAGAACTTGATGTGGCCCTGCTTGAACTTCTCCGTCCTGTGCCTGTCGCCGGTGAGCTTTCCGGCGAGGGTCACCTGGCATCCCTTGGCGCCGCCTTCCATTATCCTGCGGACAGTGGAGTGGCCGCCGCGCCTGAAGTGCCAGCCCCTCTCGAGGGCGAACGCGAGCTTCTGGGCCATGATCTGAGCGTTATTGTTCGGGTTCCTGGCCTCCTGGACCTCGACCTGCGGGTTGTCGAGCTCGAAGTCGGTCTCCAGGATCTCAGTGAGCTGCTTGATGAGTCCACCGTGACGGCCGATGACCATCCCGGGGCGCTCGACGGTGAGTGTGACACGGGTCCCGAGCGGGGTCCTCTGGATCGCCACGCCGCCGAAGCCGGCGTCCTGGGTCCTGTTGAGGAGGAACTCCTTGATCATTACCCTCTTCATGTTCTCCCTGATGAACTTCCTCTCGGACGCCATTATTCCTCACCCTCCGTCTCAGCTACGACGATCTCGATGTTGGTGGTCCGCTTTATCGACGGGGTGGACCTTCCCCTCGCCCTCGGGAACCAGCCGCGATAGGTCCGGCCCCTGTGGGCTGCTATGTGGACGATCCTCAGGCTCTCGGTGTTGAGGCCGAGGTAGTCGGCGTTCGCCTCGACGCCGTCGAGGAGCTTGATCATCTCCTTCGCGACGTTCACGGGGAATCCGCCTGTCCTAATGTCGCCCTTCCTGTGCGCTACGTTCCTCACGTGGCGCTTGTATGCGACCGCCTTCTTCTTGGCCGCCACGAGCTCCATGAACTCGCGGGCGTCCTGGATGTCCATTCCCTTGATCTCCCGGCACACCTCGACGCTCTTCTTCGGGGAGATCTTGAGCTCCCTGCCGATGATGCGCGCCGTCGTCTCGGGGTCGAACTCCTTAGTATAGCCAACCATGGGTCACACCTACTTGAGCGGCATGTACTTGGAGGACCTCGTCGCACCGACACCAGGTCCGGAGTGGACTCCGAACACACGGGTCATGGCGTACTCGCCGAGGTAGGTCCCGATCATCTCGGGCTTCATCTCGACCTCCCTGTACTCCTTGCCGTTGTATATCGCGATCTTCTTGCCGACCATCTCGGGCAGGATGACCATGTCCCGCCTGTGGGTCCTGAGGACCCCGTCGGTCTTCTTGAGCCTGTTGAGGAACTTGGTGTTCTCCTCGGAAAGGCCGCGCTTGAGCGTCCTGCGGATGCGGGACGGGAACAGCGGCATGAGCTCCTCGAGGCTCATCTCCTGCAGCTGGTCCAGGGTGTACCCCCGGTAGGTGAACTCCTTCTTCCGCCTGACCTGTGTCAGGCCCATCCTCTTGCGTTCGCGCCGCCTCGCTGATTTCGCGGATCCCTTGACCATCTAGATCACCGCCTCTTCCTCTTCTTGACACTGCCCTTCTTCGGGGCTATCCTTCCAACCTTGGCACCTGGCCAGGAGTTCCTCGAAACGGTGGAGGGCTTCCCGACGTGGGGATGGTTACCTCCGCCGTGCGGGTGGTCCACGGGGTTCATGGACACGCCGCTAGTGTACGGGTATATCCTGGCCTTGGAGCGTAATGAGTGATGCCGCTTGCCGGCCTTGGCGAAGGGTTTGTCCTTCCGCCCGCCGCCCGCGACGATGCCGACAGTTGCCTTGCACCGGGGCGGGAGCGCCATGAGCGCGCCCGAGGGCATCTGGACCATGGTCTTCTTGCCCTGGGAGACCACGATCGCGTAGGCGCCTGCGGCCCTGACGAGCTTGCCCCCGTCGCCCGGGAGCTTCTCGAGGTTGTATATCGCGGTACCTTCCGGGATGTTCCCGACAGGCAGGATGTTGCCGTTCCTCATCTCGACCTCGGCCCCGATGGATACCTTCATTCCGACGTACATGCCGTCGAACGCGATGAGATAGCCCTTGTGGCCGGTGTCGAACCTGACGAACGCCAGGGGTGCGCTGTGTCCGGGGTCGTGGACGATCTTCTCGACACGTCCCTCGGCCTTCCGCACCTGTGGATACGAGACGCTCGCCTTGTACCTGTGACTGGGGGCGCGGTATGTTCCGCCGCCTTTTCCTCGCCTCTGTGATCTGAGTCGTTTTCCCATTCACAACCACCTCAGAAGATCCCTATCCTCATGCCGACGTCCTCGGCACGGTATCCTTCCGCGAACTTGATTATCGCGTGCTTTCCGTCCTTCTGCCTCTTGGTCGCCACGTCCGCCACCTTGACGTCGTAGCGCTGTTCGAAGGCCCTCTTGATGGTCTCCTTGGACGCGGACTTCTCCACGACGAAGACGAGCTTGTTCTCGCTCTCCATCAGGGTGAGGGTCTTCTCTGTAACGTAAGGATGCAGAAGTATCTCATGCTCTATCAGAGCCATCCGGCCACCTCCTTGAGAGCGGATTCGGTGAAGACCGTGAGCCTGCCCGGATCGCCTCCGGGGGCGAGGTCCTCGATGGAAACGCGTGAGACCGGAACGATGTCCAGCCCGGGGATGTTCCCGACCGCGTTCTGGACCGCTGCGTCCTCGCTGGTGATGACGAGAATGGACCTTGGCGTCCTGAAGCGCCTGGCGCGCATCTTCCCGCGCCCGGCCCTGATGTGACGGCCCTCCTTGGCCCTGACGACGTCGTCGGAGATCCCGACCTTCTCGAGGAAGGCCATGGTGTCCTTGACGGTCGTGAACGCCTCGAACTTGTCCTCGACGACCACCGGAAGGGTGACCTTGTCGCCGAAGCGATGGCCGCGCTCCGCGACCGCTTCCTTGTCCGCCGTGGCAGCTAGAGCCGACCGGCGTGCAAGGCGCCTCTCCTTGCGGTTGATCTTCTTGGTCCAGATCTTCTCGACCTTCGGGGGATGCGCCCTGCGTCCGCCCACCGTGAGCGGAGCCTCGGCGCCCCTCCTCGTGCCCTTGATCCTCGGGTTCCTGGCAGTGCCGCGTCCCTTTCCCCAGTGGTCGACCGAGTGCTTCCTTCCGGCCATCCTGTCGGAGCCGTAGGGCTGCCTGCGGTTCGCGCGGGCTGCGGTGACGCTGCGCCTTATGAGATCGATCCTGAGAGGGGTCTCGAAATGGTCGGGGAGATCGACCTTCTTCTTGGACTTTCCCGCCGTCGAGTAGAGGTTGACCTTCACGTTATCATCGCCCCTGCTTGGACTCCACGGAGACGTAGCTGATCTCGACCTCCACGTCCTTTCCGTGATAGCGCGTGGCGTCCCTCAATCTGACGAGCCTCTTCGCGGGACCCGGGACGGACCCCTTGATGAGCATGTAACTGTTCTTGATGTTGCCGTAATGGAGGAAACCGCCGTTCGGCGTGACCTCCTCGCCGTTCTCGCCGGTCTTCAGGACGACCTTGTTGTACTCCGTCCTCTGGTGGTATCCCATCTGACCGGCCTGGGGAACGGACGACATGACCCAGGTCCTCCATGGACCGAGGGTACCGATCATCCTCCTGTGCTTGCTGTTCTTGTGAACGAGGAGCTTGACGCCCCAGCGCTTGACGACTCCCTGCCAGCCCTTGCCGCGGGTGACGGCTGCGACGTCGACGACCGTACCGGGAGTGACGATCCCTTCTGCGGTGATCTCCTTTCCGATGAGCTCCTTCGCCAGCACCATCCGGTCCTCCATGGTCCCCCCGCCGATGCGGAGCTCCATGATCTCCGGGACCTTCTTCGGGATCCCGCTCACGAGGAACGGCTGTGTATGGGCAATGAGCCTCAGATCGTCAATGCTCTCCTTCTCTATCCTCTTCCAGGACTGCTTCGGCTTCGCAGGTATCGGCAGCCTCTTCTTGAGGTGAGGGTCGAGCTTCTTGGCCCAGACCTCGGAGAGCGTCTTCAGACCGTACGGGGAGTCGACGTAGGCCCTGACCCCGACGACCACCATGGGAGGTGTCTCGAGAACTGTGACGGGCACGCGGATCTCCTGACCCCGTGTCGTGCTCTTCGCCCTCTTGTCCTCCATGAAGACGTGTGTCATTCCGGCCTTGTAACCGGCAAAACCCTGTACCTTGGCCTGGCTACCCCCCTCCGGCCATGATCTGAACCGGGGGGTTTCGCGCCTTGCTCTCTTTCTCGGAGAGTAGGCCATAGAGCCTCTTCTGGGATGATGGTTCTTCGGCATATGTCCACCTTTCCGTGGTTTGGATATATGGCTCCCAAGACCGTTGCGCTTCCTGGCCGCCCATAACTCACGGGTGAGTGGGCACCATTGTAGGGATATTTCCCTTGGCGCATGGTCTAAGGAGTCCGAACAAACGGATTGGGGTATATAATGGTTACGATTGGCTACGTTTGGAAGGAAAGACCCCGTGAGAGCATGGGTGAGACGGGTCAATGGTCCCTCAAAGGCATTGGTGATACGCGTTGAGGCACCCGTAGTGACATTGGTGATATGCGTCGATGAACTCGCTCCGGCGCTAGTGAGACGCGTTGAGGCCGGACCGGACCGGCCTCGAGCGCGTCTATGAAAGAATTAAGAGGACGAACGGAATAGCATCCCCCATGAGAGCAATGATCCTCCCCGGAATCGCGGGCATACTCTTGATAGTCGCAATGGCATTGGCCTCCGCCGGTCAGAGGATCGCAGCATTGCTGGTCCTCGCAGTCTTCTTCTTCTTCATCGTCCTGTCCATGATGGGATTCAGGAACGCTGCAAGACAACTACTCCTCCAGATGGACGCGGAGGACAGGGCCAGGAAGGCGGCCATGGAAGAAAGGGAACGGAAGAAGGCCGAGGCCCGGAAGCCGAGGAAGAAGGAAGAGGAGTGACCATCCCTTCGGCGACATTGGTGAGACGCGTCGACCCCCGACCGGATCGGGGTCGAGCGCCGTCGCTAACAGTTATTATCCTGTTTTAACAGAGCTTCTACTGTTTAGGTTTGAACGCTGACATCGAGCGGAGCCGCTCGACCACTTCCTCGATGACCTCGATCGTCCTGTCGATCTCCTCGGGTGTGTTCCGCTCGTCGAAACTGAACCTGATGGAGCCGTGGGCTTCCTCGTGGGAGCGTCCCATTGCGACGAGGACGTAGTTCGCCTGCAGATTCCAGGAAGCACAGGCGGAACCAGTTGACACTGCGATGTCCTCCATGTCCAGGTATAGGGTTATGGCTTCACCCTCGATGAAATTGAACGTGATGTTGGCGAGGTCCGGCATCCCGATGGGCCTCTCCACACTGCAGAGCTCCACCGGTGAGTCGGGCACCTCGACCGGACTGTTCTGGAGCTTGTCCGTGATGTGGTCGAGCCCCGAGATGAGACGCTTCCTCAGGACGTTCGTATGGGACCAGACCTCGTCCCTCTGACCGACCATGATGCCCACCGCCTCGCCGAAACCCGCTGCCGCCGGGATGTTCTCTGTTCCGCCGCGAGCCCTGTGGTACGAGGTGTCGCCCATTACATGCGGGGCGATCTTCAAACCGGACGGGAGGATGACCGCACCCGCACCGAGCGGCCCGGATATCTTGTGAGAACTGATCGTCAGCAGGTCGTACTCGAGCTTCGACATGTCTATCGGCATCTTCGCGAAGGCGTGGGCGGCGTCGGTGTGCAGGATGGCGTCGGACTTGTCACGTACGACATCCCTGATCGCCTTCAGCGGCTGGATGGCTCCGACCTCGTGATTGACGGCTTGAACGCTCACAAGTGTCGTGTCCTTCCGGAGAAGTCCAGCAAGATCGTCCATGTCCATGACGCCGTTCTTGTCGACCTTGGCGAAGTCGACATCGAATCCTGAAGTGCTCAGGCTCTTGGCCGGAGCGAGGACTGACGGCTGATCGATGGATGATACGATGACATGTTTCCCCTTCGGGTTCGCGTGAGAGACGCCGACGATGGCGAGGTTGTTCGCCTCGGTCCCGCCGGACGTGAAGACGACATCGTTGTCGGTGTTGAGTTCGGAAGTTATCGCATTTCTAGACTCGTCCAGTGCGTCGACAGCGGCCATCGCCTCCTGGTACAGACCGGAGGGTGCGCCCACCTGCGGGATGAGGCTGCAGGCGCGGTGCGCCGCCTCTGGGAAGATGCGGCGCGAGCGATAGCTGTCAAGGTATATCCTCATCGTTCCGCAATCGGAAAGGGGGGTTTAAAGTTTAGGCCTTATGGAGTCAGGTCAGATAGGTCCCGCAGTTCGAACAGAACCTCTCGTCCTCATCCAAAGAAGCGTTGCATTCCGGACACTTCCGGTCCACCTCATCCTCGGGGATCTCGACAGGAGTCACCAATCCCTTGTAACCCTTCCCACCACGGTCGTAGTAGAGGTCATCGTCCTCCTCTTCCGCGGGTTCCGGCTCAGGTTCAGGTTCGAACTCAGTTTCGGGTGGCGGTCTGGCAAACTGCTCATGCTCGGGTCTCGGTCGCTCGTAAGGACTTGCAGGGGGAGGACCGGTCGGACCTCCTCCGCGCTCGTATCCTCGTGCCTCCCATTCGCCCTCTTTCGGGTCCATCCTCTCCCGAGGCCGGCCGAACTGCTCCCTATCGTAGAAGTGTTCAGCATGGTCCCCTCGAGGCGGCCCACCGACAGGCTCGGTGTTCCACTCTACGTCAGCATCCTCGGGCGGGGGTGCATGGCCAGGCAGCCTGTCATGAGGTGAACGGCGGTCACGGTACTCCTCCTCGGGAGGCCGTCTCGGATCGGGATCGCCCGGTTTCCAGCCCGGTGGTGGTCGATACATTCTCTCGTCCGGCGGAGGACCGCGCATCCGTCCCTCCTGCTCGGCCTTCTTCCTCTCTTCCTCCTCCTTCCGTTTCTTCTTCCGGCTGGAGGCGGCCGCGATCGCGCCGATGACGACGAAGATGGTGGTCAGGACGAGTCCGAGCATCAGGGGGTTCTGCGGAAGGCCTGTGAAGAACTCGATGATCTGGTCGGCGATCCCCTTCTGCTCCTCTTCATCTGGATCCTCCTCACCCGGAGGTTCGGCCTCAGCGTCGATCTCGAGCATAGCGGTGAACGCCTCACTGAAATTTCCGTCATCGTCGGTCACGACGAGGGTAATGGTATGTGTACCGACACGGATGTCAGATTTGGTGAATGAGGGATTGGGCCCGTCGTAAAGTTCATCTCCGAGGAGGGTCGATGTCCAGAAGTAGTTCTCGACCATTCCGTCGACATCGGTTGCGGATGCTGTGAAGGTGATCGTCTGCCCGTACACTGCGGGATTCGGATCGAACGTGATACTGTTGATGACCGGAGGAATGTTGCCTCCGCTCGGGACGCTCTTGACCTCGAGCTCCTCGGTGACCCACTCGCTCCAGGCTCCGTCATCGTCCTGGCATCGGAAGGAGATGGTGTGGTTGCCGATGGAGAGGGTATCGGTCATAGTGGTATTATCAAGACCGTCGTAGAACTCCCCATCGACCGAGGAGGACCAGACATATCGTTCAACAGTTCCATTGTCGGTCCCGTTACCCTCGAAGGTCACGTTGAAGGTCTCGTAGGCCGGGGAAGGTGTGATGGACGTGATGGATGCGACTGGCGGATCGTTGGTATCGTTCGTCTGATTCGATTCATGGTTAATGGTGATCATAGCGGAGTCAGGTTCGCTCCAGTCCCCGTCGTCGTCCTGAACGGTAAACGATATTTGATGCTCACCGACGGAGAATTCTGAGTACTCAGTTCCATTCGATGTACTATTGTAAAACTCTCCATCAAGATCGGAAGTCCAAACGTATCGGACGACCGTACCATCAGCGTCAGTACCGTTGCCGAGAAAGGTAATGTTCTGGCCGAAGCCACCCGATGACGGGTCGATCATAACAATGATACCGACCGGAAGTTCGTTTGGTGTACGGGACCCATTTGGGACCATCAGCGGAAAGTTGTCCTTACTTGCTCCCTCGATCTCATAAGGGGTGTCCCCCACCCCGTCTCCGTCCGTGTCATTCCCTAGATAGTCGGACCAGTAGTTGCCCTCAAAACCGTCATCCCAATCGTTGTACCTGTGGGCATATGCCTGTGGAGAAATTCCGCTGTCCATGAAAACGTTGTCAACGACCACGTTATTAGAACTATAGTACGCGAGACGAAGTGCCTCCTTTCCGTTCCCACAAAAGGTATTATTCTCTATCAGATTGAAACTCCCTGTATTGATTTCCATCCCGACAAGATGATTGTCTACGAAAGATGAGTTTAAAATCATACTGTTATCGGCGTCCATGTATACTGCTTCAGAGTACCAGCTATCGTACGAATTCCTTCGGAAAGTGCATCCATCGATAGTAATGTTCGTAGCATCGTCCGCGTATATGGCATACTCACCATTGTCCCGCATGATACTATCCTGAATATTGATATCCAAGGAATTGTATAGGTATATCCCGACCCTAGCTTCCGATATTTCACACGAGGCGATCGAAAAATTGTCCGAAAAACCGATCTGGACTGGGAATCCGCCCGAATTGGAGTTCCAACCGAATGCCGTTATTTCTGTGCAATTCCCGATAAGATAATGTGCATTCGGATCGTCCATCAGAACATTGGCTTCATTTCGATGATAGTAGAAGGGATTTCCATTAACAGTAGTATTTCCTATGTTGTGGGTGACCCAATGGTCGATCTCGTCGCCTAGAATACGTATTCCTGCAGAGTCGAATGTACAGTCAATGATCGTTTCGTTCAGACTCCTCCAGATCTCTATGCCGTTGTACTCGAAATCACAGTTCTTAACCGTAATTTCATCTTCGGCAAGAGTTATCGCGGCATTGGAATTTCCTTCAAATGTACAGTCCACAACCTGGCTGGATTGGGTGCTTCCCTGGATTTCAATATCTGTTACAGTGTTATTATAGAATCTACATCCTATGATGCTTGTAGATTCCGCGAGCATGACAAACATGCCCAGCTCCGCGTTGCCATAAATTGCACAGTCCTGGATGATCACACCTGATACATGAGAAATATCAATGCCGGCAGTAGACTTGGTCTCGTCGCCGCCACCCTTGACCCCTAGGTCACGAATAGATACCCACGCGGATACCTCGATGGTCGTATCAGAACCTTGACCATCGATAATCGTATTTGTGGAACCAGACCCATTGATGTATAGAGGTTTCCCAATGTAAACGTTTTCCTCGTACGTCCCTGGCCGAATCTTGATCTCGTCAAAATCAGTGGCATTCGCTATCGCATCCCCAATGGTCGTGTAATCGACTCCACCCCCTCCGTCATCATCCACGATGATCGTTTCCCCGACAACTCCGTTAGGTGTGAATATCAAGACCACAGCGACAAGCATCACGACGACGAGGAGCCTCCTGGCAGACATGATTATCCCACCGGCCAATCGCACTCTGGATAGTTAACGATTTCGTCAGCCTAGATACGTACCGCACTCCTCGCAGAACCGGGCTCCCTCCTCGATGGGGTTATTGCACTCTGGGCATGGGAAGGTGTCGATGACCTGCATCTCGTCGTCCTTGGGTTCCTCGACAACAGGTCCGGATGAGTACTCGTATTCCGATGATTCCGGTTCATCGTAATCCGTTTCAGATGGGGCGTAGGGTTGATCGTAGTCACCCGGTCTCTCAGGTTCTTCATCTAAAGGTTCGTCCATCGAAGGGATCACCTGGTATCCCATCGGTTCCTGAGGTGGTATCCGGTCCCGTACTCCATGCTGAGGTATTTTCCTCTCGACAGATGTTGAAGTGGATCCGTCCTTTCCTCTCGGGCTGCTCGAAGCTCCCTTTTTCCGATCTATCAGTACCAAGATCAGGATGACCACGATGATCATCGATATCAAAAGGAGTAAAAATGGATTCCCGAGTAGGCCTTTGTCTGACGCACTATCATCCCCATCAGGTTCGGTTCCAGGATCAGCCTGGACGGTGAAGGTGGTAGATCCAATGTTGTTATCCTCATTCGACTCGTTGACCTTCCCTGCTGGGTCGATCATTGCATCAATGTTGTAGTGACCGTGGTCCAAGTTCAATTCGAACGTCACAGTGATTGCGTCTAGAAGCATTATCGTAACTGATTTATTTGCGATCTCATCGCCATCTTCAAATGACAACGATACTGAAATATCATTTAAGGTGAGAGTGCCAGAATTCCAAATAGTCACATTGATGAGGACAACATCTCCCTCCATCGGTGTGATAGGGTATACGGTAATATCGTCATTGGTAATGATCAGATCGGGTAGATAGGGTTCTACGACTTGGACTGAAATGGATGCATTGTTGTTCAACAACAGGGTCTCGTTGAATTCCCCATCAGGATTGACACGGATGTTCACATCGAAGAGCCCGGATTCGGACGGTGTCCAGTTGAATTGGACCACCGAGTAGCTCTTGTTGGTGACCGTGACCTCGGTCGAATCGACATGATTGCCGCTCAACCAGAATTCTACGGTTGCATTCTCGGCGTCCTCGATGCCATTGTTCGAAACGATAACATTTATCTCAGTATATTCACCGACCTCGGGCATTGCCGGATTAAGAGCGATGGTTGACTCGCTAATGGAGAGCTCGACATCGGAGAGTTCCCATGCAAGGACACTGAAAGTAATATTATTGTTCGATGTATTGAGCTCAGGTTCATAGTAAATAATCTGAACAGAGACTTGAATCGTTCCAGATTCAAGAGGTGTCCATTGAATATCGATCAGGGATTCTGAAAGGGCGTTTACATCTACTGTCTCATCATGTGTATGATTTCCAATTGCGATCGCAACTGATACATTAGACGCATTCCCTTGTCCTTCATTATGGATAGAGAAATTAATATTGTAAACAGAATCGATGTAGACAATGTGAGGAATATCAACATCTCCCCGTTCTATGGATAAGTCGGGAAGGTATGGAAGAATTGTTAAAGTGATAGAATACGGGATGCCCCATTCAGTCCCATTATCCATTACCCTGAAACGGATTGTATGATTTCCAACGGAGAGTTTAGAATAATTGATCGAAGCTTCTGACCCGTTGTAGAACTCACCATCGATAGATGATGTCCAGGAATATTGAACGATAGTTCCATCGGTATCATTTCCGTGACCAATGAAGGTAATAATTTCCCCATTGAATTCGGAATTGCGCAAGATATTATCAATTTCCGCCACTGGTTTCTGGTTAACGTAAGGTGCTTTGACGATAACAGAAAGATTCGAAATCGCGTTATCGCTCCAGAGACTTCCATTGTCCATAACTCTGAAGATGATCGTATGATTCCCCAGTGACAGGCCATCAGTGAAGGTTGTGTTGGAACTCCCGTTGTAGAATTCCCCGTCGATCGAAGAAGACCATACATACCTCGAGATATTCCCATCCACATCGACTCCCAATCCTCGGAAGTAAATGGTACTACCATTGGACGCAGGATTTGGAGAAATGTCAACAATTGATGCCGTTGGATATTCGTTCCCATTCGGTAATGAGCCATTCCATGGATTCATCAATGGATAACGATCCTCGTTCCCGCTGCTACCATCAATCTGATAAGGGGTATCTCCGATGCCATCTACGTTCTCGTCAGAACCGTTGTAATCGGACCAATGGTTTCCTATGGATCCGTTATCCCAATAATTAGAAGGTTCTTGGTCGGCTACTTGTATGCCGCCCAGGTTGTTGAAAATAAAATTGTTGAGGAAAAATCGGTTCCCATCACACCCAGCTTCGATTTGGATTCCGATCAATTGATTTCTTACGATTGCGTTATTCATGAACCTGTTATCGTCACTATTGACCTCGAAGGTAACACCGTAGGAATTATTGTGAATGGAGTTGTTGGTGAATTCACAACTGCTTTGATACCCAAATGGACTATACATGTTCCTATCCAAATGGATTCCATTGAGGCACCCTGAGATAGTATTGTTATCAATGATCGAGTCTGATGTCCCTTGGAGTTCCATACCTGAGAGGTTGCTCGAGGTGATAATATTTCCAAATATCAATGCATCTTTCGATCCATGGTCCTCGATACCGTAATCATTCTCTACCAAGGTATTATTGAGAATTTGCGAATGTTCAGTGGAAGCAAGATAGATCCCACTCCTGTCGTTCGAACATACATTCGATATGACACGGTTCCAATCTGAGTGGGATACAGTAATGGTGTTCTTGCAGTTGTTGTCGGTGATCAAGTTATGATGCGATTGTTGTGTGATCTGGATGCCAGAGTCGTAATTCCGATCACATGTGTTGTTCCTCACCGTACAATTAGAAGTGAAATAGAGATCGATCCCCGAGCTCATTGAATCACAGACATAGTTGTTCTCTATCAATGAATTGTTTGATTTGTATAGATGGATTGCCTCGAATGAGCTCGAATTAACGATATTGCCAGAGATCGTTAATCCACTCGAATAAGCCGCAATGATACCTGTTCCCCCACCACTGAGATCTCGACCAATGATGGAAACATCTGAACAGTCCACGAGTATGATCTGTCCCGAACCATTCGGAATGTCAATCCCATCCTGATCGATACGGTAGTGAACAGGTCGGTCGTTCACGGTATTTGTGCCATCGACTGAATGTGTCCTCCAACCTCTGGGGTCATGTGTGTGAATCCAAAGTCCACAGGAATACATGCTATTGTTCAATATCGTGTGTTCGATCGCTCGATTTAGGTAAACTCCGACACGAGCCGTGATGTTGTTCCAGATGATTGTGTTCGAAAACGAATCTACAGTATAGACACCAGTATATGAATCCTGTATGCGATTCCCTTCGATGGTATTGTTATTCGATTCTCTTAAGTAAACGCCGTTAAAATCACAGTTGATGGTATTATTGCTGATCGTGCTGTTCGTTGTGTCCGAGATCCAGATCCCGTGATTCGTAGTATTCGTGAGACGATTCCACATTATTGTACAATTATCCACACCATCAATGTCGATCGCGCTTGAGGAGTAGTCCTGTCCACTGTTTGTCAATGTGAATGCTGAGAAGTTCGTTCCATCCGCACGGATTTGTACGACATCACCATCTCCACCACCATCAATGATGGATTGAGAGCTTCCATTCCCAATGAGGGATATCGAACGGTATACGACCACCTCATCGTAATAATAGCCTTCATAAACGAGGATCGTATCCCCGGGGATCGAGGCATTGACCGCATCTTGGATCTGTTCGAAATCGGCCCACGAGCCGTTATCATCGTCGACGATCCAGACCTTGGTTTCCCTAATGATGATTGTCCCGTTCCACGGATTCATCAATGGATAGCGGTCCTCTGAATTCGAGTCGCCCCCGAGCTCATATGGGGTATCTCCGATCCCATCTCCATTTATATCCTCCCCGTCATAATCAAACCAGTAATTACCCTTCGATCCGTCGTCCCATACGTTGTCTTCACCGTCATCGATCGCACTATTATCGTAAATCGAGTTAAGATAGATCGAATTGTTCTTAGAGGCCGAATGGATTTGGATCGCGTAATTATCAAAATCCATAACGGTGTTGTTCCAAAATGTGTTATTGTTTGATGTCCAGAAGTAGATCCCAGAATGAGTTCCCGAATTCAGGATACAGTTCGATATTGAATTATTCCTTGAATCTTCACCGATATGGATACCGTATCGTGAATCATTGATCTGGCAGTAGGTGATTTGATTATCACGAGAATTCACTGTGCGAATACTTCCGCCACCGCTGGCTCCGTTCTCAATAAAAGTGCAATTCATAACTAGGTTTGAATGGGATCTAAATAGTGCCAAGCCACAGATATCGTTGTTCAACAATGAAAGGTTGGAGATCCGATTTCGATGACTACCACGGAAGACCAATCCATACCAATCACCGTGTTGTATTGTGCAATTGGCAATCAAGTTGTTGTCAGAAACCACCTCGACTGCGGAGTCTGTATCCTCCTCATCCAAACATCTGATAAAGAACCCAGAAAAGCCCACTCCATCCGAAGATATGTTCACACCCGTCTCATTGCCTCGAACATCAATGATCGTATCTCGCGATCCATTCCCAACGATATCAACGGTTACATCAACATGTAATCCTTCGAAATACGTTCCGTTGTAGACCAGGATAGTATCTCCATTCAACGATGCATCGATCGCATCCTGTATCTCCGTATAATTGGCCCAAGTACCGCCATCATCGTCGACGATCCAGGTCCTCGGATCTCTTGTGGTGTTCACATAGGTACCATTCCACGGGTTCATCAATGGGTATCTATCCTCAGCCGAAGTGGTCCCATCTATGGAGTATTCAGTGTCTCCGATCCCATTCCCATCATTGTCCGAACCCGAATAATCCGACCAGTAGTTACCAATGGACCCATTGTCCCAAGTGTTGTAACCATCAGTTTCGAAACCTTGGGGATCGAATCCATTATCAATGAAGTTATTGTGGTAGAGCCAATTGTCATCCGAATCATCGGCAGCAGCACCCCAGTAACCGTTCTGTATGAATTCATTGGCAGTGAGGATATTATCCGTGCAGTCCAACAGGAAAAGACCGTAGTACGAGTTGTTTTTTAGACTGTTGTTGACGACCAGGTTCCCAGTAGAATTGATGAGATACAACCCGAGAACATCGTTTTGATCGAACGAATTATTCTCTATCACGTTGTCATCAGACCAATCGAGGACAGTGGCGAAGAACCAGTTCGACTCGATCTGGTTGTCAGTGATGTGGTTGTCATGAGATCGATTCAGGAATACACCGACTCCCGTATTATCGTTGATCAGATTATCATCGATGGTTATGTTCTCTGACATCATGAGTACCACGGCGATCACGTTCCGCGAAATATTGTTACTTGATATGGTACAATTATCGGAGTAAGCGATCTGTATTCCACCAGAGGAGGCATTTATGATCAGATTCTCGAGGGTAACTCCAGTGCAGTTTGCGAGGAGTACCTGGCTGGTGTTAGTAGGAACGTTACCGGAACTGATATTGGTATAGTACCTAATCGGTCTTGACCACAACAGGTTCGTCGGGTCTATCGTGTGACTTACGAATTGGAACGGGCCATCCCCTGTGAACGATATCCCTCCGAGGACCATACTGTTATTGTGAAGATATACCCTGGTCGAACGATTGAGGTTTATTCCGTAACAGATGTAGAAATTGTTGTAGGAAACCTCGCAGCGATCCCCCCGGACCTCGATGCCGGCCGCATTTTTATCAATGCTTGCGTTCGTAAGATTGAAGCCTGATATACTGCATCTGTCTGCCGTTATGTTCACAACATTGCCGATACCTAGGCCGTCGATCGTAGTATTGGAACTTCCGTTACCGATGATTTCTAATGTTCTGATCACCTCAACGGTCTCGAGATATGTCCCATTATAGACTATTATTATATCTCCACCCCTCGAGGTATCAATTGCGTCCTGTATCTTCTCGAAATCTGCCCACGAACCATTATCATCGTCGACTATCCAAGTTATTGGATCTCGTCTTTGCAGGGATCCATTCCATCGAAGCATAAGCGGAAATCGGTCCTCTGCATCGTTGGATCCATTAATCTCATACGGAGTATCCCCGATGCCATCGGAATCAACATCGGAACCCGAATAGTCGGACCAGTAATTTCCGACCGATCCGTTATCCCAGTATATTCCATCACCCGCGTCCGTGTCGGTAGCTTGTGACCAATTCAGTCCATTGTCTATGAAATTGTTGTGGTAAACATAGGAGTCCGATTGATCAGCATAATCCACATTTATGCCCGATTCATAGTTTTTCCGGAAATCGTTTCCAACCACGAGGACATTGTCGACTGCTAGATAGCAACCTTCACTGTTGCGTTCGATAGTGTTGTTCTCGATCGTAATATCGGACACTCCTGAATAGATACCAAGACCGACAACTGAACAATTGCTGATGACATTGCCATTGATCTCGTAATCGGACCCTTCATCGATGTAGATACCATAGTCACAGTCATCGATCCGATTATCGTACAGGCCGATGCTTCTTGGCCCCTGCGAGGTTCCAATGACGCATTGTATACCGATGGTCGATGATGATAGATCACAATTGAGGATCTTGGAATTTCTGAGCCACTCTATTCTGATCGCCGAGGTATCGCAATCGGTGATCGAACAATTCTTGATCTTCGTGTATGTGCTGGACCCACCGTTCCTAATGATACCGATACCGCATTTTGAGATGTTACAATCGTAGATATGACTCGTGTAATAGACACTGTTCTTGATACCAGCAAAATAAGCATTGCTTATGGTGGTATTTGTTATCAATATATTCGATACCTCGTCTTGGATATGAATGCCGATATACTGATCGTCCACCATTGTACAGTTATCTATCGTCGGATATCCCTTCCTTGAGAAGATACTAGTATTTGTGGATGAGAAATGGCAATTGGAAACTGAATAACTACCGCGATGCGAAAGGATTCCGTAATAGGATGAGATGTTCGAATTGATTATTGAAACGTTACTGGACATGGCTAGATAGATCCCGCAGGTACCGATTCCTGTTGAAATACCGTTTATCTCGAAGTTGGTACAATTGACTATCATCAATTGACCCGTTGATCCTGTCACCGATCTATTTGTAAGGTTCCGATAGTAATCGATCGGATCCCCATTCACAGTGCAATCCCAAATGTCATTGTTCTGTAGATCGAAGTTGCTGAACCCATTTGCTGAGATTCCGCAATTGATGAAGGTGATGTTGGAGGTTGTACTCGATTTGGTCGTGTGTGAAATGTATTCACCTATTATACAATTCGAAATATGTGAATCTTGGAGAATCGTGCCCGATCCATAGAGGTACGCACCGTATTCCGATCCCTTTAAAGTGCAATTATCTACAGTCGAGTATCCCCTTAGATTGAGTCCGTATTTGGCTCCTACGACAGTACAACTGTCAATGACAGAGTAACCGGTATACATTCCGTAATTTGACGCGTAAACGATACAATTGGACACATTGACATCCCATCCATAGATACCATTGTAGACGTCAATGATTGAACAATTATCTACATCGATATAATCAGCGTATATCCGGACCCCTGTGCCCGATCCATCTACTTGGCTGGAGATGTTTAGCCCGATGATGGATACGTTGTTACTGTTGACAGCGATGCATTCCGATCCTTGTCCAATGAGATAGGTCTGCGAACTGCCATTTCCGATAATATCGACGGACCGGTTGATATCAATGGACTCGTCGTAGTTCCCTGAATAGATGAGTATCGTATCATTATCAGAGGATCCATTTAGTGCATCCTGGATCGATGTATGGTCGGCCCATGAACCACCATCATCATCGACGACATATGTTGCCCCTTCAGATGTTGGTGTTGCATTAATCAACATTACAATGGCCGATAGAAAGACGAATGATAGACATATGGCACGCTGTCTCATGACCGATACCCCTCTATCTGGCCAATGCAACGACATTAGATAAGAATTACGTCACACTACATATCCGCCCAACAGCTCGACATAGATCGCCGCGGTAACGAGATCGGCACTCGTCCCGGGATTCATCCCGCGCTCGACCAATTCCATGTTCAGCTCGATCGCCAGTCTCCGCCCCTCCTCGATCAGATACCCACCGGCTTCCATGATTTCGGCCGCCCTCTCCGTGACCCTCTCGGCCTCCTCCTGACCGTGCCTCGCAATAAGGAGGGTGTCCACCTGCTCGGAGAGGATCCAAAGGAAGCAGTGCGTTATCGCATCCTCGAGCCGAGCCTTTCCCAGATGCTCATGGAGGAACGGATGCGCCTGCTCGAATGTGAACTCGAAATTAGTAACATATTCCCTGGCGATCGTGTTCGGCTGTGTCCCAGGTTCGATCCCGCCGGCCATCCACTCGAGCACTGAGACGTTCTCAAACATCTCCGCAGGTGTCTCGTACACATCGAATTCCTTAACTGGCGGGAGTGCGGGATGCACTAAGGCGATCGCATCGTGAAGGTAATGGCCGTCCTCCGGCGACAAGCCCTGAAGGACGCCATCCAATTCCGCGCGAACGTTCTCCGGGGTCGTCCCCGACGCAGCCGCAGCCATAGGCGCCAATAGTAGTATTGCTCCAAGGTGGGTGTTGCCTCCACCTTGAGCCTCGCTCATCCGTTTGACGGCCTTCAGGACTCCTTTACCGACCCCGACCTTCCCTGAAGCTATCTCATGAAAGGGTATCGCTAACGAAGCAACGCTCGCGAGGAACTGGTCCAATCCCAACTCTTGTAAATCTTGAAACCTAGAAACGTTCCCGGGTTTGGGTGACACTAGCTCAAGTAGCATCGCTGAAACTGCTTTTTCCGCAGCGGTCTCCGCACTAATCTCAGGCGACCTCTGGTCCATGGACAGCCTTCCCGCTGGTCTTGCCCTTCTCGACCTTTATCCTGGGGATCTTGAGCGGAATGGGTGGAGGAAGCTGCAGCTTCTTTGAGATTATTATCGCCTCGTAGGAACCCGTGTCCATGATGACGTTGTAGATCTCCTCGAGCGGCTTGTTCTCCAGCTTCTTCTTGTCGGACCACTGGTCGAAGACCTCGGTGCCTCCGACGTAGAGGTGGCCCTCCATCCGGATCATGCCGAGATGACCGTAGGTCACGGTGTACGAGAACTCGACGTCGGAGTCGTCGCCCCTCTTGTGGACGGCCGATATGGACACGTTGTGGTCCACGCGGACGTTGCCTGGCTTGTCCTTTGTGAAGCGTTTCGCTTCCATCGAGCTGAGTTCGACTCCCTTGACTGTCATGCTGCCGCATACACTCTAACAATTAATAACTGTTATCATGGACGGTGTACTCGATGATCGGGTTCGTGGTCAATTTCCTTATATGCACTTGTTCGAGGCGCGTTGATGACAGCGAAGCGGAGTCATCGAGCGCCTCTCTTTGAATTGAGAAAGTGGGATACGATAACTACGGACCGGGCGTCATCATGTGTTGTTATTGATCTGGTAGCGGAGGATCGCCGCTACGCCGCCGAAGGTGTTCAGGAACGCCGAGCCCTCGTCGCTGTCGGGACTGATGAACTCCACCTCGGACGAGCTCTGCTCCGCCAGTCCGACCAGTTCCTTCACGAGGTCGATCTCCTCGGACTCCCCTGCAGCGCTGCAGGAGGGACAGACTGTGATCGGAACCGGCTGAGCGGTCACCGTCCCGCAGGAGGCGCAGGTCAATCTATGCCTGTCGACCCTAAGGCCCTCCGAAATGAGAAGGGTATCCACGGCTCCGAGGTTCAATGCATTGACCACATCGTCGATACCGTAGGCGGACTTGCTCCCGCTCTTGACGATCTCGGCCATGAACCTCTGGACGAGCTTCTTCTCGACCATCAGGGCGACGTCGGAAAGTGTGTCCGCCGCCTTGTCGACGAGCTCCTTCAGTCCATACTCGTCGGTGTAACCGGTGTCGAACATGTCCACGACCTTTGGGGTCAGTTCGTGGTGCAGGTATCCCTTGTCGATGAAGAACTCCTTAGTCGACCCGGGACCGCCGACGAGGATCCCGTTGAGGTCCTCGACCTCGAGGAAGACCTCGCTCGCAAGGTCCCCGACCTTCTTGAAGAACTCGTGGGCGGCGATCTCGATCAACCTCTCGAAACGCCTCTGGGACTGTCCGCCGCGACCGTGCTTGCTCGGAACGCGGGACGGGATGTTCTTGACCGGGACTATCCTGTGGCCCTTGAGCAGTCCGACGGTGGCCTCGCTCCTGTCGACGACGACGAGACCGTAGGTCTCCTTCTCCTCGAGCATGACGAGCAACGGGTCCAGGAAGAACTGCGAGTCGCACCTGTAGAGGAAGATGGATATCGGGACCGGCGGCTCGATGACGAACTGGGTCATCTCGGTCTGGTCCTTGCCCGTCACCCTGTGCCCGACGAAGAAGACGACGCCGTTCTCGGGAACTGATTTCAATGTCCTCAAACGGCTCATGATGGACTCGATGGCGGCGGTCACGTTCTTCTTCGTTCCTTTGGACTTGATGTTCGACGACTGCGACAGCTCGTTCCTGAGATACGCCATGGCGTCGGACACCTGTCTGCTTGGCGGTACGTAGAGGCTTATCAGTTCGGTGGCCTTTCCGCCGACCGACTGGAGGTCCTCCATCTTCCGCTTGAACTCGTACCTGGCTAGGGCCTTCTCGTCCATCCGGCCGTTACATGAGAGGCGGTTACTTAAAGGATTGCCCGCGTGAAGCGAGCCTCTCCGGGGAACCGGAAATGACCCGATCGTAAGGGTAAAAGGCCCACTCGTGACCTACGATCGCCATTCGTAACTAACCCATTGGTCTTAAATAGGGGAAGTCTCTATCAGTGCAAGTTTCCCCAGATAGGGTTATCGAACTCCATCTGGGGCATGAGACTGGAGGAACCCAAAATGAACAGCAGAAATGTGCTGAAAGCGGGCTTGCTGCTCGGCTTGGCGGCGATCATCCTGATCGCATTCATGCCTGTCGTGAGCGGTGAGCAGGTCGAGGTGTACGGACGCATGAAGGACGAGTCCAACGCGATGATCGTTGGCGCGTCCATAACGGCTTACAATGTCGGCACCGAGACCGAGTACGAGACAACCTCCACCGACAACGGTGGTTCCTTCGAGATGATGGTACCCGAGGGCGGGTATGTCTTCACTTTCTCGAAATACGAGTACAGTACGGAGTTCGCTTGGTTCGAGGTCGAGGGCGACGACGAGGACGAGATGGGCCTGGGCGTCTTCTACCTGACGGACCTCGAGCCCGACACGACGTTCGAGGGATGGATCAACGATTCCTCCACTGGCGAGGGCGAGAAGAACGTCGAGGTATGGATAACCTATCCGGACCACGATTACTCCACCGAGAGGATCGAGACCAACAAGACCGGATGGTTCTCCCTCGAGTTCGACAGCGCCGAGGAGACGTGGCTCGTCTGGGACAAGATGGGCTTCACCTTCAACACCACCGAGATCATGGCTCCATACAACGTGACGGAGTTCGACATCACGGCCATCGAGGAGGATGACTACCACACCGTCGAGGGTGATATCGTGGACTCGTCCGACATGGACGACATCGAGGGCGCGAGGATAACGCTCTGGAACAACGACATGTCCCTTTGGAACGACGAGGACTACGAAGTGATGACCGGCCTCACCGACGATCACGGATACAGGGGATTCGAGGTCCTCGAGGGCACGTACACACTACTGGTCGAGGCGGACGGTTACGAGGATTACATCGACACCAACTTCAATGTGCCGAACGACAGGGCCTTCGGCCCCGGCGACACGAACCCGCTCGCGCTGGTTCCGTCAGAGGACGGCAATGCGTCCATCAGCATAGAACTCAGGATGCTCTGGAACGCCACGGTCATCGTGACCGAGGACATCAACGACGACCAGGACGTCTGGGACCACAACTGGGACTTCATGCTCTACGACCTGTGGGTGGACCACGGCTACGGCCGCGTCGGACCCAACTCGATCACCGGTGCGACCCTCGGCGACAGCGACCTCACAGCGAGCGAGATGGTCCTCGTCGAGGACCTGTACACCTACGCAGGCGTTCCGGCGATGTACAAGGACCTCATCACGATCGTCGCCAACGGCACCCACATCGAGTACGAGAGCGAGCTCGACTCCTCCGAGATAAACACCACTGACTGGTGGATGTCCTGGACCATGAGCTTCACCAGGATGGATGGCTTCGAGGAGGTCATGCTCCGCTTCAAGACGGCCGTCACCCATGACACCGACCTCGATTACACATACACGTACGACCTACCTCCAGGCTGGTATCCCGTGACCAACGACACCGTCGAGGACCTGATGGTCACGTTCTCGGCGAACGGCTTCGAGATCGATCCGGACATGTCGGAAACGATGGAATCGGTCATGACGTGGGTGGACGTGACCAACGACGACGGCGATCCCATGGCCGACTTCTCGATCACGAACTTCGAGGAGGAAGGCTCCGACATGACAGTGGACGAGGGCGTGCACGTGAAGTTCAACGCCACGGCATCCATGGACACGGGTACATACCAGAGCGGCATTGTCGAGTACAAGTGGGACTTCGGCAACGGCGAGATGGTCAACACCTCGAGCGAGAAGATCGATTACAAGTACGACATACCCGGCGTATACACAGTCACACTGACCGTTGTGGACGAAGCGGATAAGATGAGCGCTCCGGACGTCTACGCACTGGAGATCAACGACGTGAGCGACCCGGAGGTCGAGATCATCCCGCCGTGGGCACCCTGGGAGGTCAACCTGACCGACGCCATGGGAGTCAATGAGGACATCACGGCGAACATCACCGACCCAGAGGGCGTGACCATGTTCTACGACATCACGGTCACTATCAAGCCGGCCGGCAGCCTCGAGGAGGACTGGACGTGGATGTACTACAACGACACCATGGCCTATGGCGGCAACCTGACCTTCGTCTTCAACTACACCTTCGTCGACCCGGGCAACTACACGATCGTCGTGAACGCGACAGACGACTCGGACAACTGGGGCAAGGGCTCGGACGGCCTCACGGTCGTCGACTTCGTTGCGCCGATCCCGAACTTCATAGCCCAGAACAAGTCGCTCGGGATGCAGGACTTCGACATGCTCATGGAGAACGAGGAGATAATCTTCAACGCGTCCATCGACACCTACATGATGGACAACACGACGTACTACCTCACCATCGAGAATGACAGGATCCTCAACTGCATGTGGGACTTCGGCGACGGGACCTACGACAACGAGACCGGCGACGACTCCGACGGCTCCGAGGACAACTCGATCGTGAGCCATGTCTACCACGAGCCCGGCGACTTCACGGTCACGGTGACCGTCAAGGACAACTGGAAGAACGAGGCGACCGTCTCGATGAACGTCTCCGTTACCGACACCACGGACCCGGATGCGAAGTTCACCATCCAGGTCTGGAACGAGGAAGCGGAGAAGTGGAAGGACGGGACCCACGTCGACGAGGACGACGGCAGGATCATGTTCAACGCGAGCACGTCCACCGACACGAGCGACATGATCAGGTTCTACAACTGGTCGTGGGGCTCGGAGGCGAAGCCCAACAACTTCGACAACGGAACGACCACCGAATTCGAGGCTTCCTTCAACATCTCCGGAACCTACAACATCACCCTGCTCGTCTGGGACTACGCGAACCACTCCTCCGAGATAACGAAGACCTTCACCGTCGTGGCAGGCGAGAAGCCCGACCTCATCGCGTCCCTTGAGCTCTCTGAGAAGCGCGTCAAGAAGGGCGACAAGGTCAAGGCGATGATCGAGCTCAAGAACGTGGGCGATGGCGACGTGGGCAATACGACCGACATCATCATCGAGCTTTACGAGGGCGACAGGAAGGTCAAGACCTACACGCACACCGGAGGCCTGCCCGCTGACGTCGACGACGTCGAATACATCAACCTCTCGTGGAAGCCCGGCAGGGGAACGCACGACATCAAGGTCGTCGTCGACCCCGAGGTCAACGAGGATGATGAGATCGAGGGAGCCATAGACGAGCTGAAGACACAGGGCGGCGGAGAGGACAACAACGAGGCGAAGACATCCCTCGTCGTCGAGAAGCAGGAAGAGGACGACATCACGATGTACCTCGCGATAACCGCGGTGGTCATCCTCGGCATCGTCGTTCTCCTGATCCGCAAGAAGCGCCAGGACAAGAAGCTCGAGGAGAAGCTCGTCGGCAAGTCGAAGAAGTCCAAGAAGTAGACACGGCACTTCAACAAGGACGAGAGGGACACGATCCCTCTCACCCCCCCTTTTTTCCCCATTTTCATTTTCCCTTATCGGCGAGTCTGCTCATACCTGGTTCCTTTTGAAGACCACATTGGTTTAATTCACAGGCGGCGACCTGATCATCAACAGCCTCGCGGCTGGGGAATGATGTTACCGATAATCCTCGGGTCGGGATCAGTCCTGGGGTGTCTCGACCTCCTCGACGATCCTTCCGGCGGACACGCTGTCGACGGAATGTATCGAGCCGCCGAGGCCTTCTATCACCGCACGCACGGCGTCGAAGTCTATCTTCCACCCCTCGAGGGTTATCTTGATCGTCTCGGTGTCCTGGTCCACCTCGTATAGGGTGCAGTTGACGCCGGACGTCCCCTTCAGGGTGTTCAGCTTCTTCGCGTACTCGATGATGCCCGGCTTGTGGGGCTTCATCACGTCCAGCACGAGCTGGACGATGTTCCCGTCGTTCCCGCCTTCGAACACTCTGCTCACGCTGAGCGATTGCCCTGCATCTTAAATAACGTTTTCGGAGCGAGCCGGTTCAGAAGAACAGTATCGAGGCCCAGAGTACCGCTGCGAGGCCGAAGCAGTAGTACGCGAAGTAGTGGAACTTGTCGGCGAGGACCATCCTGTATAGGGTCTTCAGCGTCAGGTATCCCACGGTCAGGGCGGCGAGGAAGCCCGCTGCCGCCGGAACGGGATCTATCTGCGTATCACCGTTGGCGGCCCTGACCAGCTGGAAGAGGCCTGCTGCGAGGATCGCCGGTACGGCCATGAGGAATGAGAACTCGGCGGCGTGCTGACGGGTGAGTCCTGCGTAAAGCCCTCCCGATATGGTCATTCCGGACCGTGAGATCCCCGGGAACAGCGCGAAGGCCTGGGCGAAACCGATGGATATCGCCGTCCTGTTGCTCGGATCCCTTGCCTTCCCCCTCATGTGGGCGGTGAAGAGAAGGACGGCGCCCGTGATCACGAGGGCCATGGCGACGAAAGGCACCGACTCGAAGGACCCGACGACGTAGGACTCCAGCAACAGTCCGAGGAAGATGATCGGCAGCGTCGCGAGGATCACATGCCACCCGAATGTCGCGTCGGGGGAGTCCGCGAGCCTGATCTCGCCCTTGAGGGCCTTGAAGGTGGCCCTCGCGATGGTGGATATGCGTTTACGCATGAAAAGGAGGACCGATGTCATGGTCCCGAGGTGGAGGATGGTGTCGAAGAGGATGGGGTTCTCCACACCGTAGAGGTCCTGGCCGATGACGAGGTGGCCAGAGCTGCTCACGGGAAGCCATTCGGTGAGGCCCTGGATGATCCCGAGAACCACCGCCACCACTACGTCCATGACGGTTGAACGATATCGTAACTATTAGACCTTTGCATGGAACGGATCATCTGTTGTGCAGATGCGTGGGCTCGTTGCCACCGGTGATGTCGGTGATGTTCATGAAGTCGTACTCTATCCCCATCGTCACACGGGTGGGAAGGACCGTGAGGAGTATGGGGACGGCCTGAACCTCGTTCACCAGGGAGTCGCATATCCTGACGAGGGTCTTCATGATCTCCATCACGGAACGGCCCATGAACATGTCGTTCGTTCCGCCCATGACGACGCAGAAGTCGAGGGAATTGGGGACTATCTCCCTGCCTCGCTCGAACATCCCGAGGGTCGTGTCGCCCGCCATCCCGAGATTGACGACGGTCACCCCGGACATGCGGAGGTAGTCGGGATACGCCTTGAACGAAGCGCCGACGACCGATCGCGGGGTCGACCGGAGAGAGAACGGATAGCCCTCCGTGAGGCTGTCGCCGAGGCAGCCGACGGTCGTCCCCGGTACGAGCATGGGGCGCAGGGAATCTCGGACGAACTCACCGAGGACGCGGTATCCCTCGATGTTTAGATGGGCCCCGTCGCCGTAGTCGTAGATGGTCTTGAGGCTGTCGTTCGTGTCGGCGAAGAGGGGATAGGGATCGAGGAGAAGGATGTCCATCTCATCCGCAATGTGCTCTATCCCGGAGTTGAGCTGCAGTATCAGTTCCCGCATCGACGAGTGCATCGGCAAGGCCCTATTTTACACTTCCCGAACATGCCTCTGGACGGTCCAACTCACATTGACAGGGAATGGGCATGGGTTTGAGGGAGAACGTCCGCATTAACAGTATCGAGAGGGCCCGGAACCCACCATGGGGAGTCAAATATATCGAGAAATTTCTGCGAAAGGCCAGCGTCCATCGGATTCTGGGGAAATCCCTGGAAAAATAGGTGTCGGTCCCGGTGGGATATCAGGCCGGCGATATCCATCGGAATCATCGTGATTTCGGTCCCCTGGACCTCGTTGGACGGCCTCCGGATTAACAAAACATATATGTAGTGATTAACACATTGAGTTGCGGTCATTTCGGAATCCACTTGTGAGGGTTGGTATCATGCCGGAAGAGGAGAAGAAGGCGGAAGTGAAGAAGGAAGAAGCACCGAAGGATTCGAAGGAGGAGAAGGACCCCAAGTCGAGTTCCTCGGTGGAGAAGTTCGAGAAGATCCTCGAGAAGAGAAAGAAGAAGCCCGAGGATCTGAAGAAGGAGGCAAAGGAGGAAGCTCCCGCCGCCCCCGAGAAGAAGGAGGAGAAGAAACCGGAACCCGCCCCCGCGGCGAAACCGGCACCGACACCCTCGTCCTCTCTCGGAGTCTACGACCCCAAGGAGGTCGCGGTATCCCTCGACAACATGAAGAAGGAGCAGGCGAGGATCGCTAACATCCTCACGACTCTCCTCGGCGACTTCGAGGAGGAGAAGAAGAAGGGTGCCATCCTCGACGACCGGCTCAACTCACTTTTAAAGAAGGACGAGAAGCAGGAGAGCCTGCTCTCGGCCGTCGACAACAAGCTCTCGCAGGTGCTAGAGAGGGAGAGGGCGGAGCAGGAGCGGATAGAGAGGCTCTCGCAGCTCAGGCGCCTCGAGGAGGACGAACTGAGCGACAGTCTTGCCGAACTCTCCGAGATCTACGAGATGACCCAGAAGAAGCTTGCCGTGGCAAGGGAGGACATGGCCCTTGTGAAGGAGAAGCTGAAGAGCCTCCTCGACGTCCAGAAGATCGACGAGGAGAAGAAGCTCATCGGACTTACCAGGGCGCACGAGCTCACGCAGCAGCGCCTCGAGGCACTCGATGACCTTACCAAGCTCAAGGACCCCTCCGAGAAGGAGAAGTCCCTCGTGCTCATGCTGAAGAAGGGGCGCGAGGAGCTCGAGCGTGAGCTCGAGGGCGAGATAGCCGGTGACCCGGTCAAGCTCGCGGCACTCCTGAGGAGGGAGAAATCGAAGGGCGCCCTGCCGGCGGGCGCCTCGGCTGCCAAGCCGATCAACTGCCCGGTATGTCACACCAAGTTCGAGGTCACCTCGAACGAGCGGCCGCTGAAGATCCAGTGTCCGAGCTGTGGCGCGGTGGGAATCCTCAAGAAGTGATGCGGGTGGCTCAATGGCTGAGGTGAAGGGAAAGAAGAGGGATCTGTCCGGACTGACCCTGGAGCAGAAGCTAACTCTCATTCATGGCAGGTCCGACGGCAGGCTCGAGTCCCTGAAGGAGATCAACTGGAAGCTCGGGCAGTACCTGGAGGACAGGACCAACGTCCAGCCCGACATCCAGAGGCTCATGGAGCTCAAGAAGATCGGTACCAACCTCGGCGTCCAGGAGATCGAGTCCTGGCGCAAGAGGAAGGAGCTCGAGAGGGGAAAGGTCCCGAGGCCGATGAAGAGGAAGGACCTGCCCAAGGACCCGGTGGAGCTCAAGCAGCTCTACAACGAGATCTCCAAGCGTTACAAGGGTTACGAACAGGACCTCAAGCCCATAGGCAAGAAGCTTACCGAGGTCCTCTCGGAGGAGCTGCAGGACGAGTCCAAGGACCTGTGGCACCGGTCCAAGAAGCATGCGGTCACGCTCAAGGAGATGAACAAGCTCGAGGACTCTAGCAATCTCAAGGCGATCAACGAGGAGGAGACGAAGCTCCTGAACATCATCATGGGCAGGGAGGAGCCGAAGCCCGTCGTAAGGGCGGCCCCCAAGAAGAGGAAGAAGAAGGCCGTCGAGATCCCCCCTCCGAAACTGACCAAATACTACGGTATGATGGGAGGCGGAGGTGCGGCCCTCGGGTTCGGTGTGGCGATGTTCGTCTACTTCGTCATGATGGAGGGCGCCGAGATAGCGGCCCTGTTCTTCGCGATACTGGGAATAGCTCTCGTACTGGCCCCCATGATCGTGGGAGTAATTCTCATAGCCGTTGGAGCGCTGCAACGATCGAAGGCGTTGTCCGACTACGCCGAGGCCAAACGGCGTGCTCAGGCCGGTTCGGAGGAGGAGGAGGAAGCGGAGCCAGAGGGCAAGGAATAGTGCCTTGACCGGAATGCTTCCTGGAAACGTTTGTGATAAAGTCTTTATAAGTAGACACCTCATGGACGGAATGGTGGACATGGGTCCCGACGAGATGACAGACGAACTGCCCGCTGTCGAGGAGTGGGTCCGGGGTCTCGACATCGAGACGACCGGTGAGATCGACGTTCCAGAGATGACCGTCGATCAGGTCATCGGACAGGAGGACGGGGTCGATGTCATCCGAAAGGCCGCTGCGCAGAGGCGTCATGTTCTTCTGATAGGCGATCCCGGCACAGGGAAGTCCATGCTCGGCCAGGCGATGTCGGAACTCCTTCCGAACAGGGAACTGGAGGACATACTCGCGTATCCGAACCAGGAGGACCCGAACGAGCCGAAGATAAGGGTCGTTCCGGCTGGGAAGGGCCGACAGATAGTGAAGGCCCAGAAAACCGAGGCCCGCCTCTTCCGCGAGCAGAAGGCAAAGATGAAATGGTTCCTCATCATCCTGATAATCGGCCTGGGACTGCTCCTCTTCATTCTCTACAACAATCCATACCTCATGCTGTTCTCGTTCCTGATCGTGGTGCTGCTGCTGCTGGCATCGCGAACACCCTACGGTAAACGGGAAGACGACATGGTGCCTAAGTTGCTGGTGTCGCACGAGCCGGAGGACGAACCTCCGTTCGTGGACGCCACGGGGGCTCACGCAGGGGCCCTTCTGGGGGATGTCAGACACGACCCGTTCCAATCGGGAGGCCTGGAGACCGCACCCCACCTGAGGGTCGAGTCCGGTGCCATTCACAAGGCGCACAAGGGCGTCCTGTTCGTCGACGAGATCAACCTCCTCAGGATGGAGAGCCAGCAGAGCATCCTGACGGCCATGCAGGAGAAATCGTTCTCGATCATGGGCCAGAGCGAGCGCTCGGCCGGCGCCATGGTCAAGACCGAGTCGGTACCCTGCGATTTCATACTCATAGCGGCGGGCAACATGGACTCGCTGTATCCCAAGGACCCATTCAAGCAGGGCATGCACCCGGCGCTCAGGTCCCGTATCCGGGGCTACGGCTACGAGATCTACATGCGCACCCAGATGAAGGACACCGAGGCCAACAGGATGAAGCTCGTCCGCTTCGTCGCCCAGGAGGTCTCGAAGGACGGGAAGATCCCGCACTTCAGCAGGACGGCCCTGGCCGCCCTCCTCAAGGACGCTCAGAGGCGTTCGGGGAAGAAGGGCCATCTTACGCTCAGGCTGAGGGAGCTCGGCGGTCTGATCAGGACCGCGGGTGACCTTGCGAGGGAGCGGGACTCGAAGGTGGTCACGGCGAAGCATGTGCACGATGCCAGACTCTTCGCGAAGACCCTGGAACAGCAGATCCACGACCGCTCCGTGGAGGAGCTCTCCATCTACAAGACCTTCGACCGCGAGGGCATCGCGGTGGGCCGCGTCAACGGCCTGGCCGTGCTGACCGGGGAGGAAGGTGTGAGCGTCGCCACGGGTCTGGTCCTGCCGCTGGTAGCGGAGGTCACACCTGCAGCTTCGAAGCGCGAGGGCAAGACGATCGCAACGGGACGCCTCGGCGAGATAGCAAACGAGGCGGTCCAGAACGTCTCCGCCATCATCAAGAAGGAGACTGGCGAGAACATCTCCAATTTCGACATCCACATCCAGTTCATCAACACCTACAGCGGCGTGGAGGGCGATTCGGCCTCCATTTCCGTCGCCACCGCGGTTATCTCCTCGTTCGAGGGGCTCCCCGTGGACCAGTCGGTCGCCATGACCGGTTCTTTGAGCGTGAAGGGGGATGTACTGCCCGTCGGCGGGATCGCGGCAAAGATAGAGGCCGCAACGACCGCGGGAATGAAGAAGGTCATCATTCCCAAAGCAAACATGGAGGAGGTCTTCCTGGACGACCTCCCCGAGGGGTTCGAGGTCCATCCAGTGGAGAACATCAAGCAGGTCCTGGAGATCGCCCTGGTGGGCGAGAAGCGTGGCTTACTGCAGCGTCTCAGCGAACTCCTGGACGTCAGGGATGCAGTGAAGAAGGAGATCGGCCGAGGGCCTACTCCGACGTCAGATGGCGCCTGATCAGGCCATCCAACACGTTCTCCGGCTGGGCGCCGACCATTCTCTCAACAGGCTGACCGTCCTTGAATATCAATACAGTGGGAATGCTCATAACGGCGAAACGGGCGGCAGTCCTCTGGTTCTGGTCGGTGTCGATCTTCAGGAAGGTGACCTGTCCCGAATATTTCTGTGACAGGGATTCGATGACCGGTGACAGCATCTTGCACGGGCCGCACCAGGGAGCCCAGCAGTCCACGACGACGAGGCCCTCTTCGGGAATGTGCGAGTCGAAGTCCATGTCGGTCACGTCGATCGGACCGGAGGGTGCGGGGTGCGCCGCTTCGTCCATCATCGCTGCGAGCTTCCTCTCGCGGATCCTCTGGAGCTCATCGTCCTCTTCGGGCATGTAACCGGGAACGAGGCCACTTCATTATAATCATTGGGCCGAAAGGTTTCGGAATATGGAAGGATTTATATGTCTCCCGCTGTTTCGAGAGGACGGTGTTGAAATGAAGCCTGCGATGACACTTTGCGCTTTCCTGATACTCGTGATACCGCTCCTTGGCCTACCCGGAGCGGACTATCCGTCCGAGAGGGACATCGACATCGATATCATCCCCGGGGGGGACAAGCAGGCGTCCGTTGCGCCTACCGCCGTCCTGATCGCCAGACCGGACGAGGCGGACGTCGACGAGGAGGTCTTCCTCGACGCCACCGATTCCTATGCAGGTTCCGGCACGAAGATGTGGTTCAGGTTCCATGCGGGCGATGGAACGCCGGCGACGGACTGGATGACGGTCGGGATATGGAGCCACGCCTACGGCAAGAAGGGGACGTTCCGCGCGAGGGTCGAGGTGAGGAACGAGAACGACGAGGTCTCCGAGGACACGGTGAAGATAAAGGTGGGCGAGGACGACGAGGCCCTCCTCTTCGGGCTCAGTGCGATGTCGCTGATCCTCATCATCGTCATCGCTGCCCTGGTCATCGGACTCCTGGCCCTGGTCCTGAGGCGGAGGAGGAAGGCGGCGGAGGAGCCGTATTACGACCCCTACGCGGCGAAATACGCCAGCGGGGCTGCAGCTGACGACTACGCGGAAGAGGACTACCCCGAGGATGATTATGCTGAGGATGAGTATCCCGAGGAGGACTATCCTGAGGACGATCTCCCCGATGACGAACCGCCGGAGGAGGTCGAGGAAGAGCTCCCGCCCCCACCACCTCCACCGCCACAGAGGGCGAGGCCCGCCAGACCGCCAGCGAGGAAGAAGGTGAAGAGGCCAGTCAAGAAGCCGGTCGCTGCTGCACCACCCGGGGATCCGAAGATGAAGACCCTCATGGTGAACTGTCCGAACTGCGACAACACCATGGAGATCAAGTACATGGGTCCGCCCGTGTTCCTCACATGCGACAAGTGCGGTATGAAGGGAGAGATCCCCGAAGAGATGCTGGACTGAAGGCAGTTACAAGGGGTACAGATAGCTTGTTATCTTCCAGCCGGAGCCAGGTCACTCGATGAGTGTCGATACGAGCTCGTCGAGCCCCTCGCCTGTCCTGGCGCTGGTAAGGACCATCCTTCCCGTGGGATTCACCCGGGTATAGTCCGCCACAACGGTGTCCATCGATGCGTCCATGTAAGGTGCCAGATCGACCTTGTTGAGGACGGCCATGTCGGTCTCGCTGAAGATCACCGGATGCTTCCGGACCATGTCGTCGCCCTCGGTTATGGATATCACGACCATCCTCCCCTCGGAACCGAGGGGGAAATCGGCCGGGCATACGAGATTCCCAACGTTCTCGATGAAAAGTATGTCGATCTCGTCGAGAGGCATCTTCTCGATCGCATGCCGGATGTAATGGGCGTCCAGATGACACTCCTTGCCCGTGTTGACGTTCATCGAAGGGATGCCGTGGGCCTCGAGCCGCCTGTGGTCGTCGTCCCCAGCCACGTCGCCGACGATCGCTCCGACCCTGACACCCTTGTGACGCAGCCTGACTGTAAGTTCACATATGAGCGTGGTCTTTCCAGACCCTATGGAGCCGAGAATATCGAAAGCCCTGACGCCGTGGTCGGCGAGATGGGTCCTGTTTGCCTCCGCCAGGACCCTGTTGTCCTGCAACGGGTCGATGTCAGCGCTGATCGTGACCTTGTGCATGCCGTAGGCAACATACAGGTCCATTATGAACCTGTCGCCTTTCAACACGTACGAACAACTGTTAAAATAGTAGAGTTCGATTTGGGAAACATGACGGGAGAGTTGGACCCGATATTCAAGCCCAGGTCGATAGCTGTCATTGGCGCCTCGAGGGAGAAGAACACCATAGGACGCGAGGTGCTCGAGAACCTGGTGAGGCACGATTTCGCCGGCGTGGTCTACCCCGTCAACCCGAAGGCTGACGTCATCTACTCGATCAAGGCCTATCCCACCGTCGAGGACGTTCCGGGGGACGTCGATCTCGCGGTCATATCAGTTCCGAGCAGGTTCGTCCTGGAGGTCATGGAGGCCTGCGGACGGAAGGGTGTCAAGGGAGCGATCATAATCACGGCCGGCTTCAAGGAGACCGGGGAGGCGGGTGCGGAGCTCGAGGAGAAGGTACATGCCATAGCCAGAGAGCACGGCATCCGCGTTGTCGGACCCAACTGCATGGGTGTGGTCAATTCAGAGCCGGACATCAGGATGAACGCGACCTTCGCGACGGCAAACCTCCCGGACGGTCACATCGCCCTGATATCGCAGTCAGGGGCCTTCGGGCTCATCATATTCGAGCACGCCGAGTCGATCGGCCTCGGCATGTCCAAGTTCGTCTCGCTCGGGAACAGGATGGACATATCGTCCAACGACATCCTCGAGATGCTCGAGGAGGACGAGCACACACACCTGGTACTTCTCTATCTGGAGAGTTTTGGAAGCCCGTCGAGGTTCATCTCGATAGCCAGGAGGCTCTCCAAGGAGAAGCCCATCATAGCTGTCAAGTCCGGACGGACCCTGGCAGGTGCAAGGGCGGCAACATCGCACACGGGTGCACTGGCAGCCATGGATATCGCGGTGGACGCCCTCTTTGAGCAGTGCGGGATCCTCCGCGCCGAGACGATACCGAACCTGTTCGATTACGCCCAGGCATTGGCCTACCAACCGCTTCCGAAGGGCAAGCGGGTCGCCATCATAACCAACGGCGGAGGTCCGGGCATCATAGCGACCGACGCCGCCATCGGCCACGGTCTCGAGATGGCCGCGTTCTCGGAGGAGACCGTCAAAAGGCTCCAGTCGGCGCTCGCCGAGGAGGCCAGCGTGAAGAACCCGGTGGACATGATAGCAGCGGCCGGTCCGAAGGAGTACAAGGAAGTGACGAAGATCGTCCTTGAGGACGAGGGCGTCGACGGGGTTATCGTCATATTCGTCCCTCCAGTTGCTTCGGACCCGGTGGAGGTGGCGAAATCGATCTCCGAATCCAGCCTGTCGTCTGGCAAACCGGTACTGGGGTGCTTCATGGGCAGCGAGGGTGTTGCAACGGCGGTCGAGGAGCTCGAGCGCAACCGGATACCATCGTACAAGTTCCCCGAGAGCGCCGCAATGTCGCTTGCCGCCATGTATAGGCACCACAAGTGGCGCGAGCGCCCGACGTCGGACGTCAAGGGGTTCGATGTCGACACGGGAACGGTCAGGAGGATCATTGATGGTAAAGACGGTTATCTCTCGGCCCAGGACGTATCAGCGATCCTAGAGGGGTATGGCTTCAAGGTACCAGAATCGGGGATCGTCAAGACAGCGGACGAGGCATGCAAGGAGGCCGACCGGCTCGGCTATCCGGTGGTCCTGAAGGCCCTCGTGAAGGACAGGGTCCACAAGACCGATATTGGTGGCGTGAAGCTCGATCTGCGGACATCCTACGAGGTCAAGGGCGGGTTCTACGAGATCCTGGACTCACTGAAGAAAGCCGGCATACCCGAGGAGGACCTGATCGGGGTAATGGTCCAGAGGATGGTCCACGGCGGGAAGGAGACCATCATCGGCGTGGTCTCGGACCCCATGTTCGGTCCGCTCGTGATGTTCGGCATGGGCGGCATCTACGTCGAGGTCCTGAAGGACGTCGCCTTCCGTATACCTCCGCTGACCGAACTCGATGCAAGGGAGCTCATCGAGAGCATCAAGGGGAACGCCATCCTCGAGGGTATCCGTGGGGACCCACCATCTGACATCGATGCGACGGTGGAGGCGCTCGAGAGGGTGTCCCAGATGGTCATGGACAATCCCGAGATCATCGAGATGGACCTCAATCCACTCATCATCATGCCCGAGGGGGAGGGAGTCCTTGCCCTCGATGCGAGGATAAGGGTCGCTCCGCTGAAAGCGTCGGAATGAGCTTGATCTCTGAATGAAGGACCCTCAGAGATGGGTCTTCGAGAACGTGTCCGTCCAACGCTGGTTCATGTAACCGCCGTTGACGTGCCTTATCTCCTCAGAGAAGACCGTGCCCTTGCTCTCGAAGGAGAGGTTGACGAAGATTTCATAGGTCTCCCACTGGTCACCGAAGAAGTAGGTGGCGATCTGTTTCGAACCGCCGGGACGGATGTCACTGATGTTCCCGGTCTCGTCGATGAAGGACCGGGTATCGTTCCGGACCTCGATCTCCCAGATGATCTTCTCGATGTTCTCGGTGCCTGTGTTCTCGAGCTTGACGTTGATGTTGATGACGTTGAGGCTTCCCTCTCGATAGACCGTTGTGACCTGGAGCTCCGTACGTGGAATGACGTAGAACCAGAGCGCGGCCACGACGACGAGTACTGCGACGGCGACGGCGGCGATGATCATGAGGTTCCTGCGGTCGAACTCCATTCCTGTCATCCCCCCAGCAGGGTCAGGAGCAGGGTCGATACCGGGTCAGGCATCACGGTGTGCTCCCTTCCGCCCTCGAGCTCGATCTCGTTCACACCCGCAGTCGGCGCTCCCGCCGGCAGGAACCCGTTCGTCGAGAAGTCGACGAGGACCACGTTCCCCTTCCTCTTCCCCAGGATGTCGATCTCGTGGTCGAGGGTGATCCTGATGTCCCCGCAATCGGTCGCGTCGACGCTCACTATCGGGAGGGTTCCGAAGGTCATCCTTATGCTGACCTCGAGCTTCTCGATGTCCTTCGCCCGGACCTCGAGGGATCTCAGCTCGTACTGCTCCATCAGTGGCATGTTGGAGTAGCGCATCATCAGATACTCGATGTCCCCGGAGGCATGGAGAGTGTCGCCGGACATCCACAGCTTTGTCCTCCTGCCAATGTTCCTTGCATAGATCTCGAGGTCACCGGCCTGGCCCAGACCCCTGCCGTCGAATGATATCAGGGCCGAGGTCCCGCCTGAGCTGGCTGTGATCTCGACGGTCGGGAGGCCCTGGAGAGGGTTGGGATCGTCCATGTCGTACTCGGGGTTCGCCCAGGTGTCGATGGACAGGACGCTCGGTACGTCTGTGGCGACGACGTGGGTGTGCCACCACCTGTCGTCAAGGTACTTCCCGACGTCCAGCATGAGCTTCTCGACTCCGCCCGCACCGTTGAACTCAAGGTGCGTCTCGTGATCCACATCGAAGGTGATGTTTCCCGTGCGGGGGGGGGAGTCAGCGTACAGCGTGAAGGAGGTCTGTGGCGATTTGCTGTCGGTGGTCGTGAGGTAGATCGCGTCGATGTCCTTGTTGGTGGTGAAGTCGACGTAGCCGTTCAACATCGGGATGCCGTTCGGGGTCTCGTCCACGGTGATGTTCATGTCCAGGTCGACGTCCGTGTCCTCCTGCAGCCCCTTCATGTAGACGAAGAGGTCCCTGCCCTTGAGGCCCTCGACGTCGAGGAGTATCCAGTTGTACTTCGACGAGAAGTCCTGGACATGGAACTCGAAGTCCATCGTCCTCCCTTCCGTGTATGTCAGGAGGTCCAGGGTCTGGGGCATTCCGTTGATGTAGATGAGCGCGTGCATGACGGTATCGCCATCGATCTCGGCCTGCCTGGCCGACACGCCGTGGGTCCATTCCACCGGCCCGAGCTGCGAGATGTCTCCCACCTGGATCTCGGCCACGATATTGAGGTTGTACGTTGACGCGTAGTCGAACTTGTCGTTCGATCCGAGGTCCTTGAGGATGTCCAGGCCGCCCTGGGTGACGTTGCTGAGCATGTTGGTGACCGAATCGCCCATCTCGGCCACTCCCACGAGGACGTTGCTCAGGTCGAAGACGGACGATATGTTCCCGACGCTCGGCACGGAGATCGACTCTCCGCTGAGCTCGACGTTGAGCTTGAGGTCTATGGACTGCGGGATAGGGTTGACAGCGGCCTTGATGTAGGTCTCCCTTATCGTATCGTTGACACCGACGTAGAGAGGATAGGAGTTGGACAGCTCGTAAGCGAACCTGGTCCCGTTCCTGGTGTTGTACGTGAACCTCTCGACGGACTCGATCCTAGCCGATATCATCGTCGTGGTATCGTTGCGTTTCATCAGGATATACGATCCCGGCAGCCGGAACAGCCCGTTGTCGGATATCACAAGCTCCAGAGCCCCCAGCGTGCCAGTGAAGTTCAGGTCCATCAGGCCCTCGTGGTTGTAGAGCTCGAGCCTGTTCGGGAAGTCGTCCATCTCGAGGAGCATGTAGGTCCCGTTGATGGTTCCGGAGAAGGCGATGTCCCCGAGGGTGCTGTCGAAGCAATCGATGAGGAGTGTCCTGTCGGTGACGTTGATGAAGAGGTTGCTGGGAAGGGAATCGATCTTCAGTGTGGCGTCCTCGCTGTGGAAGCCTGGGACGCCCTCCCAAACCGCCTCCTGGTCGACGTATATGAAGTAGAACGCCCGGGTCTTCTCGAGCTGAGGGTCGAAGTGGAGGTCGATGGACGTGAAGTCCGAGAAGTAGATGTTCATGTCACCTATCCCCTCGACACGGCCCGATATGGGGGTCTCGATGAGCTCGCCCTCGGCCCTGTAGAAGGCCACGAAGTTGCGTTTCTCGCCGTCCTTCTCCGGCGATAGGTAGACGTAGCTGTCGGAGGTGTACCAGAACTCGACGCCGCCGAGGTAGGAACCCATCATGTTGAGCTCGAACCAGCCCGAATCGGCGGGCATGTTGAACATCCTGTCAGACATCGATCTGAGGGTCTCGCCAACGCCCCAGAATCCCTTGTAGAAGTACGATATCACCGCATTGAAAAGGTACGTAAGGAGGTTCCCTCCTCCGATGACGGGGTCCGGTCCCGAACCGGAATCGAAGGTTCCCTTCAGAACCAACCGTCTCGGGATGTCCCACATGTCTATGTGCATGATACGGTACTCATTGCCCGGCCTCGGATCCCGGGGATAGTCCCAGGGATCGGTGTGATAGAGATGCTCGGTGTAGTTGAACCGCTTCACAACGGACGAGCCGTCCAGGGACAGTCTGCTGGTGAGGACCTCGCTGTCGTTCTGGGTGGTGTTCCTCAGGTGTAGGGATATCCTGAAGGGCATCTCCTCGATGTCGAGGTTCACCCAGAGGCTCTCGTTGTACCTGGCATCCCTGTATATCACCGTCACGTTCGAAGGCCTGCCTACGTCGGTCTCGTCGTTGTCCGGATAGTACCATCTGATCTCGTCGAAGGCGGCGTTCTCGGAACGGGTGTCCAGCGTGAGGTTGCCAAGACCTGGCAGCAGGTCGTCGTCGGGACCGTTCCCGTTGACGTCGACGGGATCGCAGTCGGCCTTTATCCACGAGATCTCCCGCCAGACGGGATCGCCCACCTCGTTCTCAGTGACGTTGCCGATGCCTGCCATCATGTTGAGGTTCGGCAGGTCCTCGACGGGATATCTACCACCCTCCGGGGTCGGTATGCCCAGTGCTCCGAGGATAAGGGTCATGAAAGGTTCCAGAGCATTATCGTAAAGGAAGGATGCATAGACGGTCGAGGGGCCCCACTCGATCACGTAGGGACCGTCCACGGCTTCCAGCAGGGTGTCGTCCAGATCGGTTATATCGCCGTTCAGGAAGTTGCCGATCACCTCGAGGGTAGCGCCGGATATGAAGAAGTTCATGAGCAGTGAAAGGGAATAGTGCTCGGGTATCTTCTCCTCGAACCTGTACTGGAGCAGGACGAGGTAGTTCTTGCCGTCGAAGCTCACGGACTTGGCGACGCCGATGTCCAGGGGAACAGCGTCATTCACACCCGGTGTGGGGTTCAGGTTCTCCACCTGAAGGCCGAGACCGCCGTACATGCTCAGATTGACAAGAGCATCGAGGTTCGGCGGTATCGTTATCTGACCAGGGAGGAGTTCGATGTTCACCTGACGAGCCTCGAACTTGAATCTTACCTGGATGTCGTTGCCGCCCTCGCCCGTTGCAGGGTCGTTGTCGACGTCCAGTTCCGTCCAGTCGAGCTCGGTCGGCTCGAAGATGTTAGCGTTGATGGCCGATCCCTCGACCCACTCGTGCGGGTCGTCGTCGTATTTGTAATAGATGTAGTATTCGAGCGGGTTCTCGAGGAGGAAGTCCCAGATCGATGAGTAGCCGGCAAGGGGTTGAGTAAGTACAGTGTCGACCATGTTGTCCGATGGCGGCTGAATGAACTCGGTCTCGGTGATGTCGCCGCTGCCTTCGGTGCTGTTGACGAGATATCTCCTGTCGTACTCCGTCTCGTACACCTGGGCGAGGACGCCCTCGGTCTCCTGGACTATCTGCACGGAGGTTCGACGGTCCTCTATCTCGGCAAGTATGTCGGCGACGTCGGCGTGTACCCCGAAATCGGATTCGTTGGGGAAGAACATGCTCTGGCCGACGGCCGGAGGGAGGACCACAGCCATTATCATGATGGCAACGGCGTAGTAAGAGAAGCGTCGCTGATTCACGGCTTTATGAACGTATAATCGTTTATAACGATTGTTGTAAGCCCTTGCCTGATTCGACGCATGACGACGGGGTACTGGCCATTGCACCCGGAGCCCTTAACACCATGCGAACAGGAAAGATAAAATGGGTCTCGGACATACACTAACCGAGCATGGGATCGCTGATCACTACCAGGGGACTCACGAAGAGGTACGGACAGGTACTGGCCCTTTCAGGTGTAGACCTGAAGGTACCGAAGGGCGCGACAGGTCTTCTAGGACCGAACGGGGCTGGAAAAAGCACACTCATACGTTCATTGATAGGCCTGGTCACCCCGGATTCCGGGAGAGGTAGGATCTTCGGCAAGGACATATCGTCGATGGGTCTGGACATACGAAGGAGGATCGGCTACATGCCCGAGCACGACTGCCTTGTCCAGGACATGTCGGCCGTCGAGATGGTAGCCTACGCAGGACTCCTCTCCGGGATGTCCCGCGGAGCTGCCGTCCAGAGGGCGCACGAGGTGCTCCACTTCGTCGGTATGGACGACGAGAGGTACAGGGACATAGAGACCTACTCGAGCGGGATGCGCCAGAAGGTCAATCTCGCCCAGGCGCTGGTCCACGATCCCGAACTTCTCTTCCTCGACGAGCCCACCAGCGGACTGGACCCGAAGGGCCGGGTCGAGATGCTCGAACTCTTCAGGTTCCTTTCCCACGAACAGGGGAAGAGCCTTCTCCTCAGCACCCACATCCTGCCGGACGTCGAGTACGTCTGCGACAACCTCATCGTGCTCGCAGACGGCAAGGTCCTCCTCCAGGGGGACATCGAGGAGCAGCTCAGGGGTGAGACGGGCGTCGTCAACGTCAGGATCGAGGGCGACCGGGACGCTTTCAGAAGGGCCCTTGACGGACGGGGTTACACGGTCGAGGACGATGGCTACATCATAAGGGTGGTCAGGATGGGAGGGGAGACGGACCCGGAGGACATCTTCTCCGATGTGGTGCGCTCGGCCTCCGACACGGGCGTCCAGGTCAGATATGCGAGCAGGACGGCGAGGAACCTCGAGGACCTCTTCATGGAGCTGGTGGAGGAGAGGGGTGAGGTCGGATGACCCGGGCCCTGGATCCGCGAGGTGGGAAGGAATCGAGGATATACACCGACCGCTACACCCCGTGGAAGGGGGAGCTCGGAGAGAGACACTGGATAGTCCTTAGGGCCATCAATGACGGTTTCAGACACAATCTCAGGAACAAGTGGGTAAAAGCGATAATCGCCCTGGCATGGGTTTTCACGGTGGTCTTTCCGCTCCTCACGGCCTCCTTCGGGATGAACCAGCTGATCCAGGACGCCGACAGCGCGGCGAGGTACGAGAACTACGAGGAGTACCTGTCGGAGCTCGACGAATACGGGATCGGTTACAGGATGGTCAAGAACATAGAACCGGACTCGATGGCGACCTTCGATGTCTGGGTCTCCAATACCGGTGAGAGGCCGGATATCATCCACGTCTACATCGCGGACATCAGGGCGGACCAGCCAGGTTGGGGGGTATGGCTCAACCTACCCGGGAGCATGAACGCAACCGGGGAGCTCAACTTCAGCCTTCCCGCTGGCGAGATGGCGAACTTCAACCTCTCGGTCGCCGCACCGCCCGGGCTCATCACCGGGTACGCTGACGTCATCATCGGAGCCGAGTCGGAGGGGGCTTCGAGCCTCGTTTCCCTGTTCGGTGGGGAGACCGGGGTGTCGAAGGGACTCGCCACGAGGACGATCGTAGGCCAGACCGAGGCGTCACCCTACCATTTCACGATCACAGCGCTGCAGCCGGTCGGTTCGGTCAGGGCCGGCGACTCCATTACCATAGACCATGTCATCGAGAACACGGGTACCGAGGCGGATATATACAATGTCTTCACCACCGGTCTGCCCGACGGATGGAGGTCATCGGTCGACGGAACGGGAGACGGGGCGATCGATCTCGAGCCGGGGGAATCGTTGAACTTCTCGGTGACCTTCAGGGTGCCGGACGACTCGATCTCCACCAACTACGTCTCGGTCCTCGGGTTGTCTACCATGGACCCCTCGCTCACGAGCGGTTCGGTGATGATCATCAAGGTAACGGATATCCCGGACGTTGACCTGACCGCAGAGATCATAGCGGGCCCGAACACAGGCCTTGCGTCCAGCCTGTTCATGCTCTTCACCCTCTTCCTGGCGGCGATAGCGGGATCGAAGGCCATCGCCATGGACCTGGCACAACGTTCATACACCGTTTACTTCGCAAGGCCGATAGGGAAGATGGATTACGTGGCGATCAAGTACGGAACGGTCGGCGCCACACTCTCAATGGTCACGATACTCCCACTGCTATGCGCATACCTCGGCCTCATATTGCTGTCGAGCGTCGGTGGCCAGTACCTTATGGACCACGCCTGGGTCTGGGGGGCCATAGTCCTTCACGGACTCCTCATAATCATCGTTCTGACCTCATTGTCACTGGCCTTCTCGTCGCTGACAACAAGGAGGTTCACGGCTGCGTTCGGCCTCGTGGTGGCGTACTTCATGACCTTCGTCATGGCGAGCATCATCGTGAACGTCTTCGGCGAGGCTGGCGGGACCGCCGTGTCGATATACGATTCGGTCCAGCTGGCCGGAGCCGGGATCTTCGGGGTCGAAGGGGTCGACTTCGATTACAGCTGGGGGTACAACGTGCTTACCCTGCTTTCGATCTCGGCCATATCCACCCTGGCTGTGCTATGGAAGGTCAGTAGGACGGAGTTGAGCGAATGACCGGGAATGGACGTGCCGGCGATCTCAGGGGCGGGCGACCCCCCAAACCGGTGGTGACGGCCACAGGCCTCACGAAATGGTACGGCCTTGTCCTGGGCATAAGCGACATCAATCTGGGCATCGCGGAGGGGACGACGGGGCTCCTGGGCCCCAACGGGGCCGGCAAGAGCACCTTCCTCAAGCTCATGACCGGTCAGATACGGGCGAGCCGCGGTGAGGTCCGCCTCCTCGGCCAGCCGGTCTGGAACAACCCACAGGTGATGGCCAGGATCGGATACTGCCCCGAACAGGACGCATTCTACGGGTGGATGACCGGGCTCGAGTTCGTCACGACGCTGCTCAGGATAGGAGGATACGCCAAGACGGACGCTGAGGACCTCGCGGAGTCCGCCATGCGATTGCTCGACATGGGCGACGCCATGGACAGGAGGATATCCGGCTACAGCAAGGGGATGAGACAGAGGACCAAGATCGCCCAGGCCATTGCACACGACCCGGACCTCCTGATCCTCGACGAGCCGCTCTCCGGCACGGACCCGGTGGGGAGGGTGAGGATCCTCGAGGTCATCCGGCGTTACGAGAAGGAGGGAAAGAACGTCATCCTCAGCAGTCACGTCCTACATGATGTGGAGAGGACCACACGTGACATTGTACTGATAAACAAGGGGAAGGTGATCGCGGAGGGCGACGTCCATGCCATCCGCGGGCTCATCGACCAGTATCCCCATATGGTGAGGGTGAGGACGGAGGAATCGCGGAGGCTGGCCGGTCTGCTGGCAGGCAACGACGGGGTCGTCTCGCTGGAGTTCGAACCCGGCGTTCTGGTGATCAAGACCTCCGCACCAGACACGTTCTACGGGGAACTTCCGCGGATACTGTCCGAGAGCAATGTCAGGTTCACGGAGATATCGAGCCCCGACGACAACCTGGACGCGGTGTTCAGGTACCTGGTGGAATGATGGCAACGAAGAGGACGAGCAAGGGCGCGAAGCGGCGCGGCAGACGCATACCACCCCCCACGGGCAGCCAGGCCTCCTACAACAGGGGGTATGCCCTGACCATGATGACCATCAGGTCGATCCTGCTAGACAGGAAGACCTGGGTGCTCATAGCCCTTCTGCTCCTCCTGCTGGGTATCCCGATGCGCTGGCTGATGGACGCACCCAGCGACAAGGATGCCGAGATGGAGGTCTTCATGACCATCATGATCATCGTCTACCTCCAGTTCATCGTCCTGTACACATGTCTACTGTATGCATCATCCCTGGTCAGCGCGGAGACCGAGGAAAGGACGATGACCTATCTCATCTCGAGGCCGATAGCCCGTTCCGAGATACTGATCTACAAGTACATCGGATACGTCGTCTCGGTCTTCTCGATCTTCGCACTCACGACGATACTGAACTACATCGTCCTCGCTCCGCATGGGGGAAGCGCTGCATTCACGAGGAACCTGGACCTGCTCGGCTACACGCTGGGCGGGATCCTGATAGCGGTGATAGGATGGGGAGCGCTCTTCATCCTGATGGCCTCGGTCTTCAAGAACCCCCTGATGCCGGGTTTCCTGTACAGCCTGTTCTGGGAGTCCCTCCTGGCGAACATGGGCGGGAACATCTCGAGGGCGACGATCACGTACCAGATAAGAACGTTCATATTCAACGGGCCATCTCGGCTCGAGGACATGGCACAGGGAGACCTCCCCGTTCACGGCGGCCATACTCCGGCCATGGCGTTCCTAGTCACGCTCATCGCAGCTGCAGCGTTCCTGATCATGTCGTGGTTGTTCGTCAGAAAACGAGACTTCAATTGAACACGATCGCGAGGACCAGTCTTATTCCTTGCAGTCCGCCAGCGGGTCGCATGCAATATCGAGCACGTCCAGTTCCCGTACAGTGACGTCGGTCCCCAGAAGCGAGGCGAGGCTCGGGTCTGTACGTCCAGAATCGCCATGGAGCAGCTCCTTGATGTAGGTGCCCGCCTCGGCCACGACATTGATGCGTGCCTGGCCATCGCCTGCGGAGACCAGCGAGATATCGCGAACGGTCCTCTTCCGCACGAGATCGGCCCTTCTGCGATTGACGCGCTCGGGGGTCCGCTGATGGATCGTGGTTCCCCTGAGGTCGGCGAGAGCGGTAGAGATCGAGCCTTCGTCGGCTGCCGTCTCGATCAGGGACTCGTATTCCTTGTCGCACCGCATCGCCTTGATGGACTTGACCATACGTCTGTCGGAGAAGGACAGGTCGCGGACCTGGACGAGGTCCGAGGAATTGATCTCCGAAAGGGCTGAATCGAGGTCCAGCGACCTTCGTTTCGGTCCATGGACCTCGGCGACGAACGGCCGGCCCGTGCCGAGCATCCTGACGTCGACGTCCTCCCTGCCCAGGCCGTGGAAGCTGTGCTCTCGCCCGTCTGCCATTGTCATTAGCGGGCCGCAGACGACCTCTTCGACACTCGTCTGATACATCTTCCCCGTGCCGTCGCAGCGATCGCAGCCGGTCCCTCGGCACTTCCTGCACGGCCACCTCGTCTGGGGTATGCCCCTCTGGAGCTTGTTGTAGCGGCCGTAGACGAAGAGCGACCTGACGTCGAGCTCCACAGTGTCGTACCTCACGTCCATGATCGCCGTTATGTCGGGTCTGGACATGTCGGCCTCGGCGCCGGTCAGCGCCTCGACGCGCTTCCCCACCTCGCGATTGAGCTCGCTCTTCGCCTCCTCGCCGCAATCGATGTCCAGTTCCTCGCGGCAGGAGGATTCCGAGCCGACCAGCTCGTCGTCCACCCGGCAGCCGATCATGAATGTCGAGAACTCGTATTCCCCCAGGGACTGGACGACCAGTTCCGCAAGGTCGTCCAGCTCGCCGAACAGACCTTCGCACATGGAGCAGGAGTCTGGGTCCGTCGTTCCGTCCACTTCGAAGTATGAACGCAGCGCGCGGCCGCGTTCATCGTTCGTCATGCCATGGCCCTTCTTCCCGAACAGCCGGCCCAGACAGTGGTCGCACAGCCCGAGCTCGAGAGCCTTTCTGGCGGCCTCCTCCATGGCATGGAAGCCGGCATACCGTAGAAAAGGGTTTTGAGAGACCGGCATCCCATCGAAGATCAAGGTGAGGCGCGTTGATCGCCGAATGAGGCGTGATCGAGCGCAACATCGACCACGTGCCTGCCAGTATACTGTTAAATATGTACATGTCGATGCAGTGGCATGCTTCCAGCGCCCCTGATGTTGATCCTGGCCGCACTGGCGATCATCCTGGTTATCGTCATCATAATCAAGATAATCAAGATCATCATCATGCTGGCGGTCCTGATAGGGATCGTCTACCTGGCCTACGTGATGGGATACCTGCCGTTCTAACGGACCGAAAAGCGGGATGCACGGACCAGCTATACTCAGAATCCCCTAGCGGACGCCCTGTCGTCGAGGCCGCATCTCAGTACCAGGATCTCCCTCAGCTCATCGAGCATTCCATTGTACTCGTTTAGATTTGACCCGCCGACGTCGAGGCTCATGAACTCCCGTCCCCGGACCGGGGCCGAAGAATATCGACGTATCGGGAACCAGCCCCTGCCGATGGCCGGGATCGGCGATTCCATGTAGGATACGAGCGTACGTTCGTACTCGTGGTCGAGTGCCTGGGTGTACCTCTCGAGTTTCCCGATGAAGTCGGGATTGATGACCTGGTTCCGCGGCTGCATGAGGGGTGATCCGGTCTTGAACTCCTGGTATCTCAGGTGGACCGAATCGTTACGGGAGGCCTTGTTGGCGAGATCGTCGGCCTGGACCGCGGTCATCTCGGTGAAGAGCTTGTGCTGGAGGAACGAACCGAAGGTCAGGGCGTCGAGGACCTCGTCGTACTCCCGCGGTGGCCTCACTGCGAAGAATATCTTGCTGAGGTCTGCCCTGAGGTGGAGAACGCTGTAGACGAAATAGAGACGCTCCTGGAGGATCAGCATCGTGTCGCCGCGGACTAGTCTGACATCGCAGATCTTGCTCGCGCGGTCGGAGACCTCCTTGAGGTCCCAGTATAGCTCCTTGAGCTCCGGACCGTACGTCTCAGGGCGTCGGATCTGGAGCAGTAGCTTGAGTGCTATCTCTCCATCATGGAGAAACTCCAGCATATGTCACCTCTTTTACGAAAGGGGTTATGGACTTTAATACCTTTCCCGACCGGACGACCAGATGGAGAAGGATTAAAATATCCGGCGGGCTTTCGTCAGGGCGAGGTCGGGGGGCTTGACTGCCAGCAGGCATGTCCAGCACCCCGGTGGTACACAGTATCAGAGGAACGTTCATGTCCGGAGGAGAGGAATATGACCCGATCGTGCTCTTCGGGGCGGACCGGGGCGTCATCGCTGGAGCTTCCGAGGAGTACCAGTTCGAGCTCCGTGACTCGACTGCTTGCTCGAGGGAGTGCCCGGCCGGGGTGAACGTGAAGGCATACATCAATCTCATTGCCAACCGGAGGTTCGAGGAGGCGGTCGAGGTCATCAGGGAGATGAACCCGTTCCCGATCGTCTGCGGCCGTGTCTGCACTCGGCCGTGCGAGGAAGGCTGCGAACAGGGGGACGAGGGCGATCCGCTAGCCATAAGGGCGCTGAAGCGGTTCGCCTCGGACTACGAGCTGGCCAGGAGGCCGATCGATGCCGTCGAGTGCGAGATCGTCCATGAAGAGAGGGTTGCGATAATAGGCTCCGGACCGGCCGGCCTCACCGCTGCCGTGGACCTCATCAGGCTTGGATATCCCGTCACCGTCTTCGAGTTGTCCGATGAACCGGGGGGAATGCTGCGTTTCGGCATCCCCGCGAACAGGCTTCCGAAGAGGATCCTCAAGAGGGAGATCGACTGGATAACGGACCTGGGCGTCGAGCTCAGGACGGGTGAGAGGATCGGCGACCCGGCAGAACTCCTGAAGGAGGGATATTCCGCCGTACTGATAGCGGCTGGAGCCCAGGTCTCCGTGCCTCTCGGCATCGAAGGGGAGGATTCGGACGGGGTCATCGAAGCGCTCACATTGCTCAGAAGGATCAACTGCGGCGAACCCGTGGACCTCGACGGAAAGGTCGTTGTGATCGGCGGTGGTTCCACCGCGTTCGATGCGGCCAGATCGGCTTTGCGCGTTGGAGCCGGTTCAGTCACCCTTGCCTATCGCCGCGGGCGTGAGGAGATGCCCGCCGAGGAGGAGGAGATCGACGAGGCCCTCGAGGAGGGCGTCCTGATAAGGAACCTGGCGATACCCGGGAGGATCGTATCAGAGGGCGGCAAGGTCGTCGGGATCGAGCTCATCCAGGCGGAACTCGGAGAACCCGACGATTCCGGCAGGAGACGACCGGTCCCGATCGAGGGTTCCGAATTCATCATCGATGCGGACCATGTCGTTCCAGCGATAGGAGCGAGGCCGGACATCGGACCCGTAGGCGGCGTTGATGCCACCACCGACTGGGGAACCGTATGTGTCGACGAGGACGGAGGCACATCGGTCAATGGGGTCTTCGCCGCAGGCGATGTAGAGCTGGGACCCTCCACCGTCGTCGAGTCCATAGGGCGCGGCCACACGGCTGCTGGTGCTATCGTCGGGTTCCTTGGAGGGGGGTCGAAAGCCACCATCAGGCACGACATGGCGGTCCCGGTGGTCCTCGGACCGTTTCCCGACACACCCACCTGTTACGAACCCGATACTTGTTCACAAGCCTCGCTCTGCTTCGAGGAGACGTCGACCACGATGTCGGAGCACAACGCCGTCACGGAGGCAACGCGCTGCGTCTCATGCGGCCCGTGCCACATGTGCGAACTGTGCCTTCCGACCTGCGAAAGCAAGCAAGTGGCTGGGAGGATAGATGGCACTGAGTTCCTGCTCAAGGTGCCTTCGGACCTGTCACGCCAGGTCCACGATGGCCTGGATAAAGTGGAGGTTTCCTCGGCTGAAGGCTCGAGGTCAATGGACCTTGGGACCCTTACGGTATCCGTCGATGAGGAGAGATGCATAGGCTGCGGCCTTTGCGAGGAGGCGTGCGCCTACAGGGCGATAGGCACGGTTCTCCGCAAGGGTTCTGGCCCTGTGGCTGTCGTCGACCACGACGCCTGCGCCTCGTGTTCCGCCTGCGTATCGGCCTGTCCGACAGGAGCGATCTCGCAGGGCCGGATGTCCGACGACGAGGTCCTGGGCAGGATCTCGATGGAGGTCGTCGCGCTCTCTTCGTTCTGGAACGGTCCGGACCCTCGGTTCGACGTGACCGGGGGGGTCATCGACCTAATGGCCGAGTTCAAGCCCACCGTCTCGTTCCTCCTGAGAGCCCTCATGAGGGCCGGAAAGGGAGTGGTGCTCATAGGACCGGACGATTCGTGCGGCCCGCATTACATCACCAGGATCAGGGACCCGGGAATGGTGGTCTACAACGCCCGCAGGGCGCTGGCCATGGTCGGTATCTCGCCCGACAGGATCGCCTACCGGGCGGTACCGCACGACACCGACCCTGCGGGGGTCCTTTCCGAGTTCGCAAGGAGGCTCGACGTCCTGGGACTGGGACGGCTCGATGCTCCCGTGCCAACCGACGGTGGACCCCTCGCCGAGGCCCTTGACTCGCTGAGGTCGATGGCGTCCGTTCCGGAGATACCTCCGATGGACCCGATGCTCCTGCCCCCTGCGGAGGGTGGCACCGGTCTCTTCGAAGCGTGCATACCGCTGTACTGGATGGTCGGGTCCACCGACGGCCTGTTCGACATGCAGGGACCGCGTGCCTCGATGAGGGGGCTCGTATCGGTCCTGGGAGCCGTTGACGGGTCCATTGCCCTGAGATGCCCTTCGAGGGGATTGAAGGGCTACGACGGCGGTGAGGTGGCATGCGAACGCATAGAAGGGATGAACATCAAGGCCGCCCAGGCTTCCGGTGTCTCGAGGATCGTCGTAGCCTCGCCAGAGGCCTACAACGCATTCTCAAGCAACGACGGGATAGAGGTCCCTGTGATGGACCTTCCCGGGGCGATCGAAGGGTCCCTTGGGGACACTGTCCTGGATCCACTGGACATCGTGGTCGCGGTCCACCCCTCATGCGCGATGGACGAAGACCCGTTCCTCGACCCGACGCTCGAACTGCTCGGAAGGATCCCAGGGGTCAGGATCGTCACTATCGACGAAGGGTGCGGGAGGTCTGGATTCCGCGACATGGACGCGGGATCGAGGGTCAGCGCACACGAACTCGTCTCGAAGGCGCTCGAGATGGGCGCTGACACGATCGCCTGTACATCCTCACACTGCCAGGCCCACATGCTGTTGATGCAGCGCCAGGGATCCTGGAGGAGCGCGGAGATCGAGGTCACCGACGTGTACTCGTTACTTCTGCGTTCCATCAGGGGGGAGGGAGCATGACCGGAGCCCGGATCACTGGACACCCCATCCTCGGGAAGCCGGGACCCGCCGAGGGGATAGAATTCACGTTCAATGGGAAGGAGATAGCGTCTGTAAGGGGGGAGATGATATCCTCCGCCCTCTTCGCAGCCGGGATCCATGTCTTCGGCCATCATGAGAGGGACGGATCGCCCCAGGGGATGTTCTGCGCCAACGGACAGTGCGCCCAGTGCCTTGTCCTTGCAGACGGACTCCCGGTCAAATCATGCATAACCGCCGTCAGGGAGGGGATGGACGTCAGGTCCATGGAGGGCCTGCCCGAGCTCGTGTCCGACGATCCACCCGTCGAGATGACGGACGTAACCGTGGTGGACACTGAAGTGCTCATCGTCGGAGGGGGGCCGGCCGGACTCTCGGCGGCCCTTGAACTGGGCGTCAAGGGCGTCCATTGTCTGATATGCGACGACAAGGCCGAACTTGGGGGAAAGCTCGGTCTCCAGACCCACAACTTCTTCGGTTCCACCAGGGACTGCTTCGCCGGCAGCCGGGGGATGGACATCGGCACCGACCTGGCATCCTCAGTGGAGTGCCAGGATACCGTCGATATATGGCTCGACTCGCCTGTGGTCGGTGTATTCGCAGATGGTCTCGTGGGCGTCGTGCGGGAGGGCCGGTACGTTCTGGTCAGACCCGGCCGCTTGCTTGTCACAGCGGGGGCCAGGGAGAAGGCGCTGGCCTTCCCCGGATGCGACCTTCCGGGGGTCTACGGCGCAGGAGCGTTCCAGACCCTCGTGAACCGCGATCTGATAATGGCCTCGGAGAGGCTTTTCATCGTCGGGGGTGGGAACGTAGGGCTGATCGCAGCCTATCACGCGCTCCAGGCGGGCATCGACGTGCTCGGCATCGTCGAGGCATTGCCCGAATGCGGTGGCTACAAGGTCCATCTGGACAAGGTCCTGCGGCTCGGCGTCCCTGTCCACACATCTCACACTGTGCTCAGGGCAGAGGGCGAGGAGGAGCTCGAGAGGGTGGTCATCTGCGAGATCGACAGCGACTTCTCGCCGATCGAGGGGACCGAATCGATCTACGAGGCAGACACGTTGCTGATCGCGGTGGGCCTGTCACCCGTGAGCGAATTGATAACCGAAGGTGAGAGATGTGGCATGAAGGTCCACGCGGCGGGCGACGCCGCGGAGATCGCCGAGGCCTCGGCGGCCATGTTCTCCGGACGTATCGCGGGACGCGAGATCCTGGCGGACATGGGACTGGATGTCGAGGTCCCGCCGGAATGGCACGAGATGCTGGCCATATTGCGAAGCAAACCCGGTCCGACGCTGGGAGAGTTCCCCAGGGCCGAGGCAATGGACGTCTTTCCGGTCATCAGATGCGTACAGGAGATACCGTGCAACCCGTGCACCGGAGCCTGCGTCGTCCAGTCCATCTCAATAGAGGACCCGACAATGATGGGAAGGCCGAGGTTCGGGGGGAAATGCCTCGGCTGCACCAGCTGTGTGGCGGTCTGCCCCGGACTGGCGATCACCCTGGTGGACAGACGCTACGATCCATCGGGTGAGACCTCCCTTGCCATCATCCCATGGGAGCTTCCGGACGGTACGATACGTTCAGGGGATGTCGTCACAACGGTGGACATGGAAGGGGGGCCCATCGGAAAGGGTTCCGTCATCGCGATCAAGGGATCCGAGTGGATGGACCGGAGACGGCTCGTCTCGGTCGAGGTGCCGTGGGACGAGGCGGACAGGGTCGCCGGTATCAGGATCATCGGGCCTGGAGAGAGAACGATACCCGGACCGGGCGGTAACGAGGACGTGATCGTCTGCCGCTGCGAGCGGGTCACGAAGAACGAGATACTCGAATACATCCAGCGGACGGGGACCAGGGACTTCAATGCGGTCAAGGCGGCCCTGAGGCCCGGAATGGGTCCGTGCGGGGGGAAGACCTGCCACGACCTGATCATGCGTATCTTCAGAGAGGCTGGAGCTCCACCGGGCGAGGTGGAGCCTCATGTCGAGAGGCCCTTCACCCAGGAGGTCCCGCTGTCAGCCTTCCTCGGAGGTGACATCGATGACTGACCACGATGTCATCATCATCGGATCGGGTTCGGTCGGTACCCCGACCGCCTATTTCCTGGCCGAGGCCGGCATGGACGTGCTGGTGGTCGACGAACTGGCCTCCTCCGGCCAGGGACAGAACAAGGCGGCCATCGGAGGTGCCAGGGCGACCCATTCCGATCCAGCGAAGATCATGACATGCAGCCGGAGCCTGGAGATATTCTCGACCTGGAAGGAGCGCACGGGTACGGACATCGGGTGGAAACAGGGGGGGTACTGCTTTCCCGTCTACAGGGAGAACGAGGAAGGAGTTCTGAAGGGCATCCTCCCGATACAGAAGGAACACCGACTCGAGATCGACTGGTACGATGCTGACGGTATCTCAAGGTTCGTACCCGGTATCGCGACCGATGGACTGATAGGGGGCACCTATTCCCCCAACGACGGCCAGGTCAGCCCGCTGATGGCCTCGGAATCGTTCCAGAACGAGGCCGCTGCGCTGGGAGCCAGGTTCATGTTCAACGAGTCCGTGACAGGGCTCATCATGGAGGGAGAGGGTGACGACCGGGCGGTCACCGGTATCACCTTGACATCCGGCGAGGAGATCTCAGCAGAGTCCGTTGTGAACGCGGCTGGGGCCCATGCCTCCGACATCTGCAGGATAGCGGGCTTGGACGTACCAATCCTGCCGGACAGCCACGAGGCCGGGATCACCTCACCCGTAAAACCGTTCCTCGACCCCCTCGTCGTCGACCTGAGGCCGGGCGGGGATGGGAGGACCTCCAACTTCTACTTCGGACAGAACTCCGAGGGACAGATAATATTCTGCTACACACCGAGTCCGCTGCTCCCGGGGGAGGACAAGCGCGCCACCTCCGAGTTCATGCCGACGATCGCCAGGAGGCTCGTAGGGCTCATCCCCAGATTGAAGAACCTCATGGTCCGGCGCACCTGGCGCGGTCTCTATCCGATGACCCAGGACGGCGTGCCGGTCGTGGGCCAGGACCCGTGCGTAAGGGGATTCTACATGGGCATCGGGATGTGCGGCCAGGGGCTGATGATGGGTCCCGGTGTGGGCGAGAGCCTCGCCTCGGTGATAGCAAAGGGCAGACCGGTGATCGACGAGGATGTCTTCGACCTCCTGAGCCCGACGAGGGACTTCGCCTGCGGACAGGAGCTCCTGAAGTAGGCCGTTGAGAACCTGCGGACCGGCACCGACGACCCGGTTCGACCGGATCAATCCTCTTCCCGTTTCCTGAACCACACCATTGCAGCGACGACGAATGCCGCTCCGGACATTGCGATTGGTGCCGAGGCCATCCCGTTCGATGACGTCGGAGGTTGATCGGACACCTGGATGGGCACCTGGGCTGCGTTGTTGTCCTGTATGCTGAGGGCCTCCTCGCCGCCGTAAACCAGCTGTGCGCGGATCACGTGCTCTCCGGATGTCGATGGCGCGAACCTGAAAGTGAGGATCTGGTAGGCCGCGTCGAATCCCGTTCCGGTGGTGACCGCCGGGATGTTGACGGTGCGATTCCCGACCTCCTCGCCGTTGTCCGTAAGCGTGACCGTGACACCGTTAGCCTCGGTGTTTCCGTGGTTCTGGACCTTGACCCAGACGGTCATGTCCTCGTTCACGAGCTGCTTCTCGATGAAGTCCGGCACGATCCCCTCCTCGGTTATGGAGAGCTCGGCCTTCGCAGGAATGACCAGGAGGTTTCCGACCTTGACGTAATTGTTGTTGTTGACCTCGGGTATGATGTCCCTCGGGTCCATGATGATGCAGAGCGGATATGCGTCGAGGCTGTCCGAGCCCGTCTTCTGGGCCAGAAGGACCCTGAGAGGGGCGGTGTCGATGGTCAGGACCATGCCCTGCTCGATGGTCTCGTTGTGATAACCAGATGGAATGATCTCGATGACCTCGGACCACCTGTCGTGCACGGTGTACTGGGGATCGAGGCTGATGAAGAGGTCCTCCCTGACGTCGAAGGCCCTGTCCCTGTCGAGGTCCAGGAACACGAGGACGCCGACGTGTGCGGCCACCAGGAACCCCGTGTTCCTGAGTGTGCAGTCCAGAGTTAGATAGTCACCCTCGATCACACCGATCCTCTCGTCGGGCATGTCCACGGTCCCGCTCAGCGTGATGTCCTCCCTCCTCAGCTCGATCTCGGGAGGAGGTCCGAAGACCACCGCCTTCAGGATCGCATGGTTGTTATCCTTCGTGAACTCGACTATCCTGGACTCCTTGTCGATCCATATCTCGAGTGTGTGCGTGAAGTTCTGCCCGTCGTCTATGGGCGTCCAGTACAGCGAGTAGGTGCCGTTCTCGTAGGCCCCGAGTGTGACCATGACGGAATCGACGGTCCTGTTGTTGTCGGTGAGGTTGATGTTGAAGTTCTCGGCTATCACCGGCCCGAGGTTGTGGATAGTGACCTCGATCCTGTTCTCGTAGCCGAGCACCGGTCCGACGCCGAACTCGACGTCCGGGTTCCTGTCCCACTTGGTCATGTTCGCGATGGCCATGTCGGGGACGGGCCACACGTATATCGTGCGTATGAAGTGATTGTTGGTCTCGTTCAGCTCGACGATCGCGTTCTCCGGGTCGACCGAGATGTTGATCGTGTGGTTACCGACCGGATTCGCGAACCAGGTCACGTCGAGATGCACCTTCTGGCCAGGACGTATCTTCACGCCCTCCTCGTGGAAGACGACGCCGTTGTCGGTGAACCTCACGGTCGCGTTGTCGACCTTGACGCCGCCCTCGTTCCTGACGTCCACGCCGATCGTCACATAGGTACCGTCGGGCTGGTTCACGACGGACTCGACGTCCTGCTCCCTGAGGGTCAGCTCGGGCGTGTCGATGTTGTCGAGGCAGTAGACATAACCGTCACTGACCGACACGACGACCTCGCCCATCCCGTCGTTGTCCATGTCAGCGACCACGGGCTGCTGCATGCTGAAACCGAAGTAGAACGACCACGCAATGGTCCCGTTGTTGCCGTGTAGGACGTACATGTATCCGTCCGAGGCGCCGAAGAGGATGTCGGGGGTGCCGTCCTGGTTCATGTCCGCCACCGAGGGGGCCGACAGCTCGATCTCGTCGTTGTCAAGGTCGAACTTCCAGAGGACCGAGCCGTCGTCGTCGATGCAGTAGACCCTGCCGTCGATCATGGTCTGGATGACCTCGTCGACGCCGTCCCTGTCGACGTCGGCCGCAGCCCCGTACCCGGGTTCCATCCTGTAGCTGTCCTCCATGGGATCGCCTCCGTACCACAGGACCTCGCCCGTCTCCATATCGAGGGCGGACCCTATGACCGTGGTCGAGTAGTACTGGTATCCCACGAGGACCTCGTCCATGATGTCCAGGTCGCCGCTGCCCACCATCTGGCCCGCATACGAGTAGACCGGGCTCACCGGGACCTCGAGGACCCATACCCCTGTCAGCGGGTCCATGACCCGGTAGGTCGTACCGTCCATCACGACGAGCTCGTCCATGCCGTCCCCATCGACGTCGTGGGCGGTCAGGTCACGGTGGGTGTAGAACCTGTCCTTGACCCAGATGGGTGTCTGGGTAGCACCGTCCAGCACCATGGAACCCGTGACGTAGATGGTCCAGAGGTGAGGCGGGCTGTACGAGTAATTTCGATATGTGAAGAATATGTCGAGGTGATCGTCCCCGTTGAAATCGCCGACGACCATCCGGCGGAAGGTGGTCAGCTTCTCCGCCCCTCCGAAGATAGAGTGTCGGTTGAAGCGCCACTCGCGCCACCACTCGGTCCCGTTCCATTCATAGACCAGGATAGCGCTGTACGACCTCGTCACAAGCTCTGTCCTCCCGTCGTTGTCGTAATCGACGAGGATGTGATCACCGTAACGCGGTCCTGTCAGGACCCCGTCGTCGGACATCACGGGTTCGTTGTGGTAATCGGCTCCCGTGATGTTGAGTATTCCGAGGTATCCGGTCCGGGGCATGTGGAAGAGGACGTCCTTGGGACCGTCGTCGTCCAGGTCCGAGACCCATAGATGGGTGGTCGGGCCGCCGGTCCTCGCGGTCACGTGGTCCCCGGTGCCGTTGATCGTCCATACGTGTCCATCATCGGACACGACGACCGCCTCGTTCAGATCGTCACCGGTCAGGTTCGCTACGTCCCTGACGAAGACGTTGGGCGTGGGATTGCCCGACCGTGTCGGGAAGAACCATATCTCCTCCGGTGAGGACCCATCGACGTTGTAGGCCCCGATGTTGTGCTCGTAGCTCGTGGAGAGGAACAGCTCGTTGATACCATCGCCATCGACATCGCCGTAGGCGTTGGACGATCCCGCCCTGTACCAGCACGCCGTCGGGTCGTGAGTGGTCTGGTAGTACCGGTTCATGTAGGCCCTCTGGAAACTGGTGGAGTTCCACTTCTCCGTATAGCCGGAAAGCGATCCGTCGATGCAGACCCAGCGACTGCCGTCCTGGATGAGTATCTCCTTGAGGGGGTCGTCGTCGATGTCCACCACGGCCCGGACCTCCCAGTCCCAGGAACCCGGAGCCCCGAACTGGGCCTCCACGGCCCCCGTGTCGAGGTCGATCACGAGGCTGTGCCACCTGTGGTGCCCAGTAGCCCTTGCCTCCTCGCTCTGGTAACGAAGACTGACGGCCATCTCGTAGACGCCGTCGCCGTCGAGGTCGGCGACGCTGCCGACCCGCCAGTGGAAGTCGTACCTGTCGCCCCATGTGTCGGGGACCTCGTAGTGGCTCCTCTCGCCGATCGTCGTCTCGTTGCATTCGAGGACGAATATCCCGGAGAACTCGTTCCTCCGGTAGGGTATCACGATGTTGCCCCTGCCGTCGGCGGGGTCCAGGTCGACGATCACGACTGAACCGCTGACTCTGTACGGGTCCGAGCTCAGGGTCCTCTCGTACTCGAAGGACCCGTCCTCGGCATTGTAGACCGCCACCCTGTAGCGGGCGAGGTCCACGACCTCCTTCTCGCCGTCGAGGTCGACATCGCCTATGGCAAGGCTGTTGTAGGAATCGTAAGCGTAGGATATGTCCCACATCGTCTCGGGGACAGCGCGCCATCCGACGGTATTGAACTTCCATGCCCTCAGGCGTCCGTCGTTGATCTTGACTATCATCTCGTACTTTCCGTCGTTGAGTCCGTCGAAGTCGTCGACGATGATGTTGTCGGGTGAGTTGTACTGCAGGTATCGGGTCGGCCAGGTCTTCTCGTACTGGAGGGTGCCATTGATCCCGTTGATTATGGAGATCCTCGCGGGATAGTAGTTCCCGGCGATGACGTCGGGGACGCCGTTCTTGTCCACGTCGTAGACGCCGATGATGCTGTCCACGGCGCTGGTCTTCCCGATCCAGAGCAGGACGTCATCGGGTGTCTTTGCGACGACGCGGTCCCCGTAGATCATCACGATGTCGTTCCTCGAATCGAGGTTGACGTCCGCAGTGACGCCCCAGGTCGCGTATCCGCCGATGTGGTACTTCCAGCTGACACCGGGCCCCACGATGTCCGATGCGAGCGTGGTGTATGATGTCGATTGCTTGTTCCCGCGCTTGTAGGTCCAGTCGTCCGTCGGCACCAGCTGGGCGTGGCGGGTCCGGTCAGTGGATACGTTGGATATCAGGGCCGATCCGGTCCAGAGCTCGTATCCCTGCTTCTCGATCGTGATCGTGTACTCCACGTCGCCGGAGGTGGTGTAACGCACGGGCGCGACATAGGTCCCATCCGTCTGGGAGAGCACCGTCAGGTTCTCCATCTGGAGGACGTCCTGGGTCACATGGACCTTGGCCATCGGTATGCGGGTCCCGACGTCAGCCTGCGTCACCTCGCCGTGGACCCACGCGGGCTGCTCGTAGAAGAAGAAGCTCATGTCCCTCAGGACCGGTGTCTCGTATCCGTCAGCGGTGGTCAGGACCACCCGGTACTGTACAAGCTCACCCTGCAGTGCCGTCCCGAAGTCGTATTCGAGGTTGTCGACGGGGACCCACGCTGAAGCGTTGACCTCCGCAGTGGTGTTGCCGGAGCGGAAGTACGTAGTTATCGTCGTTCCAGGCGGGAGGTCCTCGTGCCACTGGATGGCGCTGACCATGAAGTCGGGGTCCGTGGTGTTGTACTCCGGGGAGATGTACTCGCCCGTCATCCCGGTGCCGTATACACCGATGTCGGCGACCTGATAGTAATGCCATCTGTCGTTGGTCGAGTGGTTGCCGTAGACGTCGAAGAGCCTGACGTACCTTCCGGTCACGGTCGCGGTGGATGGGAGCCATCCCGAGACCGTGGAACCGGACGTACCGGTGAACTCGGCACCGTCGGTCAGTAGGAAGGTGTCAGGGCAGTCATGGACGTCGGTCCATGTACCCTTGTCGTAGCTCACGATCATCGTCTCGCCCGAGAAGGTGTCCGTCGTTACGTTGTAATCGGTATAGACGGCCATCTTGAACCCGCTCTGCCACAGACGGTGGTGGTTGTTCATCAGGTACTCGATGTGCGTGATGTCCTGCTGCGAGCCGAGGTCGATGGCTATCCATTGGGGGTTCATGTTGTCGCCGGAATTGATGTTCCGCGTTCCGTGGAATATCCTTTCGCGGCGCCCGTCCACCGCCTGATGGAACGGGTAGGTGGACCAGTCGCCGTAGTTGCTGAAGACCGTCGCATCGAGCGCCAGGTTGTTGTCGAGGACGACGGCGTTGCGCTTCTCGCTGACGATGGTCCCGTTGAAGGTGCCCGGCGAGAAGTCGTCGACGCTAGTGAGATCTATGTGATTGATGCGCGTGATCTCGAGGTCCAGGGTCGCGTTCCCGATCAGGGCGATCGACTCCTGATATCCGTTGTAGATGTCGTTGCCGGTGGTGAGCCGGTACGATCCCGCCGGGACGCCGATCCTGTACATGCCGTCCGCGTCGGTGATGTCGAGGTTCTGGAGGAGCCCGCCCGACATGAGAGAGACCGTGACGTCAGGAACGGGATATCCGCCCGTGTTCGTGACCTGCCCGGCAAGCCATACAGGGTCCTCGAAGAAACGGATGGCGATGGACTCGAGCACGGGCGTGCTGCGGCCAGTCCCGTTGAAGAACACCCGATACTGGATGTACCTGCCGGACGGTGTCGTCAGGGTGTTGTCGAGGGGATCGACATCCTCCCACGCGGAAGCCCCGGCCATTCCGGGGTCATCGGAGGAACGCAGCTGCACCGTAAGGGTCTGGTTGGCGTTGACGTGGGCCGAATATGTTACGAGAGTGACCTGGTCGTCGACCGATCCCGCATCGTGGATGTCCGAGACGTAATACCCGGTCGTCCCGAGGGTCGACTGCGTGAGGGATGGAGGTGCCGATATCGCGTAGTTCTGCCTGTGGGTGGCCGTGTCGTACTTGATCACCTGCCTCGACGACCAGCTCGTTCCGTCGCCCATGTTGGCTGCCGAGTATATCCTGCCGCCGCTCCCGTGTTCGATGGCGATGATGTCGAGGTCGCCGTCACCGTCGAAGTCGAAATCGTCGATCGCGCCATGGCTCGAGTAGTCGAAGGACACTCCCTGCCAGGTGAATCCGCAGGCTCCATCGCCCTTCCAGATGGAGTACACTCCTGGCGAGCCGTCGTTGGTCATGATGTCCGCGGTGCCGTCGTTGTCGAGGTCGGCCACGACCAGTCCATAGGGGTCGCGGTAGGCCGCCTCGTCGTAGAGCTGTGAGTACGCCGTGAAGAGGTAGACCGGCTCCGAGAAGGTGCCGTTGCCCGTGCCGAGGAAGGCCCAGACCGTTCCGGTCCCGTACTCGGTGTAGACGACGTCCGGATTTCCGTCGTTGTTGACGTCACCGGCGTCCTTGCCCCTGCCCCTGCCTCCGGGGGCGTTGGTCGTGATCGTGTTCTTGATGAAAGAGCCGTTCCCGATCCCCTCGTAGAAGTAGAGGGCATCATCGTTCCCGGTGATGGCGAAATCCCAGTTCCCGTCCAGGTCGTAGTCGTCCACGGCGCAGTCCATCAGGTATGCGTTCACATCGAAAGCAGTACCCTGTATCTCTGCCGGGTCCGCGAAGGTCCTGTGTCCCTCGCCGTCCACGCCGAGGTTCTCGACGAAGTAGAGGTTGTTGTTGTCCTTCCAGTTCCCGTCGTACTTGATGAAGGGTACGACCATGTCATAGTCGCCGTCGTTGTCGAAGTCGGCGAGGGGGACTCCCCTCACGTTCAGGGAGAAGGAATCGACGGCGACCTCCCAGTCGTCGTACTCGTAGTAATCGTCCTTGTTCGCGAAGGTTCCGTCTCCGTTGATGTCGACGTACCATACGTAGCCCCTGTTGGAGTTCCGCTGGTTCCAGTTCCCGCCCCACTCGTAGTCGTTGGCCGTGACGAAGAACCACTCGTCCTGGGGGAGCAGGGGGCTGTCCGTGACGGAGAGGCGCATCCCGTCCTGGATCATCTCGACCCCCGAGAACGTACCGTCGGAGAACATGTCTCCGGCCTCGTACCATCCGCCCGGTATCATGTGGGCTGTGATCGAGGAGTCGGTGCTGACGTTGTTGACCACGAACGGCTCGTACCCCGAGGCGGATCCGAGGACCTGGTAGTCCCCGTGGGCCAGCATCGCGGAGAACTCCCCGTTCACGTCGGTCACTGTGGCGTTAGCGCCGTTGAAACTCACGATAGCGCCGGCCATCGGGTTCCCGGAGCCGTCGAGGACCGTTCCGGATATCGTGCCGGCCTGCAGCGGGGCGTATGATCCCTCTGCCGAGGCAACAGTGTCCAGCACGGGTGTCATCGATACAGTCAAAAGTAGCAATACGACAAAGACAGGGCTATGCTTCATGTTCACGCCTCCGTAAAATGGTCCACCATTCCACACCATTCCACCGCTTCGAACATCCGATGGACGATATTTAAACCTAACCCTGACCGTATAAGACCGTAATGCGCGCGTAAGGGCCCCGATAAAGGCGAAAAGAACGGTCCCAGAGCGCACCGGCTAGGTTATTATCGGTCGGTGGGGGGACCGTTACTGTACGGAACGGGCCGTGTTGCCGATCACTCGTCCTCCCTGCGCCTCCAGGCTGCGTAGGCCACTAGAATGGCCAGTGAGACCAGGACTGGGAACCCGGTCGAGAATCCAGCCGTGTCCAGGTTGGTGCCTACCGCCTTGGTGTCGAGGTCGGCGTCGTTGTTCGTCTGTATCGAAAGGGCCTCCTCGCCGGCGTAATCGAGATGCACGTGGAGCACGTGCTCGCCTTCGCCGGAGAAGGCATAGGTGAATTCGGCTAACGCGAAGGCCTCGTCGTAAGGCTTGCCCCTCGTTACAGCGGGGACGTTCACGACGGTGGACCCGATCGGTACACCGAGGTCTGAGAGCTCGACCGTAACGTTCACGGCCTGGGAGGCCCCCAGGTTGCGTACCTTCACGATGATCTTAGCATCCTTCCGGACAACGGTGGCCTCGAGGTAGTCAAGGATGATGTCGTCGCTCACGATGGAAACCTCTGGCTTCGTCGGGATGACCAGTAGATTGCCCACGACGACGAAGTTGATGTTGTTCTTCTCGGGGATGATGTTCGTGGGATCGATGTTGACGCAGAGCGGATATGCCGTGAGGTCGTCCTGCCCGGTCTTGGCGATTATCTCGTTCCTTAGGGGAGCGGTGTTCACCCTCAGGTTCAGGGGCTGTTCGATGGTGACGTTGTGATAGTAGGACGGGATGATCTCTACCGCCCGCGACCACCGGTCCCACTCGTTGTAGAGGGGATCGAGGTTTATGTAGACGTCCTTGCGTGGATTGAACTCGTAGTTGCGGTCGCAGTCGATGTACAGCAGCGCTCCAACGTATGCCGCGACGAGGAAACCGGTGTTCCTGAGGGTACAGTTGACCTTCAGGACGTCGCCCTCTATCACGCCGATCCTGTTGTCGGGCATCTCGATGTTGCCGTCCAGGACGATGTCCTCCCTTCGGAGCTGGATCTCTGGGGGCGGTCCGAACGTAACGGCCTTCAGGATGACATGGTTGTTCCACTCGTCGGACTCGAATATCCTGTTCTCCTTGTCGATCCAGATCTCAAGTGTGTGGGTCAGGTTCTCCCCGTCGGCGATGGGGGTCCAGTAGAGCGAGTAGGACCCGTTCTCGTTGGCGCCGAGGGTGACCATGATGGAGTCTACCGTGCGGTTGTTGTCCGTGAGGTTGATGAGGAAGTTCTCGGCTATGACGGGGCCGAGGTTGTGGACAGTTATGTCGAGGCGGTTCTCGTAACCGAGGATCGGCCCGATGCCGAAGGTGACGTCGTCGTTCTTGTCCCACTTGCTCTGGTTCGCTATCATCATGTCTGGAACGGGCCACACGTAGATGGTCCTCGAGAAGTTGTTGTTCGTTTCGTCGAGCTCCGGTAACAGGTTGTCGGGATCGACCGAGATGTTGATGGTGTGGTTGCCTACGGGTGTCGATACCCAGTCGACATCGAGGTGCTCGACGCCTCCCGGACCTATGTCTATGCTCGTCTCGTAGAACATCACGTCGTTGTCCTCGAAGCGGACGGTGACATTGTTGGCCGGTATGCCGCCCTCGTTCCTGACATCGACGCCGATTGTGACAGTGTTACCGTCGGGCTGGTTCACGACGGACTCGACGTCCGTGTCCCTGAGCCTCAGCTCGACCGAGTTGACATTGTCGAGACAGTAGATGTATCCGTCACCGACCGAGACTATGATCTCTCCCTGGTCGTCGTTGTCGATGTCGATGACGATGGGCTGCGCCGTCCCGAACCCGAAGTGGAAGGTCCAGTCGATGGACCCGTTGTTGCCGTCGAGGACGTACATGTACCCGTTCGATGCACCGAAGATTATCTCCGGTGTCCCGTCGGAATCGAGGTCCGCTGCCGTCGGCGGCGTCAGGACGGTCTCGTCGTTCTCCAGGTCGAACTTCCATACCATGGAGCCGTCGTCGTCTATGCAGTAAGCCCTGCCGTCGACCATCGTCTGGACTATCTCGTCGACACCGTCCCCGTCGACGTCCACCGCGGTGCCGCGGGAGCTCTCGACACGGTAGGTGCTCTCGTTGAGGTCTCCTCCGTACCAGAGGGTCTCCCCGGTCTCGATGTCGATGGCCGAACCGATCACGGTGCTTGAGTGGAATTGGTATGCCACGAGGAGCTCGGGAGCGATGTCGTAGTCGCCCTGGCCGATCATGTGACCGCCGTAGGAGTAAGTTGGAGAGTTGGGAAGCGTGTAGGTGAACTCGCCGATGAGCGGGTCGAACACCTTGAAGGTCGTGCCGTCCTGGGACAGGATCTCGTCGAGACCGTCGTCGTCGACATCGTAGACGATGCCGTAGCGAACACGGGTACCGTCCTTGACCCACAGGGGTTTCTGGGTGGCGCCGTCCAGGACCATGGACCCGGTCACGTAGGTCGACCACTCGTTCGGCTGGCTGTACGAGTAGTTGTTGTACTGGAAGTAGATGTCCATCACGTTGTCGCTGTTGAAGTACCCCACCGTCAAGGAGTTGAACGCATAGAGACGTTCTCGCCCCTTCCAGATGTTGGTCCTCCTGAACCGCCACTCCCTGTCCCATTCGTTGAGGACACCGTCCCATTCGTAGCAATAGACATTGCCCCAGTTCTTGGTGATCATCTCGATCTTCCCGTCGTTGTCATAGTCGATCAGGAAGTGTGTGTCCCGGTGGAGATGATGAAGTGGATAGGCCTGCGGTTCGTTGTGATAATCGGCCCCGGTGGCGTTGAGCATGGTTATCCAGGTCTCGTGGGGAAGTTGAGCGATTATCTCCTGGTCGCCGTCCTGGTCCATGTCCGCGGACCACAGGTTGCTGGTCGCACCGCCGGTCCTCACGGTCCTTGCGGAGCCCGTGCTGTTCACTACGTACATGTACCCGTCGTCGGTAGCGATGATCGCCTCGTTGACGTCGTCCCCCGTAAGGTTCCCGATGTCCCGCATGTATATCCGCGGCGTGGGAACGTTCGGCGGAGGTATGAAGTTCCAGACCCTCGTGAGGTTCGAACCGTTGGCGTTGAAGGCGCTGAAGTTCCCCTGGTCGAGGAGGAAGATCTCGTTGATCCCGTCTCCGTCGATGTCCCCGTACGCATTGGGGCCGTATACCTGGTACCACTCCCAGTAGTACTGTCCAGAGCTGAACCAGCACTGAGTGGGATCGTGCTGGGCCTCGAACCACCTGTTCCAGTAGGCGTCCCGGTACCCGCTGACGTTCCACTTCTCGTGGTATCCGGTCTCGTTGCCGTCGAGGGCTATCCAGTGGTCCTCGCTGGTGTCCGACCAGAGGATGATCTCGCTCTCGGGGTCCTCGTCGATGTTTGCGATGGCACGGGACTCCCACTGGTATTCCTGCATCGAGCCCCAGGTCCCCTCGAGGGTCCCGTTCTCCAGGTCGATTATGATGCAGTGCCAGTGATTCCGCCCGGCGGACCTGGCGTCCCTGCTTATGTTCCTGATGTTGCCGACGAACTCGAGGACGCCGTCTCCGTCGACGTCCGCGACGGAACCGCGCATCCATTCGAAGAGTATCTGGTTCCCCCACCCACCCTTCTCTATGATGTAGTGGCTGCGGATACCGATGGTGGATTCGTTGCATTCGAGGACCATCACACCGTCATAGGTGTAGACGTCGTTGTTCTTGTACCAGTTGTGATTGGGTTCGGTGTGGAGCACGATGACGTTGCCCCGGCCGTCGGACTCGTTGAGGTCCGTGATGATCAGGGAACCGCCGACGCGGTAGGGGGATGAGCTGATAACATCGTCGTACTTGAACGTGCCGTCCTCGGCATTGTAGACCGAGATCCTGTAGGCCGTCAGGACCACGACGTCCTTCACGCCGTCGAGGTCGACGTCGCCGACAGCGATGCTGTTCTTCGAATCGTAGGTGTAGGAGATGTCCCACATTGTCTGCGGATCGACCTTCCAACCCTTGGTCTCGAACGACCAAGCCCGGAGCCGTCCGTCGTTCAGCTTGATTATCATCTCGTACTTTCCGTCGTTGAGTCCGTCGAAGTCGTCGACGATGATGTTGTCCGGCGCGTAGCTATGGAGGTACTGGGCGTTCCAGGTCTTCTCGTACTGCAGCGACCCGTTGACGCCGTTGATTATGGATATCCTCGCAGGGTAGCGCTTGGCGGCAACGATGTCCACGATTCCGTTCTTGTCGAGGTCGTAGATCCCGATTATCCTGTCGACCTCGCTGGTGTCGCCGACCCACAGGAGGACGTCGTCGGGGGTCTTCGCAACGACCCTCTGGCCGTAGAGCATGACGATGTCGTTCTTGTTGTCCTTGTTGACATCGTAGATGACGCCCCACTCGGCGTAACCGCCGATGTAGGACTTCCATTCGACGCCGGGGGCGAAGTACTGGCTCGGAATTGCCGTCGACGATGTCCTGTCCGGGCTCCCGCCCATCTGGGTCCAGTCGTCGTTGGGGCTGAGTTCGACGTCGCTCACGGTCTGGGGTATCGCCAGGCTCGTGTTCGCCATGCCGACCTCGTCCTGGTATCCGGCCTTGGATACGTGGAGATAGTAGAGGAGCGGTCCTCCGGCGGAGTATTCCACGGGAGCGATGTACGAACCGTTCTGGCCTGTGAGCACCGTGACGTTGAGGAGGAGTCCAGCATCCTGCTGTGCGTCGACCCTTGCGAGTGGGATGAGGGTGCCGATGAACTTCTGGCTAACGGTTCCCATGATCCATGCCGGGTTCTCGTAGTAGTAGACCGATATGTCCCTCAGGGCCGGTGTCGAGACGCCGTCCGTCGAGTTCATGACCACCCTGTACTGGATGAACTGACCCTCGAAGACGGACCCGAAGTCGTACTCCATGTTATCGACCGCGACCCACGGCTCGAGAAGGATACCGGCCTCGGAGTCGCCCGACCTCAGGAAGACGTCCATGGTCGTACCGTCCGGCACGTCGGCGTGCCACTGAACGGCGCTGATCCTGCTGTCAGGGTTCGTGGTGTTCCAGACCTCTGATACGTACTCGCCGATCATAGATGGGGTGTAGACGCCCAGGTCCGCGATCCGGTAGTAGTGCCACGAGTCGCTGTTCGTGTAATTGCCGTATATCTGATGTGCGACGACGTAGCGGGCGGTGACGGAGGAGGATCCCGGGAGCCATCCGCTGACAGGAGCTCCGCTCGAGGCATTGTATACAGCGCCGTCCTCGAAGGTGAACCTGTCGGGGCAGTCACTGGCCGACGTCCAGGTGTTCTTGGTGAAGTTCACCAGGTCCGTCCCGCCGGAGAATGTCTCGTTCGGCGCATCGTAGTCCGTGTAGGCAGTGATGGCGAAGCCGTTCTGCCAGTACCGGGTATCGTAGCTCATGTAATAGTCGATCATGGCAATGTCCTGCTGCGAACCGAGGTCCACGGCGATCCACTGCCTGTTCTTGTAACCCTCGCTCTGGGGAGCATTTATCACGCCGTGGAACCGCCGGTTGAACCTTCCGTCCACGAGCTGGGCGCGGTGCCAGTCGGCCCATTCCCCCTCGTTGCTGAAGACGGTCTGGTCCCGAGCGATGTTGGCGGCGAGTGTTACCGCACCCCTCTGGGAGTCTCCGAAGGTGTCCGTGAAAGTCCCGGTGGAGAAGTCCTCGACGGTCGACTGGAAGAGGACGTTCTTGAAGCGGATCTCGAGGTCGAGCACCGCATTCCCAACGACGTTCACGTTCTGCCAGTACGGATTGTAATCGTCGGCCGTCACTCTCATGGTGTAGGCCCCTGCCGAGATCCCCAGCCTGTAATCGCCCGATGGATCGCAGACCGCGTCGGCCACCGTCAACCCACCTGTCTCCATACTCACGACGGCTCCAGGTACTGGATAACCGCCCTCGTTGGTCACAGTCCCTGTGATCCATGCGGGACTGACCTGGTAGGATATCTCGATGTCCCGGAGTACCGGGGAGCTCATGCCTGTCCCTGTCAGGAGGACCCGGTACTGGATGTAGCGTCCAGCTGGGGTGGCGATCGTGTTGTCGTAGGCGTCGACGTTCTCCCAGGCGGAGGCGCCCGCCATCAGGATGTCCGGGGAGGACCGGACCTGTACCGACAGGGTCTGGTTCGCGTTGATCCCGGCACTGTAGTCGACGAGGGTCATCTCCGTGTTCGCGTCGCCGGTGTCGTGGACGTTCGATATGAACGTTCCCGATGTCTCGAACCCGGTGACCGTCGGCGGGGTGGCTATCCCGAATGTCCGCCTCTGTCCCGATGAGCCGGAAT